>NZ_JBWKNN010000002.1:0-695297 GCF_059415585.1 Hylemonella sp. GW821-FHT10B10 | reverse complement strand
AGGCGCGGGCCTCGGCGGTGTTGTAGTGGCCCGCACCGAAGTGCTGGGTGCTGTGGCGCACCAGGGCGTCGCCGTCGTGCAGCGCGTCGGACAGGCGCCCCACCAGGATGTAGGCGCGGATGGATAGCAGAGAGCCCTGCCCGAAGCCTTCTTCCAGTCGGCTGTCGTCACTGACCTTGGCGCGTATGGCGTCGTACAGGGTGACGGCCTGGTCGGCTCTGCCCGTGGCCGTCAATGCATTGGCCAGGATGATGCGCCCGTTGAGCCGGGCTGGACTGGTCTCGGAAAAGCCGGCTTCTTTCAAGGCGCGGTCAGCCCATTCGGCGAGCACGACGGCTTCCGCAAAACGACCGCGATTGGTGAAGACCAGCGACAAGGTCCACAGGGCGCGCCCGGTGATGAAGGAGTCGCGGCCATTGAGCGCCAGCGAACTTTTGAGAATCTCGCGCAGCAGAACCTCCGCCTCGTTCAGGCGTTGCTGCTGGATCAGCATATTGGCCAGGAAAAGACGCGTCGAGTTGTTACGCATCTGGATCCGGTCCATAGGAATCTCAAAGGGCAACCGCCTCTGGTTGACTTCGTTGAACTCTGCGTTTCGCTCGCCTTGACGGATAGCGGCCAGAAAAGCGCGTTCCGCATCATCGAGTTTCCCCTCGCGCGCGCGCAGGAAGCCCCGCGCAGTTTCGAGCAGGCTGGACCAGTGTGGCAGGCGCATGGCGAGCGGTGGGCGACGGGCCAGGTCGCGGTACAGCGCGTCAGCTTTGGCCAAGGCCAGCCGGGCGCTGTCTAGATCACCCAAGTGGACGTAATTGGTGATGACATGGAAATAGATCGTGAGAAGGAGTCCAGGAAGCCGTGAGCTTTTTTCGAGTTCGGTGGCGAGTTCGAGGGTGCTGTCCTGCGAGGCCGCGACGCTTTTGGAGTACCACAGGCTGGTGGCGTATTCAAACCGCAGGCGCTGAAGGCCGCCCAATGCCAGCTCTTCCAGGCCAGCCTGCCGTGCATAGGGCAGGGCCTTTTCCAGGTATTCGGTGCGTTTTTCGATTTGCTGCAATTCTTCAGCGATCAAAGCCTTTTTATGCCAGGCCCGTGCCAGATCGGCAGGCGAGCCCTCGCTGGGCACGGGCTGCTCGAGCAGAACACGCAATTCACTGACACGTTGCTCGTCCGGCTTGTAGCTGCGCAACAGCAGCACCAGATCGGCGATGGTCGGCGGCGGCGGTTGGCTGACATCGATCACGGGGGCTGCTGTTGCGGGCGCTGCATCGTTTCGGGTCTGGGCCCAGCTCTGGGGCAGGAGCAGCACCAGCAGGAAAGTCACGATTAGCGTATGTCGGATCGGCATGGCACGTAGGTCCCGGCAATGAAAGTTCTCGTGTCATGATAGCCTGCACTTCTGCTCGCTAAACTCTGCCTTTGCGCAACGAGCGCGCACTCTTTCACGCACCAGGCTTCATCGTGTCCCGACTGTCTTTTTCCTGCCTGCATCGTTCGACCGCCTGGCGTTGCTGGACCGGTCTGGGCCTGTGCCTGCTACTGACGGTCGTGGAGTGCTGGTTGCGGGCGCCTGAGCCCGTGGCGCCCAAGGCTGCATGGCCCTCCGGAACAGCTGCAGCCACCGGCCCGCTGGTGCTGCAGGCCGCCGGTCGCATACCGATGCCAGCTGATGCCGCCGCCGCCCATGCCAGCACTCTGCTGGCCATGCCGCCGGGGCATGCCGAGGCTTTGCAAGCCTACTGGTTTGCGGGCTCGCGCGAAAGTGGTCCCGACGTACAGATTGCGTCTTCCCAGTTCGACCGGGCGACCCAGCAGTGGACACCGGCCACCTATGTGGTCAACCGCCATCGTGCTGCCGCTGTCCTGGGCTTCGGATTGCGCCGCCTGGGCAATCCCGTGGCCTGGCGCGACGGGCAAGGTCGTACGCATCTTTTTGTCGTGGCCACGGGCCTTGGGGGATGGGCGGCTGGCCGCATCCTGCACCTGCGCCAGGACACGCCGCAGGCGGCTTTCCATCCTCTGGGTGTGCTGCCCCTGTCCTGGCTCTGGAACACGAGTCATCTGGTGCGTGCCATGCCCTTGCCGCTGGCCGATGGCGGCATGATATTGCCGGCCTACTTCGAACTCGGCATCAAATACCCTGTGGCCCTGCGCTTCGATGCGGCCGGCGAGTTTCGCGGCATGATGCGCATGTCGCAGCGGGGTGATCTGCTGCAGCCCACGCTCTTGCCGCGCAGCGAAACCGAATGGGTGGCCTTGCTGCGTGACAACCGGGCGCAGCGGCAACTGCGCGCGGTGATCAGCCATGACGCCGGCCGGAACTGGGAAGACCTGCCCGACCTGGACATGCCCAATCCCGACGCCTCGGTAGCCGGGCTGAGCTTGCAACCTGGTCTGATGTTTCTCGCTCACAATCCTCGCGCCGAGTCGCGTGCCCAGCTGGTGCTGAGCCAGTCCAACGATGCGCTGCACTGGACCCAACTGGAGGTGTTGGCACAGGGGGAGGGACGTAGCGAGTTCTCCTACCCCTCCATGGCCTGGGTGGATGGCAGCCTGTGGATCAGCTACACCGAAGAGCGTCGCGGCATCGCCTGGCAACGCTTCATGCCCTTGCCGACCACACGCTGAGATCACAACAAGATGGAAGTCCTGAACACCCTGCTCTCAACGCAGACGCCCTTGTTGCCACATGTCGGATGGGTGGGCGTTTATCGCGTGCTGGGCTGGGGCCTGGTACTGGCTGGCTTCTCTCTATGGTGTCTTCGCTGCAGCGGTAGCCGGTCGGCATGGCAGCGCGGCCTGCCGCCGCTGCTCCTGCTCTGGTGCCTGTGGCCCGGACCTCTGTCGCCTGCGTACTGGCTGGGGCTGGCGTTTCGTGTGCCCAGTCTGTTGCTGGTGTTGCTGTCGGCCTGGTACCTGTTGTCGTACTACCGTCCCCAACTGCCGACGCCCCTGCCATTGGCGGATCTGCGACGCTGGGCGCTCGCACCTGTGCTGCTGGGATGGGTGTTGCTGCTGGACGCTTTTGCGCTCTGGCCCTTGAGCCTTTACAGCCTGGGCTTTGCGCCGCTCACCTTCGGGGTGCTGGTGTTGTTGTGCCTGCTGCCCTGGCTATGGCATGGCGTGACCCAGCCTTCGATCCTGCTCGTTTCAGTGCTGACACTTTTTGTCCTGCTGCGCCTGCCCACCGGCAATGTCTGGGATGCCTTGCTAGATCCGTGGTTGTGGCTGTTGTTGCAGGCGGACTGGTTGCAGCGCCGTTGGCGTCGCGCTCAGGGCTGATCGCGCACCAGCAGCCATTCACGCCGGTACAGCCATTGCTGCGGGTACCAGAGGTTGTCCAGTCGCACCTCGCCGGGCAGATGCCGGCTGGTCAGTAGCCAGCGCTCACCCAGCACGCGGCAACCCGGCAGGCAGGGCGGCGCGGTTTGTGCCGGCTCGGACTGGATCCAGACCACGGCTGCGTGCGCGGTCAGCAATTCCCGAAGCTCTTCAGCCGGTGTCGGTGGCGCCACGCCCTCGGCCCGACGTGCCATGGCGCGTGCGCCGGTTTCGTAAGGCAGGAAATGGTGCGGGCCGGGCAGCAGGAACTGGAAGCGCTCGAACTGGCTGTTGAAACCGTTGGGCACGGCGATCTTGCCTTGAGGCGTGGAGGCCACGGTCTGCGCGTCGTAGCGACCTGCAGGGCCATCCATGGGTGAGACACTCAGATTGAAGGCGGCATAGACCAGCAGGCTGACCAGCAGGGCCGCGTTGCGACTCCAGGCCGGGCGCCAGAGCCCGGCCATGATGACCACGGTACCAGCGATCACCACCAGCAGGGGCAGCCCCAGTTCCAGTGTGGAAGAAAGGCCCAACGTGTGACCGATCCAGGCAATGCGCGCGATCATGAGCAGCACCACACCGGAAATCAGCAGCGTGGGCAGGAACCAGGCGCGCGCAATATCGCGCCAGTGCAGGGCCAGCAGCATGGCCACGGCCGGCATGGCCGGGATCACGTAGCGTGCCGAGCGCTGGCTCGGAAACAGGAAGACCAGCAACCACACCAGGGCCCAGGCCAGCAGGATGGCCTGATGCGGCTGCAGTGGCCACAGCTTGCGCCCATGCGGCAGTCGTTTGAGGCCCAGCCAGGCCAGGCCGGGGATGACGAAGAACAGCAGGCCGGCGTTGACTGCATACGCCAGCAATTGCGACCAGATGCTGGAGCCGCTGAGAGAGAAGGCCTCCTGCCACCAGCCGCGTGCGTCGGAAAACTTGGCTGCGTTCTCGCCGACGATGAACTCGCGCCAGACAGCCTGTGGATCGGGATCGAGCACGAACCAGAGGCCAAACACCGCCAGGGCGAGTGCTGCGCTGACGCCGGTCTTTAGCATGTGCTGCCAGACGGCCCGCCAGCTCAGATGCGATTCGCTGGCCACCAGGGCCAGCCACCAGGCCGCGCCGGCCGGGGCGATCAGAGCGAAGGATTTGTAGGCCAGGCCGAGGCCCAGGCACAGACCGAAGAGGAGGTGTGCCAGCCAGCCAGGACCAGCCGCCGGCAGGCGCGCCCGCTGCCAGAGCAGCGCAAACAGCGGCAGGCTGAACCAGAAGGTCTCGGGCGCACTCGTGAGGTAGGGTCGACCGTAGCGAAAGGTGCTCAGGAAGGCGAGGAAGATGCAGGCCGCCATGAGTCCCTCGCGCCAGCGCTGGGTGACGGCGCGCAGGCATAACACGATGGCGCCGCTGACCAGCAGCAGGTAGAGCAGGCTGGGTGTGCGTAGCGCGGCCATGCTCCAGTGCTCGCCCCAGTCACCAGCCACCATGGCCTGCCAGAAGAGCATGGGGGGTTTGGTGTTGCGGGTATCGACCAATTCCGAGGCCAGGGGAAGCCACTGGCCCGTGGCCGCGGTCTCGCGCGCAATGTGCACATAGACCATCTCGTCGCCATTGCTGGGGACGTACTGCCCGTCCAGGCCGAAGGCGTAGACGAAGGCGGCCAGCAGCAACAGGGCCAGCCAGAATGCCGTGGGATTTTTGTCGGAAGAAATGCCGGAAGCTTGCATGCGCATCACCTGACCCTGCAGGTGAGGGTCGTCGCCGGCATTATGGCGCGCGCTTGTGGCGGAAGGTCCAGCGGTCGTTGGCAATGAAGTTGCTGACGCTGGCGATCACGATAGAGATGACGTTGGCCAGCAGGTAGTGCATGCCCATGTGCGTCAGCCACAGCGTGAGCGCGTACTGCAGCAGGATGCCCAACCAGGAGGCCATGGCGTACTGGCCCACCTGGGCCAGCAGGCTGCGCTTGCTCAGGCGCTGGCCTTCCTCGACCGCCGTGGCGTGCAGGCGGTCTGACCAGGTCCACAGCCGGTTCCAGGTGAAGTTGTTGACCGTGGCCACGGCAATGGCCAGGGCCAGCGAGAAGTAGGGCTTGCTGCCGACCGGTTCGATCGAGCGGAAGAGGAACTCATGGGCGACGTACAGCACGGCCAGATTGACCACGGTACCGCTGGCACCGACCATGCCGAAGCGGACATAACGGAAACCGTGCAGCCAGTCGATCAGTTGCCAGATTCGTTCGCGCAGGGAAAGGTTGTTCATGCAGCAGCAGGTTCCTGGCGCAGGGCCAACAGGGCATCGGCCAGCACCGGGTCGGGGGCGATGCGTTTGAGGCACTGGTTATCGCCATCGCAGAAAGTGAGACGGTGGTTGTAGGCCGAGAGGCAGGGTGAGCAGGCGATGCCTGATTCGTAGACCGTGGCCCTGGGGCCATAGCTGCCAGGAAGCGGACCGTAGAGTTTGCCCGTCTCGGGGCCGAAGAACATCATCGTGCGGATGGGCGTGAGGCTGGCGAAATGGCCCGGGCCGCCGTCATTGGCCAGCAGCAGGTGGCTGGCATGGAAGAGCATCAACAGCTCGCGCAGGCTGCGCGTGTAGCCGGTGAAGGCGAGGCAGAGTTCGCTGCCCACGCGTTGCTGAAGTTCGGCGGCCAGTGCGGCGTCTTCCTTGAGTCCGATCAGGCCCACCGCATGGCCGGCGTCGATCAGGCCGCGGGCCACGCGGGCGTAGTGTTCTATCGGCCAGGCCCGCTCCGGCAGGATGCCGCCACCGGGATACATGAGCACGATCTTGCGGCCGGACAGCGCGGGGTGGTCACGCAGCACCTGGGCACGGTAGGCCTGCAGTTCCTCGGGCGTGAAAGGGACCGACAGACCTGTCTCGGTCGGCAGTTCGCGGATCGGCGCCGCCTTGTTGCGCGGGGCGCCCTCCCCTTCCAGCGCGTCGACCAGCGAAAGGAACTGCTTGCTGATGTGCTGGTAAGGGTTGTAGGGGATCGCGCAATTGATGTAGCTGCCGCGGTACAGGCCTTCCTGTGTGTGCGGCGTGAAACCGGCCCGACGCGGTGCGCCAGTGAGGTAGCAGAGCAGGCTGCTGATGCGCGAGAACAGTTCGCAGTCGATCACGACGTCCAGCGGCAGGCGGCGCATGGCCAGGCTGACCCGCAGGATGTCGCGTACCAGCGTGTAGCCCGAACTGTCGTCGATGCCGTGCAGGTGGGCGTCTTCCGTCAGGCGCAGCATGCGCGAAACCTGCTGGTTCTTCTTCAACTGCAGCACATGCACAGTGGCCGTCGGGTAGCGCTCGCGCAGCGCCTTGAACATGGGGCCAGCCAGCACGATGCTGCCCATCTCGGACAGCAGGATGACGAGGATGTGGCGCGGCGCCTGCTGGCGATCGACCTTCGGTGCGCGCGTGCCCAGCAGCCGCGCCCACAGGGAAACCGCAGAGCACAGAAGCTGGCCGACCCAGCGATCGATCCAGCGTTGTGTCTGCAGTTTCATGCGGTGCGTTTCCTCTTGCCTTACTTCAGCCCGGCAGCGGCACGCAGGGTGGCAGCCTTGTCGGTGCGTTCCCAGGTGAACTCGGGCTCTTCGCGACCGAAGTGGCCGTAGGCGGCCGACTTCTCGTAGATCGGGCGCAGCAGGTCCAGCATCAGGATGATGCCCTTGGGACGCAGGTCGAAGTGCTCGGACACCAGGGCGGCGATCTTCTCGTCGGAGATGACACCGGTGCCGTGGGTGTTGACCGTGATGTTCATGGGCTTGGCCACACCGATGGCGTAAGCCACCTGGATCTGGCACTTCTTGGCCAGGCCGGCAGCCACAATGTTCTTGGCGACATAACGCGTGGCATAGGCGGCGGAGCGGTCCACCTTGGACGGGTCCTTGCCCGAGAAAGCGCCACCACCATGCGGGCAGGCGCCGCCGTAGGTGTCAACGATGATCTTGCGACCGGTCAGGCCACAATCACCCTGCGGGCCGCCGACGACGAAACGGCCGGTGGGGTTGACCAGGTATTTGGTGTCCTTGAGCCATTCCTTGGGCAGCACGGGCTTGATGATCTCTTCGATCACGGCTTCGTAGAAGCTGGCCTTGAGCTTGGTGGCGGTCTCGCTCTGGTCAGGGCTGTGCTGGGTGGACAGCACCACGGTGTCGATGCTGTGGGGCTTGCCGTCCACATAACGCATGGTGACCTGGCTCTTGGCGTCCGGGCGCAGGAAGGGCAGGCGGCCATCCTTGCGCAACTGGGCCTGGCGCTCCACAAGGCGGTGCGCGTAGTGGATGGGCGCGGGCATCAGCGCGGGGGTTTCGTCGCAGGCATAGCCGAACATCAGGCCCTGGTCGCCGGCACCGATGTTCAGGTGGTCGTCACTGGCGTGGTCCACACCCTGGGCGATGTCGTTGGACTGCTTGTCATAGGCCACGAGCACGGCACAGCCCTTGTAGTCGATGCCGTATTCGGTGTTGTCGTAGCCGATGCGCTTGATGGTGTCGCGCGCCACCTGGATGTAGTCCACGTGTGCGTTGGTCGTGATCTCGCCGGCCAGCACTACCAGGCCGGTGTTGCACAGGGTTTCGGCAGCCACGCGGCTGCGCGGATCCTGCTTGAAGATCGCGTCCAGGATGGCATCGGAGACCTGGTCGGAGACCTTGTCGGGATGGCCTTCGGAAACGGACTCGGAAGTGAAGAGATAGTCGTTCGCCATTGAATAAACTCCAAAATTGTTTGTCAGGCGCGTTGCCTGGGCTGGGAGCTTCGGCGAACGCTTTAGCAGATAAGTCATGAATGACGGCACAATCGTTCCCTTTCGGGGTGGCGGCCTGTGCTTGTCGCCCTGCAAGTAGTTCCGTAACTCGGCGACGCCCGCATTTTATCCGAATGATGGTCCTTTTTCGCATCCTGTCCTGGCTGCCCCTGTGGTTGTTGCACGGCATCGGCTGGGGCCTGGGGTGGCTGGTGTTTGCCCTGTCTCCGACCTATCGTCGGCGTTTTGCTGCGAACGTGCGGCAAGCCGGTCAGGATTGGCGACATTGTCGTGGCGCTGTCGGTCAGGCCGGCTGCCTGGTCGCCGAATTGCCGCGTTTGTGGTTTGGGCGGCCTGCGAAGGTCATCTGGGATGGGGACCAGCATATCGCGCAGGCGTTGGCGCAGGGCCGTGGCATCGTGTTCCTGACGCCACATCTCGGCAGTTTCGAGATCACGGCGCAGGCTTACGCGGCCCGCTTTGGCGCCCGCCAGCCCATCACGGTCTTGTTCCGGCCCTCACGCCAGCCGCGTCTGCGCGCCCTGGTGGCTTCGGCGCGCGCCAGGCCGGGCCTGATGGCGGCGCCCACCACCCTGGCGGGTGTGAAACAGCTGATCAAGTCATTGCGCCTGGGCCAGTCGGTGGGTCTGTTGCCAGACCAGGTGCCGCCGCAGGGTCTGGGCGTCTGGGCGCCATTTTTTGGTCGCGAGGCCTACACCATGACCCTGTCGGCCCGCCTGGCGCAGCAAACGGGCGCCGCCGTGTTGCTGGCCTGGGGTGAACGTTTGTCCTGGGGGCGTGGCTACACCGTGCACGTGCAGCCCCTGGACACAGAGCTGCCGCCTGACCCGCAAGCCGCCGCAAAGGTGATCAACCAGGCCATGGAGCAGGTGATCGCCAGTTGCCCCCGGCAGTACCTCTGGGGTTACGCCCGCTACAAGCAACCGCGTCAGGAGAAACTTTGATGCAGCACCCGGGTGTCCTGTTCATGCGCCTGATCGCGCCCCTGCCCCTGAGCTGGATCAGGGGCCTGGGCACGTTGATGGGTTGGGTGCTTTATGTCTTGGCGGTACCACGCAGGCGGGTGATCATGACGAATCTGGCCCTGTGTTTTCCGCAGGAGCCCCTGGCCGTACGGCGGCGCTGGGCTCGCGAATGCGTGGTGCATTTTGCCCAGGCCTGGTTCGACCGGGCCTGGCTCTGGAACGGCAAGCTTGAGGTGCTGCGGCCGCGCCTGCGCATCATCGGCGCGGTCGAGGAGCTGCAGGGCGATACGCCAACGGTGATCTTCGCCCCGCATTTCTTCGGCCTCGATGCCGCGGGCACGGCGATCAACGACCAGATCCGCCGACCCATGGTCAGCATCTACACGCCGCAGCGCAACGAGGCAGTGGACCAGTGGTTGCACGACGGGCGGCGGCGCTTTGGCAACCTGCAACTGTTTTACCGCGATCAGGGCGTCAAGGGCATCGTCGCTGCCCTGCGCGAAGGGGCGTTGCTGTACCTGCTATCAGACATGAACTTCGGGCCCGAGGAGTCGATCTTCGTCCCCTTCTACGGCGTGCAGGCGGCTACCGTGCCTTCGTTGCCGCGCTTCGCCCGGCTGGGCCGGGCCAAGGTTGTCCCGGTGACAGCGCGCATGACGCCCCAGGGTTACGACATCGAAGTGCACCCGGCCTGGAAGGACTATCCGAGCGCCGATGTGCAGGCTGATACGGCCTATATGAACCGTTGGCTCGAAGGCGTGATCAACACCATGCCTTCGCAGTACTACTGGGTGCACAAGCGTTTCAAGACCCGCCCGGCGGGCGAGCCTAGCGTGTACTGACGACTCAGCTCTGCAGGAAGCGCTGCAGCGAGGCGATCACACGTTGCGGCTGTTCGTGCACGATCCAGTGGGTGGCGTCCGGCACGGTCTCCAGCGTGAGTTGCGGGATGTAGTCGTCCAGCCCCTCGATCAGTTCGGGCGGCAGCGCGGTATCCCCCAAGGCCCAGAGCACGAGGGTCGGCAGGGCAATGGTGAGCATCTCGCGCGGCAGTTCGATGGCGCTGGCGGCCGGGTCCTCGGCGCGAGGTGGGCGCAGCGGCGAGGCGCGGTAGTAATTGCAGCCACCGGTCAGACCCTGGTTCCAGACGGTGCGATAACGCGCTTTCATTTCATCGGTGAGCCAGCCAAAGCCGCCCGCTCCGGCGCCCATGCCCAGGAAGAAGTCCCAGAGGCGGCGATAGTCGTCTTCGGCCAGCAGCCTTTCGGCGTCGGGCCGGATCAGGAAGTTCATGTAGGCGCTGGCTGCCTGCTGCTTCGGGTTGTTTTTGAGCTCGCGCAGGAAGGTGCCCGGGTGCGGCGAATTGACGATGGCCAGCTTCGTGCTCAAGTGCGGCAACTGGTTGGCAAAATTCCAGGCCACGGCCCCGCCCCAATCGTGCGCGATGAGGCAGGCCAAGGGCGCCTTGCCGGCTTCAATGGCAGCCAATGCTGCGATGTCCTGAACCAGATGCTTGGCGCGATAAGCGGCCACATCGGTGGGTGCGCTGGACCGTTCGTAGCCGCGTAGATTGGGCGCCACGCAACGGTAACCACCGTTTTCGGGCCGGGAGAAATGAAGCAGCAGTTCGTCCCAGACAAAAGCGGCTTCCGGGAAACCGTGCAGGAAGATCAGCACCGGTCGGCCCGCGACGCCGGCGGCGCGGCAGCTCAGTGTGATGCCGTGGGGCAGGGCTTGTTGCCAAGTCTGAATCATGCAATCTCCGCAGGTCTGTCCTGCGGAGATGCTAGATCGGCGCCGGGATGGGCCCAGTCCCACAGAAGACAGGCCACATCTTCGATGCCGGTGCGCTTGGTGGCCGAGAACAGGCGTACCTCGCCGCCGCCGGCCTGCAGCTTCATGATGGACAGAGCCTTGGCCCCCTCGCTGCGTGTGAGTTTGTCGGCCTTGGTCAGGATGACCAGGAATTTCAGGCCTTCCTCCACGCGCGGACGGATCACCTCGAGCAGGACCTGGTCCAGTTCGGTCAAGCCGTGGCGTGGGTCGCACATCAGCACGATGGCCTTGAGGTTTTCGCGGGTGACCAGGTAGTTGGCCATGACCTGCTGCCAGCGGATCTTGTCCTGCTTGGGCACGGCGGCATATCCGTAGCCTGGCAGGTCGGTCAGCACGGCATCGGTGACGCCCTGTTTGCCCAGGGCGAAAAGGTTGATGTGTTGCGTGCGCCCGGGCTTCTTGGAGGCGAAAGCCAGCTGGTTCTGCTGGGTCAGCGTGTTGATGCAGGTCGATTTGCCGGCGTTGGACCGGCCGACAAAGGCAATTTCCGGCACGTCCAGGGTGGGCAGGAAGTGCAGCTCGGGGGCCGTGGTGAGGAAACGGGCCGTGTGCAGCCAGCCCAGGGCCTGGACGGCTTGCGGGCTGGCAGGTGTGGACTGGGGGCCCCCACGGTGCGGCTGGGTGATGGTTTTGGTGGGGGGGGACATGATGGATGGAGGAGTGCCTAGGCCTGCATTGTAGAATCGGGCAGTTTTGCTCCAACCACACAACCGAACCACCATGAAGTTGCTTGCTCACCTGATGATGGCTGCCGCGCTGGCAGCACCAGCCTACGTACTTGCCGCCCAGGAAGCTCCGGCGCCGGCCAAGCCTGACCTGGTCAAGGGCGAAGCCAAATTCACCGCTGTCTGTGCCGCCTGCCACGGCGCCGACGGCAACTCGGGCGTCCCGGCCAATCCCAAGCTGGCCCAGCAGCATCCCCAGTACCTCGCCAAGCAATTGCAGGAATTCAAGTCTGGCAAGCGCAACAGCGCCGTGATGAAGGGTTTTGCCTCGGTTCTCAGCGACGAGGACATGCTGAATATCGGCGGCTGGCTGGCCGCACAGAAAGCCAAACCGGGTTTCGCCAAGGACAAGGACCTGGTGGCCCTGGGTGAGCGCATCTACCGCGGTGGCATCCCCGATCGCCAGATCGCCGCCTGCGCCGGCTGCCACAGCCCCAACGGTGCCGGCATTCCGGCCCAGTACCCGCGCCTGAGTGGCCAGCATGCCGACTACACCGCGACCCAGTTGCAGTCCTTCCGTGATGGCGCGCGCAAGAACAGCCTGCCCATGACCCAGGTGGCTGCCAAGATGAACGACCGCGAAATCAAGGCGGTTGCCGATTACATCGCCGGCCTGCGTTAAGCCATACACCTGTGCACGGCCGGGTTTCAACCGGTACGAATAAGCGTTGGGTGATGTTTGGTTCACAATGCCGGCAAGACGCCCGCTGACGGAACCCTGCAGCTTCCAGGCACTCCTACCCAGGCGGGTCTTTGCATGAAGACCCGCCTTTTGTTTTTTTGCGAGCCCCTATCACCATGACCGTCTCCACCCAGGGCCTGGAATTGCCCGCATCCTCCCGCACTCTGCGTGCGGCGGTGGAGTTGCTGTCGTCGATGCGTTTCTCCATCTCGCTGCTCACGGTGATCTGCATCGCCTCGGTCATCGGCACGGTGCTCAAACAGCACGAACCGCTGAACAACTACATCAACCAGTTCGGTCCCTTTTGGGCCGAGGTGTTTGGCAAGCTCAATCTCTATGCGGTCTACAGCGCCTGGTGGTTCCTGCTGATCCTGGCTTTCCTGGTCACCAGCACCTCGCTGTGCATCGCCCGCAACACCCCCAAGATCCTGGCCGACCTCAAGGCCTACAAGGAAAACATGCGCGAGCAATCGCTGCAGGCCTTCCATCATCGCGCGCAGGCTGCATTGCCCGATGCGCCCGAAGCCGCCGCGCAGCGCCTGGGCCGGCTGCTGGCCACCGGGGGCTGGAAAGTGAAGTTGCAGCAGCGCGAGACGTCATCGGGTGGCGGCTGGATGCTGGCGGCCAAGGCGGGCGCGGCTAACAAGCTGGGTTACCTGGCGGCGCACAGCGCCATCGTGCTGGTCTGCCTGGGTGGCCTGCTGGACGGGGACCTGATGGTGCGCGCCCAGATGTGGTGGGGCGGCAAGACGCCCTACAACGGCGGCGGCATGATTGCCGACGTCAAACCCGAGCACCGCCTGAGCGAGCGCAACCCGACCTTCCGTGGCAATCTGCTGGTGGCCGAAGGCACGCAATCCAGTACCGCTATCCTGAACCAGTCTGACGGCATCCTGCTGCAGGAGCTTCCTTTTGCCATCGAGCTCAAGAAGTTCATCGTCGAGCACTACTCGACCGGCATGCCCAAGCTCTTTGCCAGCGAGATCGTGATCCACGACAAGGCCACGGGCGAGAAACACGAAGCACGGGTCGAGGTCAACCACCCGGCCAGCTACAAGGGCATCGAGATATACCAGTCCAGCTTTGACGACGGTGGCTCCACCGTGCGCCTCAAGGCCCAACCCATGAATGCGGCGACCAAGCCCTTCGAGATCGAGGGCGTGATCGGCGGCAGCTCGCAACTGAGCAATGGCAACCAGAAGCTCACGCTGGAATACACGGGCCTGCGCGTCATCAATGTCGAGAACTTCGCAGCCAACAGCCCTTCCGGTGTGGACGTTCGCAAGGTGGACCTGCGCGCCGCGCTGGACGAGCGACTGGGTGCGGCCAACAAGGCCGATGCCAGGAAGACCCAGCGCAATGTCGGCCCCAGCGTGAGCTACAAGTTGCGCGACGAAGCTGGTCAGGCGCGCGAATTCAGCAACTACATGTTGCCGGTCGATCTGGGGGATGGGGTACCCGTTTTTCTGCTGGGCATGCGTGAGACACCGTCCGAGCCTTTCCGTTACCTGCGCATACCAGCGGATGCCCAGGGCTCGACGGACGAGTTCTTCCGCCTGCGTGCCGCCCTGGCCGATCCCGCCCTGCGTGCACAAGCCGTCCGCCGGTATGCCGCGCGTGTGGTCGATCCTGCGCGCAAGGACCTGCTGCCGCAACTCAATGCCTCGGCCTTGCGGGCGCTGGGCCTGTTCTCGGGCGCCGAGCCGGTGCCGGGCAGCCAAGCGCCGGGTGGTCTGCAGGCCGTGGCTGACTTCATGGAAAAGAATGTGCCCGATGCCGAACGCGGGCGGGCTGGCGAGATGTTGGTGCGTATCCTCAACGGCACCCTGTTCGAGCTGCTGCAGGTGGCGCGTGAACGCGCCGGCCTCAAGCCCCTGGCCGCTGATGAGGCGACACAGGTCTTCATGACGCAGGCCGTGCTGGCCCTCAGCGACGCCTATTTCTACCCGGCTCCCATGGCCCTGCAACTGACCGACTTCACGCAACTGCAGGCCAGTGTGTTCCAGGTGGCGCGTGCGCCGGGCAAGACAGTCGTCTACCTGGGCTGCGCCCTGCTGATCCTGGGTGTGTTCGCCATGCTCTATGTGCGCGAGCGTCGCCTCTGGATCTGGCTGACGCCGCAGGGGCAGGGCGCCCAGGCCAGCATGGCCCTGTCGTCCAATCGCAAGACGTTGGATGCCGACCGCGAATTCGAGCAACTGCGCGACAAGCTCTTGCAGAGCAAGGAGTCAACATGAACACCGCTACGACCACCCTGACCCTCAACGAGGGCTACTTTGCCAAACGCAGTCTCTTTGACTGGCTGTTCGCCTTGCTGGTGGCCGCGGGCGGCCTGTATGCCTATGCCAACTACCACCCCTTCATGGATGTGTACGAAAAGGGCATTCTGCTACTGGCCATCCCCGCTGCCGTGGCTCTGGGCTGGTTCTGGCGGCCGTTGCGCGTGTTGATGCTGGTGGTGGCGGCTTTCGCTCTACTGGGTATCGCTTCCTACCAAGGGCAGTTGGCGCGCGCCGAGAGTGTGTTCTGGCTCAAGTATTTCCTGTCCAGCCAGTCGGCCATCCTGTGGATGAGCGTGCTGTTCTTCATGAGCACGGTGTTCTACTGGATCGGCATGTTCAGCCGGTCCCAGGGCGCCACCATGGAGCTGATCGGCTCGCGCCTGACCTGGGTGGCCGTGGGTATGGCCCTGATCGGCACCATGGTGCGCTGGTATGAGAGTTATCTGCTCGGCCCGGACATCGGGCACATCCCCGTCAGCAATCTGTACGAAGTCTTTGTGCTCTTCTGCTGGCTGACGGCGCTGTTCTATCTCTACTTCGAGCAACAGTACGGCACACACAGCATGGGCGCCTTCGTCATGCTGGTGGTCAGTGCGGCCGTGGGCTTTCTGCTCTGGTATACCGCCGTGCGCGAGGCGCACGAGATCCAGCCCCTGGTGCCAGCGCTCAAGAGCTGGTGGATGAAGCTGCACGTGCCGGCCAACTTCGTGGGCTACGGCACCTTCTCCCTGGCCGCCATGGTGGCCTTTGCCTACCTGATCAAGAGCCAAGCGCAGGAGACGCGCTGGTACAAGCTGGCGCCGCTGTGGATCTTCGGCATCGTGCTGTGTTTCGTGCCCCTGGCCTTCCGCCAGAGTTCTTCGGCGGCAGGTGGCAGCTACTGGCTGGTGTATTTCATCATTGCGGCGTTGATCGTCGGCGGCATCCTGCTGGGGCGCCGCCGCATCGCCGAGCGCCTGCCTGCGCTCGAGGTACTGGACGACGTGATGTACAAGTCCATCGCCGTGGGTTTTGCCTTTTTCACCATCGCCACCGTGCTCGGTGCCCTGTGGGCCGCCGAGGCCTGGGGCGGCTACTGGAGCTGGGATCCCAAGGAGACCTGGGCCCTGATTGTCTGGCTCAACTACGCGGCCTGGCTGCACATGCGCCTGATGAAGGGCCTGCGCGGCACCGTGGCTTCTTGGTGGGCGCTGGCGGGTCTGGGGGTGACGACCTTTGCCTTCATCGGCGTCAATATGTTCCTCAGTGGCCTGCACAGTTACGGCGCCTTGTAGGGGTTTACCGCTATCCCGGCGGGAAAGCGGGAACTTTGTAAGAATCACCGTCGTCCCACGACCTATGTCGACAGGAGGGCATGACATGCTGATCAAGACTCGTAATGATGGTTTCGTCCATCCGCAATCCAGCGAAATCACGCCGCAATCCGCTTACCAGGATCGTCGCCAGTTGCTGCGCCTGATGGCGGGCGGCGCCGCTGGTACCGTGCTGGCGGGGTGGGCAGCACGCGACGCGCGCGCACAGATGGCCGGAGCCAAGCTTGCAGGCCAGAAGTCGGCAGTGAGTGGCGCCAGCACCATCGAGAAGGTCACCGACCTCAAGGACGCCAGCAGCTACAACAACTTCTACGAATTCGGCACGGACAAGAGCGACCCGGCGCGCAATGCGCACACGCTCCAGACCACGCCCTGGACCGTGGCCATCGAGGGCCTGGTCAAGAAGCCCGGCAACTATGCCCTGGAAGACCTGCTCAAGCTGTCCGCCATGGAAGAGCGCGTCTACCGGCTGCGTTGTGTCGAGGGCTGGTCCATGGTGATTCCGTGGGTGGGTTACTCGGTGGCGGAGCTGATCAAGAAGGTCGAACCCCTGCCCGGTGCCAAGTACGTCGAATTCGTGACCCTGGCCGACAGCAAGACCATGCCCTATGTGGGTTCGCGCGTGCTGAACTGGCCTTATGTCGAGGGCCTGCGTATGGATGAGGCGATGCATCCCCTGACCCTGTTGGCGTTCGGCATGTACGGTGAAGTTCTACCGAAGCAGAATGGCGCACCGCTGCGCCTGGTGGCGCCATGGAAATATGGCTTCAAGAGTGGCAAGAGCCTGGTGAAGATCCGTTTCACCGACAAGCAACCGGCCACGGCCTGGAACCTGGCGGCTCCGCAGGAGTACGGCTTCTATTCCAACGTGAACCCGCTGGTTGATCACCCGCGCTGGAGCCAGGCCACTGAACGTCGTATCGGTGAAGACGGCCTGTTTGCCAAGAAGCGCAAGACCCTGATGTTCAACGGCTACGAGGCCCAGGTAGGGCAGTTGTATGCCGGCATGGATTTGAAGAAGTACTACTGACCGTCCGGACGTGGACTTGGCGCGTTTCAACCGCTGGTTGCTGGGCCGCTTTACCAGGCCGTTGCTGTTCGTGGCCTGCCTGTTGCCTCTGCTCTGGTTGGTCTATGGGGCCGCGAGCGATCAGCTGGGTGCCAATCCGGCCGAGGCGCTGATCCGATCTACCGGGGATTGGACCCTGCGCATGCTTTGCCTGGTGCTGGCTGTCACGCCCCTGCGTGTTCAGTTGAAGTTGTCGGCCCTGGCCCGGTTGCGGCGCATGGTAGGGCTCTTTGTTTTTTTCTACGCCCTCCTGCACATGCTTTGTTATGCCGGGCTCGACATGGGTTTGGAGGTGCAGGATATTGCCAAGGACATCGCCAAGCGGCCTTTCATCCTCGTGGGCTTCACGGCCCTGGTGTTGCTGACGCCCTTGGCGGCTACTTCCTGGAACCGTGCCATCCGTGCCATGGGCGCTGCGCGCTGGCAGGCGTTACACAGACTGGTCTATGCCGTGGCGGTGCTGGCCATCCTGCACTTCTTCTGGATGCGTGCGGGCAAGAACAACTTCGCAGAGGTGCAGGTGTATGGAGGCGTGCTGGGCTTGTTGCTGGGCTGGCGCCTGTGGCGCGCGTTCTCAGGCCAGGGCCGCGGGGCGGCTGTTGGTCAGGCGCGGATCGATCAGGGTCCGCGGTAGCTGGTACATGCGCTCATCGAAGAGGTCGATGCCGCATTGGAGGTTTTCGATCCAATCGAAGAAAGCGGGAATGGCGGGGCCGGCCAGCGGGGCGCCGTGTTGCGGTACCAACATGGAAATATCCAGCTTGCGTGCCATCGCTGTCCAGAGTCGCAGGATCTTGTTTGACACCATGTAGCGGCGGTGAAAGCCCTCCATGAGAGGGATGTGCGCCCTGAAGTCGGTCACGGGTTTTTGCGCCTGCTGGCCCGACGTCATGGATACACCCAGGTCGCCCGTGAACAGGATCTTGCTGACAGGGTCGTAGAAATGGAAGTTGCCCTCCGAGTGCATGAAGTGCGCTGGCAGCAGATGCAGCTCGCATTTTCCCAGCGGCAGGATGCCACCGCCATCCGAGACACCAATCACCCGCCCGTGTGTCTTGCCGACCTTGGTGAAGTGCGGCACAAAACGCTCCCAGATGCGCGAGATGACGAGCTGGGCCGGCGTCGAGGTCAACCAGCGATCCAGCGAGGCGATGATGTCAGGATCGGCGTGCGAGGCGATCAGATAGGAAAGATGCTGGGGCTTGAAGTGGCGCGAGCAGGTCAGCAGCAGCTCGTTGAAGGCCAGGTTGCCGCCGGGGTCGATGATGGCGCCGTGGTCGTGGTCAACGATCAGGAATTGGTTGGACTGGACGGTATCACCATCTTCCTCCACCAGGTCTGTGAACATGAGGCAGACATGGTGGGAGTCCCGGTAAAGCTCGATCGACACGCGGCGCCTTTCAGAATGACAAGGCGCGACTATAGGGAATGCTGTCCTGCCCCGATTTGACGTGAGTCAAACCGGGGTGGATTGAGTGGATCAGAGCAGCTTTTCGTGCTGGAAAGTGTCAGCGGCACTCTCACGGCGCCGGATCAGGTGGGCTTCGCCGCCATCCACCAGGACCTCGGCCGCGCGGCCACGCGTGTTGTAGTTGCTGGCCATGCTCATGCAATAGGCGCCCGCCGATAGCACGGCCAGCTGATCACCTGTTTGTACGTTGAGCGCGCGATCGCGTCCCAACCAGTCACCGCTTTCGCACACCGGACCGACGATGTCCCAGGTGATGCTGGCACCCGGGCGCGGTGCCAAGGGCACGATCTGGTGATAGGCCTCGTACATGGCTGGGCGCGGCAGATCGTTCATCGCGGCGTCAACGATACAGAAATTCTTCTGCTCGCCAGGTTTGAGGTAAAGCACCTCGGTCAGACAGACACCGGCGTTGCCGACCAGGGAGCGCCCGGGTTCGATCATCAGCTGGCGCTGACCGTAACCACGGGCATCGAGCTTGGCGAGCAGCTTGGCCCACAGGGCATCGGCCGCTGGCGGGGTGTCGCCGTTGTAGTTGATGCCCAGCCCGCCACCGAAGTCGATGTGATGCAGCGGGATGCCTGCTGCCTCGATGGCGGCCACCAGATCAAGTACACGGTCCATGGCATCGAGGTAGGGGTCTTCCTGAGTGATCTGCGAGCCGATGTGGCAGTCGATGCCCACGACCTGCAGCCCGGGCAGGGTGGCCGCGCGCTGGTAGATGGCCAGGGCGCGTTCATGCGCAATCCCGAATTTGTTGCCCTTGAGCCCCGTGGAGATGTAAGGATGGGTCTTGGGATCGACATTGGGATTGACGCGGATGCTGATGGGCGCGCGCCTGCCGCTGGCGAGTGCGACTTCGTTGAGCACGTCGATTTCTGCTTCGCTCTCGACGTTGAAGCACCCGATGCCAATTTCCAGTGCGCGCCGCATTTCGGCGCGCGTCTTGCCCACGCCCGAGAAAATGACCTTGGTCGGCTCACCGCCAGCAGCCAGGACGCGTTCGAGTTCGCCGCCGGAGACGATGTCAAAGCCACAACCGGCCCGGGCAAACACCTGCAGCACGGCCAGCGAGGAATTGGCTTTCATGGCGTAGCAGACTTGTGCCTTGCGACCGGCGAAGCCGCGCTGGTAGGCGCCCAGGGCCGCGAGCATGGCGGCCTTGGAATAGACGAACAGCGGCGTGCCGTACTGGCGGGCCAGGTCGGCCAGGCGCAGGTTTTCGACGAAGAGTTCATCGCCACGGTAGGCGATATGGGGCTGGCCCGGGAGTGTCTTGGTGGTCATGGGGAGGCGGGAGCGTTGGTGGATGCCGGGGCGGGCGATTGACCCGGGGCCGGCGTGGTGGACGTACCGCCGGTTTTCTTGTCGGGCATGGCAGGCCAAATGGACTGGGGCAGGGTGGCGCGGTTGGCCGCAGCTGGCTCCTTGGGCAGGTACAGATTGCCGGTCTGACCGCAGCCGGTCAAGGCCAGTAGCCCGCCTGCCGCAATGACAGCTGGCATGGCATGGCTTAGGGCCCTGACTAGAATCCGAGGGGTTTGCAACATCACGGAATTGTAATGACCGACACCGAATTCATGGACCGTGCCGAGAGCGTTCTGCGCGCCATCGAAGGCTGCTGCGACCGCATCAACGATGAGAGCGACGCCGACATCGACAACCAGCGCGTTGGCGGCATGGTGACTCTGGTGTTTCGTGACCACAGCCAGATCGTGGTGAACCTGCAGAAACCGTTACATGAGATCTGGCTGGCGGCCCGTTCGGGCGGCTACCACTACAAGTTCGACGGCCGGCTATGGCTCGACACCAAGGGGCAGGGTGAGTTCTTCACCAGCCTGTCGCGCTATGCAAGCGAACAGGCGGGCGCGAAGCTGACGTTTTCCGCCTGATCAGTTCTTGAACAGGTCGAGGATGCGCAGTTTTTCTTCGGCAGGCGGGGTGGGTGCCTGAGCGGGGGGCGCTACTGTGGGGGGCGGCAGGGGCGCTGTGGGAGGCGGGGGCGCCGGCAGGATGCCTCCGGGTGGGGGCATGACAGCAGGGGTGTCGTCCAGGCCCAGTGACAGCACACCACCATCCTTGGCGTGTTCGGCATACATCCAGTCGATACCGGCTTGCACCACACCTTCGGGCGCCGCCAGCTCCAGGACCGGGACGTCGCGCAAGGCGTGCTCCATGTAGTTGATCCAGACGGGCAGGCTCAGGCCGCCGCCGGTTTCGCGGTCGCCCAGTTTGCGTGGAGTGTCGTAGCCGATCCATGTGACTGCTGTGAGCGTGGGCTGGTAGCCAGCGAACCAGGCATCCATGGAGTCATTTGTGGTGCCGGTCTTGCCGTAGATATCGGGGCGTTTGAGCGTGGCCTGGGCCCGGCTTCCCGTGCCGGTGCGCATGACTTCCTGCAACATGGTCGACATCACAAAGGCATTGCGTGCTTCGATCGCGCGCATGGATTCATCAGGCACCACGGGTTTAGACTGGGCCAGCACCTTGCCTTTTTGCTCGGTGATCTTGCTGATCATCCAGGGGTTGATACGGTAGCCGCCGTTGGCGAACACCGAATAGGCAGTGGCCATTTGCATGGGCGTGACCGAGCCTGCGCCCAGCGCCATGGTCAGGTAAGGAGGGTGTTTCTCGGCTTCGAAGCCGAACTGGGCGACCCATCCCTGGGCGTAGCGGGCGCCGATGGCGTCCAGCACGCGGATCGAAACCATGTTTTTCGACTTGGCCAGGCCGCGTCGCAGGGGCATGGGACCTTCGAAGGCCCCGTCGTAGTTCTTGGGCTCCCATGGCTGGCCGCCGGTCAGTTCGGGTTCGAAGAACAGCGGGGCGTCGTTGACCACGGTGGCCGGGGTGAAGCCCTTTTCCAGCGCAGCCGAGTAGATGAAGGGCTTGAAGCTGGAGCCGGGCTGGCGCCAGGCCTGGGTGACGTGGTTGAACTTGTTCTTCTCGAAGTCGAAGCCGCCGACCAGGGCCTTGATGGAGCCGTTGCGCGGATCCAGGGAGACGAAGGCACCCTCGACCTCTGGCAACTGCAGGATTTCCCAGGTGTTCTTCGCCGTTTTCATGACCCGGATGATGGCGCCACGACGGATCTTGAGCTTGGGGCCGGCGCGCGGCTGCAGGCCGGGCTGGGCGATGCGTAGCCCTTCACCGGTGATTTCGAGGATTTCTCCACCGCGGCGCATGGCCATGACCTTGCGGGGGTTGGCTTCAAGCACCATGGCTGCCAGCAAATCACCGTTATCGGGGTGCTCGTCCAGGGCATCATCGACGGCGTCTTCCAGCTCTGTGGCTTTCTCGGGCAGCGTGACGAACTTCTCGGGGCCCCTGTAGGCTTGGCGGCGCTCGAACTCCATGATGCCCTGGCGCAGGGCCTGGTAGGCGACCTCTTGGTCGTTGGAGCGTATCGTGGTGTAAACGTTGAGGCCGCGTGTATAGGTTTCCTCGCCGTACTGGGCAAAGATCAACTGGCGCACCATCTCAGACACGAATTCGGCGTGGCTGCGTGTCGGGCCATGACCACCGCCAGCACTGCTGCCTGCCGATTTGATCCGCAACTCCTGCTTCCTGGCGGTTTCCGCTTCTTCGGCTGTGATGAAGCCGTTGTCCAGCATGCGGTCAATGATGTAGAGCTGTCGGCTACGGGCGCGCTTGGGATTGCTGATGGGGTTGTAGGCCGACGGCGCCTTGGGCAGGCCGGCCAGCATGGCGGCTTCGGCGATCGAGATGTCCTTGAGCGGCTTGCCGAAATAGGTTTCTGCTGCTGCGGCGAAACCGTAGGCCCGGTTGCCCAGGTAGATCTGGTTCATGTAGATCTCGAGGATCTGGTCCTTCGTCAGCAGGTGTTCCAGCTTGAAGGTCAGCAGGATCTCGTAGATCTTGCGCGAGAAAGTCTTCTCGGACGACAGATAGACATTGCGTGCCACCTGCATCGTGATCGTGGAGGCACCCTGGCTCTTGGCCCGGCCGACGTTGGCCAGTCCGGCGCGGACCACGCCCACGTAATCCACGCCGCCATGCTGGAAGAAGCGCGCATCCTCGATCGCCAGGACCGCGTCGGTGAGGGCCTGGGGGATGGCCTTGATGGGTGTGAAGTTGCGGCGCTCTTCGCCGAATTCGCCGATCAGGTCGCCTTCGACCGAAAAGATCCGCAGCGGCAGCTTGGGGCGGTATTCCGACAGGTCGGAGATATCCGGGAGATTCGGATACGCCAGCGCCATGGCGATGGACACGATGATCATGACCGAGACCAGGCCAGCCAGCGCAACGCCGCCGGTCCACAGGCCGATGCGCAGGAGCCGGCGCACGGCGGCGGAGCGGGGGGATTTCATGCCATCAGGGCTGGGAGAGGCGTTGGACTCGGAGGGGGAATCAGGGGGCATAAAATCTTTGTAAGGTCGCGTCAGCATTATAAAAATCTGAGCCCTCTCCAAGGGGGCATATCTATTTTTATTGGCATGGCAACCATCCCCCGCAGATGTAAGGCCTGTTTCCTGGCCGTTGCAAACGCATACAAAGCGTCTGCTTTTGACAACGTCCAAAAGTGCAAGAACGGGAAAAATCCTTTGCAGGACAAGGACCTAACTGCTAGCATTCAAGTGAATTCATAAGTTTGCCGGCCTGTCGCCGGTTTCTTTCAGGGGATGCTCTTGATCTCATTGGGATCCTTGTTCAGTCGCCAGCCTGAGCCCATGCTGGGTTTGGATGTCAGTTCTTCCAGTGTCAAGCTGGTCGAGTTGAGCCAGAACAAAGCTGGTCAGTATGTGCTTGATCGTTGCGCGATCGAGCCGCTTGAGCGTGGCTGGATCACGGACGGCAACATCGAGAAGTTCGATGAAGTGGCCGAGGCTGTGCGTCGCCTGGTCAAGAAGAGCGGCACGAAGACCAAGAACGTGGCCATGGCCCTGCCGCCTTCCGCCGTGATTACCAAGAAGATCGTCTTGCCGGGTGGCATGAGCGAGGTCGAGCTTGAGATGCAGGTGGAGGCTGAGGCCAACCAGTACATTCCCTTCCCCTTGGAGGAAGTGAGTCTGGACTTCTGTGTCATCGGGCCGAGCGCCACTGCAACCGGCGACATTGATGTGCTGATCGCTGCTTCGCGGCGAGAGAAGGTCCAGGACATCCAGGGTCTGGCCGAATCGGCCGGTCTCAAGCCTGTCATCGTCGATGTCGAGTCTTACGCCTCCCGCCTCGCGGCCAAGCGTCTGATTGCCAATTTGCCTGAACAAGGGGTGGGTGCCATCGTGGCCTTGTTCGAAGTGGGGGCCTTGACCACCAGCATGCAGGTCATACGGGATGACGAAGTGCTGTATGAGCGTGATCAGGCTTTCGGTGGCGCCCAGCTGACCCAGTTGATCGTGCGCCAATATGGCTTTTCTCTGGAGGAGGCTGAGTCCAAGAAGCGCAGCGGCGAGCTGCCCGAGGACTACGAAAGCAGTGTCTTGCGTCCCTTCATCGAGAGCATGGTTCAGGAAATCGGGCGTGCCTTGCAGTTTTTCTTCACCAGTACGCCGCACCACAAAGTGGACTACATCATGTTGGCGGGTGGGGCGGCTGCCCTCTCCGGGCTGACTGACGCCGTGACGCAGCAACTGAGTTTCCCCTGCAGTCTGGTCAATCCGTTTGACGGCATGGAGATCGGTGATGGGGTGCGTCTCAAGAAGATGACCCGTGAGGCGCCGTCCTATCTGACGTCCTGTGGTCTGGCGATGCGGAGGTTCCTGCAGTGATACTGATCAACCTGCTGCCTCACCGCGAGGCCGCGCGCAAAAAGCGACAGGATGTTTTCAACGTTTCGTTGGGCGCTTCGGCCCTGGCTGGAGGTCTGCTTGCGGGCATTATCTTCTTGTGGCTCCAAGGCCAGATCTCTTCGCAGGATGGGCTCAATACCCTTCTCGACCAGGAAATCAAGAAGCTGGATGACCAGATCAAGGACATTGCTGCGCTTGAGGCGGAGATCGCTGCCTTGCGCGCCCGCCAGCAGGCAGTGGAAAACCTGCAGGCCGATCGCAATATGCCAGTACAGCTGTTGACCGAGTTGACGCGCCAGTTTCCCGAAGGCGTGTACATCACCAGCATGCGCCAGGACAACCAGTTGATCACCCTGCAGGGGACGGCGCAATCCAATGAGCGGGTCTCGGAGTTGCTGCGTAACCTGGCCTACCATTCCCCCTGGTTTTCCAAGCCGGAGTTGATTGAGATTGTTGCAGCCAACGTGGCCCTAGGCAAAGACCAGAGGCGAGTAGCCAATTTCACCATGCGCGTACGCATGCTGCGTGCGAGTGAGGTGCAAAAACCTCCAGCATCTGCTGCCTCGTCGCCGCAGGCTGACACAACGGTCCCCACGGCAGCGGCTCCGCAGCCGGCCAAGCCTTAAGGGGAATTTGATATGGCAAGCACACCATCCCCAAGCCTGAAGTTCGCGCAGCTTAAGGAAACACTGCAGTCCCAGTTCAGCAATCTGGACCCGCGCAATCCGGTCGTCTGGCCAGCGTTGCCGCGGTACGGCCTGTTTCTGGCCATCGCCGTGGCGGTTGTCGTGGTGCTCTGGTTCGTCTGGCTCAGTGGTGAGGACGATATCCTGACCCAGGCGCGCGAAAAAGAAGTGAGGCTGCGCGGTGAATACAAGACCAGACTGGCCAAGGCCATCAACCTGGATGCCTTGCGCAAGCAGCGTGAACAGGTGCTGCAGTATGTGACCCAGCTGGAAAAGCAGTTGCCCAGCAAGGCCGAAATGGATGCGCTGCTGTCGGATATCAACCAGGCGGGCTTGGGGCGCAGCCTGCAGTTTGACCTCTTCAGACCTGGCGCGGTGGTGGTACGTGACTATTACGCCGAGTTGCCGATTGCCATCAAGGTGACCGGGCGCTTTCATGATATGGGTTCGTTCACCTCCGATATCGCGCACCTTTCACGTATCGTGACGCTGAACAATCTGACAGTACTGCCTGGTACCGGCGGAACACTGGTCATGGACGCAACAGCTAAAACCTTCCGTTATCTCGACAAGGATGAAATTGCGGCGCAGCGCAAGCCCGCAGGGGGCAAGAAATGAGGCTGATACGGTCTTTCCCCTTGCTGATGGCGGTCTTGGTGCTGGCGGGTTGCGGTGCCTCCAGTGAGGACGAACTGCGCGCCTGGATGTCGGAACAGCGCAACCAGATGCGGCCGAAAGTTCCGCCCATTTCGGAACCCAAACCGTACAAACCCGAGAATTACGTGGATACGGCTACCGTCGATCCCTTCAGCAAGGACAAATTGACGTCGGCCCTTAAGCGCGACGTGGTTCAGCCTGCCACGATCACCAGTGCCCTGATTGCTCCGGAACTGGCGCGTCGCAAGGAGGCTCTGGAAAGCTTTCCCTTGGATACCATGGCCATGGTGGGGAGCCTGATCCAGGAGAGTCAGCCGGCCGCCCTGATCCGTGTCGATCGTTTGCTTTACCAGGTTCGTCTGGGCAGCTATCTGGGCATGAACTATGGGCGCGTGACCAAAATCACGGAGACCGAAGTCATCTTGCGCGAAATTGTGCAAGACGCCGTGGGCGAGTGGATCGAGCGTCCCGCCACACTGCAGTTGCAGGAGAAAGTTAAATGAAAAATCAAAGTATGTGGGCGCGCTGGGTTGGTGCGACGATTGTGGCGATGTTGGGTATTTCGGCGCTGGCGCAGACGGCCGGCACGGACGTGCCGGCGGCGTCGACGGCTTCTGCCCAACCGATCATTGAAGCCGTAACTGGCTCCTTGCAGAGTGGGGCGGAGGTGGTCAAGATAGACCTGTCCCAGCCCTTGACTGCCGTGCCCAATGGATTTTCCATCAAGTCCCCTGCCAAGATTGCACTGGATTTCCCGGGTGTGGGCAACGCCATGGGACGTTCAACGGTTGATGTCAACCAGGGCAATTTGCGTTCGGTCAACCTCATTCCTGCTGGGGACCGCACCCGTGTCGTGCTGAATCTGAAGCAGGCGACCAATTACAAGGCCGAGTTGCAAGGTAAGTCTCTGCTGATCACTCTGGATCCGGTGGCAGCAAGCTCGGCACCTGTGACTCCCGCCCCCACGTTTGCTGAAGCCAAGAGCCGAGAAACTCTGCCCATCAAGGATCTTGATTTTCGCCGCGGTGTGAGCGGCTCGGGCCGTGTGGTCGTGGCCTTGCCGAATAGCCAAGTGGGCGTAGATATTCGGCAAAGCGGGCAGACGCTTGTAGTGGAGTTTATGAAATCCAGTCTTCCTGAAGGCTTGCGTCGCAAGCTTGATGTGACCGATTTCGGCACGCCAGTGCAAACAGTGACTGCCTTCCAGGTAGGTGATCGCGTGCGTATGGTGATCGAACCCAAGGGCGCTTGGGAGCACAGCGCTTACCAGAGTGACGATCAGTTTGTGGTGGAGGTCAAGCCGCAACGAGTCGATCCCGCTAAGTTGACCCAAGGTCAAGGTTATAACGGACAGAAATTGTCGCTGAATTTCCAGAACATTGAGATCCGCGCGCTGCTGCAGGTCATTGCAGATTTCACCAATTTCAACGTCGTGACATCCGATTCGGTGAGCGGTACTGTGACTTTGCGCTTGCAGGATGTGCCATGGGATCAGGCACTGGACATCATCTTGCAGTCCAAGGGGCTGGGATTGCGCAAGAACGGCAATGTGCTGTGGATTGCGCCGAAAGATGAAATTGTCGCCAAGGAAAGGCTTGAGCGTGAAGCCAATGCCGCACTTGAGACATTAGAACCTGTGCGCACACAATCGTTCCAGCTCAACTACGCCAAGGCTGTGGACGTGGCTCGGCAACTCATGGGAGGGGTAGTTGCGGGTGCCGCTCCTGTTGCAGCCGGGTCAGCGGCCAGTGGCCGCATCTTGAGCACCAGAGGGAGCGCCATAGCCGAGCCACGGACTAATCAGTTGTTCGTGACTGATATCGGCAGCAAGTTGGAACAGGTACAGGACCTTATTGCCAAGCTTGATATTCCGGTGCGTCAGGTGTTGATAGAGGCACGGATCGTTGAAGCATCCGATACCTTTGGCAAGTCGCTGGGTGTCAGGCTGGGTGGCGGCATGAACCGTGCAACGGACTCCAGCGGCGCAGGTGTCCAGTTCGGACCGAGTTACAACGCCGCTTCGGCGGGCACAACTTCCGGTACTTTTGTCAATCTACCGTCTACCGGAGCCGGTGGTTTCAACGCTGCCACTTTCGCTGTATCCATTTTCGGCGAGAATGCTGCGCGCTTCCTCAATCTGGAAATCTCCGCATTGGAAGCCGATGGTAAGGGCAAGGTGGTTTCCAGCCCGCGTGTCGTGACAGCAGATAAGGTCAAGGCGGTGATCGAACAGGGTACGGAATTGCCATACCAGGTGGCATCTGCCAGTGGCGCTACTTCGATTGCGTTCCGCAAGGCCAATCTGATGCTGGAAGTGACGCCGCAGATCACGCCCGAGGGCAACGTGATTCTGGAGCTCGACATCAACAAGGATACCGTTGGGCAGTCCACACCGGCCGGTTATGCCATCGACACCAAGCATGTGAAGACTCAGGTCTTGGTTGAGAATGGAGGGACGGTGGTAATCGGCGGTATCTTCACACAGGTCGAGCGTGACGATACGACCAAGGTACCTTTCCTGGGTGATCTGCCAGGCATCGGCATGTTGTTCCGCAACAAAGCCACGACGTCGAATAAGCAGGAAATGCTGGTCTTTATCACGCCCAAGACTCTGACAGATCGCACCTCCCTGCGCTGACAACGGGGTCGAGGCGGTCTCTTGTCTATCAGTCTCATCGGCTTGCCCGGCTCGGGCAAGTCCACCGTCGGGCGGCAATTGGCCCGACGTTTGCAATTGCCCTTCACGGATGCCGACCATGTGATCGAGCAGCGCATCGGCTGCCCGATCCGCGAGTTCTTCGAGCGTGAAGGGGAAGAGCGTTTTCGTGACATCGAAGAGCAGGTCCTGAGCGATCTCACCCTGCAATCCGGCGTTCTGTCTACGGGTGGCGGGGCCGTACTACGCAAAAGCAATCGAGAGCATCTGCATGCTCGTGGCAAGGTGGTGTACCTTAAATCCACGCCCGAAGAGCTGTATCGGCGCCTGCGCCACGATACGCAGCGACCGCTCCTTCAGGTTGGTGATCCCATGCAGCGACTGCGCGATCTGTATGCCGTGCGCGATCCGCTCTACAGGGAGACCGCGCATTTTGTGATCGATACCGGGCGACCCTCAGTTGCCACTCTGGTCAACATGATCGTCATGCAACTGGAACTGGCGGGTGTTGTAACGCAACGTTGACGGTCCTCGCCTGGGGATAAGACTGGTTTTCAGGCGGTGTTCTAAACTCGGGGCATGTCAACCAGTACCGATTTCGCCAACCCGGCACCGACGCAGGTGCGCATCGACCTTGCCGAGCGCAGTTATCCCATTCTCATAGGCAGCGGGCTGCTGGCACAGGCCGGCAGCTATGCCGGCCTGCCACGCGCAGCGCAGGCTTTGATCGTCAGCAACACCACAGTGGCACCGCTCTATGTGGAGACGTTGAAGCATGCCCTGCAGGCCCATTACGGGCAGATCCACGTGGTTGAGCTGCCAGATGGCGAGTCGCACAAGGATTGGTTGACCCTGAACCTCATTTTTGATGCCCTGCTGGCGCAGGCCTGTGACCGCAAGACCGTCCTGTATGCGCTGGGCGGCGGTGTGGTGGGGGATATGACGGGCTTTGCTGCCGCCAGCTATATGCGAGGTGTGCCTTTTGTCCAAGTGCCAACCACCTTGCTGGCGCAGGTAGATTCCTCGGTCGGGGGGAAGACGGCGATCAATCACCCCCAGGGCAAGAACATGATCGGTGCCTTCTATCAGCCGCAACGGGTGATCTGCGATCTTGACACTCTCAGGACCCTGCCAGAGAGGGAGCTCAGTGCCGGTCTGGCCGAGGTCATCAAGTACGGGCCTATCGCCGATATGGAGTTGCTCGCCTGGCTGGAGCAGAACATGGAAGCCTTGCGAGCGCGGAGCCCGTCAGCCCTGGCACATGCGGTTCGACGCAGTTGTGAAATCAAGGCCTGGGTGGTGGGGCAGGACGAGCGCGAAGCCGGCCTGCGTGCCATCCTGAACTTCGGCCATACCTTTGGACATGCCATCGAGGCGGGCTTGGGCTATGGCGCCTGGTTGCATGGTGAGGCTGTCGGTTGCGGCATGGTGATGGCGGCCACCTTGTCGGAGCGACTCGGTCTGGTCGACCGCGCTTTCGTTCTTCGTCTCCGAGAGCTGATCGCACGGGCTGGCTTGCCCGCGCAAGGCCCGGTGCTGGATGCCCACGACAATGCCGGACGTTACTTGGAGCTGATGCGTGTAGACAAGAAGGCCGAGTCGGGTGAAATCCGTTTTGTCGTGATCGAAGCTGCAGGTCGTGCCGGCGTGCGCGGGGCGCCCGACGCGTTGGTGCGCGAGGTCATCGATGCTTGCTGTCTACGCCAGTGATCCTGTCCGCACGCGCGGGCGTAAGTACCCAGAGCAGGCTGCACCCACGCGTACCGAGTACCAGCGGGACCGTGATCGCATCGTCCATTCGACAGCCTTTCGCCGCCTGGTCTACAAGACACAGGTTTTCCTGAACCATGAAGGCGATCTCTTCCGTACCCGGATGACGCATTCCCTGGAGGTGGCGCAACTGGGGCGGTCCATTGCGCGTTCCTTGGGGCTGAACGAAGACTTGGTCGAAGCGATTGCCCTGGCCCACGACCTCGGGCATACACCCTACGGCCATGTCGGGCAGGATGCGTTGAATGAATGCATGGCTGGACATGGCGGCTTCGAGCACAACCTGCAAAGCCTGCGAGTGGTCGATCAACTGGAAGAACGCTACCCGGCGTTCGATGGGCTGAACCTAACCTTTGAAACTCGCGAAGGCATCCTCAAACACTGTTCGCGTGCGAATGCCGAACAGATCGAGACAATGGAACCCGGCGGCGTGGGTTCGCGCTTTCTGATGCGAACCCAGCCCAGCCTGGAAGCTCAGTTGTGCAATCTGGCCGACGAAATCGCCTACAACGCCCACGATATTGACGACGGCGTGCGCTCAGGCCTGATCACCCTGGACCAGCTCAGGGAGGTACCCCTGTTTGAAGACTATCGCCAGCAGGCTGTGCGTGAATATCCCGGTCTGGAGCAGGCCAGTGCGGGCCGGCGCTTGCTTTACGAGACCATCCGCCGCATGCTGAGTGCGCAGGTCTATGACGTGATCGAGGCGACGCGCTCAGCGTTGGAGTGCGCCCGTCCCGGGAGCGCGGATGCGGTCCGGCAACTGCCCTCGCTGATGAGCTTCAGTTCAGCCATGCGTGAGCGTTCGGTGCTGCTGAAGAAATTTCTTTTCCAGAACTTGTATCGCCACCCTCAGGTGATGCAGACCACAGGCCTGGCACGGCAGGTCATCCAGGAGTTGTTCGAGTGCTACGGCCATGCGCCGCAAGAGATGCAAGCTGGCCATGCTGCTCGCGCCCAAGCAGCACAGGAAAAACCGGATGCCAAGGGCGCCATGCGGCGGGTCGTCGCAGACTACATCGCCGGCATGACCGACCGCTTTGCCGGCAAGGAACATGAGCGGTTGACCGGCAAGAAGCTGTGGCTATGAAGCGCGAGCTGGTATCTCCGGTTCTGGTTGTGATTGCCGCTGGCGTGGCCGCGGCCCTGCATGTCGGTAAGCTTTCGCCGGCGTTGCCCGCTCTGGGGGAGGCCTTGGGCGTGACACTGGTGCAGGCGGGTTTTCTGCTGTCCCTTGTGCAACTGGCGGGGATGACCTTGGGGTTGGCGGTGGGGCTCACGGCCGACGGCATGGGGCTCAGGCGCAGCATGCTCGGTGGTCTGTTCTTGCTCTCGGTAGCGTCGCTGCTGGGCGGTTGGGCGCGTGATGTTCAGACCCTGCTGGTCTTGCGCGCGGTGGAGGGCCTGGGGTTCTTGCTCGTTTCCATGCCCGCTCCCAGCCTTATCCGCCATCTGGTGCGGCCCGAGCGCGTGAGCGCCATGCTGGGACTCTGGGGGGCCTATATGCCTCTGGGAACCGCCAGTGCCCTTTTGTGCGGCCCGTTGCTCATCACCCTGTATGGCTGGGAGTGCTGGTGGTGGGTACTCGCTGTACTGACACTGGCTATTGCTGTCTGGGTTTGGCGGGCCGTACCCCCGGACACTCCGCGCGCAGTCGAGACGAAGGAGGGGCCGCCCAAGCAGGGTTGGACTCATCGCCTGCGGCTTACGCTAGGGGCTCCTGGACCCTGGCTTGTGGCGTTGAGTTTTGCCGTGTACTCGGGCCAATGGCTGGCGGTGATCGGTTTCCTGCCCACCATCTATGCGCAGGCCGGCGTGGCTGGCGGCATCAGCGCCGTTCTGACCGCCTTGGTGGCAGCCGTCAATATGGTGGGCAATATTGCCTCGGGTCGTTTGCTGGGGCGCGGTGTGCGGCCGCAGGTCTTGTTGTATGTGGGCTTTGGTGTGATGGGGCTGGGCACGCTGCTGGCTTTCGGGACCTATCCTTTGTCGCCGGGTGGGCTAGCCCTGCCGCCTGTGCTCCGTTTTGTGGCCGTCTTGTTGTTTTCGATGGTGGGCGGCATGATTCCCGGCACCCTGTTTTCGCTGGCTGTGCGCCTGGCGCCCGGGGAGGGCACGGTATCCACCACGGTTGGCTGGATGCAGCAATGGTCTTCCTTGGGCCAGTTTGCCGGACCGCCCCTGGTGGCCTGGGTGGCCAGCGGCGTCGGGGGCTGGCACCTGACATGGGCTGTGACCGGGACCTTCGCTCTCATCGGGCTGGTGTTGGCCAGGCAACTTGGACGCAGGAGTCACGTATGAGTGGGCCTCACGTGGGAGAAGTGCCGCAAGAGCTGGGCGAAGTGGTCCTGCGCGACATGCGGCACTGGCTGGAGCGGGCCGTGATCGGACTCAATCTCTGTCCCTTTGCCAAAAGTGTGCACATCAAGGGCCAGATCCACTGGCATGTGAGCGGCGCACGCGGCGACGAAGCTGTGCTCAGCGAACTCGCGCGCGAGCTGCAATCTCTGCAAGAGAGTGACCCTATGCAGCGCGACACCACCCTGCTGGTGCTGCCGCTGCATTTTGATGATTTCCTTGATTTCAATGTCTTCCTCGCGCAAGCGGATGGGATACTGGCTGAGCTTGGGCTGTTGGGCGAACTGCAGATTGCCAGCTTCCATCCCCAGTACCAGTTTGCCGGTACCGACCGCGACGACATCACCAACTACACCAACCGCGCGCCTTATCCGACCCTGCATCTTTTGCGTGAAGCCAGCATTGATCGCGCCGTCGAGGCCTTTCCCCAGGCCGAGGCCATTTATGAGAGAAACATGCAAGTGCTGCAGCAGATGGGACAGACGGGTTGGGATGCAATGGAGATACGCCGTCATGTTGATAGTGGCCAGCATGACGACGCAAGCGGAGATGAAACATGAAACACGCCGAGCGCGCAGAGCGCAAGCCGGGCAATGTGCCTGCGGTGCCCTTGGCGCCTGAGATTCGTCCCGGGCAGTCGATCGAGCTGCTCAAGGAATTGCACATCCTCACGCGGGAAGGCAAGCTCAACCAGGACTCGCGTCGCAAACTCAAGCAGGTCTACCACCTTTTCCGATTCATCGAGGAGTTGCTGCAGGAGTTGCAGGTGCAGCGCACGGACGCGGCATCGTCCCCAACTGGTATCACTTTGGCCGACCACGGTGCCGGCAAGTCCTATCTGGGTTTCATCATCTACGACCTGTTTTTCAAACAGCTGTCGAGCGGGCATGTCTTCGGCATCGAAACCCGTCCGGATCTGGTGCAGAAGTCGCGCGAGCTGGCGCAGCGGCTGGACTTTGCGCGCATGTCCTTTCTCAATCTCAGCGTGACCGAGTCCATGCAGGCCCAGGAGTTGCCCGCACGCATAGACATCGTGACGGCTTTGCACGCCTGCGACACGGCCACCGACGACGCCATTGCCTTCGGCCTGCAGAAGCAGGCGCGCTACATGGTGCTGGTGCCCTGCTGCCAGGCCGAGGTGGCGCGGGCTTTGAACTCAGGCAAGGCCTTGTCCTTGTCGCGCACCCCGCTGGCCGAGCTGTGGCGCCATCCTCTCCATACCCGTGAATTGGGCAGCCAGATTACCAACGTCTTGCGCTGTCTTTACTTGGAAGCCATGGGCTATCAGGTGACGGTGACGGAACTCGTGGGTTGGGAACACAGTCTCAAGAATGAACTCATCATTGCGCGCCATACTGGGCAGCGCAAGCGTGCTGCGGCACAGCGCCTGCAGGCGATCCTGGAGGAATTTGGTTTGACAGCCCTGGTGCAAAGCCGCTTTCGTTTGCCTGAGGGTCAACCGCCGGTGCCGGCCGACGTTGCTTGAAGGTACGGCCGTGCCCGTGTTGGCATGACATTTTTATTGAGGATGGAATCATGAAGAAAATTTGGTTTTGGGGTCTGGCGCTGGTGCTCACTGGCTGTGCCAGCAGCAGCCCGGATGTGATCCAGCGGGGCGACGCCCAGCGTCTGTCCACCGTGGTGGACGCGGTGGTACTGTCGGTGCGCCCGGTAACCGTGGAGGGTAGTCAGTCGGGCGTGGGTGCTGCGGCCGGTGGGGTTGTTGGTGGCATTGCCGGATATGGTTCCGGCAACAGCCAGCCTCAGGCGCAGGTCATCGGTATTCTTGGCGCGGCTGCCGGCGCCGTGGCGGGTAACGTCATTGAGCGGGCGGGCACGCGCGAAGAAGCTTATGAAATCCTCGTTCAGCTCAAGAACGGGGAGCGTCGGGCGCTGGTGCAGGGCAAGGGGGAAGAGATGTTCCAACCGGGTGACGCCGTGATCCTGATCACCAGCAGCGGCAAGGTGCGCATCGCCAAGGCGCCCAAGCTTTAATCAGGGTCAGATTCAACTTATGATGGTGCGGACCACTGTTCCGCACCATCATGGCCCGTCTTCCCCGACTCAGCATCCCCGGCTATCCGCACCACGTCATCCAGCGTGGCAATAACCGCCAGGCGATTTTTCTGAAGGATGCCGATCGCCTGGGCATGCTGGAGCTGCTGGAGGATCACGCGCGCCAGTATGAGGTGGCGGTCCATGCCTACGTGTTGATGGACAACCATTTCCATCTGCTGCTGACGCCACAGACCAGTGAAGGCTTGTCCCGTCTGATGCAGTCCGTCGGGCGTCGTTACGTGCGCTACTTCAATGACGTGCATGGACGCAGCGGTACCCTGTGGGAGGGGCGCTACCGGTCTACTCTGATCGAGGCTGACAGCTATCTGCTGGCCTGCATGGCCTATATCGATCTGAACCCCGTACGTGCCGGCCTGGTTACGCAGGCGCGCGACTTTCCCTGGTCCAGCCATGCGCACTACGCAGGTTTGCGGGTAGATCGTCTGGTCAGCCCCCACCCCCTGTACTGGGAACTCGGCAACACGCCTTTCGCCCGCGAGGCGGCCTATGCAAGGCTGGTGCAAGAAGGGCCCTCCTTGCCACAGCAGCAGGCTTTGACGGAGTCGGCCTTGCGGGGCTGGGTGCTGGGTAACCCGGATTTCCTGGCCATGTTGCAAAAAAAGACCGAGCGCCGGCTCAGCAAGGCGAGTCCGGGGCGTCCTGTTACTCCCAAGACCGGCGCCGATTAAGCGCTAACCAGGGTGGGGCGGAGCGGATATCTGTCGTGGTTAATATGTCCCCAATTATTTGTTGAACAAAAAAATCAACAAATAATTGGAATCTGACCCTTATTATTCTTCTTGGAAATATTGTTGCGCTGCACTATGCTCATGACCCCTGCGAAATATTTAGGAGTGCGCCATGACCACGGCTGCCGAGATTAAGCATCTCCAAGAAAACGGTTTGTATTCAAGCACCAACGAACATGACGCCTGTGGCGTGGGTTTCGTGGCGCATATCAAGGGCCACAAGAGCCATGACATTGTGCAGGGCGCACTCAAGATCCTCGAAAACCTGGACCACCGGGGTGCAGTGGGCGCCGACAAGCTGATGGGCGACGGTGCGGGGATACTGATCCAGCTGCCTGACACGCTGTACCGCGAGGAGATGGCCAAACTGGGGGTGGCCCTGCCGCCGCCGGGTGAGTACGGCGTGGGCATGATCTTTCTGCCCAAGGAGCATGCCTCTCGCCTGGCCTGTGAGCAGGAGATGGAGCGTGCCATCAAGGCCGAAGGCCAGGTGTTGCTGGGCTGGCGCGATGTGCCGGTCAATCGCGAGATGCCCATGTCGCCCACCGTGCGCGAGAAGGAACCCATCCTACGTCAGGTCTTCATCGGTCGCGGCAGCAACGTGATCGTGCAGGACGCGCTGGAGCGCAAGCTCTTCGTGATCCGCAAGACGGCCAGCGCTGCCATCCAGAACCTGCAGCTCAAGCACAGTAAAGAATACTACGTGCCGAGCATGTCTAGCCGCACCGTGGTCTACAAGGGCCTGCTGCTGGCCGATCAGGTGGGCACCTACTACCTGGACCTGCAGGACAAGCGCTGCGTCTCGGCCCTGGGCCTGGTACACCAGCGCTTTTCTACCAACACCTTCCCGGAATGGCCGCTGGCCCACCCCTATCGTTATGTCGCGCACAACGGTGAGATCAACACCGTCAAGGGCAACTACAACTGGATGAAGGCGCGCGAAGGCGTGATGTCCTCGCCAGTGCTGGGCGAAGACCTGCAGAAGCTTTACCCGATCAGCTTCGCCGGCCAGTCCGATACCGCCACCTTCGACAACTGCCTTGAGCTGCTGACCATGGCGGGTTATCCCATCAGCCAGGCCGTGATGATGATGATCCCCGAGCCCTGGGAACAGCACACCACCATGGACGAGCGCCGCAAGGCTTTCTATGAGTACCACGCCGCCATGCTGGAACCCTGGGATGGTCCTGCCTCCATCGTGTTCACCGACGGCCGCCAGATCGGCGCCACGCTCGACCGCAACGGCCTGCGTCCTTCCCGCTATTGCATCACCGATGACGACCTCGTCATCATGGGTTCCGAGTCCGGTGTGCTGCCGGTGCCGGAGAACAAGATCGTGCGTAAATGGCGCTTGCAGCCAGGCAAGATGTTCTTGATCGACCTGGAACAGGGTCGCATGATCGACGACGAGGAGTTGAAGTCCAACCTCGCCAACAGCAAGCCCTACAAGCAGTGGATCGAGAACCTCCGCATCCGTCTGGACGATGTGGTCCAACCGGTGGCCGGTGAGGGCGAGAGCACGGTGAAGGGGGCGGTTGCAGAGTCGGCCGGCCTGGGCCTGGAGCATGTGGCACCGTCCCTGCTGGACCGCCAGCAGGCTTTCGGCATGACGCAGGAAGACATCAAGTTCCTGATGGCGCCCATGGCCGTGAACGGTGAAGAGGGCATTGGCTCCATGGGCAACGACAGTCCGCTGGCCGTGCTGTCGGACAAGAACAAGCCGCTGTACAACTACTTCAAGCAGCTGTTCGCCCAGGTGACCAACCCGCCGATCGACCCGATCCGCGAGGCCATCGTGATGTCCCTGGTGTCCTTCATCGGCCCCAAGCCGAATCTGCTGGATATCAACCAGATCAACCCGCCAATGCGCCTCGAGGTGAGCCAGCCCATCCTGGACTTCACCGACATGGCCAAGCTGCGCAACATCGAAACCACCACGCAGGGAAAATTCCGTAGCTACACGCTGGACATCACCTACCCGCTGGTCTGGGGCCGTGAGGGCGTGGAGGCCAAGCTGGCCTCGCTCTGCGCCGAGGCCGTGGACGCCATCAAGGGCGGCCGGAACATCCTGATCATCAGCGACAGCGCCATCAGCGCTACTCAAGTGGCCATCCCCGCCCTGCTGGCCCTGTCCGCCATCCACCAGCATCTGGTGCGCGAGGGTCTGCGCACGTCTGCCGGCCTGGTCGTCGAAACCGGTACCGCACGTGAGGTACATCACTTTGCCGTGCTGGCCGGCTACGGCGCCGAGGCTGTGCATCCCTACCTGGCCATGGAGACCCTGGTTGCCATGCACAAGGACCTGCCGGGTGATCTGAGCGCTGACAAGGCCATCTACAACTACGTCAAGGCCATCGGCAAAGGCCTATCCAAGATCATGTCCAAGATGGGCGTGTCGACCTATATGAGCTATTGCGGCGCCCAGCTCTTCGAAGCCATCGGCGTCAACAACGAAACCATCGAAAAATACTTCACTGGCACGCCCAGCCGCGTAGGGGGTATCGGCGTATTCGAGATGGCCGAAGAAGCACTGCGCATGCACAAGGCCGCCTATGGCAACGACCCAGTGCTGGCCACGATGCTGGATGCTGGCGGCGAGTATGCCTGGCGCAGCCGTGGTGAAGAGCACATGTGGACGCCCGATGCGATCGCCAAATTGCAGCACAGCACGCGCGCCAACAACTTCAGCACTTACAAGGAATACGCGCAGATCATCAATGACCAGAGCAAGCGTCATATGACCTTGCGCGGCCTGTTCGAGTTCAAGATCGATCCGGCCAAGGCGATTCCGGTCGAGGAAGTCGAGCCCGCTGCCGAGATCGTGAAGCGTTTTGCCACCGGCGCCATGTCGCTGGGGTCCATCTCCACTGAGGCGCATGCCACACTGGCCGTGGCCATGAACCGCATTGGCGGCAAGAGCAACACGGGCGAGGGTGGTGAAGACCCGGCGCGTTACCGCCAGGAACTCAAAGGCATCCCGATCAAGAAGGGCGAGACACTCAAGAGCGTGATCGGCGAGTCGCAAGTTGAAGTCGACCTGCCGCTGCAGGACGGCGACTCGCTGCGCTCCAAGATCAAGCAGGTGGCCTCGGGCCGTTTCGGTGTCACGGCCGAATACCTGTCCAGCTCGGACCAGATCCAGATCAAGATGGCCCAGGGTGCCAAGCCGGGCGAGGGTGGCCAGCTGCCAGGCGGCAAGGTGTCGGACTACATCGGTAAGCTGCGCTACTCGGTGCCGGGTGTGGGCCTGATCTCCCCGCCGCCGCACCACGACATCTATTCCATCGAAGACCTGGCCCAGCTGATCCACGATCTGAAGAACGTGGCGCCGCACGCCAGCGTCAGCGTCAAGCTGGTCTCTGAGATTGGTGTGGGAACCATCGCCGCGGGTGTGGCCAAGTGCAAGAGTGATCACGTGGTGATTGCCGGCCATGACGGCGGCACCGGTGCCTCGCCCTGGTCCTCTATCAAGCATGCCGGCAGCCCCTGGGAAATTGGCTTGGCCGAGACCCAGCAGACCCTGGTGCTCAACCGCCTGCGCGGCCGCATCCGCGTGCAGGCCGACGGCCAGATGAAGACCGGCCGTGACGTGGCTATCGGCGCCCTGCTGGGCGCTGACGAGTTCGGCTTTGCCACCGCGCCCTTGGTGGTCGAGGGCTGCATCATGATGCGCAAGTGCCACCTGAACACCTGCCCGGTGGGCGTGGCCACGCAGGACCCGGTGCTGCGCAAGAAGTTCTCGGGCAAGCCCGAGCATGTGGTGAACTTCTTCTTCTTCATCGCCGAGGAAGTGCGCCAGATCATGGCGCAACTGGGCATTCGCAAGTTCGATGACATGATCGGCCGCGCCGACCTGCTGGACGTGCGCAAGGGCCTGGAACACTGGAAGGCTCGCGGCCTGGACTTCAGCCGCCTGTTTGCCATGCCTATCGTGCCCGCTGGCGTGCCCCGTTTCCACGTGGCCGAGCAGGAACATGGTCTGGAGAAGAGCCTGGACCGCGTGCTGATCGAAAAATCCAGGGCCGCCATCGACAAGGGCGAAAAAGTCCAGTTCATGGAAGTGGTGCGCAACGTCAACCGTTCCGTGGGAGCCATGCTCTCGGGCGCCCTGACCAAGGTGCATCCGGAAGGCCTGGCGGACGACACCCTGCGCATCCAGCTCGAAGGTACGGGTGGTCAGTCCTTCGGCGCCTTCCTCGCGCGCGGCATCACTCTCTACCTGATCGGTGACGCCAATGACTACACGGGCAAGGGCCTGTCGGGTGGTCGCATCGTGGTGCGCCCGAGCATCGACTTCCGTGGCGAAGCCACGCGCAACATCATCGTCGGCAACACCGTGATGTACGGTGCCACCAGCGGTGAAGCCTTCTTCAGCGGCGTGGCCGGCGAGCGTTTTGCCGTGCGACTTTCGGGCGCCAATGCTGTGGTCGAAGGCACCGGTGACCATGGCTGCGAATACATGACGGGTGGCACAGTGGCTGTGCTGGGCAAAACCGGCCGTAACTTTGCTGCCGGCATGAGCGGTGGTCTGGCCTATGTCTACGACGAAGACGGCCAGTTCGCTGCACGCTGCAACACCGCCATGGTGTCGCTGGACAAGGTACTGCCGGCTGCTGAGCAGGAAAAGAGCGTCCCGCGCGCGATCTGGCACCGTGATCAGACCGACGAGGCCCAGCTCAAGAAGCTGCTGGAAGACCACCACCGCTGGACGGGCAGCAAGCGTGCGCGCGAGCTGCTGGACCACTGGAACGAGGCACGCGCCAAGTTCGTGAAGGTGTTCCCGAACGAGTACAAGCGCGCTCTGGGCGAGATCAATGCCAAGAAGGCTGTGCCCGCTCCGGCCAAGACTGCAGCCAAGAAAGAAACCGCTCCGGCGAAGTAAGAAGAAGGACGAAGGAATACATCATGGGTAAAGTCACCGGCTTCATGGAGTACGAGCGTGTCGAGGAGGGTTATGCACCCGTCACGCAGCGCGTCAAGAACTACAAGGAATTCGTGATCGGCCTGAGCGACGAGCAGGCCAAAGTGCAGGGTGCGCGCTGCATGGATTGCGGCACGCCCTTCTGCAACAGCGGTTGCCCGGTCAACAACATCATTCCGGACTTCAACGACCTGGTCTACCAAGGCGACTGGAAGAACGCGATCGATGTGCTGCATTCCACGAACAACTTCCCGGATTTCACGGGTCGTGTCTGCCCGGCGCCTTGCGAGGCGGCCTGCACGCTCAACATCAACGACGATGCCGTGGGTATCAAGTCCATCGAGCACGCCATCATCGACAAGGCCTGGGCGCAGGGCTGGGTCCAGCCGCAGCCGGCCACCGTCAAGACCGGCAAGAAGATTGCCGTCGTCGGCTCTGGCCCGGCCGGAATGGCCGCCGCCCAGCAGCTGGCGCGCGCCGGCCATGCGGTGACGGTGTACGAGAAGAACGACACCATCGGTGGCCTGCTGCGCTTCGGCATTCCTGACTTCAAGTTCGACAAGTCGCACATCGACCGCCGTGTGAAGCAGATGGAAGCCGAGGGTGTGGTGTTCAAGACCAACACCATGGTGGGTGAATTGCCCAAGGACTCCAAGGTCACCAACTGGGCCAAGGAAACGGTCAGTCCCGCGCAGCTTCAGAAGGATTTCGACGCAGTGCTGCTGGCTGGCGGCGCCGAGCAGTCCCGTGACCTGCCCGTGCCGGGCCGTGAGCTCGATGGCATCCATTTCGCCATGGAGTTCCTGCCCATGCAGAACCGCGTCAACGCAGGCGGCAAGATCAAGGACCAGATCATGGCCACGGGCAAGCACGTGATCGTGATCGGCGGTGGCGATACGGGCTCGGACTGCGTAGGCACCAGCAACCGCCACGGTGCTGCCAGCGTGACCCAGTTTGAGGTGATGCCTCAGCCACCCGAAGAAGAGAACAAGCCCCTGGTCTGGCCCTATTGGCCGCTCAAGCTGCGCACCAGCTCCAGCCACGAGGAAGGCTGCGCGCGCGAGTTTGCCGTCTCTACCAAGGAGTTCATGGGCAAGAACGGCAAGGTCACGGGCCTGAAGACTGTGCACGTTGAGTTCAAGGACGGCAAGTTCGTCGAGATCCCCGGAACCGAGAAGGAATACAAGGCGGATCTGGTGTTGCTGGCCATGGGCTTCGTCAGCCCGGTGGCGACCGTTCTGGACGCTTTTGGCGTGAGCAAGGATGGCCGTGGCAATGCCAAGGCCAGCACGGACTTCCAGGGCGGTTACGTCACCAGCGCTCCCAAGGTCTTCGCCGCAGGTGATATCCGCCGCGGCCAGAGCTTGGTGGTGTGGGCGATCCGTGAGGGCCGCCAGGCGGCGCGCGCGGTGGATGAATTCCTGATGGGCGCGAGCACTTTGCCGCGCTGAGGAGGGTTGCTCCGCTATCGGGGCGCTATGTCGTATGATGCAAAAGCCGGAACCCGCCGGCTTTTGCATTTTTATGGCTGCATCATCAGACACCCCCCTGGTCGAGTTGCGTAACGTCACTTTTGGCTACAGCGACCGTGTCATTCTCGACAACGTCAGCCTGAGCGTGCCGCGCGGCAAGGTCATCGCCTTGATGGGCGCGTCCGGCGGGGGCAAGACCACGGTCTTGCGCCTGATCGGCGGGCAGAACCGGGCCCAGCAGGGCGAAGTGCTGTTCGACGGCGAGGACGTCACCCGCATGGACCAGCAGCAACTTTACCTGGCGCGGCGTCGCATGGGGATGCTGTTCCAGTTCGGCGCCCTGTTTGCTGATCTCAATGTGTTCGAGAACGTGGCCTTTCCCCTGCGCGAGCATACCGACCTGACCGAAGACCTGATCCGCGACGTCGTGCTTATGAAGCTCAATGCCGTGGGTCTGCGTGGTGCCCGTGACCTGAAACCCAGCGAAGTGTCCGGCGGCATGGCGCGGCGCGTGGCCTTGGCCCGCGCCATCGTGCTCGATCCCGAGTTGGTGATGTACGACGAGCCCTTTGCCGGCCTGGACCCGATCTCGCTGGGAACGGCCGCCCAGCTGATCCGCCGCCTCAATGACAGCCTGGGCATCACCAGCATCGTCGTTTCGCATGATCTGGAAGAGACTTTCCAGATCGCCGACCAGGTGGTGATCCTGGCCAATGGCCGTATCGCCGCCCAGGGCACGCCGGAGGAAGTCAAAAAGTCCACCGATCCCCTGGTGCAGCAGTTCGTACAGGCTCAGGCCGAAGGACCCGTGCACTTCCATTACCCCGGCCCCAGCGTGGAGCAGGACTTTTCAGGGGAGTTGCCATGAGCTGGTGGCGCCCTTCCGACGTAGGTTATGCCGTGCGCCGCAAGCTGGCAGACATCGGTTACGCCACACAGCTGTTCTGGCGTCTGGTACGGCTGGCCGGAGCGACTTTCAAGCGCTTTGGCCTGGTGCGTGACCAGATCCATTTTCTGGGCAACTTTTCCCTGGCCATCATCGTGGTCTCGGGCTTGTTCGTGGGTTTCGTGCTGGGCCTGCAGGGTTATTACACGCTGCAGCGTTACGGTTCCTCCGAGGCCCTGGGCCTGCTGGTGGCCCTCAGTCTGGTACGCGAGCTCGGCCCTGTGGTGGCGGCCCTGCTGTTTGCCGGGCGTGCCGGCACCTCACTCACCGCCGAGATCGGCCTGATGAAGGCCGGCGAGCAGCTCAGTGCCATGGAGATGATGGCGGTGGATCCGGTGCGTCGCATCCTGGCGCCGCGTTTCTGGGGTGGCGTGATCACCATGCCCCTGTTGGCAGCGGTGTTCAGCGCCGTCGGCATCATGGGTGGCTGGCTGGTGGGTGTTGTGATGATAGGCATCGATGGCGGCGCGTTCTGGAGCCAGATGCAGGGCGGTGTGGATGTCTGGAAAGACGTTGGCAACGGCATCGTCAAGAGCATCGTGTTCGGTTTCACGGTGAGCTTCATCGCCCTTTTGCAAGGTTATGAAGCTCAACCCACCCCGGAAGGGGTGTCGTCTGCCACCACGCGCACGGTCGTGATGGCTTCGCTGTCGGTTCTGGGTCTGGATTTCATCCTGACCGCCATGATGTTTAGCATTTGAGGAGAGTGTGGTGCAACGCTCAAAAAATGATGTGTGGGTCGGCCTGTTCGTGCTGATAGGTGGCGTGGCCATTCTGTTCATGGCGCTGCAGGCGGCCAATCTGCTCAATCTGAGCTTCCAGTCAACCTACCGCGTTGAAGCCCGCTTCGACAACATCGGTGGTCTCAAGCCTAAGTCGGCGGTGCGTAGCAGCGGCGTCGTGATCGGCCGCGTCGAGTCCATCACCTTCGATGACAAGACCTTCCAGGCCCGCGTGATGCTTGCACTGGAGACCCGCTACAAGTTTCCCCAGGACAGCTCTCTCAAGATCCTGACCAGCGGTCTCCTGGGCGAGCAGTATGTCGGCATCGAGGCCGGTGCGCAGGACAAGAATCTGGGCAACGGGGATGTCATCACCTCAACCCAGTCCGCTGTGGTACTGGAAAACCTGATCGGCCAGTTCATCTATAACAAGTCGGCTGAAGGTGCTGGGTCGAACGCGGCCAAGAAATGACCTTGGCGGATCGTTTGCGCCTGGACCGACCGGTTCTGCAGTCCTGGCTCCTGCGCCTGCTGGCCCTGGCGTTGGGCTTGTTGCTGACCGGCTGCGCCACGGGTCCGCAGGCCAACCCCGCTGATCCGCTCGAACCCTGGAACCGGGGGGTCTACAAATTCAACGATGCGTTGGACCGCAACCTGCTTAAGCCGGTGGCCACGGTGTACCAGGAGTCCACGCCGGAACTACTGCGCAAGGGCATAGGCAATTTCTTCGCCAACCTCGAAGATGCCTGGACCACGGTCAACAGCATGTTGCAGCTCAAGGGGCAGGCGGCGGGTGAAAGCTTCACGCGTTTCTGGGTCAATACTTTTTTCGGGTTGGCGGGTGTGCTGGATGTGGCCAGCGAAATGCAGATCCCGCGCTACAACGAGGATTTTGGACAGACCCTGGGATACTGGGGTGTGGGAGCCGGACCTTATGTGATGTTGCCGGTGCTCGGGCCTTCCACCTTGCGCGACACAGCCGCCCTGCCCGCAGACTGGCGCGGCGACCTCGTGCTTCAGGTCGACGATATCCCCGTGCGAAACACGCTGGTCGGGTTGCGGGCGGTGCATCAGCGGGCACGCCTGCTCAAGCAGGAAGGCCTGCTTGAAGGGGCGGCGCTGGACAAATATACTTTGCTGCGCGATGTCTACCTGCAGCATCGGCGCAATCTCGTGTATGACGGGAACCCGCCGGAAGAGCCGATGGTGGAAGATATCGAGCCTGACAAGGATGAAGCGGCCAAGTGAGTACTTGCCTGTCGGCTTGCTCGGGCTGGCGGACGTTAAAGGTGGGTCGGCATGCAGCCGGCGCATCATCTGAGTTCTGGAGAGTTACACCATGCAAAGACGAATTTCCCATCGCCTGCTGGCCGCCTGTGCTGGCACGCTGCTGTTGCTGGCGCAGGCGCTGGCGCTGGCGCCCGCCTGGGCCGCCGACGAGGACGCCGATGTCATGATCCAGAAGCTGTCGACCGAGGTGCTCGACAGCATCAAGGCCGATGCGGCGATCAAGAGCGGCGACATCTCGCGCCTGATTGCCCTGGTCGACACCAAGATCATGCCCAATGTGAACTTCCAGCGCATGACGGCCGCCTCGGTCGGCCCAGGCTGGCGTCAGGCCACACCCGAGCAGAGGAAGCGCCTGCAGGACGAGTACAAGATCCTGCTGGTGCGCACCTATGCCGGCGCGTTGTCGCAGGTCAACGACATGAGCGTGTCACTCAAGCCCATGCGTGCCGCGCCAGAGGACAAGGAAGTCGTGGTGCGCACGGAAGTCAGGGGCAAGGGCAACCCGGAGCCGGTGCAGCTTGACTACCGCCTGGAGAAAACACCGGGCGAGGGTAAGGGCTGGAAGATCTACAACCTGAATGTGATGGGCGTCTGGCTGGTGGAGACTTACCGCAGCCAGTTTGCCCAGGAAGTCAACACCAAGGGCATTGACGGTCTGATCGCCTCGCTGGTCGAGCGGAACAAGGCCAACGCCAAGAAGGCCTGAACATGCTGGTCCTGCCCTCTGAACTGACCCACAAGCAGGCCTCGGCCTGCCTGCGCATGCTGGTGCAGGGCCTGCCCTCGCAGACCGGCCCTGACGTGGTTGTGGACGCCGCCTCCCTCAAACGTTTCGATTCCTCGGCCCTCGCGGTGTTGCTGGAGTTCCGCCGTGCCAGCGCGGCGCTTGGCAAGGGCTTCGAAATCCGCAGCCTTTCGTCCCGGCTGGTCGATCTGGCGCGGCTTTACGGGGTCGCCGAACTGCTGTTGCCAACCGCCTGAGCCCAAGGTCTCTCGCGACCGCCTAAAATAGCGGGTTCCCATGCCCGCTATCTCCTTCCAGTCCGTCTCCCGGCACTATCCGCTTGCCCGCGGCCCCAAGGGCGCCACCTTCGCCGCTCTGGACGATGTCAGCCTGGACATCGAAGAAGGCGAATTTTTCGGCCTGCTCGGGCCCAATGGCGCAGGCAAGACCACCCTCATCAGCATCCTGGCGGGCCTGGTCCGTGCCAGCGGCGGCAAGGTTTCCGTGCTGGGCCACGACGTGCAGGCCGACTATGCCCAGGCGCGCAAGCTGCTGGGCGTGGTGCCGCAGGAGCTGGTGTTCGACCCCTTTTTCAATGTCCGCGAAACCCTGCGCATCCAGTCCGGCTATTTCGGTGTGAAAAACAACGAGGCCTGGATCGACGAATTGCTGGAAAGCCTGGGCCTGGCCGACAAGGCCAGTGCCAATATGCGCCAACTTTCCGGCGGCATGAAACGGCGCGTGCTGGTGGCCCAGGCCCTGGTGCACAAGCCGCCGGTCATCGTGCTGGACGAACCTACGGCTGGTGTGGACGTGGAGCTGCGCCAGACTCTGTGGCAGTTTGTCGCCAAGCTCAACCGTGAAGGGCACACGGTGCTGCTGACCACCCACTATCTGGAAGAAGCCGAGGCCCTGTGTGGTCGTATCGCCATGCTCAAGGCGGGCAAGGTGGTGGCGCTGGAGCGCACCAGCGAGCTGCTGAAATCGGCTTCCAGCCATGTGCTGCGCATGAAGATCGAGGGCCAGCTGCCGGCCGTTCTGGCCGCTCAGGCGCGCGTGACTGGTCGCATCGTGCAGTTCCCGGCGCACGATGCGCGGGAGATCGAAACCTATCTGGCTGCGGTGCGCGAGTCCGGTGTGGTGGTGGACGACGTCGAGATCACCAAGGCCGACCTGGAGGACGTGTTTCTTCAGGTGATGAGCGGCAAGACCGGCAAGACAGGAGCCACGGCATGAGCGGCTGGCGGACATTGCTCTACAAAGAGGTGCTGCGCTTCTGGAAGGTCAGCTTCCAGACCATCGCTGCGCCTGTGCTCACGGCCGTGCTCTACCTGCTGATCTTCGGCCATACGCTGGGGGATCACGTCAAGGTCTATGACAGCGTGCCCTACACCGCCTTTCTGATTCCCGGCCTGGTCATGATGAGCGTGTTGCAGAACGCCTTTGCCAACAGCTCGTCCTCGCTGATCCAGAGCAAGATCATGGGCAACCTGGTCTTCCTGCTGCTCACGCCGCTATCGCACTGGGCCTGGTTCCTGGCCTACGTGGGGTCTTCGGTATTGCGTGGCCTGGTGGTGGGTTCCGGTGTGCTGCTGGTGACGGTCTGGTTCACGGATCTGAGTGTTCAGGCACCGTTGTGGATCCTGGTGTTTGCCGTGCTGGGCGCGGCCCTGCTGGGCACCCTGGGCCTGATCGCCGGTTTGTGGGCCGAGAAGTTCGACCAGCTTGCGGCCTTCCAGAACTTTGTCATCATGCCCATGACTTTCCTCAGTGGCGTGTTCTATTCCATCCATTCCCTGCCGGCTTTCTGGCAGGGAGTAAGCCACCTCAATCCCTTCTTCTACATGATCGACGGCTTCCGTCACGGCTTCTTCGGCGTGAGCGATGTCTCGCCCTGGTTGAGCCTGGGCATCGTGGGCACAGCCCTGCTGGTGGTGGGGGGGCTGGCCGTGCACCTGCTGCGCATCGGCTACAAGATCCGCAGCTGATCGGTACAACGCCATGACAGCAGAACAACTCCAAGCCCTGATCGCCGCCGGTCTGCAATGCGAGCACATCGAACTCAGTGGCGATGGTCGCCACTGGTATGCCACCATCGTTTCCGTAGAGTTCGAAGGCAAGCGTGCCATCCAGCGCCACCAGCGTGTCTACGCCACGCTGGGTCAGAAGATGCACACGGACGAGGTGCATGCCCTGTCCATGAAAACCTACACGCCGGCCGAGTGGGCGGCGCAACCCAAGTGAAGTCCCATGGATAAATTGCTGATACGCGGCGGGCGCGAACTGCGTGGCGAGGTGCCGATTTCCGGCGCCAAGAACGCGGCATTGCCCGAACTGTGCGCCGCTTTGCTGACCGCTCAGCCGGTGAGCCTGCTCAACGTGCCGCGCCTGCAGGATGTGGCCACCATGCTCAAGCTGATCCGCAACATGGGCGTGAAAGTCGAGCAGGGGCAAGACGGCACAGTGCGCATCGACGCATCCACCCTGAGCAGCCCGGAGGCGCCCTACGAACTGGTCAAGACCATGCGTGCGTCGGTGCTGGCCCTGGGCCCGTTGCTCGCCCGCTTTGGCGAGGCCACGGTCTCTCTGCCTGGCGGCTGCGCCATCGGTTCGCGTCCGGTGGACCAGCATATCAAGGGCCTGACGGCCATGGGCGCCGAGATCAAGGTCGAGCATGGCTATATCCTGGCCAAGCTGCCCAAGGGCCGTACACGCCTGCAAGGTGCGCGCATCACGACGGACATGGTTACCGTGACCGGCACCGAAAACCTGCTGATGGCCGCCACCCTTGCCGAAGGCGAGACCATCCTCGAGAATGCCGCGCAGGAGCCCGAGATTCCGGACCTGGCCGAGATGCTCATCAAGATGGGGGCGAAGATCGAAGGCCATGGCAGCAGCCGCATCCGCATCCAGGGTGTGGATGCCTTGCATGGCGGCGAACATCGTGTGGTGGCCGACCGCATCGAGGCCGGCACCTTCCTCTGCGCCGTGGCGGCCACGGGTGGTGATGTGCTGCTCAAGCACGGCCGTGCCGACCATCTGGACGCAGTGATCGAGAAGCTGGTGGCCGCCGGTGCCAAGGTGACGGCGCTGCCGGACGGCATCCGCATCCAGTCCCAGGGACGCTTGCAGGCCCAAAGCTTCCGCACCACGGAATACCCGGGTTTTCCCACCGACATGCAGGCCCAGTTCATGGCGCTGAATTGCATCGCTCAGGGCACGGCCACGGTGACCGAGACCATCTTTGAGAACCGCTACATGCATGTCAACGAGCTGGTGCGCCTGGGCGCGAAGATCCAGATCGATGGCAAGGTGGCGGTGATCGAAGGTGTGGAACAGCTTTCCGGCGCCACCATCATGGCCACCGATCTGCGCGCTTCGGCCAGTCTGGTGATCGCGGGCCTGGTGGCCGAAGGCGAGACCGTGGTGGACCGCATTTATCACCTCGATCGGGGTTATGACCGCATGGAAGCCAAGCTGGCGGCCATCGGTGCCGATATCGAGCGCGTCAAATGAGAGAATCGACGCTCTGAAAGCTTCACCATGATCACGCTCGCCCTCTCCAAAGGCCGCATCTTCGACGAGACCCTGCCGCTGCTCAAGGTAGCCGGTATCGAGGTGCTGGACGATCCGGAAAAGACCCGCAAGCTCATTTTGGCCACCAACCAGCCCGAGGTCCGGGTGGTCTTGGTGCGTGCTACCGATGTGCCGACCTATGTGCAGTACGGCGGTGCCGACCTGGGTATTACCGGCCTGGACACGCTGATCGAACACGGCATGGAGTGGGGTGGTGCGGCCGGCAGCACGGGCCTGTACCAGCCACTGGACCTGCAGATTGCCAAGTGCCGCGTCAGCGTGGCTGTGCGTGAAGGCTACGACTACGCCGCCGCCGTGCGCCAGGGCGCGCGCCTGCGCGTGGCCACCAAGTACGTGGCCATTGCCCGTGAATTCTTTGCCGCCAAGGGCGTGCACGTGGACCTGATCAAGCTCTACGGCAGCATGGAGCTCGCGCCGCTGACCGGCCTGGCCGACGCCATCGTGGACCTGGTGTCCACCGGCAATACCCTCAAGGCCAATCATCTGGTCGAGGTCGAGCGCATCATGGACATCAGTTCGCGCCTGGTGGTCAACCAGGCCGCGCTCAAGCTCAAGCGCGAGCCCATCCGCAAGATCATCGACGCCTTCGGCAAGGCGCTGGGGCAGCCATGAGCACCGCACGGCCGTCCGAAGGTGCTCGCACCGCAATGCGTAGCATGGAGGTTGATCTGTGAGCCTGGTCGCCCGGCCCCTGCGCCTGTCCACTGCACAAACTGATTTCGAGCAGCGTTTCAAGGAGCGCCAGCACTGGTCGGGCGAGACCGACGCGGCTATCGAGCAGCGCGTGGCCGAGATCCTGGCCGACGTGCAAAAGCGCGGTGACGCCGCCGTGCTCGAATACACCGCCCGCTTTGATGGTGTGCAGTTCCAGACCCTGAAGGATCTGGAACTGACGCAAGCCGAGCTGAAGGCCGCCTTCGATGCTCTTCCGGCTGCGCAGCGTGAAGCCCTGCAGTCGGCCGCACAGCGCGTGCGCAGCTACCACGAGGCGCAGAAGCGTGCCAGCGGCGAGAGCTGGAGCTACCGTGACGCTGACGGCACCCTGCTGGGTCAGAAGGTCACACCGCTGGACCGCGTGGGCATCTATGTGCCGGGCGGCAAGGCGGCCTATCCCTCCTCCGTGCTGATGAACGCCATTCCCGCCCACGTGGCCGGCGTGGGCGAGATCATCATGGTCGTGCCCACCCCGCGTGGCGAGAAAAACCCGCTGGTGCTTGCGGCTGCCTATGTGGCCGGCGTCACGCGTGCCTTCACCATCGGCGGCGCCCAGGCCGTGGCCGCCCTGGCCTATGGCACGGCCACCGTGCCCGGTGTGGACAAGATCACCGGCCCGGGCAATGCCTACGTGGCCAGCGCCAAGCGCCGTGTCTTCGGCCAGGTTGGCATTGACATGATCGCTGGCCCCAGCGAGATCCTGGTGCTGGCCGATGGCAGTACACCTGCCGACTGGGTGGCGATGGACCTGTTTTCCCAGGCCGAGCACGATGAATTGGCGCAGAGCATCTTGCTCTGCCCGGATGCGTCTTATATCGAAGCGGTGCAGCGCGAGATCGACCGCCTGCTGCCTCAGATGCCGCGCGCCGAGATCATCGCCAAGTCCCTCAACGGCCGCGGTGCCCTGATCCACACGCGCAGCATGGAAGAGGCCTGTGCCATCAGCAACCGCATCGCGCCCGAGCACCTGGAGGTTTCCAGCAACGATCCCCATCGCTGGGAGCCGCTGCTCAAGCACGCGGGTGCGATTTTCCTTGGGGCGTATACCAGCGAGTCGCTGGGCGATTACTGCGCCGGCCCCAACCACGTGCTGCCCACCAGCGGTACGGCGCGCTTCAGCTCGCCTTTGGGTGTTTACGACTTCCAGAAGCGCTCGAGCCTGATCGAGGTCAGCGAAGCCGGTGCCCAGACCCTGGGGCAGATCGCTTCGGTGCTGGCGCACGGCGAAGGCCTGCAGGCCCATGCGCGTGCGGCTGAGATGCGCCTGAAAGACAGCAAGAAATGACGTCACTCGATCCCAAGCTGCAGCGCCTGATCCGTCAGGACATCCAGGGCATGCATGCCTATGCCGTGCAGGAGTCTGCCGGCATGGTCAAGCTCGATGCCATGGAGAACCCCTACAGCCTGCCGTCCGCCTTGCAGGCCGAGCTGGGCCAGCGTCTGGGGCAGCTGGCCTTGAACCGCTACCCGGATGGCCGCGTGGACGATCTGCGAGCCGCGCTGGCCCGCTACGCTGGCATGCCTGAGGGCTACGCCCTGATGCTGGGCAATGGCTCCGATGAGTTGATTTCCCTGCTGGCCATGGCCTGCGATGTGCCTGGGGCTTCCATCCTGGCGCCGGTACCCGGTTTTGTGATGTACGCCATGAGCGCCCAGCTGCAAGGCTTGGCCTTTCACGGTGTGCCGCTCACGCCAGAGTTTGAGTTGGACGTCACGGCCATGCTGGGCGCCATTGCCAAACACAAGCCCACGATTACCTACATTGCCTACCCGAACAACCCCACGGCCAACCTCTGGAGCGATTCGGCGATCGAGAAGATCATCGCCGCTGTCGGCGAGCAGGGTGGCCTGGTGGTCATGGACGAGGCGTACCAGCCCTTTGCTGCGCGCAGCTGGCTGGAGCGCATCCGTGCCAGGCCGGAGGCCAACAGCCATGTGTTGCTGATGCGCACGCTCTCCAAGTTCGGCCTGGCCGGCGTGCGGCTGGGTTACATGATGGGTCCGGCGGCGCTGATCGCCGAGGTCGACAAGGTGCGTCCGCCCTACAACGTCAGTGTGCTGAACTACGAGTGTGCCCTGTTCGCGCTGGAGCACGCCGAGGTGTTCGCGGCCCAGGCACAGGAGATCAAGGCGCAGCGTGCTATGATTTTCGAAGCGTTGAAGGCTTTGCCCGGGGCGCGAGCCTGGAGCAGCGACGCCAACATGATCCTGCTGCGTGTGCCCGATGCGGCCAAGACCTTCGAGGGCATGAAGGCGCGCAAGGTCCTGGTGAAGAATGTGTCCAAGCTGCACCCTCTGCTGGCCAACTGCCTGCGACTGACCGTGGGCACCCCGCAGGAAAACCAGCTGATGCTGGCAGCGCTGAAAGAATCCTTATGAGCACACCACGTACTGCAGAAGTGTCCCGCAACACCGCGGAAACCCATATCACCGTCAAGGTCAACCTGGACGGCACGGGTGTCTCGCGCCTGTCCACCGGCATCGGTTTCTTCGACCACATGCTGGACCAGATTGCGCGGCACGGCCTGATCGACCTGGACATTCAGGCCAAGGGCGACCTGCACATCGATGGCCATCACACGGTGGAAGACGTGGGCATCACCCTGGGCCAGGCTGTGGCCAAGGCCGTGGGCGACAAAAAGGGCATCCGCCGCTATGGCCATGCCTATGTGCCGCTGGACGAGGCCCTGTCACGCGTGGTTGTGGACTTTTCGGGCCGTCCGGGCCTGGACATGCATGTGCCCTTCAAGAGCGGCATGATCGGCGCCTTCGATACCCAGCTGACCTATGAGTTCTTTCAGGGCTTCGTGAACCACGCTTTTGTCACCCTGCACATAGACAACCTCAAGGGCGAGAACGCGCACCACCAGGCTGAAACCGTGTTCAAGGCCTTCGGCCGCGCCCTGCGCGCCGCGCTGGAGATCGATCTGCGCTCGGTGGGTGTCATCCCCTCGACCAAGGGCTCGCTCTAGTCTTCTTATGAGTTCGGCGCTTCCTGCCAAGACCGTTGCCGTCGTTGACTACGGCATGGGCAATCTGCGCTCCGTGTCGCAGGCTGTGCAGGCTGCGGCCCAGGGCAGCGACTGGCATGTGCTGATCACATCGCGCCCCGAAGAAGTGCGTGCGGCGGCCCGTGTGGTGCTGCCGGGCCAGGGGGCCATGCCCGACTGCATGCGTGAGCTGCGCGACTCGGGCATGCAGGAGGCCGTGCTGGACGCTGCCGCCCGCAAACCCCTGTTCGGCGTCTGCGTGGGCATGCAGATGATGCTGGACCACAGCGCCGAGGGCGATACGCCGGGCCTCGGTCTGATCCACGGAGCCGTGATCAAGTTCGATCTGGCGGGCCGCACCCAGCCCGATGGCAGCCGTTACAAGGTGCCCCAGATGGGCTGGAACCGGGTCCGTCAGATGGATCCTGGGCAGGGCCGTCACCCGGTCTGGGCTGGCGTGCCGGATGACAGCTACTTCTATTTTGTGCACAGTTTCTATGCGCGACCGTCGGATGCGCGCCACAGCGCGGGCGAAGCCGACTACGGCGGGTACTTCACGGCGGCCATTGCACGCGATAATATTTTTGCGACACAATTCCACCCAGAGAAAAGTGCAGCCCACGGCTTGGCCCTTTATCGCAACTTCCTCCACTGGAATCCCTGATTCTTCGCACGCTTCATCCTGAACGCGCCTCTGTCCTCGTCTTTGTCCCAGCACCATGCTTCTCATTCCTGCCATTGATCTGAAAGACGGCCACTGCGTGCGCCTCAAGCAGGGCGATATGGACCAGTCCACCACCTTTGGCGAAGACCCCGCGGTGATGGCGCGCAAATGGGTCAGCAAGGGCGCGCGCCGTCTGCACCTGGTCGACCTCAATGGCGCTTTTGCCGGACATCCCAAGAACGAGCAGGCCATCCGCAGCATCCTCAAGGAAGTCGGCAACGAAATCGACGTGCAGCTCGGCGGTGGTATCCGCGACCTGGACACCATTGAGCGTTATCTGGACGCCGGCCTGCGCTACGTCATCATCGGCACCGCCGCCGTCAAGAACCCCGGTTTTCTGCAGGACGCCTGCACGGCCTTCGGCGGCCACATCATCGTGGGCCTGGACGCCAAGGACGGCAAGGTGGCCACTGATGGCTGGAGCAAGCTGACCCGCCACGAAGTCATCGACCTGGGCAAGAAGTTCGAGGACTATGGTGTGGAAGGCATCATCTACACCGACATCGGCCGCGACGGCATGCTCTCGGGCATCAACATCGATGCGACGGTCAAGCTGGCCCAGGCCCTGACCATCCCGGTCATCGCCTCCGGCGGCCTGAGCAATATGGCCGACATCGAGGCCCTGTGCGCGGTGGAGGATGAGGGCGTGGAGGGCGTGATCTGCGGGCGCGCCATCTACACGGGCGACCTGGATTTTGAAGCCGCCCAGATTCGCGCCGACGAACTCAATGGCTGATCCAGCCGGCAGCGCGACGCTGTTCCGCGGCCTGCGCTCCGTTTCCCTGACCCTGTCCAATGGCGATAGCCTGCGCGTGTTGCTGCATGGCGCGCATGTGGTTTCCTGGGTGGCCGGAGGCCGCGAGCGGCTCTACCTGAGCCCGGCCAGCGCCTTTGACGGTCACAGCGCCATCCGCGGTGGCGTGCCAGTCTGCTTTCCCCAGTTCAATATGCGTGGCCCCCTGCCCAAGCACGGTTTTGTGCGCAACCTGGCCTGGGAAATGGAGGAGCAGGTACTCGAAGCGCAGCGGGGGCACCTGGTCCTGCGCCTGGCTGATGGCCCTGCGACACGCGCTTTCTGGCCGCAGGCCTTCGAGGCCCGCCTGCGGCTGGAGCTGAGCCCAGGTGCATTGCAGTTGACCCTGGCTGTGCGCAACACCGACGTTCAACCGCTGGCCTTCACCGGGGCCTTGCACACCTATTTCGCTGTGGACCACATCACCCAGGCCCGGCTCGAAGGCTTGCAGGGGCAGCCCGAGTGGGATTCCGTGACCGATAGCCATGCTACGGGGACCAGTCCCTTGCGTTTCGACGCCGAGTTTGACCGCGTCTACGAGGCGGCAGCGGAACCCCTGCTTTTGCGGGAGGCGGCGCATACCATGGCCATCGCGCAAAGCCCGAATTGGGCCCAGACTGTCGTTTGGAATCCCGGTCGCGACAAGGTTCTGCCCGATCTGCCGGCCGGGGGCTATGCCCGCATGCTTTGCGTGGAAGCGGCCCAGGTCATGGCGCCCGTGGTCGTGGCACCTGGTGAGCAGTGGCAGGGCTGGCAGCGTCTCAGCCTGCGCTGAGACCTACAATCCGGGCATGCTGGCCAAACGTATCATTCCCTGCCTGGACGTGACGGGCGGACGCGTCGTCAAGGGCGTCAATTTCGTCGAATTGCGCGATGCCGGTGACCCGGTGGAAATCGCTGCACGCTACAACGAGCAGGGTGCCGACGAACTTACTTTTCTGGACATCACCGCGACCAGCGATGGGCGCGACCTGATCCTGCACATCATCGAGGCCGTGGCCTCTCAGGTCTTCATCCCGCTGACGGTGGGCGGCGGCGTGCGCACGGTGGAAGACGTGCGCCGCCTGCTCAACGCCGGGGCCGACAAGACCAGTTTCAATTCGGCGGCCATCGCCAATCCGCAGGTCATCCGCGACGCCTCGCACAAATACGGCGCCCAGTGCATCGTGGTGGCGATCGACGCGAAGCGCCGCTACGGCGAGGATCTGCTGGCGCGTGGTGAGGGTTGGGACGTCTACAGCCATGGTGGGCGCAAGAACACGGGGCTGGACGCCGTGGCCTGGGCGCGCCGGATGGCCGAACACGGCGCTGGCGAGATCCTGCTGACCAGCATGGACCGTGATGGCACCAAGTCCGGTTTCGACCTGGCGCTCACACGTGCGGTCAGCGAAGCGGTGAGTGTGCCGGTCATTGCTTCCGGCGGCGTTGGCAATCTGGATCATCTGGTCGAAGGCGTCCGGCAGGGCGGGGCCGACGCCGTGCTGGCCGCCAGCATCTTCCACTACGGCGAATACACCATTGCCCAGGCCAAGGACCGCATGGCTCGGGCTGGTATCCCAGTGCGCATTGAAGCCGCAGCCTGAATCGCGAGACAATCACACCATGAACTGGCTCGACGAAGTGAAATGGGATGAGCAAGGCTTGGTGCCGGCGATCGCCCAGGAACAGGGCAGCAACGATGTGCTGATGTTCGCCTGGATGAACCGCGAGGCCCTGCAGAAAACGGCCGAACTCGGCCGTGCCGTCTACTACAGTCGCTCGCGCGGCAAGCTCTGGTTCAAGGGCGAGGAATCCGGCCATGTGCAGACCGTGCACGAGATCCGTCTGGATTGCGACAATGACGTCATCCTGCTCAAGGTGACCCAGCTTGGGCACGAGCCGGGTATTGCCTGCCACACCGGCCGCCACAGCTGCTTCTTCAGCGTTTACAAAGACGGCGCCTGGCGCGCCGTCGATCCGGTCCTCAAGGACCCCGAAACCATCTACAAGTGAAGACCATGGTCGAGCCCAAGAATTCTGTTGACGCCCTGGCCCGTCTGGCGACCGTGATCGAGAGCCGCCTGCCCGCGCGCGGCGGCGACCCCGAGAAAAGCTATGTGGCCCGGTTGCTGCACAAGGGACCGGACGCCTTTCTCAAGAAAGTGGGTGAGGAGGCGACCGAGGTTGTGATGGCCGCCAAGGACGCCGACCACGGTGGCGAGCGCGGCAAAATCGTCAACGAAGTGGCCGACCTCTGGTTCCATACCATGATCGCCCTGGCCCATTACGGCCTGACGCCGGCCGACGTGATCGCCGAACTGGAGCGCCGCGAAGGCACCAGCGGTATCGAGGAAAAGGCCCTGCGCAAGGCGCTGGCCCGGGAGGGCGGGGCGCAGTAGACGAGAACGTCTGCGGCTGGCCCCCAAATTGCTAGATCCCTTGCCATATCCATGGAGTTTTCCGCATGAGCGACGTCAAGCACAGTGATCCAGACTGCATTTTCTGCAAGCTGGTGTCCGGCAAGATCCCTGCCAAGAAGGTCTACGAGGACCAGGACATCTTCGCTTTTCACGATATCAACCCGTGGGCCCCTGTGCATTTCCTGCTGATCCCCAAGCTGCACATTCCGTCCATGGCCCAGGTCGGGCCTGAGCATGCCGACCTGCTGGGGCGCATGATGGCGTTGGCCCCCAAGCTGGCCGCGCAGGAAGGTTGCCGCCCCTACCCCGAGGGGGGCTTCCGCATCGTTTGCAACACCGGTGCAGACGGAGGCCAGGAGGTGCACCACCTGCACTTCCACGTGATTGGCGGCCCCCGCCCCTGGTTGAAGGGTTGATTTTTCCCGTTTCGTCCGAGCCGCCCTTGCGGCGATTAAAATTGATCATTCCTTAGGAGAGATATATGGGTTCCTTTTCCATCTGGCACTGGCTGATCGTGCTGCTGATCGTGGTCATGGTGTTCGGCACCAAGAAGCTCAAGAACCTGGGTAGCGACCTGGGTAGCGCCGTCAAGGGTTTCAAGGACGGTATGAAGGATGGTTCCTCGACCGAAGACAAGCCCGCTGCCGCCCCCGCCCCCCAGCAGGTGGCCAGCACGGCAGCGGCCTCGGCTGACAAGAACACCATCGACGTCGAAGCCAAGCCCAAGTCTTGACCGTCCCGCGTAGCTCCCAGGCATGATCGATCTCGGTCTTTCCAAGATGGCGCTCATCGGCGCGGTGGCGTTGATCGTCATCGGGCCGGAAAAGCTGCCACGCGTAGCGCGCACCATCGGTACCTTGTTGGGCAAGGCCCAGCGTTATGTGTCCGATGTGAAGGCCGAGGTCAACCGTTCGATGGAGCTCGAAGAGCTCAAGAAGATGAAAAGCACCGTCGAAGGTGCGGCCCAGGAGGTTGAGAACTCGATCCAGACCACCACCTCGGATTTCGAGCGGGACTGGAACTCGGCCACTTCTGGGCTGGACAACGCGACGGATCTCTCCAGCAGTCTGCAAACAGTGCCGGAGTACAAGCACCCTGGCAAGAACTGGCGCCTCAAACGCGGGGCCACGCCCAGTTGGTACAAGGCACGCCAGGGTGTGCGCACCAAGGCACTGTCCGGTGCAGCCCGGGTGGCCCGTTACCGGCCCCAGAAACTGAACTGAGCCACGCCGGCTCGCCCAGCATGCAAGCTGGGTGTGGGCGGCGCGGCCCCGCAACCTGTAAGAACGCATGGCAGACCCACAAAGCAAAGACGACGAGCTGGCCGGTACCGAGCAGCCCTTCGTGCAGCACCTGATCGAGTTGCGTGACCGGCTCATCAAGACCGTGATCGCCATGGCCATCGCCGCAGCGGTCCTGGCCATCTACCCGGGCCCGGCTGCGCTGTATGACCTGCTGGCGGCGCCGCTGGTGGCACACCTGCCCAAGGGGGCCACGCTGATCGCCACCTCGGTCATCTCGCCCTTCATGGTTCCGCTCAAGATCCTGCTGATGGCGGCCTTCCTGCTGGCCCTGCCTGTGGTGCTCTACCAGCTCTGGGCCTTCGTTGCGCCCGGCCTGTACAGCCATGAGAAGAAGCTGGTGTTGCCCCTGGTGATCTCCAGCACGGTGCTGTTTTTCATTGGCGTGGCCTTCTGTTATTTCTTCGTCTTCGGGCAGGTCTTCGCCTTCATCCAGGGATTTGCGCCCAAGAGCATCACGGCAGCGCCCGACATCGAGGCTTATCTGAGCTTTGTGATGACCATGTTCATCGCTTTCGGCCTGGCCTTCGAGGTGCCCATTGTGGTCATCGTGCTGGCGCGCATGGGCCTGGTGAGCATCCAGAAACTCAAGGATTTTCGCGGCTACTTCATCGTGCTGGCCTTCATCATCGCGGCCATCGTGACACCGCCCGATGTAGTGTCGCAGCTGGCATTGGCCATCCCGATGTGCCTGCTCTACGAAGTGGGCATCTGGGCTGCGCAAATCTTCATCAAGCACACACGCGCGCCTGACGCCGAGCCGGTCGATTCCTGATCAGCTCACTGCTGGGGGATGCGGCGTGGTTTTGGTCGCACGCCCGGCGTGATGCTGATGTCCAGCGTCCGGTCCTGACGGCGCACGCTGAAGCTGGCCGGATTCCCGGGTTTGAGCGCCGCCACGCGGGTCAGCAGTTCCGAAACGTTTTGCACCGGCTTGCCGGCGACCTTGGTGATGACGTCGCCGGGGCGGATGCCGGCCAGGGCGGCCGGGCCGTTCTGCAGCACACCGGTGATGATCACCCCCTCGTCGGTCTTGACGCCAAAGGTCTCGGCCAGTTCCGGCGACAGGTCGCTGGGCTCCACGCCGATCCAGCCGCGTGTGACCTGCCCGTCCTTGACGATGCTTTCCAGTACCTGCTGGGCCGTGGCCACGGGGATGGCGAACCCTATGCCCATATTGCCGCCCGAGCGGGAATAGATGGCTGTGTTGATGCCCAGCAGGTTGCCGCTGGCGTCCACCAGCGCGCCGCCAGAGTTGCCGGGGTTGATGGCGGCATCGGTCTGAATGAAGTTCTCGAAGGTGTTGATGCCCAGCTGGTTGCGCCCCAGGGCGCTGACGATGCCGCTGGTGACGGTCTGGCCTACGCCGAAGGGATTGCCGATGGCCAGCACGGGGTCACCCACCTGCAGCGCATCGGAATTACCCAGCACGATGACAGGCAGCTTGTCGAGTTCGATCTTGAGCACCGCCAGATCACTGTCCGGATCGCTGCCGATCACTCGGGCGCGGCTGCGCCGGCTGTCGTTGAGGATGACCTCGATCTCGTCGGCCCCCTCGATCACGTGGTTGTTGGTCAGGATGTAGCCGCCGGGGCTGACAATGACGCCACTGCCCAGGCCGACCTGAGGCTCGTTATCCTGGTCGCCAAAGAAGAAGCGGAACCAGGGGTCGTTGCTGTTCGGGTTGCGCCGGGCCGCCTTGCTGGTGTTGATGCTGACCACAGCGGCCGAGGCCTTCTGGGCGGCTAGGCGGAAACTGCCAGGCGGTGGCGCCGCGTTGCGGTCGGACGGCGCCTGGAAGAGCGCTACCGTGGGTGTTTCACCGGGCTGCATCACCCAGGCGGGCTTGAGCGTGGCCACGACAAAGTAGGCCGCCAGCAGGACGGTGACAGCTTGCGAGAACAGCAGCCAGTATCGTTTCATGTGGGAAATTGTAGAGTGCCTCCTGCCATGCTGCCCCGAATCATTCATATTCAGCCGCTCGCCCCGTCCAAGCCGGTGCTGGGGCAGCCCTGCAACGGCTGCGGCGTGTGCTGTTTGCACGAGCCCTGCCCGCTGGGCATGCTGCTGTCGGGGCACCGTCGTGGTGCCTGTACCGCGCTGCGTTGGGAGGAGACCCTGGCCCGATACCGTTGCGGTGCCATGGTACAGCCGCAGGAGGTGCTGCGCGCCGCCCTGCCGGCCGGTCTGGGTTGGCTGGCGCCCCTGCTGCTGCCGGCACTGCGGCGGCTGGCTGGCCGCTGGATTGCGGCCGGGCAGGGCTGCGACTGCAGCCTGGAGGTGTCACCGGCCCAGGCGGACCCGCAAACTGACCGACAATCGGCGCCATGACGGATCGCACCCAGCTTCTGCAGGCTTTTGATGCCCTGCTGCAACCCGAGCGTTTTCGCGACTACGGGCCCAATGGTCTGCAGGTGGAAGGGCGCCTGCCAGTGCACAAGATCGTTTCCGGCGTCACGGCCAGCCGTGCCCTGATCGAGGCGGCCATTGCGATGCAGGCCGACGCCATCTTCGTGCACCACGGCCTGTTCTGGCGCGGCCAGGATGGGCGCGTGACGGGTTGGATGAAACAACGCCTGGCTTTGCTGCTGGCGCACGACATCAATCTCTACGCCTACCACCTGCCATTGGACGCCCATCCGGAACTGGGTAACAACGCCCAGCTTGCAGCGAGGCTGGGCCTGCAGGCCCAGATCCGTTTTGGCGAGCAGGACCTGGGTTTCATGGGGCAGCGTTTGGACGGAGGAAGGTTTGCTGATGCGGTGGTGCTGGCTAGCCACGTGGAGCAGGTGCTTGGTCGTTCTGTCACTGTGGTTGGCGGCTCTGGTCGTGCTATTCAAAACGTAGCGTGGTGCACGGGTGGGGCTCAAGGTTATTTCGAGTCGGCTATCGCCGCTGGTGCCGACGCCTTCATCACTGGTGAAATTTCCGAGCCGCAGGCGCATTACGCACGCGAGTGTGGCGTCACCTTCATCGCCTGCGGCCACCATGCCAGCGAACGTTATGGTGCGCCGGCCGTGGCCGGGCATGTCGCAGCCCAGCTCGGTTTGGCCCACGAGTTCATCGAGATCGACAACCCAGCATGAAACCCCTGGCCATCACCCTGGGCGATGCCGCGGGCATCGGGCCGGAAATCATCGCCAAGGCCTTTCGCGATGCGCCTGAACTCACGCGGGGCTGTTTCGTGGTGGGAGATGCGGCCACGCTGCGGCGCGCGATGGCGCTGATCCGCCGTGAGGGTGAGGCGGCCCAGCCGCTGGTACTGATCAAACGTGCCGAGGAGGCGCTGACGGTGCCATCGCACAGCCTGCCTGTGCTGCAGGTCGAGGCTCCGGCGGAGCCCGTGCCTTGGGGTCAAATCAGCGCCGAGTCTGGCCGTCTGGCCGGGCGCTGCGTGGTATGGGCGGCTCGGGCGGCCTTGCGCGGCGAGATCTCAGGCCTGGTGACCGCGCCACTGCACAAGGAGGCGCTGTCCGCCGCTGGGGCGCCTTTCGACAATTTCCCCGGCCATACGGAGTTGCTTCAGGCCGAGGCGGCTGCCTTCCTGGGCAAGCCGGTCAGCGACTTGCCGGTGCGCATGATGCTGGCCAATCAGGAACTGCGCACGGTGCTGGTCAGCATCCACTTGGCCTTGCGCGAGGCCATCGAGGCGGTGACTTTTGGCAATGTGCTGCAGACCCTGCGTATCACCCACGCGGCCTTGCATTCTCTGCTGGGGCGGGCGCCGCGCATCGCCGTGGCCGGCCTCAACCCGCATGCCGGCGAAGGAGGGCTGTTCGGACGCGAGGAGATCGACACCATCATCCCCGCCTTGAATAGTGCCCGCGCCGAGGGCCTGGATGTGCATGGCCCCTGGGCTCCGGACACGGTTTTCATGCGGGCCCGGGCCAAGGCGGGGCAGCCTGGCGAGTTCGACGTGGTGGTGGCCATGTACCACGACCAGGGCCTGATCCCCGTGAAGTACCTGGGGGTGGAGCAGGGCGTCAATGTCACGCTGGGCCTGCCACTGGTGCGAACCAGCCCGGACCATGGCACCGCCTTTGACATCGCAGGCAGCGGTCGGGCCGATGCTTCAAGCCTGATCGAGGCGGTGCGCATGGCACGCCGGCTCGTGCAAAGACCGGAGGCCGGGCATGAGTCGGCTAGAATCCCGGGTTAATTCTCCGGTTATAGCCCCGGCAGTTTTCCAATTTTCGTACCCGTAGACTTGATTGAGGATTTCCATGAGCGACACGCTTGCCGATAAGAGTCAGATGGACCCGAGCAAACGGACGTGGCTGATTGCCACGGGTTGTGCAGGTACCGTGGGTGGCGTGGCCGCCGCCATTCCCTTTGTCAGCTCCTTCCAGCCCTCCGAGCGCGCCAAGGCCGCCGGTGCTGCAGTCGAGGTGGACATTTCCGCCCTCAAACCGGGCGAGAAAATCACCGCCGAATGGCGTGGCAAACCGGTCTGGATCGTCAAGCGCACGCCCGAACAGCTCGAAAGCCTGAACAAGACCGAAAACCTGCTCGCAGATCCAAAGTCCGAGCGCAAGCCTTCCGAGCTGACCCCAGAATACGCGCGCAACCAGTACCGCTCCATCAAGCCCGACGTGCTCGTGGCCGTCGGTATCTGCTCCCATCTGGGCTGCTCGCCCAGCGACAAATTCCAGACCGGTGCCCAGCCTTCGCTGCCGGACGACTGGCAGGGCGGTTTCCTCTGCCCCTGCCACGGCTCGACCTTCGACATGGCCGGCCGTGTGTTCAAGAACAAACCGGCGCCTGACAACCTGGAAGTGCCGCCGCACATGTACCTGTCCGACAGCAAGCTGCTGATCGGCGAAGACAAGAAGGCTTGAGGAACAAGACATGGCTGAATTCAAGGAACTCCCCGCCGGTGCGCCCGTCAGCGCCCAGGTGCTGAACTGGTTCGAGAACCGTTTCCCGACCGCGTTCGACGCCTACCGCGTCCACATGTCGGAGTACTACGCTCCGAAGAACTTCAACTTCTGGTATTTCTTCGGCTCACTGGCCATGCTGGTGCTGGTGATCCAGATCGTGACCGGCATTTTCCTGGTCATGCACTACAAGCCGGATGCGGCCCTGGCCTTCGGCTCGGTCGAGTACATCATGCGTGACGTGCCCTGGGGCTGGCTGGTGCGTTACCTGCACTCGACCGGCGCGTCCGCCTTTTTCGTGGTGGTCTATCTGCACATGTTCCGCGGCCTGATCTATGGCAGCTACCGCAAGCCGCGGGAGCTGGTCTGGGTCTTCGGTTGCGCCATCTTCCTGGTGCTGATGGCCGAGGCCTTCATGGGCTATCTGCTGCCCTGGGGCCAGATGTCCTACTGGGGCGCCCAGGTGATCGTGAACCTGTTCTCCGCCATCCCCTTCATCGGTCCGGATCTGGCCCTGCTGATCCGTGGTGACTACGTGGTGGGTGATGCCACGCTGAACCGCTTCTTCAGCTTCCACGTGATTGCCGTACCCCTGGTCCTGCTGGGCCTGGTGGTGGCCCACCTGCTGGCGCTGCATGATGTCGGTTCCAACAACCCGGATGGCGTCGAGATCAAGGGTCCGAAAGCGCCCAAGGACGCCAAAGGCAAGCCGCTGGACGGCATTCCCTTCCATCCCTATTACACCGTGCACGATCTGCTGGGTGTGGGCGTGTTCCTGATGGTGTTCTCTGCCATCGTGTTCTTCGCGCCCGAGTTCGGCGGCTACTTCCTCGAATACAACAACTTCATCCCGGCCGACCCGCTCAAGACCCCGGCGCACATCGCCCCGGTCTGGTACTTCACGCCTTACTACTCCATGCTGCGTGCGATCACCAGCGAGATGATGTATGCGCTGATCGCCTGCGTGCTGCTGGCCGCTGGCCTGGCCGTGCTCAAGGGCAAGCTGCCCACCCTGTTCAAGGGAGCCGTGGCCGGTGGTGCCGTGGTGCTGATCGCCCTCATGCTGGCCATCGACGCCAAGTTCTGGGGTGTGGTCGTCATGGGTGGCGCAGTGGTCATCCTGTTCTTCCTGCCCTGGCTGGATAACAGCCCGGTCAAGTCGATCCGCTACCGTCCGGACTGGCACAAGTACCTGTACGGCATCTTCGTGATCGATTTCGTCATCCTGGCCTACCTGGGCGTGCAGCCGCCCTCGCCGATCGGCGAGCGTGTGTCGCAGGTCGGCACCCTGTTCTACTTCGGCTTTTTCCTGCTGATGCCCTGGTGGAGCCGCCTGGGTGAACCCAAGCCGGTGCCCAGCCGTGTGACCTTCGAGGCCCACTGAGCCGGAGACTACAAAAATGAAAAAATTCATTCTTGCCCTGACCACTTCGTTCGTTCTCAGTGGCGCTGCCCTGGCCTCCGGCGGTGGCATCGCCTGGGACAAGGCGCCCGTCAACACCAGCGACCATGCTTCGCTGCAGAATGGTGCCCGCCTGTTCGTCAACTACTGCCTGAACTGCCATTCGGCGGCCTACATGCGCTACAACCGCCTGCAGGACATCGGCTTCACCACGGAGCAGATCAAGGACAACCTGCTGTTCACCACCGACAAGGTTGGTGAAACCATGAAGTCGGCCATCGACCCCAAGCAGGCCAAGGAGTGGTTTGGTGCCAACCCGCCTGACCTGACCGTGATTGCCCGTTCGCGCGCCGGCCACGGCGGCACCGGTGCCGACTACCTCTACACCTTCCTGCGCACGTTCTATCCCGACGAGACCAAGGCCACGGGTTGGAACAATCTGGCCTTCCCGAGCGTCGGCATGCCGCACGTGCTGTGGGAGCTGCAGGGCCAGCGCCGTCCGGAGTTCGAAGTTCAGAAGGAGCACGGCCACGAGGTTGAAGTCTTCAAGGGCTGGCAGCAGGTGGCCCCTGGCGCGATGACGCCCCTGCAGTACGACCAGGCCGTGGGTGATCTGGTGAACTTCCTGCAATGGATGGGTGAGCCTTCGCAGAACACCCGGGTGCGTGTGGGTGTCTGGGTCATGCTGTTCCTGCTGGTCTTCACGCTGATCGCCTGGCGTCTCAATGCTTCCTTCTGGAAAGACGTCAAGTAAGCGGCTGATTTGACAAGTTTTGCACCAATATGGTGCAAAACTTGCTATTTGTAGAGTGGGTTTGCGACAATGCAGCCCACTCTTTTAGTTTCGACCTAACCTGACACAGGTTAGTCTGCCCTGAAGCTAAGTTTTGATTTTTAGGAGCTTCCCACCATGATGGTGCTGTACTCGGGCACGACCTGCCCCTTCTCCCACCGCTGCCGTTTTGTCCTGTTCGAGAAGGGCATGGATTTCGAGATCCGTGACGTCGACCTCTACAACAAGCCTGAAGACATCAGCGTCATGAACCCCTACGGCCAGGTGCCGATCCTGGTGGAGCGTGATCTGATCCTGTACGAGTCGAACATCATCAACGAGTACATTGACGAGCGTTTCCCGCATCCGCAACTCATGCCTGGTGATCCGGTGGACCGCGCCCGCGTGCGCCTCTTCCTTCTCAATTTCGAGAAGGAACTGTTTGTCCATGTGTCCACTCTGGAATCCCGTGCCGCCAAGAGCAACGAGAAAGCCCTGGAGAAAGCCCGCTCGCACATCCGCGATCGCCTGACCCAGCTGGCTCCGGTGTTCCTGAAGAACAAGTACATGCTGGGCGACAACTTCTCCATGCTGGACGTGGCCATCGCGCCCCTGCTCTGGCGCCTGGATTACTACGGCATCGAGCTGAGCAAGAATGCTGCACCCCTGCTCAAGTACGCAGAGCGCATCTTCTCGCGTCCGGCCTACATCGAGGCGCTGACGCCGTCCGAGAAGGTGATGCGCAAGTAAGGCCGGTTTCCGTGTCCACGACAAGTGCTAGCGGGCCCACTTCGACCCGCCCCTATCTGATCCGTGCGCTTTACGAGTGGTGTACTGATAACGGCTTGACGCCCTATGTGGCGGTGCGCGTCGATGACACGGTGCGTGTCCCGCGTGAGTACGTCAAGGACGGGGAGATCGTGCTCAATATCAGCATGGACGCCACCAGTGCCTTGAAGCTGGGCAATGACTACATCGAGTTCAAGGCCCGTTTTGCCGGCGTCGCGCGCGACATCATGGTCCCGCTGAACCGGGTCATGGCCATCTATGCGCGCGAAAGCGGACAGGGCATGGCCTTCACCCAGGATGAGGAGGGGCAGTTGCCTGCCTCTGTCGGCGATGAAGCTGGCGCTATCGGGCTTCCTGAGGAACAGGGTCCGGGAGGGGCTCCCATCGGCTTGCTGACCCCTGTGGCGTCGACGGAGGTGGATGAGGGTGATGAGCCTGAGCCGCCCAAGCCCGGAGCGGGTCGTCCGGCTCTCAAGCGCGTCAAATAGGCTGGGCTCGCCGGGGCAGACCCGGTGTTGTGCCCAGACCGGCTGTGAGTGCTTACAGTAAAATTATCAGCGTGCCGATTTAGCTCAGTTGGTAGAGCAACCGCCTTGTAAGCGGTAGGTCGTCAGTTCGATTCCGACAATCGGCACCACCCTATTCATAGCCTCGCTCAGGTGCGGTTCCTGCTATCTCTGTGCGCTGGGGATTTGTACTTTGAGCCGAATTGCGCTAACCTGCCACCCTTTGGTGCGCAAGTGGGCCTCCATCGCCGGCAGGAGTTGGCGAACTTTGGCAGCAGCAGCATTGCTGTTAACAATCAGACACCAAATCGAACCATCGATCGGCCCGGCCGTGATCGCAGTGCGTAGCGCGGCCGGTATCATCGCCTCAACAGCCTTGAGCCGAGCGACGGAGTCCTTGCTGAGTTCACTCAGCCGGGCCAGCATGGGCGAATCCTGTGTTGCCTGCAGCAGCGTGACTGCCTGATGGCGGCGGGTCGTCATTCGAGGGTGGGTTGAGAAGGAATAAAGATGCATTTGATTATCACGGATGCATGGCTGGCCAAAAGCCGTGCGATACATCTGAGTGGTACCAAGCTGCTGCTGGCCGGCCTGAGCCTGTCTTTTGCGTTGATGCTGGTGGCCGCAGGCCTTTACCACTGGGTGTTCCTGAAAGGTGCGCGCGAGGGCTGGCCGGTGATCGGTGCGCTCGTCAAGCTGGTGGTCAAGGACGAATTTGCCCTGCGCGACCGTTTCATGCGCGAAAACCTAGATGTTATGGCGCGCCGCCTCGGCGAGATGCAGGCCAAGCTGCTCCAGCTGGAATCTCTGGGAGAGCGCGTTTCTGGTCTGGCCGGTATCAACCCTGCCGATATCAAGGCCAAGCCGGGCCAGGGGGGTGCCCTGGTGTCGGGTCGTCCCTTGACCATGGAAGAGCTTCAGAACACCCTGGCTGATCTGGATCGGTTGACCGGCCAACGCACCGATCTGATGTCGGTGGTGGAGTCCCGCCTGTTCGAGCAGAAGGTCAAGAATATGATGATCCCGACCCAGCACCCCGTCGCTTTCGGGGGGGCTGGCTCAGGCTTTGGCTGGCGGATCGATCCCTTCACGGGGCGCTCGGCACTGCATACCGGTATCGATTACCAGTCGTCGGTCGGCACGGCCATCCTGGCTGCTGCCGGCGGTGTGGTGGTGACGCAGGAATTCCGTCCCGACTACGGCAATATGATCGAGGTCGATCATGGCAAGGACCTGATCACCCGTTATGCCCATGCCTCCAAGGTGCTGGTGAAAAAAGGCGATTTGATCAAGCGGGGGCAGAAAATCGGCGAGGTGGGCACCACCGGCCGTTCGACGGGTCCGCATCTGCATTTTGAGGTCCTGGTGCGAGGTGTGCCCCAGGATCCGCACAAGTTCATGAATGCCAGCCGCAGCCTGCCTGCGCAGCAACTGGCCCTTGCTCCGGCTGCTCCTGTCAGGGCTGCCGTACCGGCGCTCGCGGCGGTTCCCGGATTGGCTGCCCCCAAGCCCCCCGTCCAGCCTGCGCCAGTCATTTCGCCGGCCAAAGTGATGGTAGCGGCTCCCCTTCCCGCCTCTGGCGCTGCACAGTCTCCCGCCGTTACCATCGTGCCCAATGCCACGGTGGCAGCTGTCCCTGCCGCACCGCCGCTGGCTGTGGCCCCGACCGTATCCCCTACCCCCGCCCCCCCAGCGGCTCAAAGGTAGAATCAAGCGCTTCGCGCTCCCGTTGCCGCCTGGCGACGGGGACAGCTGTCGCCTTAGCTGGGCGACATCATCTCTAGACTGATAAGGATTGCACGGCTCCGTCGGTTTTCTTCACCGGCAGGGCGGTACGGCGTTCATGGGCATCAACATCCTCACCAAAATATTTGGCAGCCGCAACGACCGGTTGCTCAAGCAGTACCGCGGCGCAGTCGCCCGCATCAATGCGCTGGAACCGGAGTTCGAAAAGCTGAGTGATGCGGCCTTGCAGGCCAAGACCAGCGAATTCCGCGAGCGCATCACCCGTGGGGAGAGCCTGGAGGCCTTGCTGCCGGAGGCCTTTGCCGTTGTCAGAGAAGGCTCCAAGCGCGTCATGAAGATGCGGCACTTCGATGTGCAGCTCATGGGGGGCATGTCCTTGCATCAGGGCAAGATCTCAGAAATGCGCACGGGCGAAGGCAAGACATTGACGGCCACGCTTCCTGTCTATCTCAATGCACTGACCGGTAAGGGGGTGCATGTCGTGACGGTGAACGACTATCTTGCCAACCGGGATGCCCGGTGGATGGGGCGCCTGTACAACTTCCTGGGTTTGACGGTGGGCGTGAACCTGCCGCAGATGTCGCGTCAGGAGAAGCAGGCGGCCTACCAGGCTGACATTACCTACGGTACCAATAACGAATACGGCTTCGACTACCTGCGTGACAACATGGTTTACGAGGTGGTGGATCGCGTGCAGCGGGGTCTGAACTACGCCATCGTCGACGAGGTTGATTCCATCCTGATCGACGAGGCGCGTACACCGCTGATCATCAGCGGCCAGGCAGAAGACCATACGGCCATGTACGTGGCCATCAACAAGCTGGTGCCGAGCCTGGTGCGCCAAGAGGGTGAGGCCGATCCTCGCACTGGCGAGGGTGTGACCAAACCCGGTGATTTCACGGTCGACGAAAAGAGCCACCAGGTTTTCCTGACCGAGATGGGGCACGAGAAGGCCGAGACGCTGTTGACCCAGGCCGGCCTGCTGCCTGAGGGCGCCAGCCTCTATGACCCGGCCAATATCACCTTGGTGCACCATCTGTATGCGGGCCTGCGAGCGCGGCATCTCTACCTTCGTGACCAGCACTACGTGGTGCAAAACGGGGAGGTGGTCATCGTCGATGAGTTCACCGGTCGCCTGATGACAGGTCGCCGTTGGAGTGACGGTTTGCATCAGGCCGTGGAAGCCAAGGAAGGCGTGGCCATACAGGCCGAGAACCAGACCCTGGCTTCCATCACTTTCCAGAACTATTTCCGCCTCTACGGCAAGCTGGCTGGCATGACCGGCACGGCCGATACCGAGGCCTATGAGTTCCAGGAGATCTACGGTCTGGAGACGGTGGTCATTCCACCGAACCGGTTAAGTCGTCGTGACGATCAGTTGGACCGCGTCTACAAGAGCACGCGGGAGAAGTACGAAGCAGCGATCAAGGACATTCGCGAATGCTACGAGCGCGGCCAACCCGTGCTGGTGGGGACGACTTCGATCGAGAACTCCGAGATCATTGCGCAGCTGCTGGAGAAGGCCAAGTTGCCGCACCAGGTGCTCAACGCCAAGCAGCACGCCCGCGAAGCGGACATCATTGCGCAGGCTGGCCGGCCCAAGATGATCACCATTGCTACCAATATGGCGGGTCGTGGTACCGACATCGTGCTGGGGGGCAACGTCGAGAAGAGCATCGAGCTCATCGAGGCGGACGAGACTCTGGATGCCAGCGCCAAGCGGCAGAAAATCGACGCCCTGCGTGTCCAATGGAACCAGGACCACGAGAAGGTCGTGGCCCTAGGGGGGTTGCGTATCATCGCTACCGAGCGCCATGAGTCGCGCCGTATCGATAACCAGCTGCGTGGTCGTTCCGGTCGCCAGGGTGATCCGGGCTCCTCGCGTTTCTACCTGAGCCTGGACGATGCGCTCATGCGCATCTTTGCCGGTGATCGCGTTCGCGCCATCATGGACCGGCTCAAGATGCCTGACGGCGAAGCCATCGAGGCTGGCATTGTCACGCGCAGCATCGAGAGCGCCCAGCGCAAGGTCGAGGCCCGCAACTTCGATGTACGCAAGCAGTTGCTCGAATACGATGACGTCGCCAACGACCAGCGCAAGGTGATCTATCAGCAGCGCAATGCCATTCTGGATGCAACGGATCTGGCCGCCCAGATAGCCTCGTTGCGAGAAGGCTGCTTCACGGATCTCGTGCACCAGTTCGTGCCTGAAGAGTCTGTCGAAGAGCAATGGGATATTGTTGCGCTCCAAAAGGTGTTGCATGACGAGTGGCAACTCGATGTCAACCTGCAGAAGCAGGTGCAGGATGCCAGCGCGATCAGTGACGATGACATCCTCGAAGGCGTGACTACCGCCGCGCATGCGGCCTATGCCGCCAAGGTAGAGCAGGTGGGGGCGGGCAATTTCACCCAGTTCGAACGCATGGTGCTGCTGCAAAGCATAGACACCCATTGGCGCGAACACCTGAGCGCGCTGGATTACTTGCGCCAGGGCATCCATCTGCGCGGTTATGCCCAGAAGCAGCCCAAGCAGGAATACAAGCGAGAGGCCTTTGAGCTTTTCGGCCAGTTGCTGGATTCAGTCAAGAACGAGGTGACACGCGTGCTCATGACGGTGCGCGTGCAGTCTAGCGAGCAGATCGAGCAGGCGGCAGAGGCCATGGAGAGCAAGGCCGAGCAAATCTCCAACGTCACCTACACCGCGCCGACCGAAACCGGTGAGGTGGAGACCACGGTCGATACGGCGACCCAGGTGGCCGCTGTACCGCGCGTCGGTCGCAATGAGCCTTGCCCTTGCGGCAGCGGCAAAAAATACAAGCATTGCCACGGCAAGCTGAGCTGATCCGACCACCCGATACCCCGATAAGAGTTGCAAGATGCCCGTCAACCTGTCTGCACCCAATCCCGCAGAGCTCTTCTCCATCTCCGGCGTGCGTATCGGTATTGCCGAGGCCGGTGTGCGCAAGGCCAATCGCAAAGATCTGACGGTCGTATTGCTCGACGAGGGTGCTTCGGTTGCAGGTGTTTTCACCCAAAACCGCTTTTGTGCTGCGCCGGTCCAGGTTTGTCGTGAGCATCTGGCTGCGGGTCGTGGCATCCGTGCCATGGTGATCAATACCGGCAACGCCAATGCAGGGACTGGGCAGGAAGGCCTTGCGCGCGCGCGCAGCACTTGTGTCGCGCTGGCCAAGCACCTGAAGCTGCTGCCTGAACAGGTGCTGCCTTTCTCGACCGGTGTGATCATGGAGCAACTGCCCTTCGAGCGCATCGAAGCCGGTCTCCCGGCAGCGCTGGCCGACGCACGTGAGGCCAACTGGGTGCGTGCGGCTGAGGGCATCATGACCACGGACACCGTGCCCAAGGCTTTTGGTACGCAGGTCACGATCGCTGGCGTCAAGGTCAGCATCACCGGGATCAGCAAGGGGGCCGGAATGATACGCCCCAACATGGCGACCATGCTGGGTTATATGGCGACCGATGCCCGTGTCAGTCCGGCCGTGATGCAGCAGTTGGCACATGAGCTGGCCGAAGGCTCGTTCAACCGTGTGACGGTCGATGGTGACACCTCGACCAATGATTCTTTTGTCATCATCGCTAGCAACAAGGCCGCCCATCCGGTGATCGAGTCGCTGGACAGCACCGAGGGCCGGCAGTTGAGGGCCGCAATGCTTGAGGTGGCGCGCAAGTTGGCGCAAGCCATCGTGCGTGATGGCGAGGGTGCGACCAAATTCATCACCGTTCGCGTTGAGGGTGGCAAGACCACGGAGGAGTGTCGCCTGGTGGCCTATGCCATCGCGCATTCGCCCCTGGTCAAGACCGCGTTCTATGCCAGCGATCCGAACCTGGGCCGTATCCTGGCGGCGGTGGGGTATGCCGGCATCGCCGATCTGGACCAGAACCGCATTGACCTGTTCCTGGACGATGTGCACGTGGCTGTACAGGGCGGGCGCAACCCGTCCTACCGTGAGGAGGATGGCCAGCGCGTGATGAAGCAGAGTGAGATCACCGTGCGCGTGGTGCTGGGGCGTGGTCAGGCCGAGGATACGGTTTGGACCTGCGACTTCAGTCACGACTACGTGTCGATCAACGCCGATTACAGGTCCTGACCTTTGCAAACGGGGTGGATGTCCCGGTGATCCATGAACGAGAAATTTGAACACCTGATCGAACGCGCCGAGCAGTTGATGGCGCGCATCGAGTCCATCCTGCCTCAACCCCTGAGCCAGCCTGACTGGACGGCATCCATTGCCTATCGCTACCGCAAGCGCAGCTCGGGCCACGGGGTCATCGAGCCTATCCGCCATGTTGGCGCGATGAAGCTGGACCAGCTCAAGGAAATCGATCAGCAGAAGGAGAAGATCCAGCGCAACACCGAGCAGTTCGTGCGCGGCCTGCCGGCCAATAACGTGCTGCTGACGGGCGCCCGAGGTACCGGCAAGTCTTCGCTGATCCGGGCCTGCCTCCACACCTATGCCGGACAGGGCTTGCGCCTGATCGAGGTGGACAAGGGCGATATGGTCGACCTTCCCGATATCGTGGAGATCGTGTCGCAGCGTCCTGAAAAATTCATTGTGTTCTGTGATGACCTGAGCTTCGAGGACGGCGAGCCCGGCTACAAGGCCCTGAAGTCCATACTCGACGGTTCGGTATCGGCCACCACGGCGAATGTGCTGATCTACGTGACGAGCAACCGCCGTCACCTGTTGCCTGAGTACATGAAGGACAACCTCAGTTACAGCCATACCGAAGATGGCGAGATCCATCCGGGTGAGGTAGTAGAGGAAAAGATTTCACTGTCCGAACGCTTTGGCTTGTGGGTCAGCTTCTATCCTTTCAGCCAGGATGAATACTTGAGCATTGTGGCGCAGTGGTTGTCATCCTTTGGCGTGCATGCTGCGGCCATAGCGGCAGCGCAACCTGAGGCCCTGGTCTGGGCGCTGGAGCGTGGTTCGCGCAGCGGGCGCGTGGCCTACCAGTTCGCCAAGGACTACGCCGGCAAGCACACGTCCGCATGAAGCAGCCCCTGATCGCCGATGCGGACCGGCCGCGCGAGGGTGGGGCTGATCGCGGTATCACGGAGGTCGCAGTGGGCGTGCTGCTGCAGGCGGATGGCAGTTTTCTGCTGACTTCCCGCCCCGCCGGCAAGGTCTACGCGGGTTACTGGGAGTTCCCGGGTGGCAAGCTGGAGGCCGGCGAAACTGTGGCCCAGGCCCTGCGCCGCGAATTGCATGAGGAACTGGGGATTGATGCGCTGGAAATTGAGCCCTGGAAAACCGAGCTGGTGGACTATCCGCATGCGCTCGTGCGGTTGAATTTCTGCAAGGTCACGGCCTGGCGCGGCGAGCTGCAAATGCGGGAAGGGCAGTCTTCTGCCTGGGAGCAACTGCCGGTGCAATCTGCGCCGGTTCTGCCTGGCACTGTGCCGGTCCTGCAATGGCTGGCGCAGGAGCGTGGCTTCACGGGGGCTACGCATACCGAGGTCACCAAGGCCTGACAGTCTGGCGAAGGGGGAGGGCTACTGCAGCTTGGGGTCGCCGAATTCCTGGTCATCCGGCGGCGCTTCGGCAGGCATGCGGAAGCTCTCGCTGGCCCAGGCCCCCATATCGATCTTCTTGCATCGCTCGCTGCAAAAGGGGCGATACGGATTGCTGGGGGCATAGACACTGTCCCCGCCGCAGTTGGGGCAGGTGACCAGGCGTGGTTTTGCAGGGGGGTGACTGTCGTCTGAGCGTGTCATGCTCGAATTCGCTGAAAGGATGGGACGCTCAGGAGCAGAGCGTCAGGTCGAAGGCTGCGTCCTGGTTGCTGGCATGCAGTCGGTCATCTTCATGCAACTGCATCAGGCGGATCGAGACGATCAGGCGGTTTCCGCTGATCTCCGGGATCAGGCCAAGGGCGGGATCGATGCTCAAGCGCAGCAACTGGAAGGTGCGTCCCTGAGGCAGTGGCTGCTGGTACTGACCACCCGGCGCCATGACTTTCTGTGCGACACCCGAGTCGCGCAGAAGGGTCAGTAACAGGCTGATGGCGTCGGCCAGAGGGGTCAGCGTGGCGATCCAGCGCTGCAGGTCAGCGCGACGCTTCTCCCCGGTCTCGTGCTGCCAGGCGTAATAGGCCGGCAGATCGAAGGCACAGGTTCCACCCGGTATACCGATGCGGCTGCGTATGCTCATGAGCCAGTCGTTCTCGGTCAGGTGGTGGCCGGCCTTGCCGGTCAGGCTGGTGAGCTGGTTGTAGCATTGCTCTATTTGCTGCAGCACCTCGTCGAGCACCGTCTGAGCGATGCTCGGATTGCCGCGATAGCCGTTCAGTACCTGTTTCTGGCGATCCAGGTCGCGCAGCACATCGGCCTTGAGATCAGCGCGGGCGCCCACATCCATTACTTCAAAGAGACTGGCCAGGGCGTAGTGGTGATCAAGTGCCTCATCGCGTGCCACCAAGTCCAACAGACGGCGGAAGAGGTTTTCCAGCCGCAGGTAGGTCCTGATGCGCTCGTTGAAAGGGTATTCGTAGGTGATCACGCTGGTATTTCCCGACGGCGAATCATAGCCCGAAGCGGCTGGCCATCAGGCCGACCAAACGGGCCAGTTCGGGCAGGCTCAGACCATCGTTGCAGATCACGTGATCAGCCGCATGCAGGCGCGGGCGGCGACCGGCCTGTTGCGCGATGATGTTCTCGACCTCGCCACGGCTCAGCCCGCTGCGTTGCATGACCCGCTCGATCTGGATTTCGGGGCTGCAGTCGATCACCAGTACCTGATCGAGCTGGGCTCGCCAGCGAGCCGATTCGACCAGCAGGGGAATGTCAAAGACGATGCAAGACTGCCTGCTGTCGATGGCAATTTGCGCCTGGCGCCGGGTTTCCTGGCCTACCAGTGGGTGCACGATCTGTTCCAGCCGTTGACGTGCCGTGGGATCGCTGAAGGCCAGCGTGCGCATCCGCTCACGGTCCAGGGCACCTTCAGCCGTGATGAACTCAGGACCAAAAGCCAGCCGGATGGCATCGATGGCCGCGCCCCCTGTTGCAGTGGTCTGGCGGGAGATGGCGTCCGCGTCGATGAGGACAGCGCCACGCTCGGCCAGCATGCCGGCCACCGTGCTCTTGCCGCTGCCTATGCCGCCTGTGAGGCCGAGACGCGTCACGCCCCGCATGGTTCACAACCCGACAAAACGCAGGATGCTTTGCGGACCAAAGATCATGGCAGTGAGCCCGGCGGCTGCCAGGAAGGGGCCGAAAGGCACATACCCACCCTCACGCAGGCCGGTGCTGAATTTCAAGGCAATGCCGACGATGGCGCCTATCACCGAGGCCATGAGGATGATGGGCACCAGTGCCATCCAGCCAAACCACGCGCCCAAAGCGGCATAGAGCTTGAAATCACCGAAGCCCATGCCCTCCTTGCCGGTGACCAGCTTGAAGCTCCAGTAGACCAGCCAAAGCGACAGATAGCCCGCCACCGCGCCCCAAAGGGCGTCGGGAAGGGTGACATTGCTCCATTTCAGCCCAGCCACGATGAGACCGGCCCAGAGTAACGGCTGGGTGATGCTGTCGGGCAGCAAGGTGGTATCCCAGTCGATCAAAGCGAGGGCGAGGATCGCCGCTGAAAAACCGCACCAGGCCAGCCCGGTTGCCGTGCCTCCCCAGTGCCAGACGCAATAGGAGAACAGCGCGCCTGTGCTGAGTTCGACCAGGGGGTAGCGCGGGCTGATGCTTGTGCCGCAGGCCGAGCACTTGCCCCGCAGAAACAGGTAGCTCAGTACGGGTATATTCTCGTACCAGCGGATCTGGTGCCCGCATTTTTGGCAGCGTGAACGCGGCACCAGGAGATTGAAGGTCTCAGCCGGCGGCAGTTCCTTGCCGGTAAGTTCTGCGCACTCGGCTGCCCATTGCCTTTCCATGATCTTGGGCAGGCGATAGATCACGACGTTGAGGAAGCTGCCGATCAGCAGTCCCAGGACGCCGGCCAGGCCAGCGTCAAACTCCTGGAAGACCAGCATCAGACCACCTGGCCCAGCTTGAAGATGGGCAAGTACATCGAGACCACGATGCCGCCAACAATGGTGCCGAGGAATACGATGATGATGGGCTCCATCAGGCTGGAGAGGCCGGCGACCATGTCGTCGACTTCGGCTTCGTAGAAGTCAGCCGCCTTGCCCAGCATGTGGTCGATTGATCCCGACTCCTCGCCGATGGCACACATTTGCAGCACCATGCTCGGGAACAGTTGCACATTGGTCATGGCCGCCGTCAGGCTGGTGCCCGTGGAGACTTCATGCTGGATTTTGAGCGTGGCATCCTCGTAGACGGAATTGCCAGCTGCGCCGCCGACCGAGTCCAGGGCCTCAACTAGGGGCACACCAGCTGCGAACATAGTGGAGAGCGTACGGGTCCAGCGCGCGATACACGATTTATCGATCAATGCACCGAAAACTGGTACTTTCAGCAGCAAGCGATCCATGAACTTCTGCATTTCGCGATTGCGTTGCCAAGCCTGAAAGAAGAAGTAGAGGCCACCACCGATGCCCCCGAAGATCAGCCACCAGTATGCAACGAAGAATTCGCTCATCCCAATCACGAACAACGTTGGGGCTGGCAGGTCGGCACCGAACGAAGAGAAAACCTGCTTGAAGGCTGGGACCACGAAAATCATGATCACCGCAACCACTATGAAGGCTACAACCACCACCGAGATGGGATACATCAGGGCCGACTTGATCTTGGACTTGATAGCCTGCGTCTTTTCCATGTAGACGGCCAGGCGATCCAGGAGCTGGTCCAGGATACCAGCGGCCTCGCCGGCTTCGACCAGATTGCAATAGAGGTTGTCGAAGTAGATTGGGTATTTGCGGAAGGCCGTGCTCAGGGATGTACCGGTTTCGACGTCGTTGCGGATGTCATTGAGCAGGCGCGTCACACTCGGGTTGGCATTGCCGCGGCCCACGATATCGAAGGCCTGCAGCAGGGGCACGCCGGCCTTCATCATGGTGGCCAGCTGGCGCGTGAACAGGGTCAAGTCTTTACCGGTGATCTTCTTACCTGAGCGCATCCGCCGCTTCTTGACCTTGCCAGGCAGGACACCCTGGCGGCGCAACGAGGCCAGCACCTGGTTCTCGCCAGCGGCGCGCATCTCGCCGCGCACCAGCTTGCCGTTGCGGTCCTTGCCTTCCCACTCGAAGACCTGTTCTTTGGTGCCTTTGGATTGTGCCGTTGCCATGCTGTCCCCTGAAGTTCCCGCTTATTATTCGTTGGTGACGGCCAGGACTTCTTCAAGTGAAGTCAGGCCCTGCTTGACCTTGTGCAGGCCGGATTGCCGCAGTGAGCGTACACCCTCCGCCTGCGCCTGTTTTGCGATTTCCAATGCCGAGCCGTCGCGCAAGATGATGCGTTGCAACTCCTCGGTGATCGGCATGACCTGGTAGATGCCCACGCGTCCCTTGTAGCCATTGTTGCAGGCAGAACAGCCGACAGGCCGGTAGTTGATCCAGGAACCATCCAGTTCGGTAGGCTGGAAGCCGGCATCGAGCATGGTCTTCTTGGGGACTTCAGCCGGTGCCTTGCAATTGGGGCAGAGGCGGCGCGCAAGGCGCTGCGCTGTGATGAGAATCACGCTGGAGGCAATGTTGAAGGGCGCGATGCCCATATTGCGCATGCGTGTCAGCGTGGTAGGGGCGTCATTCGTGTGCAGAGTGGACATCACGAGGTGGCCAGTCTGGGCTGCCTTGATCGCGATGTCGGCAGTTTCCAGGTCACGGATTTCGCCCACCATGATGATGTCGGGATCTTGGCGCAGGAAGGACTTGAGTGCGGCAGCAAAGGTCAAGCCGGCCTTGTCGTTGACATTGACCTGGTTCACTCCTGGCAGGTTGATTTCTGACGGATCCTCGGCCGTGGCGATATTGACCCCTGGCTTGTTAAGCAGGTTCAGACAGGTATAGAGGGACACCGTCTTGCCCGAGCCGGTGGGGCCGGTCACCAGGATCATGCCGTAGGGGCGCGCAATTGCCTTGAGCAGGCGCTCTTTTTCCTCCGGCTCGTAGCCCAGCGCGTCAATGCCCAGCTTGGCGCTGTTTGGGTCCAGGATACGGATCACGATCTTTTCGCCAAATAGCGTGGGCAGGGTGCTGACCCGGAAATCGATGACGCGTTCGGGGCCGACCTTGAGCTTCATCTTGCCGTCCTGCGGCACACGCTTCTCGGAAATATCCATCTTCGAGATGACCTTGATGCGTGAGGCCAGCTTGTCCTTGATCGCCACGGGCGGTGAGGCGATCTCGCGCAATTCCCCGTCGATGCGGAAGCGCACGCGGTAGTTGTGCTCATAGGGCTCGAAATGCAGATCCGAGGCCCGCATGCCGATAGCATCGATCAGCATTTTGTGCAGAAACTTGACGACGGGTGCGTCTTCCACCTCGGAGGTGGCGGAGTCGGCGCTTTCGTTGACGGCCTCGGTCGTGAACTCGTCAAACTCTATGTCGCCGCCGACGATATTGTCGATGGCTTCCGAGGCCGAGGTGGCATGCACTTCCACCAGTTTGAGCAGCTTGTCGTACTCGGCAATGACCCAGTCTACCCCCAATTGGCTGGCGAACTTGATCTTTTCGGCGGCGGCCTGATCCGAGGGGTCGGCCGTGGCGACCACCAGCCGGTTGCTGCGTTTGCCCAGAACCACCACGCGGTAGTCATGGCAGATCTTGCTGTCCAGCAGCTCTTTGGGCAGCCGATTTGTGTCAACCGCGTCCAGGTCGATCAATGGTGCTGCGAAGGCAGCCGACATGGTGTGGGCCAAGTCGGCCGCAGAAACGGCGCCCGAACCTGTCAGTTCGGCGATGAAGCTGGTGCGGTTGCTGCCCGCCTTGCGGAAGATCTCTTCAGCCGACTTCTGCTCCAGCTTGCCGGCCAGTATGAGCGCGCGCCCCAGTCCGGGCAGGGCAATGGGAGCGTTATCGCGGTGGATAGCAGTATCAACGGCGGCCATGGACTGTATTTTTCGATATTCCGAGAGGAAAACCCACGGATCATCGCCGATTGCCCGGCTGATGTAAACGAAAGCTCGGCGCCATTTTGCAAGCAGACGTTGCGGCGCAACATGAAAAGTACAGGGGAAAAGCGTCGGGCTTGGGTACCCTGGGGGGCTCCCGGGCCTGCTTAAGTGCAAGACAGGTGATTGGTCGGAATGAGAGGATTCGAACCTCCGACCCCTTCGTCCCGAACGAAGTGCGCTACCAGGCTGCGCTACATTCCGAAATCTCGTGTCACCCGATTAGCGTCACGCTTGACGTTCGAGCAACTGAGACGCCAATTGTATCAAACTGGCGGAATGGGGTCCGGTGGGCAGGCGCCGTGCGGCTGCTACAGCGCGTTCAGCTTCGCGGGCCGCGGCCTGGCGTGATACGTCCAGGGCCCCAGTGCGCCGCACGATGGCGATCACCTGGTCCAGTTCCTCCACCGAGCCGTGCTCGATGGCGTCTCGGATCAGCTTGCGTTCGAGAGCGGTGCCGCGCTGCATGGCTGCGATCAGCGGCAGCGTGGCCTTGCCCTCGCGCAGATCGTCGCCCAGGCTCTTGCCCATCACGGCGGCGTCCCCCGCGTAGTCCAGCACGTCGTCGATGACCTGGAAAGCTGTGCCCAGGGCCTGACCGTATTCGGCGCAGGCAGCTTCCAGGCTGGACTCGGCGCCCGCCAGAATGGCGCCGCAACGGGCGCTGGCCTCGAACAGTTTGGCCGTCTTGGAGCGGATCACCTGCAGATAGCCGGCCTCGTCCAGGTCGGCGTTGTGCATGTTCATGAGTTGCTGCACTTCGCCCTCGGCAATGACATTGGTCGCATCGGCCAGCACCTGCATGATGCGCATGCTTTGGGCGTCCACCATCATCTGGAAGGCGCGTGAGTAGAGGAAGTCGCCCACCAGCACGCTGGCGGGGTTGCCGAAAGTCTCATTGGCCGTAGCGTTGCCGCGGCGCAGCGTGGAGTCGTCCACCACGTCGTCGTGCAGCAGGGTGGCGGTGTGGATGAACTCGACCACGGCCGCCAGGTTGTGACGCTGCCCGCCGCGGTAACCCAGGGCACCGCAGGCCATCAACAGCAGGGCCGGCCGCAGCCGCTTGCCGCCGGCGCCGATGATGTAGCGGGCCACCTGGCCTACCAAGGGGACCCCGGAATCCAGCTTTTCGGCAATGACGCGGTCCACCTCCCGCATGTCGTCGGCAATCAGGGCAAGCGGGGAGGCGAGGTGGGGGGTGTTCACGGGTGGGATGAGGGTAAACCGGTGCGGGATGGGTCGATTATAGGAAGGCGCCCCCCCGTCCCTGGGGGGCTGCCCGGGCCCTATGTCAGTAAGCGCAAACCGTGCTACAATATTCGGCTCTGCGGAAATCAGTCCGGAGAGGTCCAAACGAAGAGGTCATTCATGTACGCGGTCATAAAAACCGGTGGCAAACAGTATCGTGTTGCTGCTGGCGAAAAAATTAAAGTAGAACAGATTGCTGCGGACGTAGGCCAGGAGATCGTCATCGACCAGGTTCTGGCTGTCGGCAACGGCGCTGAACTGAAGGTCGGTACGCCCCTGGTGTCCGGTGCAACTGTCAAAGCCACGGTCGTGGCTCACGGCAAGCACGACAAGGTTCGCATCTTCAAGATGCGCCGTCGCAAGCACTATCAGAAACGTCAAGGGCACCGCCAGCAGTTCACCGAACTGCAAATCGGCGCCATCTCCGCATAAGGAGCAAGAGACATGGCACAGAAAAAAGGCGGCGGCTCTACGCGAAACGGGCGCGATTCGCAGCCCAAGATGCTCGGTGTGAAGGCCTTCGGTGGCCAGCAGGTTAGCGCCGGTTCCATCATCGTGCGCCAGCGTGGCACCAAGTTCCACCCTGGTACCAATGTCGGCGTTGGCAAGGACCATACCCTGTTTGCGCTGGTGGACGGTCAGGTGTCGTTTGCCATCAAGGGTGAACTCAACAAGCACACGGTGAACGTCACCGCCGCTTGAGGCAGCCTTGGCTCCACGCGAAACCCTGCGCCCCGCGCAGGGTTTTTCGTTTATAAATCCTGAAAAGCAAGCCCATGAAGTTCGTTGACGAAGCCTTTATCGACATCGCCGCTGGCGATGGGGGGAACGGCTGCGTCTCGTTCCGGCATGAGAAATACAAGGAATTTGGCGGTCCCAATGGCGGGGATGGTGGTCGTGGCGGCCATATCTTCGCCGTGGCCGATCCCAATCTCAACACGCTGGTCGACTTCCGTTTCACGCGTCGTTTCGACGCCAAGCGTGGCCAGCATGGCATGGGCTCGGACATGTTTGGCGCCGCCGGCGATGACATCACGCTCAAGATGCCGGTGGGCACCATCATCACCGACGCCGAGACCGGCGAGGTACTGTACGAGATGCTGACACCGGGCGAGGTCATCACCATTGCCAAGGGCGGTGACGGTGGCTTCGGCAATATGCGCTTCAAGAGCGCCATCAATCGCGCCCCGCGCCAGAAGACTCCGGGCTGGCCGGGTGAAAAGAAGAACCTCAAGCTGGAGCTCAAGGTCCTGGCCGACGTCGGTCTGCTGGGCCTGCCCAATGCTGGCAAGTCCACGTTGATCACGGCCATCTCCAATGCACGCCCGCGCATTGCCGATTACCCCTTCACCACCCTGCACCCGAACCTTGGCGTGGTGCGCGTGGGGCCCGAGCAGAGCTTCGTGGTGGCCGACCTGCCTGGCCTGATCGAGGGCGCTTCCGAAGGCGCCGGTCTGGGCCATCTCTTCCTACGTCACCTGCAGCGTACCCGTCTGCTGCTGCACGTGGTGGATTTGGCGCCCTTTGATGACAATGTCGACCCGGTGGCCCAGGCCAAGGGCATCGTGGCCGAGCTCAAGAAATACGATGCGGCGCTCTATGAGAAGCCGCGCTGGTTGGTGCTCAACAAGCTGGACATGGTTCCGGCAGATGAGCGGGAGGCTCGCGTCAAGGATTTCGTCAAGCGTTTGAAGTACAAGGGCCCGGTATTCCAGATCTCCGCACTCACGCACCAGGGCTGTGACCAGCTGGTCAAGGCCGTCTACGAACAGGTCAAGATCCAGCAGGTGGCCGAGCAGCCCCATGTTGAGGTCGATCCGCGCTTCAAGGACGTTCCCCCGGAAAGCTTGTGATCCTCCGCGCTGGCCACTGCGTGTGCTGCGTCGCCCCCTGAGGGGCGCGTCCGCGTCGGGGCGGCCCGCCGGCGAACTAGAATCCCCGGATTCCCATCCAACACTGCCGGTACTTGTCGGGCAGTTGCTGCCTTCAACATGAATCAGAATTCCGCGACAGCTGTCATGCGCGCCGCCCGGCGCATCGTGGTCAAGGTCGGCTCCAGCCTCGTCACCAACGAGGGACGCGGGCTGGACGAGGCCGCCATCGAGGAATGGAGCCGCCAGATTTCGGTCCTGATCGGTGACGGACGCGAGGTCATCATGGTCTCCAGCGGCGCCATCGCCGAAGGCATGAAACGCCTGGGCTGGACCACCCGCCCCAAGGAAATCCACGAACTGCAGGCCGCCGCCGCCGTCGGTCAAATGGGGTTGGCGCAGATGTACGAGACACGTTTGCGTGCGCACGGCCTGGGCAGTGCCCAGGTGCTGCTCACGCACGCCGATCTGGCCGACCGCGAGCGTTACCTGAATGCGCGTTCCACCCTGCTGACTCTGCTCAAGTTGGGCGTGGTGCCGGTCATCAACGAGAACGACACAGTTGTCAACGACGAAATCAAGTTCGGCGACAACGACACCCTGGGTGCTCTGGTGGCCAACCTGGTCGAGGCGGACGTGCTCATCATCCTGACCGATCAGAAGGGCCTGTACACGGCCGATCCGCGCAAAGATCCGGCTGCAACCTTCGTGTACGAAGCGAATGCCGGTGACCCGGCCCTTGAGGCCATGGCCGGCGGCGCCGGCTCCAGCCTGGGCAAGGGCGGCATGATCACCAAGATCCTGGCGGCCAAGCGTGCCGCAGGTTCCGGCGCCTCTACCGTGATTGCGTGGGGGCGAGAGCCCGATGCCCTGGTTCGTCTCACGCAAGGCGAGTCCATCGGCACCTTGCTGGTGGCACAGACCGCCAAGAACCAGGCTCGCAAGCAGTGGATGGCCGACCATCTGCAAATGCGTGGTGCTGTGGTGGTGGATGCTGGCGCCGTGCGCAAGCTGCAGGAGGAGGGCAAGAGCCTGCTGCCCATCGGCATGACAGCCGTGGAAGGCGAGTTCTCTCGCGGCGAGGTGATTGCCGTGCGCGACGAGCAGGGCGCCGAGATTGCGCGCGGCCTGGCCAATTACGCCAGCGCGGAGGCGCGCCTGCTGTGTCGCAAGCCTTCGGGCGAGTTTGAGAAACTGCTGGGCTACACCGCCGAGCCCGAGATGGTGCACCGGGACAACCTCGTGCTCACGCGCTAAGGCCGCAGCTGGCCAGGGGGGCTTTACTGCCCGTGAGGTTCCGTGCGGTCCTTGCCAGCCTGGTCCGATTGCGGGTCGGGATCAAAGCTGGCGCCCGGGGGCAACTCCATACCGTGGCCTCCAGTTTCGTGGACGTGGTTCAGATGATCGTTCTCGCGCGGGCGGTGGCCCTGACGCAGGAAGCGGTTGCGCTGGTCATTGCGCGGCAGATAGCGCGCCAGTTCGGTCAGCGCCATCTCATAGACCCCACGCTTGAACTCCACCACCATGTCCAACGGCACCCAATACTCGTTCCAGCGCCAGGCGTCGAATTCGGGGTGATCGGTGGCGCGCAGGTTCAGGTGCCAGTCCTGGCCCAGCAACTGCAGCAAGAACCAGATCTGCTTCTGGCCCTTGTAATGGCCACGTGCTTCGCGTCGGATGTAACGATCCGGCACCTCGTAGCGCAACCAGTCGCGGGTCCGGGCCACGATGCGCACATGCTCGGGCTGTAGCCCGACCTCCTCATGCAACTCGCGGAACATGGCCTGTTCCGGGGTTTCGCCCCGGTCTATGCCACCCTGCGGAAACTGCCACGAGTGGGTGCGTATGCGTTTGCCCCAGAAAACCTGGTTTTTCTGGTTGAGCAGGATGATGCCGACATTGGGCCGAAAGCCGTCCCGGTCAAGCATAATCAAACCCCAAATTTTGAACTGATTCCATTATGCACGGCGGGTGTCGCCGGGCAAGGGGATCAGCCTGCATCCGCCACAAAAAGCCCCCATGAAAGCCTCTCAATTCTTCGTCTCCACCCTCAAGGAAGCACCGGCTGACGCCGAGGTGGTGAGCCACAAGCTAATGACGCGCGCCGGCATGATCAAGAAGCTGGGTGCCGGCATCTACAACTACATGCCCATGGGCCTGCGTGTGATCCGCAAGGTGGAGGCCATCGTGCGCGAGGAGATGAACCGCGCCGGTGCCGTCGAGCTCACCATGCCCGTGGTGCAGCCCGCCGAGCTGTGGGAGGAGACCGGACGCTTTGCCAAGATGGGCCCCGAGCTGCTGCGCATCAAGGACCGGCATGATCGCGACTTCGTCATCCAGCCCACCAGCGAAGAGGTGGTGACCGACATCGCGCGCCAGGAGATCAAGAGCTACAAGCAGCTGCCCAAGAACCTGTACCAGATCCAGACCAAGTTCCGTGACGAACGCCGTCCGCGCTTCGGCCTGATGCGCGGCCGTGAGTTCATCATGAAGGACGCCTACAGCTTCGATCGCGACCAGGTATCAGCCAAGGCGAGCTACCAGGTGATGGCCCAGGCCTACCGCAAGATTTTCGACCGCTTCGGCCTGAGCTACCGCGCCGTGGCGGCCGACAGCGGCGCCATCGGCGGTGACCTGAGCGAAGAGTTCCAGGTGATCGCCGCCACGGGTGAGGACGCCATTGTCTACTGCCCGGGTAGCGAGTACGCGGCCAACATCGAGAAAGCCGAGGCCCTGGCACCGCAACAGCCGCGTCCGGCCGCCGCTCAGGCCCTGCAGAAGGTGGCCACACCCGGCAAGAGCACCTGCCCTGAGGTGGCCGAGCTGCTGGGCCTGCCGCTGAATCGCACCGTCAAGTCCATCGTGCTGGCCACCGACGAGATCACCGACAAGGAAGAGATAGGCAAGAACACTGTCTGGCTGCTGCTGCTGCGCGGCGACCACGACATGAACGAAGTCAAGGTTGGCAAGCTGCCAGGCATGGAAGGCGGTTTCCGCTTTGCCACCGAGACCGAGATCGTCGAGCATTTCGGCAGCAAGCCGGGTTACCTGGGCCCCGTGGGCCTGAAGAAGCCGGTGAGGGTCGTGGCCGACCGCGAGGTGGCCGTCATGGCCGACTGGGTCTGCGGCGCCAACGAGGCTGGCTTCCACAGCACCGGTGTCAACTGGGGCCGCGACCTGCCCGAGCCCGATCTGGTGGCCGACATCCGCAACGCGGTGGCTGGCGATGCTTCGCCTGACGGCAAGGGCGCGCTGGCCATCGAGCGTGGCATCGAGGTGGGCCATGTGTTCTACCTGGGCACCAAGTACAGCCGGGCCATGAATGCCACTTTTCTCGATGAGAACGGCAAGCCGCAGTTCATGGAGATGGGTTGTTACGGCATAGGCATCACACGCCTGCCGGCGGCCGCTATCGAGCAGAACCACGACGACAAAGGCATCATCTGGCCCGACAGCATCGCCCCCTTCACCGTCGTGATCTGCCCCATCAACCCGGACCGCAGCCCCGAGGTGAAAGCAGCCTCTGAAAAACTCTATGCTGAGTGCATGGCGGCCGGCATCGACGCGATCCTGGACGACCGCGGTGAACGCCCCGGCGCCATGTTCGCCGACTGGGAACTGATCGGCGTGCCGCATCGCGTCACCATCGGTGACCGCACGCTCAAGGAAGGCAAGGTCGAGTACCAGCACCGCCGCGATGCGGCTGCCACCCCCCTGCCGCTGGCGGACATGGCTGCCGTGCTGAAGTCCAAACTCGGCGCCTGACGATGACCGGACCGGCCATGCAGCGGCGTGCGGGGCTGCGGGGCATGCTGGCGCTGGCCGTTGGCCTGGGCTTGCCACCGCTGGTGCGCGCCGGCGGGCAGATCGAGGAGCCCCTGGCCGACGCCGTGCGTACGGCCCTGGGTGCGGCCATCGCCAACAGAGCACCGCCAGTGCCGGAGTTCAGCGACACCGAGGCTCGCCTAGCCTATCTGCGCTGGCTGGGCGCCATGAGCGAACGTCTGCGCAAGAAGAAGGCGGAGTGGCCCGAGCGCCGTGATTTCCTGCAGACCGTCTGGTACGAAAGCAAACGCGCCGGTCTGGACACGGCCCTGGTGCTGGGCCTGATTCAGGTGGAAAGCAATTTCCGAAAATTCGCTGTCTCGGGCGTGGGCGCGCGCGGCTACATGCAGGTCATGCCCTTTTGGTCGCGCCTGATCGGCGATGGCGACGTGGGCAAGCTGTTCCACATGCAGACCAACCTGCGCTTCGGCTGCGTCATCCTGCGCCATTACCTGGAGCGCGAGCGCGGCGATCTTTTCATGGCGCTGGGGCGCTACAACGGTTCGCGTGGCAAGTCCCCCTACCCGAATGCAGTGCTCGCCGCCCAGCGGGCCTGGCAGTTTCGCGACGAGCCTACGGCGCCGGTGGAGCGCTGAGCGGCGCGGCCGTTGCCCCGTTGCGCGTGACCATGACCTGGTCGATGCGGTAGCTGTCCACATCCAGCACCTCGAAGCTGTAGCCCTCCCACAGCACGCGGTCGGTGCGGCGCGGCACGCGGCGCAGCATCACCATCAGGAAACCGGCCAGGGTCTCGTAGTCCGCAGCATGTGGCAGCGTTTCCAGCCCCAGCACGCGTTGGACATCGGCCATGGGTGTGATGCCGTCGATCAGCCAGGAGCCTTCCTCGCGCTGCACGATCAGGTCTTCATCGGCCGGTGCCACCAGGTCGCCCATGACCGTGCTCATGACGTCGTTGAGCGTGACCACCCCAACCACCAGGCTGTATTCGTTGACGATGACAGCAAAGTCTTCGTGCGCCTGGCGGAACTGCGCGAGCACCTCGGTCAGCGTGAGCCGGTCGGGCACCACCACGGCCTTGTGCAGCAGGCTGGGGTCATCCAGCTTGATGGGCTGGTTCTTCAGGATGCGCTGGAACAGGTCTTTGGCATCCACGTAGCCGATCACATGGTCGATGTTGCCATCGCACACTGGGTAGGTGGAAAAAGGCTCGGCCGTGATGCGCGCGCGCACGATGGCGTCGCTGTCCTTCCGATCGAACCAGGCGATGCGGTCACGTGCCGTCATGGTGCTGCTGACCGTGCGCGTGTCGAGTTCGAAGACGTTGGCAATCACCTGTTGCTCGTCGCGGGCCAGTACGCCGGATTGGGCGCCGGCCTCGGCCAAGGCCAGGATGTCGTCGGGCGTTACCCGGTCATCGCGCTGGGACGACAGCCCCAGCAGTCGAAACAGCCCATCGGTGGTGCGGCTGTAAGCCCAGACCACGGGCTTGAAAACCTGCATGCACAGGCGCATGGGGCCATGGAGCAGCAAGGCCAAACGCTCGGGTTCGGCCATGGCCAGGCGCTTGGGGAAGAGATCGGAGAAGACAATGAACAAGGATGTCACCAGGGCAAAGGACAGCACAAAACCCGTGGTCTCGGCTGCCGGGGCCGACAACCAGGCTTGCAACAGGCGGCCGAGCAGCGGGCTGAAAGCCCCTTCGCCCACAATGCCGCCCAGGATGGCCACTGCGTTTTGGCCGATCTGCACCACAGTGAAGTAGTGCCCCGGCTGTTCCTGGATGCGCAGCACCCGCTCGGCCCGCGCATCACCCTCGTCGGCCAGCTGGCGCAGACGCAGGCGGCGCGAGGCAGCCAGCGACATCTCGGCCATCGAGAAGAAGGCGCTGGCGCCGATCAGCAGGGCGATGACGAAGAGGCTTTGCGTGAGGCTCATGGTGATGGGGAGCGTGTCCCGCGTGGTGGTTGAGAATGAGTGTAGCGGTCAGACGAATTTCTGTGCTTTGCCCGGGCAAGAAAAAACCACCGGCAGCGCAGGGCTGGCGGTGGTCGGGGCAGGCGCCGCCGAGGCTCAGGCCTGGGTGCCCAGCACCTTCTGCAGCTCACCGCTTTCGTACATCTCCATCATGATGTCCGAGCCGCCGATGAATTCCCCCTTCACATAGAGCTGCGGGATGGTCGGCCAGTTGCTGTATTCCTTGATGCCCTGGCGGATGCCGTCGTCCTCCAGCACATTGACGGTCTTCACTGCCTTGGGGTCGACGCCGCAGGCCTTGAGGATCTGGATGGCACGGCCGGAAAAACCGCACATGGGAAAGCTGGCGCTGCCTTTCATGAAAAGGAGCACGTCGCTCTGTTTGACGAGGTCGTCGATGCGTTGCTGGGCGTCGCTCATATTTCGGTATCCTTGAAGTCGAATACCGTAATTATTTCATTTTTGGCCCTAGGCCGCAGAACCCCTATTTATCATGAAGATCACCAAAGACACCGCCGTCACCATCCGCTACCGCATCAGCGACGCCACGGGTAAGCTGCTCGAAGATGGCAAGGAGCCCAATGCCTATCTGCACGGCGGGTACGGCAACACCTTTCCCAAGGTGGAAGAGGCGCTGGAAGGCCGTGAAGCCGGCTACCAGGCCAGCCTGGAGCTGCAGCCGGCAGACGCCTTTGGCGAGCGCAACGAAGCCCTGGTGCAGGTCATTCCCAAGACCCAGTTTCCGCCCGGGGTCAAGGTGGGCGGCCAGCTCGAAGGCCGCGGCGAGGACGGACGCACCCATGTCTTCACCGTGGTGAAGATCAAGGGCCCCGAGGTGCATCTGGATGGCAACCACCCCCTGGCCGGCAAGGCCTTGCGCCTGAGCGTCACCGTGGTGGATGTGCGTGCCGCCAGCGCCGAGGAAATTGCCCACGGCCATGTGCATGGGGCCCACGGCCACCATCACTAAGCCGCAGGCGGCCGGGCCACTTCAGTAACCGGTCTTGCGGCCCTGGATCACGGGCAGGGCGTCCTGGCTGATGAGGGCCCAAATCACGCGCACGATGGTTTCCGAGGCGATCACCGTATGCGCGTTCTTGGACGCCACCAGCTTGTCGCGCAGTTCGCGTCGTACATCGGGCAGTCCGGTCAGATCGAAAATCACGTCGATGCGGTTGCCCAGCGCCACGACGTCATCCAGCGACTTGATTGCAATGCCGGATTTGACCGCGAGCTGACGGCCGGGGGTGTCGGCCGCTTCGGCGGCGCAGACCAGCTCAATGCCCTGGCTGCGCTTTTGCAGCATCTGGCTCAGGAAGGCCGAGCCGATTCGGCCCAGACCAATGATGGCAATACGTTGCTGTTCCAAGAGGGATCCTTTCTGATGGGCGACGGCCCGTGGGGTGAGTGCCAGCCATGCTAGCCCAGCGGAGCACCCTGCTTCCTCATGGTTATCACCAAGGGCAGCGGAGACCTAACCCCCGGCTGTATGGGGCAGACAGTCCACAGCCAGGCCGCGCTGGTCCTCAGGCCTTGAGCAAACCGCGTGTCTCGATGAACTTCACCACCTCGTCCACGCCCGTGAGCGTCTTGAGGTTGGTCATCACGAAAGGCTTGAGTCCCTGTGCGTTGGTGCGCATACGCTCGGTGTCGGCCTTCATCACGTCCAGGTTCGCGCCCACATAGGGGGCCAGGTCGGTCTTGTTGATCACAAAGAGGTCGCTCTTGGTGATGCCGGGGCCGCCCTTGCGCGGAATCTTCTCGCCGGCGGCCACGTCGATCACGTAGATCGTCAGGTCGCTGAGTTCGGGGCTGAAGGTGGCGGCCAGGTTGTCGCCGCCGGATTCGACAAACACCACGTCGGCATTGGGGAAGTCCACCAGCATGCGGTCGATGGCTTCCAGGTTGATCGAGCAGTCCTCGCGGATGGCGGTGTGGGGACAGCCGCCCGTTTCCACGCCCATGATGCGTTCGGCCGGCAGCGCGCCGCTGACCGTCAGCAGGCGCTGGTCTTCCTTGGTGTAGATGTCGTTGGTGATGGCCACGAGGTCGTATTTCTCGTGCATGGCCTTGCAGAGCATCTCCAGCAGCGTGGTCTTGCCCGAGCCGACCGGGCCGCCGATGCCCACGCGCAGGGGCGGTAGGGGTTTGCTGCGATTCGGGATGTTGTGCAGGGAAGGAGCGTTCATGGTGTTCAAGAGCGGAAGAGGCGCGAATATTGGGTTTCGTGCCGGCTGGAGAGGATGGCCAGCATGGGGCTGAAGGCCTGGCGGTCTTCGTCGTGCAGGGCCAGGGCCTGTTCGACAGCGACGGGGATTTCGGTGGACAGGCGTGCCAGGATGCGCTGGCCCGAGGTCTGGCCCAGGGGCACGGCCTTGAGCGCGGCCTGCATCATGTTCTCGGCCCAGCCGAAGGCATAACTGAGCAGCACATCGCGTTCACCGGCGCCGCTGCCGGCGGCCGTCAGCGCGAACAGCACGGGGTAACTCGGTTCGATTGCGGCGGCGAAGTCCAGGGTGGCGGGGCTGGCCAGGGGCAGGTTGCGCAGCCACTCGCGCAGGGAACGACCCATCTGCTCGGTTTGCAGGCGCAGTTCGGCGGTCTCGCGCGTTTGCAGCAACCAGGCGTTGAGTGCGCGCACACGGTTGTGGTCGCCCTTGCGCCAGGCGATCAGGGCCTGGGCGATCACGGGCAGGTCGGCGCGTGCCAGGGTCAGGTGCAGTTGCTGCACCAACCAATCGGCGGCCGTGGTTTCGTTGGTGACCAGGCCGGCATCGACCGCGGCCTCCATGCCTTCGGAATAGGAGAAGCCCCCCACGGGCAGGGCCGGCGAAGCCAGCCAGATCAGCTGCAGCAGGCTGGAAGGTGCGAGCGGCTCAGTGAGCGTGTTTGTGCGCATGTCCATGGGAATCTCCATGGTCGTGGCCGCAATCGGGACCGTGTTCATGGTCGTGCAGGTGGTCATGACCGTGTGCTTGCCCGTGTGCATGGTCATGGCTGTGATCGTGTTCGTGCCCATGCGCATGGCCGTGTCCGCTCGCGCTGTAGGCACCACCCTCGGGTTCGAAGGCTTCCTGCGCTTCGACGACGGTCAGGTGCATGGCGCGCAACATGTCGGCCAGCACGTGATCGGGTTCGATCTTCAGGTGGTCGGGCTTGAGTTCGATGGGCACGTGGCGGTTGCCCAGGTGGTAGGCCGCACGCGTGAGGTCGAAGGGCGAGCCGTGCTCGGTACAGGCCGTGATGCGCAGCACCGCCTGCGGCGCAGCGATCACGCGGACCAGCGAGCCGTCCTCGGCCACCAGTACGTCGCCGCCGCGCACCAGGGTGCCGCGCGGCAGGAAGATGCCCAGTTCACGACCCAGGGAGTCGGTGGCGGCAAAACGGCTTTTCTGGCGCACGTCCCAGTCCAGTTCGACGGAGGAGGCGCGCTTGAGCAGCACGGGGGCCAGGCCCTGGCCCTGGGATAGCAGTTTGGAAACGGTGATCATGGGCCTGAGCTTACGCCGTATTCAGAACAGGAAGTAGCGCTGGGCCATGGGAAGGCTGGTGGCCGGCTCGCAGGTCAGCAGCTGGCCGTCGGCGCGCACCTGGTAGGTCTGAGGATCGACCTCCATGGCTGGCACATAGTGGTTGTGGATCATGTGGCGCTTGCTCACGCCGCGGATGTTCTTCACCGCCGCCAGTTGCTTGCCCAGGCCGTAGCGCTTGCCCACGTCGGCGGCCAGGGCGGCCTGCGAGACGAAGGTCAGCGAGGTCTGGCGCAGCGCGCCACCGTAGGCACCGAACATGGGCCGGTAATGCACGGGCTGGGGCGTGGGGATGCTGGCGTTGGGGTCGCCCATGGCGGCGAAGGCGATGAACCCCCCCTTGAGGATGAGCGCGGGCTTGACGCCGAAGAAGGCCGGCTTCCAGATCACCAGGTCGGCCCACTTGCCTGGGGCGATGCTGCCCACCTCATGGCTGATGCCGTGGGCGATGGCCGGGTTGATTGTGTATTTGGCGATGTAGCGCTTGACGCGGAAGTTGTCGTTGCGTACGCCGTCCTCCTCCAGCCGGCCGCGCTGGGCCTTCATCTTGTGCGCGGTCTGCCAGGTTCGGATGATGACCTCGCCCACGCGGCCCATGGCCTGGCTGTCGCTGCTCATCATGCTGATGGCGCCCAGGTCGTGCAGGATGTCCTCGGCCGCGATGGTTTCCTTGCGGATGCGGCTTTCGGCAAAGGCCAGGTCTTCGGCGATGGCCGGGTCCAGGTGGTGGCAGACCATGAGCATGTCCACATGCTCGTCCAGCGTGTTCACGGTGTAGGGCATCGTGGGGTTGGTCGAGCTGGGCAGGAAGTTGGCCTGGCCCACCACCTTGAGGATGTCGGGTGCGTGGCCGCCGCCCGCGCCTTCAGTGTGGAAGGCACAGATGCCGCGGCCGTTCACGGCCGCGATGGTGTTCTCGACGAAACCCGATTCATTGAGCGTGTCGGAGTGGATGGCCACCTGCGTGTCGGTGGCCTCGGCCACGTTGAGGCAGTTGTCGATGGCCGAGGGCGTGGTGCCCCAGTCCTCGTGCAGCTTCAGGCCGATCACGCCGGCGTCGATCTGTTCGTGCAACGCGGCCGGCAGGCTGGCATTGCCTTTGCCCAGAAAACCCAGGTTCATGGGGAAGGCGTCGGCCGCCTGCAGCATGCGCTCGATGTTCCAGGGGCCGGGCGTGCAGGTGGTGGCCAGGGTGCCCGTGGCCGGACCTGTGCCGCCGCCGAGCATGGTGGTCACGCCCGAGCACAGCGCCTCTTCGATCTGCTGCGGGGCGATGAAGTGGATGTGGCTGTCGATGCCGCCAGCGGTGACGATGTTGCCTTCGCAGCTGATGATTTCGGTGCCGGGGCCGATGATGACGTCCACGCCCGGTTGCGTGTCGGGGTTGCCGGCCTTGCCGATCACGGCAATGCGCCCGTCTTTCAGGCCGATGTCGGCCTTGACGATGCCCCAGTGGTCGATGATGAGCGCGTTGGTCAGCACCGTGTCCATGGCGCCTTCGGCGCGGGTGCGCTGGCTCTGGGCCATGCCGTCGCGTATGGTCTTGCCGCCGCCGAACTTCACTTCCTCGCCGTAACCGCCGGCACGCAGGGTGTAGTCCTGCTCGACCTCGATGACCAGCTCGGTATCGGCCAGGCGCACGCGGTCGCCCGCGGTGGGGCCGAACATTTCGGCGTAGGCGCGTTTGGGGATCATGTTCATTACAGTTTTCCTTGCACGAGGGCGCGGAAGCCGTAGACCTTGCGTTCGCCTGCAAAGTCCACCAGCTCCACCGTGCGCTGCTGGCCGGGCTCGAAGCGCACTGCGGTGCCGCTGGCGATGTTCAGGCGCATGCCGCGCGCGGCCGTGCGGTCGAAATCCAGCGCGCCATTGGTCTCGGCAAAGTGGTAATGCGAGCCGACCTGGATGGGCCGCTCGGCGGTGTTCTTCACCACCAGGGTCAGCGTACGCCGGTCCGGGTTGAGGGTGTGCGCGCCGTCGTCGATCAGCAGTTCGCCAGGGATGAGGGACATGATGCGGTCCTCTCGGCTCAGGCCAGGCGCAGCAGCAGGGCCGAGCCCAGCAGGGCCACACCACCACCAGCCGCCGCGCCGAGCCAGCGCAGGCGTGAGAAGAACGTGTTACCCAGCCCGATGCCCAGGCCATGCAGCGCGGCCGTGGCCATCACCATGCCGGTCAACGCCAGCCACTGGCCTGCGCCAGCGAAGTCGATGGCGAGTTCGCTGCCGTGCGCAGCGCCGTGGAAGAAAGCGAACAGGCCGGCCAGAGCTGCGGCCAGCGCCACCGGCAGACCGCGGTGCGTGGCCACCAGCAGGCCCAGCACCAGCAGGGAGCTGGCAATCATCGGTTCCACCGCAGGCACGGCCAGGCCAGCAAAACCGGCCCCCGCACCCACGGCCAGCATCAGCACGAAAACAGCGGGCGCCAGCCACAGCGGACGCACGGCCAGGGCACTCCACACGCCCAGCGCCAGCATGGCGGCCAGGTGGTCGAGCCCTGTGAAGGGGTGCAGCAGGCCGCTGGCCAGCGCGCTGTGGGCATGGGCGTCGCCGGCACCGGTGTGGGCCAGGGCCAGGCCGGGCAGGAGCAAGGTGGCGCAAGTGGCCAGACGGAGCAGGAAGGGGGTCATGGGGTGTCTCTCCTTGATGTGTTGTTGTTGTGCCATGAGCGTCTCAGCGGCGCAGGTGCCAGATCACCATACCGGCCAGCACACCGAAGGCGAGCAGGCCGAAGATGTCGCGCAGATGCAGTGCCGGCAGTGCGAGGCCTTCGCCGGCCAGTGTGGCGCTGGTCATGAGCAGGGCAGACAGGCAGAGGATGAACTTGCGCATGGCAGGGCCGTTTTCAAACAATGGGTTGGTGCACGGTGACGAGTTTGGTGCCGTCGGGGAAGGTGGCTTCGACCTGGATGTCGGGAATCATTTCGGGTACGCCTTCCATCACGTCGCCGCGCTTGAGCAGGGTGCGGCCCTCGCTCATGAGCTGGGCCACGCTCTTGCCGTCGCGCGCGCCCTCCATCACGGCGGCACTGATGTAGGCCATGGCCTCAGGGTAATTGAGCTTGAGCCCACGCGCCATACGCCGTTCGGCCAAGAGGGCGGCGGTGAAGATGAGCAGCTTGTCTTTCTCGCGCGGCGTGAGTTCCATGGTCGTGCGTGGTGTGTTGTGTCCTGCTTATGCAATAGCCGTGCCGTAGTACCTGCGCGGCCGCTTGTCCAGATTTGTGCCCGGGCCCGGAGTTTCGCCTGTTTCAGGTGCGCCGTCATCCTTTTGTGCACCCGAATGCGGCACATTCGCCGCTCAAACGCCTGAAAACCGTGCATGCAAGGCGGCCAGCTGGCGTGGCAGCTGCTCCGGCTTTGCTGCGATGCGGTGGTTCTGTGCCCCGAAAATCTGGCGCGCGTAAGCGGCCGCGCCGGCGTCCACGGCCAGGCCGCAGACCGGCAGGCCCTGTCGCGTTGCAGCCAATACGGCGGCCCGGGCATCGGCGATCAGGTAGCGCCTGTCGTACACATCCACGTCGGAGGGTTCGCCGTCGGTGAGTACCAGCAGTGCGCGCCGCGCGGCCGGCTCGGCCGCCAGCAGGGCAGTGGCGTGGCGCAGGGCCGCGCCCAGGCGGGTGGACCAGGCAGGTTGCACGGCGCGCAGCCGGGCCTCGGCCCGGTCGTCCAGCGGCTGGCCGAAATCCAGCAGGCGGTGGTAACGCACGTGGGCCCGGGTATCGGAACAAAAACCGTGCAGGGCGATGCGCTCGCCGGCGGCCTGCGCGGTCCGTGCCAGCAGCAGGGCGGCCTGCCGCTCCACTTCGAGCAGGCTGGGGGCCTCTGGGCTGGCGCGTGCGCCGGTGGACTGGGAAAGATCCAGAAGCACCAGCAGGCTCAAGGCCTCGGTCTGCGGGCCCGGGCGCTGGAAGATGCGGCCCGATGGGGCGCCTTGCAGGCGGCGTTCGACGGCGGCCTCGATGGCGGCGTCCAGGTCCAGGGTCTCGCCCTCCCACTGGCGGCGCAGGCGGCGGCCGGGCTGGGTACGTTGCCGTTGCAAGGGCGGCAGCGGTCTGCGCGCGGAAGAGGCACTTGCTTGTGCCTTGAGCAGAGGCTGCAGTTCGTACAGGGTGCACCAGTTGGGACGCAGCACGGCGCTGCGCGCGTCCCACTCGGGGTAGTGGTGGACGGAGAGCACGGATTCGATGGCCTGTGCCGCTGCGCCGCTTGCTTGCGGCTGCTCCTGCAGCGGGGCCTGCAAGGCCTGGGCCGCTTCATCGCGGGCCACGCCGTGGTCCCAGAGGCAGCTGTTGTCGTCGCGGTAGGCGGCGGGCACGGCATATTGCTGCGGGTCGAAGCGCACGCGCATCTGCCCCAGGTCGTTGGCCAGCAGGGCGGCCAGGCGGCGAAAGGCGGTGTAGTCCTGCAAGCCCTGCTGTGCACGGGCGGCTGCGTAGAGCGTACGCGCCTTGTCCACCCAGGCGTTGCCGTCGGGGTAGTGCTCGTCGAGCAGGGCCAGGCTCAGGCGCGAGATCAGGGCTGTGAAGCTCAGGCCCTGCGCCTGCAGGCTCGCGCGCAGGCCGGCCAGGAACCAGGTGCGCAGGCCCGGCAGCTGCTCCGACATCAGATCTTCAACGCGCGCGTCTTCCACGGCCGCTACCACGGCCTGTGCGAGCGGCTTGAGCGTGGCCGAGGGCTGGGCCAGGGGCGAGTACAGCAGATGGGCTGCGGCATGGGCCACGGCGGCGCGCTGCTGCGCACCGTCCCCTGCCGGCAGCAAAAGATGCGTGGGCGTGAGGACGGGGCGTGCCGGCGGCGCGTCGGGAGGGCTGGCGGGCAGGGTCTGCAGCTGCAGCTGGCGGCCGCTGAAGGCCTGCAGCAGGTAAGCGAGCGCCGGCGGTGGCGCTTCAGGGAAAACTGGCATCGACCAGGGCGCGCAGGGCGGCGCTCATGTCGGGGTCGTCGGTGAGCGCGCGTGTCATGGTCATGTCGCAGCTGTCGCGCGGGTCCACGCCGTCGCGGATCAGGGTACCGGCGTAGACCAGCATGCGCGTGGACACACCCTCGTCCAGGCCCCGTTCACGCAGGGCACGCGAGCGCCGGGCGATGCCCACCAGGCGCGCGGCCAGCTCGGTGGCGATGCCGGCCTCGTGCGCGACGATCTCGGTCTCGGCGTCTTCGGGCGGGTAGTCGAACTCCAGTGCAGCGAAGCGCTGGCGCGTGGAGGGTTTCATGTCCTTGGCACGGCTCTGGTAACCGGGGTTGTAGGAGACCACGAGCTGGAAGTCCGGGTGGGCGCGCACGATCTCGCCCTTGCGGTCCAGTGGCAATATGCGCCGCGCGTCGGTCAGCGGGTGGATCACCACCGTGGTGTCCTGGCGCGCCTCCACCACCTCGTCCAGGTAGCAGATGCCGCCGTGGCGCACAGCCAGCGTCAGCGGCCCGTCGTGCCAGGCCGTGCCCTGGGCGTCGAGCAGGTAGCGCCCCACCAGATCGGAGGCGCTCATGTCTTCGTTGCAGGCCAGAGTGACCAGCGGTCGCCCCAGCTTCCAGGCCATGTACTCGACAAAACGCGTCTTGCCGCAACCGGTCGGGCCCTTGAGCATCAGAGGCAGGCGGTGGGCATAGGCGTGCTCGTACAGCGCCACCTCGCGCGCCGCCGGCCGGTAGTACGGCTGCGCGCGCAGGCGATAGGCAGCCAGCGGGTCGCTCGGGTGCTCGGACAGGTCCACGGTGCGCCCTCCAGGCAGGGCACCTCCTTAGCGATGCGTGGCGGGTGTGTTGGGGATGCCCTCGATCGGGCATTCCGGTGTGCCCACGGTGGAGCGCGTGAAGGACTCCACCTTCTTGCGCGTGCCCTCGGGGTCACTGATCCACTGGCCGTAGAACTCGTAGGGGCAGGCGGCCACGCCGGTGTCGCCCTCACCCGAGTTGATCTTGCCGGTGTAGCCGCGGTGCAGCAGCTTGAACAGGTGGTTCTCGCTTTGCCCGTTCTTGCGGAAGTCACGGATCAGGCTCTTGGACAGGGCGGCGTACTGGACGCCGTACTCTTCTTCGCCGCATTCGCCCAGGGTGCGGCCGTCAAAGCCGATGAGCGCGCTGTGGCCGAAGTAGCTGTAGACACCGTCCCAGCCGGCTGCGTTGGCCACGGCCACATAGCTGTTGTTGGCCCAGGCCATGGCCTTGGCCATGAGCACCTGCTGGTCCTTGGCCGGGTACATATAACCCTGGCAGCGCACGATGAGCTCGGCGCCCTTCATCGCGCAGTCACGCCAGATCTCGGGGTAGTTGCCGTCGTCGCAGATGATGAGGCTGACCTTGAGTCCCTTGGGCCCGTCGGAGACGTAGGTGCAGTTGCCCGGGTACCAGCCCTCGATGGGCACCCAGGGCATGATCTTGCGGTACTTCTGCACGATCTCGCCCTGGTCGTTCATCAGGATGAGCGTGTTGTAGGGCGCCTTGTTCGGGTGCTCCTCGTGGCGCTCGCCGGTCAGCGAGAACACGCCCCACACTTTCGCCCTGCGGCAGGCCTCGGCAAAGATCGCGGTCTCTTCACCGGGCACGGCGGAGGCGGTCTCGTACATCTCCTTGGCGTCGTACATGATGCCGTGGGTGCTGTATTCGGGGAAGATCACCAGGTCCATGCCCGGCAGACCCTGTTTCATGCCCACCAGCATGTCGGCGATCTTGCGGGCATTGGCCAGCACTTCGGCCTTGCTGTGCAGGCGGGGCATCTTGTAGTTGACGACGGCTACGCCGACGGTGTCGTTGCTGCTGGAAATGTCGCCGTGGATCATGGCTGCTGTCCTCGTGTAAGCGGTTGAACGAACTTGTATTCATTGTGGGGAGCGGCCCCCGCCTTCGGGAATACGTTGATTGACGTAGGGAGTGCCGTGGCCACAATAGGCCGTACGACAGAGGCAGGAGACAAGCATGCGCAAGCAGACATGGGTCCTGGCGGGCACGGTTGTGCTCGCGGCCAGCCTGGCCGCCGGCCCGAGCGCCGCGGTGTCGACGCTGGATGGCTGGCCGTCGCGCACGGTCTACCTGTCCAACGACGCGCCCTTCGTGGTTTTCGGCGTCACGCCCACGCAAGTCGATCGCCGGGCTGCCCAGGTCCAGCTCAGCTTCATCGCCACCGATCGCCTCTCACAGGTCCAGGTCTACACTTTCGTTCGCGACAAGCCGGACAGTCCCACGCTCCTGCGCAGCCAGGTGAGTTGTGGCCCGCGCGAGCCCGGCTCCTGGGATTGCGTGGTGCCGGTGGCCCTCCCGCTCGCCGAGCTGGAAGGCCCGCAGGGCGAGCTGGGCCTGCGCATCGAAGCGCACGGCGACCTACGCAAACCCGGTGAGCACAGCACGGTCCTGGTCAGCTTGCCGGTGGGACGGGCAGAGAACCGGCCAAGCCGCAAAAGCAAGCCCTTCGTACAGCCGCATGCGGCGCCGATGCCCTGAACAGGCTCAGTGACTGATCATCCAGGGCCGCTTCCCCGCAAACGATTTGCTGCCATCAGCCGCCGTCACCGTGGAGCCCCGCTTGCCACTGGTGGAACAACACCCGCAACCCGAGGGATGCTTGAGCCGTCCGTAGCTCCCGTCGCGCGACGATCTCGGGGCGTGGGCCGCACGCTCGTTGGTTTCGTAGGCCTTGCGCGTCTCGCCACTCAGGCAGGCGAGGCGCGGTGCAGCCACGAACACACGCGTGCTGACGGTGCCGCAGTCCGGGCAGCTGCAGGGTTCGTTGCGCTGTGCCAGGCTGCGCAGGGCCTCGAAGCCCCCGCAGCCCGGGCAGTCGTAGTCATAGGTGGGCATGCGGGGCTCCTGCTTACTTGACGTCTTGCGAGATCGGCATCTGGATGCTGCCGTCGATCATCTTCACCGGGCCGGCGGCCGTGGGGTTGATGTCGAAGTCGAAGATCTCGGTCGGCAGCCACAGGGTGGCACAGGCGTTGGGCACGTCCACCACGCCGCTGATGTGGCCCTGCACCGGGGCCGTGCCCAGGATGGAATAGGCCTGTGCGCCGCTGTAGCCGAACTTCTTGAGGTACTCGATGGCGTTCAGGCAGGCCTGGCGGTAGGCCACGTTGACGTCCAGGTAGTGCTGCTTGCCGGCCTCGTCCACCGAGATGCCTTCGAAGATCAGGTAGTCCTTGTAGTTGGGCGTGATGGGGCTGGGCTTGAAGATCGGGTTCTTGATGCCGTACTTGGCCATGCCACCCTTGATCAGATTCACGCGCATGTGGACCCAGCCGGCCATCTCGATGGCGCCGCAGAAGGTGATCTCGCCGTCGCCCTGGCTGAAGTGCAGGTCGCCCACGCTCAGGCCGGCGCCGTCCACATAAACCGGGAAAAACACCTTGGAGCCGCGTGACAGGTCCTTGATGTCGCAGTTGCCGCCGTGCTCGCGCGGCGGCACGGTGCGCGCGCCTTCGGCCGCGACTTTCTTGGCCGCGTCGCCCGAGAGCTTGCCCAGATGGGCGGTGGCGGCAAACGGTGGGTTGGCCAGGCCGGGCACGCGTGTGGGGTCGGTGTCGATCAGTTCCTGCTCGCGTGCATTCCAGGCGTCGAGCATCTTCTTGTCGGGCAGGCAGCCGATGAGGCCTGGGTGGATCAGGCCGGCGTATTCGACGCCAGGCACATGGCGGCTCTTGGTGAACATGCCATTGAAGTCCCAGATGGACTTCTGCGCCAGCGGGAAATGGTCGGTCAGGAAGCCGCCGCCGTTCTTCTTGCTGAAGAAGCCGTTGAAGCCCCAGGGGCTCTCGTCCTTGGCGCCAATGTCCAGCAGGTCCACCACGAGCAGGTCGCCGGGCTGCGCGCCCTTCACGCCCACGGGACCGGTCAGGAAGTGGACGATGGACAGGTCGATGTCACGCACATCGTCGGCACTGTCGTTGTTCTTGATGAAACCCCCGGTCCAGTCGTAGGTCTCGAGGATGAAGTCTTCGCCAGGGTTGACCCAGGCCGCCATGGGAATGTCCGGGTGCCAGCGGTTGTGCACCTGCGGGTTGCTGTAGGCGGATTGTTTGAGGTCGACTTTGATGAGGGCTTCTGCCATGGTGCTTCTCCTTGTGGTCAGGGGTGGTGGAATGAGGGGAGGGGTCAGACGGAAAGGTAGGACTTGATGCGCTTCACATCGGTCTGGTCGCGCGCGGTTTCGTGCACCAGACGGCCGCCTTCGATCACGAAGAGGCGGTCGGCCACGTCCATGGCAAACGACAGCACCTGTTCGGAGACGATGATGGTGATCTCGCGCAGCTTGCGGATCTCGTTGAGCGCCTTGGCGATGTCCTTGATGATGGAAGGCTGGATGCCTTCGGTGGGCTCGTCCAGCAGCAGCACCTTGGGGTTGGTCACCAGAGCGCGGGCAATCGCCAGCTGCTGTTGCTGCCCGCCCGAGAGGTTGCCGCCCTTGCGCCGGCGCATGTCCCAGAGCACGGGGAAGAGGGCATAGATCTCTTCCGGGATCTGCTTGTGCCTGGCGTTCTCCAGACCGGTCTGGATGTTTTCCTCCACGGTCAGCGTCGGGAAAATCATGCGGCCCTGGGGCACGTAGGCAATGCCCTTGGCGACGCGGCGGTAGCTTTCGTCCTTGGAGACGTCCTGTCCGTCGACCAGGATCTGCCCGGACTTGAGTGGCAGCACACCCATGAGGCTCTTGAACAGCGTGGTCTTGCCCATGCCGTTGCGGCCCATGATGGCGACCGTCTCGTTCTTGTTGCTGTCGAAAGAGATGCCGTGCAGGGCCTCGCTCTGGCCGTAGGCCGTGTACATGTCGGTAACTTTGAGCATGTCGTACTCCTGTGTTTCAGTGGCCGAGATAGACGTCGATCACCTTGGGGTCGGCCTGCACCGTGGCCATCGAGCCTTCGGCCAGAATCTTTCCCTGGTGCATCACGGTGACCTTGTGTGCGATCTGCTTGACGAATTCCATGTCGTGTTCGATCACGATCACCGAGCGGTTCTTGCAGATGCGTTTGAGCAGGTCGGCGGTGAGCTCGCGCTCGCGTGCGCTCATGCCGGCGATGGGTTCGTCCAGCATCAGCAGCTCCGGGTCCTGCATGAGCAGCATGCCGATTTCCAGCCACTGCTTCTGGCCGTGCGAGAGCAGGCCGGCTTCCTTCTCCAGCGTGTCGGCCAGGCCGATCTCCTCGGCCACTACCTGCACACGGGCCTTCACCTCGTCGGTGCACTTGAAAGCGAGGGCGCCGAAGACCGAACGGCCCGTGGGGTAGGACACTTCCAGGTTCTGGAAGACGCTGAGGTTCTCGTAGATGGAGGGCGTCTGGAACTTGCGGCCGATGCCGCGGCGCACGCGGATGTGCTCGTCCAGTCTGGTCAGTTCCTCGTTCTTGAACTTGATGCTGCCCCCGCTGGCCTTGGTCTTGCCGCAGATCAGGTCCAGCAGCGTGGTCTTGCCCGCGCCGTTGGGGCCGATGATCACGCGCAGCTCGTTCTTGTCGATGTACAGCGTCAGGCTGTCGATGGCCTTGAAGCCGTCGAAGGAGACCGTGAGGTCTTCCACGGCCAGGGCGAAGTCGGTATTGCTCATGGGGTGCTCCTGTGTGGATGGGTCAGGCGCTCTGGCCGCTCACGGTACCGGTCAGAGGGGGCGTCCGGCTCAGGCTGCTGGTCTGCGTGACGGGGGCCTCGTCGGCCGCGTCGGCTGCCACGGCCTGGCGAATCGCCAGGCGCTCGGCCTGCTTGCGCTTCCACCAGGGCTTGACCTTGGTTTCCCACACACCGGCCAGGCCGTCGGGGAAGGCCATGGTCACGCCAATGAACAGCGAAGCCATCAGGAAGAGCCAGAGGTCGGGGAAACTCTCGGAGAAGTAGGTCTTGCCGAAGTTCACCAGCAGGGTGCCGTAGACCGCACCCACCAGGCTCATGCGCCCGCCGACGGCTGCGTAGATCACCATCTCGATCGAGGGCACGATGCCCACGAAGGAGGGCGACATGAAACCCACCTGCAAGGTGAACAGCGCGCCACCGATGCCAGAGAGCGCCGCGGCCAGGCAGAACACGAAGACCTTGAACATGGCCACGTCGTAACCCGAGAAGCGCACCCGGTCTTCCTTGTCGCGCATGGCCAGCAGCAGGGTGCCCAGCTTGCTCTTCTGGATCCACAGGCACAGGGCGATGCCGCCCAGCAGCAGGAAGGTGCAGAGGTAATAGAGGATGTACTTGGCGCTGTCGGTGCGCGTGTCCCAGCCCAGCACGGTCTTCAGGTCGGTCATGCCGTTGACGCCGCCTGTGTAACCCTGCTGGCCGATGATGAGCACCGTGAGGATCAGCGCCACCGCCTGCGTGATGATGGCGAAGTACACGCCGCCCACGCGCCGCTTGAACATCGCGTAGCTGATGATGAAAGCCAGCAGCGTGGGCAAGGCGATCACCGCGAACAGCGCGAAGGGCAGGTGCTCAAAGGGCTGCCACCACAGGGGCAGGGCCGTGAGCTGGTTCCAGTCCATGAAGTCCGGGATGCCGGGGGTGGACTGGATCTTGGTGGTGATGGGGTCGCTGGCCTCGAGCTTGAGGAACATGGCCATGGCGTAGCCGCCCAGGCCGAAGAACACGCCCTGGCCCAGGCTGAGCACGCCGCCATAACCCCAGACCATGACCAGGCCCAGGGCCACGAAGCCGTAGCTCAGGTATTTGCCCACCAGGTTGAGACGGAAGATGTCGAAGATCAGGGGAAAGGCAACGAGCAGCAGCAGGGCGAGCGTGAGCACGCTGCCCAGGCCCCGCCGGGCGATCCATGTGGTGAATTGGTTCATGCTTGGACTCCTGGAATGAAAAGCGGGATCAGCGGCGCACCTTGCTGGCGAACAGGCCTTGCGGGCGGATCATCAGGATCACGACGATGATGGACAGCGTCAGCACCTTGGCGTTCGAGCCGCTCATGAAGAACTCGCTGATCGATTGCGTCTGCGCGATGCCGAAGGCCGAGGCCACCGTGCCCAGCAGACTGGCCGCGCCGCCGAAGGTCACGACCAGGAAGGAGTCGACGATGTAGAGCGAGCCGCTGGTCGGGCCGGTGGAGCCGATGGTGGTGAAGGCCGCGCCGGCCACACCGGCGATGCCGCAGCCGATGGCGAAGGTCAGGCGGTCGGTCTTGCTGGTGTTGATGCCGATGGCGTTGGCCATCACGCGGTTGCTCACCGTGGCGCGTACCCGCAGACCCCAGCGGCTCTTGTAGAGGGCCAGCAGCACACCGCAGGTCACGAAAGTGGTCAGGCCCAGCACAAAGAGGCCGTTGATCGGAATGTCCAGGCCCTCATGCGGTGCCCAGGAACCCATGAGCCATTCCGGCAGCGTGGGGCTCACCTCCTTGGGGCCGATCGCCGAGCGGAAGACCTGCTGGATGGCCAGGCTCAGGCCCCAGGTGGCCAGCAGCGTGTCCAGAGGACGCTTGTAGAGGAAACGGATCAGTCCCCACTCCACCAGCCAACCCGCAATGAAGGCCAGGCAGAAGGCCGCCGCGATGGCCACCAGGAAGTAGTAGGGCATGAGGTTGGGTGCGTACTTCTCGGTCAGCGTGGAGAAGAGGAAGACCGTGTAGGCGCCGATGGTCATGAACTCGCCATGCGCCATATTGATCACGCCCATCTGGCCGAAGATGATGGCCAGGCCCAGGCCCATGAGCAAAAGGACCGAGAACAGGCTCAGTCCGGCGAAACCCTGCATGAGGGCGATGTCGCGTATTTCAGAAAATTCCATGGTGTCACCTACCTGTCTATCTGTCTGTGTCCGTATCGCGGGTGGCGGCCCCCGGACACCCGGGCAGCCGCCACCTTCCTTCCCCGAGCGATCTGAGGGATTACTGGTAGCCCTTCGGGAAGGGATCGGGTTCGATCAGGTTGGGCGACTCGGACACGACCTTGAACGTTGCATCCTTCTGGCCCTGGGCAATGCGCGACTTGCTCCACAGGTGGTGGTTGTCGTGCAGCTTCACGTAGCCTTCGGGCGCGGTCTTCAGTTCAATGCCGGGCGAGGCGGCCACGACCTTGTCCACGTCGAAGCTGCCGGCCTTCTCGACCGCAGCCTTCCACAGCCAGGGGCCCAGGTAACCGGCCTGCGTCACGTCGCCGATCACCGCGTCCTTGCCGTACTTGGCCTTGAAGGCCGCCACGAAAGCCTTGTTGTTGGCGTTGTCCAGCGACTGGAAGTACTTCATCGAGCTGTAGAAACCCGCGAAGTTTTCGCCGCCCACGCCTGTCATCTCGTCTTCCGTCACCGACAGCGTCAGCAGGAACTGCTTGTCACCGGTGATACCGGCGGCCTTGAGCTGCTTGTAGAAGGCCACGTTGGAGCCGCCCACCACGGCTGCGAAGATGCAGTCCGGCTTGGCGACCTTGATCTTGTTGATCAGGGAGTTGAAGTTGGTGTTGCCCAGCGGGTAGTACTCCTCGCCGACCACCTTGCCCAGCTTGCCCACGGACTCGATGTGCTTGCGCGCGATCTTCATCGAGGTGCGCGGCCAGATGTAGTCCGAGCCGACCAGGAAGAAGGTCTTGGCTTTCTTTTCCTTCGAACCCCAGTCCAGGCCGTAGATGATCTGCTGCGTGGCTTCCTGGCCCGTGTAGATCACGTTCTTGGACTGTTCCAGGCCTTCGTAGAAGGTCGGGTAGTAGAGCAGGCCGTTTTCCTTTTCGAACACCGGCAACACGGCCTTGCGCGAGGCGCTGGTCCAGCAGCCGAAGACGGCGGCCACGTGGTCGTTGACCAGCAGCTTCTTGGATTTCTCGGCGAAGGTCGGCCAGTCGGAGGCACCGTCTTCCTTGATCACCTTGATCTTGCGGCCCAGGATGCCGCCCATGGCATTGATCTGGTCGATGGCCAGCTGCTCGGCCTGGATCGAGCCGGTCTCGGAGATGGCCATGGTGCCGGAAGAAGAGTGCAGCTGGCCCACGATGACTTCGGTGTCGGTCACGGCCAGTTTGGTCGTGTTGACGGCGGAGGTCGCGGGCGCGGCGGCGTGGCCCATGGCGGGCAGGCCGGCCACGGACAGGGCGCCCATGGCCTGCAGGACCTGGCGGCGCTGCAGACCGGTGCTTAGCGGATTGGAAGAGGCAGACGGTTTTTTCATGAGGCACTCCAGTTAGGGAAGAGGGAACCAGGAAACACCTGCGGGAGGTGCGGGCAACACCTTGTCACCACGGCCTTGAGATTAGGGAGAGGGGCCTGTTCGGCCCATACGTCAATCAACGTATCGCACGACAGGGAAGGGTTGGGAACACTTCTTGCAGGTGCACCGGGATGGAACCGAGCTCACCAGAAAGATGCGCGTGAACGCACCGCAAAAGATCTTCCGCATCCGCCGCGACTACAACTCCTGGGTGGCCAACGAGTCGCTGGAGGACTACGCCCTGCGCTACACGCCGCACAGCGCGCGCAAGTGGAGCGAATGGCGCGTGGCCAACACGGCTTTCGGCGGCATGTCCTTCCTGGCGCTGGAAGCCATCGGCGGGGCCATCGCGCTGAACTATGGTTTTGACAACGCGCTGTGGGCCATCCTGGTCATGGGCCTGATCACCTTTCTCACCGGCCTGCCCATCGCCGTCTACGCCGCGCGTTATGGCCTAGACATGGACCTGCTCACGCGCGGCGCGGGTTTCGGTTACCTGGGTTCCACCGTCACCTCGCTGATCTACGCCAGCTTCACCTTCATCTTCTTCGCGCTGGAGGCGGCCATCATGGCCCTGGCCCTGCAGATGGTGCTGGACTGGCCCCTGGTCTGGTGCTACGTGCTGTCCTCGCTGGTCATCATCCCGCTGGTGCTGCACGGCATCACCTTCATCTCCCGCCTGCAGACCTGGACACAACCGCTGTGGGTGGTGCTGCTGCTCTGGCCCTTCTTCTGGTTCCTCGTGGAGCAGCCGCAGCTCTACCGTGAATTCACGGGCCTCTCGGGCCTGAGTTCGGGCAGCAGCGAGTTCGAGCCCCTGATGTTCGGCGCCGCGGCCACCGTGGCCTTCTCGCTGGTCGTGCAGATTGGCGAGCAGGTGGATTACCTGCGTTTCATGCCCCAGCGCACCGCGGCCAACCGCTGGCGCTGGTGGGGCTGCGTGCTGGCCGCCGGCCCGGGCTGGATCGTGCCGGGCATGCTCAAGATGATGGGCGGCGCCTTCCTGGCCTTCGTGGCCCTGCAGTTCGGCGCGATGCCGGGCCACGCGGCCGAACCCACGCAGATGTACCTCGTGGGTTACATGCGCTCGCTGGACAACTCTACTCTGGCGCTGGCGCTCACCGTGGTCTTCGTGGTGATCTCGCAGGTCAAGATCAACGTCACCAACGCCTACGCGGGCTCGCTGGCATGGAGCAACTTCTTCGCGCGACTCACGCGCAGCCACCCGGGGCGGGTGGTCTGGCTGGTCTTCAACGTCATCATCGCCATGCTGCTCATGACCCTGGGCGTCTTTGGCGCGCTGGAGAAGGTGCTGGGCCTGTATGCCAACGTGGCCATCGCCTGGGTCGGCGCCCTGGTGGCCGACCTGGTCATCAGCAAGCCCTTGGGCCTGAGTCCCAAGGGCGTGGAATTCCGCCGCGCCTACCTCTACGACCTCAATCCCGTGGGCCTGGGCGCCATGGGCCTGGCCGCGGTGCTGGCCTGTGTGGCCTATGCCGGCCTGCTGGGTGTGTGGGCCGAAGCCTTCGCGCCCTTCATCGCGCTCTTCACCGCCATGCTCACCGCGCCGCTGCTGGCCTGGGCCACCAAAGGGCGCTATTACCTCGCGCGGCACGACGCCTCGCCCTGGAAACCCGGCGAGGTGGTGCGCTGCAGCGTCTGCGAGAACCAGTTCGAGAGCGCCGACATGGCCAGTTGTCCCGCCTACGGCGCGCCGATCTGCTCGTTGTGTTGTTCTCTTGAATCACGCTGCCACGACCGCTGCAAGACTCAGTCCCGCGCGGCCGACCAGCTGCGTGATGCGCTGGCCGCCTTCCTGCCGGCCAGCCTGAACAAGAGCTACAACTTTCGTGTGGCGCAGTACTTCGCCGTCTTCCTGGGCCTGTCCGCGATCATGGCCTTCCTGCTGGGCGTGGTCTACGTGCAGGAGAGCCTGCAGGCCCCGGCCGAGGCCCTGCGCGAGCCTTTCATCAAGGCGTTCTCCCTGATGGCCCTGCTGGCCGCCGTGTGTGCCTGGTGGGTGGTGCTGGCCACCGAAAGCCGGCGCATGGCGCACGACGAGTCCGAGCGCCAGACCCAGTTGCTGCAAAAGGAAATCGACGCACACATGCGCACCGATGAAGCCCTGCAGAGTGCCAAGGAAGTGGCCGAATCCGCCAGCCAGGCCAAGACGCGTTACGTGGCCGGCATGACGCACGAGCTGCGCACCCCGCTCAACAGCATCCTGGGTTACGCGCAGATCCTGCTGCGCGGCAACGAGTTGCAGGGCAGCCCGCGCGAGATGGTCACCACCATGCAGCAAAGCGGCCAGCATATGCACGCACTGATCGACGGCCTGCTGGACTTGGCCCGCATCGAGGCCGGCCGCCTGCGCCTGGACCCGGCGCCCCTGCCTTTCCCCGAATTCCTCTCCGAGCTCGCGCGCATGGTGCAGCCCCAGGCCGAGGGCAAGGGCCTGGCCTTCCGCCTGGAGACCCAGGGTCGCGTGCCCGCCTGGGTGCAGGCCGACGCCAAGCGCCTGCGCCAGATCCTCATCAACCTGCTGGCCAACGCCGTGCGCTTCACGGACCGCGGCAGCATCGTCTTTCGCGTGAACTGCCGGCACGAGGTGGTGCGCTTCGAGGTGGAAGACACAGGCATCGGCATCGCCCCGCAGGACCAGGAGCGCATCTTTCAGCCTTTCGAACGCGGCAGCGCGGGCCGGCGCACCAGCGAATCGGGCACCGGCCTGGGCCTGACCATCACGCACCTGCTCACCGAGCTCATGGGTGGCGAACTCAGCCTGCGCAGCGTCGTGGGCCAGGGCAGCACCTTCAGCGTGCGCCTCTACCTGCGCGAGATCGAGCCCCCGGCCGTGTCCACGGTGCGCCACCTGCGGCCCATCGTGGGTTACCTCGCGCCACGCCGCACCCTGCTGGTGGTGGACGACCAGCCTATCCAGCGCCAGCTGCTGGCCAGCTTGCTGCTGCCCCTGGGTTTCATCGTGCGCGAGGCTGCCAGTGGCCGCGAGGCGCTGGAGATCCTGCAGCAGCACCACCCCGACGCCGCGCTGCTCGACATCAACATGGACGACCTCAACGGCTGGCAGACCGCGCAGCTCATACGCACAAGCAGCCCGGCGCAGCTGCCCATCATCTTCGTCTCGGCCGACCCCTTCGAGAACCGCCCCGAACTGCTGGCCGCCGTGGGCGCGCAGGGCTTCGTGAGCAAGCCCGTGATCGAGTCCGAGCTGCTGGACCTGCTGGCCCGTGTGCTGCAGCTGGAATGGGTACACGAAACCCAGCGCCTGGCCGCGGCCACACCCGATGGCGCCACGTCCCTGCCCCTGCCGGCTGAGCTGCGACAGAGTTTGATCGCGCTCGCACGCCTGGGCAATGCCAGCGGCCTGCGCAGCCTGCTGCGCAACAGCGCGCAGGAGGCGCCGGCCATTGCCGACGTGCTGCAGGCCCTGGTGGTGCATGTGGACCGTTTTGACTTCACCGCCCTGATTGCCCGCCTGAAAGAGACCGAAGATGAATCCGCCTGAGCTTGTTCCTCCGTCCACTGTCTCCAGCGTGGTGCTGGTGGTGGACGACGCGCCCGACACCCTGCGCATGCTCTGCGACGCGCTGGCCATCGAGGGCTATACCGTGCTGGTGGCGCGTGATGCCATCGAGGCGCTGCAGCGTTTCGAGATGGCTGTGCCCGACGCCGTGCTGCTCGACGCCATCATGCCTGGCGACGACGGCTTCACACTCTGTCGCCGCCTCAAGGGCGTGCCCTCCTGGGCCCACGTGCCCGTGATCTTCATGACCGGCCTGGCCGAGACCGAGCAGATCGTCGAAGGTTTTGCCAGCGGCGGGGTGGACTACGTCGTCAAGCCGCTGAAGATCCCCGAGGTGCTGGCCCGCCTGGCCACCCACCTACGCAATGCGCACGTGAGCCGCCTCGCGCGCGAGGCGGTGGACGTGGCAGGCCTGGGCGTCATGCTGCTGGACACGCAGGGGCGCATCGCCTGGCGCTCACCGCAGGCCATGCGCTGGCTCGGCCAGGCCCTGGGCCCCGAGCAGGACGACGCGGCCCAGCGCCAGTGGCTGCAGCAGGTCGTGCATCAGGGCGAGACCCTGGCCCCGCTGCCCGACGGCGGCCAGCTGCAGGCCCGCCACCTGGGCCAGGGCGGCCCGGGTGAAATCATGGTGCTGTTGCGCCGTGTGGCCCCTGCGGCCGACCCCACGCAACGCCGCCTCTCCGTGGCCGCGCTCACCCCGCGCGAGACCGAGGTGCTGTCCTGGCTGGCCAAGGGCAAGACCAACCGCGATATCGGCGACATCCTGGGCATGAGCCCGCGCACGGTGAACAAGCACCTGGAACACATCTTCGAGAAGCTGGGTGTGGAGACGCGCACGGCGGCGGCGGCGATTGCGAGCAGCTTGTTGCAGGAGGGATAGGCCGGACCACAAGCTTTGGGCGAACCTGGCGAAGCCTGCTATAAAACAGGCACTTCAATGCACTGGGAGGCACGCGCATGAACATACGCCCATGGGATACCGCACCCTTGCGGTCCGAGGCCCCCTATGCGCCGCTTTAGCCTCGCCTTCGTGTTTTTCCTCTGCTTCGGCGTGGCCGCCTACGCTGTAGGCATGTACGGCTTCGGCCCGGGGGCGGAGAACCTGCACCCGGACATGAAGGCCGTGTTCCAGATCCATCCCATCGGCATCGGCACCCATATCTTCGCGTCGGCTTTGGCCCTGCTGCTGGGGCCCTTCCAGTTCTCCCAGGGCCTGCGTGCCCGGCGGCCCAGGCTGCACCGTTGGATGGGGCGCATCTACCTGGGCATCGCCGTGGCCGTTGGCGGAACAGCGGGCCTGTACATGAGCTACTACGCCTTCGGTGGCCTGCCAGGCAAACTTGGTTTTGCCGCCCTGGCCCTGGCCTGGCTCTATACCGGGGCGAGGGCCTACGCCGCAGCCAGGGCACGCGACTTCACCGCCCACCGTCGCTGGATGATCCGCAACTTTGCCCTCAGCTTTGCGGCCGTCACCCTGCGCCTGTACCTGCCGCCTGTTTTCATCTTCCAGCTTCCCTTCGAGTCGGCTTATGCCGTCATCGCCTGGGCTTGTTGGTTGCCCAACCTGCTTGTCGCGGAGTGGCTGACCAGGCCGGCAGTGGCCGCGCAGGCCTGAAGCCGAGCATTCGCACAAGGAGACCATCGTGCATCCACAGATGATTCTGGTGGCCGGTCCGTATCGCTCTGGCACCAACGATGATCCAGTGCGCGTCGCTGAGAACGTTGCCGCCATGACGCAAGCGTCCCTGCAGTTGTTCCGCGCGGGCCATCTTCCCGTCATGGGCGAGTGGTTCGCCTTGCCGCTCATCGAACACGCTGGCTCCACCGGCATAGGCGACCCCGTGTTCAATGAAATCTTCCATCCCATCTCGCGGCGCCTGGTCGCCAGGTGCGATGGTTGCCTGCGGATCGGTGGGGCATCGGTCGGGGCGGACGAAATGGTGGCGCTGGCCCGGCAGTGTGGCAAGGCCGTTTACTTTTCTCTGGAAGAAATCCCGCCTGCTGTTTAGTTGGTGACATTCAGGCGTGGCCGAGGCGAGCGCAAAGAGGGCTGATGGCAGAAAGTGCCGTAACGCCTGTCATCTCTCCATCTGGCCCTGCGTTGGCGGTTCGCCGGTCTCAGCTCGCGGCACACTTTCTGCTTCTTCCCCTGCGTCTTCTCCCAGAAAGGAAGCGCTATGGAAAAGAAAACCATCACACTGGTTCAGGAATCCTGGAGCAAGGTTGTGCCCATCGCGGGCGTGGCAGGCAACCTCTTCTACAAAAACCTTTTCGAGGCCGATCCCAGCCTGAAGAAGTTGTTCAAGGGAGATGTGGAGCAGCAGGCGGCCAAGCTGATGCAGATGATCACCGCCGCCGTGGGCAAGCTCCACGATCTGGACACGCTGGTGCCCATCCTCCAGCAGCTGGGCCAGCGCCACACGGGTTACGGGGTGCAGACGGCCCACTACGACACCGTCGGCGCCGCCCTGCTCAAGACCCTGGAGCAGGGGCTGGGCGCGGCCTTCACGCCGGACGTCAAGCAGGCCTGGGCCCAGGTCTACGGGGTGATGACCAGCGTGATGACGGCGCCCGCCAAGGGCTGAAGACCACCAAGCCAGACCGCCCCCCGCCCTGAGCTGGGGCGGTGTGGCACGTTTTCTGCACTGTCCAGGGGCATGGACACCCCGGTACATACGCCCATTGACTCTGCTGCGCTGCCGCATGCGCCGGCGGCCGTGCAGTCCATCGTCAAGATCCGGCGTGACTACAACAGCTGGGTGGGCCGCGAGACCATGGAGGACTATGCGCTGCGTTACACGCCGCAGCGCTTCCGCAAGTGGAGCGAATGGCGGGTGGCCAACACGGCTTTTGGCGCGGCGTCTTTTCTGATCCTGGAGGCGGTGGGTGCCACGCTGCTGGTGCAGTACGGCTGGGCCAATGCCTTCTGGGCCATCCTGGCCACGGGGCTCATCATCTTCCTCGCCGGCTGGCCCATCAGCGTCTATGCCGCGCGTTATGGCGTGGACATGGACCTGCTCACGCGTGGTGCGGGTTTTGGCTACATCGGCTCCACCATCACCTCGCTGATCTACGCGAGCTTCACTTTCATCTTTTTCGCGCTGGAGGCGGCCGTCATGGCCTATGCGCTGGAGCTGGCCCTGGGCATCCCGCCCAGCTGGGGTTACCTGATCTGCGCCCTGGTGGTCATCCCCCTGGTCACACACGGGGTCTCGGCCATCAGCCGCCTGCAGGTCTGGACCCAGCCGCTGTGGCTGCTCATGCTGGTCGTGCCTTTTGCCTATGTGCTGGCCCTGGACCCGAACGCGTTTTCGGGCGTCGTGCACTACAAAGGTGAGAAAGGTCAGAGTTCTGACTTCATATTGCCCCTCTTTGGTGCCGCTTTGACGGTGGGCATCGCCCTCATCACCCAGATGGGCGAGCAGGCTGACTACCTGCGCTTCATGCCGGCCCGCACGCAGGCCAATCGCAAGCGCTGGTGGTTTGGTGTCATGGCGGGTGGGCCGGGCTGGGTGATCCTGGGCGTGGTCAAGATGCTGGGCGGGGCGCTGCTGGCCTACCTGGCCATCACGCACTCGGTGCCGACGGACCGCGCCGTGGACCCCAACCAGATGTACCTGGCCGCCTATGAGTACGTCTTTCCCAACTACGGCTGGGCCGTGGCAGCCACGGCCCTGTTCGTGGTGATCTCGCAGCTCAAGATCAACGTCACTAACGCCTACGCGGGGTCTCTCGCCTGGAGCAACTTCTTCTCGCGCCTCACGCACAGCCATCCGGGGCGGGTGGTCTGGGTGGTGTTCAACACGCTGATCGCCTTCATGCTGATGGAGATGAACGTCTTCCAGGCCCTGGGCGATGTCCTGGGCCTGTACAGCAACATCGCCATCGCCTGGATGATGGCCGTGGTGGCCGACCTGGTGATCAACAAGCCCCTGGGCCTGTCGCCCAAGGGCATCGAGTTCAAGCGCGCGCACCTCTACGACATCAACCCCGTGGGTGTCGGTGCCATGACGCTGGCGTCCATCCTCTCGGTCACAGCCTACCTGGGCCTGTTCGGTCCGCTGGCCCAGGCCTTCTCGGCGCTGATCGCGCTGGGCACGGCCTTTGTGGCCGCGCCGCTGATCGCCTGGGCCACGCGCGGGCGCTACTACATTGCACGGCAGAGCGAACCGCTGGTTGAAGCCGCAACCAACGAAGGCCCCTATGCCCGCTACGGCGTGCGCCGCTGTGTGATCTGCGAAGGTGAATACGAAGGCCCGGACATGGCGCATTGCCCAGCCTACCAGGGACCCATCTGCTCGCTTTGCTGCACGCTGGATGCGCGTTGCGGCGACATGTGCAAACCCCAGGCCAGTCTCTCGGCCCAGTGGATAGGCATGTTGCAGCGCCTGCTGCCGCGCAGCCTCTGGCCCTATCTGGACTCGGGGCTTGCGCACTTCCTGCTGCTCATGCTGGTCACCGTGCCGCTGCTGGCGGGCGTGTTCGGTCTGTTCTACCAGCAGGAGCTGCAGGCCCTGGGGCAGGTCTATGCCGACAGCGAGTTGCCCGCTTTCATGCAGACCGCCTTGCGCAGCGGTTTTCTCAAGACCTACATGGCGCTGCTGCTCATCGCGGGCATGGCGGCCTGGTGGGTGGTGCTGGCGCACAAGAGCCGGCAGGTGGCGCAGGAAGAATCCAACCGCCAGACGGCCCTGCTCATGCGCGAAATCGAACTGCACCAGCAGACCGACGCGGCCCTGCAGGACGCACGCCGCGCCGCCGAGCGCGCCCAGCACCAGGCCGAGCAGGCCAACCAGGCCAAGAGCCGCTACATCAGCGCCATCAGCCACGAGCTGCGCACGCCGCTCAACAGCATCCTGGGTTACGCGCAGCTGATGGGCGAAGACCCGCAGGTGCCCGCGCACCGCAAGCACGCGGTGCAGGTGATCCGCCGCGGGGGCGAGCATTTGCTCACGCTGATCGAAGGCACGCTGGACCTGGCGCGCATCGAATCGGGCAAGCTCACGCTGGACCTCAAGCCCATGGACTTCGCCGCCTGCGTCCACGAACTGGCCGCCATGTTCGAGCTGCAGGCTGCGGCCAAGGGCCTGGCCTTCAACTTCACGCCGCTGTCCGTGCTGCCCGAGCGGGTGCGCGCCGACGAGAAGCGCGTGCGCCAGATCCTCATCAACCTGCTGGGCAATGCCATCAAGTTCACGGCGCAGGGCGAGGTGACCTTCAGCGTGCGCTACGCACGCGAGATGGCCTACATCGACATCCGCGACACCGGCCCCGGCATGACGCTGCAGGAAACCGAGCGCCTGTTCGAACCTTTCACGCGCGCCGCTTCCTCGCAGGGCACCCCAGGCGCCGGCCTGGGCCTGACCATTGCCAAGATGCTGACCGACCTGATGGGCGGCGAACTCACCGTGCAGAGCACCCAGGGCCTGGGCTCGGTCTTCCACGTCAAGCTCTTCCTGCCCGAAGTGCATGCCGCGCTGCCTTCGGCCAAACCCGTGGTGACCAAACCGCCACGCCGCGGTTACGCGGGCGCGCGCCGCCATGTGCTGGTGGTGGACAACGAGGAGCCTGACCGCGAGATGCTCACCCAGCTGCTCGTGCCTCTGGGCTTCGTGCTGCGTACCGCAGCCAGCGGGCACGACGCACTGGACCTGCTGGCCGCGGGTTACCGCCCCGATGTGGTCTTCATGGACCTGGCCATGCCCGGCATCGACGGCTGGGAAACCATACGCCGCCTGCGCCGCTTGAACGGCCTGGCCAAACTGCCCGTGGCCGTGGTCTCGGCCAACGCCTTCGACCAGGGTCTGGAGAACGACGCCGGCATCACCCCCACCGACTTCATCACCAAACCCATACGCCACAGCGAGCTGCTCGACTGGCTGGAGCGCCGCCTGCACCTGCAGTGGACCGTGCGACCCGAGCCCGTGGCGGTGCCAGCGCCACCGTCCGCACCCTTGCTACCGCCGGGCAACGAACGCCTGGCCGAGTTGCGCGAGCTGGTGGTGCTGGGCTATTACCGCGGCATCGTGCGCCTGCTGGACGATATCGAGGCGCAGAACCCGGCGCACCACAGCTGGGTGGAGCAGGTGCGGGTGCTCACACGCGAGTACCGCTTCGACGCAATCCTTCCCCTGCTAGAGTCTGCGGCGGAGACCCCATGAACGCCATGAACGAGACGCTGGACCAGGCCCTCAACCGCGCGCACAGCGACGTGGTGCTGATCGTGGACGACGTGCCCGACAACCTTTCGCTGCTGCACGACGCGCTGGACGAGTCGGGTTGCACCGTGCTGGTGGCGCTGGACGGTGCCTCAGCCCTGCAGCGCGCGGTGCAGGCGCGGCCCGACATCGTGCTGCTCGACGCCATGATGCCCGGCATGGACGGCTTCGAAGTCGCGCGCCGCCTCAAGGCCGACCCCGCCACCGCCCACATCCCCATCATCTTCATGACGGGCCTGACCGAGACCGAGCACCTGGTGGCCGCGCTGGAGGCCGGTGGCACCGACTACGTGACCAAACCCATCCGGCCGAAGGAAGTGCTTGCGCGCATGCAGGTGCACCTGCAGGGCGCGCGCGAACGGCGCCAGGCGCGCAATGCGCTCGACGCCTTCGGTTACGCCAGCATCACCGTGCGCCTGGGCGACGGCCGCCTCATGTGGCAGACCCCGCTGGCGCGTGAGCTGATGCAGCGGTATTACGGCGTCAGCGGCCCGAACGTGCCCGAACCCGTGCTGTCCTGGCTGCGCCGCAGCGTGGCCCACCTGAACGAGGTGCAGGCCCGTGGCGAGACCCTGGCCGAGCCGCCGCGCCTGTCGCTGGAGCATGGCCCCAAGCGCCTGACCTTCCGCCTGCACCAGCGCAACGACGATGCCGGCGCCCCCGACACAGGCGGCGACTGGCTGCTCATCATGCAGGAGGCCTCAGACGAAAGCGTCATCGAAGCCATCTCCCTGAGCTTCCGACTCACGGCCAAGGAGGCCGAAGTGCTTTACTGGGTGATCAAGGGCAAGATCAACCGCGACATCGGCGACATCCTGGGCAGCAGCCCCATGACGGTGAAGAAGCACCTGGAGCGGGTCTATGCCAAGCTGGGTGTGGAGACGCGCACGGCGGCGGCGGCGCTGGCGCTGGGGCGCATACGGCAGTTGCATCCGCAGTTTGAGGGTTGAAATAAGATGCGGTCATGTCATTTCTTATTTCGATGGCACTGCCGTTTCTCGTTGCATTCCTAATCTCTATCATCACCCCATGGATGTGGCGTCGTGTGCTTGCGTCGCCGGTTAAGTTTGGGGTGTTTTCCTTTCTGATGTTGCTGGGCCTGCATCGTGTCATCCAGGCGCTGGTGGAGCTTTGGAAGTCGCTGCAGTTGAGCGGTTATTTTCTAGAGTACGAGAAGTCACCTGCTGCGATCGAACTGATCATGAGGCAGTTGACGATTGAGGCACTGGTGGTTTCGCTGATGCTGGTCATTACCGGTATTCCCATCCTCTATGCCTTGCGTCGAGCCATGGGCAGGTAAACCGTCTCATCTATGGCCACCCAGTACTACACCGCCACTAGCCTCGACGGTTTCATCGCCACCGAAGACAACTCCCTGGAGTGGCTGTTCCCCCTGGGCAATGTGAACGACACGAGTTACCCGACTTTCATCAACGAAGTCGGCGCCCTGGCCATGGGCTCGTCCACTTACGAGTGGATGCTGCGCCACGCGCAGACCGTCACGGCCGAGACCGGCTCACCCTGGCCCTATGCGCAGCCCACCTGGATCTTCTCCAGCCGCAAGTTGCCGGCCATTCCCGGTGCCAATCTGCATTTCGTGCAGGGCGACGTGCGGCCCGTACACGCGGCCATGCTGAAGGCGGCGGGTGAGACGAACCTCTGGGTGGTGGGCGGGGGTGACCTGGCGGGGCAGTTTTACGACGCGGGCCTGCTGGACGAAATGATCGTGCAGATCGGTTCGGTGACGTTGGGTCAAGGCAAGCCCCTGTTCCCGCGCCGGCTCACGAGCCCGCCGCTGCGGCTGGAATCTGTGCGCCAGGTCGGTACGGGCTTTGCCGAGTTGCGTTACAAGGTGCCCAAGCCCGCGGTTTGATGTCCGCCGGTCCTCGGCCTTCAATGCCTGCGCGTCGCTTCAGCCGCCGGTTGCGTGCTGGGCCGCTTCGATCTCCTGCGCCAGGGTCTTGCCGAGTTCGACGCCCCACTGGTCATAGGGGTGCACGCCCCAGATGGCCGCCTGACAGAACACCTTGTGCTCGTACAGGGCGATCAGTGCGCCCATGCTGCGCGGCGTGAGCGCGTCGATCCACAGCGTTGTGCTCGGCACATTGCCAGGGTAGCTGCGGTGCGGGGCCAGGCGGTGCACCTCGGCTTCGGCCAGTCCCTGGGCGCGCAGCGCAACTTCGGTTTCCTCCAGGGTACGTCCCAGCGCGAGCGCTTCGGCCTGAGCCTGCATATTGAGCAGCACCACGCGGTGGTGCTCGGCCGCCAGCGGCAGCGGGCTGCGCTCGGTGCGCAGGCCGATGAAGTCGATGGGCACGAGGTGCCGGCCCTGGTGGATCAGCTGGAAGTAGGCGTGCTGGCCGTCAATGCCCAGGCCGCCCCAGAGCACGGGAGCGGTCTGCACCTGCACGGGTGAACCGTCGACATGGGTGCTCTTGCCGTTGGACTCCATCTCCAGCTGCTGCAGGAAGGGGGCGAGCTTGCCCAGCGGCGAGGCATAGGGCGCGATATTGAGCGAATGCGCGCCGAGGAAGTTGCCGTTCCAGATGCCGAACAGCGCCATCAGCAGGGGCAGGTTCTCTGCCGGCGGTGCGTTGAGGAAATGCTCGTCCATTGCGCGCGCGCCGAGCAGCATGTCCTGGAAAGCGAAGGCGCCGATGGCCATGGCCAGGGGCAGGCCGATGGCCGACCAGACGGAGTAACGTCCGCCCACCCAGTCCCAGAGCCGGAAGATGTGTTCGGGCGCGTAGCCCTGCTGCATGGCCAGTTCGGGGTGTGCCGTCACGGCGATCAGGTGCCGTGCCAACTGGTCTTCGGGGCAACCACCGTCGAGCAGCCAGCGGCGTGCCGAGTGCGCCAGCGTCAGCGTCTCCTGGGTCGTGAAGGTCTTGCTCTGCACGACAAAGGCCGTTCGTGCGGGGTCCAGCGTGGCCAGCACGGTGTACAGGCTCCAGGCGTCCACGTTGGAGACGTAATGCACACGCACCTTGTCGGCAAAGCTCTCACGCGTGAGGTGGCTCAGCGCCTCTGTGGTCATGCGCGGCCCCAGGTCGGAGCCCCCGATGCCGAGGTTGACCACATCGGTGATCGACTCGTTGCGCCAGCCCAGCAGCTTGCCCTCGCGCACGCGCTCGGCAAACACGCAGACCCGCTGCAGCTCTTCGGCGACCTGCTTGGAGATGGCGCTGCCCCAGGGCGGGCGCGGCACATGGCTGCCACGCAAGGCCACATGCAGTGCTGCGCGTCCTTCGGTGGCGTTGACAGGTTCACCACGGAACAGGGCCTGGGCCTGGGCCCGGACCCCGGAGGTCTCCGCCAGCTCCAGCAGGGCGGCGAGCACGGCGTCGTCCACCCGTTGCCGGCTGTAGTCGATGCGCAGCCCTGCCCCGTCTGCGTGGTAACGGTCCGAGCGCGACGCATCCTGCAGCAGATGACGCAGATGCAGGGTGGGCCGGGCCGCCAGGCTTTGCAGTGTCTTCCAGGCGGGGCGGTCTTGCGGCGGGATGAAAGGGTGTGTCATCTTGGTCATCTTGATTTCCTAACCAGGTCCTTGCCTGTGACGCTGGCCAGTCCTTCGGCCAGGCCGCGTGGTTGCCAGGCCAGCAGAGATTTTGCCCGGCTATTGCTGAGCCGGATATCCTGGCGCATCAGGCGCAGCAGAGAAGGGGGGATGGCGGGCGGGGGCAGCACCCTGCCACCGCTTGCGCGTGCGCAGAGCAGCTCCAGGACCTTGAGCGGCGGCGCCAGCAGGCGGGTCTCCAGCCTGAGCCAGCGCGACGAGATCCGGGGCACAGGGACGGCGCCCAGTGCAATGCCGTAGGCGATGAAATACTCGTTCCAGCTGGGCGGGCTGTCCATCACCAGGTTGAAGGCCTGCCCAGCAGCCTGCGGGGCACGCAAGGCCAGCAGGGCCGCATCGGCCACGTCGTCCACATGAACGAGGTTGCAGGTGCCGTCGCCGGCCACGCCGAGGTCACCCAGCCGGCGGGCGCGCAACCAGCGGGCCACCCGCCCGGTCCAGACCTGGCCACCCGGGCCGTATTCGACACCTGGGCGCAGGATGACTGCGTTGCTGTAGCCGCTGGCCAACTGTTCGGCCAACACGCGGGCCGCGGCATAGGCGCCGAGTTCGGGGCTCAGCGCGGCGGCTTCGGTGATGTTGCCTTCCACGTTGCCATAGACGGTCATGGAACTCAGGTGCACAACACGGGGGGCGCGGGGCAGCCTGGCCAGCGCCCCATAGAGTGCTCTTGCCGAAGCCTCGATGACATGGGGTGAGGGGCCGCTGCAATGGACGACGGCGTCGAAGTCCGGCAGCACGCGGGCCAGGTCATCCTCCCGGCTTGCATCGACGCGCAGTGACGGGACCTGGCCGCGCAAGTTCACGGGCAGCGGACGGTCGTCGGCGCTGGGCCGGGCCCAGCCGCAATCTGCAAGCTGGGCAAGGATGGCGCTCGCGATGAAATCGTCCGCACCGGTGACCAGCACTTTCATGTGCGCCCCCCCGTCTTCAGGTGGGCACCGAGGCGCAGCGCCAGGGCCACGATGGTCAGCGTCGGGTTGGCCTGGCTCGATGTCGGGAAGACGGCCGAGCTGGCAATGTAGAGGTTGTCCACCGCATGGACGCGGCAGTCCTGGTTGACCACGCTGGTGCGTGGATCGGTGCCCATGCGGGTCGTGCCGATATGGTGGCCGCCGTACGCGCCGTAGCGGGTCATCTCCAGTTCGACCTCATCGGGTTGGTAGTCGAGGGTGCCGACCCCGCTGGCTGCGATGTCCTCGGCCAGCAGGGCCAGGGCACGACGCACCGTTTGAACATCCTTGGGGGTATAGCGCCAGTCGATGTGGAGTTGGGGCATGCCCAGTTCGTCGCGCGCGTCGGGGTGCAGTGTGACGCGGCTGTCCGGGTTGGGGACCTGCTCGGCATGGAAATCGATGCTGTACAGATTGCCGCGCGACTTGATGATGATGGACGGGAACTTGCGCGCCGCGAGCTTGCGGTCGCGCAGCATGTGCCAGGCGAAGGCGAAGGCGTCGAAGGGGCGGAGGGCCACGTTGCGGACGTGCTTGAACCAGGTCAGCCACGTGGCCTGTTCGTCACCGTGCAGGCGCTTGGCGTACTCGTAGGGGATCAGCGGCTTGGCCAGGGCCAGCAGCGAGAGCACGGCGCTGCGGTGGTCCGGGTCTGTGATGCGCGGGTGGTGCAGGCGGGCGATGAAGTTGCCCAGGCCCAGCTGGCGCTGGACGGCGGGCTCGAGTGTGAGCCGGCGTCGGCAGTAGACCCCTTCGTCGGAAACGTCGTAGCCATGGTGCACCCGGTCCGGCGTACCGCGAATCCGCAGCGTGCCTATGGTCCCGGCCAGGTGGCACATATAGTACCGGCCGACTTGGTCGTGTGCGTTGCCGATGCCGCGCGGGTCCTGCCCGCGGCTGGCCAGCAGCAGCCGGGTGACTTCCAGGCCGCCGGTGGCGAGCACAAAGCGTGCTGCCCGGACCTGGAGCTTGCGGCCGGCCAATGTGCGCAGGTCGAGATGCGTCACACGTGTTCCGCCGACATCAAGCTGGATATCGGTCACATTGGCGTCCAGCAGCAACCTTAGTTTGGGCGCCTTTTCGAGGCGGTGCCGGTAGCGGGTGCCGAAGTCTGTCGGGCAGCTGAAGCGCTCCAGCCCGTCGGTTGAAAAACGTTCGCTGGTGAAGCCGTCGATGACGGGGCGCAAGGGTTGCCGGAAGGCCTGCTGCGCGCTGTAGACAAAAGGCCCGGCCTCGCACAGCGCATTCGCGCGGGCATAGTAGGGATCGAGCTCTTCGCGACCGAAGGGCCAGCCGCTGTTTGCGAGGTAGTCGCGCGACTCGAAGTCGATCGGGTCGAAGGGCATGCAGCGACCGCCCCAGATGGTGGTGGATCCGCCGAAGCGGCGCTGGCGATAACGGGCCGGCGGGCTGTGCAGCGCCTCGTTGGCAACCGAGCCCTGGTAGAGGTTCTGCGTACGGAGGTCTTCCTCCAGACCGCCGGACTCCAGCAGTACGACGTCCAGCCCCGAGTCGGCAAGCTCCAGGGCCAGCGTGATGCCGGCCGCGCCAGCGCCGACGATGCACAGATCGGCCTGCAGATCGGCAGGGATGCTGGGGTCGTTGGCGCTGAGGATCATCTTCGTAGCTTTGGGTGTGGGGGCGTCAATCGACGAGACGTCGCCGCAGGGCGGCACAGGGTTTTTCGACGAGCTTGTAGATCAACCAGGAGATGGCGACCGAGATGGCCAGGGAGAGCAGGCCGCGCGCGAGGATCGACTCCACGTGCAGCAGGTCGCGCACCATGAAAAGGACACCAAGGTGGACGAGGTAGAGCGAATAGGAGAGCGCGCCGAGGAAGACCAGCGGTTTCGAATTGAGCCATCTGAAGAGGGGCCACTGCGGGAAGCGGATGGCCGCAGTGAACAGGAGCAGGAAAGCCAGACCCTGAAGGGTGTAGCGCGCCGTCTCGCGGAAAGCCTCGTTGCGGATCAGCAGGCTGGCCAGCAGGGTGGCGAGCCCGAGGGGGACGAGCAGCCAGGCCCAGACCTTCGGGCTGCCGCGCGGTGCGTCGAGCATGGGGTTGGCGACGATGGCCAGCAGCGCCCCGAAGAGGATCGAGTCCATGCGGGTGTCGCTGCCCATGTAAGTCCGATCGGATGGCGCGCCCATTCCCAATACCAGGACCAGTCGCCAGACCAGGGCTGCGGTGCACAGCAGGGCGAGCACCGTTGCCTGTCTCGCGGGAGAGAGGCCCCGCTTCTGCAGGTAGATGTAGAGGAAGGGGAACACCAGATAGAAATGTTCTTCGATCGCCAGCGACCAGTAGACGCCCGTACCTGTGTACTCGGGGAAGCCTGTGTAGCCCCGGTCGATGATGTAGAAGTTGGTGACATGCAGGGTCTGGGCCAGCAGGGCCTGCATATTGGCTGAACTGAAGGAGCCGGACAGCGCCGGCAGGGCGTAGGCGAAGGCGAGCACCAGGTAGAAGGGCGGCAGGATCCTCAGTGAACGCCGCAGCCAGAAGTGCTTGAGGCTCACGCGGCCGTTGCGCTCGTGCTCCATCCTCATCAGGGTGGTGATCAGGTAGCCGCTGAGGAAGAAGAAGGCGGTGACGCCCAGCCCGCCCGGGACCAGATTTTCCAGGCCGCTGTGCGCGACAAAGACCAGCAGAAAGCTCAGCGCGCGGATACCGTCCAGGGAGGGGATGTGCAGCGAGGGTGCTCCCGTCCGACCCTGCCTGGTTTCAGCGGAGGAGGATGTTTTTTCGGCAGAGACGTTGACGCCTTCGGGTTGCAGGGTCTCCTGGCGGCTCATCGGACGAACTCCGACAGCAGCTTGACGTAGGCCGACTGGTAATAGATGCCTGTCTCATTGAAGGTCCAGGCCGCGATACGGGTGTCGTTGGAAACCAGGAACGCCTTCTGGGGCGGCTGGCCACGCGGCGGGCGCGCCGATGCGGGTACGCCGTCTTCAGCGACCCTGGCGTTCGCACCCCCCGTCACATACCCAGGGGCCGGTCCGCAGGCGGACCCGGTGACGGAATCCCACTTCGTGCCCGCGGCGAACCAGACATGAAGCAGCTGGTCGAGCGAGCGTGTGGCCCCGGCCTGGCGCATATTGCTGAGCATCACGAGGCCCTGGGGGTTGACGCCGTGGAAGTAGTGCAAGGTCTCCAGCGCCCGCTGACGCAGTGACCGTTCGTCCTCCGCGTCGGGCATGCTGTGCCTGGCCGCCTGAAGATTCACATTGCCGTAGTTCGCGCGTGGCTGCAGACTGCCCCAGTGGTACTGGGGATCGTGCAGGAAGGAACGGTACAGATCGTGGCGAGGCTCGAACCGGAAGACGCCATTGCCTCCTGCGATCGCACGCCGGAGGTCCGAGAGGATGCGCTGGCGAAACTCGGACGGGATGCCGTCCAGGCGCGTGAAGAACAGCAGGGCCTCGCCCTGTTCTTCGTTGTAACGACCCCAGCCTATGTCACGGTAAGGTTGCAGGTCCCGGTAGTGGTCGCGGACGTAGTTCCGATAGCTCTCCTCGCCTGTGATGGCAAAGAGATAGATGGCCGCCTGGGCAGCGAGGCCCCGCTGTTCCGCCTCGGTCCGGTCGGCATCCCCCGACTTCACCACGCGCAGGTCGCAGTCGGTCTGAAGGCGGGGAGCGGAGATAAAGCGGGCCCAGGCAGAGCGGGCCCGCGCCTGGAGATCCGAGGCCTCGGCCTGCAGGCCGGGATGTTTGCGGAACACATGGGCGGCGTGCGCCATCATGCCGGCTCCGGCGATCGTGGACGAGGTGCATTCCGGCACGTAGAAACGTGCGCCCGAGTCCTTGCTCGGAGCGCCAACACCCGGGTACTTGATGGCGCCGACCTTGAGCGCCAGGCCGCCGTGCTCGAACTGCATGCGCTTGACCCAGTCCGTTTCCCAGCGGACTTCGTCCAGCAGGTCGGGGATGCCGTTGCCCGACTCCGGCAGGCCGAAGTCGTCGGTGAACACAGCGGGCGAATTTTCGAAGGCCAGGAGCAGCTGGTGCACCGCGGGTGCGGCAAAGGTCACGTACTTGTTCGTGTCGCCGGCGTCGAACCAACCCCCGCGCATGTCCCGGACCTTGGCGGGGTTGTCGCGATCCGTCACGTCGTGTGCCTGTGACTCCTGGCCAGGGCCCAGATAGGCCGCATCGTCCGCCCAGCAGGCCTGGGCGTAGGGCTCGCGTTTCGCAAAACCGCTGCGCTGGTAGAAGTACATGCGGGTGGCGTCCCGCAGCGCCTTGCGGTAGACGTCGGGCGCAATCTCGAAAGGTGCAGACCTGGCATCGCGCTCCGTGTCGACCACTTCATAGCGGCCGGGTGCGCGGACCCCGGAAAAGTCGAACCACCAGCCCTTGTCACCCGACGATGGCTGGACCTTGCCCCTTTCCCAGGGCTCGGGTGCGCCGGTATGCACCACCTCCCCGGTGTCCAGCCTGCGAACCAGATAACGCGACCCTGGGTTGAAGACGTCGGCGGCGTCAAAGCCCTCGACGGGGCTGCGTATGACGGCGACCTTGGGGTCTTCCGGGCGGTAGCCGAACTGGTCTACAAGGATGTGGCTCAGACCCGGTGGGATGCTGGCAGGGGGAGAAGCCTGCGCGCGCGCGGCGGGGACAACCCGCAAAACCAGGAACGTCGCCGCCGCGAGCGCCAGCAGCGCTACAGCACCGAGTGCCATCCTCGTGAAGCCAGCGGGAATGTGACGGGCCATGGGGCGTTTTCCTGGGGAGGATGGTGGGGGTGGCGGCGTTCAGAACCGATGGGGGCCTGTCGTGGATCCGACTTCGAGGCCGGTGGACTGAAGGCCGATCCCGACCTTCGGTCCACCGCTGTGCGGGATCAGAACTGGTTCAGCACGCCTCCGAAGATTTCAGTCCTGGACCTTGCGAGGCTGTCCAGCATGGTCCGGGTGTCCCGGAAACTGTTGGACTTGGCGCGGTGCAAGGTCAGCGCGCGGCCGGTGACGGCCGAGATGATCTGCGTGTCGGAGTAGTCGTTGAAAGGCGGCGTATCGATGATGATGAAGTCGAAGATGCTGCGCATCGTGTCGATGGTCCGCTGGAAGCGCATGCTCGAGAACAGCTCCGTCGGGTTGTGACCGGTGTCCTCGCCCGCAGCCAGGACCGAGAGGGGCGGGAAGCCTTCAACGTTGCTGAGTCGGGGGGGCTCGCCGGTGGCGAGTGTCTGCGCGAGGCCTTCCTTGACTTCCGTGCCAAAGAGGCGGTGCTCGCGCGAGGAACGCAGATCGGCGTCGATCAGCAGGGTGGAGCGTCCCAGCTGGGCGAACGAGATGGCGAGCTCCGCCGCCAGCAGGGAACGTCCGTCGCCTGCCGAAGTGCTGACGACCGCGAAGGCGAGTGCGGCGGAGTTGTCGTAACCGTGGCGCAGCAGCAGCTCGGTACGCAGCTTGCGGATCAGTTCGCCATGGACACTGGGCAGGGAGCGCAGGGGCGGCTGGTCCGGATCGTAGGTGACGTTCTTGACCAGGGACATCGAGAACGCGGCATCTTCGACGTCATCGTCGTCCTGGGTATGCCCGGGTTCACGACGTGCCCCTGGGTCGCGGCCGTTGCCGTCCGCATCGTGTTGCGGGTCGACCCTCTCATCGTCGGGGCCGGGCGCTCCGGGCTCGGAAAAATTGTCGTTCATGTTCATATTCAAGCTCTGCCAACGGCCTGCAGTGAAGCGCCAGGAAGGTTCGGTAGTTCAAGGAGGATCGGGATGCGCATGTCGCGCTCTATGTCATCGCGGCAACGGATCTTGCGTCGCGGCAATTCGACCACGAAGGGCGCCAGCATGGCCAGCACCAGGCCAGCCAGGATGCCCGCGAGCATGTACTTGACGCGGTTGGGCTTGTCGGGTTTCACCGGAGGCCGCGCACGCGAGGCCATGCTGAGGTGCTGCGTGTTCCCGCGCGCGGCAAACTTCTCCTGGTCGTAACCGTCGAGCGCCTTGCGATACACCTGCTGGGCGGATTCAAGTTCGAGCTGGTACTTCGATGCCAGGTCCCGGTACTGCTTGACCTGCCGGACCTTGGCGCGCTGCGCGGTCACGGCCTTTTCAAGCGACTCGACTTCGCTGTTGGCGACGACGATGTCCGAGGTGGTTGCGGATGCGTAGGCGGTCTGTGTCGCGGCCTGCGAGGCCTTGTTCTCGTCGATCTGCGACTGCAGGGCCTGTACGTCCGGGTGGTTGGGCCCGTATTCCGTACGCAACTGGGCCATCTTGGCTGCGAGCTTGTTGCCTTCATCCCGCAGATTGGCCATGGCCGTCGAGGTGAGGATGGACGTCGTGAGCTCGCGCTTGCCGGCGCTCTTGGCCTGGTTGGTGCGCAGCCCGTTGCGTGCGTCCAGGAGACGGTGCTCGAGCGCATCGAGCAGTGCGAGCTCGACGTCGCCCTTGGAGTCGAAGTCGATCGGACCGGCACGGTCGCGCAGATCGGAGAGGACCTTCTGCGCGACCTCGACCTTGCGCTTGAGCGCAGCGAGACCCTCGCCGTAACGGATCACACGTCCCGCCGACGGGCCCGCCGTGTCCGAGGAATGGATTTCGAGGTAGGCGTCGATGACGGCATTGGCGATGTCCGCAGCCATGGCGGCGGTCGATGCAGAGGCGTGGACATAGATGAGCTGGCTGCCGGCACGGCCCTGCTCGATATCCAAGCTCTTGCGCAGCTTGGCCTCGACCCAGCCCAGGCGTGTTGCATCATCCGCCGGACTGCCGGAGGTGAACTCGTCAACCGAAGTCAGGGACAGCCTTTCGATGACCGCATCGAGCACAGAGTCGCCCTGCATCAGTTCTATCTGCGTCGGCAGGTAGCTGTTCTGGGCAGATTCGGCAAACTCTTTCGCCGCAAGCGGGTCCAGGGTGTTGAAGTGCACCATCAGCGTTGCGGTCGCCTTGTAGGTCTTGGTGGTGAACACCGACACCGCCGCGGCCGCGATGACGACCAGGACGAAGACCAGGGCCGCGACCTTCCAGTGCGCCTTCATGATGATCAGGAGCTGCTGGACCGAAAACGGCGGGCGGTCTTCTTCGGCCGGGGCTGGAGCGGACCAGACCTCACGGTTGTCGTGTACGGGTTGCGGCGCAACGTAGTTGGCGATTGCTTGTCTGTTTTCCATCTTCAATTGGACCGAGGAACTCGGCCACCTCTTGCGGTTGATGACGTTGCCTGAACTGTACGCTGGTAGTCTGTCTGTCTGCGACCAGCATGTGCGTTTAGTCCGGATTTCATGGGTGTTTCCTGCCGCCTAGCGCGGCGTCGTGCCAGCCTGGCGCAGTCGCAGGTCGGCAATGACGGCATGGTGGTCCGAGGTTCGGCTGGTGCCCACCCGCGCGCTGAGGGTGTCCAGGTCCGGTGAGACCAGGATGTGGTCGATGCGCAGGAAATCGATCTGTCGGTGCACGGCGTGCCCATAGGTGTAGCCCCAGCCATTGCCCGCCTCGGAAAAGGCGTCATTCAGCTCCAGGTCCAGCAGCTTGGTCAGCACGGGCGAGTCTTCCGGCGCGTTGAAGTCCCCCATGACCACCAGCGGCCTGGGCATGGAGACCAGCGCCTGCGCCAGGATGTCGGCCTGGAACATGCGTTCTTCAAGGTTGGCCGACCAGCCCAGGCTTCCCGCCCTCGGGGCGCCGCGGACCGCCATGAGTGAATAACGCGGGGACACAAAGTGTGCTGTGACGACGGTGAGCGGTGTGCCTCGTACCGACAGGGTGCAGCGCAGGAAATTGCGCGACCGTTCGCTGCGACTCAGGTCGCCCGCGCTGCATTGCTCGATGGGGAAACGGCTGGCGATGACATATTGCCCCAGCGCCATCACCTCGGGGTAGCCGAACATGGGTGGCATCCGGCGTAGCGTTGAACCAGGGCCATCTTCAGCGAACACGTCCGCATCCTGGAGCGCCACCACGTCCGCGTTGTGCGAGCGTATCTCGGCGGCCAGTGCCGCCATGCCGGCGCTGTCACGCTTGAGCTTGTAGGATTTGGTGTTGAAGGTCATCACGCGCAGGCCCTGGCCTGGTGCCTGGGGCGGTGAAGCCGGGTTCCAGCGCAGACCCATGTGGAAGGTGAGCACCAGGATCGGGTTGAGCAGGACCACGGCGACCAGCCACAGCGGTAGGCGCCAGAGCAGCAGGACCGCCAGCGCAGCGAGCGCCAGCAGCCAGAAGTAGGGGATGAAACGGGCCAGCTCGGCGACTGCGAGTGGCACGCCGGGCAGGACCTGCAGCATTGCAGCGATGTATCCGGGGACTACCAGCAACAGTGCAGCAGTCATGCGGAGTTTTCGGTTCATGGAACAGAGGTCCTGCGTTGAGTGGTGGCCATGGGTCCACGACCGTGGCAGTGTCGTGGAGGTCCACGGACACATTGCGTCGCGGGTCATGGCACGCTGCCGGACGCCTCCCTCGTCTGGAGTGCTTATATATGTATAGGCAACCCGGTACCGTCGGTATACTTTAAACGACTTGGTCCCGGCGCGGAACTGGCGTTGCGGAACTATTTGGCGTTTTTGCCGGTTTTGAGCCGCCAGGGTCTGGCCACACGGCCAGTACCCGTTCACACTTGCAGATTCACAGTATGAACAGACCCTAGTCCGATGGCCCAACGTCCGAGCCCAGATTTCCAGCGGCCTGTCTACGACATTGCGGGGCTGCCGTTTGACGCGATAGACATGGACGCGGCTGTGGGCGCCATCGTCCGCACCGTGGACAGTCGCACGCCCCTGTTCATCTCCACGCCCAACCTCAACTTCCTGGTTGCTTCCCAGCAGGACCGGGACTTCAGGGATTCGGTGTACCAGAGTGACATGTGCCTTGCTGACGGGATGCCCATCATCTGGCTGGCCCGCCTGCTCGGGGTTCCCATCCCCGGCCGTGTCGCCGGCTCGGACTTGTTCGAGGCGCTTTGCGCCCAGAATCGGCAGACGGTGAAGGTCTATTTCTTCGGCGGACCTGAGGGCGCCGCAAGACAGGCCGCGGAACGTGTCAATCACATGGCCGACGAGCGCCGCCAGCGGCAGCAGACGCCGGGTGTGGTCTGCGTCGGGTACGAGTCACCCGGGTTCGGCTCGATCGAGGACATGAGCCATCCCGATGTGATCCGGCGGATCAACGAAAGCGGTGCCGATTTCGTCGTCGTGGCGCTGGGCGCCCGCAAGGGGCAGGCGTGGATCCAGCACAACCGCGGCCGGCTGGAAGCCCCGGTGATTTCGCATCTCGGTGCCGTGGTCAACATGGCCGCTGGCTCAATCGCCAGGGCTCCCCGGTGGATGCGTTCCATCGGCCTGGAATGGATCTGGCGTATCAAGGAAGAACCGCAGCTCTGGCGGCGTTACGCGTCCGATGGGCTCGCCCTGCTCGGGATGCTGGTGACACGGATCCTGCCGGTCATGGCGTCACAGTGGGGTCACCGTCTGCTTGGTCGGCGTGGTCCTGCGTCGGGGCAGCTGGAATGCGCACCTGTCCAGGGCGCCTGTCGGATCGGGCTGCACGGTGTGTGGACCCGGGAAAATATCGGGGAGCTGCGCGCTCAGCTGCAGGCCTGTGCGGCCCGGGGCGAGCGTGTGACGGTGGACGCGCGAGGCGCGGCCTATCTGGATGCTGCCGTGCGAGGGCTGCTGGCCATCGTTCCCGCCTTCCGTTGATTTGTACCGGGAATCGGTTTCGCTGCCGCCTTGTCCCGAGTTTTAGGCCGTACACTTTGACCGTTACCCACAGGGCGCATGGCCGTTTTACCGAATGGAATCCCTCCTTATCGTCGCATTGGCTCTGCTCGCCGTTCCCGCGGTGCTGTCCTGCGCCTATCTGCTGGTCCTGACCCTGCTCTCAGCCCGCTTGCCGGTGCCGGCGCGGTCCTCGCGCCGTTTGCGTTTCGCCGTCATCGTCCCTGCGCATAACGAAGAATCGGGTATCGAACGCACGGTACGCAGTCTGCGCACGCTCGACTGGGACGCCGACCGCATGCGCATCTATGTCGTGGCCGACAACTGCACCGATCAGACCGCCGAGCGCGCGTCCGCTGCCGGCGCGCAGGTTCTGGTGCGGAATAACGCCGACCTGCGTGGCAAGGGCTATGCACTCGCGCATGCTTTCGATGCCTGTCTGGCCGAAGGTTGGGCCGAGGCCTTGGTCGTCATCGATGCGGACGCTGTGGTGTCGAGCAATCTGCTGGAGGCCTACGCAGCGCGGATCGAGCAGGGCGAGTGGGCGGTGCAGGCCCACTACGGCATCCTGAACCCCATGGAGTCCTGGCGCACCCGGCTCATCTCCGTTGCCAAGGGCGCCTTCCACATCGTCCGTTCGCGTGCCCGCGAGCGTTTGCGTGTGTCCTGCGGCATCCGGGGCAACGGATGGTGCGTCACGGCCGACCTCCTGCGCAAGGTTCCATATCAATCGTTCTCGCTGACCGAGGACCTCGAGTACGGCATCATCCTCGGCCGCAGCGGGTTCCGCGTGGCCTACGCCGATGAGGCCCACGCCAACGCGGACATGGTCACCTCCGCCGTGATCGCGCGCAAGCAGCGACAGCGCTGGGAGGCCGGGCGCATGGATCTGGTCCGCCGCTTCGCGCTCGATACCCTGGGGCGGGCGGTCCGGGCGAGGGATCGTGTGCAACTGGACCTGGCGCTGGACCTCATGGTGCTCCCCCTGTCTTACGTGGTGATCAACGTGCTGGCCCTGCTCGCGTGCGGGGTGGCGCTCTCCTGGTGGATGCCTGGGTTTATCGGCACCGCCTGGATCGGGCTGGCTTGCATGGTTGCCCTGCTCGTGCATGTGCTGCGGGGCTGGCAGCTCAGCGGCACGGGCATCCACGGCCTCACGGCGCTGTTCTACGTACCTGCCTATCTGGTCTGGAAGGTGGTCATCATGATGGGGCGCAAGACCTCGGAGTGGGTGCGTACCGAGCGCGAGGTGTCATGACGGGGAAGATGTCATGAGGCGTGGTGCGGCGGCCCGTCTGATGGGCAGCACGGTTCTGTCTCAGGCCTTTCTTTCGGCTGGGAGTTTTCTGGTGGCTTTTCTGCTGCTGCGTCAACTCGGGCCGGAGACCTATGGCTATTACGTGCTGGTCAGCGTCACGGTCATCCTGTTCGCCAGTCTGCAGGGCGCTTTCTTTCAGACGCCCCTTGTGCTGATGATGGCTCGCGCCAGCCCGGCGCAGCGGCCATCGCTGGTGGGTGGTGTTATGAGAGCACGCACGCGCCTGGTCTATGGGCTGGCCGCCGTCGTGCTAGGGCTCGATGTTCTGGCCTGGGCTGGCGGCCTGATTGCCGAGGAGCGTGCCCTGCTCGTGCTGGTGGCGGGGGTAACGACGGTGGCGGTTCTGCATCGGGAGTTCTGCAAGGGGGTGTTGCTGGTCCATCACCGTGCGGGTGACGTGCTGCGTGGAGACCTGGTTTATGCGGTGCTTCTTGTCGGGCTCTCGGTCGTTGCGACCCTCCTGCCGCGGCCCACGGTGTGGGCTGTGGCCGGCATGGGCCTGGCGGCGTTGGTCAGCGGGCAGCTGCTGGGCCGTGCGCTCTGGCGCTTCGAGGCCTGGGACCGCGCCGGCTCAGTGGATGCCGTCAAGCAACAGATATCCACCCAGGGTGGCTGGGCAGTGCTGGGTGCCGCGGTGCACTGGTCCTTCAGTCAGGGGTATACCTACCTGGTGGCTGCACTGCTCGATGTCCGGGCGGTGGCCGCAATCGCCGCGACACGGCTTCTGCTCACACCGATCAATCTGCTGTCCTCTGGTGTCACTCAGTCTGTCTACCCGCTTGTTTCACGTTGGCATGAGGAGGTCGGTCTGGGCGTGGTCCTGCGTCGCCTGCTCTGGATCACCGTCGTGTTGCTGGGCCTGGGTTTGCTTTATGCCGTAGGGGTCTGGTTGCTGCAGGGCTGGTTTTTTGAGGACGTCCTGAAGAAGGCCATTCTTGACCGCGATGCCTTGCTGCTGCTCTGGAGTGCGGTCTTCATCGTGATGCTGGTGCGGGACCAGATCTGCTGCTTCCTGGTGGTCCGGTCGAGGCTGCGCTCCATGAGCCAGTTCACTGTGGTCTGTTCGGTGTTCGCCTTGCTGGCCATCTGGTTCGCGGTTCCGCGCTGGGGTGCCGAGGGCGCAGTGGCCGGCATTCTGGCCGGTGAGACCCTGAATCTGCTGGGCATGCTGGCGCTGTCGTACCAAGAGGTCAGACGGGGCAGTCCGAAAGACCGTGTGGCGTCATGATCCATTCCGATTCGCCCCTGTACACGCCAGCGCCACGCAAGGATCGGCGTTTCTCCTGGCTGGCTGTTGTGGCCGTTTGGGTCATGTTCTATCTGATGGTCGTGCCATCGGACTTCGACTATGCCGGGGCTGGACTGGACGATGGCGGCAACCCCTGGACGCGGGCGCTGCTGACAGCCATATTGATGGCTGGATTGCTCGTGGTACTTGGAAAGTCCATGGCAACGTGGCGCCTCGTGCAGTCAGTCAATCCCTTCTTCTGGCTGCTCGTCGGCATGGCTGCGTTCAGTGTGGTCTGGTCGATCGACCCCGGGATGACTGCACGCCGTTTGTATCGGATGCTCGTCGAGTGCAGCGCGGCCATGATTCTGGCCGTCGCCGCCTGGGAGCGCCTGCGATTCCAGAACGTGGTGCGCCCCGCCATCACGGCGCTGCTCATCGGATCGATCATCTTCGGATTGGTGCGCCCAGACCTGGCGATCCATCAGGAAACTTCGCCGGAACTCTTCAACGCCTGGCATGGACTGGCTACCCAGAAAAATGTCTTTGGCGCGCTGGCTTCCTTCGGTGTGATCTTCTGGTTGCACGCCTGGATGAGCCGAACTGCATCGATACTTGCAGTGCTGGCCGGTGGGACCATCTCTGTGGCCTGTCTGATCCTGTCCCGCAGTTCGACATCGATCATTGCGACGATCTTTGCCTGCAGCGTCATGGCTCTGATGCTGAGGGCACCTGGCTCCATGCGCCGAAGCATGCCTTACGCGATCTTGCTCATCATCCTGACCATCACTCTGTACGCGCTGGCGATGCTCAAGGTGGTGCCGGGCCTGGACATCCTGCTGAAGCCGATCCCTGCGATCACGGGCAAGGACCTGACCTTCTCCGGCCGCAGCGAGATATGGAGCGCGGTCGTTACGCACATCCAGATCCGCCCTCTGATGGGGTCCGGTTACGGGGCATTCTGGAACGGCCCCATTCCGGGGACGGAGTCCTACTTCATCAAGTTCGCGCTCAATGGCTTCTACCCATCGTCGGCGCACAACGGCTACCTGGACATCATCAATGACCTCGGTGCCATTGGCTTCGTCTTGCTGGTCGGTTTCATCCTGCGTTATGGACGGGATGCCCTGCTGCTCTACCGGTTCGACCGGGCGCAGTCGGCCCTGTACGTTGCCTTCTTCATGCAACAGGCCATCGGAAATCTTTCGGAGTCCAGCTGGTTCAACGTCAAGGAGGTGCAGTTCGTCATCCTTGCCATGGCGACGTTCTCTCTGGCCCGAAGCTTGCATGAAGCACAGCGTGCGGCCAAGGCAGCACAGGCTGGGCGCACCACTTAGGGAGAGGCCTCGAACGTCTCTGCCCCTTGCTTGTGTGACGCGACGGTGACAGGGCCCCAATCCAGGGCTTGTACGGGAAACAGAACATGGATTCTGCGCACCCGGCTTGCGCTTGTGTTGCGCTTTTCGGTCCGTTCCCGTGGCCGGAGCTCTGAACGGGTTGACCTTGATCAACGTTTTCGGACTCCTGCGTTGCTGTTAGTCCGAATGGCCTATTGAGGAGTGGCGACAGACCGCTAGACTCCCTGAAAAGAAACATTTTTTACAAATACTTTCAATTCAGGGGCTGTCATGAAAATCCAGGCTACGGTAATAAGTCTTTTGATCGGTATGGCAACGACATTTGCCGAAGCGGCTCCCACGCAGCCCGACACGGATGTCGCCACGTCAGGCTGGGTCTCCAGCCAAGCTGTTACCGATAGCGCATCCGCCGCATCTGCGGCACCTGCCGCCAACACGCAGCAGCCCGGTTCCGGGGCGCTCGCCCTGCAGTCCGGCGAAACCTCCGAAAACGATAACACCCCGCGACTCGTGCTGCTAGCCCTGCTGGCCATGGGTTCCATTGCACTGCGCCGGAGCGGTTCCGCGCAGTGACTGGCTGGGAAGCCTAGGGGTCGGTTGGCAAAAACGGTCATTTTTGGCACTTGTATCGAAAATGCCGCGGTTGCAATTGTTGTAACACCTGTTACCGAAACTAAGATGGGCTTCCAGCAAGTCCCCTGATGGGGTGGTAACCAGGGAGTGGCCGTGGCGGTTTCTATGCGTTCCAACATGCCGGTCGTCGGCATCGAGCTAAAGGCTCCACGCGATGAGCGTGGACGGGTTCCGGTTGCGATGCCGCGGGTCGAGCGGCGCCGGCTTCCCGTCAATTGGCCCAGCTTCAGTGATGTGGCTCATCGCATCCTCGCCGTGCGCAGCGCGGAGGACTTCGCGGCCGTCGCACGCGGGGACCTGCAATTTGCCATACGCCATGACGTCCTGATCGCGGCATGGGGGGACTTCCGGCTCGGTGCCCTTCACTACGATCTGCTCGCGACAGACCCGGGCATCGAAGGTCACAACGTCGCGGCGGGAGGCATTGCGCCGATACTGAGCCAGCTGTTCGCAGGCTGGGTGGCCAATGGCCGTCAGCCCCTGCGCATGGATGTCTCGGAATTTTCCGATGCCTGGGGACGGGGCGGGGTCGTTCCTGGCGCCGTTCCGACGATGGCGGGTATGCGCTCGGTCGTCCTCCACGGCATCCTGGACCAGCGGGGGCACGCCGACTGCCTGTATGCCTTCTTCAACACCATCCAGGTTCCCGACCGTGACGACACCGACGCGCTCAAGTTGCTCGTGCCGTACATCGATGTCGCCCTGAGGCAGGTGCAGGCGCCGTCGCGTCAAGCAGGTGCGGCTGGCGTTGCAGGCGCCGCCGTCAAGGTCGTCAAGGATGACTCTCGGTTGAGCGAGCGTGAGGCCGAGATCATGAAGTGGGTTGCCATGGGCAAGACCAACGTCGAGATCGGAAGCATCCTCAACCTGAGTTCGTTCACGATCAAGAACCACATGCAGCGCATTTTCAAGAAACTGGATGTGTTCAACCGGGCGCAGGCGGTTTCGGTCTTCAAGTCCCGTCATGGCTCAAATCCCCAAAGGTAACAAGGGGCCCGGGCCCGACATTTCCTATCAGTTGCTTGGTGCCGAGGCCCCGCCCTCGCTAGGGCGAGACAGCCTGCTCAGCCTGCTTGAGGCGGCGATAGACCCGGTCATCCTCGTGTTGTCGGTCTGGTGGACCGGGGTCTATCTGCGCGGACGCCTGACGCTGCTGGACCTGACGATCTCCATCGTGATCTTTGCCCTGACTTTTCCGGGTAAGCACCGGCTCGCCAAGCGCCTGGGAAGCATGGTCAGCGAAGTCCTCGTCAATTGGTACTGGACGGTTCTCATTCTTTGGGCCGGGTGTTATGCGGCGGCCTATCTGACGGTGTTTCCGTCTGCCGTCGTGCTGGCCTGGCTGGTTGTCATCCCTGCCATCTCGGTGCTGGTCCACATGGCCCTGCGCCTGGTCGCGCCGGCGCTGGTTCGCCTGCAAGGACCGCCGCTGCGCGCGGTGATAGTCGGCATGAACGAGCAAGGCGTGTTCCTGGCGAGCCGTATCACGCAGTCCCCCTACTCGCGCATCGAGCTCGCCGGATTCTTTGATGACCGTGATCTCGACCGTCTGGAAGCATCGGGCGACTACCGGCTGATCGGGCCCATCAGCGAACTGACCGAATACGTCCGGACCCAGCAGGTCCATCTCATCTACCTGTCCATTCCGATGGCATCGCAGCCGCGCATCCTCCAGATCCTCGATGATCTGAAGGACACCACGGCATCGATCTTCTTTGTCCCGGACATGTTCGTTACGGACCTCATTCAGGGTCGCTCCGGCGTGGTCTGTGGTGTGCCCGTCATTTCGGTGTGCGAGACGCCGTTCGCCGGCATCGCCGCCGTCGCCAAGCGCCTGCTGGACATCGTGCTGGCGATCTGCATCCTGATCCTGATCGCGCCGATCATGCTGATGTTCGCGGTCGCAGTGAAATGGACTTCGCCGGGCCCCATCATCTTCAAGCAGCGCCGTTACGGCCTCGATGGCAAGCAGATCCTGGTCTACAAGTTCCGCTCGATGACAGTGACGGAAGATGGCGCCCAGGTGCAGCAGGCCCGCAAGAACGACAACCGCATCACGCCCCTGGGCGCGTTCATGCGCAAGACATCCATCGACGAACTGCCCCAGTTTGTCAACGTGCTGCAGGGGCGCATGAGCATCGTCGGGCCGCGCCCCCACGCGGTGGCGCACAACGAACAGTATCGCAAGCTCATCAAGGGTTATATGGTGCGGCACAAGGTACGGCCGGGTATCACCGGGTGGGCGCAGGTCAACGGCTTCCGCGGCGAGACCGATTCGCTGGACAAGATGGAGGGCCGGATACGCTATGACCTTGACTACCTGCGGAACTGGTCCATCGCGCTGGATCTCTACATCGTCTACAGGACTGTGCGGCTGGTCCTCAAGGACGACAAGGCCTACTGAACATGCGCTGCTTACGTTACATCCCCATCCAGTCTGCCCTGCTTCTGACGGCCCTTCCCGGGCTGGCGCTCGCTCAGGAGGAGCCCGTTCCCGTGGTCGACGAAGTCGGCCCCAAGCTCATGGTCGGCGCCGGCGTGCAGGCGGTGGACAACCTCTTTGCATCTTCTTCCGATGCGGTTTCCGACGTCATCGTCACCAGCACGATCGGGTTTTCTTTGAAGGCGGCTCACAGCCGGCAGCGCCTGGCTCTGGACGCGGCGTTCAGCGATAACCAGTACCTGGCTCACTCGGACTGGAACTACATCGGGGCCAATCTTTCCGGGGGCTGGCAGTGGGCCTCGGGGACCGGTTTCCACGGCGGGGCCAGCGCCAGCCATGTGGTGTCCCAGAACCCCGCCGCTGCCAATGCCGGTTCCACGCAGCGCAACCTGAATACGACCGATGTCAGCCAGCTGTCGCTGGGCTACGAACTGGACGGCGGCTGGGATCTCAATTCCGGCCTGGTGTATTCCAGCTCCAAGAACGAGGGTGCTGTGTTGGGCCAGACGAGCTTCCAGTACAACGGCGTGTACGTTGGAGCCACCTACACCTTCCGCAGCGGCAATTCCATGACGCTGACGGTCCAGGACGCGAAGGGTAACAACCTCTACGACTTTGTCATCCATTCCAGCGAGCTGAAATTTACAACGGCGGAGCAACCGGACGGTGTCACCTTCTCGTGGCAGATCCAGCACTGGAACCAGACCTATGCGCTGCGCCCGGAATACGACTTCTCCGTCGTCGGAGGTGGCGCGCAGGCCAACTGGCCCATCACCGCGAAGACCTCCCTGGCGGTGTCGGTGCAACGACAGTTCTACGCGAACCCGGGCCTCAATTCGGTCTATTCGGTGACGGATTTCATTGCACTCACGCCCGCGTGGGAGATGTCGCCCAAGCTGATATGGCGGGGGCTGCTCCGCAGTGGCGTGACCCGTGACTACGGCGATCCCGGCGCGGGCGCCTCGGGCCGTGTCGACAATGTCCAGACACAGTCCCTCGGGCTGTACTGGGCGCTTCGGGAAAATGCATTGGTATCGCTCAGTGTCGGGCGTACGGCGCGTACGTCGAACGTCGCCAATGCGGACTTCATCGCGAACAATGTGACGCTCCAGGGAACCTATACGTTTTGAGCCGGAGGCAGCGCTGCCTCTGGGGTGATCCCGATTTTTGAAAAGGCAACAGGTGACGCAGATGGTTGTTAAGAATATTTTGAGCCGCGTGCTTGCGGCCGTCGTGCTTTTCGCCGCCGTGCTGGCGGGTGCCCAAGCGGAGGAAAAGATCGTCAGCGACAAGCTGGGGCCAGGCGATGTGATCAAGGTGGTGGTCTACAAGAACCCGGACCTCAGCGCCGAATACCGGATCCAGGAAAGCGGTCAGATCTCCTTTCCCCTGATCGGCGCCCAGCGGCTGGTCGGAAAGACGCTGCCGGAGGCCGAGAAGCAGATCGGTGCCGCCCTCGTGTCCGGAGGCTACATGCAGGCCCCCCAGGTGGCCATCAACCTCGTTTCGGCGCGTCGCCAGCAGGCGGTCGTGCTCGGCAACGTTGCCAAGCCCGGTTTGGTGTCGCTGGAATTCGTCAACACCCGCCTGTCGGATGTGCTGGCACTGGCCGGCGGTGTGACGACTACGGGCTCCGACAACGTCATCGTGACGGGCCAGCGCAACGGCGCCAATTTCCGGCGGGAAATCAATATTTCCCAGGCCTACGGCAAGGGTGAGAACGACGATGACGTGCTCATCACCGGGGGCGACGTGGTCTACGTGCCGCGCGCCCAGGTGTTCTACGCCTATGGCGAGGTGCAAAAGCCGGGGTCCTACCGCCTGGAGAACCAGATGACGTTGCAGCAGGCGCTGGTCACCGCCGGTGGGCTTTCCAAACGCGGGACCGAAAACCGGGTCCGGGTCCAGCGGCGCAAGGCCAATGGGACTTACGAGGAAGTCGCGCCGGCACTGACCGACCTGCTGCTGCCCGACGACGTGGTTTTCGTGCGCGAAAGCCTGTTCTGACCAGACGGGTAGGGGCCTCGCTGGGTGGTGGGGAGCTGACTTGTGAAGAGAGCCGGTAGGGAGTGGACTGCATGTCAATAAATCTCAGTGTCTGCATTGCAACGTATCGCCGTGCGGACCAGCTGCGTGCCTTGCTGGAAGACCTGGCCCGGCAGACGCTGATGCCGGATGAGGTGGTGATCGCCGACAACGATGCGTCAGGCAGTGCCAGACCCGTGGTCGAGGCCTTTGAGGCTGGGGTGGCGCCTTTCCGCCTGATCTATGCGATCCAGCCCGAGCGCGGTATTTCGATCACACGCAACGTGACCGTGCACCGCTCCAGCGGTCAGTGGCTCGCCTTTGTCGATGATGACGAGCGTGCTCCGCCCGAATGGCTGGAGCGCCTGATGCAGGCCGCGCGGGATCACGGCGCTCATGGGGTTCTGGGGCCGGTAGAGCCACAGGTCCCCGAAGCCGCGCCGGCCTGGATCCGTCGCGGCCGGTTCTATGACTGGCCACACCAGGTCACGGGCGAGATCGTGCTGACCAGCCACCTGCGTTTCGGCAATGTGCTGCTCGCGGGCGAGCCGCTGCGTGCGTTGCCCGGTCCTTTCGACGTAGCCTACGGCGTTTCCACAGGTGAGGATGGCGATATGCTGATGCGCCTGATCGCGCAAGGCGCCAAAGTGATCTGGTGTGACGAAGCGCCCGTCTTCGAGCCCGTGGAGCCCAAGCGCCTGTCGGCGCGCTGGCTGCTGCAACGCGCATACAGCGGTGGCCAGCACTTCGGCCGGCTCGTGATCGCGGGTCGCTTCGGTCACCATCACCCGCTGCGCCTGTTCCTGGAAGGCCTGCGCTGGCTCGCACAGTTCGGCATCGCCCTGGTGCTGGCTTTGTTGAGCCTGCCCTTGGGCCGGCATCGTGCCGTTGTCTGGCTGATCAAGGCCTGGGCCAACGTGGGCAAGCTCACCGCTTTTTTGGGTGCCCGTTACGGTGAATACGCCTAGCGTGCTTGCCGCTGCATCGGACCGGCAGGACGTCGTTGTCCTGGGGGCGGGTGGTTTCATCGGCCGCCGCGTGGTCGATGCGCTTGCCGCGTCGGATTGGGCCCGTCCTGTGGGTGTGGGACGCAGGATCGAGGGGGCTGTCCTGCACCCGGCTGCGCGCCGGCTGGCGATCGACGCCCGAGACGAGCGCGCGCTGCAGTCTGCACTCGAAGGTGCTGCCGGTGTCGTCAACTGCATCGCGGGTTCGCCCGAGAGCATTGTGCAGAGTGGCCGGGCACTGTTCAATGTGACGGCAAGGATGCCGGTGGCGCCGCGTGTGGTCTACCTCAGCAGTCTGGCGGCCTACGGAGGTGTGGCCGGCACTGTGGATGAGGACAGCCCGCTGCGCGAGGACTACAGCGACTACGGCACGGCCAAGGCCCTGGTCGACAGGCTGGCCGCGGAGCGACCCTATGCCGTGCGTTTGCGGCCCGGCATCGTCTACGGCCCAGGCAGTCCCTGGTGGACCGATCGTATTGCGCGCCTGCTGGTCGCCCGGCGACTCGGCGACTTGGGCGACGCGGGCCAGGGCTGCTGCAACCTCGTCCATGTGGACGACGTTGCGTCCGCGATTCTGGCCTCGCTGCGCATGCCAACAGCCGCGGGGCAGGCCTTCAATCTCGGCAGTCCGGCGGTGCCGACCTGGAACGAATATTTCATGCGGTACGCGCACGCGCTCCAGACCCAGCCTGTGCCACGCATCGGACGCCGGCGTCTGCAGCTTGAGCTGCGCCTGTTCGGTCCCTTGCTGAAAATTCGCGAGCGTATCGTCGGTAATGATGCGATTCCCGCTGTGCGACCGTGGTTGACGGATCTGTGCCGGTTGGGTATGCGCATGCGTGTCGAGCGGGCAGAACAGGTGCTGGGACTGCGCTGGAAACCGCTGGAGCAGGGGCTCGACGAATGCGCGCGCTGGTTCCTTGCTGGCAACCGGACCTCCACCGTCTGACGGAATCACCCATGACTCTCGCGACACTTGATCAAATCGATGAGGCTGACCTCGATGCTCACGTCTGCATCATTGGTGCGGGGGCGGCCGGGATCACGCTGGCCAACGAACTCGATGGTTGCGGCTTCAAGGTGCTCCTGCTGGAGGCCGGCACGCTGAAGACTGATCCCCGGCTAGAGGATTACTACCGCGGCGAGGCCAAGCCGCCGCATCCGGACCCCACGGAGTTCCGCCGCGTACGCTTTGGCGGCACGACCAATGTCTGGGGCGGGCGTTGTGTGCCCTATGACCCGACGGATCTGGAGCCGCGCGAGCATATCGCCAACAGTGGCTGGCCCATGGCCTACGAGGAACTGGCGCGCTACTACCCGGCGGCCCTGCAATATTGCGATGCCGGTGATTTCGACTTCAGCGTGAACGGGTCCTTGCAGACCCCGGCTCCCACCATTGGCGGTTTCACGGGGGCGGGAGCCGACGGCGACGCCGTGGTCATGAACGATCGCATCGAGCGCTACAGCCTGCCGACGGATTTCGGCACACGCCACCGACAACGGATCGCCAAATCGGAGAACGTGACCGCGCTGCTGGGGGCACGCTGCTTGCGGCTGCAGCGGGCGGCCGGCAGCGAACGCATCCAGGCGGCAGAGCTGATGGATCGCGCCGGGCGCCACAGGCGGGTGAGCGCCCGGATTTTCGTGCTGGCCACGGGGGGCATCGAGGTGCCGCGCATGCTGTTGCTTTCGGATCCTGACGGTCCCGGTCTGGGCAACCAGGGCGACTGCGTCGGGCGCTATTACATGTGCCACTTCGAAAACACGCTGGGTCGTGTCGTGCCGCATGGTGCGCCTGTCGTTTTCGATTTCGAACGCACGCGCGATGGCATCTATTGCCGTCGCCAGCTGCGCTTTACGGCCCAGGCGATGAAGGCGCACCGTCTGCCCAATATGGCGTTCCGGCTGCACTTCCCGAGCTATTCCGACGCGACCCACGGCAGCGCGGTGATGTCCGCGATCTACCTTGCGAAGTCGACACTGATCCCGGAGTACCGCAGCATCCTGGCCGCGAACGCAGAGAGCCCGCCTTCATCCAATGCAGCCCACCTGCGCAACGTGCTGTTGGGCCTGCCCCAGGCAGCGCGTTTCGGTCTGGATTGGTTGTTCCGCATCCGGCTGGCGCAACGCAAGCTGCCCTATACCCTGGTGGCCAACGCCGACGGTACCTATCCGCTCGAATTCAATTCAGAGCAGACACCTTTGCCGGACAGCCGTGTCACGCTGACGAACGAACAGGATCCGCATGGCCTGCGGCGTGTCAGCATCGATTGGCGCCTCAGCCAGGATGATGTGGATGCCGCCTGCCGTGGCTTTTTGCTGCTGCGTGACACGCTGGCCCGCAGCGGGTCTTGTCGTCTGGACATCGACGAGGAACGCATGCGCGATCGCCTCCGTCGTTCGCCTCCCCTGGGTGGCCATCACATCGGCACGGCACGTATGGCCACCAGCGTGCGGCAAGGTGTCGTGGATGTGAACTGCGCCGTGTTCGGCGTGCCGAACCTGTACGTTGCCAGTTCGGCGGTCTTCCCGACCAGCGGCCACGCGAACCCCACGCTGACCATCGTTGCGATGGCGGTGAGGCTGGCCAAGCATCTGCGGCAGCAGCTCTAGCTGTACAGCTGCGCGAAGCTGACTCAGGATAGGTGGCGCGGAGGGGAAGAGGGAGAGGGAGAGGGAGAGACAGTGTTTGAAGTTTTTGCCACTGCTGTCGTAGCGCACAATAAGTGCCATTCGATGCGATGACGACAGGGCTCACGATGCATGAGGAAATCGACTGCACGGTGCCTGGAAAAAGAGATTTTTAGAGCTTCCTTGTGCGAGGAAGCGGGTCCTGGCCGGCATGCTGTTGTCGGATGTTGTGGTTCTGTACATGAAAGTCTGTTCTGAGATGAACGAAATGCAAGCCAAGTCGAACGCAGACACCATCGATGTGTCGGTGGTCGTTCCGACTTACCGACGTGAAGACTTGGTAGGACAAGCGGTGCGCAGCGCCTTGGCCCAGCAGGGTGTCGTTGTCGAGGTGATCGTGATGGATGATGCACCCGGAGCGACGGCGCGTTCCGCCGTGGCCTCTATTGGGGACGCGCGCATCACGTATGTAGCCCGCTCCGAGCCTTCGGGGGGGCGGCCCGCCCGCGTGCGCAACGACGGTGCGCACCGTGCGCGCGGTCGTTATGTCTGTTTCCTGGACGACGACGATTTGCTGGAGCCCGGGGCTCTGGCGATGTTCGTCAAATCGCTCGACGCGCGCCCGGATGCTGGCATGGCCTTTGGGGTGGTGACCCCCTTTGGTGACGATGCCGCCAGGCTGCTTGATCACGAAGCGTACTTTCGCAATGCGGCGCACAGGGCCTCGCGCATCATGGGCCGGCGCAAATTTGCGGCCAACCAGGTGTACTGCGATACGGTGCTGATCAATTCGGCCTGCATTGCCCGGCGCTCCGTCTTTGAGCAGGTTGGCGGCTTTGACGAGCACATCGCGGTGTGCGAGGACGCCGATCTGTGGGCGCGCATGGCGCTGGCCAGCGATTTCATTTTCCTCAACCATCCGGTGGTGCGCTACCGTACCGGCGCAGCGTCGATCATGAACGGCCTCGCACGCAATGACCCGAGGTTGCCGGAATCCTACCGGCGGATCCGGGCCAATTTCGTGGCGTCGGTCGGCAAGCTCGATGCCCTGTTCCTGAGAATTTGCGCCCGCCTGTTCGTTTGCCCGCAATGCAGATAAACCACGCAGACAAGCCACAAGCCACGCCCGCGCGTCTCGAATTCGAGGCCGTCCAGGGGCTTGCCGGCTATCGCCGGATCGAAGCGGAATGGCGCCAGCTGGCCCAGACCCTGGGAGTCGATTGCTCGTTCCAGCACCGACCTGAATGGACACTGGCGTTTCTGGTTTCAGGCGCCGGTGATCCGGACGCCGTCTGGTTCGTGACCGCGCGACGTCAGGGTACGCTGGTAGCTGTCGCTCCCTTGCAGTACCAGAATTACCGGGTCGGCCCTTTCGCGCCGAAGCTGCTGGGCACCATCGATGACGATCAACTCCAGCTCTCGGACTTCGTTTTCCGCAAAATTCCCGAGAACGCACACTTCATGCAGGAACTGGTGGCCTGGCTGAAGAGCCGCTCGGGGCTGCGCTGGGATGGGCTGCGCCTGCGCAAGCTACGCGAGGATACAGCCATCTGCTATGCGGCGGCCCATGCCCTTCCGCCTCGCGCCCAGGCGCTGCAGCACGACACCAGTGCCTGGTTTGAGGCGCACGCCGGCTACGAACACGCCCTTGCTGCCATGACTGGTGATTTCCGCCGCAACGTGCGGCGCCAGCTGCGCCGTGCGGAGGAGACCTGGACCGTGCGCTCCGAGACGGCCACCAGCGGCGAGGCTTTGCAACGGGCCTTCGAGCACTTTCTGACGATCGAGGCGTCCGGCTGGAAGGGTGGCGATGGCGGGGCGATCAACTGCCAGCCGGCCCTGCAGGCTTTCTACCAGTCGCTGGTCCGTGATGCGGGCGCTGAAGGGGCCTGCGTCATCAACCTGCTCTGGTTCGGGGACGAGGCCGTGGCGGCCCAGTTTGCGCTGAAGACCGGGCGCACCCTGCACATTCTTAAATTCGGTTACAGCGAGACTTACGCCAAGTTCGCACCGGGCAACGTGCTGCTCCAGATGATCATCCAGCAGGCCTGCGATGACGCAGAGACGGATGTCGTCAGTCTCGTCAACTTCCCGCCCTGGTCCATCCGGTTCAGGCCGCACACCGCGGGCGTCTGGTCCTATTTCATTCCGAACAACACGCTGCGCGGCCATGCGGCACTGCTCGGCCTGCTGGGCAAGCGCACACTGGATCGTTGGCGCCAGCGGCGCGCGGGCGCCGATGCCGGTGCCAAGACAGATCCGGCTGCGGCAGCTTCCTGACAGGGTAGAGGGCCGCCTGCCCGGCGGAGGCGGCCTGGGATGGCTGGCAGAATCTCTGCATGCACCATCTTCCGCCCTTCATTTCTCCGCAAGCCTACGATGACGCCGCCGCAGCGTTGGCCCAGGTCCATCTGATCTACGACGCAGGTATCGCCCATCTGCGGCAGGGCATGCAACGTTTTGTGGCGGGGGATGACAGCGCCGGGCCGGTGCGGGCCTTCTATCCCCTGGTGCGCATCCGGACCGACACGGTGTTGCGCCAGGCAGCGGGCGCGCAGGAGCGCCTGAGTTACGGTTTTGTAGCCGGCCCCGGGGTCTACGAAACCACACTCACACGGCCCGACCTGTTCGGCAACTACTACCTGGAGCAGTTCCGCCTGCTGCTGCTCAACCACGGGGTGACGCTGGAGGTGGCGACGAGCAAGCAGCCCATCCCCGTGCATTTTTCCTTTGCCGAGAACGACCACATCGAGGGCAACCTCAGCGCCGAGCGGCGCCAGCTGATGCGCGACTGGTTCGACCTGCCCGATCTCACCACCATGGACGACGGCATCGCCAACGGCACCTACCAGCCGCAGCCGGGCCAGCCCCTACCGCTCTCGCTGTTCACCGCCTCGCGCATGGACTACTCCCTGCACCGCCTGCGCCACTACACCGGCACGGTGCCCGAGCACTTCCAGAACTTTGTCCTCTATACGAACTACCAGTTCTACATCGACGAATTCATCCGCCTGGGCCACGAGCTCATGGAGGACGCGGGCGGCGACTACGCCGCCTTCGTCGAACCCGGCAATGTGGTGACACGACGGACGGGTGAGGCTGCGCAACCCGGCGACGCGCTGGGCAAGGCCCCGCCGCGTTTGCCGCAGATGCCGGCCTACCACCTCGTACGCCCTGACGGCAACGGCATCACCATGGTCAACATCGGCGTGGGCCCGGCCAATGCCAAGAACATCACCGACCACATCGCCGTGCTGCGTTCGCACGCCTGGCTCATGCTGGGCCACTGCGCCGGTCTGCGCAACGGCCAGCAGCTGGGTGACTACGTGCTGGCCCACGCCTATGTGCGCGAGGACCATGTGCTGGACGAGGAGCTGCCCCTTTGGGTGCCCATCCCCGCCCTGGCCGAGATCCAGCTGGCCCTGGAGCAGGCCGTGGCCGACGTCACGGGCCTGCACGGTGCAGAGCTCAAGCGCGTCCTGCGCACCGGCACCGTGGCCACTACCGACAACCGCAACTGGGAGCTGCTGCCCGACAACCAGCCCCAGCGCCGCTTCAGCCAGAGCCGCGCCGTGGCCCTGGACATGGAAAGCGCCACCATCGCCGCCAACGGCTTCCGCTTCCGCGTGCCCTACGGCACCCTGCTTTGCGTGAGCGACAAACCCCTGCACGGCGAGATCAAGCTGCCCGGCATGGCCAACCACTTCTACCGCGAGCGCGTGGACCAGCACCTGCGCATCGGCATCCGCGCGCTGGAATTGCTGCGCCAAGCGGGTCTGAACCAGTTGCACAGCCGCAAGCTGCGGAGCTTTGCGGAAGTGGCATTTCAGTAGCCGGCAGAAGTCCTCAAAACCATGCGGGAGTGGATCACCTGGTGCCACTCCGGAGAGGTATGACGCTGTTACTCCGGCTTGTAACCGCTGCTTTTGAGCAAGGCCGCGCTGTCCGCGACATAGCGCTGGCTGTATTTCCTGAATTCATCGATGCTCTCAATCACAGGCTCGATGCCCAGAGCGGTGTAGGTGCCGGCCTGGGCCAATTGCCGCGTGGCCTCGTTGATGGCCTTGTGCAGTGCCTGCAGCCGAGCCTCAGGCAGTCCTTTGGGGGCCCAGACGCCGTACCAGGACTCTGCTACGAAGTTGGGGTAGCCACTTTCTACAGCGGTGGGGACGTTGGGCATCAGTGCGCTGCGCTTGGCCGATGTCACGACGATGGGCTTGACCTTGCCGGCTTTGGCCAGGGTCTGCAGTGAAATGATCGAGTCGATCAAGATCTGGGTTGTCCCACCAGCCACATCGGTCAGAGCCGGCGCTGTGCCGCGGTAGACGGCGGTGGCCAGGTTGAGTTGTCCTTCTTTGGCCAACATGAGTGTGGCCAGATGGCTGGGCGCGCCCAGGGCAGGCAGACCGGCGTTCCACTTGTCCGGGTTCTGCCGGGCGGCCTGCATGACGTCCTTGAGTTGGTTGTGCGGCAGATCGGGGGAGATCACCATCAACAGGGGGGCGGTTGCAGTGCGGGCCACGAAGCTGAAGTCGTTCAGGGGATCGTAGGGCGGTTTGGCCATCGCTTCCTTGGTGAGCAGCTGGGTGGCCGCGGAAAACAGCAGGGTCATGCCGTCAGAGGGCGCTGCCTGTACGGCTTTGCCGCCAATGGTGCCGTTGGCGCCGGGGCGGTTGTCAACAATGACGGGGACGCTGAGATCGGTCTGCAGTTGCCTGGCCAGCAGGCGCGCCGCGTTGTCGACGCCGCCACCTGCGGCGAAGGGCACGATGATCTTGATGGGCCCATCCGGGAATTTCCCCTGGGCGGAGGCGATGCTGGTCATGAGCAGGCCGAGCATCAGCCCCAGCAGTTTGTTTGCACGAGTTTTCATGGTTGTCTCCTGAAGAAAAGTGAAAAGATCAGGCTTCGCCGCGGTACGCGCTACGCCAGGCGGCGGAGCCGCCCAGCAGAGGGGCGGCCAGGGCGGGGCCATGCAGTTCCGCATAGGATTCCAGCGTCTTGCGCATGCGCGGTAGCAGCCAGTCGGCCACCTCGATGCTGGCCTCCCCGTCCCGCAGGCGTTGCAGGATGTCGCGTACGGCCCGCGGCTGTTCCGCCAGCGGGCCTTGCACAAGCAAAAAATCGACCACCTCGGTCGCTCCCTCGCGTTCGCTCTGCCCCAAGAAGTAGTCCGCGATGTCGCGCTCGAAGTCTTCAAGCGTGACAGTCACCCCGCTCATCGTGCAGGTGCAACCCAGCGCGATGTGCTGCGTTGCCAGCCGATGCCAGAGATCGGACAGATACGCCGCCTGAGTGCGCTGGGATGCGTCCATGAGGTTCAGCTCATCCTGCCATCTGGGAGCGGCGGCGCGAGGTTTCCGGGTGTTGGACCTGTGAGCCTTCGTCGAGCACCACACCATATTGGGCTTCAGCTTGTGCGCGGCTCACATAACCTTCACGCACATCCTCGGCCACCTGTTCTGCGTCGCGTTCCAGCGGGCTGCCGAAGCCGCCGCCGCCGCCTGACAGCATCTTGTAGGCGTCACCACGCTCAAGGCGCACGTTGAAGATCTTGGCATTCAGATGGTCGGTCTTCCAGACGCCCTTGTGCCGTACCGCCAGGCCGTTGCCCATGGCATCGCCGCCGCCTTCCAGGCCCCAAGGTTTGCAATGCACCCGATCGATGCGGGTGGTCACGGTGAATGGTGAGAGCGCCTGCACCACCATCTCGGCGCCGAGTCCACCGCGATGCCGGCCGGCGCCGCCTGAATCCTGGCGGATCTCGTATTTCTCCACCAGCACCGGGTACTTGGCCTCCAGCTGCTCGGTCGGGCTGTTGTGCGTGTCGCCGTCGTTGATGCAGACCGTGACCGAAACACCATCCTCGCTGCTCTTGGCGCCCCAGCCACCGCCCAGAGGACCGATGCCGACGATGAACAGCCGCCCATCTTCGGGCGAGATGCCGTGGATATTGGGGAACACCAGATCGGCGTGGTGACCGGCAATCGAGCGGTGCGGAATGGCGGGTGCCAGGGCCTTGAAGATCGTGTCGATGACCGTCATGGGGAAGGTCATCCAGACGCGCATGGGGTAGGGGCGCTCGGCGCTGATGACAGTGCCCATGGGCATGACGACCTTCAGCGAGCGGAAGGACCCGTCGTTGACCGGGTAGTCGGTCGGCGTGGTCAGGCATTTGTAGGCCACCTGTGCGCAGGCAATGCCAGTGGTGAAGCCCGAGTTGTAGAACCCCTTGACCTGTTTGCTCACGTCCGAGAGATCGATCGTCATCTCGTCGCCCTGCACAGTCACCTTCACGCGGATCGGGATGCGCTTGCCGATCTCCAGGCCGTCGTCGTCCATGAAAGACTCGGCTTCGTACACACCATCCGGTATGGACAGGGTGTTCTGGCGTGCCACCGCCTCCGACGAGTCCATGATCTGCTGGATCGAGCTGTTGACCGCATCGGCGCCATACCGCTGCAGCAGCTCCACGTAACGGCGTTCACCGGTGGTGATGGCGGTGATCTGTGCGCGCAGGTCGCCCAGGGCGCGTTCTGCGAGGCGCACGTTCATGGCAATGATGTCGATCAGGTCCTGGTTGACGACGCCTTCGCGCTGGTACTTGATGATGGGAATCTGGATCCCCTCGCTGAAGATGTCGGTGGTCACATTGCCCAAGGTGCCGCCCACGTCCAGCCAGTGGGCCATGCAGCAGGTGAAACCTTCGAGCTTGCCCTCATGGAAGATGGGCATCGTGAACGTGAAATGGTTCAGGTGGCTGCCAGTGGTGTAGGCGTCGTTGGTGACCAGGATGTCGCCGGGCAGGATGTTCTCGTAACCGAAGTGCCGGATCTTGGCCTTGACGGTCTCGGACATGCCGCGGATGAACATGGGCAGACCCAGGCCGATGGAAACCGTATCACCTTCCTTTGTGAACAGACCTACCGTGAAGTCCAGCGCCTCGTAGATGATGAGGTTGTAGGCTGTGCGTGTGAGGTTGGTCTTCATCTCCTCCGTGACGGCGTACAGGCCGTTGCGGATGATTTCGACGGTGACCGGATCGACGGTCTTCGAGGTCTTGGTGTGGGTGGGCAGTTTCATGTCCGGTCGCTCCCGATATCGATTTGCAGGTTGCCGAGTTCGTCCACGCGCAGCGCGTCGCCGGGTTGCACGACGGTGGTAGAGGCGTGTTCCTCGATCAGTGCCGGGCCGGTGACGACGTTGCCCGCCAGCAGGCGGTCGCGCAGATAGACCGGCGTGTCGGTCCAGCCCGAGCTGCGGAAGTACACCGGCTTGACGGCGCGCAGGGCCTGCGGGTCCAGTGTGGTACCGCCCTGGGCGACGCTGTGTTTCGGCGGCTTTTTCATGGTGCCCAGCACCGTGACGCGCAGGCTCACCAGGTCGGCAGGTTCCTTGGGGGCGGAGGTGCCATAGCGCACCTTGTGCAGCTCATCGAACTGGCGCTTGATCGCGTTGCGGTCCTTGCCCTCAAAGAAGGCCAGCGGCAGATCGACCGTGACAGCGTGTTCCTGCCCCACGTAACGCATGTCGGCTGCGCGTTCGATCACGATGCCATCGGCCTTGATCCCGGACTGCGCCAGTGCCGCACGCCCTTCGTCTTCCATGGACTGGTAGAGCGACTCGATGTCTTCGAAGGAGACGTCGTTGAGCTTGCGGAACACGGATCGGACATAGTCGTAGCGCAGATCCGAGAACAGCATGCCGTAGGCGGAGAAGTAGCCTGGTGCATAGGGAATCAGCACCTTGCGGATGCCGATCTCGCGTGCGATGGCCGAAGCGTGCAGGGGGCCAGCGCCACCGTAGACCACCATCGTGAAGCTGCCGGCGTCCAGGCCGCGCTCTGTCGTTACCGCCTTGACCGCGTGCGACATCTGCGTCACCGCTATGCGCAGGATGCCATCGGCTGCCTCCACCGGGTCCAGCCCGAGCGGGCCCGCCACGCGTTCGCGCATCTGGCGCTGGCAGGCCGCGAGGTCGAGCTTGAGTTCGCCGCCGAGGAAGTGCTCGGCGTCCAGCCGACCCAGCAGCAGGTTGGCATCGGTCACCGTGGGTTCGGTGCCGCTGCGGCCATAAGCGACCGGGCCGGGAATCGAGCCGGCGCTCTGGGGTCCTACGCGCAAGGCTTTGCCGGTCTCGACGCGGGCGATGCTGCCGCCGCCGGTGCCGACTTCGTGGATGTCCATCATCGGGATCTGGATCGGCAACGCGCGTTCGTAGCCGCCGATCAACGCCGAGCCGGTGGTCAGCGGACGTCCCTCGCTGATCACCCCGGCCTTGGCGGTGGTGCCGCCCATGTCGAAGGCAATGGCGTCACCCATGCCCAGCTGGGCGCAGATGGCCTGTGCGCCGATCACGCCGGCCGCAGGGCCGGACTCCAGCATGCGTACGCAACCGACCTTGGCATGTTCCACCGGGAACAGGCCGCCGGTGGACTGAACGATGTAGAAGTCGCCTTCGAAGCCCTGGCCGCCCAGGTGGCTCTCCAATTGGCTCAGGTACTCGGAGACGCGTGGCCCCACGTAGGCATTGGCCACGGCGGTCGAGACCCGTTCGAATTCGCGGTACTCCTGGGAGAGTTCGTGTGAGGCACAGACAAAGGCGCCGGGGATTTCTTCCTGCAGGATCTGCTTCACGCGCTGCTCGTGCGCCGGGTTGCGGTAGGAGTGCAGCAGCAGCACGGCGACGGCTTCGATGTCCTGGCCTTTAAGCTCACGCGCCAGTTCGCGCACGGCGGCCTCGTCCAGCGGCTTGTGGGTGCTGCCATCGGCGCGCAGCCGCTCGGCTACCTCGTAGCGCAGCGAACGCCGCACCAGGGGTTGGTGCTTGTTGAAGAACAGGTTGTAGGCATCGGGCCTGTTGACACGACCGATTTCGTAGATGTCGCGAAACCCCTCGGTGATCAGCAGGGCGGTCTTGGCGCCATTGCGTTCGAGCAGGGTGTTGATCGCGATGGTCGAGCCGTGCAGAAACAGGTGGCCATCACGCCAGTCGATCCTGGCGCTGTTGATGGTGTCCTGGATGCCGTTGACAAGCTGGCCATGGGTGGAGAGCGCTTTGCCGAAGAGCAGCTGGCCGGTGGTTTCGTCAAAGGCGGCCATGTCGGTAAAGGTACCGCCGATGTCGACGGCGATGCGCAGCGATTTTCTGGAGGGAGTGGTGTTCATGGTGATCTCAGGCTTCGTCGGTGATGACATTGCGCAACACGCCCAGCCCGGTGATTTCGATTTCAATGACGTCGCCGGCCTTCATGTAGACCGGGGGCTCACGACGGTCTCCCACGCCGCCGGGTGTGCCAGTGGCGATCACGTCGCCCGGCGCCAGCGGCGTGAAGCCCGAGATGTACTCGATGAGAACGGGAAGCGTGAAGATCAGATCGGCCACCGAGGCTTTCTGCATGACCTGGCCGTTCAGGCGCGACTGCACCGTCAACTGCGTCACGTCCGGGATTTCCTCGCGCGTGGCCATGTAGGGACCGAAGGGGCCGGTGGCCGGAAAGTTCTTGCCTGGCGTCCACTGGTGCGTGTGGCGCTGCCAGTCGCGTGCGGTGCCGTCGTTGAAACAGGCATAGCCCGCGATGTGTTCGAAGGCCTGGGCCTGGGGGATGGCGCGTCCGCCCTTGCCGATGATCACGGCCAGCTCCGCCTCGAAGTCGAAGCGCTGCGTCTGTTTGGGCTTGGGCATGGGCGCGCCGTGGGCCAGCAGGCTGTCGGCGTAGCGCGTGAACATGGCCGGATGCTCGCTGTCGGTGCGCTTGGTCTCGGCCACATGGGACTTGTAGTTCAAGCCCACGCAAAGAATCTTGCCCGGGTTCGGGATGACCGGCAGCAGGCGGGCTTGTGCAGCCTGCACGGTGCGCCCCGATGTGCGCGCAGCGCGGTCCAGCTCTTGCAGCTGGGCTGCCGCAATCACCGACTTGAGGTCCGGGAACTGGGCTTCAAACGCTGCGGGCGCCTGAATCCAGGTCTGCTCATCCTTCCAGATGCCGTAGCTCGCACGGCCATCGATTTCAAAACTGACAAAGCTCATGGTCTGTTTCCTGGGGGCCGTCTGCGACGGCGGGGTTGTCTACAGGTCGGCAGTCTAGAAAGGGATGAGTCATCTGCATAGAATCTAATCTGAGATTTCAGAGTTGCCTAAATTGGCATAACAGAGGGCGTTTATGCAGATTCAGGATTTCCGTCTTTTCCTTGAGGTCGCCGAGCTGGGCAGCTTCACCAAGGTGGCAGCGCAGCGGCAGACCGTGCAGTCGCATATCAGTCGCCAGATCAGCGAGCTCGAAAAGCAGTGCGGGAGCCCCTTGTTCCGCCGTACCGGCCGGGGGGTGGCCTTGACTGAGTTCGGGCAGCATGTAGAGCGGCGTGCGCGGGCATGGCTGAGCAGTTGCGACGAGCTGTTTGCCGAGATTCGTCAGTCGTCCACAGTACCGATGGGTGAGGTCCGCATCGGGATCCTGCCCTCCGTGGCGCACCCCCTGATGACGCGTGTTTTCAGCAGGTTGCGGCAGGAATATCCCAGGATCGTGCTCAACGTCCGTGAGGGCCAGGGCGGCGAGCTCGATGCCATGCTGGATTCAGGTGGGGTGGACATGGCCATCTTGTTCCGGTTCGACAAACCGCGCAGTCCGGATGAAATCCTGCTGACGACGGTCCACACCTATCTGGTTTCCAGTCCGCAGGCGCCTGCCACTCGGGGGGAAACGGTGGACTTCAAGGCGCTGGAGAACCTACCCCTGGTGCTACCGCGACGCCCCGCCCATTGGAGATCCATTCTTGACGAGACCGCGCGCAGCCTGGGGTTCCATTTCCAGGCCGTGATCGGCGCCGATTCTTTGAGCTTGCAAAAAGAAGTGCTGATCGAAAACCACAATCTTTATGCATTGCTGGGACCTTTCTCCATAGACGAGGAGGTGAGCTCGGGCAAGTTGCGGGCCGCCAGGCTGGTCGCTCCGGATCTGAAACGTTATGTGACCCTGGCCCATCCCAAGTGGGGGCAGTTGACGCAGGCCAGCAGAATCGTGTCTCGCCTGATTCGCGAGACGGTGGAGACTTGGGGCGGACAGATGAAGCCGCCAGTGCACGGGGCTTGACGGGGGCTTCGACGCGCCCACCCCGGACGGCGGGGTGGGGCGTTCATCACCTGGCCAGATCTCCCATCTTGTTTTTTTCGCCGCACAAGACGAACGGCAGGGTTGCCTGCATTCATTGGCATACATGTTGCATGTCTACATGTATACAAGATCGAATGCAACAAGATGGTGCAGCTCAAACCCCCAGTTCCCCGTGCCCAAAGGCAGGGCCAGGCCGTAGGCGCGGCGCAAGCCTGGATCTCCCGTTATGAGACGACCTTGCCGGGTGGTACGGGGCCGCTGAGCGGTCTGCGCTTTGCGGTCAAGGACAACATCGACGCCGCCGGCCTGCCCACTACGGCCGCCTGTCAGGCCTTTGCCTACCAGCCTGCCGGGCATGCGGCCGTGGTGCACAAGCTGCTCGCGGCTGGTGCATCGCTGCTGGGCAAGACCAACCTGGATCAGTTCGCCTGCGGCCTGAACGGCACGCGCTCGCCCTGGGGGCCGGTGCCCAATGCCTTCGACGCTTCTTATGTCTCGGGCGGTTCCAGTTCGGGCTCGGCCCATGTGGTGGCCGTGGGTGAGGTGGACTTTGCACTGGGCACGGACACCGCGGGTTCGGGGCGTGTGCCCGCGGGCCTGAACAACATCGTCGGGCTCAAACCCTCCAAAGGGCTGATCAGCACACGCGGTGTGGTGCCGGCGGCGCAGAGTGTGGATTGCGTGTCCATCTTCGCGCGCAGCGTGGGCCTGGCGGCCCAGGTGCTGGAGGCGGCGCGGGGATACGACCCCCTGGACCCGTACTCGCGTGAACTCGAGATGGCGTCGCAGCCCTTCCCGGCGGCTTTCCGCTTTGGTGTGCCGGACCAGCTGGCGTTCTACGGCGACGCGCTGGCCGAGGCGGCTTACAAGGAAGCGCTGGCACAACTGAAGGCCCTCGGCGGCGTGGAGGTGCGCATCGACTTCTCGCCTTTCGTGCAGGCAGCTGCGCTGCTGTACGAAAGCGCCCTGGTGGCCGAGCGCTATGCGGCCATCCGGCCCTTCTTCGACGCGCATGAGAGCGAGGTCATGGAGCCGGTGCGCAGCATCATCGGCAAAGGCAAGGCCTACAGCGCGGCCGACCTGTATGAAACACAGACGCGGCTGCGCGCCTTGGGCCAGCGCGCTGCCGAAGTCTGGAAGGGCATGGATGTGCTGTGCGTGCCCACGGCGCCCACGCACTACACGATCGCGCAGATGCTGGCCGATCCCGTGGTGCTCAACCGCAACCTGGGCGCCTATACCAACTTCGTCAACCTGCTGGACTACGCGGCGCTGTCCGTGCCCAGCAGCATCCGCAAGGACGGCCTGCCTTTCGGCATCACGCTGATCGGCCCCTGCGCCAGCGATTGGCAGCTGGCGGAACTGGGCCAGCGTTTTCATCACGCCACCGGTCTCACGCAGGGCGCCACGGGTGAACGGCTGCCCGCACCCCAGCCCATCCCTGGCATACGCCCGTGCGCCACGGTGAAAGTGGCTGTGGTGGGTGCGCACCTCTCAGGCATGCCGCTCAACAAGCAACTCAGCGAACGGGGCGCACGCCTGCTGGCTACGGCCGAGACCGCGCCCGATTACCGTTTCTATGCCCTGGCCGGCACCGTGCCGCCTAAACCCGGCCTGCTGCGTGTGGCCGCGGGTCAGGGCGCGCGCATCCAGCTCGAGATATGGGAGATGCCGGTCGAGCATTACGGTTCCTTTGTTGCCCTCGTGCCCGCACCTCTGGGCATAGGCACCTTGCAGTTGTCCGACGGCAGCAGCGTGCAGGGCTTCCTGTGCGAGGCACAGGCCCTGCAGGGTGCGCAGGACATCACCCATTTCGGTGGCTGGCGCGCCTACCTGGCTTCGCTCCAGGGCGCGCAGGCCCCGCTGACCCATCCTTTCCCTTAACCACTGTGCAGGAGCGCTCCATGAAAAACCAGACCCCTCTGTCTCTGTCCGCCACCACGACGCGCCGCAAGCTCATGCAGGCCGGCGGCGCCGGCCTGGCGCTCGCAGCCCTGGGTGCACCGGCCCTGGTGCGTGCCCAGGGCGGCCCCAAGATCCGCATCGGCTACTGGCCCATCGCGGCCGGCTTGCCCTTCTATGCAGCGATCGAGAAGGGCTACTTCAAGGAAGCGGGCCTTGATGTGGAGGCCCTGCGTTTCGCCGGCGCCCAGCAGGTGATGGAGGCCGTGTTGTCCGACCGTGCCGACGGCACGGCCAACGGCACGGGCTCGGCCAACATCGCCATCGGTGAACTGGCCGCGCCGGGCACCTTCAAGATCTTCTGCTCCAACCCCAGCAACGTGAAGAACGTGCTGGACGAGATCATCGTCCCGGTGGCCAGCCCGGCCAAGACCATGGCCGATCTCGCCGGCAAACGCATCGGTTCCGGCCCCGGCATCCAGAACGTGACGCTGGCCAAGACCATCCTGGAGCGCGGCGGCGCCACCGGCGCGACCGTGGTGGAGTTGCCTATCGGCCAGCACGTGGCGGCGCTGGCCGCAGGCCAGCTCGATGGCTGCTACACCCTGGAGCCCACGGGCACCATCGGTCGCCTGAACGGCACCACCCGCGTGCTCGAAGCCGGCGTGATCGCCAAGTACGTGCTGGGCGACCCCATGGCCCCCTGGTTCGGCGGCTCGGCCTCGTTGTCCTCGGCCTTCATCAAGAAGCATCCGGAAGAGGCCAAGAAGTTCATCGCCGCCTATGGCAAGGGCGTGGCCTATGTGCGTGCCAACAACGTGGAGGCGCGCCAGTACATGAAAGGCTACACCGCCATCGAAGGCGCACTGACGGCCGAGGTGCCGCTGGCCGCCTACATGATGTACAACGAATTCAAGCCGGCCGACGTGGCCCACTTCCAGAAGTTCTTCGACCTGTTCGCGGAGAAGGGCATCTTCTCTTCGCGCCTGATGGTCGACACCATGCTCTACAAGGGTTGAGCATCATGGCGGACTCCACCACAGCCAGCGCCGCTACACCGGCTGCGCCCTGGTCCCCGCCGGCGGTGCCGGTGGCGGCCGCGCCGCGCAAGGTCAACTGGGGCAAGGCCCTGCCTTTCATCGGCCCGGTCCTGCTCTTCATCGTCTGGGACCTGACCGTGCGCCTCGGGGCCATCAAGCCCATCCTGCTGCCGCCCCCGGCCGAGACCGTGACCACACTGATCAACGGCCTGGCCGGAGGCCCGCTGCTCAAGGACTTCATCGTCACGCTGTGGCGCACCACGCAGGCCTTCCTGATCGCGGCCGTGGTGGGTGTGCCCCTGGGCGTGGTGCTGGGCAGCGCCGAGAAGGCCTACCGCAGCGTGGAGTTCCTGATCGACTTCTTCCGCTCCACACCGTCCTCGGCACTGATCCCGCTCTTCCTGATGATCTTCGGCGTGTCCGACATCAACAAGGTGGCCATCGCCGCCTTCGGCGCCCTGCTCATCGTGGTGTTCAACAGCGCCTACGGGGTGATCAACGCGCGCAAGCAGCGTGTGATGGCGGCCAAGGTCATGGGGGCCTCACGCTGGCAGATCTTCAAGGACGTGCTGGTCTGGGAGAGCCTGCAGCCCAGCTTCGTAGGCCTGCGCTCGGCGGTGTCCATGGCCCTGGTGATCGTGATCGTGGCCGAGATGTTCATCGGTTCCGACAGCGGGCTGGGCAACCGCATCATCAATTCGCAGCAGGTCATGAACGTGCGCGACATGTACGCGTCCATCCTGTCCGCGGGTGTGCTGGGTTACGCGCTCAACATCCTGTTTCTTGTTGCCGAACGTCGCATCGTGCACTGGAGTGGAAGATGAGTGAAGTCCTGAACGCCCCCGTGGTGGCCGACGTGCCCGTGCCGCCTTTCCAGCCCGGCCCTGCCGGTACCCACATCACCATCCGCGGCCTGACCAAGTACTTCGCTGGCTGGCCGCTGTACGAGAACTTCAATCTCGACATACCCAAGGGCAAGATCGTTTCGGTCTTCGGGCCCAATGGCTGCGGCAAGTCCACGCTGATCAACATGATCGCAGGGCTCATCCCCATCGACAGCGGCGAGATCCTGTTCGACGGCAAGTCGCTCAAGGACACCAAGATCGGTTACGTCTTCCAGAACTACCGCGAGGCCATGTTTCCCTGGATGCGGACCATCGACAACATCGCCTACCCGCTCAAGCTCGAAGGCAAGAGCAAGGCCGAGGTAGACCGGCGCATGGCCGAACTGGTGGCCAGCTTCGACGTCAAGTTCGATCTGAACCGCTACCCCTACGAGTTGTCAGGCGGCCAGCAGCAGACCGCGTCCATCATGCGGGCCCTGGCGCCCAAGCCCGAGGTGCTGTTCCTGGACGAGCCCTTCTCGGCGCTGGATTTCGAGATGACGCTCTTCATCCGCGAGAAGCTGCAGGAGGTGTTCATGCAGACCGGCACCACCATGCTGCTGGTCTCGCACGACCTGGAGGAGGCGGTCTACCTGGCCGATCAGGTGCTGCTGCTGACCAAGCGGCCCACCAAGGTGGCGGAGATCCTGCCCTACAACGATCCGCGGCCGCGCACGGTGGAGACGCTCTCCGAGCCCAGCTTCATCCGCACCAAGAAGCTCAGCCTGGAGATCTTCCAGCGCGAGGTGAGGCGCTGATGCCCACCACCCGTTCAGTCTTCGGGAGTGAGGTAGGCCTCAACCATGGCGCGGGTGAGTTTCAGGTGCGCGCGTTGCCAGTTCGGCTTCTGCAAGTCCTTGTTGAAGATGCGTGTGAGGGTAAAGGCATGGGCGCGGCCGTAGTAGGACAGGCTGACCATGGCCACGTAGAGGTGCAGGGCGTCCACGCCCCTGCGCACCTCGCCCGTGGCCGCGCCGCGCGCAAGCAGTTTACGGATCAGGTTCAGCACCGGCGTGGCCATTTCCGGTATCCGGCCCGAGCGCGCCAAGTGCCGGGCCTCGTTGAGGTTCTCGAAGGCCAGCAGCTTGCGCAGCTGGGGATGGGCGGCGAAGTGACCGGCCACGAAGTCGAAGATGCGCAGCAGCCCTTCCATCGGGGCCAGGGCGTCGGCGTCGAGCTGCAGTTCGTCATGCCGCAGATCGGCCAGCACGGTTTCCAGTACCACGACGTAGAGATCGTCCTTGCCGCCGAAGTAGTGGTAGAGCATGCGGATGTTGGTGCCCGCACTCTGTGCGATGCGGTCGGTGCGGGCGCCGCTGTAGCCGTGCGCGGAAAACTCGTCCACGGCGGCTTGCAGCAGGCGCGCGCGCGCGGCCACCGGGTCCCGCTTGGCAGGCGTTTTTTTCTTGGCCGCCTGGCGGCCGGGTGAAGCCGATGTCAAGACATACTCCCGTTCGTTTGCGTGAGGGCCACAGCCAGGTCCAGCAGGCGTTCGTCCTGCCCGGGGCCGGCGATGAAGGAAATGCCCACGGGCAGGCCTTCCACCTGCAGCAGCGGCAGTACGATCTGCGGCAGGCCGGCGTGACCGGCCAGGGCGCCGAGGGCCAGGGCGCGTTCATAAAAAGCACCGCGCTGTTCCCCGCTGGCGTTCAGCGGCAGGGCCACACCGGGCGCAGCGGGCAGCAGCCAGGCTTCGTCCGGGCCCAGGCGCGCGACGAGTTCGCGCCGCATCTCTGCACGCCAACGACGCCACGGTGCTTCCTGCTCAGGATCGAGCGCCAGCGCGCCTGCGAAGCGCGGCGCGATGGCGGGGCCGAAGGTGGGTTGCCGTTCGTGGATCCACGGGCCCAGCGCTGTACGTATCTCGATCCCCTGCAAAAAAGAATAAGCCTCCTGCGTTTCACGCCAGGGTTGCACGAAAGCCTGGCGCTTTGCCGTGATGCCGGCAGTGCGAGCCCAGATGTGCAAGGCTTGCGCCACCGCGGGCTCGGCGAGGGCCCAGGCGTCTTCGGCCAGACACAGGCGCAGGGGTCTGGTTTCGGCGGGCTCCTGCGTGCCGAGCAATACCCGGCCAGCGGCACGCAGGAGTTTCGCATCCCTCGCGAACCAGCCCACGGTGTCGTAGCTCTCGGCGAAAGGCAGCACACCGGCCAGTGCAATGCGGCCGTGCGTGGGGCGCATGGCGTGCACCCCACAGAAAGAAGCGGGCACACGCACCGAGCCGCCGGTGTCGGTGCCCAGGGCGAGATCGGCCTCGCGCCCGGCCACCGCCACGGCAGATCCGCTGGAGGAGCCACCGGGCAGGTGATCCGGGGCCGCGGGGTTGCGCGGTGTGCCGTCGAAGGTGTTCTCGCCTTCGAGGCTGAAGGCCAATTCGTCCGTCACCGTTTTGCCGATGACACGTGCGCCCGCGGCGCGCAGGGCCGCCACGCAGGGCGCGTCCTGGGTCGGTACTGCATGGCTCGCCGCCCAGTCCGGATTGCCGCAGCTCGTGGGCGTGCCGGCCAGATCGATCAGGTCCTTGACGGCGACGCGCACCCCGTCCAGCACACCCCTGCCTGTGGGCTCGCGCAATGCGCGCGGCCCGGGCACGAAGGCACCGGAAGGGGATGAGGATGCTTTCATCACTTGGGCAGCGCCTGCAGCACCTGCGTGGAGTCGGTCACGAAGCCGAAGCACTTCTTCACGTTCCAGACCGTGGCCTCGGCGCAGAAGGCGGGCGAGCTGGTGGCGCAGCAGTCCTCCAGCATGACGCAGCCGTAACCCAGGAAGTTCGCGTCGGTCAGGGTGTGCAACACGCACTGATCGGTGTTGCAGCCCGCGAAGAGGATGCTCTTGATGCCCAGGTTCTTGAGCATGCTGTCCAGCGGCGTGTCCCAGAAACCGCTGATGCGGTACTTGTCCACGCGGTAGTCGCCCTCGACCGGCTCGAGCTCGTCGATCACGGCCGCAGCCCAGGAATCCTTTTCCAGCACATTGCCGCCGCCACCTGGCAGCGGGTAACCCAGGCCCACGCCGGCACCGCCGTTGTCGTAGAGGTGGATCTGGTTGGGCGGCATATTGGCCAGGTCCGGGCGGTTGCCCCAGTTGACCCAGATCACGGGCACGCCGGACTGACGCAGCGCCGGCAGCAGTTTCTGCAGGGGTGCTATGGGCGTGCGGTCGGCCGTGTAGTCCAGGCCCAGGGAATCGACCCAGCCGCCCTTGGCGCAGAAGTCGTTTTGCAGATCAATGATGACGATGGCCGTGCGCCGCAGGTCCAGCACCACGTTTTGCGGCTGCGCAGCAATGCGCGCGCGGACCGGGGCGGGCGGCGCCATGGACATGTCGACTTCCTTTTCGTTCGCAACCCAGTAGTACTGGTGACCGAGGCCGAGGCTGCCCTTCGGGCGGTTGTCCGGCAGGTAGGGGTGACGTTTCATCGCAGCTCCTTTTGTGTGCGGGCTATGGGCATGCACTGCCGCAATCTGGTGCGCACGCACCAATCGCGAGCCGTTCCCGGTGTCAAAAGCGCCTTTTCACTGGCACTGTTATTGCAGAGCATGGTCGTGTAAGTAATTAATTAGTTACCTCACTCAACACTTAAGCGAAAGGTATGCCATGAAATCCACGTTCACGTCCCGTCGCCATTTCACCCTCGCCGCCACCGCAGCCGCGGTCCTGGCGCTGTCGCCCCTGGCGCAGGCCGCCGACCCGCTGGCGGTCGGCATCCTGATCCCCGGCTCCAAGTCCGACAAGGGCTGGATGGAATCCGGCTACGACGGCCTGGTGGCCGCGCAGAAGGAGTTCGGCGACAAGATCAAGGTGCAGATGATCGAGAACATCAACTACGCCGACATGGAGCAGGCCCTGACCAACCTGGCCAGCAAGAACGCGCTGGTGATTGGCGTGGGTGGCCAGACCCAGGCCGCCGTGCTCAAGGTGTCCAAGCGTTTCCCCAAGACCAAGTTCTCCATCGTCGGTGGCAACAAGGGTGAGGACCTGGCCAACGTGGCCGGGTACGACGTGAAACAGGCCGAGATCGCCTTCGTGGCCGGCGCCGCTGCCGCGATGCTGTCCAAGAACGGTGCCGTGAGCTACGTGGGCGGCATGGAGATCCCTTCCATCGTGAACGCAGGCAAGGAATTCGGCAACGGCGCCAAGTACATCAACCCCAAGATCAAGTACTTCGAGAACTACACGGGTGACTTCGACAACGTGGCCAAGTCCAAGGAGGCCACGCTGGCGGCCATCGCCCAGGGCGCCGATGTGCACTATCACATCCTGAACCTGGGCCTGCGCGGCATGGAGCAGGCGGCCAAGGAGAAGGGCACCAAGATCGTCGGCAGCTACACCGACCGCTGCGGCAGCGACCCGCTGTACCCGGCCTACAGCATCACGGGTGTGGGCTACCAGGTGCAGTACGCCATCTCCGAGTCCGTCAAGGGCACGTGGAAGGCTGGCTACAAGGCCTTCGGCCTGGCCATGGGTCCCCAGGCGTCCGACATGGTCGTCTGCGGCGCCACGCCCGCGATGAAGACCAAGCTGGAGGAGATCAAGAAGGACATCCTCAACGGCAAGATCAAGGTGCTGGAGGGCTGATCGTCATGCGCACCGAGGCTGCCACCGGTCCCGGCGCGGCGTCCGCGGACGTCGCGCCCCTGCTGCGGATCGAGCGCCTCGGCAAGCGCTTCGGTTCCCTGCAGGCGCTGGCGGAGGTTTCGTTGGCGCTGATGCCGGGTGAGGTGCATTGCCTGCTGGGCGAGAACGGCGCGGGCAAGTCCACGTTGTGCAACCTGGTGTTCGGTGTGCACAGCCCGGACGCCGGGCACATGGTGCTGGACGGTAAGCCCTACATGCCCCATTCACCGGCCGATGCGCTGAACCACGGTATTGCCATGGTCCACCAGCACTTCAGCCTGGTGCCGGACCTGACGGTGGTGGACAACATGCTGCTGGGCCAGTCGCGTGGCGTGCTCGACCGCCTGGCCTGTGCAGCCAAGCTGGAGACCATGCGCGAACGCTACGGCCTCGCGCTGGACCCCTATGCGCGCATCCAGGATCTGTCGGTGGGCGAGCGCCAGCGCGTGGAGATCGTCAAGTGTCTGGTGCGCGAGCCCCGCTTGCTGGTGCTGGACGAACCCACGGCCGTGCTGCTGCCCGCGGAGATCGAGGCCCTGCTCGCCGTCTGCGAACGCGTGGCGGCGCAGGGCTGCGGTGTCGTGCTGGTCACGCACAAGCTGGCCGAGATCCGCCTGGTGGCGCGCCGCGCCACCGTGTTGCGTGGGGGGCGGGTGGTGGCGCGCTCCGATGCGCCGGCGCAGGAGATCGACATGCTGGTGCGCGCCATGATCCAGCGTGATCTGCAGGCACCTGCGGGCGCCATGACGCAAGAGCGGGTTGTGAAGCAGGTGGCGCATGAGAGCCTGCCGCCGCGCGAGATGGCGTTGCTGGCCGACGGCCTTACCGTGCGCGACGCCGACGGCGTGCTGCGCCTGGACAATTTCACCTTGATGGTGGCGCCGGGCGAGATCGTCGCCGTGGCCGGGGTGGAGGGCAATGGCCAGAGCGAACTCGGCGCGGTGCTCTCGGGCATGCTCAAGCCCACCGAAGGACGGTTCCATATCTTCGGTGTAGAGATGACGGGCGAGAGCCCCAAGACTTTGACGGCCGCCGGCTGCGGCGTGGTACCCGAAGACCGCCACGCCCTGGCCTGTGTCACGGGCATGAACGTGGCCGAGAACATGATGCTGGACCGACTCAGCCGTTTTCGCAAATACGGATTGCTGGACCGTGAGGCCTTGAACCGAGCGGCGCGTGAACTGATGCAACGTTTTGACGTGCGCGCCGCGGGTCCCGAGGTGGCCTTCGGCGGCCTGTCCGGCGGCAACCAGCAGAAGGCCGTGCTGGCGCGCGAGCTCACGCTCGACCCGTTGCGTTTCCTGCTCGCGGCCCAGCCCACACGGGGCCTGGACGTGGGCGCGGTGGAGGCCATCTACGGCCACATCCGCGCGGTGGCAGCGCGCGGCGTCGGGGTGCTGCTGATTTCATCGGAACTGGAAGAACTGCTGGCCGTGGCCGACCGCATCGTCGTGCTCTACCGCGGCCGCCTCATGGGCACGTGCAAGGCCGATCCGGCCGAGCGCCCGCGCATCGGTGCCTGGATGGCGGGGCAGGCTGCGGCCAACCTGCAAGAGGAGGCTCTCGCATGAGCGCTGCATTGACTTTGTGGCGCACCGTGCGGCCCGGCCCCGCGCTGGGCATGTCGGTGGCCGCCGTGGCCCTGGCCCTGCTGATCGGTGCGCTGATGGTGGCGCTCATGGGTGTGCCCGTGGGCGAGGCGGTGGCCGCGTTCGCCGACGGAGCCTGGGGATCGCCTTACGCCCTGGCGGCCTCGATCAACCGTGCGCTGGTCTTCATGCTGGTCGGCCTGGGTTTTGTGCTGGCCGAACGCGCCAGCCTCACCAATGTGGGCGGCGAAGGGCAGATCGCCGTGGGCGGCATCACCGCCACGGCCTTCGCCCTCTGGCCGCCGGTGGCGGGACTGCCTTTCGGCCTGGCTTTCATCGTGCCCATGCTCGGGGCCTGCCTGGCGGGCGCCCTGTGGGGCGGCATCGCGGGCGTGCTCAAGGTCAAGGCCGGTACCAACGAGGTGATTGCCACGTTGCTGCTGTCCTTCATCGCGGTGTGGCTGGTCTACGGCAGTGTGCAGAGCGAGCAGCTGCTGCGCCGGCCCATGACAACGTCGGCCACCCTGCCCGAGTCGCTGGAGATCCCCCTGCCCACGCAGTTGCCGTTGCTGCTGGGCGATGCCTCGGTGCCGCTGCATGCGGGCCTGCCCATCGGCCTGGTTTTTGCGGTCGTCGTGGCCGTGGTGCTGGGCTTCACGGTGCTGGGCCTGCGCCTGCGCGCAACCGGCCTCAACGCGCGCGCTGCACGGCGTGCGGGCATGGCGGTGGACCGGCTCACGGTGGGTGTGCTCTGCGCTGCCGGCGCGCTGGGCGGCCTGGCCGGGGCCTGCATGCTGCAGGGTGAGCAGTACACGCTGAAGGCGGGCTTCTCGTCTGGTTACGGTTTCGACGGCCTGGTCGTGGGCCTGCTTGCGCGGGGCTCGGTGCCCGGTGTGATCGCCGGTTCCTTGCTGTTCGGCTTCCTGCGTTCGGGGGGCATCAATATGGAAATGGTGGCGCAGGTGCCGACTGCGCTGGTGGTGGTGATCCAGGGCCTGATCATCGTGATCCTGGCCGGCGCGGCGCTCGCCATCCAGCGCATGGAGGCCCGCCAATGATCGAACCTGAACTCGCCGCCGTCTTCGTCGGCTCCAGTATCCGCCTGGCCGCGCCCCTGCTGCTGGCCGCCACGGGCGAACTCGTGAGCGAACGCGCGGGCGTGCTCAATATGAGCGTGGAGGGCATGATGCTCACGGGCGCCTTCGCGGGGGCCGTGGGTTCCTGGGCCACGGGCTCGCCTGTGATCGGCCTGGTCTTGGGTGTGCTGTGTGTGCTGCCCATCGCCTGGCTGCAGGCCTTCCTGAGCATCACGCTGCGCGCCAACCAGATCGTCACAGGCATCGGCATCAACATCCTGGTGCTGGGCGCCACCACCCTGGGTTACCGGGCGCTGTTTGGCAGCCGCTCGCGCGCCGAGATCCCGGGCCTGGACAAATGGGCTCCGCCGGGCCTGGCCGACATCCCGGTGCTGGGTGAGCATGTGTTCCACCAGACCTGGCTGCTCTACGGGGCTGTGTTGCTGGTGATCGCTGTGGCCTGGGTCATGCGCTCGACTGCGCTGGGCCTGGCGGTGCATGCAGCAGGCACGGCGCCGCAGGCTGCGGCGAATTCGGGGCTCAAGGTCACGCGCATCCGCTACGGCGCGGTGCTCTTCACGGGTTTCATGTCGGCGCTGGCCGGTTGTTTTCTGTCGATCGGTGACATCCACACCTTCACCGAAGGCATGACCAGCGGCGCGGGTTACCTCGCCATCGCCGCGGTGATCTTCGGCAACTGGAAGCTGGGCCGCACCCTGCTGGCTTGCGGCCTTTTCGGCGCGGCGACGGCCTTGCAGTTCCAGCTGCCCGCCATGGGCGTGCAGGTGCCCAGCGCCCTGCTCATCATGCTGCCCTATGTGCTGGCGCTGCTGGCCGTGGGCGGCCTGGTGGGTCGGCAGATCGCGCCCGCCGCGTTGACACGGCCCTACACCGGCCACTGAGATGAACGAAGAAGAAGTGCTCGCCTACGTACGCGCGACCGCCCGCGCACTCGATCTGCCGCTGGACGACGCGCGCGCCCGCGCCGTGGCCCTGCACCTGGGGCGCACGGCCGTGCTGGCCAATGCGCTGGAAGCCTATGCCCTGCCGCCCGAGGCGGAGCCGGCCGAGGTCTACCGGCCCGCGCCTTTCCCGCAGGTGGGTTCATGAACAGCGCTGCACTGTTGCGCGCCATCGCGGCGGGTGAGATCTCGGCCGCACAAGCCTGCGAAGACGCGATCGCGCGCATGGTGGCCACCGAAGACAAGGTCAACGCCTTCACCGACCGCACGGTGGCGCGCGCGCGCGCTGAAGCCGCGGCCGTGGACCGGCGCCGGGCTGCGGGGGAAGTCCTGCCGTCGCTGGCAGGCCTGCCCTATGCGGTGAAGAATCTTTTCGACATCCGGGGCCTCACCACCCTGGCGGGCTCCAAGGTCAACCGAGGTCTGCCGCCCGCGCAGGAAGACGCCGTGCTGGTGCAGCGCCTGCAGGCCGCGGGTGCCGTGCTGCTGGGCGGGCTCAATATGGACGAGTACGCCTACGGTTTCACCACCGAGAACACGCATTACGGCCCCACGCGCAATCCGCATGACCTGGGCCGAACCTCGGGTGGTTCCTCGGGCGGTTCAGGTGCCGCCGTGGCGGCCGGACAGGTGCCGCTGGCCCTGTGCTCGGATACCAACGGTTCCATCCGCGTGCCTTCCTCCTTGTGCGGGGTCTGGGGGCTCAAGCCCACCTTCGGCCGTCTGACGCGGCGGGGGACCTATCCCTTTGTGCACAGCATCGACCACCTCGGGCCCGTCGCAGACTGCGTGGAGACCCTGGCCCTGGCCTATGACGCCATGCAGGGGCCGGACCCGCTGGACCCCGGTTGCCACGCGCTGCGTGTGCAGCCGGCCGTGCCTGGCCTGCTCGCGGGCATCCAGGGCTTGCGCATCGGGGTGCTCGGTGGTTACTTCCACGAGCACGCGAGCGAACCTGCGCGCTCGGTGGTGGCCCAGGCGGCGCAGCTGCTGGGGGCTAGCGCTTCGGTCGAGTGGCCGGATGCGGCCCTGGGCCGCGCGGCGGCTTTCATCGTCACGGCGAGCGAGGGCGGCAGCCTGCACCTGGAAGACCTGCGAATCCGCGCGGCAGATTTCGAGCCTGTGTCCGTGGACCGTTTCATTGCCGGCGCGCTGCAGCCTGCACACTGGTATGTGCGCGCACAGCGTTTTCGCCGTGCCTACCGCGACCGGGTCAACGCCCTGTTTGCGGATTGGGATGTGTTGCTGTGCGCTGCCACGCCGGTCAGCGCCCCCCTGCTGGGCCAGGAGTTCATCGAGGTGAACGGACAACGCCACCCCACGCGGCCTTCCATGGGCCTGCTCACGCAGCCCATTTCCTTCGCGGGCTGTCCCGTGGTGGTGGCGCCGATGTGGCCCGAGGGCACCCGAGGCCTGCCTCTGGGCGTGCAGCTGGTCGCCGCGCCCTGGAACGAACACCTCGCGCTGCGCGCGGCCGCCGTCTTGCAGGCCGCTGGCGTGGCCGGACCCAAGGAGCCCCTGCTGTGAAGAAGATCAACGCCCATCCCTTTGTGTTCGAGTTCGAGACCGCGCACACGGCCCTGGTCATCATCGACATGCAGCGCGACTTCATCGAACCCGGTGGTTTTGGCGAGACCCTGGGCAACGACGTGTCCCTGCTCGAAGCCATCGTGCCGGCCTGCCAGATGGTGTTGCAGGCCTGGCGCAAGGCGGGTGGTGTGGTGGTGCACACGCGCGAGGCGCACCGTGCCGACCTGTCCGACTGCCCGCCGGCCAAACGCAACCGTGGCAACCCGAGCTTGCGCATCGGCGACGCGGGCCCCATGGGCCGCATCCTGGTGGCCGGCGAGCCGGGCAACCAGATCATTCCCGCGCTCGCACCCATCGCGGGCGAGATCGTGATCGACAAGCCCGGCAAGGGGGCGTTTTACGCCACCGGACTGCACGAGATGCTGCAGGCCCGCGGCATCAGCCATCTGCTGTTCATGGGCGTGACCACCGAGGTTTGTGTGCAGACCTCCATGCGCGAGGCCAACGACCGCGGTTATGAGGGTCTGCTGCTGACAGACTGCACCGAAAGCTATTTCCCCGCTTTCAAGGACGCCACCGTGGAGATGGTCCATGCGCAGGGCGCCATCGTGGGCTGGACCGCCGGCAGTGCCCAACTGCTGGCTGTGCTGTAGAGTTCCGTTGTGCACACCACCAGTCGCCGTTCTGCCGCCCGCGCCGAAACACCGGCTTTCCGCTCGCGCGCCGAGATGGTCTATGAGCAGCTCAAGCGCGACGTGGCGGACTTCAAGTTCGTGCCAGGCGACCGTTTCACCGAGAACGAACTCAGCGAGCGCCTGGGCGTCTCGCGCACGCCGGTGCGTCAGGCCCTGTTCCGCCTGCAGCAGGAGGGGTATGTCGAAGTGCTGTTCCGCAATGGCTGGCGCGTGCTGCCCTTCGACTTCGAGCAGTTCGAGCAGCTCTACGACCTGCGCATGGTGCTGGAGACCACGGCCGTGCAGCGCCTGTGCGCCGACGATGCCAAGGTGGACCGCGCCCTGCTGGACCAGATCGCCGCGATCTGGCTGGTGCCGGTGGCCGAGCGCAGCACGGATATCCTGCGAGTGGCGCAGTGGGACGAGGACTTCCATTGCAGCCTGGTCGCCGCCGCCGGCAATGCCGAGATGACGCGCGTGCATCGCGACGTGACCGAGCGCATCCGCATCATCCGACGGCTCGATTTCACCAAGCAGGCGCGCATCGACGCGACCTATGAGGAACACGCCAAGATCCTGCGCGCCATCCAGCGCAAGCGCAGCGATCCGGCTGTGATGCTCTTGCGCGCCCACATCCAGACCAGCCAGGCCGAAGTGCGCAAGATCACGCTGCACCAGGTGCACCTGGCCCGCCAACAGGGCTGAACCCCCGGTTGATGCGCCGGCGCCACGGCCGGCCCGGGCCAACGCCCCGGATCCCCCAAGGTACCGGCGGGGGCATTACACTGCCTTCAGCTTCCAGCCCAAAGCCCCCCTTTTGATGAACCGCCACCGCATTTTTGACAGCATCGTCACGCGTTTGCTGTTGCTGGGTTTGTGCATCGTGCTCGCAGGTGCTGGGGTGCTTTACTACACCTTGTCCCGTTTCCTGCGCGAGGACATGGGCGCTGTCGTGGCGAGCCAGCAGCTGGCCCTGGCCAGGTACATTGCCAGCGACGTCGACCAGAAGGTTGTCGAGCGTCTGCACCTGCTGGAACGCTTGTCGGCGACGCTCCCTGCCGAATTGCTCCAGCGTCCGCAGGCCCTGCAGGCCTGGCTGCAGCAACGTTACGAGTACCAGCCCCTGTTCAAGGGAGGCATCTTCATTGCCGATGCGCATGGCGTGGCCCTGGCCGACTACCCCGTGCTGCCGAATCGGCGGGGCGCCAGCTACGCGGATCGCGACTACATACGGGCGGGCATGGCCGGGCAGCCCTTTTTGGGCAAGCCAGTGATGGGCCGGGCGGTCAAGGAACCGGTCCTTCCGATCGCTGTACCTAAAAAGAACGCGAGAGGCGAGGTCATTGCTGTGCTTGCCGGGATCACGCCCCTGGCCGATCCGGCGTTCCTCGATCCGCTCCTGCAAAGCCGGATCGGTGCGGCCAGCGGCGGTTTTCTGCTGATTTCGCCGCGTGACCAGATCTTTGTGGCGGCCTCCCAGCCGGACATGGTGCTCAAGCCCACCCCGCCGCCCGGCGTGAACCGGCTGCATGACCAGGCCATGGCTGGTCTGCGCGGCACGGGCATCACGGTGAACGCCAAGGGAGTCGAGGAGATCAGTGCCATGGTGTCGGTGCCAAGCACCGACTGGTTTGTGGTGGCCCGGTTGCCGACGCGCGAGGCTTTCGCCGCCGTCGAGCGGACGCAGCGTTTCCTGCTGCAGGTCTTCCTGCTGATCCTGCTGGCCTATGTCGTTTTCTCGGCCATCGGTCTGTACCTGCTGTTCCGCCCCGTTTTCAGCGCGGCAGCCCAGGCGCATCGCATGAGCCAGGGCGAGGCGCCGCTGGTGCCTCTGTCCGTGGCACGTCAGGACGAGATCGGTTACCTGGTCTCGGCCTTCAACCGCCTGCTGGCCCGGCTGAACGACAAGCAGGCCGAGCTGGTGCGCATGGCCCACTACGACCCGCTGACCGGTCTGCCCAACCGGGCTCTGCTGTACGACCGCCTGAAGCAGGTGCTGGCTCAGGCGCGGCGCCGCAACACCGGGGTCGCTGTGCTGTTCATGGATCTCGACGCGTTCAAGCAGGTCAACGATACCCTGGGCCATGAAGCCGGGGACGAGGCCTTGCGCCAGACCGCCGGGCGCTTCAGCGTGATTGCGCGCGAGGCCGATACGCTGGCTCGCGTTGGCGGCGACGAGTTCGTGCTGGTGCTGGCCGATCTGGAGCAGGGTGACGAGAGCGCTGCGGCCACGGTGGCCACGAAATTCATCCAGGCCCTGCAGCTGCCCCTGGAGATCACCGGCGTGCCCTGCACGCTCGGTGTTTCCATCGGCATCGCGCTGAGCCAGGGTGAGCACACACCCGATGCGCTGATGCTGGCTGCCGATCAGGCCATGTACCGGGCCAAGGCAGCGGGCCGCAACCAGTACATCATCGCCGGGCTGGTGGGCACCTACCAGCCAGTCACGCAGACAGGCTGAACTGTTGCGCTGCTGCCGCATGTCCTGACCCGGCATGCGCTCAGCGACGCAAGCCCTGCACAAGCTCCACGCCATCCGCGGCACTGCCCTGGTGCCTGTGCCCCTGCGTTTCTCAGTGCCATCGCGGTGCCTCCTGCGCCGCGCTTGTGCAGGCACCCCTGACGATGCTCCCTTGAGTGAGATTCATGCGCCACCGTGATGCGCGCAGCGGATCTTTTCGCCTTGCATCTTGTGCGCAGCAACTCGCCTGTCGCGTGCATCTTTCTGGCGCTACGTCATATGACGTATGTCTGCTGCATGGGCCCACGACCATAGTTTCAAGGTCCCATCACCCAACCAAGGAACTGGAGTTTTCATGCAAGCTGTTTTCCAAAAATCCCTGTGTGCTGCTGCGCTTGTCGCAGCCACTGTCTGCGCCCACGCAGAAGGTGTGAGTATCTACGCCCTGCTCGATGCGAGTGTCGCCAGTTCGAGCATCAGCGGCTCAGGCACGACCGCCAACAAGACCGAATTCGTGACCGGCGGTTACGCCCCCAACTTCATCGGCATCGCCGGTGAGAAAAAGCTGGAGGGCAGCGTGACTGGTGGTTTCAAGGTCGAGCAGGGTTTCCTGCTGAGCCAGCCCGCGAGCGGCAACTCGCGTTTCGCCTTCGGCGACGACTCGCTGTTCAACCGCAAGGCCTACCTCTACATCAAGGCCCCCTTCGGCACGGGCGCCATCGGCACCCAGTCCAACATCGCCTTCGACAGCGTGCTGCTGGGTGACGCCCGCTTCGGCTCCAACTACGGCAGCTCCCTGGCGGCCGTGGTGATCAGCGGTGGCCTGGGCACCATCGACAACAACGCCGTGTCCTACACCTCGCCCACGCTGTCTGGCTTCACGGCCGCTGCTAGTTACGTGCCCGAAACGGCCACCGTGCGTAGCGGCACCCGTCTGGCTGGCACGTACGCCAGCGGCCCGCTCAAGGCCACGTTAGCGTACTACCGTACCGATGTGATTGCTGAAACCGAAGCCAGGACGGGCAGCGTGGTGGGCGCCACCTACAAGATCGGTGACTTCGATGTCAAGGGCCTGTACGTGAAGCAGAAGACCGCCACCTACGATGCGCTGACCACGGTCGGTTTCGGCGGTGCCTACTTCGCCACCGCCAAGCTCACCTTCGATGCCGGCATTTACCGCAGTTCGGACAGTGGCAGCGACTACAAGATGGACACCGTGGGCCTGGGCGTGCAATACCAGTTCGTCAAGGACCTGACGGCCTACGCCCAGTACGCCAATGTGAAGAACAGGGGCTCGACCTCGGTCCCCTTCAACTTCGCGCCGCCCACCCTGCTGACCGGCAGCCTCACGACGGACCAGACGGCCAACACCTTCAACGTGGGCCTGCTGTACTCCTTCTTCTGATTCTCCTGGCGCCCGGTTTTCCGGCCGGCCCCGTACTCCAAAGGTTTAAGCGCCCTGCGGGGCGCTTTTTTATGGGGTTGCTACGCCGTCCGCCGTATGTTTTGCGGCGGACGGGACGGAGATACTTCCCGGATGTTGCGAAGCACAAGAAAAAGCGCAGGCGCACTGAGCTTCGCCCTGGCGGCCGGTGCGCCGGCCGCGCAGGAGCTGGTGGCGCTCTCCACCGTGGAGGTGCGCAGCCAGGTCGAGAACGTCGAAGGCATCGCCAGCGCAGCCAGCGAGGGGGTGGTCTCGGGCGCGCGCCTGACCATGGTTCCCCTCCTGCGTCCGGCCGAGACCCTCGAACTGGTGCCCGGGCTGATCGCCACCCAGCACGCCGGCGACGGCAAGGCCAACCAGTATTTCCTGCGTGGTTTCAACCTGGACCACGGCACCGATTTCGCCACCTATGTGGACGGTGTGCCGGTCAACCTGCCCACGCAGGCGCACGGTCAGGGTTACACCGATCTGAATTTCCTGATCCCCGAACTGGTCGAGCAGATCCGCTACCGCAAGGGTCCGTATGGCGCGGAGGACGGGGATTTTTCCTCCGCCGGGGTGGCGCGCATCGCCTACGCGCGTCGGATGGACAGTTCCCTGGCGCAACTCACCCTGGGTGACAAGGGCTATGCCCGGACGCTGCTGGCGGGCTCGCCCTTGAGCGCTGGTGGTGGCCAGTGGCTCTACGGCCTGGAACTCTTCCACAACGACGGCCCCTGGCAGGTGCCCGAGGACTACCGCAAGCTCAACGGCCTGCTGCGCTACACCGAGGGCACACGCGAACACGGTTACAGCCTCGCCGCCATGGCGTATCGAGGTCAGTGGACATCTACGGACCAGGTGCCGCACCGCGCCATCGACAGTGGCCAGCTCGGGAGCTACGGCTCCTTGGACCCCAGCACTGGTGGCCGCGCCCAGCGCTACAGCCTGTCGGGCGAGTGGGCGCAGCGCGAAGGGGAGCGCCAGCGCAAGGTGCAGGCCTGGCTGTTGCAGAGTGAACTCGACCTCTGGTCCAACTTCAGCTATTGCCAGAACGACATCGCCGCCAGCGGCACCTGCAGTAGCGGCGACCAGTTCCGGCAGAGCGAACATCGGCGTGCTGCGGGTTTTGCCGCGAGCGACTCCCGCATCACGCAATGGGCTGGCCGCGACGTCGCGCATAGCCTGGGCCTACAAGGCCGCTTCGATCGCCTGGCCCCCATCGGTCTTTATGCCAGCCAGAACCGCGTCACACTGAGCACGGTGCGCGAAGACCAGGTCAGCATCAACAGCCTGGGGTTATGGGCGCAGACCGAGGTGCGCTGGACGCCGCGGCTGCGCAGCGTCACGGGCCTGCGCGGCGACGTGGTGGGCATCCGCGTGGACTCCAGCCTTGATGCCAATTCCGGTACCACCGGCGACCAGCTGCTGAGCCCGAAGCTAGCATTGATCTATGCGGCCGCGGCGCGCACCGAGCTCTATGTCAATTACGGCCACGGCTTTCATTCCAACGACGCACGCGGCGCCACCATCACCGTGGACCCGGCCAAGCCGGGCACAGCCGCCGAGAAGGTGCACCCTCTGGTGCGCACCCGTGGCGCGGAAACCGGGCTGCGCAGTGAACCGCTGACGAATTGGCAGACCACGCTGGCCCTGTGGCAGCTGGAACTGGACTCCGAGCTGCGCTTCGTAGGCGATGCCGGCACCACCGAAGCCTCGCGTCCCTCGCGCCGCTGGGGTTTGGAATGGAGTAACCGTTATCTGGTGAACCGCTGGCTGGCGTTGGACGTGGATCTGGCCTGGTCGCAGGCCCGCTTCACCGACACGGCCCCGGAAGGCCAGCATGTGCCTGGCGCGGCCGGCAGCACGGCCAATCTGGGTGCCACGGCGGATGCGCTGGGCCCCTGGTCCGGCGCGCTGCGCCTGCGCTATGTTGGTGCACGACCATTGGTGGAGGACGACAGCGTGCGTTCCGGCGATTCGGTGCTGCTCAACCTGCGTACGGTGTACCGCCTGAGTTCGCGCACGCAGCTGGCGCTGGATGTCTACAACTTGCTGAACCGGCGCAACAGCGACATCGAGTACTGGTACTCCTCACAGCTGGCCGGCGAGGCTTCGGCCGTGGCAGACCGGCACATCCATCCCGGCGAACCGCGCACTTTGCGACTCAGCCTGCAGCATCGCTTTTGAAGCGCATCGTGGTGCTTCAGTGGACAGAATGCACAAAGGGGCGGTTTTGTCGTGTTTGTCTGATTGACCGTCCGGGGCGGAGGCAGTAGATTGCAGAGCGTAGGTATCAGGCGAGGTTCGATCTACCCCACTTGCAATGGAGTCCAGAGATGAACAACATGAAAATCTCCACCCGCCTGACCCTGCTGCTGGGCCTGCTGGGCCTGCTGCTGATCGGCATAGGCGGCATCGGCCTCTACGCCACCAGCCAGTCCAACGAGGGCCTGCGCACGGTGTACGAAGACCGCACCGTGCCGCTCAAGCAGCTGGCCGACATCAACTACCTGACCAATCGCAACCGTATCCTGGTCATGGACATGGCCATGGTGCTCACCGGGGGCGGTGAAAGCGCCATCCTCGCGCGGCGCAACACCGAGATCCTCGCCAACAACCAGAAGATCCTGGAGATCTGGAAGGCCTATATGGCCACCACCTTGACCAAGGATGAGGCAAAGCTGGCGGCCGAGTTCGAGCGTCTGGCCAAGGAGTATCTGGCGCAGGCCATGGTGCCTGCCGCGAAAGCGTTTCTCGATGCCAACGTCGAAGAAGGCATGTCGATCTATCGCGGCAAGATCAGCCCGCAGGCCCCGGCCGTGCAGAAGGCGGTCGAAGCCCTGATGACCCTGCAGGCCGATGTGGCCGATGAGGAGTACAAATCCGCTGTGAGCCGCTACCAGAGCATCCGCGGCATTGCCATTGCCTCCATCGTCCTGGGCCTGGTTGTGGCGGCGCTGTTCGGTATCACGCTCATACGCGGCATTGCGCGCGCCCTGCAGCAGGCCTCGGGCTTGTCCAATGCCGTCGCCCAGGGTGACCTGAGCACGCAGGTACGCGTGGAGGGGCGCGACGAGGTGGCCGACGTGCTGACCACCCTGTCGCACATGCAGTCCAACCTGTCGCAGATCGTCACGCGCGTGCGCCGTGGCGCCGACGCCGTGTCCACGGCCAGCGCCGAGATAGCCCAGGGCAACAACGACCTGAGCGCGCGCACCGAAAACCAGGCCAGTGCGCTGGAAGAGACGGCAGCCTCGATGGAAGAGCTGTCGTCCACCGTCAAGCAGAACGCCGACAACGCGCGCCAGGCCAACCAGCTCGCGCAGAGTGCATCCACCGTAGCGGTGCAGGGTGGTGAAGTTGTGGCCCAGGTGGTGGACACCATGAAGGGCATCAATGATTCCAGCAAGAAGATCGCCGACATCATCAGCGTGATCGACGGCATCGCCTTCCAGACCAATATCCTGGCGCTGAACGCCGCGGTGGAAGCGGCGCGCGCCGGTGAACAGGGTCGGGGTTTTGCGGTTGTGGCATCGGAAGTTCGTTCACTGGCCGGGCGTTCGGCCGAGGCGGCCAAGGAAATCAAGACCCTGATCACGGAGAGCGTGGGCCGGGTAGAGCAGGGTTCGACCCTGGTGGACCAGGCCGGGGCGACCATGAATGACGTGGTGGCCAGCATCCGCCGGGTGACGGACATCATGGGCGAGATCAGCGCGGCCAGCACCGAGCAGAGCCAGGGTGTGGCGCAGATCGGCGAGGCCGTGCAACAGATGGACCAGGTCACGCAGCAGAATGCGGCCCTGGTGGAAGAAATGGCTGCGGCCGCCTCCAGCCTGCAGAACCAGGCCAAGGATCTGGTCGAAGCAGTGGCTGTCTTCCGTCTGGGGACCGACAGCGCGGCGGGTATCCCGCAGGCTGCACCCCTGACGGCCCCTCGACCCGCGGCCGCAGCGCCTGCACGGTCCGCGCCGGCCGTGGCCCGGCCCAAGCCGGCCTTGCCCCCGGCGTCCAAGGTTGGCAGCGCGGCCCCCGCTGCCCCTGCCGCAGCCGGCAAGTCCGACGAATGGGAGTCTTTCTGACGCAGCGCCGCGGCCTGCTGGCCGGCGGGGTGGGCAGTCTGCTGTCCGCCGCAGGCTGGCCGGCCCTGGCGGCCGGTTTTCCCCAGCGGGCCATCACCCTGGTTGTCCCTTTCCCGGCCGGTGGCGCCACCGATGTGTTGATGCGCGGCATCGCCACGCTGGCCGCGGCCCAGCTCGGACAGCCCGTGCTGATCGACAACAAACCCGGTGCGGCCGGTGTGCTGGGCGCACAGCAACTGGCGCGGGCCCGGCCCGATGGCCACACCCTGGCCCTGCTGCCGGAGCCGGTTTTCCGCCTGCCGCATCTGCAGAAGATGGCCTACGACCCGCAACGCGATTTCAGCTATGTGATCCAGCTGGCCGGTTACGCGCTGAGCCTGGCTGTGCGCCAGGACGCACCCTGGCGCGACTGGGATGCCCTGGTGGCCGACGCCCGCCAGCGGCCCGGCCACATCAACTACGGCAGCACGGGCACGCACGGCACCATGCACATGACCATGGAAGAGATATCGCGGCGTCTGGGCGCGACGTTCTTTCACGTGCCCTACAAGGGCGAGGGCGAGGTCATCACGGCCCTGCTGGCCGGTCACATCGAACTGGGGATCACGGCCGGCACCATTGCGCCCCTGGTGGAGCAGGGGCGCGCCCGCGTGCTGTCCGTCTGGACCGCTGAGCGCGTGCCGCGCTGGCCCGAAGTGCCGACCCTGCGAGAACTGGGCCTGGACATGGTGGCCAATGCGCCCGTGGGCATCGCCGGGCCGCGCGGCCTGCCTCCGGTCGTGGTGCGCCGGCTGCACGATGCGTTTCGCAGCGCTCTGGAGGCACCGCAGACACAGGAGCTCCTCGTGCGCCTGAACATGGAGCGGGCCTATCTGGGCACGGCCGCCTATGCCCTCGCCGCGCAGGAACGTTACGCGGCAGCGCGCCTGCAGCTGTTGCGCCTGGGCATTGCGGTGCAGCAGCGCTGAGGCAGCGGTACCCGGCCTCAGGCCCTGGCCAGGAGTTTCTGCAGTTCGCTGGCCGGCATGGGTCGGCCGCAGAGATAACCCTGCACTTCCTCGCAACCGTGTTGACGCAGGAAGGCCAGCTGTTCACCGGTTTCGACGCCCTCGGCGATCACGGTCAGGTGCAGGCTCTTGGCCATGTGGATCACGGCCACGGCGATGGCGCCGTCGTCCTTGGGCAGGTCCATGACGAAGGAGCGGTCGATCTTGAGTTTGTGCACGGGGAAACGGCGCAGATAACTCAGGCTGGAGTAGCCGGTGCCGAAGTCGTCGATGGACAGGCGCACACCCATCTTCACCAGTTCGTGCATGCGTTCGATGGCGGCGTCCACGTCCGACATCAGCAGGCTTTCCGTGATCTCCATTTCCAGTGCGCCGGCCGGCAGGCCATGCTGGCTCAGGGCGGCGGCGATCTCCTTGATGAAGTTGGCCTGGTGGAACTGCAGGGCCGAGAGGTTGATCGCGATGGGTGGTGGCTGCAGCCCGGCGGCGTGCCAGCCGCTCCACAGGCGGCAGGCTTCGTGCAGCACCCAGCGGCTGATCTCGATGATGAGGCCGCTGGCTTCGGCCATGGGGATGAAGGTGAAGGGCGGGATGTTGCCGCGCTGTGGGTGGGTCCAGCGCAGCAGGGCTTCCATGCCCACCAGACGCATGTCGGCCGTGGTGTACTGGGGTTGCAGGTGCAGGGCGAGTTCGCCGCGGGCGGCAGCCTGGCGCAGGTCCTGCATCAGCGCCAGGTCCGCGTAGCTGCTGCGGCCCATCGTGGCGTTGTAGAGGCGCCAGGTATTGCGGCCCTGCTGCTTGGCCACCTGCAGGGCGGCGCTGGCCTGCTGCACCAGATCGTCCAGGGTGGTGGCCAGGCCCGGGCACAGGGTGACCCCCGCGCTGGCGGTCAGCTGGAAACTCTGCCAGCCCAGTTGCAGGGGCTGGACCAGGGCGGTGAGCAGCCGGTCCATGAGGGCGCCGTAGTCCGCGGCAGTTTCGCCCGAGAGCAGGGCCGCAAATTCGTCGCCACCAAAACGGAAGACGCTCAGCTCGCCCGGGAAATGGGCCGACAGACGCTCGGCCACCAGGCGCAGCAGCTGGTCGGCCGTCGAGAAGCCGACCGAATCGTTGATGCTGCGCCAGCGGTCCAGGTTGACCATCACGAACACAAAGGGGCTGCCACCCTGCTGGGCGCGCTGCACCAGTTCACCAACGTGAAGGTCCATCTGGGCCCGGTTGGGCAGACCGGTGAGCAGGTCGCGGCTCGATGCGTACTGCAGTTGCGACTCGGCCTGCCGGATGCGCGTGAGGTCGGTATGGACCATCACGTACTGTTCGATGGCGCCTGTGGCGTCGGTGTAGGCCGTGAGGATGACCCGTGAAGGATAGGTCTCACCCGACTTGCGGATCTGCGGCAACTCGCCTTCCCAGAAGCGTCGGGCCTGCAGGGTGTCACCGCCTTTGGCGCTTTCGTCGGCGTGGGCCACGCATTCCTGCAGTCCGGCCCAGGGGCGATCGACCAGCTCCTCGGCACTGTAGCCGGTGCTGCGGGTGAAGGCGTTGTTGATCATCTTGACCCGTCCCTCGGCGTCGGCGATGAGCACGGCGGCGTTGGACCGTTCGAAGAAGCTGGCGGCCACGCGTAACCGGGTCTCGATCTCCTGGCGTGCCGAGATGTCACGCACCGCGCTGTGCAGCAGGCGCTTGCCGTCCACTTCGCTCAGGCCGCCCGTGACCTCGGCCAGGAAGCGGCGGCCGTCGGCACGCAGGTGCTCGGCATGGAAGGTGTGGGTTTCACCGGCCTGGCATTGTTCGAAGAACTCCTGCTGGGCCCGTTGCCCTTCGGGCGGGCGCAGATGTCGCATGTGCAGACCGATCAGCCTACCGGGCGGGTAGGCATAGATGCGGTGTGCGGCCTCGTTGGCCTCCACGATGCGCCCGTTCATGTCGAAGGTAAGGACGGCGTCGTCGGCGCCGCGGAACAGCACCTCGCGGTGCCGCATGAGCTCGGTTTCCAGCGCCAGTCCGCGCAGTTTTTCGCCGCGACGCCAGAGCTGGATCAGCAGCAGGCCCAGCAGAAAGAGTGCACCCAGCGCGAGGTGGCTCACGCCGATCTGCGTATCGGCCTGGGCATAGGCGCGTTGTTGGGGCAGGGTGGCAATCACCGTCCAGGGTGTTTCGGGCACGCGCACGGCCTGTGCGAAGACGGCCTGACCCAGGTGGTCGCGGCCCTCGGCCCGGCCGCCCCCGGCCAGGCCCAGCAGCCGCTCGACCGTGGCACCGCCCCGCGGCTTGTCCGCGTCGAAAACCAGGGTTCCTTTGTCCTTGAGGATGTAGTAGCGGCTCGCGTCCTGCGGGTGCAGCACGTGCAGCTGCACGGCGATGCCCTGGCTGGCGGCCTCCTGGTGGTTGAGCGAATCGGTCAGCCGCGCCACGTCGAACTCGAAAAACAGGCCGTAGCGGGCGAGCAGCGGGTCGCTCCCGATGGCGCGCACCAGGCCGGCGCGCAGCTCGTTCGAGGCACTGCCGGCCATCTCGACCCAGCGGCCGGTGCTGCCGTCGATGGTGTTGAACATGCGTTCGAACATCGAGGGGCTGTAGTCCACACCACCGGTCATCAGCAGGGGCTGGCGGCTGGGCACGTCGATCAGCACGATGGTGCGGTAGTGGTAGCGCGAGCGGATGAGTTCCAGATGCTGTTGCAACTCGGTGTTGAGCAAGGAGGGATCGGTGGCACCGCGCTTCTGTGTGCCCAGCCGCAGCGCGCGGTGGAACAGGGGGCTGGCGGCCACGACATCGGCGTCGGCTCGCCGTTCGTCCAGCCAGAGATTGACCGCGCGCGAACTCAGGCTGGCGGCGGAAAGGGTTGTGTCGTAGGCGGCCAGACGGGCCGTGGCATGGGCTTGCAGGTACAGCAGCACACCCAGCGCGATCAGGCACACCAGCAGGCTGAGTGCCAGCAGCAGGGGTCTGCTGGCCAGGGTACTTCCGGGAGGCCGATTACTCATGGTCGGAGGACCGCCGCTTCAAGCGGTCCCGCAGGGCTGCGGGGGGGTGGGGACCAATCCAGTATAGCCACGCCCGGGTGCTGAATGAGTGCGGCAAGTACCCGGGTATTCCCTGCGCGCAGGCATCAGCCCAATGTATTTCTCAGATACTGCTCGAAGGCCTCGGCCGGCATGGGGCGTGCAAAGTGGTAGCCCTGAACCTCGTCGCACTGGAACGCACGCAGCAGTTCCAGCATGCCTGCGTCTTCCACGCCTTCAGCGATGGCGCACAGTTTCAGTCCGTGTGCCATCTGGATGATGGCGCGCACGATGGCCGCGTCATCCGGATCCGTGGCCAGGTCGCGTACGAAGGACTGGTCGATCTTGAGCTTGTCCACGGCCAGCCGCTTGAGGTAGGACAGGCTGGAGTAGCCGGTGCCGAAGTCGTCGATCGAAAGCTTCAGCCCCAGGTTCTTGAGCGCCTGGACCGTCGCGAGCACGCCCTCCGTGTCCTGCAGCAGGATCGATTCGGTCAGCTCCAGTTCCAGCAGCTGCGGGGCCAGGCCCGAGCTCTGTAGCGCGTCGAGCACGGTTTGCTGCAGATCACCGCGCTTGAACTGCACCGCCGATAGATTGACCGCCATCTGCAAGGGTGGCAATCCCGCACGCCGCCAGGCCACGGCCTGCTCGCAGGCGGCACGCAGGACCCAGGCCCCGATGGGCACGATCAACCCGCTTTCCTCTGCGACCGGTATGAAACGCCCTGGTGGGATCAGCCCGAACCTCGGATGCTGCCAGCGCAGCAGGGCTTCGACCCCCACCACCTTGCCGGTGGCCAGGCTGATCTGGGGCTGGTAGTAGAGCACCAGTTCCTGGCGGTCCACAGCCAGTTTCAGCCCGTTGCGCATGGCGAGGTTTTCGAGGATTTCGACATTCATGCGTTCGTCAAAGAAGCAGTAGCTGTTGCCACCGGCTTCCTTGGCCTGGTACATGGCCATGTCGGCGTGCTTGAGCAGGGTGCTGAAGTCGGTACCGTCCTCGGGGTAAAGGGCAACGCCGATCGAGGCGGTGGTGGTGAGTTCGTGTCCTTCGATGTGGAAGGGCGCCTGCAGGCAGTCCATGAGCTTGCCTAGCACAGGGATGGTCGCGTCGCCATCGTCCAGCGAGGGCAACAGCACAATGAACTCGTCGCCGCCCTGGCGGCTCAGCGTGTCGGTGTCGCGCAAGCCATCGCACAGCCGGCTGGCAATCTGCTTGAGCAGGGCATCGCCCAGGCTGTGACCCAGGGTGTCGTTGATGGACTTGAACTTGTCGAGGTCCAGGGATAGCAGGGCCATCTTGTGTCCGCCGCGGTCGGCAAACCCCGCCGCCTGGCTGAAGCGGTCTTCGACCAGCACGCGGTTGGGCAAGGCGGTGAGGGCATCGTGTTGGGCCAGGAACTCCATCTGGTGCTCGGCGACCGTGCGCCAGAGCACCAGGGCGTTGAAGCTTTCGATCAGCTGACCGATCTCGTCGTTGCGAGGAACAGGCAGCGGCGCAAAAGCGGTCTTGCCGTCGACCATCTGCCGCATCGACTCGCTGGCCCTTACCAGGGGCAGCATCTGCCGGGTCAGGATCTGGCGCAGCACCAGGAACATCACCAAGGTCATCAGCAGGGCCGAGAGATAAATCTGCTGTTTCTGGTTACGGATGGGGGCAAAGATTTCCTCGGTCTCGATGCCGGCGATAAGGAGCCAGCCCGTGCTGGGCAGGCGTCGGCTGACAGTGAGCGTCTCGCGCCCGAGCGATGTGGTGGCGATGCCCGGGCCATCGTAGTTCTCCCGGATGCGCCGGTCCAGCAGGCGGTTGGCGCCGGCCGGTACGGTCTGGAGGATGCGCTTGGTGTCGGTGGCTGAGACGATCAGGCGGCTTTGGGGCGAGACCACGATGAAGTAGCCCGTGCGTCCCAGGCGGGTGCCTTCCATGCGGCCGAAAAGGTCGGGGTTCGAGGGATAGATGGAGCAGGACAGAACGCCCAGCACCCGCCCGCTCGCGTCTCGCAGCGCGATGGCCATGCTCACGAGCGGCCGGTTGTTGAGTCGTCCCAGCACCGGGTCGGAAATCACCGCGCCGGGAGATTTCACCGCGTCCTGAAAGAAGGGGCGGTCCTTGAAAGAGGTCCCGATCCCGCGCAGGATATTGAACTGATCCGCGATGACCGTACCGTTCGCGTCCAGGACGAAAAACCCCATCTCCAGCAGCGAGTGGGCGGGGTCGGCCTGGCGGAGATGGGTGCGCAGGCGCTTCGGGTCCGCTATCAGTTCGGGTGTGATCGACTTCGCCAGTTGTATCAGCGCGCGCAACCGGAGCTGGATCTTGGCGTCGATATCGGACGCGACATAACTGGCTGCCGTGGACATCTGGTCGGTCAGCAGCTTTTCGATGTCCGCCTGGATCACGGTCGTCATGCGCCAAGCCAGACCCCAGATCCCGACCAAGAACAGGGTCAGCATCACGATCAGGATCCGGGTCTTGAAACCCAGGGAGCGGACAAATGTGAACATTTGCAGCGGCCGTGAACAGGTCTGGATTATGGGCGCATCCCTTACGGAAGACCATACAGATGGCGCGGCGGTGGTTTTTTTGGAGCGGGGGCGCTTCCCAGGCCTGCCGCCTGTTGCCGGGCATACGCCGTCCGGCGTATTTCGCCCGGGCGCCTGCATCCATAGAGTGAAGCCATCGCAGTACAAGGCTCACGTTCAGTACTCCTGTACTGCGAGACGGATTCTTGTTCATCAACTTGGAGTCACACACATGCAACGTCGATTTACCCTGAAAGCGCTGGCTGCTGCCACCGCCGTATCCACCCTGGGCCTGGCTTCCATGTCTGCCCACGCCGCCGACACCATCAAGGTCGGTGTGCTGCACAGCCTGTCCGGCACCATGGCCATTTCCGAGACGGTTCTGAAAGACACCGTGCTCATGGCCATTGACGAAATCAACGCCAAGGGCGGCGTGCTGGGCAAGAAGCTCGAGCCCGTGGTGGTCGACCCGGCTTCCAACTGGCCCCTGTTTGCCGAGAAGACCAAGCAGCTGCTGGGCCAGGACAAGGTGTCGGTGATCTTCGGCTGCTGGACTTCGGTGTCGCGCAAGTCGGTGCTGCCGGTTGTGGAAGAGATGAACGGCCTGCTGTTCTACCCCGTGCAGTACGAGGGTGAAGAGCTGTCCAAGAACGTGTTCTATACGGGTGCAGCGCCCAACCAGCAGGCCATCCCTGCCGTGGACTACCTGATGAGCAAGGACGGCGGCTCGGCCAAGCGCTGGGTGCTGCTCGGTACCGACTACGTCTACCCGCGTACCACCAACAAGATCCTGCGCGCCTACCTGAAGAGCAAGGGCGTGAAGGAAAGCGATATCGACGAGAAGTACACCCCCTTCGGCCACTCTGACTATCAGACCATCGTGGCTGACATCAAGAAGTTCTCTGCCGGTGGCAAAACCGCCGTGGTGTCCACCATCAACGGTGACTCCAACGTGCCCTTCTACAAGGAACTGGGCAACGCCGGCCTGAAGGCCAAGGACGTGCCCGTGGTCGCCTTCTCCGTGGGTGAGGAAGAGCTGCGCGGCGTGGACACCAAGCCGCTGGTGGGCCATCTGGCCGCCTGGAACTACTTCATGACCATCAAGAACAAGGACAACGACGCCTTCATCAAGCAGTGGTCTGCCTATGCCAAGGCCAAGAACATCCCGGGCCACAAGGACAAGCCGCTGACGAACGACCCGATGGAAGCCACCTACATCGGTATCCACATGTGGAAGCAGGCCGTCGAGAAGGCCAAGTCCACCGACGTGGACAAGGTCATCGCCGCCATGGCCGGCCAGACTTTCAAGGCCCCCTCGGGCATCGTGAGCAAGATGGACGAGAAGAACCACCACCTGCACAAGAGCGTGTTCATCGGCGAAATCAAGGCCGACGGCCAGTTCAATGTGGTGTGGAAGACCCCGGGCCCGGTCAAGGCCAAGCCCTGGTCTCCCTACATCGAAGGCAACGACAAGAAGAAGGACGAGCCGGAAAAGAAGTGATCGTCTGATCTGAAGGATGCCCGCTGCTGCGGGCATCCTGTCCCGGTGACGGGATTTGCAGCGTGGGCGCGGCCCCCCGTGCCCACCCTACAGGTTCTTTCCATGCTCAGATACTTCTTGCTGTCACTCGCCGCGCTGTTGCTCGCGGCACAAGCCCAGGCCCTCACGCCCGCAGAGGCGCAGGCCATCGTCATCGGCGAAACCGATGGTCGCATCACGGCCCTGCAGCAGGCCGTACTCAATCCCGACGAAGGCAAGGCCGCCTTGCTGCAGGCCCTGGCCGACGACGCCGTCAAGGTGGCGGGGGGCAAGGTCTACATCGTGCGCAATGACAAGGCCACGGATCCGGCTACGGGCGCCGCCGCGACCCTGCCCGACGATGCCGAGGATGTGATCAACAACAACCGCATGCGTGGCGAGATCGACACCGCGCTGGCGGTGCTCAAGCTTTTCAGCCCGGATGCAAAGCTGCGCCTGGAGGCGGCCCGGGCCATGCTCAAGGAACCCGACGCCGGGCGTCTGCCCCTGCTGGACAAGGCCCTGGCCGGCGAACAGGACGAGCGCGTCAAGGGTGTGCTGGCGCTGGCCCGTTCTGCCGTGCTGCTGGCCAGCGAGGACAAGTCGCAACGGCTGACGGCCGCGGGCGCGCTGGCCCAGAGCCGCACGCCCGACACCAAGCTGCTGCTCAACGAGCGGCTCTCCGTGGAAAACGATGCCGAGGTCAAGGCGCAGTTGCAGTCCGCGATCCGCCAGATCGACGACGGCCTGCGCTGGGGTGAACGCCTGGGCGCGGCTTTCACGGGGGTGAGCCTGGGCAGCATCCTGCTGCTGGCCGCGCTGGGCCTGGCCATCACCTATGGCCTCATGGGTGTCATCAACATGGCGCACGGTGAGCTCATGATGATCGGCGCCTACGCCACCTATGTGGTGCAAGGGGTGTTCCAGAAATACCTGCCCGGAGCCTTTGACTGGTACCTGGTCGCGGCGGTGCCCGTGGCCTTCATGGCCTCGGCGCTGGTGGGTGCGGCGCTGGAGCGCAGCGTGATCCGCTTCCTCTACGGCCGCCCGCTGGAGACCCTGCTGGCCACCTGGGGCATCAGCCTGGTGCTGATGCAGGGGGTGCGAACGCTGTTCGGCGCGCAGAACGTGGCCGTGGAGAACCCGGCCTGGATGAGTGGGGGCTGGCAGCTCCTGTCCAACCTCACGCTGCCCTACAACCGCCTGGTCATCATCGCCTTCGCGCTGGCCGTGCTGGCCGGCATGGCCCTGCTGATCGGTCGCACACGCCTGGGCCTGTTCGTGCGCGGGGTCACGCAGAACCGCCCCATCGCCTCCTGCATGGGCGTGAACACGGCGCGCATCGATACCTATGCTTTTGCGCTGGGCTCCGGCATCGCCGGCCTGGCCGGTTGCGCCCTGAGCCAGGTGGGCAATGTGGGCCCCGACCTGGGGCAGAACTACATCGTTGACTCCTTCATGGTCGTGGTGCTGGGCGGCGTGGGTCAGCTGGCCGGTACGGTCTACGCCGCGCTGGGCCTGGGCGTGCTCAACAAGTTCCTCGAAGGCTGGACCGGCGCCGTGCTGGCCAAGATCACCGTGCTGGTCTTCATCATCATCTTCATCCAGAAGCGCCCGCAGGGCATCTTCGCGATGAAGGGCCGCAGTGCGGAAGCCTGACGCCATGTCGAAACCTGAACCCACCATGGCCCTGACCCTGCCTGCCCGTTCCCCGCTGCTCACCCGCCGGGGCTGGAGCGCCTTCCTCGTCGCCTTGCTGGCCGTGTGCGCGCTGGCGCCGCTGCTCAACCTGGTCGTGCCGGCGGGCAGCGTCTTCCACATGAGCGACTACGCGGTGGCCCTGCTGGGCCGCATCATGTGCTACGCCATCTGCGCCCTGGCCATGGATCTGATCTGGGGTTACACCGGCATCCTCTCGCTGGGCCACGGCCTGTTTTTCGCACTGGGCGGCTACGCCATGGGCATGTACCTGATGCGCCAGATCGGTCGCGACGGCAACTACAAGAGCGATCTGCCCGACTTCATGGTCTTCCTGGACTGGAAGGAACTGCCCTGGCACTGGGCGCTGAGCGACAGCTTCATCGCCACACTGGCCCTGGTGGTGCTGGTGCCCGGTCTGGTGGCTTTCATCTTCGGTTTTTTCGCCTTCCGCTCGCGCATCAAGGGCGTGTACTTCTCCATCATCACGCAGGCCATGACCTTCGCGGCCATGCTGCTCTTCTTCCGCAACGAGACGGGTTTTGGCGGCAACAACGGCTTCACCGATTTCAAGCGCATCCTGGGCATGCCGATTGCCACGCACAACATGCGCATGTTCCTGTTTGTGCTGACCGGGATCACGCTGCTGGCCTTCTTCCTGCTGGCCCGCTGGCTGGTGCGCGCCAAGTTCGGCCGTGTGTTGCAGGCCATACGCGACGCCGAGAGCCGCGTCATGTTCTCGGGCTACAACCCCCTGGGCTACAAGCTCGCGATCTGGACGCTGTCGGCCGTGATGTGCGGCATCGCAGGCGCGCTTTATGTGCCGCAGGTGGGCATCATCAACCCCGGCGAGATGAGTCCGGCCAATTCCATCGAGATCGCCATCTGGGCGGCCGTGGGCGGGCGCGGCACGCTCATAGGCCCCATCGTCGGCGCTTTCGTGGTCAGCGGCGCCAAGAGCTGGCTTACCGTGGCCTGGCCCGAGTTCTGGCTCTATTTCCTGGGCGGGCTGTTCATCGTGGTCACGCTCTTCCTGCCCGATGGGGTGGTGGGGCTGGTGAAGAAACTCAGAGGGATGCGGGAGAAAAAATCATGACACCCGACCTGCTTGAACAGGGGGCACAGCGCTACCGCGAACGCCAAGCCGCGATTGACGCAGCGCGGCTCGAAACCGCAGCCGGCGGCCAGACCGCGAGCTACGGCCGTGTCCGCAACGCGGGTGAGGTGGACATCACCCACGGTCGTATCCTCTACCTGGAGGATGTGAGCGTGAGCTTCGACGGCTTCAAAGCCATCAACAAGCTCAGCCTGGACATCGCCCCGGGCGAGCTGCGTTGCATCATCGGCCCCAATGGCGCGGGCAAGACCACGATGATGGACATCATCACCGGCAAGACCCGGCCCGACGAAGGCACGGTCTTTTTTGGTTCCACCATCGACCTGCTGCGCCACAGCGAGGCCGAGATCGCCCAGCTGGGTATCGGCCGCAAGTTCCAGAAGCCGACGGTGTTCGAGCAGCTCAACGTCTTCGAGAACCTGGAGCTGGCCCTCAAGACCGACAAGGGCGTGAAATCCTCCATGTTCTTCCGTCTGGATTCGGGCCAGTCCGACCGTCTAGCCGAGGTGCTGCACACCATTCACCTGGCCGGCAGCCTGACGGCCCAGGCCGGCACGCTGAGCCATGGCCAGAAGCAGTGGCTGGAAATCGGCATGTTGCTGATGCAGGACCCGAAGTTGCTGCTGCTGGACGAACCGGTGGCCGGCATGACCGACGAGGAAACGGCGCGCACGGCCGAGCTGTTCCTCACGCTCAAGGGCAAGCACTCCTTGATGGTCGTCGAGCACGACATGAGCTTCATCAAGGCGATCTCGGACATCGTGACCGTGTTGTGTGACGGCTCTGTCCTGGCGCAAGGCACTCTGGAAGAGGTGCAGTCTGACGAGCGGGTCATCGAGGTCTATCTGGGGCGCTGATCATGCTGAACGTCAAGAACATCAACCAGTATTACGGCGGCTCCCACATCCTGCGCGACGTGAGCCTGCAGGCCCACCTGGGCAAGGTCACTGTCGTGCTGGGTCGCAACGGCGTGGGCAAGACCACGCTGTTGAAATCCCTCATGGGTCTGGTGCCCATCAAGAGCGGCAGTATCGAGTTCGAGGGCCGGGTCATCCAGAAAGACACGCCCTACCAGCGCGCGCGCGCCGGCATCGGCTTCGTGCCGCAGGGCCGCGAGATCTTCGCGCGTCTGACCGTGGAAGAGAACCTGCGCATGGGCCTGGCAAGCAAGCCGGGTGGTACGCCGATCCCGTCGGAGCTCTACGAACTGTTCCCCGTGCTCAAACAGATGATGGGCCGCCGCGGCGGTGACCTCTCGGGCGGGCAGCAGCAGCAGCTCGCGATCGCGCGGGCACTTGCCGCAGGGCCGAAGCTGCTGGTGCTGGACGAGCCGACTGAAGGCATCCAGCCCAGCATCATCAAAGACATCGGCCGCGTCATCCGCATGCTGGCCGACCGCGGCGACATGGCCATCCTGCTGGTAGAGCAGTACTACGACTTTGCGCAGGAGCTGGCCGACGAGTACGTGGTCATGGAGCGCGGCGCCGTCATCGCCGCCGGCCAGGGCAAGAGCATGGAAGCCGACGGCGTGCGCAAGCTCGTTGCAATCTGACCCCCTGAATCCGCACCAGCGCTGCGCATGGACGCACCATGCGATAGCTGCTGCATCATTTGGCAACACTTGCGCGACGCAAAAGTCAGATGTGCCATGCACACTGCGCTCCATCCTCGTATGATGGCTCAGGGTTAACCCGCCCTGACGATGTCACAAGACATCCTGCCCCCACAAGGAGCTGACTTGGCCGAAAGTGAAACGACGCCCGCCGGTGCAGAGTCCGGCACCCCGCCTGCGAGCGGCCTGCTCGCGCAGTGGAAGCGGGCCCTGTCCGGTCAGCGCGGCACCACACCGGCCAGGCTCAATCTGGCCCTGCAAGGCGGGGGCGCCCACGGGGCCTTTACCTGGGGTGTGCTGGACGCGCTGCTGGCGGACCCTCATATCGAATTCGAAGGCCTTAGCGGCAGCAGTGCCGGCGCCATGAACGCCGTGGTGCTGGCCCACGGCTGGCTGCAAGGCGGGCGCGAGGGAGCGAGTGCGGCCCTGGCCAAATTCTGGACCGAACTGGGCCGCCAGATGCCCTGGGGCCTGATGACCCGGCGCAAGGGCGACTCCATCGGTTTCACACCTGCGGGCAAGCTCTTCTCCAGCTGGGCCGGCCAGTTCTCGCCCATGCAGCTCAATCCCTTCGACCTCAACCCCCTGCGCGATCTGCTGGCGGACCAGATCGACTTCGACAGACTGCGTACGCACAGCCCTTTCAAGCTGTTTGTCGGCACCACCCAGGTCAGCACCGGCAAACTGCGTGTGTTCCGTGAGAGCGAGCTGAACGTGGATGTGCTGCTGGCTTCGGCCTGCCTGCCCAAGATCCACCGCACCGTGGTCATCGACGGCGAGGCCTATTGGGACGGCGGCTACACCGCCAACCCGGCGGTGTTCCCCTTGTTTTACGAGTGCGATGCACGCGACGTGCTGCTGGTGCTGCTCAACCCGCTGCGTCGCGAAGTCACGCCCACCACGGTGGCCGAGATCGAGACGCGCATTGCCGAACTCGGTTTCAGCGCCAACTTCATGCGCGAGATGCGCATGTTCACCCACAGCACCCAGTTCTCGGCAGCCTCGCGTTTCGGCCACGGCCGGCTGGAACAGCGCCTGCTGGACATGCGGTTTCACATGATCGATACCAGCCAGCTCGAAAGCCTGGACCGCAGCGACAGCAAGCTGCTGCCGCACGGCCCTTTCCTGCAGCGGCTGCACGGGCAGGGTCGCGAGCGCGGCGACGTCTGGTTGACTACAGACGCCGCGGCGCTGGGGCGTCGCTCGACCATCGACATGCAGGCTCTGTTCGGCTGAGGCAGGGTCGTTTGGCCGAGGCTATGATGGCGCGCATCCAAGACATCTCCATACTCTTCTGACGCCCAGGAGTCCCTAGCCATGCCTTATATGTTGCTGATGGTTGAACCCACCGGTCAGCGCCGCACACGCACCGAGGCCGAAGGCCGCGAAGTCTATGGCCGCATGCAGCAATTCGCGGAGGGTCTGCGCGCGCGCGGCCAGTTGCTGGCGGTCGAATCGCTGGCCTCGCAGGAGCGCGCCGTGCGCGTGCAGGTGCGCGAAGGCCGCGCCCAGCTCATCGATGGTCCTTTTGCCGAGGCCAAGGAAATGGTGGGCGGCTTTTTCCTGATCGATTGCAAGACCCGCGCCGAGGCTGTGGCCATCGCCCAGCAATGTCCGGCCGCCGAGTGGTGCACCGTCGAAGTGCGCGGCGTCGGACCCTGTTACGAGGACTGATTTCGCCGATTCCGGGTTTTCCCGGGTTCGAAACTGTCGATTTCGCCTGTCCTTGTTCGTCGTGGGTATGTCAGCCGGCTTTTTGCGGCTGTATCTACATGAAGGAGCGCAGACATGCGATACATGATCATCGTCAAAGCCACGCCCACCTCCGAGGCGGGCAAATTTCCGCCCAATATGGCCGAACTCATGGCCGTGATGGGAACCTTCCACGAAGAGCTGGCCCGCGCCGGCGTGCTGCTCGACGCTTCGGGCCTGGCGCCCAGCTCGCAGGGCTGGCGCATCCGTTACGAGGGCAAGAAACGCCAGGTGGTTGACGGCCCCTTCACCGAGAGCAAGGAGCTGATCGCGGGTTACACCCTGATCCAGGTCCGCTCGCGCGACGAGGCCCTGGAGTGGACGCGCCGTTTCCCCAACCCCGTGGGTGAGGGCATGAGCGCCGAGATCGAGGTGCGCCGGCTCTACGAGATGGAAGACTTTGCCACTGTGGCCCCCTGAAGGAGAAACACCATGATCAAGACCACCCTCATCATCGTCGTGCTGGCCATCGCCGGCCTGCTTCTTTTTGCCACCACGCGGCCCGACACCTTCAGCCTGCAGCGCAGCCTGCTGATCCAGGCGCCGCCCGAGAAGCTGCAGCCGCTGATCAACGACATGCGCGCCTTCAACACCTGGAACCCCTACAACAAGAAAGATCCCTCCATGCAGGGCAGCTACAGCGGCCCTGCCGCCGGCCCTGGAGCACGTTATGCATTCAAGGGCAACCAGGACGTGGGCGAGGGCAGCCTGGAGATCACCGCCAGCGCACCCGGCAAGGTGAACATGCGCCTGGACATGGTGGCTCCCATGCAGGGCAGCAATGCCATCACCTTCACGCTGACGCCGCGCGCCGGTGGCACCGAGGTCAGCTGGGCCATGGAGGGGGCCTGTCCCTTCATCGCCAAGCTCATGGGTGTCTTCTTCGACATGGACAAGATGATCGGCCGCGACTTCGAGGCCGGGCTGGCCAGCCTCAAGGCGATCGCCGAGAAAACCTGAACCCTGGAGTACACCGTGAGCACATTGGACAAGGAGGCAGCGCCTCTGGCCGCCCGCGAGATCCTCAGCACGCGCCATTTCACGCGGTCGCGCGAGCAGATCTGGGACGCGTTTGCCGACCCGCAACGCCTCGCGCGCTGGTGGGGGCCGGCCGGTTTTCGCAACACTTTTGAGGTGTGCGAGTTCCGCCCCGGCGGCCCATGGCGTTTCACCATGCACGGCCCGGACGGCAAGGACTACCCCAACCGCAGCGTGTTCCATGCCGTCGAGGCGCCGGCGCGCATCGTGCTGGAGCACGAGAACGCCCCGCACTTCGAGCTGCTGATCACGCTTTCCGCAGAGGCGGGCGGCACCCGCCTGGACTGGCGCATGCGCTTCGACGATGCCACCACACGCGAGGCCGTGGCCCGTTATGCCGTGCCCGCCAACGAGCAGAACTTCGACCGCCTGCAGGCGGAACTCGACAGCAACACCTCAAAGGAGAAATCATCATGAACCAACAGATCTACATCAACCTGCCCGTGCGCGACCTGCCGCGCTCCAAGGCCTTCTTCGCCGCCCTGGGGTACAGCTTCAACCCGCAGTTCACGAACGAGCAGGGCGCCTGCATGGTCATCAGCGAGGACATCTACGTCATGTTGCTGACCGAGTCCTTCTGCCAGACCTTCACCCACAAGCCCCTGTCCGATGCGCGCAAGAGCACGGAGGTTCTGATCTGCCTCTCCTGCAAAAACCGCGACGAGGTGGATGCGCAGGTGGCCAAGGCCAGGGCCGCAGGCGGCAGCGTGCCGCGCAGCGCGGTGGACCACGGCTTCATGTACCAGCATGGCTTCGAAGACCCGGATGGTCACATCTGGGAACTGGCCTATATGGACATGAGCGCATTCCCGGCCACGACGGCCTGAACCCGCCGACATGCATTCCGCCACCCATCAGGCCATAGCCGCCGTCTGGCGCATCGAGTCCGCGCGCATCGTGGCGGCCGTGGCGCGTTTGCTGCGCGACATCGGCCAGGCCGAGGAGGCTGCGCAGGATGCCCTGGTGGCGGCGCTGGAGCACTGGCCCCGCGACGGCGTGCCGCAAAACCCGGGAGCCTGGCTCATGACCACGGCCAAACACCGCGCGCTCGACCTGTTGCGCCGCCACAAGGTGCAGGACAACGCCCTGGAACAGATCGGCCTGGACCTGGAAGCACGCGAAGCCCTGGTCGTGCCAGATTTTGTCGACGCGCTCGACGCCGCGCGCCAGGACGAGATCGGTGACGACCTGCTGCGCCTGATCTTCACCGCCTGCCACCCCGTGCTCAAGCCCGAGATGCGGGCCGCGCTCACGCTCAAGCTGATCGCGGGCCTGAGCACGCACGAGATCGCACGCGCCTTCCTGGTAAGTGAGGCCACGCTGGCACAGCGCATCGTGCGCGCCAAGCGCATCCTGCAGGAAGCGCGTGTGCCCTATGAGCTGCCGCGCGGCGACGCGCTGGGCGAACGGCTGGCGTCGGTGCTGGAGGTGGTCTACCTGGTCTTCAACGAAGGCTACACGGCCACGGCCGGCGAGGACTGGATGCGTCCGGCCCTGGTGGACGAAGCCTTGCGCCTGGGCCGCATGCTGGGTGAGCTGGCCACGCAGGAACCCGAGGTGCAGGGCCTGCTGGCCCTCATGGAACTGCAGGCCTCGCGCACCCAGGCACGCACCGATGCGCAGGGTCGCCCCGTGTTGCTGCTGGCGCAGGATCGCACGCGGTGGGACCACCTGCTGATCCGCCGCGGCCTGGCCGCGCTGGAACGGGCCGAAGCCCTCGGCGCACAGCAGGACCAGCCCCTGGGGCCCTATGCCCTGCAGGCCGCTATTGCGGCCTGCCATGCCCGCGCCGCGCAGGCGGCCGACACCGACTGGCCCCGCATCGCCGCGCTCTACGATGCGCTGGCCCAGACCGCACCGTCGCCCGTGGTCGAACTCAACCGCGCGGTGGCCGTGGCCATGGCCTATGGGCCGGAGGCGGGGTTGACCATCATCGACACGCTGCGCACCGACAAGGCCCTGCAGGCCTACCAGTGGTTGCCCAGCGTGCGCGGTGACCTGTTGGCCCGCCTGGGCCGTTCGCAGGAAGCGCGGCAGGAGTTCGAACGCGCCGCTGCGCTCACCCAGAACCTGCGTGAGCGCGCCCTGCTGCTCGAGCGCGCGCAGGAAATGGGCGCGGACGGCGCTCCATTGCATTGACACACTGATTTTTGCGAGGTGCCACACCATGCTCAAACACCACAAGTTCACCACCTGCCTCTGGTTCGACCGACAGGCTGAAGAGGCTGCCCATCACTACTGCGGCATCTTTCCCAACTCACGTGTCCATACGATCACGCGTTACACCGAGGTCGGCTTCGAATACCACGGCCAGCCCACCGGCGCGGTCATGACCGTGAGCTTCGAGCTCGACGGGCAGTCCTTCGTCGGGCTCAACGGCGGCCCGGTGTTCCAGTTCAGCGAGGCTGTCTCCTTCCAGATCGGCTGCGAGACCCAGGCCGAGGTGGACCACTACTGGGACAAACTGGGCGCTGGCGGCAATCCCGCCGCCCAGCAGTGCGGCTGGTTGAAAGACAAATACGGTGTGTCCTGGCAGGTGGTGCCTCATCTGTTGCTGGACCTGCTGCAGCACCCGGACCCCGCCACGGTGCGCAAGGTGAGCGAGGCCATGTTCCAGATGAAGAAGCTGGACATCGCTGCATTACGTCGGGCCGCTGGCTGAGGCGGTTGGTCTGAGGCATCTGCACATATCGAAAGGATGATTATGAACAACCCCGTGGGCTGGTTTGAGATTTACGTTGACGACATGAAACGTGCCAAGGCCTTTTACCAGGGTGTGCTGGGTGTGGAGCTCACGCGCCTGGACAACCCGACAACAGGCAATCAGAGCATGGAGATGTGGGCCTTTCCCATGGACCAGGCCGTCTATGGCGCTTCTGGTGCCCTGGTGCGCATGCCCGGCTTTGCGGCCGGCGGCAACAGCACCCTGATCTATTTCAGCTGTACGGACTGTGCCGTTGAGGCGGCACGGGCCGTGCAGCATGGCGGCAGGATGCAGAGGGCCAAGACCCCCATCGGCGCCTACGGCCACATCGCCCTGGTCTTCGACACCGAAGGCAATATGATCGGCCTGCACTCCATGCAATAGAGCAGGCATGCCATGGCCATCGCACTTGATCACTTCATCGTCTCCTGTCGCAACAAGAAGGCAGCTGCGCGGCTGCTGGGTGAATTGCTGGGCGTGCCCTGGGCCGAACAGGGCATCGGCCCCTTCGCTCCGGTCTACATCAACCCCGGCCTGACCCTGGACTTCATCGAGACCGACGAAGACTTCCCCGTTGAGCACTACTGCTTTCGTGTGAGCCAAGCCGAGTTCGACGCCATCCTTGCGCGCATCCAGGCCGCCGGCATGGCTTACCGCAGTACGGTGCGCGGCCCGGTGGATCACAAGGTGAACACGGACTACGGCGGCTCCAGCGTCTACTGGAACGAACCCGAGGGGCACCAGTGGGAGATGCTGACGGTGAGTTACGCCAGGCAGCCGGCTTAGGCCAACACGGCACACCGAGAAACTCCACCGCATCTGGGTACCCCATGAAACAAAAAACGGCCAAGAACGACTACCTGGTGATCTGCCGCGGGCAATGGGATGAGCGTGCGCCGAAGGACGAGGTCCAGAACGCCATCGACGGTTTTTATGTCTGGTACGAACGCAATCTGGCTTCGGGCAAGATCAAGCCCGGCAGCCGGCTCACCCGGGAAGGACGGGTGGTCTCGAAGACGGCCATCACCGATGGTCCGTTTGCGGAGGCGAAGGAGCTCATCGGGGGCTACTGGCTCATCGTGGCGGCCAGCCTGGATGAGGCCGCCACGATGGCCGCCGAGAACCCCTGCGTGGCCTATGGGCTGACCCTGGAGATACGCCCTCTCGACGCCGAGCGCGCCGCTGCCACGGCGATCAGCAACGAGACGCCTGTAGCATGGCGCCAGGCCTGAGTCTGGCCTGGCTATTTTTCATGGAGTCACAAGAATGCCCCTGCTCGGTCAAGCCGCCATGCTGCTGTCTTTTGATGTCGCCCCGGAGGTGATCCCTGAGCACGACGACTGGCACACCCATGAACATCTGCCCGAGCGGCTGGCGATCCCGGGTTTTCGCCGGGGTACACGCTGGGTGGCGCTGCAGGGGCAGCCCAGGTATTGCGTGTTGTACGAGGTGGAACATCTGGCCACCCTGGCGTCCGATGCCTATCTCCAGCGCCTGAACAATCCGACGCCCTGGACCTCGAAGATGATGCCGCACTACCGTGGCATGACCCGGGGCCTGTGTTCCGTTGCCGGCAGCCATGGCTTCGGGATGGGACATGTCGCGCTGCTGCTCCGGTTTTCGGCCGCCGCGGACAGGAAGGTCGCCTTGAACGACTGGCTGCTCAAGGACCTTTTGCCCCGCTTGCCCGAGCGTTCCGGGCTGGGCAGTGCGCATCTGCTGGAGGGCGCACTGGCGGCGCCGATGACGAATGAACAACGCATACGCGGTGCCGATGCCGGCGTCGATGGCGCCCTGCTCGTGACGGCCTACAGCCTGGCCAGCCTGCAGGCGCTGGCGCAAGCCGAACTCAGCCCGGCCCAGCTGGAAGCCCAGGGTGCCAGGGCTGTGGTTTCCACGACCTACCGCACCGACTACACGCTCACGGCGCAGGAAGTCAACCACGCCTGAGATTGTGTTGGGCCGCCGGACTCAGCCCTCGTGCAGGTGCAGGGTGTTCTTGCCGGCACGTTTGGCCTGGTACATGGCTTCATCGGCCTGGCGCATGAGCACATCCATATCGATCTCGGTCTGGTTGAACATCGCGATGCCGATGCTGCCGCTGCTCTGGCAGGTCTGGCCTTCGAGGTCGTAGGGCCTGGCCATGGCCAGCAAGGCCTTGGCGCCGATCTGGCGGGCTTCGGTGCGGGCCAGCGCCGGGTCTTCGTTGAGGTGTTCAAGAATGATCACGAACTCGTCGCCGCCGATGCGCGCCACCGTGTCGGACTCGCGTACGACACGACCGAGCCGGCCGGCGATCTCCTGCAGCAGCAGGTCGCCCGCATGGTGTCCGTGCTCGTCGTTGATCTTCTTGAAGTTGTCCACGTCCACGAAGAGGAGCGCGCCGTGCTGCCCGTTGCGACGCGCCAGGGTCAGGGCGCGCTGCAGGCGCTCAAGCAGCAGGCGGCGGTTGGGCAGGGCCGTGAGGGCGTCATAGAACGCGATGGCGCGGATCTCTTCCTCCTGCAGCTTGCGCTCGGAGATGTCGCTCATGATCGCCACGTAGTGGGTGACGGCCCGGTGCTCGTTGCGCACCGCCGTGATCGTGATCCACAGGGGGATCAGACTGCCGTGCTTGTGCAGGTTCCAGATCTCGCCTTCCCATTTTCCCGTGCTGTGGATGCTCGCCCACATGGCCTCGTAGAAGGCCGTGTCGTGACGGCCCGAACGCAACATGCTGGTCTTGTGGCCGATCAGATCTTCCCGGCTGTAGCCCAGCAGGTCCACGAAGGCCTGATTCACGCGCAGGATCACGGTGGCGGCGTCGCTGACCAGCATGGCCGAGCGTGACTCGAAGGCGACGGCAGCAACACGGCGGTCCTGCTCGGCCGCTACGCGTTCGGTGATGTCACGCGACACGAAAAGCACGGCGCGTTTGCCTCCCACGAGGATGTCCAGCGCCTGGGCGCGCCCTTCGAGCACATGCCGTCCGTCCTCGCCGTCCATCTCGTATTCGATCCTCTGCAGCGTGGCGGACTGGAGCGTCTGGCGCAGGAAGCCCTGCAGGCGTTCGGCTTGCGGCGCCGTCAGCACCTCTTCCAGGCGTTTGCCGATGAGCTGGTCGGGACGGCCCGAGAGCAGCTGCCCTTCGGGCGAGATCACCTCCAGATAGCGCCCGTCTTCGTCCAGCACCAGCAGCAGATCGGGGGAGGCCCGGGTGATGGCACGGCGCAGGGCTTCGCTGCGGGTCAGTGTTTCCTTGGCGCTGCGCTGCACCTGCAGGTCGTTGAGCAGCAGGGCCAGCAGGGCCGTGCTCGGCGTCAGCACGAAAAGGTAAGGGGTGACCACAGCGTCCAGCAGTTTTTGCAGGTGCTGGGTGGGCAGCAGAAGAAACCAGCCCAGGCAGACAATGTGCAGCAGCAGGCCGAACATCAGGAAGTCGAGCAGCTTGGGCTGGGCCCAGCCCCGGCGCAGCGCCACTCGCATGGCCAGGCCGCTGAGCACGGCTGTGGTGATCACGGCCACACCCACAGGAGCCCCAGCGCCGCCCAGCCACAGGCGGTAGGCGGCGGCCATGAGACCGGCGACGAGGGCGGCCAAGGGGCCGGCAAAGATGCCGGTCACGCCGAGGATGACGGAGCGGCCATCGAAGATGACACCCGGCGCCAGGTTGGCCGGGTGCAGCATGCCGAAGATGCAGATGGCCCCGAAGATCACGCCGGCAGCCAGGTTGGCGGCCCGTCGGTGGCCCCCCCAGATGCGCATATTGAACTCGTACAGTGCCGACAGGGCCAGCAGGAGCGCCGTGCTGTAGATGAGGTCCAGCGTCATGAGGTTTGTGCTTCCCTGATGGGGACAGATCCGGGTGGTGGCTGGGGACAGGCTGCAACCCATCATAGCCAACACCGGTGCGCCGTGGTGAACGAAAGAGGGCTGGCTGCTGCGGTTTGAGACCCGTTTCGTGAAGTCTTACCATTGCGGTATGAAAATGACTTACATCTTTGCCGCCATCCTCATCTGCAGCATCATCGGCGCGCTGGTCCCCACGCGCATGGTCAAGACCCTGCTGTTGGTACTGTCCGGCGTGCTGGCCGCTTACGGCCTGTACCGGCTGCTGGGCTGAACGCCCCCAGCCGTCCCGGTCCTGCGTGCATGAAGGATCGGTGACGGCTTATCTGTCCAGTGCGCTGAACAGGAAGGACTCATCCCCTGTTCATGGGATGGCGCCCCTCATGAAGACTCCCTAGCATCCTGACCATGCAGGAGGCCCAGGGTTCGCTGTCTGGCGAACCCAGCGGCTTCCTTCCTCGCATCGGCCCTTGCACAGGAGTCCACCGTGAGCATGAAGCAGACCGTCTCGACAGGGGTTCAGGGCCTGGTCGCCCTGGGTGTGATCATGATCGCGGGTTGTGGCTCGACCGGTGGCGGCAGTGCCACCGTGCCGGTCGCACCCATGTGCATCATTCATGCGGTGAGTTTCTCTGTCAATCCGCAGACAGATCTGGCGCTGGTTTCCGAGCGAACCGACCCCAATCCCAGCTACGCCACCACCCATGGCTTCACCCGTTTCCGCGGTATTGCTGGGCCGCGTGGCAACCCTGCCGCGAGCACCATACCGGGCCTGACCGTGGATGTGTACGGGTTCAGCGAGGCCTGGACCCGCAATTCGGCCGGATCCGTGGTGGTACGGGCCCAGGCGCATCCGGCACGACGCCCCGTGGCGGGGGACGCCAACGCCAGCGGCTGGACGATCAACACCCAGGATGCGGCAGGGGCTTGGTCGGGTCCGATTGCAGCCAGCAGCGCCAACGCGGGCGAGGAATTCGACACGCCCCCTGTCGGGGGGATGACGGTACCCCAGTTGATGCCGGTGGGTCAGGCGACGCCCCAGGTCTTCGGCTGCGCCGGCATGCGCTCGGACGACAACGCCGTGCGTACCACCATGCTGATCGAGGTGGTGCCGGCCAATGCCGCGGCTTCTACCCCCAGCCGTGCGAATGTCATTCAGGATCTGCTCAACGGGGACGACCGTTTCGTGCGCAACCCTTCGGTGCCTTTGGGAGGCGTGGGTCCGAACGTCCCGCCGACGCCCAGGATCACGAACCGCCCAGGCCAGCCGGTGCGGGAAGGCACGGTGCAATGCGCCATGACGCAATTCGAGGACGACGTCAGTACCCGCGAGCTGCACATGGTGGCCATCCGCAACGGCGTGCTCCATCACAGCATGGCCAACAGTTTCGGGACCGCCACGCGCAGCACGGGCCTGACCTTCAATCGCTTCAACGCGGTATCGACCTGGGGTGATGTCGGGCAGGCGCTGGGCGGCGGTTTCGGCAACATCATCGACGTTGCCATCGTGGCTCGTCCGCGGGCCCTGCATGTGTTCTTCGTGGCCCAGAACGGAAGCAGCACCCGGCTCTGGCACGCGGTGCGTTTCTCGGCCAACGGGGGTTCCTGGCGTGCGGCGGAGGACGTGCTGGCGCTCAATGGCGCTCATAGTGGTGGCGCCGGTTTCCCGTTCCGTATCGGGGCCGGTCTGTGCCCGATGCGCGAGCGGCCGCAGGAAAACGAACTCGTCTACACCATGTGGAACGACAGGCTGGAGGTCATTTTTTCCGGCCGTATCGTTTCCATGCCCCAGCAGTGGTTGCCAGGCATGCAGGGCACCTATTCGCCCCTGTTCGATCTGTCGCGACTTCTGACGCGCAGTTCCGATACCTCCCGCCAGGCCACCATCGACAGCATGGTGATTGGCACCAGACCCTTTCGCGACGACGCCCGACCGCCACCCTGAGGGTGTGGCTCAACCTTCAAGGAGTGACGATGATGAAAGCGACATGGTTACATGCTGCCGTTGTGCATGGCAATGTGGGAAGCCTCCGATGGTTGGTGGCAGCCTGCGTCGCGTTGACATTGCTGACCGGCTGTCCGAGCGTGCCGCGCAGCGGTCAACTCGCGAAGCCGGTCTACAACGTGCTGGAGATCCCCAGCACAACCGGCGGCTGGACCACCTACTCCAGCTCGCCGCCCATGGAAGTGCTGCCGACCCGGGGCCGCGTGATGAAAGTGTGGTTCAGCGCGCCCATCGGCAGCACCTTCAGTCTGGGCCTGCGCGAGCCGGACGGTACCTTCACGCCGCTGCCGCAAACCAGTGCGCCGGCCTCGGTGTCGAGCGAACTGGGGTATTTCCAGGTGCTCAATGTGAATGCGTCGGTGACCCCGCCGTTGTACACGGTGCAGCTGCGCGCGCCGTTGGCGATGATGGACCCGGCGAATTTCAATGTGGAGATCGTCAACAAGAGCCTGCGCAACGATGTGACCGACAGCGATGCCCTGATCGTGATGCTGGCGCAGCGCAAGGTGTTCACGGTCACCGTCTCGGTCACTGGCAATGGCCATGTGACCAGCAACCCGCCCGGCATCGAATGCGGCACGACGGCCCAGGGTCGGCCCATGACGCAATGCAGCCACGACTTTGGTCGTGGTCAGGTCACGCTCAATCCGGGCTCCAACGACCTGAACACAACCCGGTTCGACGGTTGGAGCGGCAATTGTGCCGGGCAGGCCTGCCAGTTCACGCTGGACGGCATGGCGCCAGTACAGGTCATGGCAACGTTCACGGCCCGCACTCAGCCCGCTACGGCGTTGCAGTGCCAGCCGGCGCCCTTGCTCGCTGGCCTGCGATGGATTGCTACCCCCCAATGCGATCCAGCTTCCTTCCCGACGACGCCATCGGCGTTGTGTGATTCGGCGGGGCAGTTCTGCTGCAAGTCACCGCCGGCTGGAAGTGGTACGCCGGTTTCGCCATCGGCCCGCTGCGGCGTGGACAAGATCGAGTTTCCGCCGGATTGCCGCAACACACTCGGCCGCGGCATGTTGCGCCAACCTGGTGGTTGCTACGAAATTGATAGCTATCCTTGAGGCAGGCTTGAGCGCAGGGCATGCTCAGGCCGCCTCAAGCGCAAACGCATCCATGGCCAGCATGCTGTACATGACCTCGCGGCTCAGGTAGTCCGGTCGCGCGCCATCGGTCGCGGCGCCCAGCGCGAAGAACAGCGGCAGAAAGTGGTCTTCCGTCGGGTGCGCACGTTGTGCGTGCGGTGCCAGGCGGCGGTAGTCCAGCAGGGCGGCGGTGTCGCCCTGCGTGATCTTCTCTTCCACCCAGCGGCTGAACTCGACGACATAGGGTGCGGGCTCACGCTCGCCACCGAAGAATTCACCGAGGTTGTGTGTCATGCTGCCCGTGCCCATGAGCAGCACGCCGCGTTCGCGCAGGGCGCGCAGCGCGCGGCCCAAGGCGTAGACCTGGGCCGGGCCCCAGCTCGCGGGCAGGGCCACTTGCAGCACAGGCACGTCGGCCTCGGGGTACATGTGCAGCAGTGGCACCCAGGTGCCGTGGTCGAAGGGGCGGCGGTTGTCCAGGCCGGCCTCGATGCCGGCCGTCTGCAGCAGGTCCACCACCTCCTGGGCCAGCGCGGGCTGGCCGGGCGCGGGGTACTGCAGCTGATAGAGCTCAGGCGGGAAACCACCGAAGTCGTGCCAGGTCTGCGGCGCAGGCGTGCCCATCACCATGGGCGTGCGCGCCATCCAGTGCGGCGACATCACCACGATGGCGCTGGGCTTGTCATGCGCCTGGGCCCAGGCGTGCAGGGCCGGGCCGGTGCTGCCGGCGTCCACGGCGAACAGGGGTGCGCCGTGCGAAACGAAAAGGCTGGGCAGGGTGTTCATGATTTTTCCTTTTCGGTGTTTTCTTCGCCAGGGTTGAGCCACAGCCGCGCCGGCACGTGTTGCTGCAGCTTCTCGACCGCCAGCTCCACCAGATCAGGATGCAATTCGTGACCGATGAAGGGCAGCACGTCGGCCGTGAAGTCTCCGCCCAGCGATTTCAGACGCATGGCGCCTTCGATGGCGTGGCTGTAAGGCATGACCGTGTCGGCCTTGCCGTGCAGCAGATGGATGGTGCTGCCTTCGTGCAGCGGCTCCTCGGGCAGGCGCGCAAAGCGCCCGCTGATGGCCACCACGCGCGCCGCCACCGGTTCGGGGCGCAGCGCCGAGGCCAGCGCCATGATGGCGCCCTGCGAAAAGCCCACCAGCGCTGTGCCTGCAGTGTCCACGCCGCAGCGTTCCTGCCAGTGACGCACGGCAAATTCGAAGGCGGACAGGGCGGCGTCCACGCGTTCCACGCGGTTTTCTTCCGTCACGCCTGTCACGGAGAACCATTGCCGGCCGCCGGGGGCAAGTTCGCTGGGGTAGGGCGCGTCCACCGCGACCACCATGGCCTGCGGGAAGGCCTGGGCATAGGCCTGGCCCAGCCCGGCCAGGGACTGCGCGTTCGAGCCCACACCGTGGAAGAGCAGGATGAGCTGCGCTGCCTTGCTGGGCTGCTGGAGGATGAGGGCTTGGGGCTGGTTCATGGTGGGTCCTGTCTGCGCCGCAATTTGCCGCGCTGGATGTACTTTATTGGTCTATCTTTATTTGATAAATAGCCTATTGGTTGACTCATTGGACAATGAAATGAAACAATAAGGCCTATCACCCAGAAAAAGTGGCATGGACCAGTTCAAAGAGCTCGAATCTTTCGTGGCAGTCGCGCAGCTGGGCAGTTTCGTGAAGGCGGCCGACCGGCTGGGCATCTCCAAGGCCATGGTCTCGCGCAACGTCAGCGAACTGGAGGCCCGCCTGGGCGTGCGGCTGATGCAGCGCACCACACGCCGGCTGGCACTGAGCGACGCCGGGGCCGAATACCTGCAGCGTTGCGTGCAGATCCTGGGCGAACTGCACGATGCCAACGCCGCCGTCAGCGCCACGGCCGTGCAGGCTCAGGGGGTGCTCAAGATCAGTGCGCCGCTGACTTTCGGCATCCGCCACCTGGCGCCGCTGTGGGGCGAGTTCCTGCGCATCCACCCACGTGTGGAGCTGGAGGTGAACCTCAACGACCGTGTGGTGGACCTGATCGAGGAGGGCTACGACATGGCGGTGCGCATCGGCCTGCTGAGCAGCTCCACGCTGATCGCGCGGCGCATCGCCGGCACGCGCCTGGTGCTGTGCGCCTCGCCGCGTTACCTGCGGCAGGCGGCACCGATCCTGGCGCTGGACGACATCACCGACCACGACGTGATCGCCTACACCTACCTGGCCACCGGTGAGCAGTGGCATTTCAACGGGCCCCAGGGCGCGCGCAGCATCGAGGTGCACCCGCGCCTGCGCAGCAACAGCGGCGATACGTGCCGCGCCGCGGCCCTGGCCGACCAGGGCATCGTGTTCCAGCCCAGCTTCCTGGTGGGGGAGGATCTGAAGTCCGGCCGCCTCGTGGAAATCCTGCCGCAGTACGCGGGGCCGGAAATGGACATCAGCGTGGTCTATCCCAGCCGTCACCACCTGTCGCACAAGGTGCGTGCCATGGTGGACTTTCTGGGGGCGGCCTTCGCGCAGGCCGGGCGGGTGTAAGCCGGGTGCTTACATGGCCCAGATGCGTGGCGGCACGGCGTCCAGCTGCCAGAGCTGCCGGCGCCAGGCCGCGCGCAGGCTCTTGAGCAGGTCCATGGCGGGTTCCACCAGCGGGGCCAGCACGCGCACCACCAGCACCTGCGGGTGCGGGCTGGTGGCGCCGGCGGTGGCACGCAGGGCGTGTGCATCGATCAGCACGCGCACCCCTTCGAGTGCGGCTTCGCGCCGGTCCCGCGTGATGGGCTCGCCCGCCACGAAAAACAGGGTGGCCAGGCAACGCTGGCCGGCCAGGCCCAGCGGGCCGTCCATCAGGCGTGTGTCATGTGCTGCGATGCGGCCCTGCTCCAGCCAGACACCGGGTACTTCCAGGTGCTGAGCGAAGGAGCCCTCGCTGAAGGGCCGGTCGGCCATCGGCAGGCCCAGGGCGGTCACGTCCCAGCCCATGAGTTCGGCGCCCGGGGCCAGTTCAAATACCGCCTTGTTCTCGGCCCTGCATTGGTTGTAAGCCAGGGCTTCCAGCGGCAACCATTCCAGGCGTGCGCCGGCCTCGATGCGAGCATGCACCCACTGACGCGCGACTTCTCCGCTGCTGCGATAGAAACGCGTGGCGCCAGGTGTGGTGACCAGGCCGTGCGCGCCGGGAGCGACGGTCAGTCTGATGTCCAGCGTGTCGCCGCCCACCAGGCCGCCGGGCGGATGCACCAGCACGTTGTGGCAGATGCTGTCGCCTTCGGGGTAGAGGCTTTGCAGGATGCGCAGCGGGCCCTCATGGCGGAAATGCGCCAGGCTGCGTGCGCCGTCGCGGATGTAGTCGAGTTGCAGCGAGGCGTGCCAAGTCATAGGCAGCGAGTCTAGCCCGTCAGACGCGCAGGGTAGGCCCGGGTGACCGACAATCGGGGCTTCACCGAAATTCGAAACCCATGACGACCAGCTCCATCCTGTCTACCGACCACCCGACCGAAACGCAGGCCGCCCCTGCGGACGTGCCTGCCGCCAAACCCGAGGGCAAGGGCAAGCTGGCCGAGCGCAAGCAGTCAGCGCTGCCCGTGCTGGAAAAGCTCTACACCTATTACCCCCAACTCTTCGGGGCCGAGTTCCTGCCGCTCAAGCGCGGCATTTTCCAGGACCTGCTGGCCCGGCATCCGGACGTGTTCCAGCGCGACAGCCTCAAGGCCGCGCTGGCCGTGCATGCGCGTTCCACGCGTTACCTGCAATGCATCGCAGCGGGCAAGGCCCGGCATGACCTGGACGGCGCGATCGTGGAACAGGTGGCGCCCGAGCATCTCTTCCAGGCCGTGGTGGAGCTGCACCGCCGTCGTCAGGCCCGCACCCAGGACGATCTGGTCCCGAAGCTGCGGGCCCAGCTGTCGGTTGCCTTTGAAGCCTCGGGCCTGAGCCGTCAGGACTATCTGGAGCGTGTGCAGCCCCCGGACGACAAGATCGCCGCCCTGCTGGACGAAGCGATGACGGAAAGCGCGCAGAAGATCGCACGCCAGGAGGCGCTGTTCAAGGCCTTCGAGGCCAGCGGCAAGAGTGCACGCGAATTCGCCGACATGTATGGCGTGCACGAGCGCGATGTCCTCAAGGCCGGACTGGCTCACAAGCGCCGCGCCGAGGCTGGCGCCGCTGCCAGCTGAACCCCGCGGTTTGCCCGTGACCACGTCACCTGCTCAGCCGCGCAATCCCCTGCACGGCCTGACACTGGAGGCCATCGTCACGGCACTGGTGGCCCACTACGGCTGGCCCGGCCTGGCCGAGCGCATCCCGGTGCGCTGCTTCAGTGCGGACCCCAGCATCAAGTCCAGCCTCACCTTCCTGCGCAAGACGCCCTGGGCACGTGAGAAGGTCGAGGGGCTGTACCTGTACATGTTGCGCGAGCAACGGCGCGCCGCAGGCTAGATCCGGCCCGTGTTTCGTCGTTTTGCTACTTCGTGGCGGTTGCCGTAACGGAAGCAACAAAATATTTTTTTGCTTTCGCCCTGCCCGCGTGCGACCTAAGCTGGTGCCCTGTTTCCGATGAAGGGCGATGCTTATGGACAGGGTCTGCACACGCGAACGGCGTGACATGCGCTACACGTGGGTGGTCAGCCGCCGTGCCGGGGATCCGTGATGCCGGGCGCACACCTGGTACTGCCTCCGAAGCTCCTCGCGGTCCAATCCCTGCCCGAGGATCAGCGCTACCTGCATTTCCTGCGCCAGGCGGCGAATTCCGAACGGGTCTGGGGCCTGCTGGATCCACGTGGCTGGGTGACGCTGACCGACCCGCAAGGGCAGGTCGGTTTGCCGGTCTGGCCGCATCCTGCCTATGCCGCGGCCTGCGCCAGTGGCGATTGGGAGGCCTATGTGCCGGCCTGCATCGAGGTGCCGGCTTTCCTCAGCCGATGGCTGCCCGATATGGCCGAGCTGGGCGTGCAGGTGGACGTGTTCCCCGTCACGGGGCGTCGCGGCCACAGGGTTTCGGCTTTGCAACTGGAGCTGCGCCTGCGTGAGCAACTTGCACTGATAGCCATTACTTCATCCATGCCGGCCAGCCTGTGACCGGCACCACCACAGGATTTGCATGACCAACGATAAATTTGTACTCGCTTCCCAGAAGGCTTTCGCCCGCGGATTCACGCTGCTGTTTTTCGCGATTTCCGCAACCATCATCATCACCACGCTGGTGGCGGCCGTGGGTCATGTGCTCAACGGCGACGAGGTCACACAGATCATCGTGAAGATCGTGAACGCCAGCGTGATCTCGATGGCGGTGTTCGAGGTGGCGCTGGTGATCAGCAAGGAATACGGCTACGGCGCCGAGCCGGAGCATGACGTGGTCGTCATGCTCCGGCGTACCTTGCCACGCTTCATCGGCACGGTCTGCGTGGCGCTTGCGCTCGAAGGCCTGATGATGGTCATCAAGTACAGCCAGCTGGACCTGGCCGGCAATCTGTACTACCCGGTGGCCATCATCGTGAGCTCGGCCATGCTCTTGATGGCCCTGGGCGTCTTCCTGCGCCTGGCACCGCAGCGGGGCACGGACGCTGCGCCCGCCGCCCGCTGCTGCTGAAGGTTGAGAGGCCTCAGGGCCGTGCCAGTGCGGTGAGCTGGCGCACGTCGCTCATGCTGCCCAGCTTCCAGCAGGCGGCGATCAGCTCGCCGGTCTTGCCCTTGCCGATCACCGGGTCGGACAGGTCGTGGAACTTGGTTTCCAGCATGGCGTCGGTCATGGGGTTCTCCAGCGAACCGATGGCGTGCTTCACGAACACATGCACACGGCGGCCGTCCTTGAGCACGGCGGTCACGTCGGCGCTGGCTTCGTCGATGCCGTCGTCCACCGTGGCCACCACCTTGCGGCGCAGGGCCACCATGTCGGGGCGGTTGACGATGTCGTCGGCGTACTGGTCTTCACCGGCCTTGCCGAAGATCAGGCCGCAGGCACAGCCGTGGTAGACGCTGAACTTGCCCTGCAGGCCGTCGGCCGGTTCCTTCTTGCCCGTGAGTTCGAGCACCAGCGAGTGCACCTTGAGTTCGATGCGCTCGACCTGGTCCGCGGTGACACCCTGCGCGCGCAATTGGCTGCAGGCGTCGATGCTGGGGTGGATCACGATGCCGCAGGCGAAGGGCTTGTAGCTATTGAAGGAGATCTCGAAGCGCTTGCCGAGCTCATCGCTGATCTCGTTCCAGGCGTACTTCGTGGAGATGGTCTGGATCATGCCGCGCGGCGCTTCCAGCGCCTTGGGGCTGGCCGTGAAGCCCTGGCTGGCCAGCAGCGCGGACATCAGGCCGGCGCGTGCCGCACCACCTGGGTGGAAGGGCTTGGTCATGGTACCGAACTGTTCGCGCATGCCCACGGGCTGCGAGGCGGCGATGCCCAGCGCCATGGCGGTCTTCTTCTCGTCCAGGCCCAGCAGGCGTGCACAGCCGGCGGCGGCGCCCAGCGTGCCGGTGGAGCCGGTGATGTGCCAGCCACGGTCGTAGTGCTCGGGGTACATGGTGTTGCCCACGCGGCAGGACACGTCGATGCCCAGCACCAGCGCGTCGATCACTGCGCGGCCGCTCAGGCCCTTGTGCTCGGCCAGGGCCAGCACGGCCGAAGCCACGGGGCCGGCCGGGTGGATGATGGTCTTGAGGTGCGTGTCGTCGAAGTCGAAGGTGTGCGAGGTGATGCCGTTGACCAGCGCGGCGCTGGCCATGTCCACCTTGTCGGCGCGGCCCAGCACACTGGCCTGCTGCGCCGGCTGCAGCATGGCGACTGCACCGAGTGCGGCGTGCGCCGACTCGTGCTGGGCGGCGCCCACGGCGCAGCCCAGCCAGTTCATGAAAGTGCGGTGGGCTTCGTGGTCCACAGCGTCGCTCCAGCCGCGTGAGGGATGGGTGGCCACATAACGGGCCAGGGTCTGGGTGACGGCGGGGGCGTTGTGATCGGCGGTGACCTGGGTATTGCGAGCCATGAAAAATCTTCGGTTGCTATCAAAAAAAGAGCAACCCGGCAATGACCGGGTCACAAAGGGGAAAGTTTAGCTGTCGAGCTGGATGTTGCGGTCCTTGGCCAGCTTGGTCCAGCGCGTGATGTCCTCGCGCATGAACTTGGCGAAGGCCTCGACACTCATGGGCAGGGGCTCCACGGCTTCCACCGAGAGTTTCTCGCGCAGGTCGGGGGCTTTGAGTACCGTGTTGAGGGATTCGTTGAGTTGCTTGACGATGGGGGCGGGCATACCGGCCGGGCCTACGACGCCATACCACTGCATGGCGTCGAAGCCTTTGTAGCCCAGCTCGTCCAGCGTCGGCGTGTCCTTGAGCTGCGGATGTCGTGCGCCGCCGGTCACGGCCAGGGCGCGTACGCGGCCCGAGCGGATGTGCGGCATGGCCGCCGCCAGGCCGGGGAACATGGCGTTGGTCTGGGCGCCGATCAGATCCGTGAAGGCCGGGGCAATGCCGCGGTAGGGGATATGGACCATGAAGGAGTTGATCTGCTGCTTGAACAGCTCCATGGTCAGGTGGGTGAGTGAACCCGCGCCGGCCGAGCCATAGCTCACCTTGCCGGGGTTGGCCTTCAGGTAGGCCACAAATTCCTTGACGTTGTTGACCGGCAGCGCGGCGTTGACCACGAGCACATTGGGCGTGCCGCCGATCATGCCGATGGGCGTGAAGTCCTTGATCGGGTCATAGGGCAGCTTGCGCGTGGCCGGGCTGGTGCCGTGCGTGGCCACATAGCCCTGCAGCAGGGTGTAGCCGTCGGGGGCGGACTTGGCCGTGTTCTGGCAGGCGATCACGCCGCCGCCGCCGCCCTGGTTGTCCACCACAAAGGTCTGGTTCAGTGCCTTGCCCCAGCGCTCGGTCACGGTGCGGCCCACCATGTCGCTGCCACCGCCCGCAGCCACAGGCACGATGTAGCGGATGGGCTTGTTGGGATAGCTTTGCGCGTGCAGCAGGGTGGGGGCCAGCAGCAGGGGGCTTGCGCCCAGCAGGGTACGGCGTTGCATGAGTTGTCTCCGGGTCTGTAAATTGTCTACACTTCTTCGCGTAGTGTAAACATAACGTCCGGGCATTGTGCGCCAGAGCAAGGCGCCCGCCAACCGTAAAAACCACAATGCCTCTGGCTGTGTCCAGGGCAGGCGGATGGCCTGTCCCGGGGGATCCCTGCTATATATTGAGGCCCATGTCGTTCCCCGAGCTGCGCCAGCCCCGCTTCGTCCAGTTGCATCGCGCAGACCCGGCGGCGTTGCGCCAGGAGCTGGTCGCGGGCCTGCAGGCCCAGCCGGCGCAGATCTCGCCCAAGTATTTCTACGACCCTCTGGGCTCCCGCCTGTTCGACGCCATCACCGAACTGCCCGAGTACTACCCCACCCGTACCGAGACCGCGCTGATGCAGGCGCACGGCGCCGCCATCGCCCGGCACCTGCCCCGGGGCGCCACCCTGGTGGACCTGGGCGCGGGCAATTGCGAAAAGGCCGGGCGGCTTTTCGAGCTGCTGCAGCCTGCACGTTATGTGGCGGTGGACATTTCGGTGGACCACCTGCGTCATGCACTGGCCTGCCTGCAGCGGCAGTTCCCGACGCTGGACATGCTGGGCGTGGGGCTGGATTTTTCGGCGCAGCTGAGCTTGCCCGACGAAGTGGGCGCAGGCCCGCGCCTGCTGTTCTACCCGGGCTCGAGCATCGGTAATTTCACGCCCGAGCAGGCGCTGACCTTTCTGCGCCAGGTACGTGCGGCAGCGCAGGGTGGCGGCCTGCTGATCGGGGTGGATCTGGTGAAGCCCCCGGAGGTGCTGGAGCCGGCCTACGACGACGCGCTGGGTGTGACCGCTGCCTTCAACAAGAACCTGCTGCTGCACCTCAACCGTTTGCTGGGCAGCAACTTTGCCCTGCAGGACTGGCAGCACGTGGCCCTCTTCAACGAAACGGCCTCGCGCATCGAGATGCACCTGCAGGCCAGGCATGAGCTCACGGTGCGCTGGTCAGGGGGCGAGCGGCATTTCGCGCGCGGGGAGCGCATCCACACCGAGAATTCCTACAAATACCGCCTGGACAGCTTCCAGGCGCTGCTGGCGGCGGCCGGTTTTGCGCAGGTGCAGGCCTGGACCGACGAGCGCGGCTGGTTCGCCGTGTATTGGGCGCAAGGCTGAGGCGTGGCTCTGCCGCTGGTCCTCATCGTCAGCCCGGCGCTGGCCGATGCCAACAACGGCAACTGGCAGACTGCCTGGCGCTGGTCGCGCTTGCTGGCCGGGCACATGCGCACACAGATCGTCAAGGAGTGGCACCCTGGTGAGCACGCTGAGGCGGCGGCGATGCTGGCCCTGCATGCGCGCCGCAGTGCTGCTTCCATTGCCGCCTGGGCGCAAGCCCACCCGGGGCACGGCCTGGCCGTGGTGCTCACGGGCACCGACCTCTACCGCGACATCCACGAAGACGTGAGCGCCCGCCGTTCGCTGGCGCTGGCGCAGCGGCTGGTGGTGCTGCAGGACCAGGGGTTGCTGGAGTTGTCTGCGCCCTACCGCGAGCGTACGCGTGTGATTTTCCAGTCGACCACCGAGCGGCGTGCGCTGAAGAAAACCCAGCGCCATCTGCGCGCCCTCATGGTGGGCCACCTGCGCGAGGAGAAATCGCCCCAGACTCTGTACGAAGCCGCACACCTGCTGCGGGACCGGCCCGACATCCACATCGACCATATCGGCGAGGCTCTGGACCCGGTGCTGGGCGAGCAGGCGCGCGCCACCATGGCCGCCTGCCCGAACTATCACTGGTTCGGCGGCCTGGACCACGAGGAGGTGCGCCGGCGCATCCAGCGCGCGCACCTCCTCGTGCACGCCAGCCGCATGGAGGGCGGGGCCCATGTGCTGATGGAGGCCGTCTGCTGCGGCACGCCCGTGCTGGCCTCGCGCATTCCCGGCAATGTGGGCATGCTGGGCGCCGACTACGGGGGCTACTTCCCTGTGGGCGATGCGGCGGCGTTGGCGCAGTTGCTCAGACAGTGCAGGGATGAGGCCGACAGGGTTTCCGCCTTGCGGGCACAATGCCAGCTCCGCGCGCCCCTGTTCGCGCCAGCCGCCGAACGCGAGTCTCTGCTCGCACTGCTCCAGGACCTGATATGAACGCCAATACCCTACCCGCCGAACCCCGCCTCACCTCCCTTTCGCATGGCGGCGGCTGCGGTTGCAAGATCGCGCCCGGTGTGCTCTCCGACATTCTCAAAGGCAGCAGCGGTCTGCCCATGCCGCCCGAATTGCTGGTGGGCATCGAGACCGCCGACGACGCGGCGGTCTACCAGCTCAATGACGAGCAGGCACTGATCGCCACCACCGATTTCTTCATGCCCATCGTCGACGATGCCTACGACTTCGGTCGGATCGCCGCCACCAACGCCATCTCCGACGTCTACGCCATGGGCGGCAAGCCCATCATGGCCCTGGCCCTGGTGGGCATGCCCATCAACGTGCTGTCCACCGACACCATCGGCCGCATCCTGGCCGGCGGGCAGGACGTGTGCAAGGCTGCGGGCATCCCCATCGCCGGGGGCCACACCATTGATTCCGTGGAGCCCATCTATGGCCTGGTGGCCTTGGGTCTGGTGCACCCCAAGCGCGTCAAGCGCAATGCCGATGCGCGCGTGGGCGACAGGCTTATCCTGGGCAAGCCCCTGGGTGTCGGCGTGCTCTCGGCCGCGCTCAAGAAGGAAAAACTCGACGCCGCCGGCTACGCGCAGATGATCGCCACCACGACAAAGCTCAACACGCCCGGCCCCGAATTGGCCGAACTGCCTGGCGTGCATGCCTTGACCGATGTGACGGGTTTCGGTCTGGCCGGCCACGGCCTGGAATTGGCGCGCGGCGCGAACTGCACGGTGCAGATCGATTGGGCGCGTGTACCTTTGCTGAATGGCGTGCGCGAACTGGCGGCCCAGGGCATGGTCACCGGCGCATCGGGCCGCAACTGGGCCGGCTACGGCGCTTCCGTCACGCTGCCCTCCGGTTTCGCGGCGGTGGACCAGGCCCTGCTCAGCGACCCGCAGACCAGCGGCGGCCTGCTCGTAAGCTGCACGCCCGAGAGCGTGGCTCAGGTGCTGGCCATCTTCCGCCGCCACGGCTTCGACGCCGCGGCCGAAATCGGCGGGATCACGGACGAGAGCGCCGGTCGCCTGGTCGTTCGCTAGCCCGTCAAGCGGGCCGGTTTGATGACCGGCCAGCCCGGACGCAGCGCAAACCGTTCGTAGTCTTCGAGCGAGAGCGGGGGACTGTACAGATAACCTTGGTAGGCATGGCAGCCCTGCGCGTGCAGGGCCTGCTGCTGTTCGATCGTTTCCACGCCCTCGGCCATGACTTCCAGGCCCAGGCTTTCCGCCAGCACGATCACCATGCGTGCGATGGCAGCGTCGTTGGGGTCCTCCAGGATGTCGCGTACAAAGCTCTGGTCGATTTTGAGCTGGTCCAGCGGCAGGCGCTTGAGGTAGGACAGCGATGAATACCCGGTGCCGAAATCGTCCAACGAGAAACCGACATCACGCGCCTTGAGCGCGGTCATCTTGGCGATCACATCGTCCACGTTGGCGATCAACAGGCTTTCGGTGATTTCCAGCTTGAGCCGCTGCGCCGGTGCGCGGGTGCGTTCCAGCACATCCAGCACCTGCTGGACGAAGTCTTCCTGCTGGAATTGCCGCGGGCTGACGTTGACCGACAGTGTCAGGTGGGCCATGCCCGGCTTGCCGGCCCAGCGCGCCAGTTGCTGGCAGGCCAGCTCCAGGATGGTGGCACCCAGCGGGATGATGAGTCCCGTTTCCTCCGCCAGTGGTATGAACTCGGCCGGTGCCACCATGCCTCTTTCCGGCTGCGCCCAGCGCAGCAGCACCTCGACCCCGGACACCAAGCCCCCGCGCTGCACCTGCGGTTGGTAGTGCAGTGTGAATTCATTGCGCTGCAGAGCCCTGCGCAGGTCGCGCTCCAGGTCCGCGCGTGCCGCCACCATGGCCTGCATGCGCGGGTCGAAGAAGCGGATGGTGTTGCGGCCGGCCGATTTGGCCTGGTACATGGCCAGGTCGGCGCGCTTGAGCGGTTCCTCGATGTTTTCGTGCTGGGCGCCGAACAGGGTCACGCCGATGCTGGGCGTGCTGGAAAAACTCAGCGGACCGATCGCGTAGCTTTCGCCCAGCGCTCCCACGATCTTGCGCCCTACGATCTCGGCCTGTGTGGCCGCCTCGATGGCGTTGTTGCTGAGATCTTCCAGCATGACCACGAACTCGTCGCCCCCAAGCCGCGCGACGGTATCACCTTCACGCACACAGTGCACCAGGCGCGCCCCCACCTGTTGCAGCAGCAGGTCGCCCTTGTCGTGGCCATGGGTGTCGTTGAGGGTCTTGAAATTGTCCAGGTCGATGAAGAGCAGGGCCGCCTGGCGCTGGTGGCGCCCGCTGGACACCATGGCCTGGTCGAGTCGGTCCATCAGCAAGCGGCGGTTGGGCAGGGTGGTCAGAGGGTCGAAGAAGGCCAGGCGCTGGATCTGTTCTTCGGCTGCCTTGCGCTCGGTGATGTCGGTGGTATAGGCCAGGATGCAGGGTTCGCCGTCGAGCTCGATGCGTTCGCCCGCAATGCTGACGTTGCGCAGCTCGCCATTGCGGTGGCGCCAGATGGTTTCAAAGTTCAGCGTTCGCCCGTGGCGCCCCAGCATCTCTGCCCACTGCTGCCGTTGCAGCGGATCCACCCACAGGCCGACCTCGATGGCCGTTTGCCCTTCCATCTCGGCCCGGGCCCAGCCGAAATCACGCTGGAAATTGTCGTTGACGGCCAGGATGCGCCCCTCACTGGCCGTGACGATCGAGGCCGCCACCGGGCTGGAGGTGAAGGCGGTGGCGAACTTGAGTTCGGATTGCTTCAGAACCACATTGGCGCGCTGCACCGCATCGAGTTGCCGACGGTAGGCCCGCACCAGGTAGATCACCATGGCGGCAGCCTGGATGCAGATGAAGATCTGCACGATGCCGTACATGGCCGGTGGGGCCAGCACGACTCGTGGCAACCAGCCTACTGCATCGGCGGCGACCAGGCCGATGGTGCTGGCCACCGTCAATACCGTGGTGATCGCCGCCGCACGTGCGCTGACCAGCCAGCCCAGCAGGAAGATGAGCAGGGGGTGCACGTAGTAGATCGGGGCCTGGATACCGCCGCGAAAGATGGCGATTCCGAGCGTGATGAGCCAGATGCCCGAGACCAGCAGCACGATGGCGGCATGGACCTTGCCCCGTTTGAGCAGCCAGGCCGCGAACAGGGCCAGCACCGACAAGGCAATAGGGCCGTAGGCCCGCGCAATGTGCTCGGGTGTGAAGCCGAGGACGGCGGCCACATAGCAGGTCGAGCCGACCACGATGGTCAGGATGGCGTAACGCAGAAAGGCCTGCGTAGGCTGCCAAGAAAGCATGCTTGCGGCGATTTCCTGTTCGCGCTGATCCGGTGTTGCGGCGGGCTTCACGATGTCGCTTCCCGTGGTCTTGTTGCTGGGGCCGCCGTCCGCGCGTCCTAGTCCAGCAGGGCCTGCGCGAACTCGCGCGCGCTGAAGGTTTCCAGCTCGTCCAGCTTTTCGCCCACGCCGATGAAATACACCGGGATCGGCTTCTCACGTGCAATCGCCGCCAGCACGCCACCCTTGGCCGTGCCGTCGAGCTTGGTGACGATCAGGCCGGTCAGGCCCAGAGCCTCGTCGAAAGCGCGAACCTGGGCCAACGCATTCTGGCCCGTGTTGCCATCGATCACCAGCAGCACCTCGTGGGGTGCGGTTGCATCCGCCTTCTGCACCACACGCTTGATCTTGCGCAGCTCTTCCATCAGGTGCAGTTGCGTAGGCAGGCGCCCGGCCGTGTCCACCAGCACCACGTCCTTGCCGCGGGCCTTGCCGGCGCTGACCGCGTCGAAACACACCGAGGCCGGGTCGCCACCCTCCTGGTGCACGATCTCCACGGTGTTGCGTTCCGCCCAGACCATGAGCTGCTCGCGCGCCGCGGCGCGGAAAGTGTCGGCTGCGGCCAGCAGCACGCTGGCGCCGTTGTTGGAGAGGTGGTGTGTGAGCTTGCCGATGGACGTGGTCTTGCCTGCACCGTTGACACCGGCCACCATGATGACCGTGGGCTGATGCGCACCGATGGCCAGGGGCTTTTCCAGTGGCGCCAGCAGATCGGCCAGTGCATCGACCAGCAGGCCCTTGACAGCAACCGGCTCGGTGGCCTTGCTCTCCTTCACGCGGCGCTTGAGATCGTCCAGCAGGAACTGCGTGGCCGCCACGCCAGTGTCGGCCATGAGCAGCGCTTCTTCGAGTTGCTCGTAGAGCGCCTCGTCGATCTTTGTGCCCGTAAAAACGGTGCTGATGCCAGCGCCGGTCTTGCGCAGACCCGCGCGCAGCTTGCCCAACCAGCCCTGGCGTCCAGGTTCCGTGGGGCCCGGAATCGCTTCCGCAGGGACTTTTTTCTTGAAAAAACTGAACATATGGGGCGTTCTTAGAATCAGAGCATTCTATGAAACGCCTACTCCCCCTGTTTTTCCTCGCCCTGCTGGCTTTGCCAGCCCTGGCCCAGGACGGTCCCCGCGCCCGGCAATACACCCTCCAGAACGGCATGACGCTCATCGTCCAGCCCGACCGGCGCGCCCCCACGGCCGTGCACATGGTCTGGCTGCGTGTGGGGTCCATGGACGAGGTGGACGGCACCAGTGGCGTGGCCCACGTGCTGGAGCACATGCTCTTCAAGGGCACCAACACACTCCAGGCCGGCGAGTTCTCGCGCCGTGTGGCGGCCCTGGGCGGGCGTGAAAACGCCTTCACCAGCACGGACTACACCGGGTATTTCCAGCAGATCCCGGCCAGCCGCCTGGAAGACGTGATGAAGCTGGAGGCCGATCGTTTTGCCCACAACCGCTGGCCCGATGCCGAGTTCAAGAAAGAGATCGAGGTGGTCAAGGAAGAGCGCCGCATGCGCACCGAAGACAACCCGCGTTCCCTGCTGTACGAGACGCTCAATGCCACGGCCTACACGGCCTCGCCCTACCGCCGGCCCATCGTGGGCTGGATGAGTGACCTGGACAGCATGACTCCCGATGACGCACGGGCCTTCTATCGCCAGTGGTACGTGCCGGCCAACGCAGTGATCGTGGTGGTGGGGGATGTGGATCCGGTCCGGGTCAAACGCCTGGCCGACACCTATTACGGGCGCATCACGCCACGCGCCATACCTGTGCGCAAACCGCGTATCGAACCGATGCAGGCCGGTTTGCGCCGTGTGGAAGTCAAGGCCCCGGCCGACCAGGCCTATGTGGCCCTGGCCTTCAAGGTACCGGGCCTGCGCTCCTTCAGCGCCACCGACCCAGCCAACGAGGATGCACTGGCACTCACCGTGCTGGCTGCCGTGCTCGACGGCTACAGCGGCGCGCGTCTGGACCGTAACCTGACCCAGGGTGCCGACCGCGTCGCCGACAGCGCAGGCGCCAGCAACGGCCTGATGGGCCGCGGCCCGCAGATGTTCGTGCTCGACGGCGTGCCCGCTGCGGGCAAGACCGCCGCCCAGGTGGAAGCCGCCTTGCGCGAGCAGGTGGCCCGCGTGGCGCGTGAAGGCATCAGCGCAACTGAACTCGAGCGTGTGAAAACGCAATGGATTGCCAGTGAGGTCTACAAGCGCGACTCGCTCTTCAACCAGGCCCGCGAGATTGGCAGCTACTGGGTGTTGGGCCTGCCGTTGGACACCAACGACCAACTGCTGGCCCGCCTGCGTGGCGTCACGGCTGCCCAGGTGCAGTCCGTGGCGGCACGTTATTTCGGTGATGACCAGCTCACGGTGGCCCACTTGTTGCCCCAGCCACCCGACCCGAACCGTCCGCGCCGCCAGCCCGCCGCCGGTGGTCGTCATTGACGTGGCAACCATGAAAGTCCAAATGATTGCTATTAAAAACGTAGCTGTTGCATTGCTGTTCAGTCTGGCGAGTTTGGCCCAGGCTGGCATTCCCATCCAGCATTGGACCCAGGCCAGCGGCGCCGGCGTCTGGCTGGTGGAGAGCCCCACCGTGCCCATGGTGGACGTGCGCATTGATTTCGACGCCGGCGGCCGGCGCGACCCGGCGGGGCAGTCCGGTCTGGCCAGTGTGAGCGTGGGCCTGATGAGCAAGGGCGTCCGCGCCCAAGGCAGTGATCCGGCGCTCGACGAAAACGCCCTGGGTGAGGCCTGGGCCGATCTGGGTGCCTCCTTCGGCGGCGGTGACAGCGGCGACCGCATGAGCTTCTCCTTGCGCTCTCTGACCTATCCCGACCTGCTGGCCCGCGCGGCGGCCCTGGCCGCACGCCAGCTGGCCGAACCGGCCTACCCGGAAGCCGTCTGGACCCGCGAACGCGAGCGCATGGTGGCCGCCCTGCGCGAAGCCAACACCCGCCCCGCCACCATCGCCGCCCGCAGCTACAACCACGCCGTGTTCGGCAGCCACCCCTACGGGAATGACACCAATGAGCAGACCCTGGCGCGCATCAGCGTGGCCGACATGCAGGCCTGGCATGCGCAGTATCTGAAACCCTGCCGCGCCAAGGTGAGCATCGTGGGGGCCGTCACGCGCGCCCAGGCCGATGTGCTGGTCACGCAGCTGCTGGCACGCCTGCCTGCGGCTGCATGCGAGGCCCTGCCGCCCGTGCCCGAGGTGCAGCCGCTGAGCGCCGCCGCGGAAAAGCTGATCCCTTTTGAATCGGCTCAGGCCCACGTGCTGATCGGCCAGCCCGGCTTCAAGCGCGACGATCCGGACTTCTTCACGCTGACCGTGGGCAACTACATCCTGGGCGGCGGCGGCTTTGTCTCGCGCCTGACCGCCGAGGTGCGCGAGAAGCGTGGCCTGAGCTACAGCGTCTACAGCTACTTCAACCCCGGCCTGCACGCGGGTTCCTTCACCATCGGCCTGCAGACCCGGCCCGACCAAGCGGCCCAGGCCGTGCAGGTGGCGCGCGAAGTGCTGCGCCGTTTTGTCGCCAACGGACCGACCGAAGCCGAGCTCAAGGCTGCGAAAGACAACCTCATCGGCGGTTTCGCCCTGCGCATCGACAACAACCGCAAGCTGCTCGACAACGTGGCCAACATCGCCGCCCACAATCTGCCGCTCGATTACCTCGACACCTGGACCCAGCAGGTGGCCAAGGTCACGGTGGCCGACATCAAGGCCGCCTTCGCACGCAAGCTGCAGCCCGAGCGCATGGTGACCGTGGTGGTGGGAGGCCGTGATGGCAAGTAAGGCACTGGTGAAAAAAGCGAGCGCGAAGCCCGCGACCAAGACGCCGCCCCGCCCGGCCGGTGAGGTGCGCATCATTGGCGGCCAGTGGAAACGCAGCAAGCTGCCCGTGGCCGACAAACCCGGGCTGCGCCCCACACCCGATCGCGTGCGCGAGACTCTCTTCAACTGGCTGGGCCAGGACCTCACAGGTTGGACCTGTGTGGATGTCTTCGCCGGCACCGGCGCTCTCGGTTTCGAAGCCGCCTCACGCGGTGCGAAAGAGGTGACTCTGGTGGAGCAGGACACGGCCCTCGTGACCCAACTCCGCAAGACCAAGGAACAGTTGCAGGCGGATGCCGTGACGGTGCAGCGCGGCGACGGCATCGGCGCGCTCAAAGCCTGGCCGGCCGCCAGTGCAGACCTGGTATTTCTCGATCCGCCTTTTGATGCGGACTTGTTCGATGCCGCACTGCAGGCCGCTGCGCGTGCCGTGGCGGTGGATGGCTACATCTACCTGGAAGCGCCAGGCGCCTGGAATGATGAACAGTTGGCACCGCTGGGGCTCACGCCTTACCGGCATCTGAAGGCCGGTGCGGTACACGCGCATCTCCTACGACGCGCTTGAGGAGCGAGCGCGTGACTCCGAGCGAAATCCAGACCTATTTGCATGAACACATTCCACTGTCTGCGGCGATGCAGGTTCAAGTGGAAGTGGCCAATCCTGATCAAGTCGTCCTGGGCGCGCCTCTGCGTCCGAACATCAATCACAGAGATACGGTTTTCGGTGGCAGCGCGTCGGCACTTGCCATCCTTTCCGCCTGGTCGCTGCTCCACGTCAAGCTGTTGACTGGCGGTTACAAGACACGCCTGGTCATCCAACGCAACGCCATGAGTTATGAACAAGCCATTCTTGGCTACTTCACCGCTCACGCCTCGTCACCGTCCGAAGCGCAATGGAAGGCGTTCACGCGCATGCTTGAGCGCAAAGGCCGCGCCAGAATATCGGTGTCATCCACCCTTGTGTACGAAGGGCAAGATGTCGGACACTTCGAGGGAGAATTTGTTGCCCTCGGAACAGCAGAAATCTGACATCCCTTCCGTCAAGTGTTAGCCGCAGCCAGGTCCCGCCATGACGAAAATCGACTTGAAGAAAGAGCTGAAGCAGCTGTACCAGGCATCAGCCAAGGAGGTTGTGCAGGTGGATGTGCCAGCGCTCACCTTCCTCATGGTCGATGGCCAGGGTGATCCAAACACTACGCCGGAATATGCGCAGGCCATCGAGGCGCTGTATTCCGTTGCCTACACGGCCAAGTTCATGGTCAAGAAGGGGCCCCAGGCAACGGACTACGCGGTCATGCCGCTGGAAGGGTTGTGGTGGGCGGATGACATGTCCGCCTTCATCACCGACGACAGGTCCCGCTGGAAGTGGACCATGATGATCATGCAGCCCAACTTTGTTCCAGGCGAACTCATTTCGGCGGCCATCGCCGAAGTCCGCAAGAAGAAATCTCTGCCTGCCATCGACCGGCTGCGCCTCGAGACCTACGCCGAGGGGACGTGTGCGCAAATCCTGCACGTTGGCCCTTACACCGAAGAAGGTCCCACCATTGAACGCCTGCATGCCTACATCAAGGCCCGGGCGGCCCTGACCGGCAAGCACCATGAGATCTACCTGACGGACATGCGGCGAGCCGATCCCGCCAAGTGGAAAACCATCATTCGCCAGCCTATGCAGTGACGGCTGCCCAAACACCAACCACCACATGACCCCGTCAAATCGGCTTGCAGCTCTGCCCAGACATATCACGGTGCTGGTGGTTGCGTATTTCCTCGCAAGCCTGGCCCACTTCACCCACAACGCCGAGTACATCGCCTACTACCCGGGCATGCCCGGTTGGCTGACGCGTGAGCAGGTCTATGGGGTCTGGTTCGGCATCACGGGCCTAGGCCTGACGGCTTTCGTGCTGCTCCGCTTCGGCGCCCGCACCCTGGCGCTGGGCTTGCTGGGGGCTTATGGTGCCTTCGGCCTGGACGGTCTGGCGCATTACACGCTGGCGCTCTGTTCCGAGCACACCCTGCTGGCCAACCTCACGATCTGGTCCGAGGCCGTCACGGGCCTGCTGCTGCTTCTGGCGACAGCGCTGGTCTTGGTCCGACGCTTTTTTCCTGGCTCGATGAACGGACACACATGAACAAGAACACCTATCCGACGGCCATCCACGCTTCTGCCGCACCGGCGCGCGTGAAGCCCTCCAACTACCCCGAGCCCTTTGCCTCGCGGATGACCGGCCGGCAGAAGCAGCCACTCGGTGATCTTTTCGGCCTGGGCAACTTCGGCGTCAACCTCACGCGCCTGGCCCCCGGGGCCGTTTCGGCCCTGCGGCACGCGCACACGAAACAGGATGAGTTCATCTACATCCTGCAAGGCAACCCCACGCTGCACACCGATGAGGGGATGACGCCCCTGTCACCCGGCATGTGCGCGGGCTTCAAGGCGGGGACGGGCAACGGGCACCGCCTGATGAATGAAACTTCGCAAGAGGTGGTGTACCTCGAAATTGGCGACCGGACACCAGGTGACCAGGGCAGCTACCCGGACGACGATCTCCAGGCCCTGCTGGTCGACGGGCAGTGGAAGTTCGTGCACAAGGACGGCAGGCCCTATTAGGATACAGGCTTGCTGCAAGGACCAGTCAGAGGAGAACCAGCCATGACCGTTCACATCGTCCGCCTCGGCAGCCCGCGCCTGCCCGATGAAGGCACCCGCATCGGCACCGTACGCCGCCCACCGCGCGGCGTGCCCAAGACGGAATTTGCGCGCCAGAACTGGTACGACGTCTGGTTTCCCAACCTGGCGCCCAGTGTGGAGACCATGAAGCTGGGGCAGGAGGCAGAGACCCCCGCGCAGTGGAAGGCCTTCACCCAGCGTTACCGTAAGGAGATGGCCGCCCCCGAGGCCAGCCACGCCTTGGCTCTCTTGGCCACGCTCTCGCAGCAAAGCCATTTTTCCGTGGGCTGCTACTGCGAGGACGAGTCGCATTGCCACCGCTCGGTGCTGCGCGAACTGTTGAAGGAACACGGAGCCCGGGTGGCGGGCTGAACCGGGAGTCGGATGCGTTACGCCGCCTTCTTTCGCAACCTGAACCTCGGGCGCGCCCGCTGCCCGAACAAGACCCAGTTCGAGCAGGCCTTTCTGGAGGCTGGCGCGCGGGAGGCGGCTTCTTTCCTGACGAATGGCACGCTGGTGTTTGCCGCCGGTGCGCGCGCCAGCCCACAGCGTCTGCTGCAGCGGGCCAGCAAGCTGCTCGAGGCCAGTTGCGGCCTGGTCGAGCCCGGTTTCATCCGTTCCCTGCCCGAGCTTATCCAGTTGCTCGCCACTGAGCCTTTTGCCGCCGTGGACCGAAGCTCCGTCTATGAATGCTGCGTGTCCTTTCTGCACCCGGATGCTCAGCCGCCGGGCACGGTACCGCTGATGTCCAGCCGCGGGGACGTGGAAGTGCTGCGCTTCACGGCGGGCGAGGCGCTGAGCCTGAGCCGCAAGATCGGCAAGTCGCCCGGCAGCCCCAATGCCTTCCTGGAAAAGCTGTTGGGCCTGCCGGCCACCACACGAAGCTGGAGCACCGTCACCCGCCTGGTCGGCAAGTTCGGCTGAGCCAGGGGGCTTTCTGTCGCGCACGTTGCAGAGTGCGGCGGCCCCCAGGCTCTAGGATCTGCGCATGAAAAAAATCCTGCGTTTCCTCGCTTACGTCGTGCTGGCCCTGGTCCTGCTGGTGGCCGCTTTCATCGCCTGGTCCTGGGCGCCCGATGTCCCGGTTGATCAGCTCAAGGCCCGTTGGGCGCAGCCGCCCTCGCAGTTCATCGACGTGGAGGGCCTGCAGGTGCACCTGCGCGACGAGGGGCCACGTGATGATCCGCTGCCCATCGTGCTGGTGCACGGTACCGCGGCCAGCCTGCACACCTGGGAGGGCTGGGCCAGCGAGCTCAGGAAGACGCGCCGTGTGATCCGTTTCGATCTGCCGGGTTTCGGCCTGACCGGACCGAATGCAGCCAACGATTATTCGATCGACGTCTATGTGCGTTTCGTCACCGCGCTGCTGGACCAACTGGGTGTGCAGCGTTTTGTCATCGCGGGCAACAGCCTTGGCGGCGAGGTGGCGTGGGCCGTGGCGCATGCGCAGCCGCAACGCGTGGCCAAGCTGATCCTGGTGGACGCGGCGGGCTATTGGTACGAACCCAAATCGGTGCCGCTGGGTTTCCGCCTCGCGGGCATGCCGGCCCTCCGTCCGTTGATGGCCAATATGCTGCCGCCGGGGCTGATCGAGAAATCCGTGCGCAACGTCTATGGCGACCCCGCGCGCGTCACGCCGGAACTGGTGGCGCTGTACACCGATATCACCCGACGCGAGGGCAACCGGGCGGCTCTACGTCAGCGCCTGGCCCAGCGCAACACCGGGCGCGAGCAGGACATCAAGGCGCTTAAGCTGCCCACGCTCATCCTCTGGGGCGGGCAGGACCGGCTGATCCCACCGGTCTATGCCCAGCGTTTTGCCGCCGACATTACCGGCTCGAAACTGGTGATGTTCGATGCCCTGGGCCATGTGCCGCAGGAGGAGGATCCGGTGGCGACGCTGGCGGCTGTACAGGCATTCTTGCGCTGATTTCTTCTGCGCAATATGGAGGCCTACACCTCAATGTTGTAGCTTTGACATAACAAACCCTGCGGGTAGTTGTTAGCGTCCGCCGCAATATCGAAATTCACACTTCGATGTTGTCAATCAGTCGGGTCGTGCCGAGCTTGGCCGCGCCGAGCACGACGAGGCGGTCGGCGTGCGTCAGATCGTCGGCCTGTGGGGGCTGCAGGTCGTGGCGTCGCCGCACGGTCATGTAGTCGGGTTTCCAGCCGCGGTGGGCCAGGGTGTGCATGGCGTGCTGCTCCAGGGCGGCGATGTTGTGCTCGCCGTTCTGCAGCGCGACGATCATGCCCTTGAGGGTGCGCGAGAGCTGCACGGCCTCGGCGCGCTCTGAGGCGCTCAGGTAGCCATTGCGTGAGGACAGGGCCAGGCCGCTGTCGGCGCGCAGGGTGGCGCCGGTGACGATCTCGATGGGCAGGCCGAGCTGGGCCACCATGCGACGGATCACCATCTGCTGCTGGTAGTCCTTGGCGCCAAACAGGGCCACACGCGGTTGCACGATGTTGAAGAGCTTGAGCACCACGGTGCACACGCCTGTGAAGAAGCCGGGGCGGAAATGGCCTTCGAGGATGTCGGCCAGCTCGGCGGGCGGCTGCACCTTGTAGCCCTGGGGCTCGGGGTAGAGCTCTTGTTCGCTGGGCGCGAAAACCACGTCACAACCCGCAGCTTCCAGCTTCTGGCAATCGGCCTCCAGCGTGCGTGGATAGGTGCCGAAGTCCTCATGCGGCAGGAACTGCAGGCGGTTCACGAAGATGCTGACCACGGTCACATCACCCAGCGGCTTGGCCTGCTTGACCAGTGCAATGTGTCCGTCGTGCAGATTGCCCATGGTGGGCACGAAGGCCGGGCGCCCGAAGTTGGCGAGGTGCGCGCGCAGCTCTGTGATGGTGTGGATGACTTTCATCGACGCGTCTTCACCAGGCGTGTTGGGCGTTGACGGGGAAGGTGCCTTCCTTGACGGCCTTCACATAGGCTTCCATGGCGCCACGTACGCTGCCGGCGTCGGCCATGAAGTTGTGCACGAACTTGGCCATCTTGCCCAGGTTCATGCCCAGCATGTCGTGCAGCACCAGTACCTGGCCCGCGCAGTCCACGCCGGCACCGATGCCGATGGTGGCGCAGCGCGGCATGGCCAGCGTGATGTCGGCCGAGAGGGCCGCGGGCACCATCTCCAGCACCAGCAGGCTGGCGCCGGCGTCCTGCAGTTCGAGCGCGTGGCGCTTGAGCGTGGCGGCAGCTTCGTCGCCGCGGCCCTGAACGCGGTAGCCGCCGAGTGCGTGCACGGTCTGCGGTGTCAGACCCAGATGGGCGCAGACGGGGATGCCGCGCTCGACCAGAAAGCGCGTGACTTCGGCCGTCCAGCCGCCACCTTCGATCTTGACCATGTGGGCGCCGGCCTGCATGAGCACGGAGGCGTTGCGGAAGGCCTGTTCCTTCGATTCATGGAAGGTGCCGTAGGGCATGTCACCGATGACCCAGGCCGTGCCCTGCACGCGGCGGATGCCGCGTGTGACGCTCTCGACGTGGTAGCGCATGGTCTCCAGCGTCACGCCCACGGTACTAGAGAGGCCCTGGCAGACCATGCCCAGCGAGTCGCCGATCAGGATGCATTCCACGCCGGCCGCATCGGCCGTGGCCGCGAAGGTCGCGTCGTAGGCCGTGAGCATGGTGATCTTCTCGCCGCGCGCGTGCATTTCCTGCAGGCGCGGCAGGCTGACGGGTTTGCGCGTGGCCAGCGGGCTGGCCGGGGGCAGGGTGCCGTAGGGAGAGGCGCCGTTGTTGGGGGTGGAGGTCGGGTCGCTCACGGTGGTCTCCAGTCTCGTTGGGGTGAGAAAAAGCTCAGGTCTTGCCGGGCGGTTGCTGGGCCGGGCTCATGCCCAGGCGTTGCAGCAGTTGCACGTCGGCTTCGGTGTCGGGGTTGCCGGTGACCAGCAGCTTGTCGCCATAGAAGATGGAGTTGGCGCCAGCCAGGAAACACAGGGCCTGGACACCGTCACCCATCTGCTGGCGGCCGGCCGAGAGGCGCACACGCGCCTTGGGCATGGTGATACGCGCCACGGCGATGGTGCGCACGAATTCGAAGGGGTCCAGCGGCGCCTGGTCAGCCAGCGGGGTGCCTTCAACACGCACGAGGTTGTTGATGGGCACGGATTCGGGGTAGGGGTCGAGGTTGGCCAGCTCGGCAATCAGGCCGGCGCGGTGGCGCACGGTCTCGCCCATGCCCACGATGCCACCCGAGCAGACCTTGACACCGGCACCGCGAACGCGGGCCAGGGTGTCCAGGCGGTCCTGGTAGTCGCGCGTGGAGACGATGTCACCGTAGAACTCGGGGGCGGTGTCGAGGTTGTGGTTGTAGAAGTCCAGGCCCGCGTCACGCAGCTGTTCGGCGTGACCCTCTTCGAGCATGCCCAGGGTGGCGCAGGTCTCCATGCCCAGGCCCTTCACACCACGCACGAGTTCGGCGACTTTCTCGATGTCGCGGTCCTTGGGGGCACGCCAGGCGGCACCCATGCAGAAGCGGGTGGCGCCCGCGTCCTTGGCGCGTTGGGCCGCGAACAGCACTTCTTCCAGCTCCATGAGCTTGCTGGCCTTGACGCCGGTGTCGAATTCGGCCGACTGCGGGCAGTAGCCGCAGTTCTCGGGACAGCCGCCGGTCTTGACGGAGAGCAGGGTGGCGAACTCGACCTTGGTCGGGTCGAAATGTTCGCGGTGCACGATCTGCGCGCGGTAGAGCAGTTCGGGGAAGGGCAGCTGGAACAGCGCTTCGATGGCGTCCACGCTCCAGCGCTCGGCCTTGGGATGTACAGGCGCCTTGGGGGCGCGGTGCAGGGTGATGGTCTGTTCGGTCATGGCGTTTCCTCGGCTCCGGTTTCAGGCGCTGTCGCCGCCGTGGTGGTCGGCGTGCACCGGCTCGTGTGCGGCCTGCACGGGGATGTGGCTGCGCTGTTCCTTGATGCGGTTCTTGTCGTCCACGAAGACCAGCTTGGGCTCGAAACCCTTGCACTTCTCTTCGGGCACCTGGGCGAAGGCCGCGATGATGAGCAGGTCGCCCACGGCGGCGCGGCGCGCGGCCGAGCCGTTGACGGAGATGATGCCGGAGCCGCGCTCACCGCGGATGGCGTAGGTGATGAAACGCTCGCCATTGTTGATGTTCCAGATGTGAACCTGTTCGTTCTCCATCAGATTGGCGGCTTCCAGCAGGTTCTCGTCGATGGCGCAGGAACCCTCGTAGTGCAGTTCGCAGTCGGTGACGGTGGCGCGATGGATCTTGGATTTGAGCAGGGTGCGGTACATGGCGTGGCTCCTCAGTGCGCGGGCGGCACCAGGATGGTGGGGTTGGCTGTGGCGGCTGTGGCGGGATAGTCGCGGCTGAAATGCAGGCCGCGGCTTTCATGGCGTGATTGTGCGCTGCGCACGATCAGGTCTGCAACCTGCACGAGGTTGCGCAACTCCAGCAGGTCACGGGTGACATGGAAGCTGGAATAGAACTCCTGGATTTCCGAGCGCAGCAGATCGATGCGGTGCGCGGCGCGTTCCAGGCGCTTGTTGGTCCGCACGATGCCCACGTAGTCCCACATGAAACGACGCAACTCGTCCCAGTTGTGCGAAATGACCACGGCCTCATCGGCGTCGGTCACGCGGCTGTCGTCCCAGGCCGGCAGGGCGGGCGGCGCAGCGGTCTTTTCGCGGGTGATGGAGAGGGAGGCGGCACGCGCGTAGACCATGCATTCCACCAGGGAGTTGCTGGCCAGACGGTTGGCGCCGTGCAAGCCGGTGTAGGCGGTCTCGCCCACGGCGTACAGGCCCTGCAGGTCGGTGCGGCCGTCCAGGTCGGTGACTACGCCGCCGCAGGTGTAGTGCGCGGCCGGCACCACGGGGATGGGCTGCTTGGCCATGTCGATGCCCAGCTCCAGGCAGCGCGCGTAGATGGTGGGGAAGTGCTCCAGCAGGAAGGCCTTGGGCTGGTGCGAGATGTCCAGGTGCACGCAGTCCAGACCGCGCTTTTTCATCTCGAAGTCGATGGCGCGGGCCACCACGTCGCGCGGAGCCAGTTCCGCGCGCTCGTCGTGCGCGGGCATGAAGCGTGTGCCGTCGGGCAGGATGAGCCTGCCGCCTTCGCCGCGCACGGCTTCGCTGATCAGGTAGGACTTGGCGTCCGGGTGGTAGAGACAGGTGGGATGGAACTGGATGAATTCCATATTGCCCACACGGCAGCCGGCGCGCCAGGCCGCAGCGATGCCGTCGCCGGTGGCTGTGTCGGGGTTGGTGGTGTAGAGGTAGACCTTGCCGGCGCCGCCCGTGGCCAGGATGGTGTGCGGCGCGCTGAAGGTGTCCACCACGTCGGTGACCTCGTTCAGGGCGTACAGGCCCAGGCAGCGCTGACCGGGCAGGCCCAGCTTGGCGCTGGTGATCAGGTCCACCAGCATGTGGTGTTCGAACAGGGTGATGCTGGGTGTGGCCCGCACCTTCTTCATCAGCGTGTCCTGCACGGCTGCGCCGGTGGCGTCGGTCACGTGCACGATGCGTCGTTCGCTGTGGCCGCCTTCGCGCGTGAGGTGCAGGTGGCCGTGTTCCTGCGAGAAGGGCACGCCCAGGTCCTGCAGCCAGCGGATGCTCACGGGGGCTTGCTCAACGACAAAACGCGTGGCGTCCACGTCGCACAGGCCGGCGCCGGCCACCAGGGTGTCCTGCACATGCGATTCCAGGGTGTCGCCTTCGCCCATGACGGCGGCGATGCCGCCCTGGGCCCAGCGGCTGGAGCCGTCGTTGAGCAGGCGTTTGGTGATGACCGCCACGCGGTGCGTGGGCGCCAGGTGCAGGGCGGCGCTCAGGCCTGCCAGGCCGCTGCCGACGATGAGGACGTCAAAGGAGTGGGATGCCGGCGACACGGGTGTTCAGGGGAGTAGGAGGGGGATCAGGCGGGTGTGTAGGCCAGCCGCACGTAGATGGGGGCAAAGGCCTCGGCCTGGGTGATGTCGATCAGGGTTTCCTTGGCCAGCTCCAGCAGGGCGATGAAGGTCACCACCAGCAGGGGCACGCCTTTGGACGGATCGAACAGGTGTTCGAACTCGACGAATTTCTGGCCCTGCAGCTGGCGCAGCACGATGCTCATGTGTTCGCGCACCGACAACTCCTCGCGGGAGATCTTGTGGTGCTGCACGAGCTTGGCGCGCTTGAGGATGTCGGCCCAGGCCTCCTGCAGGTCCACCACGTGCACGTCGGGGAAACGCGGCTGCAGCGACTGCTCGATGTAGACCTGGGCTTTGAGGAAGTCACGCCCGTACTGCGGCAGGTTGCCCAGCTGTGCGGCGGCGATCTTGATCTGCTCGTATTCGAGCAGGCGACGCACCAGCTCGGCGCGCGGGTCCTCGGCCTCTTCGCCCTCCGCCGCCTTCTTGGGCGGCAGCAGCATGCGCGACTTGATCTCGATCAGCATGGCGGCCATCAACAGGTACTCGGCGGCCAGTTCCAGGTTGCGGTCGCGGACCTGGTCCACATAGGTCAGGTACTGGCGCGTGACCGCGGCCATGGGGATGTCGAGGATGTTGAAGTTCTGCTTGCGGATCAGGTAGAGCAGCAGGTCCAGCGGGCCTTCGAAGGCTTCGAGGAAAACCTCCAGCGCATCCGGCGGGATGTACAGATCCTGCGGCATGGCAAACAGCGGCTCGCCATACAGGCGTGCCACAGCCACGTGGTCCACCACCTGGGGCATGACCGCGGCGTGCGGGGCCTCGGCGGCGGGCAGGCCGGCGCTGTCGTGGGGGTCGCTCATCAAGAAGGCTGGTTCGCGGGCGGGGCCCGTCGATTACTTGGTGCCGCTGGTCTGGTAGACGTAGGGCGTCTGCGCCACGCGGGCGGACTGGTAGCCCTCCTGCGCCTGGCGGTCCACGGCCTTGTCCCAGAGCAGCTCGCGGCCCTGGCGCTGGCGGGCTTCCAGATCCGGCTTGGCGGTCTTGAGCTGGTTGATGAACTGGGTGGCGTCGGACTGGTAGTCAGGGCGGCGGAAGAGATGCATGGGGCTAAACCTTGTCGACAGGAACCGGCCATTTTAGCCAGTCCCTGGGGAGGGCCGGTTCAGTGGGCTGAAGCCGGGGCGGCCGCAGCCGCCAGCCCCCGGGCCAGGTCGGGGCAGACATCCTGCAAGGGCAACTGTTCCAGCAGGCCGCTGCGCCGGGCGATGTCCAGGGGTTGGTGCGCGAGGCCGCAGAGGATCAGGCGCACCCCGTGTCGCTGGCAGCTGCGCGCCAGGTCCATCAGAGTGTCGGCGCCCGAGGAATCCACATAGATCAGGTTCTTCAGGTCCAGCACCAGCGCGCGCGCGGGGAGCTGGCGTTCCATGTCTTCAACCAGCTTGACCGCCCCGAAGAACAGGGCGCCATAGAGCCGCCAGGCCCGCACCTGGCCGTCCTGGCCGGCCAGCAGGGGCTGGTCCTGGGCACTGACCGCTTCGGCCCGTGTCAGGCTGGAGATGCGGTAGATAAAGGTCAGGCAGGCGGCGATCAGGCCCACCTCCACCGCCACGGTCAGGTCCACCACGACGGTCAGGCCGAAGACCGCCAGCAGGGTGATGCGGTAGGGCAAGCGGTACTGGCGCAGTTGCGCGAAGGCCCGCCATTCGCCCATGTTCCAGGCCACGTAGACCAGGATGCCGGCCAGCGCCGCCAGCGGGATGTGGCTGGCCAGGGGCGCCGCCACCAGGACCACGGCCAGCAAAGTGAGCGCATGCACCATGCCTGCGACTGGGCTGCAGGCCCCGCTCTTGGCGTTGGTGACAGTGCGGGCGATGGTGCCCGTGGCCGGCATGCCGCCGAAGAAGGGCGTGACGAAATTGGCCAGGCCCTGCGCCATGAGCTCCTGGTTGGGGTTATGGCGGTCTTCGGTCAGGCCGTCGGCGATGCGTGCGCACAGCAGGGATTCGATGGCGCCCAGCAGGGCCAAGGTGAGCGCGGGCATCAGCAGGAAACGCGCCGTGCTCCAGCTGAAGTCCGGCCAGGCGAAGGCGGGCAGGGCGGCCGGGATGCCGCCGAACTTGCTGCCTATGGTCTCGACTTGCAGGTCCAGCAGCCGGCTCAGCAGCGTGGCGGCCAGCAGCGCGACGATGGAGCCGGGCACCACGGTGAGCTTGCCTGTGAAGGGCAGCTTGGCGGGTCCCAGGCGCGGCATGGCTTGCTGCCAGGCCACTACCAGCAACAGGGAGCCCAGGGCGACGCCCAGGGCGGCGGGGTTGGTGGTGTGCAGGGCGTGGCCCAGGGCGCTGAGCAGGGCGAAGAAGCTGGACGGCACGCTGGTCAGTTCCAGGCCCAGGAAATCCTTGACCTGGGACAACAGGATGAGCACCGCGATGCCGTTGGTGAAGCCAATTACCACGGCCACGGGAATGAAGCGGATCAGCGTACCCAGGCGGAACAGGCCCATGAGGAAGAGCAGCACGCCCGACATGGCCGTGGCGATGATCAGGTTGGCCAGGCCGTAGCGCTCCAGGATGCCGTAGACGATGACGATGAAGGCGCCGGCCGGCCCGCCGATCTGCACCCGGCTGCCGCCCAGGGCTGAGATGATGAAGCCGGCGATGATGGCGGTGAACAGGCCGGCCTCGGGCTTGAGCCCGGAGGCGATGGCAAAGGCCATGGCCAGCGGCAGGGCCACCACCCCTACGGTGAGGCCGGCGCCTAGGTCGCGGGCGAAATGCGTGCGTGAGTAACCGGGCAGGGTGTCGAACAGCTTGGGGCGGAAGGCGGCCAGTGTTCGAACGGATTCGGCAGCGCGCATGGCGGGTCAGTTTACTCCCGCATCGCGGCGTCGAGGCCTTTTTCAGCCCGGTGTGGCGGGTGGCGCCAGGCGCCCGTGGCGCAGGTCGTACAGCAGCGGCCCTGAAACCAGCAGGCCGAGCAGGGCGGCCAGCGGCAGGGTGGTGAGGTAGCCCCAGAGCTTGAAGCCCAGGGCGCCCAGCAGGCCGCCGGCGAAGAAGGCCGCCACCAGCGCGAGGTGGATGCGCAGCTTGCGCCGGTTGGCCACCACCTTGGCCGGCGCGGGCGAGCGGTTGAAATAGACCAGCTTGCCCAGCTCGATGCCGATGTCGGTGACCAGTCCCGTCACGTGGGTGGTGCGGATCTCGGCGTTCGACACCTTGGTGATCACTGCGTTCTGCAGGCCCATGATGTAGCACAGCAGCAGCACGGTCAGCGGCGCGAACAGTTCGGCGTGCAGATTGATGGCGGCACCGGACAGGCCGAAGACCAACAGCAGACTGGTCTCCAGCGCCAGCGGCCGGGCAAAGGCGCTGCGCAGCTGGCGTCGTTGGCCCCAGTTGACCATCAGGGCCGTGGTCATAGCCCCGCCCACGAAGGCGGCGATGGCCGCCAGGCTGGCCGCGACCAGCGCGAACTGGCCCAGCACCAGGTGGTCGGCCACCGAGGACAGCAGGCCCGTCATGTGGGAGGTGTACTGGCCGATGGCCAGGAAGCCGCCGGCGTTCGTGGCCCCGGCAATGAAGCTCAGGCAGATGCCCAGGCGCAAGTTGGCCACCGGGGAGCGGTGGACGTCGGCCCACCAATGGGGGTGGGAGGGCGGCCGGGGACTGGGCATGTGTCCAGTTTAGCGGCAGCCCAAGGGTGAGTTTTTCGCCTGGCGAGATGAAATGTGTTGCCCTATGACCCTTTTGGGGGATAGGCAGCGCCCGCAGGCTTGCCTACATTGGAGGGGCTGCTGTCACAGCCATCAGGCAAGGGGCACACCGGTAATGAGATGGCCGGTGTGCCCCGCAGGCTTTTTTGGGGCCGCAAGTCCCTTTACTCATCAGGTTCCCGGTGAAGCATCTGGCGGATTTCGTGGACATGACGGGCCATCGCTGGCTGACGTCGCTGGCCCTGCTCGTCCTGCTGGCCGCCACCGGCCTCACCGGCAGTGTGATCCTGCTGGCACCGCCCGGCCTGCCCACCGGGATGGCCATCGGGATGGGTCTGGTGCTCCTCCTGGGCCTGATGGTGTTGTGCCGGGCCGTGGTTCGCCATGTGCTCAACGGCGAATACGAACGCCAGGCCCTGGAAATGAACCACCAGTGTCTGCAGGAAGCCATCCAGGCCCTGCCCCTGGGTGTGGCCATCTATGACCAGCACGACCGGCTGGTGCTCTTCAACCGCCCGGCGGCCGAAATGGCTCCCTACCGCTACGGCGGTGAACTCATCGGCCAGTCCTTCGAATCCATACTTCGCCGTGCCCTGGAGCGCGGCGCCATCCCCGACGCCCTGGGTCGCGAAGAAGACTGGCTGCGCGAGCGCCTGGCTGCGCGCGGCAAGCTCAACCGGCCCCTGCTGCGGCCCCGTCCCGATGGTCGCTGGGCCCACCTGTATGAAATCAGTACGCCCTCGGGCTGCCTGGTCATGGCGCGCCTGGACGTCACCGAACTGGTGCAGAAGAGCATGGCACTGGAGCGCAGCAACCAGCAGCTGGAACAGCTCTCGGCCACCGACGGCCTGACCGGCTTGGCCAACCGCCGCCAGTTCGACCAGCACCTCTATACCGAATGGCAGCGCAGCATGCGCAGTAACCAGCCCATCTCGCTGCTGCTGCTCGACATCGACCACTTCAAGCGCTACAACGACCGATATGGCCACCTGGCCGGCGACGCCTGCCTGCGCCAGGTGGCCTCCATCCTCTATGACTGCGCGCAGCGGTCGGGTGAACTGGTGGCGCGTTATGGCGGCGAAGAGTTTGCGTTGCTGCTGCCCGGTGCCGATGGCGACGTGGCCATGACAGTGGCGCAGCGCTGCATGGACGAGATCGTCCAGGCCCGTATGCCGCATGAGGATTCACCCGTGGCGGATTACCTGACGGTCAGCATCGGCGTGGCCACCGTGGTGGCCGTGCAGGAGCTGGTGCCCGAGAGCCTGGTGCGCTGCGCCGACGAGGCACTGTACCGCGTCAAGAGCAGCGGGCGGGCGCATTACATCGTTGCCCCCTGTCCCGCGTAACCCAGATTATCTGACCCGCATGCCGGGTTGCGCACCGGGCCAGGGGTTGAGCACATAGATGCCGGGTTCGGCTTTCTCGTCGGCGTGGCTGGCGGCGAGCACCATGCCTTCGCTGATGCCGAATTTCATCTTGCGCGGAGCCAGGTTGGCCACCATCACGGTGAGCTTGCCCACCAGCTCTTCGGGTTTGTAGGCGCTGGCGATGCCAGAGAAGACGTTGCGTGTCTTGCCTTCGCCCACGTCCAGCGTGAGGCGCAGCAGCTTGGTCGAGCCGTCCACCGCTTCGCAGTTGACGATCTGGGCAATGCGCAGGTCGATTTTGGCGAAATCGTCGATGCTGATCGTCGGAGCCAACTCCTCACCACCCGGCAGCACTTTCTCGGGCTCCGGCGCAGCAGGGGCTTCGAACAGCGCTTCCAGCTGCTTGATGTCCACGCGTTGCATCAGGTGCTTGTACTCGCCGATGACGTGGCCAGCGCCCAGTGCGCGGGCCGCGTCGCTCCACTGCAGGGGATCGACCTTGAGGAAGGCTTCGACCTGTGCGGCCAGGGCCGGCAGCACGGGTTTCAGGTACAGGGTCAGCAGGCGGAAGGCTTCGATGCAGACGGTGCAGACGTCGTGCAGACGGCTGTCCATGCCCTCCTGCTTGGCCAGTTCCCAGGGCTTGTTCTGGTCCACATAAGCGTTGACACGGTCGGCCAGCAGCATGACTTCACGCAGGGCCTTGCCGTACTCGCGTTCGGCCATCAATTCGGCCAGGCCGGCGGCGCCGTCACGCAGATGCTCCAGCAGGGCATCGCCGTCGCCCGAGTACTCCCCGAGCTTGCCGCCGAAGCGTTTGGCGATGAAGCCGGCCGCGCGCGAGGCGATGTTGATGTACTTGCCCACCAAGTCGCTGTTGACACGCGCCATGAAGTCGTCGGCGTTGAAGTCGATGTCCTCGTTGCGTGCGCTGAGTTTGGCAGCCAGGTAATAACGCAGCCACTCCGGGTTCATGCCCAGGGCGAGGTACTTGAGCGGGTCCAGTCCGGTGCCGCGACTCTTGCTCATCTTCTCGCCGTTGTTCACGGTGAGGAAGCCGTGCACGAAAACCTTGTCCGGCGTCTTGCGGCCGCTGAACTTCAGCATGGCCGGCCAGAACAGGGTGTGGAAGGTCACGATGTCCTTGCCGATGAAGTGGTACTGCTCCAGCTTCGGATCTGCGATGTAGGTTTCGTAATTCTGGCCGCGCTTGTCCAGCAGGTTCTTGAGTGAGGCCAGGTAACCCACGGGCGCGTCCAGCCAAACGTAGAAGTACTTGCCCGGTGCATCGGGGATCTCGATGCCGAAATAGGGCGCGTCCCGTGAAATGTCCCAGTCGCCCAGGCCTTCGCTTTTGCTGCCGTCCGGGTTGGTGCGCACGGCGAACCATTCCTTGATCTTGTTGGCCACCTCGGGTTGCAGGCGCCCGTCCTGTGTCCATTCTTCAAGGAAAGCCACGCAGCGCGGGTCGGACAGCTGGAAGAAGAAGTGCTCGGAGCTCTTGAGCACCGGCTTGGCGCCGGACAGGGTCGAGTAGGGGTTGATCAGGTCCGTGGGCGCGTAGACCGAGCCGCAGACCTCGCAGTTGTCCCCGTACTGGTCCTTGGCGTGGCACTTGGGGCATTCGCCCTTGATGTAGCGGTCCGGCAGGAACATCTTCTTCTCGGGGTCGAAGAATTGTTCAACCACCTTGCTGGAGATCAGGCCATTGGCCTTGAGGTCCAGGTAGATGGCCTTGGCGAGCTGGTGGTTTTCGGGGCTGTCGGTCGAGCTCCAGTTGTCGAAGGCGATGTGGAAACCGTCCAGATAGGGTTTGCGGCCGGCGGCAATGTCGGCCACGAAAGCTTGTGGTGTCTTGCCGGCCTTCTCGGCCGCGATCATGATGGGCGCGCCGTGGGTGTCGTCGGCCCCGACAAAGTTCACCTCATGGCCCAGCATGCGCTGCAGACGCACCCAGATATCGGCCTGGATGTACTCCATGATGTGGCCGATGTGGAAGTTGCCGTTGGCGTAGGGCAGGGCGGTGGTGACAAAGAGCTTGCGGGTCATGAGGGGCACTTTCGCAGGGGAACCCGCGATTTTAGTCGCCCCGGCCCATGCGCCGCAGGCGGGCTCAGGCACGCGCGACGCTGCGCCGCTCGACCTGCGGGCGAGAAGGGGGCGTGGCTGCTGCCCCGTTCCAGCTGAAGAAGCGGCAGACCTCGTCTTCCTGGCGCAGAGTGTCAGCGTGGCCCATGGCCATGAGTTCGCGGGTGTAGGCGGCTTCGAACAGCAGGTAGCTGGCCAGCGCACCGCCCTTGACGTCGGCCTGGCTGGACGACACGCCCAGGCCGCCCAGCAGCGCGCGCACAGCGTGCGGCAGGGCACCTGCGTGCTTGGCGGCAATCTGATCGATGCGCTCGGAGGGCGAGATCACCAGCAATTCCACCGGCTTGAGCGCGCTGGCCTGACGGGCTTCACGCGGGATCAGGTTGAGCGTCTGGTTGATGCGGCGTATGCGTTCGATGTCCACCGCCAGTGCGTCCAGGAAGATGCTGGACATGGCGTGGCCGGCGATCTGCGCCAGCGAGGGGTAGGTGGTGGGGGCGGCGCGCAGCAGGGTGTCGCGCGGTTCGCTCATGCGGCCGGCACCCACCACCACGATGCGCTCGGCCCCCAGGTGGATGGCCGGTGCCACCGGTGCGGTCTGGCGCATGGAGCCGTCGCCGAAGTACTCAACGCCATCGTTGATGGCCAGGGCCTTGGCTGGGAAGACGAAGGGGATGGCCGAGGAGGCCAGCAGGTGTTCGTGGCTGATGTGGTCGCGTACCGCCAGGCGCTGCGAGCGCACCCAGGGCTGCAGTTCTTCGCTGCCTTCGAAGAAGGTGACATGGTGGCCCGAGCTATAGCTGGAGGCCGTGATGGCGAGGGCGTGCAGGTGGCCCTGGGCGATCAGCTGGGGCAGGCGTTCCAGAGGCACCATCCTGTGCAGCAGTTCGTCGAGCGGCGAGTTGTCCAGCAGCGAGCGGGGCTTGATGCGGCGCCAGCGCGCGATCAGCCAGCCCAGGGACAGCAGGCTCATCCAGCGCGCGCCGCTGCGCAGCACGCTCAGCAGGTCGGCTTCGTAGACCTGGCCGGCCTCGAAGTTCTGCCAGACCGAGACGATGCGTTGCACCGCAAGGTCGAAGTCGTCGGCGCCGCAGGCCAGCGAGGCGGCGTTGATGGCGCCGGCGGAGGTGCCGGTGATGATGGTGAAGGGGCTGGAGGCCGGCGCCCCGGGCGCGCGGGCGCGGCGCAACTCGGCCAGGGCCTGGAGCACGCCCACCTGGTAGGCCGCGCGTGCGCCGCCGCCGGTCAGCAGCAGGCCGATGCGCGGCGGGCTCGTGTCGGTGGGGGCATCGTTGACCATGCGGCCATTATGTGGCGGGGTGAGTGCTGACGTCACCCGGGAGTGGCGCAGAAAAAGTCAGTACTTATGCAATTTGCCCACACCCGCGGGGTTTTCACGCCGGCCGCTAGACTATGCGCACTTCAGGAGTAATGAATGGCAGTGACAGAACAGGCCTTGATGGAGGCGCTCAAGGCGGTGGTGGACCCGAACACGGGCAAGGATTTTGTGAGTACCAAGTCCATCAAAAGCTTGGTCATCCAGGACGGCGACGTGTCTTTCGACGTCGAACTCGGCTACCCGGCCAAGAGCCAGATCCCCGGATTTCGCAAGTCGCTGATCGCCGCCGCCAAAGGTGTGGCCGGCGTCAACAACGTTTCGATCAACATCACAAGCAAGATCGTCGCACACGCCGTGCAGCGCGGCGTGGCCCTGTTGCCCAAGGTCAAGAACATTGTGGCCGTGGCCTCGGGCAAGGGTGGCGTGGGCAAGAGCACCACGGCCGTCAACCTGGCCCTGGCCCTGGCCGCCGAAGGCGCCAGCGTGGGCATCCTGGACGCCGACATCTACGGCCCCAGCCAGCCCATGATGATGGGCATTGACGGCCGGCCCGAGAGTGACGACGGCAAGACCATGGAGCCGCTGGAGAACTATGGCGTGCAGGTCATGTCCATCGGTTTCCTGGTTGCCCAGGACGAGGCCATGATCTGGCGCGGCCCCATGGCCACCCAGGCGCTGGAGCAGCTGCTGCGCCAGACCAACTGGAAGGACCTGGACTACCTGATCGTCGATATGCCCCCGGGCACCGGTGACATCCAGCTCACGCTGAGCCAGCGTGTGCCCATGACGGGCGCGGTCATCGTCACCACGCCGCAGGACATCGCCCTGCTGGACGCCAAGAAGGGCATCAAGATGTTCGAGAAGGTGGGCGTGCCCATCCTGGGCATCGTGGAGAACATGGCGGTGCATGTGTGCAGCAACTGCGGCCACATCGAACACATCTTCGGCGCTGACGGCGGCAAGAAGATGGCAGCCGAGTACGGCATGGACTACCTGGGTGCTCTGCCGCTCAATATGCAGATCCGCGTTCAGGCCGATAACGGCAAACCCACCGTGGTCGCCGATCCGGACGGCGAGGTTGCTGGCATCTACAAGGCTGTGGCGCGCCAGGTGGCCGTGTCCATCGCGGCCAAGAACAAGGACTTCTCCGGCAAATTCCCGAGCATCAAGATCTCGAAAGAGACCTGAACCGTGTCGGCCCGATGAGTGGGGCGGCCTAGTAGCGCAGCTGGCCGGCGTTGTCGATGATGGCCAGTTCGACGTAGGTCGATCCGTTGTGGGAGCTGGGTGAGTACTTCGCTGCGAAGCGGCCAAAGCTGATTTCGCCCGCGTCTTCCATGGTCTTGATGAACGATGCGGTGCTCAGATTGCGTCCAGTACGGCGCAGGCCCTCGACCAGCAGCTTGGCATGGACGAAACCTTCGAGCTGGAAGGCCGACGGGGCCACCGACGGGTTCCTCTCACGCAGGATCCGGTGGTATTCAGCCACCACCGGGATCGTCGTGTTGCGTAGCGGGGGCATGACCTGCGCCAGCACGATGCCTCGCGCCTGTTCCTTCAGGTCGCGCCGGATCAGGTCGACGTTGGCGACCGAAAATCCGTAGAAGGTGGGGCGCAAGCTGGTCTGGAGCGTTGCCTTGATGTAGTTCGTCATCGTGCCACCGGCGGTACCTAGCAGCACGGCCTGGGGCTGGGCCCGTTCGGTGGCTGCGGCCGCCGCTGGATAGTCCGGGGCCTTGGGGTCAAGCTTCACCTCAGTGTCGAACCGGATCTTGGCTGCCGCCGCGGCCTGCTGCAGCTCGGCCAGCAGAGTCTTGCCCAGGCCGTCGTCCTGGTACACCACGGCGACGCGGCTGATGCCGGTTTCCTGCAGATGCGCCACGATGCGACGTGCCTCGTCGGCATAACTCGCCCTCACATGGAAGAGGTAGGGGTTGACCTTGTTGCGAAAGACCGTGGCGCCGGTGACCGGACCGAAGATGAGCGTGCGGCTTTCTTCCGCCAGGGGCAGGATGGCCCCGGTCTGGGCCGTGCCCGTGTTGTTGTAGATCATGAACACGCCCTGTTCGTCGATCAGCCTGCGGGTGTTTTCGACGGCGCGCTTCACGTCGAAGCCGTCATCGAGCGTGCTGTAGACGATCTTGCGCCCGTGCACGCCGCCCGCTGCATTCACTGCGTCAAAGTACAGACGCGAACCTTCGCCGAATTCCAGCGTCTGCGGACCGAGCGGTCCGCTCAGCACGGCAGAGGCTCCCAGGCGTATTTCCGTGGGTGTGACACCGCGGTCTCCCGCGGCGGCCAGGCCGCCCATCATCAATCCTATAGCCAGTACGAGGGGTCGAAACATATGGGTCTCCTGAAGAGTCCTCCCTGTCGTGCAAGAGGCCGTCGGTGGCCTTCATGCTCTTATTTAGTTATTCAATATAGTTATTTGAATGAATCAATTGAATTTCTGCTTTGGTGGTTTCCCCTAGGACATTGGCCTGCGCGTGCATAAGTTCACGTTCTGGCAAGATGGCGGTCCGATGAATCTCCTGGTGTCCATGCGTTACCTCGTCGCACTCGACGAGCACAAGCACTTCGCGCGCGCCGCGCAGGCCTGCTTCGTCACGCAGCCTGCGCTTTCCAACGCCCTGCGAGCGCTGGAGGAGGAGTTCGGCTCCTCGATCGTCAAGCGTGGGCGCACCTTCGTGGGTTTCACGCCCGAGGGCGAGCGCCTGCTGGAGAGCGCGCGTCTCATGCTGCGCGAAGAACAACTGCTCAAGCAGGACCTCAGCAGCGTGGGAGGCCAGCCCCAGGGGCGTCTGGGCATCGGCGTCGTTCCCTCTGCCGAGCCGGTGGCCGCGCGTTTCGCGGCCATGCTGCAGGCGCGCCACCCGGGCATCACACCCGTGGTGCGCTCCATGAGTTCGCAGGAGATCGAGGCCGGGCTGGAGGAGCTCACGCTGGACATGGGCCTGGGTTTCACCGAGCGCGTGCGCGCCGGGTCCCTGCAGACCCTGCCGCAGTACACCGAGCACTATTTCCTGGTGCGCAAGGCCACACAGCCGCTGGCGCCCCAAGCGCAGGGCATGCATTTCGGTCCACCCATGACCTGGCTGGATGCGGCTCAGTTGCCCCTGTGCCTGATGACGTCCGAGATGTACAACCGCCACATCGTGGACGGTGCCTTCATCGAGGCTGGTGCCAAGGTGCGGCCCGTGCTGGAAACCAATTCCCTGCTGACCCTGGCGCTCAGCGCCGTAGGCGGGGCGGTTTGCTGCGTCATGCCCGGTGCCCTGGTCGGTGCTGTGCGTGCCTACCGCGAACTCGAAGCCCGGCCGCTGAGCGGCCCTGAAGTGCGTACTCCCATCGGTTTCATGGTGCAGACGACCGAGCGGCACTCCCGCCCCCTCGAGGCGGCCCTGACCCTGGCGCAGGACGCGGCCTGGCTGCGCCACGCAGCTGCCCACAGCGGTCTGTTGCACGCCTGAGCCCCGGCTGGGGCCAGCAATCGGCCTAGTTCAATAAGAATCGCTGTTATCTACCGCAGTGCATCATTTATTTTTTGAATGATGACATGTCCCGATCCAATTTGACCGGTTTGGGGCTCGGGCCGACACTGCGCGCATAGTTATGAACCGAGGGACATACCCATGAACCATCCCGGCCGCAAAGGCGAAATCCAGGCCGTCGTCGTCGCTACGGTCGACGACCTGCGGGAGCGCATCCGCCGCAAGAGCAAGCTCAAGGGCCGTCAGGCCGACGACAAGTCTCTGACCGAAGTGATCACCCTGATCGGTGCCAAGCCGGCCAATGGCCATCGCCGCGACTTGCTCATCGAATACCTGCACAAGCTCAACGACGCCTACCGCTGCCTGCACGACCGGCACCTGGTGGCCCTGGCCAAGGAAATGAACATTCCCATGGCCGAAGTCTATGAAGTCGCTACCTTCTATCACCACTTCGAAGTGGTCAAGGGTGATGAGAAAGCCCCTGGCCTGACCGTGCGCGTCTGCGACGGCCTGAGCTGCGAGATGCATGGTGCCCAGAGCCTCATGAGCAAGCTGCAGACCACCCTGGGTGGCGACGTGCGTGTGCTCCACGCGCCCTGCGTGGGTCGTTGCGAGCAGGCCCCGGTGGCCGTGGTGCACCAGAACCCTGTGCTGCGCGCCACGCCCGAATCCGTGGCCAAGGCCGTGAAGTCCGGCATCAGCACGCAGCCCAAGTCCTCCGGCAAGGCCGTCTTCGACCCGGCGGCCCTGGCGCTCAAATCCATCTCCCCCGCACCCTCGCAGCAGCAGGTTTCGCCTGATTACGTGGGCTACGAGGCCTACAAGGCCAAGGGTGGCTACAAGCTGGCGGCCGAGCTGCTCAGCGGCAAGCAGGAAGTTGAACCGGTCATCAAGGCCATGGAAGACTCGGGCCTGCGCGGCCTGGGCGGCGCCGGCTTCCCGGCTGGCCGCAAGTGGCGCATCGTGCGCGACCAGCCTGCCCCCAAGCTGATGGCCGTGAACATCGACGAAGGCGAACCCGGTACCTTCAAGGACCGTACCTACCTGGAACGCGATCCCCACCGTTTCCTCGAAGGCCTGCTGGTCGCGGCCTACGCCGTGGGTGTGGGTGCCTGTTATATCTACCTGCGTGATGAATACCACGGCGCGCGTGCCTTGCTGGAGGCCGAACTGGCTGCCCTGCAGGCCAACCCGCCCTGTCCGCTGCCCCTGATCGAGCTGCGTCGCGGTGCCGGTGCCTACATCTGCGGCGAAGAGTCCGCGATGATCGAAAGCATCGAAGGCAAGCGCGGCGAACCCCGCATGCGTCCGCCCTACATCGCCCAGGTCGGCCTGTTCGGCCGTCCCACACTGGAGCACAACTTCGAGACGCTCTACTGGGTGCGCGATATCGTGCAGAAGGGGCCGCAGTGGTTCAGCAGCTTCGGCGCCAACGGCCGCAAGGGCCTGCGTTCCTTCAGTGTCAGTGGCCGGGTCAAGCACCCGGGCGTCAAGCTGGCGCCGGCCGGCATCACCATCCGCGAACTGGTGGACCAGTATTGCGGTGGCATGCTCGACGGCCATGAGCTCTACGCCTACCTGCCGGGTGGCGCCTCGGGCGGCATCCTGCCGGCCAGCATGGGCGACATCCCGCTGGACTTCGACACCCTGCAGCCCTACGGATGTTTCATCGGCTCGGCCGCCGTCATCGTGCTGAGCCAGAAGGACACGGCGCGCGAAGCCGCCGTGAACATGATGCGCTTCTTCGCGGACGAGAGCTGTGGTCAGTGCACACCCTGCCGCGTGGGCACGGCCAAGGCCGTCAAGCTCATGGAATCCGCCAAGTGGGACAACGAGACGCTGGAAGACCTGTGCCAGGTCATGGCCGACGCCTCCATCTGCGGCCTGGGTCAGGCTGCACCGAATCCCATCCGCTCTGTCCAGAAATACTTCCCCCAGGAGCTCGCATAAATGAACGCACCTGCCAAGCTCAACGAACTCGCCCCCCAGGTTGTCGAGTTCACCCTCGATGGCAAAAAGGCCCAGGCCTACGGCGGCGAAACCATCCTGACCGTGGCCAAGCGCATGGGCATGGAGATTCCGCACCTTTGCTACAAGGAGGGCATGCGCCCGGACGGCAACTGCCGCGCCTGCGTGGTCGAAGTCAAGGGCGAGCGCACCCTGGCTCCCAGCTGCTGCCGCAGCGCCACCGCCGGCATGGAGGTGCAGAGCAAGAGCGAACGCGCCGTCAAGAGCCAGAAGATGGTGCTCGAGATGCTGCTGTCCGACATGCCCGATACGGGTTACAAATGGGACGAGCAGGACGAATCCCTGCAGCACGGTGAGCTCTCGCAGTGGGCTGACCAGGCGGGCGTGACCGTGCGCCCCGCGCTCAAGGCCTTGCGCCGCGAGCAGCCGGTGGCTGACATCTCGCACCCGGCCATGGCCGTCAACCTCGACGCCTGCATCCAGTGCAACCGCTGCGTGCGCGCCTGCCGCGAAGAACAGGTGAACGACGTGATCGGCTACGCCATGCGTGGCAGCCACAGTGAGATCGTGTTCGACCTGGGTGACTCCATGGGCGACAGCACCTGCGTGGCCTGCGGCGAATGCGTTCAGGCCTGCCCGACCGGCGCGCTCATGCCCAAGAGCCGTGTGGGTTCGCAGCAGGTCGACAAGAAGGTCGACTCGGTCTGCCCCTTCTGCGGCGTCGGTTGCCTGCTGACCTACAACGTCAAGGACAACAAGATCATCAGCGTGGACGGGCGCGACGGCCCGGCCAACCACAGCCGCCTGTGCGTCAAGGGCCGCTTCGGTTTCGACTATGCACACAACCCGCAGCGTCTGACCAAACCCCTGATCCGCAAGGCCGGCGTGCCCAAGGACCCGGAGGCCATCGACGAGCTGAACCGCCAGATGAGCGAGGATCCATCGGTCATCCTGAGCATGTTCCGCGAAGCCAGCTGGGACGAGGCGCTGGACATGGCCGGTGGCGGCCTCAAGGGCCTGCGCGACAAATACGGCCTCAAGGCCCTGGCCGGTTTCGGCTCGGCCAAGGGCAGCAACGAAGAGGCCTACCTCTTCCAGAAGCTGGTGCGCACCGGCTTCGGCAGCAACAACGTGGACCATTGCACGCGTCTGTGCCATGCCTCCAGCGTGTCGGCCCTGCTAGAGGGCGTGGGCTCGGGCGCCGTGTCCAACCAGGTCAATGACGTGGAGAACTCGGGCCTGATCCTGCTGATCGGCTCCAATCCCACGGCCAACCACCCGGTGGCAGCGACCTGGTTCAAGAACGCTGCGAAGAACGGCACCAAGATCGTGCTGGCCGACCCGCGCATCACCGACATCGGCAAGCACGCTTGGCGCACCCTGCAGTTCAAGCCTGATACCGACGTGGCCATGCTGAACGCCATGATCTACACGGTGATCGAGGAAGGCCTGGTCGACAAGGAGTTCCTGAAGAAGCGCGCGAGCAACTTCGAGGCCCTGAAGGCCAACGTCAAGGGTTACAGCCCCGAAGCCATGGAACCCATCTGCGGCATTCCTGCGGCCCAGCTGCGGGAAGTGGCGCGCGAGTTCGCCACCTCCAAGGCCTCCATGATCCTGTGGGGCATGGGCGTGAGCCAGCACGTGCACGGCACCGACAATGCACGTTGCCTGATCGCGCTGTGCGCGGTGACGGGCCAGATCGGCAAGCCCGGTTCCGGCCTGCACCCGCTGCGCGGCCAGAACAATGTGCAGGGCGCCAGCGACGCCGGCCTGATTCCCATGATGTTCCCGAACTACCAGCGCGTGGACAACAAGGAAGTGCACCAGTGGTTCGAGAAGTTCTGGGGCAGCAAGCTCGACGACAAGCCCGGCTATACCGTGGTGGAGATCATGCACAAGGCCTTGGTCGACGACAGCGATCCGCACAAGATCCATGGCATGTACGTCGAGGGCGAGAACCCCGCCATGAGCGACCCGGACCTGAACCATGCCCGCCATGCGTTGGCCGAGCTCAAGCATCTGGTGGTGCAGGACATCTTCATGACCGAGACCGCCTGGCTGGCCGACGTGATCCTGCCCGCTACCGCCTGGCCCGAGAAGACCGGTACCGTCAGCAACACCGACCGCATGGTGCAGATGGGCAAACAGGCCGTCACGCCGCCCGGCGAGGCCAAGCCCGACCTCTGGATCATCCAGCAGATCGCCAAGCGCATGGGTCTGAACTGGAACTACCCCGGCGAGCACGCCGGCGTGGCTGCGGTGTACGAGGAAATGCGCCAGGCCATGCACGCCGTCATCTCGGGCATCACCTGGGAGCGCCTGGAGAAGGAATCCAGCGTGACCTATCCCTGCCTGAGCGCTGAAGACCCGGGCCAACCCACCGTTTTCATCGACAAGTTCGATACCAAGGACGGCAAGGTCAGGCTCGTGCCGGCCGACATCATCCCGGCCAACGAGCGTCCGGATGCCGAGTTCCCCTTCGTGCTCATCACGGGCCGCCAGCTCGAACACTGGCACACGGGCAGCATGACGCGTCGCTCGGGTGTGCTCGATGCCATCGAGCCCATCGCCACCGCCTCCATGTGCGGTGACGACATGACCGAGCTGGGCCTGAAGCCCGGCGATGTGGTGACCGTGGCCTCGCGCCGCGGCCAGGTGGCCATCCACCTGCGCCGTGATGACGGCACGCCACGCGGCGCCGTCTTCATCCCCTTCGCCTACTATGAGGCGGCTGCCAACCTGATCACCAATGCGGCGCTGGACCCCGTGGGCAAGATCCCGGAGTTCAAGTACTGCGCGGTGTCTATCCGTCGTGGTGGCAAGCCTGCGAAGACGCAGGGCTTTGGCGCGGCGGAGGCCATGCTGGGCTGAACGGCGGCAGATCTTCTTCCGCTTCCAGCGGGATGAGCTCAAGGGCCTTGCGAGTGATCGCAAGGCCTTTTTCTTTGGCGCTTGCGGAATGCAGTTGCGACAAATTGTCGCAACACACTCTGATGCAGGGGCTTTCCTATCCGCTACAGTGACGGATGTATGGGTACCCAACAACCTTCCACCCAGGTGGCCGTCATCATGCGTAAGGTGCGCATCGAGGGCCCCATGAGCCGCTGGCAGACCTGGCGCTGGGAGCTGGCCGACGTGGTGGCGCACGAGCCCGCCTTTGGCGAGTCGCCCCGCCTGTTGCGCAAGGACGAAGACGGCGAGCACTGGCTGCATCCGAACTTCACGGTGGAGCTGTTCCGCGATGATGCCGAGGGCTATTACCTCAACGCCACCACGCCGGCGCCCTGCTGGTTCGTGCTCTGGCGCATGGAGGAAGAGGCCACGGTGTCCGACGAGCCCATCCCGCGCCCGGCCGCCGTGTCCGTGAGTTACCACGATGCCGGACGCTGGCTCGACGCGCAGGAGACGGTCGAGCAGGTGCCGGCGCCGCTTGATGTGGTGGCCTGGTTCCAGGCCTATGCCGACGAACACTACGTGATCGAGCCCAAAAAGCGCAAGCGGCCTGACAGTTTCAAGCCGCTGACGGACCGCTTCGGCAATCCGGCCTCGGTGAGCACGCAGAAGAAATACGGCGGAGGCGAACATGGCTGACGGCTTCCTGGGCCGCTGGGCGCAGCGCAAGCAGGCGGTGCGCGAGGGCAAGGCCATCGAGGAGCCGGTGGCGCCAGTGACGGCACCCGCTTCGCCGGCGTCCGCGCGCAGCGAAGCGGACGTCACTGTGCCGGTGGCGACACCGGCGAAGGAAGTGCCGCCAGCGCCGCCCACGCTGCAGGACACGCAATCCCTGACGCCGCAGTCCGATTTCAAGCGCTTCATGGTGTCTGACGTGGACCCCGAGGTCAAGAACGCGGCCATGAAGAAGCTGTTCACCGACCCGCACTTCAACGTGATGGACCGGCTGGACATCTACATCGATGACTATTCCCTGCCCGATCCCCTGCCGGAATCCATGCTGCGCCAGATGGCCAGCGCGAAATTCCTGAACCTCTTCGACGACGAGGAAGAGAAAGACCGCAAGCCCGGGGCAGGGCTGACCCCTAGCCCGGCGCCTGCTGTGCAAACCGATAATCCCGCAAAGGCTGTGGCGCCTGCCGAGTCGCCAAACCCAGCTGCGTTGGCCCACCTGAACGATCAAGACCATGTCGACCCTGATTTGCGATTGCAACAAGACCATGCCGCTGGACCCCAAGGGTCTGGGGGCGGTCCTCAATGAAAACCTGACGCTGCACAGCACCCTGTGCCGGCGCGAGGCCGGCGCCTTCCAGCAGGCGCTGGGCCAGGGCGATGACGTGGTGGTGGCCTGCACGCAGGAGGCCCGTCTCTTCGGCGAGATCGCCGGGCAGACCGAAGGTGCCAGGGCGGTGCCGATCCGTTTTGTCAATATCCGTGAGACCGGGGGCTGGAGCAAGGACGCCGCCAAGGCCATGCCCAAGATGGCCGCCCTGCTGGCCGCAGCGCGCCTGCCCGATCCGGAGCCCGTGCCCACCGTCACCTACAAGAGCGCCGGGCGCCTGCTCATCATCGGCCCGCTGGATGCGGCCGAGCGTGCCGCCGATCTGCTGGCCGATACCCTGGACGTCAGTCTTTTCAGCACCGGCCCCGGAACGGACGGTGGTATGCAGGAGCGGCGTTACCCCGTGATGACCGGCAGGATCGAGCAGCTCACGGGCTGGCTCGGCGCCTTCGAATTCAAGTGGCAGCGGACCAACCCCATCGACCTGGACCTGTGCACGCGCTGCAATGCCTGCATTGACGCCTGTCCCGAGAGCGCCATCGGCTTCGACTATCAAATTGATAGCAATCTGTGTAAATCGCACCGCGCCTGCGTCAAGGCCTGTGGCGTGGCCGGGGCGATCGACTTCACGCGCGAGCCGCAGGCCGACAGCGAGACCTACGACCTGGTACTGGATTTGCGCGCTGCACCGGCCTTCACGCAGCACGCCAAGCCCCAGGGGTATTTCCCCTGGGATGGACAGAACCAGCGCACCCTGATTGATCTGCGCGGCCTGGTGGGCGAGTTCGAGAAACCCAAGTTCTTCGTCTACAAGCAGAAACTCTGCGCGCACAGCCGCAACGAGAAGGTGGGCTGCAATGCCTGCATCGACGTCTGCTCGGCTTCGGCTGTCAGCAGCGACTACGAACGTCAGCAGATCAAGGTGAATCCCAATCTCTGCGTGGGGTGCGGTGCCTGCACGACGGTCTGCCCCAGCGGCGCGCTGACCTTTGCCTACCCGCGTGCCAGCGAACAGGGCGTGAAATTCAAGACTCTGATTTCCACCTACCTGCGCGCAGGCGGCAAGCAGCCCGCGCTGCTGTTGCACAGCCAGCAGGCCGGCACCCGGCTGATCGGCGACCTGGGCCGCGCTGCGCGTGTGGACCAGGATGTGCTGGGCGTGCCCGCCCGTGTGTTGCCGGTGGCGGTCTGGCACACCGCTTCGCTGGGCGTGGACGTCTGGCTCTCGGCCGTGGCCTACGGTGCCAGCAATGTCTGGGTGCTGATGACGGGCGAGGAAGCGCCGCAGTACCGGGAAGCGGTGCGCGCGCAGATGGATGTGGCGCAGGCCATCCTGAACGGCCTGGGTTACACAGGCGAACATTTCCGCATCCTGCGCGCGCGCGATGCGCGCGACCTGAGCGAACTGGACACCGAACTGCAGGCCCCCGCTGCACAGGGCGTGGCCAAACCCGCCGGTTTTGCCGTGCAGGCCGACAAACGCGCCACCCTGGAACTGGCGCTGGACCACCTGCTGACCCACGCGCCGCTGGCCGAGCCCAAGCCGGAAGTGATTGCCCTGCCCGCCCAGGGCTCGCCCCTGGGTGCGTTGGCCATCAACAAAGACACCTGCACCATGTGCCTGAGCTGCGTTAATGCCTGTCCGGCCAGCGCGTTGCAGGACAACCCCAACGCGCCGCAGCTGAAGTTCATCGAGAAAAACTGTGTGCAGTGCGGCCTTTGCGTGAAGACCTGCCCGGAACAGGCGCTGTCGCTGCTTCCGCAGCTGCGTCTGACGCCGCAACGCAAGGACCCCGTGGTCATCAACGAGATGCAGCCCTATGCCTGCGTGCGCTGCGGCAAGCCCTTCGGCACGCTCAAGGCCATCGAGGGCATGCTGGGCAAGCTGGCAGGGCACTCCATGTTCCAGGGCGAAGCGCTGGAACGGCTGAAGATGTGCGGCGACTGCCGTGTGATCGACATCTACAGCAACCCGAACGAATCGAAGATCACCGACCTCTGAGTGGAGCCCCGCATGAGCACCCAAACTGAATCCAACGAAGCTCAACTGGCGCAAGGCGGCACACTTGACGAGGAAACCGCACGCGCCGAGGTCTACGGCCTGCTGGCCGCGCTGTATTACGCACCACCCGGTGAGGAATTGTTCGAACAGCTGCGTGTGGCCGCTACCGAAGCGCCGGCCGAAGGCGGCTTTCTTGAAGAGCCCTGGCGCGGCCTGGTCAGTGCGGCGCGCGATCTGGACCTGCAGACTGTCACTACGGAATACAACGCGCTTTTCGGCGGCGTGGGCAAGCCTGAGATCTATCTTTTCGGGTCGCACTACCTCAGCGGCTTCCTCAACGAGAAACCCCTGGCCAAGCTGCGTGACGATCTGGCGGCCATGGGTCTGGCGCGCGACGAGACCATGCCCGAGACCGAGGACCACATGGCCTACCTCTGCGAGGTCATGCGTTACCTGATCGCCGGTGATGACGTGGCCGTGGCCAACCTGACGAAACAACGCGAGTTCTTCGCCGCCCACCTCCAGCCCTGGGCCAACCTCATGTGCGATGCCATTGCGGCCCACCCGCGGGCGCGCTTCTATGCGGGGCTGGCGGAATTCACACGCGCTTTCGTCAGCGTCGAAATGCAGGGTTTCGACATGCTGGCTTAGAGCGCTAAGCCCGGCGCGCTTCCATGGGGCCCGTCGGGCCGTCGTCCTGCGGGGCCAATGGCTCGGTCAGCAACCAGACACGGAAGGTCGCGCCCGCCACGTCCTCGCCCAGCTCGCGGCGGTTCAGGCCCTCGATGCTGCCACCGTAACGCTCTACCAGGCCCACACTGATCCACAGGCCCAGGCCGTTGCCGTCGTTCTTGGTGGTGAAGAAGGGGCGGAACAGGCGTTCCTTGACACGTTCGCTCAGGCCCGGCCCGCTGTCGCTGATCTCCAGCAGCACACCGGTCCTGCCGTCCTCGCGGTTGCGAGTGCGCAGGCGCAGGCGCCCGCCTTCGGGCATGGCCTGGAGGGCGTTGATCAGGAGGTTGATCACCACCTGCTGCAATTCTTGGCGGTTCACGCCGGCGCGTGCGGTGGCCAACAGGTCCCGCTCCACCTCGATGCGCGTGCGCGCCAGCAGGTGGGCCACGAGCACCAGCGAGTTTTCCAGCGTCTGGTTCACATCCACGGCTTCCACGTACCCGGCGTATTCGGTGGGCCGTGCGTACTGCAGCAGTTGGGTGACGATCAGGCGCATGCGCTCGACCTGCTGGTCCAGCAACTGCAGTTCGGCCTGCACCGGCGTGGCCTGCGCGCCCAGGGTCTCGCGCATCAGGTCCAGGTTGCCCTGGATCACGGCGATGGGGTTGTTGATCTCGTGCGCCACGCTGGCAGTCAGCTGGCCGATGGCGGCCAGTTTTTCCGACTTGACCAGTTGCTGCTGCGCCTGCTGCAGCGAGGCGTTGCTCTGCGCCAGTTCCTGCGTGCGGGCAATCACCTTGGCATCCAGTTCCTGGGCCCAGCGCTGCAGCGCGCGGGTCTTGTCGTCGATCACGTCCAGCAGCTGGTCCAGATGGCCGGCCAGCGCGCCGATCTCGTCGCGCGCGGACACGGGCCCCACGCGCGCGCCCGTGTCGCCCTCTTCCACGCGCTGCATGGTCAGGTTCATCTGCTCCAGCGGTCGGAAGATGCTGCGCGCCCAGCGCAGCGAGAACAGGGCGGCCAGCACCATCACCACCCCAAAGATGCCGACGATCAAGGCCAGCATGCCGTACTTGACGTAGCGGAAGGGCTCTTCCAGGTAACCCACGTAGAGCATGCCCGTGCGCTCGCCCGCCGCGTCCAGCAGCGGCTCGTAGGCCGAGACGTACCAGTCGTTGACCACAAAGGCGCGGTCCAGCCAGGTTTCACCATGCGTGAGCACAGCCTCGCGCACGGCCTGCGAGACGCGTGTGCCGATGGCACGTTCGTCCTGGAACAGGCGCACATTGGTGGTGATGCGCACGTCGTCCATGAACAGCGTGGCCGTGCCGTGGCTGCCGAAGGGCAGGGAGCCTTCGGGGTAGACGATGCGGTTGATGTGGTCGATGAAAGGCAGGTTCTGGTTGAGCAGCACACCGCCGCGCAGCAGGGCCACTATGGTGCCGTCGGCATCGCGCACGGGTGTGGTTGCCAGCATGACCAGGGCACGGTCTTCCACGTTGCGCGTGGTGGGGCTGGCGCCGCGGGTGGGGATCAGCGGGATGTGGATGCGCGGGGCCAGGTGCGGTGCCAGGGCCAGCAGTTCAGTGGGCTCCAGCCGTGCCAGACTAGCCTGGTCGGTGCTGACGCGGGCGCTGATGGCGGCGACGCCGCTGGCCGGTGCGCGGATGGTGGTCGACGGAATGGCCGCGGGCAGCCAGTCGGCCGTGATGAGCCGGCCGTCGAGCTGGTAGAGGTTGATGAAATCAAAGCCCAGACGCTGGCTTTCACGTGCCAGCAGGGCCTGGACCGCCACCCTGTCCCGCCGCTGCAGGGGCAGGTAGAGGGCGTGCGAGGCTGCCACGGCGTGTGTGCCCGAGCCGACCTCGGCGAGCACCTGTTCGAAATAACCCCGCGCCACTGCCAGGTCGCTGCGCACCTTGGTGATGAGCAGGCGGTCGTAGGCGGCATTCCCCCAGAGCAGCAGCGCACCCACGAGCAGGGGTAGCACCACCAGCAAGGGAAGCAGGGCCATGGCCAGCAGCTTGTTGCGGATGGAATGCGTGAGCCAGCGCGGTGCGAGCGCCGCCGTGGACACGCGCGGCAGGTTCACGACAGGGCCCACTCGGCGCAACGCCGCTCCAGCGTGCGGCGTGAGATGCCCAGCAACTGGGCAGCCTGGGTCTTGTCGCCCTGCACCGAGTCGAGCACGGAGAGGATGTGCTGCTTTTCCAGGGCGTGCAGGTCGGTGGGCAGGGCGGTGTTGCTGGCGGCGCTGCGTCGTTTGTCCATGGCGTAGAGCGCGGAGACGTTGAGCGTGCCCAGGATCAGCGAGCGTTCAACCAGGTTGCGCAGCTCGCGCACATTGCCGGGCCAGTCGTACTGCATCAGGTAGTCCATCTCGGCCGGCGTGATCTGCAGCGGTGGGGCGCCCAGCAGCGGGGCCAGGCGTTCGATGAAATGTTGCACGAGTTCGGGGATGTCCTGCTTGTGCTCGCGCAGCGGCGGCAGCGACATCTCCACCACCTGCAGGCGGTAGTACAGGTCCTTGCGAAAGCGCCCTTCGGCCACTTCCTGCTGCAGCGAGCGGTTGGTGGCTGCAATGATGCGCACGTTGACCGGCAGCAACTGCTGGCTGCCCACGGGCCGGATCGTGAGGTCCTCCAGCGCGCGCAGCAGCGTGGCCTGCAGCGGCAGCGGCAGCTCGGCCACTTCGTCCAGGAAGAGCGTGCCGCCCTGGGCGTAATAGAAGAGACCGTCGCGCGCGCGCGTGGCGCCGGCAAAAGCGCCCTTGGCATGGCCGAAGAGCTCGCTTTCCATGAGTTCGGGCGAGACCGAGGCGCAGTTCACCGGCACAAAGGGGCCTTGCGCGCGCGGGCTCAGGGCGTGCAGGGCGCGCGCCACCAGTTCCTTGCCGGTGCCCGATTCGCCCTGCAGCAGCACGGTGCTGTTGACGGTGGCCACGCGCCGCACGGACTGTGAAAGTTCGGCGATCTGCGCCGAACTGCCGACCAGTCCGTTGTCGGCGAACTGACTGCGTGAGAGCGCATGGCGCAGCACGAAGTTCTCCCGTGACAGGCGCGCGCTCTCGAAGCAGCGGCGCACCGCGTTGAGGATCTGCGGTACGCGAAAGGGCTTGAGGATGAAGTCCGAGGCGCCGGCGCGCAGCGCCTCGATGGCGGTGTCCAGGTCGGCGAAGGCGGTGATCAGGATGACCTGGCCGGTGTAGCCATGTTCGCGCAGGTCCTTGAGCCATTCCACGCCGTTGCGGCCAGGCAAGGCGATGTCCAGGATGATGAGGTCGACGTGGTTGTTGCGCAGCAGTTCTGCGCCGTCCTCGGCGCTGCCGGCTTCCATCACGGTCTGGCAGCGTGGCGCCAGGGTCTTGACCAGGAAGTTGCGCATGCCCGGTTCGTCGTCGACCACCAGGATGGACCAGTAGGGCCAGCCCTCGGCTGTCTTGCCGCCGTCGGGAGAATGCTGCGTCTGGGTCACGTTGTGCGATGAAGGTTGCGCCGATTCTATCGATCGCGCTTGAGTGATTTCCTCGGGAATACTGGATTTGACCCTGGCACAACAGGTTGGCCACTCTCGTATTGGGACGCATTCTTATCTGCCTGGGTGCGCTGTGCGACAACTTGTCGCGGGCTTGGCGTCAAGCTGTCCGGCCCATGAGGCTTATTGCACAGCAGCAATGGTGCAAACCCATGATCCATGCGGACGGAGCCCTGATGTGATGCGTGAGAGCGCATCACATTTATATCAGTGAAGCCTGAATTAAGGGCGTGGCATCCAACACTGCGGACACGGTGCCTTTGCCGCCCGAGGGATGTCTCCCTTGCTGAAACCCATGCACGTTGCTAAATTCTGCGCAGGCTTGTTATGTATTTAAGTTCCTATGTGGAACCATCCAGGAGACCCAGCATGAGTCAACCCCAAGGGAAATTGTCACGTCGCACCCTCTTTGCAGGCGCGGGCACCGCAGGTGCCGTGGCCGCGGTGGCCGGCCTGATGTCGGTCCCCAAGCCGGCCGAGCAGGCCGCCCCGGAACTCAAGCCCGCTCCTGAAAAAGGTGGCGGCTACCAGCTGACGGAACACGTCAAGCAGTACTACCAGACCACTCGCCTCTGAATCGAAGAACCAAGCTGGAGAGAGACATGTTGCTCACCAAGAAATCCCCGGCGACCGAGACCACCGCTCGCTCGCCTTTTGTGCACAGCCTGCGCCGCGGCCTGTCGCAGGCCCTGCCCACCATGGATCGCCGCGCCTTCCTGCGCCGTTCGGGCCTGGGCCTGGGCGTCGGTCTCGCAGCCTCGCAGCTGACCCTGGTGAAGAAGGCCAGGGCTGCCGACAAGGTGGCCGTGGGCGATGGCAAGATCGAAGTCAAGCGCACCGTCTGCACGCACTGCTCGGTCGGCTGCGCCATCGACGCCGTGGTGGAAAACGGTGTGTGGACGCGGCAGGAGCCGGTGTTCGATTCCCCGATCAACCTGGGTGCGCACTGCGCCAAGGGCGCTTCCATCCGTGAGCACGGCCATGGTGAGTACCGCCTGCGCTATCCGATGAAGCTCGTGAATGGCAAGTATGAGCGCATCAGCTGGGATACGGCCCTCAACGAGATCACCGCCCGCATGATGGAGCTGCGCAAGGCCAGCGGCCCGGACAGCGTCTACTTTGTCGGCTCGTCCAAGCACAGCAACGAACAGGCCTACCTGATGCGCAAGTTCGTCAGCTTCTGGGGCACCAACAACTGTGACCACCAGGCGCGCATCTGCCACTCCACCACGGTGGCCGGCGTGGCCAACACCTGGGGCTATGGTGCGATGACCAACTCGTACAACGACATGCAGAACAGCAAGGTCGCCCTGTACATCGGCTCCAACGCCGCCGAAGCCCACCCCGTCAGCCTGCTGCACATGCTGCACGCCAAGGAAACCGGCTGCAAGATGATCGTGGTCGACCCGCGCTTCACGCGTACCGCGGCCAAGGCTGACGAGTACGTGCGCATCCGCTCGGGTTCGGACATCCCCTTCCTGTTCGGCCTGCTGCACCACATCTTCAAGAACGGCTGGGAAGACAAGAAGTACATCAACGACCGTGTCTATGGCATGGAAGAGGTCAAGAAGGACGTGCTGGCCAAGTGGACCCCGGCCGCCGTCGAGGAAGCCTGCGGCGTGCCCGAGGCCCAGATGGCCAAGGTCGCCAAGATGCTGCACGAGAGCCGCCCGGGCACCATCGTGTGGTGCATGGGCCAGACCCAGCACACCATCGGCAACGCCATGGTGCGCGCCTCCTGCATCCTGCAGCTGGCCCTGGGCAACGTCGGCAAGTCCGGTGGCGGCACCAACATTTTCCGCGGCCACGACAACGTGCAGGGCGCGACCGACGTCGGCCCTAACCCCGATTCGCTGCCGGGTTACTACGGCATCGTCGAAGGCGCCTGGAAGCACTTTGCCAACGCCTGGGGTGTGGACTTCGAGTGGATCAAGAAGCAGTTCGCTTCGCCGGCCATGATGAGCAAGCCCGGTATCACCGTGTCACGCTGGATCGACGGCGTGCTCGAGAAGAACGAGCTGATCGACCAGGACTCCAATCTGCGCGGTGTCTTCTACTGGGGCCATGCGCCCAACTCCCAGACCCGCGGTCTGGAGATGAAACGCGCCATGGACAAACTGGACCTGCTGGTGGTGGTGGATCCCTACCCCTCGGCCACGGCCGCCATGGCCGCCATGCCCGGCAAGCCGGAGGACCTCAACCCCAATCGCGCGGTCTACCTGTTGCCGGCGGCCACCCAGTTCGAGACCAGCGGTTCCTGCACCGCCTCCAACCGCTCGCTGCAGTGGCGTGAGAAGGTCATCGACCCGCTGTGGGAGAGCCGCAGCGACCACATGATCATGCATCAGTTCGCCGAGAAGCTGGGCTTTGCCAAGGAGCTGTCCAAGAACTACAAGATGCAGAAGGTCAAGGGCATGGACGAGCCCATGCCCGAGGACATCCTGCGCGAGATCAACAAGTGCGTCTGGACCATTGGCTACACCGGCCAGAGCCCGGAGCGCCTGAAGGCCCACATGCGCAACATGAACGCCTTCGACGTGAAGACGCTCAAATGCAAGGGCAAGGTGGTGGACAAGGAAACCGGCTACGACATGTCCGGCGACTACTTCGGCCTGCCCTGGCCCTGCTACGGTACGCCCGAGCTCAAGCACCCGGGCTCGGCCAACCTGTACGACACCTCCCGCCACGTCATGGACGGCGGCGGCAACTTCCGCGCCAACTTCGGTGTGGAACGTGAGGGCAAGAACCTGCTGGCCGAAGACGGTTCCTACTCCAAGGGCGCCGACATCACCACCGGTTACCCGGAGCTCGACCACGTGTTGCTCAAGAAGCTGGGCTGGTGGGGTGAACTCACCGAAGCCGAAGCCAAGGCGGCCGAGGGTAAGAACTGGAAGACCGATCCTTCGGGCGGCATGATCCGCGTGTTCATGCAGAACCACGGCTGCCACCCCTTCGGCAACGCCAAGGCGCGCGCCCTGGTCTGGAACTTCCCGGATCCGGTGCCGCAGCACCGCGAGCCGCTCTACGGTACCAAGCCCGAGCTCATGGCCAAGTACCCGACGCACGACGACAAGAAGGCCTTCTGGCGCCTGCCCACGCTGTACAAGAGCGTGCAGACCAAGAACATCGCCGACAAGTTGCACGAGAAGTTCCCGCTCATCCTGTCCTCGGGCCGTCTGGTCGAGTACGAGGGCGGCGGCGAGGAAACCCGCTCCAATCCCTGGCTGGCCGAACTGCAGCAGGAAGCCTTTGTGGAAATCAACCCGAAGACGGCGACCGAGCGCGGCATCCGCAACGGCGAGCGGGTCTGGCTGCACAGCCCGACCGGTGCGAAGCTGAATGTGCAGGCCCTGGTGACCGAGCGCGTCGCGTCCGACACCGTCTGGATGCCTTTCCACTTCTCCGGTCGTTGGCAAGGTGCCGACATGCTGGCCCACTACCCCAAGGGTGCGGCGCCCATCGTGCGCGGCGAGGCGGTCAACACGGCGACTACATATGGTTATGACAGCGTGACCATGATGCAGGAAACCAAGACCACGATCTGCAACATCGAGAAAGCCTGAGGAGTAACGTCATGGCAAGAATGAAATTTGTCTGCGACGCCGAGCGCTGCATCGAGTGCAACGGCTGCGTCACCGCCTGCAAGAACGAACACGAAGTCCCCTGGGGTGTGAACCGCCGCCGCGTGGTCACGCTCAACGACGGCGTGCCTGGCGAGAAATCCATCTCGGTGGCCTGCATGCACTGCAGCGACGCGCCCTGCATGGCCGTCTGCCCGGTCAACTGCTTCTACCGCACCGACGAGGGTGTGGTGCTGCATGACAAGGACATCTGCATCGGCTGCGGCTACTGCTCTTACGCCTGCCCCTTCGGCGCGCCGCAGTTCCCCTCGCAGGGCACTTTCGGTGTCCGCGGCAAGATGGACAAGTGCACCTTCTGTGCCGGTGGCCCTGAGGCCAATGGCAGCCAGTCCGAGTTCGAGAAATACGGGCGCAATCGCCTGGCCGAAGGCAAGCTGCCGGCCTGTGCCGAGATGTGCTCGACCAAGGCCCTGCTCGCCGGTGACGGCGACATGGTGGCGGACATCTTCCGCACCCGCGTGCTGCAGCGCGGCAAGGGCGCCGAAGTCTGGGGCTGGGGCACGGCCTATGGCTCACGCCAGGCTGGCAAGCCCACACCCGCAGGAGCCAAGTCATGAAAAAGGCACTGACCATCATTTGCGCCACGTTGCTGCTGGCTGCCTGCGGTGAAGCCCAGCAGACCATCGGTGGGGCCAAGCAGGATACGGGCGCTTACACCGGCACCGGCAAGGCCTACGCCGAGCCGGGCTGGAAAGCTGGCGACAAGGCCAGCTGGGAGTCCAAGCTGAAGGCGCGAGGCCAATACGGCCAGAACGAGTACAACCGGGTCAACTGAAGATCGGACGCCTCATGAAAAAAGTGCTTGCGCTGGCCCTTTGCATGGCCCTGGGCTGGGCCGCTCCGGCCCTGGCCCAGCAGGACAAACTCAAGCTCGACGCGCCGCCGGCCAAGGCGGCACCAGCCGAGGGTGGCATCAAGGGCCAGAACATCTTCGACGTGAAGCCCGACGCCAGTGAAGAGCCGGGTTACGCGACGCAGACGAATGCCGAGCGCAGCCAAGTTCAGCCCGGCAACAACGCGCCTGTGTGGCGTCAGGTCGGCTCCGGCGTCACGGGCTACAGCAGCCTGCCCAAGAGCCAGGCGCCTGAAGCCGGCAACCTGATCCAGCCCTTTGTGCAGTATCCGGGCTCCATGCTCACCAATGCCGGCGAAGCCTGGCGTCAGGTGCGCAACCAGTGGATCATTCCCTATGGCGGCGCGCTGATCCTGATCGCACTGGGTGCGGTGGGCATCTTCTACTGGCGCAAGGGCACGATGCAACTGCACGGCGCCGAGACCGGCCGCAAGATAGAGCGCTTCACTGCCTTCGAGCGCTCGGCCCACTGGGCCAACGCGATCGCCTTCTGCATCCTGGCCATCTCCGGTCTGGTCATGGCCTTCGGCAAGTTCTTCCTGCACCCGGTCATCGGTGGTGCCCTGTACGGCTGGCTGACCTATGTGCTCAAGAACCTGCACAACTTTGCCGGTCCGGTGTTCGCGGTCTCGCTGGTGGTGGTCATCATCACCTTCGTCAAGGACAACCTGCCGCGCAAGGAAGACATCACCTGGCTGGTCAAGGGCGGTGGCCTGCTGTCCGGGCACGAGGTGGCCTCACACCGTTTTAATGCGGGCGAGAAGGTGCTGTTCTGGGCCGGCGTGTTCGTCCTGGGATTGATCGTCGTGGCGTCAGGCCTGTTCCTGGACAAGCTGGTCCCGGGCATGATCTACGAACGCGGCAGCATGCAGATCGCCCACATGGTCCACGCTGTGGCCACGGTGCTGATGATGGCCATGTTCATCGGCCACATCTACATGGGCACGGTCGGCATGTCCGGCGCCTACACCGCCATGAAGACCGGTTATGTCGACGAAACCTGGGCCAAGGAACACCACGAACTCTGGTACGACGACATCAAGGCCGGCAAGATCCCGGCCCAGCGTACGCAGCCGGCTGCGCCCGGTGCTCCCGCCAAAGCCTGAACACCCAGAAGAGAGGTCACCATGAAATCCATCACCATCTTCATCGCCGCCTGCGCTCTCAGCCTGTCCGCTCTGGCCAAGCTGCCTGCGCCCAGTGATGCCGCCAAGGCGACGGCTGCCGAGGCTGCCGCCAAGACCGCGCACGCCGGCAAGGTCGACGCTTACAAGCTGTGCAAGTCCCAGGACAAGGTCGCAGCCCAGTACCGCAAGTCGGGTAAGGCCAGCAAGGACGCCAAGCCGGTGGCCACGGCCCCTTGCGCCGACCCGGGCCCCTTCGTTTACACGGCCGCTGCTCCGGCCCCCGCAGCAGCCCCTGCTGCTGCGCCGGCAGCCGACAAGAAAAAAGCCAAGAAATCCTGATCCGCACAGGCTTCGCGGTCTCACGGGCCGGGCTGTAAAGTCCGGCCCGTTTTGTTGTACGCTGCCATCCATGTCCCTGCCATATCTCACCCGGGCCCAGGCCCCGCTCACGCGCGAAGTCACGGCCGTCAACGAGCACGGTGAGGCCACATCCCTGTCCATCCCGGCGGAGCGGGCGCTCACCGTCTACGTGGACAAGCGTGAACTGGTCACGTTGATGACCCTGGGGGGTTACCCGGAACTGCTGGTGCTGGGTTTCCTGCGCAACCAGCGCCTGGTGCGTTCGGTGGACGAGATCGAATCCATCACCGTGGACTGGGACGTGGGCGCTGCCGCCGTCAAGACCCGCGAGGGCATCGCCAATGTTGAAGAGCGCACCTCCAAGCGTGTGGTCACCACAGGCTGCGGGCAGGGCAGCGTGTTCGGCGACATGATGGACGAGGTGGACCAGATCCAGCTGCCCGAGGCCACGCTCACGCAGGCCCAGCTCTACGGCATCGTCAACGCCATCCGCCTGCAGGAGAGCACCTACAAGTCCGCCGGCTCGGTGCACGGCTGCGCTTTGTTCCGCGGCGAGGAGATGCTGCTCTTCGTCGAAGACGTGGGCCGCCACAACGCCATCGACACCATCGCGGGGTGGATGTGGCTGCAGGACGCAGTTGTGGTGGACGGCGGGGACAAGGTGTTCTACACCACCGGACGCTTGACCAGCGAGATGGTCATCAAGTCGGCACAGATGGGGGTGCCTATCGTGGTTTCGCGCAGCGGGATCACGCAGATGGGGCATGCTGTTGCTGAGCGCGTGGGGCTTTGTGCGATTGGGCGGGCTACGGGGCGGCATTTCTATTGCTATACGTCTCCGGCGCGGTTGGTGCTGCAGCCGGAACTGGCTGGGCCGAAGTTGCGGGCTGCGGCTTAATTTTTTCCTGCTTGGGTGATTTCTAGCGTTGTATTGCTGGGGCGAGACCGCCGAGCTGGCGCACCTAGCTCGCTGGCCAGGCGAAAACCCTGCTCGTGCACATAGACACAGAAATCCCCTAAGCTAGCCCCATGAACATCACCTTCTGGCAACTTGCCTGGAAAACCCTCTGGCGTGATCTGCGTGCCGGCCAGCTGCGCCTGCTGATTCTGGCTGTGACGCTGGCTGTGGCGGCGCTGACCGCCGTGGGCTTTTTCGCCGATCGTCTCAAGGGCGGCATGCAGCGCGATGCGCGTCAGTTGCTCGGCGGTGATGCTGTCATCGTTAGCGACAACCCTACGTCGGCTTCTCTGCTGGCGCTGGCCAAGTCCAGCGGACTGCAGGTTTCCGGCTCGCTGAGTTTTCCGACCATGGCGCGCGCCAGTGAGGCGCAGGGCGGTGCCACGCGGTTAGTCTCCCTCAAGGCGGTGGAGGCGGGTTACCCGCTGCGCGGGCAGCTCACCGTAAGCACCGAAACCGGTGGACCGGCGGTAGCCACACGCGAGATTCCCGCCGCAGGCGAGGCCTGGGTGGATCCCGCCCTGCTGGATGCGCTCGGGCTCAAGGTGGGTGACAAGTTGTTGCTGGGCGAAGCAGCTCTGCGTATCACGCGCCTGATCGGCGTGGAGCCTGACCGGGGAGCCGGTTTCATCAACTTCGCGCCGCGCGCGCTGATCCATCAGGGTGACCTGGCTGCCACGCAGCTGGTACAGCCGGCCAGCCGCCTGGTCTACCGTCTGGCCGTGGCTGGAGAGGACAAGGTGGTCAACGCCTTTGTCAAACGCGCCAATGAAACCGTCGAACGCGAACAGCTGCGTGGGGTGCGTATCGAGGCCCTGCAGGGCGGCCGGCCCGAAATGGCGCAGACGCTGGAGCGTGCCGAGAAATTCCTCAACCTCGTGGCCCTGCTGGCCGCGCTGCTGAGTGCCGTGGCCGTGGGCCTGGCAGCGCGTTCTTTTGCCAATCAGCATCTGGACGATTGCGCCATGTTGCGCGTGCTGGGCCTGTCGCAAGCCACCATCGCACGCAGCCATGCGCTGGAGTTCCTGCTCGTGGGGTTGGCCGGTGGTGTTCTGGGTGTGGCCCTGGGCTGGGCTGTGCACCATGTCTTTGTGCTGCTGCTCGCAGGCCTGGTGGACACGGCCTTGCCAGCGCCTGGCCTGTGGCCCGTTTTCTTCGGCCTGGGCATGGGCCTCACGCTCATGCTGGCCTTCGGGCTGCCGCCCGTGCTGCAGCTGGCCCAGGTCCCGGCGCTGCGCGTGATCCGGCGCGATCTGGGCACACTGCGCCCCATGTCGGTCGGCGTGCTGGCGCTGGGTGTGCTGGGTTTTGCCGTGTTGCTGCTGGCAGCCAGCAGCGATATCAAGCTCGGGCTGATCACTGTGGGTGGTTTTGGTGGCGCCGTGGCCGTCTTTGCGCTGGCCAGCTGGGGCGCCGTCCTGTTGCTGCGCCGTGTGGTGCGCGAGAACACGGCGCCGCGTTGGCTGGTGCTGGCCACGCGTCAGCTCTCGGCCCGGCCCATCTACGCCGTGCTGCAGGTCAGCAGCCTGGCTGTGGGTCTGCTGGCGCTGCTGTTGCTGGTCTTGCTGCGCACTGACCTGATCAGCAGCTGGCGCCAGGCCACCCCGGCCGACGCGCCCAACCGCTTTGTCATCAATGTGCAACCCGACCAGGGCGAGGCCTTCCAGCGCCAGCTGCGCGAGGCGGGCGTGACGGGCTACGACTGGTTTCCCATGATCCGTGGCCGCCTGGTGGCCATCAACGGCCGCGCAGTGCAGGCGCAGGATTACGAAGACGATCGGGCCCAGCGCCTGGTCGAGCGCGAGTTCAACCTTTCGCACAGCGCTCAATCACCGGGCCACAACCCCATCGTCGCGGGGCGCTGGACGGCGGAGGATGCGAACGGCATCAGCATGGAAGAGGGCATCGCCAAGACGCTGAACCTCAAGCTCGGCGACAAGCTGCGTTTTGATATTGCCGGCCTGCAGAAAGAGAGCACCATCACCTCGCTGCGCAAGGTGGACTGGGGTTCCATGCGGGCCAACTTCTTCGCGCTCTACCCTGTAAGCCAGATGCCCGAGTTGCCTGTCACCTACCTCGCAGCGTTCCGGGCGCCTGACCGTCCTGGTTTTGACAACACGCTGGTGCGCCAGTTTCCCAACATCACCGTGGTGGATCTCAGCGCCACCCTGGCCCAGGTGCAGCGTGTGCTGGAGCAGGTGAGTCGCGCGGTGGAGTTTCTCTTCGGTTTCACGCTGGCCGCCGGCCTGGTGGTCCTGTTCGCGGCTGTCACCGCCACGCGCGAGGAACGCGCACGTGAGTACGCCATCATGCGCGCCGTGGGTGCGGGCAGCGGCCTGTTGCGCCAAGTACAACGAGCTGAACTGGCGGGCGTTGGGGCCCTGGCCGGGGCTCTGGCCGCCGTGGTCTCGGCTGTGGTGGGCTGGGCGCTGGCGCGTTACGTTTTCAACTTCGAATGGAGCGTGACCTGGTGGCTGCTGCCCGTGGGCGCCGTCAGCGGCGCGCTGCTGGCCTGGTTCGCCGGCTGGTGGGGCTTGCGCAGCGTGCTGCGCCGCCCGGTGGTGCAGACCTTGCGACAGGCGGCCACCTGATTGCTATCAATTCAGTAGCCATGGGCGTTTGTCTATAGCGCTGGGATAATCCGGGCATGACATCTGAAGAGCAAACCAGACCCGCTACCCCCTTCGAATGGATAGGCGGCGAAGCCAAGGTCCATGCCTTGGTCGAACGCTTCTATGACCTGATGGACCTGGAGCCGGGCTACAAGGAACTGCGCGCCGCGCACGGCAGCGTGCTGACCGATGCCCGACAGAAACTCTTCTGGTTCCTCACCGGCTGGCTTGGCGGCCCGCAGCACTACACCGAACGCTTCGGCCACCCGCGCCTGCGCGCGCGGCACATGCCCTTCAAGATCGGCCTGGTCGAGCGCGACCAGTGGCTGGCGTGCATGGACCAGGCCATGGGAGAGGTGGGCATCGATGAAGAATTGCGCGGCAAGTTGCGCGAGTCTTTCGCTGGTACGGCTGACTGGATGAGAAACACCCCCGGCTGACTTAGCCGGCGGGCTGTAGCAACACCACCAACGCCCCTGCGCCACCTTCGGCCGGCCGCGCCTGCACAAAGGCCAGCACTTCCTTCTTCTGCGCCAGCCAGCTCTGTACCCGGCCCTTGAGCACCGGTGTCTTGCCCGGTGAACCCAGACCCTTGCCGTGCACCACGCGCACGCAGCGTATGCCCTGCTGGTTGGCTTCGCGGATGAATTGGCCCAGGGCTTCACGGGCTTCCTCGGTGCGCAGGCCATGCAGGTCGATCTGGCGCTGGATGGACCATTCACCGCGGCGCAGCTTGCGGGTAACGTCCGGGCCGATGCCCGGGCGGCGGTAGCTCAGGTGCTCGTCGGTCTCCAGCAGCGTGCTGGCGTCGAATTCGTCACTGAGGGTTTCCTGCAGCGCGGCCTGCTCATCGATCTGGTGTTGCAGGGGGCGCGCTGGAGGCTGGCTTTTTTTGAGCTGTGCCTTGGCCGGCTGCTGCAAGGGCTGCACCTTGCCGGCAGCCTGCAGAAAAAGGTCCTTGTCCGCCGTGGCCTGGCGTGCCCGCTTGGCCGCTTCAACCTTGCGCTCGGCTTCCGCTTTGGCCTGGGCCTCGATGGCTTTCTTGACCTGCTTGAGGTCAGCCAGCGTATTGATCTTGACCATCAGATCAGGCCTTTCTCGGCCATGGACAGCGCCAGGCCCGGTGCCACGATCACATGGTCCAGTACGCGTACGTCCACCAGGGCCAGCGCAGCCTTGAGGGCTTGCGTGAGCGCCTCGTCGGCGCGCGAAGGCTGCACCGTGCCGCTGGGGTGGTTGTGCGCCAGCACCACGGCGGCGGCATGGTGGTGCAAGGCGCGCAGCACCACTTCGCGCGGGTAGACGCTGGTTTGCGCCAGGGTGCCGCGAAAGAGTTCTTCCAGCGCCAGCAGCTTGTGCTGGTTGTCCAGGAAGAGCACGGCAAAACACTCGTGCTTCTTGCTGGCCAGCTGCAGCTGCAAATAGTTCTTGACGGCCTGGGGTGTGTCCAGCGCGGCGCGCTCACGCAGCTGTTCGGCCAGGGCGCGGCGGGCCAGTTCCAGCACGGCGACCAGTTCGGCCCGTTTGGCCGGGCCCAGGCCCTTGATGCGTTTCAGGTCATCGGCGCTGGCATGCAGCAGGCCGGCCATGCCGCCAAAGCTGTCGATCAGCTCCTGCGCCAGTTGCAGCACGCCCTTGCCGGCCAGGCCGGTACGCAGCAGCAGGGCCAGCAATTCGGCGTCGCTCAGTGCCCCCGGACCGCGGGCGATCAGCTTTTCGCGGGGTCGCGCGTCAGGGGGAAGGTCTTTCAGGGGCATGAGGGAGCCTGAAAATTTACAATGGAGCCCAGTTTATCGGGACTTTCATGACCACCACCCCTGTCCGGGTCCAGCCCGGCGCCTTCCTCACGCTGCATTACCGCCTTGCCGGGCCGGCTGGCGACATCATCAATACCTTCGGGGGCAAGCCGGCCACGTTGACCCTGGGCACGGGCGAACTTGCCCCGGGTGTCGAGGCCGCGCTGATGGGGCTGGAGGAGGGGGTGCATACGACACTGGAGCTGCCCCCGGGCGCTTACGGCGAGCGCAACCCTGATATGCAGCAATGGCTCTCGCGCAAGGAATTGCGTGAACTGGGTGACCCGAACGAGCAGTATGCGGTGGGTGATGTGGTGCAGTTCCCCACGCCCGACCGCAAGGGGCAGTTCGGCGGTGTGGTGCGCCAGCTGGGCGAGGAGGCTGTATTGTTCGACTTCAACCACCCGCTGGCCGGCCAGCCGGTGACCTTTGAAGTACAACTGATCGGGGTGTTATGACCATGGGTTCGCAGGCAGAAATTCTCTTGGCCGAACCGCGCGGTTTTTGTGCCGGGGTGGACCGGGCGATCGAGATCGTCGAGCGTGCGCTGAGCAAGTTCGGCCGTCCGATCTACGTACGCCACGAGATCGTGCACAACACCTATGTGGTCAACGACCTCAAGGCCAAGGGCGCCATCTTCATCGAAGAACTGAGTGATGTGCCGCCCGGCGCTACGCTGGTGTTCTCGGCCCACGGTGTGAGCAAGGCTGTCCAGCAGGAGGCGCAAGCCCGTGGTTTCCAGATCTTCGACGCCACCTGTCCACTGGTGACCAAGGTCCATGTCGAGGTGGCCAAGCTGCACAAGGAAGGCTACGAGTTCATCATGATCGGCCACAAGGGCCATCCTGAGGTGGAGGGCACCATGGGCCAGCTCGATTCCGGCATCCATTTGGTGGAGGACGAAAGCGATGTGGCACATGTGTCGCCCGCGCAGACCAGCAAGCTGGCCGTGGTGACGCAGACCACACTTTCCGTGGACGATGCGGCCAGCATCATGGCGGCGGTGAAGGCCAGGTTTCCCCAGGTGCGCGAACCCAAACAGCAGGACATCTGCTACGCCACGCAGAACCGGCAGGACGCCGTCAAGCTGCTGAGCCCCCAGGTGGACGTGGTCATCGTCGTGGGCAGCCCCACCAGTTCCAACAGCAATCGCCTGCGTGAGGTAGCCAAGAAGCTGGGGACCGATGCCTATATGGTGGACAACGCCGAGGAACTGAAACCCGAGTGGTTCGAGGGCAAGGGCCGCGTGGGACTGACGGCCGGTGCCTCGGCCCCGGAAATCCTGGTGCAGCAGGTGATCGAGCGCATCCGCGCCCTGGGGGCCGTGGCTGTGCGCAAGATGGATGGCATCGAGGAAACCATCAAGTTCCCCCTGCCCAAGGGCTTGAAGGCCTGAGCAACCGCCAACTTACAATTCCCCCATGCTAGACCTGACCCTGCTCCGCAAAGACCTCGACGGCGTGCTCGCGCGCCTGCAGACACGCAAGAACCCCCAGCCCTTCCTGGACGCTGACAAGTTCCGCGGCCTGGAGGCCGAGCGCAAGACCATCCAGACCCGCACCGAAGAGTTGCAGAACAAGCGCAACACCTTGAGCAAGCAGATCGGCGCGCTCATGGGCCAGGGCAAGAAGGACGAGGCCGAAGCGGCCAAGGCCGAGGTCAATGCCCTTAAGGGCGAACTCGAAAGTTCGGCTGCCCGCCTGGACCAGATCCAGACCGATATGCAGGCCCTGTTGCTGGCTGTGCCCAACCTGCCGCACGAGAGTGTGCCCGTGGGCAGCGACGAACACGGCAACGTGGTGGCCCGGACCTGGGGCACGCCCAGGACCTATGACTTTGCGGTCAAGGACCATGTGGATGTGGGCGAGCCGCTAGGCCTGGACTTCGACACTGGCACCAAGCTCACCGGTTCTCGTTTCACGGTCATGAAGGGCGGCATCGCCCGCCTGCACCGCGCGCTGGCGCAGTTCATGCTGGACGTGCAGACGCAGGAGCATGGTTACACCGAGTGCTACACACCGTACATCGTCAACGCCGACACGCTGCGCGGTACGGGCCAGCTCCCCAAGTTCGAAGAAGACCTCTTTGCCGCCAAGAAGGGTGGTCAGGAGGGCGCGGCCGAGGACGTAGCGCTTTACCTGATTCCCACCAGCGAAGTCACGCTGACCAATTTCGTGCGCGACGAGATCGTGGCCGAGGCGGACCTGCCCCTCAAGCTCACGGCCCACACGCCCTGCTTCCGCTCGGAAGCCGGCAGCTACGGCCGCGACACGCGCGGCATGATCCGCCAGCACCAGTTCGACAAGGTCGAAATGGTGCAGATCGTGCATCCCGAGAAGAGCTACGAGGCGCTGGAAGAGATGACGCGCCACGCCGAGGCCATTCTGCAGAAGCTGGACCTGCCCTACCGCGTGATGAGCCTGTGCACGGGGGACATGGGGTTTGGCGCTGCCAAGACCTATGACCTCGAAGTCTGGCTGCCCGCGCAGAACACCTACCGCGAGATCAGCTCGGTCTCCAACTGCGAGGCCTTCCAGGCCCGCCGCCTGCAGGCGCGTTTCAAGAATACCCAAGGCAAGAACGAGTTGCTGCACACGCTCAATGGTTCAGGTCTGGCCGTGGGCCGTACCCTGGTGGCCGTGCTGGAAAACTACCAGCGCGCTGACGGCAGCGTGGAAATTCCCGCCGCCCTGCAGCCCTATATGGGCGGCCTCAAGGAATTGCGGCCGTGAACTTGCGGCGCCGCACCCTGTGCCAGCTGCTGACCGGCAGCGCGGTGCTCGGTGCGGGCGTCGTACAGGCGGCCGTGCCCGAAGCGGGCCAGCCCGCGCCGGACTTCGAACTGCCCGACCAGCAGGGCAAGACGCGCAAGCTGGCCGACTGGCACGGCAAGTGGCTGGTGCTTTATTTCTATCCCAAGAACGACACGCCCGGGTGCACCGAAGAGGCATGCACCTTCCGCGACGACTGGTTGCAGCTGCAGGCCCTGGGCGCCGAAGTTGTGGGCATCAGCGTGGACAGCAGCGCCTCGCACGCCACGTTTGCGCAGAAATACAAGCTCCCCTTTCCGCTGCTGGCCGACGAAAAAGGCGAGGTGGCGGCGCGCTACGGCACCCTGTCGGACTGGTTGGTCTACAAGTTTGCCAAGCGCTACACCTTTGTGATCGATCCCCAGGGGCGCTTGGCCAAGGCTTACCGCTCGGTGGACACGGCCAAACATTCAGCCGAAATTGTGGCGGATCTCAAACAGTTGCAGCAACGTCGCTGAAGCACAAACCAGCCCGCGCCATGCCTGCCAAGACCCCAAGCAAGTCCGGACAGCCAGTGGCAGGAGCCCAGGCCACCAACACCACGGAGGTGGCGAAGCGCGCTGCTTTTGACGAACGCCTGGCCCAGGAGTGGGAACGTGCCAGACGTGCGGGCGAACCCCTGTCGCTGCTGCTGATCGATGTGGACCATTTCCGCGCCTATGTCGATACCCACACCGCCTCCCTGAGCGAGGAGCGCCTGAACAAGATCGCCTCCACCCTGACGCGCGCCGTCTTCCGTCCGGCCGACATGGTGGCGCGGTATGACGACGATGAGTTCGCCATCCTGCTGCCAGCCGTGCACGAAGTGGGCGCGCGGGTGGTGGCGGCACGCGTGCGCATGCTGGTCAATGCCCTGGCCATGCCGCACAGCGGCGGCGAGGGCGGCATCGTCACCGTCAGCATCGGCGTGGCTGCTTTTACGCCAACCGGTGAAACGGGCCCCGAAGCACTGGTCGAGTTGTGCGAAGGTGCGCTGGAGCAGGCCAAGCGCATGGGGCGTGACAGCATCGTTTCCCAGGACTGGATGGCCTAGATCCGCATACAGAATCAGGATTCGAAGTTAGAATGGACACAGGCCACGCGCGTGGCCGGACCCGATCGGGAGAGACTGTCGAACTCTGGCAGCGCCGAAGGAGCAACCGCCCCGGAAACTCTCAGGCAAAAGGACCGATCGGATCATTTGAACTCTGAAGAGTGGCCGGATTTCGTCACCCGGCCCACCGCAGGAGCAAGCGCTGCCGACACGGCCGCGTGAATCTCTCAGGTACCAAACAGAGGGGGCGTGCAGGGCACATGGTGTGCCACGCACCCCACCCCCATGACGTTTGGAGCCTGTACTCATGAAGTCGATCGCCGTCATCGGCGCCGGTATCACCGGCGTCACCACTGCCTACGCCCTGTCCAAACGCGGCTTTACCGTCACGCTGTTCGAACAGCACCGCTACCCCGCGATGGAGACTTCCTTCGCCAACGGTGGCCAGCTCTCTGCGTCCAACGCCGAAGTCTGGAACCACACCTCCACCATCCTCAAGGGTCTCAAGTGGATGCTCAGGAGCGACGCTCCACTGCTGGTCAACCCCAAGCCCAGCTGGCACAAGCTGAGCTGGTTTGCCGAGTTCATTGCCAACATTCCGAACTACCGGCGCAACACCATCGAGACCGCCCGCCTGGCCGTGGCGGCGCGCCAGCATCTGTTTGCCTGGGCCGAGGCCGAGGGGCTGGACTTTGACCTCAAGAAGCAGGGCATCCTGCACATCTACCGCGACAAAAAGGGTTTTGATCATGCAGGCGAGGTCAGTCAGCTGCTGGCCGAAGGGGGCCTGCCACGCCGCGCCGTGACGCCCGAGGAGATGCGGGCCATCGAGCCCACACTGGCCGGCAGCTACTACGGTGGCTATTACACCGAAAGCGACGCCACCGGTGACATCCACAAGTTCACCACCGGCCTGGCCGCGGCCGCCGCGCGCCAGGGCGTGCGCACGATCTACGGACAGGAAGTGCTGCGCCTGCAGAGCGACGGTCGTGGTGCGCAGGTGACCGTGCGCGACGAGTCCGGTGAGCGGACCTGGCGCTACGACGGGCTGGTGGTCTGCGCCGGTGTGAAGAGCCGCGAATTCGCCGCGCAGCTGGGGGACCGCGTCAACGTCTACCCGGTCAAAGGGTATTCCATCACGGTCAACCTGCTCGATGCCCAGAGCCAGGCTGCCGCGCCCACTGTGAGCCTGCTCGATGACGCAACCAAGCTGGTCACCAGCCGCCTGGGTACGGACCGCTTCCGCGTGGCCGGCACGGCGGAGTTCAACGGCTACAACAAGGACATACGCGCCGACCGTATCCGTCCGCTGGTGGACTGGGTGAACCAGTGCTTCCCTGGCGTGAGCACGCGCCAGGTGGTGCCCTGGGCGGGCCTGCGGCCCATGATGCCGGACATGATGCCGCGCGTGGGTCGAGGTCGGGCGGCCAATGTGTTCTACAACACGGGCCATGGCCACTTGGGCTGGACACTGTCGGCCGTGACGGCCGATCTGGTGGCGGGTGTGGTGCAGCAGGCTTATGCGGGCAGTACGCCGGGTCTGCGTGTTGCTGCGTCAGCCTTGCCGCAGCAGGGCTGAACCCGTGCTTCAGGTGCTGCCGCGCTCGACCAACTGGTAGCCCAGGTCGATCGAGTGCGAGGCGACCGGCTGGCCGGTCATGAGTTGCAGCAGCATCTGCGCCGCGGCTTCACCGATCTGCGCGCGAGGAGTGCGTATCGTCGTGAGCGGCGGCAGCATCTGGTCGCTGCCCGTCAAGTCGTTGAAGCCGGCCACGGCCACCTGCTGTGGCACGCGGATGCCCAGCCGCAGCGCGGCCAGCAGCGCGCCCTGGGCCAGGTCGTCATTGCAGAAGAAGATGGCGTCCACGGCGGGTTGCTGCCGCACGATCTGTTCGAAGAGCTGGCCCCCGAGGGCGAGCGAGGAGGGGGCGGGGTTCAACCATTCCAGCGCAGCTTCGTGCAGGCCCGCCTCGGTCATGGCCTGGCGCCAGCCAGCCAGGCGCTGCATGGTGCGCGGGTCCAGCTGGGCAGCGGCAAAGGCGATGCGCCGGTAGCCGCGCGACTGCAGGTGCCGCGTGAGCAACGCGCCGGCGTCGGTCTGCGAGAGCCCCACGCTGTAGATGTCCGGCTGCTGCGCCACCTCCATCAGGTGCACGCAGGGCACGCCGCTCTGCTGCAGCAGTTTGCGGGTGGCGTCGCTGCGCTCCATGCCCGTGACCAGGATGCCGGCGGGCCGGTGCAGCAACTGCTCGCGCAGCAACTGTTCTTCTTCGACGGGGTTGTAGTGAGTGATGCCTATCAGGGTCTGGTAACCGGCCGGGTGCAGGGTGTGCTGCACGGCTTCGAGCAGATCCACGAAGAGCGCATTCGAGAGCATGGGGATCAGTACGGCCACATGCCGGCTGCGGCTGGACGCCAGGGCCCGGGCGGCCGGATCCGGCATGTAGCCCAGCTTGTCGGCGGCCGCCTGTACCTTGCTCACGAGCTGGGCGTCGACTGCGCGTTCCCCGCGCAGGGCGCGCGAGACGGTCATCAGGCTCACGCCGGCAAGCTGGGCCACGTCAGACATGGTGACGCGGCCGGTGGCACGGGTCTTTTTGCGGGCGGGTGAGGCACTCATGGGGTGCGGGTTACTACTGATCTGGGCCGGTTCATGAGCGATTATGATAGCGCTATCCAACTCGGATCGTCCACTCTTATTTGGGAGTTTCTATCTTGGAAATTTCCAGAGAGGTTCGATCCGGGTTCATTTTTTAGATATCTGAGATAGCGCTAACCAAATGGGTTCCTCAATCGTCATCATGGGGGTGGCCGGCTGCGGCAAGTCGCATATCGGTGCGGCGGTGGCTGCGGCCGAAGGCTGGCGCCTGATCGAAGGCGACGACTTCCACAGCGAAGCCAGTCGCCAAAAGATGAGCCAGGGCATCCCGCTGACGGATGCAGACCGCGAGGGCTGGCTGGCTGAGCTGGGCCGCTTGCTGGCGGCCAGTCCGGCGCCGGTGGTGTTGACCTGCTCTGCCCTCAAGCGCCAGTACCGGGAACAGTTGCGGGCTGCCTCGCCGGGCCTGCGCTTCGCGTTTCTGCAGATCACCCGCGAAGAGTCCTTGTCGCGTGTGGCAGCGCGGGCGACTTCCCATTTCTTTCCTACCGCACTGGTGGACAACCAGTTCGCAATCTTGGAGTCACCTGTGAACGAACCCAACACCTTGCCGCTGGATGCGACGCAGACCGTCGAGCAACTGCAGCGCCAGATCAGCACCTGGCTGCACCAGGGAGTGTGCGCATGAAGCCGGCGACCTTCGGCCCGCTGTTGCAGCGCATCGCGCATGCCTTCATGGGCGCCTGCCTGGGCATCATGGCGCTGGCGGTCTTTGTGAACGTGGTGCTGCGTTACGGCTTCGGTAGCGGCATTGCTGCCAGCGAGGAGCTGTCGCGCCTGCTCTTTGTGTGGATGGTCTTCATCGGGGCTACCGTGGCCTATCCCTGCGGCGAACACATGGCCTTCACCAGCCTGGTGGCCAGGCTGCGCAGCCGGCCGCTGGCGTTCAAGGCGCTCACCGTGCTGATCCGCATCCTGGTGATCGCCGCAGCGGGCTTGGTGGCCACAGGTGCATGGCAACAGGTGGTCGTGGGCATGAACAGCCATTCGGTGGTGCTGGGTTACTCCGCCGCGTTGCTGCCCCTGCCAGCCTTGCTGAGCTCGGTGGCGATTGCCATCATGGCCCTGGTGGAACTCGTGCGTCAGGATCCGCTGGATCTGGGCCACGGCATGGAAGCGGAGTGAGGCCATGAGTTCTGAAGCTTTGGCATTCCTGATGTTCATCGCCGGCCTGGTGCTGCTCATGGGCATCGGCCTGAACATGGCCTTCGCGCTGGTGCTCACGGGCGCGGCCATGGCCTGGGCCCTCGATTTCTGGGACACGCAGCTGCTGGCGCAGAACATGGTGGCTGGCATCGACAGCTTCCCCTTGCTGGCCGTGCCCTTCTTCATCCTCGCGGGCGAACTCATGAACAGCGGTGGCATCAGCCGGCGCATCATCGAGATGGCCCAGGCCTGGGTGGGGCACATCCGTGGTGGGTTGGGTTTCGTCGCCATCGGTGCGGCCGTGCTCATGGCCAGCATGAGCGGCTCAGCCCTGGCCGACACGGCGGCCCTGGCCACCATCCTGCTGCCCATGATGAAGCAGCAGGGCTACCCCATGCACACCTCGGCGGGTTTGATCGCCTCAGGCGGCATCATCGCGCCCATCATTCCGCCGTCCATGCCTTTCGTGATCTACGGCGTGACCACCAACACCTCGATCTCGGCGCTGTTCATTTCGGGCATCGTGCCTGGCATCCTCATGGGCGTGGGCCTGATCATGGCCTGGAAATTCCAGCTGCGCAGCATCGACCTGCCCCAGGGCGGCCCCCGCCTGCCCCTGGGCGAGCGCCTGCGGGCCGTGCGCAAGGCCTTCTGGGCCCTGCTCATGCCCTTGATCATCATCGGCGGCATGAAAAGCGGCGTGTTCACGCCGACCGAAGCCGCCGTGGTGGCCGCCGTGTACGCGCTGATGGTCGCCCTGTTGATCCACCGTGAACTCAAGATCGTCGAAGTTGGGCCCGTGCTGGTACGCGCGGCCAAGACGACCGCCGTGGTCATGTTCCTCTGTGCGGGCGCCCAGGTGGCCAGCTACATGATCACGCTGGCCGATCTGCCGAATGTGCTGACCGGCATGCTGGGCACCATGATCGACAACCCCCGCCTGCTCATGGCCGCCATGATGTTGGCCCTGGTGCTGATCGGCACGGCGCTGGACTTGACGCCCACCATCCTGATCTTCGCGCCTGTGATGCTGCCTATCGCCGTCAAGGCCGGCATCGACCCCGTGTACTTCGGTTTGATGTTCGTGCTCAACGGCGCCATCGGCCTGATCACTCCGCCGGTGGGCACCGTGCTCAACGTCGTGGCCGGCGTGGGCCGCCTGCCCATGCACCAGGTGATCAAGGGGGTGAATCCCTTCCTGATCACATACCTCGTGCTGCTGGTCCTCTTCATCATCTTTCCGCAGATCGTCACCGCGCCGGTGGCGTGGATGCGCTGATTCCCTCCCGTCCTCAAACATTTTCTAGGAGCAAACGATGACCCCCTTCCGCAGAACATTCGTGGCCGCCACCGCGGCCCTGGCCATGTTGGCCCCGCTGGCCGCTATGGCCCAGGACATCAAGCCCCGACTCATCCGTTTCGGCTATGGCCTGAACGAACAGAGCAACCAGGGCCGCGCGGTCAAGGTTTTTGCCGAAGCGGTGGAAAAAGCCTCGGCCGGCAAGATGAAGACCCGCGCCATCGGCGCGGCCGCCCTGGGCTCGGACCTGCAGATGCAGCAAGCCCTGAGTGGCGGCGCCCAGGAAATGATGGTGGGCTCCACGGCGACCCTGGTGGGCATCACCAAGGAGATGGCGCTGTGGGACACCCCCTTCCTGTTCAACAACGCGGCTGAGGCGGACGCCGTGCTCGACGGTCCCATCGGCGACAAGGTCATGGCCAAGCTGAAGGAGAAGGACCTGGTGGGCCTCGTCTACTGGGAAAACGGCTTCCGCAACCTGACCAACAGCAAGCGCCCCATCAACAAGCTGGAAGACCTCAACGGCATCAAGCTGCGCGTGATGCAGAACAACGTCTTCCTGGACAGCTTCAAGTCCCTGGGCACCAATGCCGTGCCCCTGGCCTTCTCGGAGCTGTTCACCGCGCTGGAGACCGGCACGGTGGAAGGCCAGGAAAACCCCTTCAACACCATCCTCTCCAGCAAGTTCTACGAAGTCCAGAAGTACCTGACCATCACCAACCACGTCTACAGCCCCTGGATCGTGCTGGTGAGCAAGAAATGGTGGGACCAGCTCTCCGCGACCGAGCAGAAGATCCTGCTGGACGCCGCCAAGGCCAGCCGCGACTACGAGCGCAAGGATACGCGCAACGAAGCCGCCAGCGCCGTGGCCGCACTCAAGGACAAGGGCATGCAGGTCAACGAGCTGTCGCCCGCAGAAACTGCCCGCATGCGCAACAACCTGACCCATGTCTACGCCTCCATCGGCACCAGCGTGGGCATGGACCTGTGGAACGAAACCCAGGCCGAGCTGGGCAAAATCCGCTCGGGCAAGAAGGGCAAGTGAGCCCCGTCCGAGCCTGAAACACGGATGGTGCATCATGGCTCTGGCGAGCCGGATGCACCGTTCGCGCTGAATACCCTTCCACTGCAGGAAAGCAAGCATGTCTGAGCCGACCCACCCGACGCTGGTCGAGGTGACCCGCCGTATCGAGCAACGCAGCACGCACACACGCGCCGCCTACCTGGACGTGGTGAACCGCACAGCACGCCCCGGCCCCTACCGCAGTGGCATGGGCTGCGCCAACGCCGCGCACGCCTATGCGGCCATGCCGGGTGAGGACAAGCTGCTGCTCAAGCAGGAACGCCAGCCCAATCTGGGCCTGATCACGGCCTACAACGACATGCTCTCGGCGCACAAGCCCTACGAGCAATACCCCGAACGCATACGTCAGAAGGCGCGCAGCCTGGGCGCCAGCGCACAGGTGGCCGGCGGCGTGCCCGCCATGTGTGACGGCGTGACCCAGGGCGAGGCCGGCATGGAGCTTTCGCTGTTCTCGCGCGACGTGATCGCCCTGGCCACGGCCGTGGGCCTGTCGCACAACGTTTTCGACGCCGCCATGTTCCTGGGCGTGTGCGACAAAATCGTGCCCGGCATGTTCATGGGCGCGCTGCACTTCGGTCACCTGCCTGCGGTCTTCGTGCCTGCCGGTCCCATGACCTCGGGCCTGTCCAACGACGAAAAATCCAAGATCCGCCAGCAGTACGCGCAAGGCTTGGTGGACCGCGCCACCCTGCTCAGCGCCGAACAGGCGGCCTACCACAGCGCGGGCACCTGCACCTTCTACGGCACGGCCAACTCCAACCAGATGCTGATGGAGATCATGGGCCTGCACCTGCCCGGATCGTCTTTCGTGAACCCAGGAACGCCGCTGCGCGAAGCGCTGACCGATGCAGCCGTCGAGCGCGCGGTGGCGCTGTCGAATGAACCGGGGTCCGGCGTGGGCCACCAGATAACCGCCGAGGTACTGGTCAACGGCATGGTGGGCCTGCTGGCCACCGGGGGCTCCACCAATCACACCTTGCACTTGATCGCCATGGGTCGTTCGGCGGGCTGGTTGATCAACTGGGAAGACTTCTCGGATCTGTCGGCCTGCGTGCCTCTGTTGGCCCGTGTGTACCCCAACGGATCGGCCGACGTGAACCATTTCCACGCTGCCGGCGGCATGGGTTTTGTGATCCGCGAGCTGCTCTCGGCGGGCCTGCTGCACGACGATGTGCACACCATCATGGGCCGCGGCCTGCACCGTTATACGGTGGAACCCTGGCTCAACAAGAATGTGCTGGCCTGGCGTGAGTTGCCCGCTGCCTCGGGTGATGAGGACGTGCTGCGTCCCGTGACTCGCCCCTTCAGCCCCGACGGCGGCCTGCGCCTGCTGCAGGGCAACCTGGGTCGTGCCGTCATCAAGGTCTCGGCGGTCAAGCCGCAGCACCGTGTGGTGAGCGCGCCGGCTGTGGTGGTGAACGGCCAGAAGGAGCTGGAGCAGCTCTTCAAACAGGGCAAGCTCGAGCGCGACTTCATCGCCGTGGTGCGCTGCCAGGGCCCGCAGGCCAACGGCATGCCTGAGCTGCACAAGCTCACGCCCCTGCTCGGCGTGCTGCAGGACAAGGGCTACAAGGTGGCTCTGGTGACCGACGGTCGTATGTCCGGTGCTTCCGGCAAGGTGCCCGCGGCCATCCATGTGACGCCCGAGGCAGTGGCGGGCGGTTTCATTGGCAAGGTGCGTGACGGCGACCTGCTCACGCTGGATTGCGAGACGCAGACCCTGCAGGTGCAGGTGAGTGATGCCGAGCTGGCGGCGCGCGACGCGCAGTTGCCGGACCTCGCCGCCAACGGCCAGGGCATAGGGCGTGAGCTGTTCGGCCTGTTCCGCGACCGACCACTGTTGGCCGAAGAGGGCGCTTCGCCCCTGCTGTCAGGCTATGCTCGCTGACCATGAAGATGACACAAGAACTTGCCCATACTCAGCGCCCGGCGTTCGCTTCCCGCGTGGTGCCTGTGATCGTGATCACAAACCCGGCCCAGGGCGTGCCCCTGGCCGAGGCGCTGCTCGAAGGCGGCATCGACGTCATGGAAATCACCCTGCGCCACGCCGCGGGCCTGGCGGCCATCGAGGCCGTAGCCAAGGCTGTGCCGGCCATGCAGGTCGGCGCGGGCACGGTGACCGTGGCCGGTGAAATGGCGCGTGTGAAGAATGCCGGTGCGCGTTTTGCGCTCTCCCCGGGCATGACGGACGTGCTCGTCGCCGAAGCCATGGCGAACAAGCTGCCTTTTGTGCCGGGTGTGATGACCCCCGGTGAAGTCATGCGCGCGCGCGACCATGGTTTCAAACTCGTCAAGCTTTTTCCTGCTGCGCAGGCCGGGGGCCTGGGCATGCTCAAGGCTATGGCCGGCCCGCTGGCGGACATGCAGTTCTGTCCCACGGGTGGTGTCTCGCTGGCCAATCTGCAGGACTTTCTGCGCCAGGGCAATGTGCCGATGGTCGGCGGCTCCTGGCTGACACCGCTGGAGCTGGTGGAGGCCGGCAACTGGGCCGCCATCACCCGCCTGGCGCGCGAGGCCACGGAACTGGCCCTTGCGGCCTGATCGCCTGCACCTCTATTTCCGACCGACCAGGTAGGTCACGCCCTGGGGGCCGTAGCGCTCGGTATGGGGTTCGGCCAGCGCGAGGTGAAAGATCTCGCCGGGCCGGTAGCGCTGCTCCTGTCCCTGGCAGACCAGGGTGATCTCGCCGCTGAGGATCAGGGCCCGCGCCTCGAAGGGGTGGGTGTGCGTGTCCAGAAAACCATCGGGGTCGCGCGTGACCAGGGTGATCTGCTCGAAACCGGCGGCTTGCAGCTGCTGACGGAAGAGATCCTGGTTCATATGCCTGGCCTCTGGTTCAGGGTCGTTGCAGCGCTGCTTCGATGGCCGTCACCAGAGTCTTGCTGCCCGGCTCCACATCGCTCGCAAAGCTGCTCACGGTCTTGCCGTCACGCGCGATCAGGTACTTGTGGAAGTTCCACTGCGGCGCGGCCTTGGTGGCCTGGAACAGCTGGGCGTAGAAGGCATTGCGCTTGGGGCCGACGACCACGGTCTTGTCCAGCATGGGGAACTTCACACCATAGGTGTTGTAGCAGAGGTCGGCGATCTGCTTGGCATCACCGGGTTCCTGCTGGCCAAAGTCATTGGCCGGAAAACCCAGGACGACCAGGCCGCGTTTCTCGTACTTGGCGTACAGCGCCTCCAGCCCTTCGTACTGCTTCGTGAAACCGCAGTAGCTCGCGGTGTTCACCACCAGCACCACCTTGCCCGCGTACTGGCAGAGGTTCTGTGGTGCGTCGTCCTGCAGGCGCGGGAATTGGTGCTGCAACAGGGCGGGGCAGGATACTGCAGGTGGGGTGGTCTGGGCGGAACTGTTCATGGGCAGGAGGGTCGCGGTCAGGAGCACGCACAGGATAGGGGGTAGCAGGCGCATGGGCCGATTCTGTTCCTGCCGGGACAACCCTGTCGTGACGGTGGTTTCAGGGGCGGGCAAAAGATCGTGAGGCCGGGCCGTCCGGCTGCCGTAACATGGAGTCTCATCTGCAGGTGCCATGTGTGCTGCGCCTGGTTTTCCGAGTTTGTCCATGCTGACCTTTACCGAAGTTATCGAAGTCTCTTCCCATCTCGGCGTGGCCCTCGTGGCCGGTGGCCTCATCGGCCTGGAGCGCAGTTACCACGGCCGCGACGCCGGCTTCCGCACCCATGTGCTCGTGTGCCTCTCCTCGGCCTTGCTGATGCTGGTCACGCTGTACCAGACCCGCTGGTTTCCGGATGGCAGCGCCTACAAGGTGGCCTCGGACCCGACCCGCATGGCCCAGGGCATCATGACGGGCATCGGCTTCCTGGGCGCGGGCGTGATCATGAAGGACGGCTTGTCCGTCAAGGGCCTGACCACAGCAGCCTCGATCTGGATCACGGCAGCCATCGGTATCCTGGCCGGCATCGGCTTCTACGAGCCGGTGATCATCGCCACGCTGCTGACCCTGGCAGCGCTGGCCGTCTTTCGCTGGCTGGAGGCCATCCTGCCAGCGTTCAAGTACGCTATCCACAGGGTGGTCTTCGTGTCCGGGCAGGAGCCGAACGAAGAACAGCTGGTGTCCATCATCCGGACCCATGGCTTTCACGTTTCCCGCATGCGCACGCGTTATGCGCGCGGCGCAGGTGAGTTCGAGTACGAGGTGACGCTGCGGGCCAAGGACCTGGGGCACATGAACCAGTTGCGCGCCACCTGGCAGGCGCATCCGCATGTGCTGGAGTTTGCGACCCAGCCGGTGTGAACGGATAAGCTCGCGGTGAGGTGGGGCATTCGAAATTCCTATGGCCCGAATTTCTCGGGGCTTGTTTTTGCTTCTGAATCCGAGGAGCAGGGGAATTGCAGTGTGCGGATTTGGAGACAGTCGCCGCTCTAGTTCGGCATCGGTATGGCTCTTTCGGCCCACCCCCAGGAAAATCCCGGAGAATGATGGAATCGGGTCTGCTTCTTGGTTGAGGTTGACTTGTCAGCGATACCTTGTCATCACTCGTTCAACTTGATTGGGAGAGCCCCATGAAACTTTTTAGAACAATTGCCGCCGTCCTGTTGCTGACCTGTTCAATGCATCAGGTGCATGCCCAAGCCCAGAATTTCCAGGGCTTTAGTGTTGGTGCCAATTTCCTTTTTGACGCGGCCTCCCTGAATGCCACCGATGGGTCTTCCAATAGTTCCAGCGGTACCGGCGTTGCTGTCAATGGCCTGTACACGATGGCATTGGGTTCCAAGATGGCGTTCGGTCTGGGTGCCACGGCCGATGTGGGCACACGCAATGCGGGTACGTACGCCAGTGGTATTGAGGCTACGACTCGTGACCGCTATTCGTTTGATGTGGTCCCGGGTTTTGTCGTCAATGACGCGTATCTGCTCTATGCAAAATTGTCGGCCGTAACTGCCAAAGGGATAGCCGACGACGGGACCAGCTTGACCTTGCAGGGCATCGGCTACGGGCTCGGTGTTCGCGGTGGCCTTAGCAACAATTACTACTGGCAATTGAGTTATGAAGTAATCAAATTCAGAGACGTTGACACGAATTCAGGTCTGACATCCAGCTTCCGGCACGGCATGGCGACTGTGGGTATCGGCTATAAGTTCTGATCGCCGTACTTTGAGAGCGGTCTCGAAAGAATAGGCCTCGCATCGCGAGGCTTTTTCTTTGGCGGATGGGGTGGAACTCCATGGCGAGCTCACCATTCATTGACTCTGCGGGGCTTTCCGTATTTTCAAGCCCTCACTTGCGGCAACTTTTCGCTTTGGGTGCATGCGCAGGTTCGGAAAGACATGTTCAGGTCCCAATGTGCCTCCAAGCGAGGTTTGTTAGATAGGTTGCCCGGTCCTCAACTTCCCAAATTGACCTCTCTGGCCGATGCTAGGCTACCAAAATCGCGGCCGATCCCCTACTTGAAGGTAATCGAGATACAGTGGCGACGGGTGCAAAGACTGCGCCGGTCGGAGATCAGTGTATGAGTAAGCATGGGAGAAGTTGCATGAAGACGCCTAGTTTCAAGCGTACGGGCTTGGTGTTGCTGATGACCATCCTGACGGCTTGTTATGCCCAAGGCACTGAATCGACATCGACCACGGAGCCTGGAAAGATCACAAGCTGTGCCAACATCATGCCGCTGGGTGATTCCATCACCCTGGGTGTCAGCGGTGGCTACCGCAACAATCTGTTCACGGGGCTGCAGAAAAAGAATTGTGGCGTGAGCTACGTCGGCTCCCAATCCGACCAGTACACGCGTGTCGCCGACAAGGACCATGAGGGCCACCCGGGAAAGACCATCGACGACATTGCCAATGGCGTGAAGGTCTGGCTCACTGCCTCTCAACCGGACATCATCTTGCTGATGGCGGGCACCAACGATGTCGCCTGGTGGACGTTCCAGAATGGCATGCAGGTCGGCGCACGCCATGACGCATTGATTGGTCGGATCCAGGCTGCTCGGCCCAATGCATGGATCTTTGTCGCGAGCATTCCGCCCGTCTCTTCGGCCATCATCCAGCCCAACAAGGTGGACCGCGCTACCTTGGTCCAGCAGTTGAACGCCGCGATACGCGCCAACGTGCAGGCACGGCAATCAGCAGGGCAGAAGATCCGGTTTGTGGATGTCAATTCGGTCCTGACCACGGCGGACCTGTATGACGGAGTTCACCCGACCGAAGCGGCGCACGCCAAAATCGCCCAGAAGTGGTTGGACGCAATCGTGCCGCTGCTGCCCTAGGATTTCCAGGGATGGGCTGGATGTCGGGCAGGCAATAAAAACGGGCCGTGAGGCCCGTGTTTATTTGGCGGAGAGGGTGGGATTCGAACCCACGGTAGTGTTGCCACTACGCCTGATTTCGAGTCAGGTACATTCGACCACTCTGCCACCTCTCCGGCTTTGTGGAAGGGCGTATTGTAGCAGCGTGCCGGTGGTCTTTTCTGGAGGCCAACCGGGGCTCCAGACTTCAGGCCGCAGCGGCGACGGGCACGATGCGTAGCAGGCGGCGGGCGGGAGCCGCTGCGGCCTGGACCGGTAGCTGGTGTTCGCGGCGCTTGCGGATCCAGGCCATGGGTGTGGTGCTCACAAACTTGAAGAAGAGTGCGTTGAGGGTCTGGTGGTCCAGGCCGCTCTGGGTCATGAGCTCCTGCCAACCTATGGGCTCGTGCAGGTGCACCTCGATCCAGGTGCAGAGTTCGTCAAAGGTCTGCCGGTGATCCGATAGGGCGACCTGTTTGCGTGTGACGGCGGGGCGGGCAAGGGACATGGAAGCGGCACTCCTCAACTTGGGGTAGCCGCTGCCTGCAAGAACCGTACCACGCTACAGATGTGGGAGCAGTCTCAACAACAGGGATCAGTCTTTGGCGGCCAGCAGCAGTTGTAGCGCAGACTCGAGCTCCTGTGCAGTAACCAGTTGTTTCACCGGTATCTCTTGGAGCAGGGGTTCCAGTGGGGCGCTGCCCAGTTCCTGCAGCCGTTTGACGGCCTGGCCGGCTTCTTTGGGGCTGGCAAAACCGTCACTTTGCAGCAGCAGTTTGCCCTGCGCGTCCACGAACTTGAAATAGAACCGGCCATCGCTTTCGCGGTACTGCTTGAAGCTGGGCAGGGCGATCTTGTCTTTTTTGTCACCCTTTTTGTCAGAAGCCTGGACACACAGGTCGCGCAGGCCCACAGCGTGGCGCAGCCTGGTAGTGAAAGGTGTGGCAATGGCGCGGGCCTTGGTCGCACCGGCCTTGAGCATCTCCTCCAGGCGGGCAGGGTGGCTGATCAATGTTTCGTAGGCTTCGCGTTTGGGCGCGATCTCCTGGTCGATGCGCTCGAACAGGATGGTCTTGGCTTCGGCCCAGGCAATGCCATCGACATAAGCCTGTCGCAAACTGGCGGTTTCCTCGGGCGTGGCGAAGGCCTGGTAAATCTGGAACAGGGCGGAGCCTTCGGTGTCCTTGGGCTCGCCGGGCGCGCGTGAATCAGTCTTGATGCCGGCGATGAGTTTCTTGAGCTGCTCGCGCGGGGCGAAGAGCGGGATGGTGTTGTCGTAGCTCTTGCTCATCTTGCGGCCGTCGAGGCCGGGCAGGGTGGCCACGCTTTCCTCGATCTGTGCCTCGGGCAGGACGAAGTGCTCGCCATACAGATGGTTGAAGCTGGCGGCGATGTCACGCGCCATCTCGATGTGCTGGATCTGGTCACGACCCACGGGCACGCGGTGCGCGTTGAACATCAGGATGTCGGCCGCCATCAGCACCGGGTACATGAAAAGGCCGGCGGTCACGTCGGTGTCCGGGTCCACGCCGGCGGCGTTGTTCTTGTCCACCGAGGCCTTGTAGGCATGGGCGCGGTTGAGCAGGCCCTTGCCGCAGACGCAGGTGAGGAACCACGTCAACTCGGGAATCTCGGGCACGTCGGATTGGCGATAGAACGTGACGCGTTCGGGGTCCAGGCCACAGGCGATCCAGCTCGCGGCGATCTCCAGTGTGGAGCGCTGGATGCGCGCGGGCTCATCTACCTTTATCAGCGCGTGGTAGTCGGCCAGGAAGTAATAACTCTGTACCCCGGCCGCGCGGCTGGCCGCGATGGCCGGGCGGATGGCGCCCACGTAGTTGCCCAGATGGGGGGTGCCCGAGGTGGTGATGCCGGTCAGGACGCGGACAGTGCTCATGACATTAGTGCAATAGGAGGGACAGGGGCGTGAGCAGCAGGTCCAGCAGGCGGTAGGTCAGGCCCATGACCGGTTGCATCCAGAGCGTGCTGACGATGCCGGTGAGCACCAGGGCCATCACGATGAAAAAGCCCCAGGGCTCGACGCGCGACACCAGGGCAGCCTGTTTCCAGGGCAGCAGGCCCACCAGGATGCGCCCGCCGTCCAGCGGTGGCAGCGGGAAGAGATTGAAGGCGAACATCACCACGTTGACCAGCACGCCGGCACGGCACATCTCGAGGAAGAAGCGCTCCTGTACATCGGCAGCCACCAGCAGGTACATCAGTACGCCCCATAGCAAGGCCTGCAGCAGATTGGCGCCGGGGCCAGCCAGCGCCACCCAGACCATGTCGCGTTTCGGGTTCTTCAGCAGGTCAAAGCGCACCGGCACCGGCTTGGCATAACCGAAGAGGAAGGCGCCGCTGGTGGCGAAGTACAGCAGCAGCGGCATCAGCAGGGTGCCCACCGGGTCGATGTGCTTGAGGGGGTTGAGCGTGATGCGCCCCATCATGGCCGCTGTGTTGTCGCCGAAATGGCGCGCGGCATAGCCATGGGCGGCCTCATGCACGGTGATGGCGAACAGCACCGGCAGGGCGTAGATGAGGACGGTTTGAATCAGGTTGTTGAAATCCACGGGGTCGATTGTCTCAGAGTGCGGGACACGGGCCGAGGCCGGCGCGGGAGGGTGGCTCTACAGACCCAGCTCGACCGGGTCCCCACGGCCGCGGCGCAGCACCTCGGGTTCCTCTCCGCTGAGGTCGATCACCGTGGTGGGTTCGTGAGGGCAGGCGCCGGCGTCGATCACGGCGGCCAGCTGGTGCTCGTAGCGCTCGCGGATCTCCTGGGCGTCGTTCAGCGGGTCGGTCTCGCCGGCCGGGATCAGGGTGGTGGCCAGCAGGGGGCCGCCCGTGTGCAGGGCCAGCAAGGCGTGCAGCACCTTGTGCTCGGGTACGCGCAGGCCTATGGTCTTGCGCGCGGGGTGGCTCACGCGGCGCGGCACTTCCTTGGTGGCCTCCAGGATGAAGGTCCAGGGGCCGGGGGTGGCGGCTTTCAGCAGGCGGTACTGCCGGTTGTCCACGCGGGCGTAGCTGGCCAGTTCGGCCAGGTCGCGGCACAGCAGGGTCAGGTGGTGCTTGTCGTCCACCTGACGGATGCTGCGCAGGCGGTCGGCGGCGGCCTTGTCGTCCAGGTGGCAGACCAGGGCGTAGCTGGAGTCGGTGGGCACGGCCACCACGCCGCCTTTTTCCAGCAGGGCGGCGGCCTGCTTGAGCAGGCGGATCTGGGGATTCTCCGGATGAACTTCAAAGTACTGGGCCATGGTGCGGGGGTGCTCAGACTTCCATGGGGTCGAGTTTCGGGCGGTTTTCCCGCATGGCCAGCCAGGCACTTGCGGCACCGCAGCCGGCGATCAGGATCATGCCCAGCAGGGACCAGCCATCGGCGATATGACCGAAGACCAGCCAGCCGCCGAACATGGCAAAGGCGATCTGCACGTACATCAGCGGCATCAGCGTGGCGGCCGGCGCGCGCCGGTAGGCCAAGATGAGCACGAAGTGGCCGATGGTGCCCATGAGGCCCATGAGGAAAAGCGCGGTCCATTGGGGGATGGTCTGCGGCGTGACCCAGATGAAGGGCAGCGCCAGCGAGGCCAGGATGGCGCCGACCCAGCCGGTGTAGAAATGCATGGTCACGGCGTCCTCGGTCTTCACCATCCTGCCGGTCAGGATCTGGAAGGTCGAGTGGGTGGCCACCTGGGCCAGCGGCAGCAGGACGTGCCAGCCGAAGAGGTCGCCACCGGGCCGGATGATGACGAGCGTGCCCGCGAAGCCGCCGGCCACGAGGGTCCAGCGCAGGCGCGAGACGTGCTCGCCCAGCAGGGTGGCTGCCAGGAGCGTCACCACCAGCGGCGCGATCATCGCGATGGCCGTGAATTCACCCACGGGCATGTAAGCCACGCTGAGGAAGGTCAGCAGGCTGGTGACTGCGAGCAGGGCACCACGCAGCACATGCAGACCGGGGTGCCGTGTATGGAAGATGGCGCGCCCGCGCTGCGGCAGCATGACGGCCGTGGTGAGCACGGCCTGGAAGATGTAGCGGAACCACAGGCCCAGCAGCACGGGCAGGCTCAGGGCCACGACCTTGGCTGAGGTGTCCAGCGTGGCAAAGCAGGCCAGGGCGGCAAGCGCGAACAGCATGCCGCTCACGAAATGGGGGTGTTTCATTGTTGGATGCGGTCGGCCAGCAGTTCCCACACGGGGGTCAGCTTGCCGGGGAGGAAAGGCAGGGCACCCAGGTCGGTGTGCGATTCGTCGGGGCTATGGAAGTCGCTGCCGCGCGAGGCGGCCAGGTCGAACTCGCGCGCCGTCTCGGCGTATTTCACATACTCGGCGGCGGTATGGCTGCCGGTTACCACTTCCACCGCGCGGCCGCCATGGGCCTTGAATTCGGAGAACAGGGCGTATTCCTCGGTGGGTGTGAAGTTGTAGCGGGCCGGGTGGGCGATCACGGCAACACCGCCGGCGTCTCCGATCCAGTGCACGGCGTCGCGCAGCGTGGCCCAGCGGTGCGGCACGAAGCCGGGCTTGCCTTCGGTCAGGTATTTGCGGAAGACCTCGTTGGTCTCGCGGCAGACGCCGCTCTCCACCAGGAAGCGCGCGAAGTGCGTGCGCGAGATCAGTTCGGGGTTGCCAGCGAACTTGAGCGCGCCTTCGTAGGCACCATGGATGCCCACCGCCGCCAGGCTGGCCGACATTTCCTTGGCGCGCTCGCCGCGGCCGCCGCGCGTCTGGCGCAGGCCGGCCTGCATGCGCGGATCCTCGGCGTCGAAGCCCAGGCCCACGATGTGCACGGTCTGACCAGCAAAGGTGATGGAGATCTCGGTGCCCGTCAGGTAGGGCAGGCCGAGCGAACGGGCGGCTGCCAGAGCACGCTGCTGGCCCCCGATCTCGTCGTGGTCGGTCAAGGCCCACAGTTCCACGCCGTTGGCGTGCGCGCGTGCTGCCAGTGCCTCGGGTGTGAGGGTGCCGTCGGAGACGACGGAGTGGCAATGCAGGTCGGCGTTGAGGATGGAGCTCACCCGGGCATTTTAGGCCTTGCGCCTTCCCCTTGCAGGATGGGTGGGGGCTGGCACAATGTCTCCATGCGGTATTTCATCGAGCATCCGATGCCCGTCGGCGCTGACAGCGCCCGGGGTACCGCCCGTCATCACGGCTGATCCTGCGCGCATGATGTCGATTGATCTGCGTTCCCTCGTGCTCATGAGCGGCCTGATGGGCCTGTTGCTGGCCTTCATGACGTTTTTCCTGCGGCTGAGCTACCCCCGCAGCATTCGAGGGCTGGGTCTGTGGGCCGCCGCACCCGCCTGGGTTTTCCTGTCCACGCTGCTGTTCGCCGGGCGCGGCATCCTGCCGGACTTCCTGACCATCGTGGTGGCCAACCTGGTTGTTCTGATCGGGGTGATGTCCTACCACGCCGGGGTGGCCCGGTTCTTCGGACAACGACCAGCCTGGGCGCGGTGGATCGCCCTGCTGGTGGCGCTGACGCCCCCCCTGTACTGGTACGCGCTGGTCGAGCCGAGCTACAACGCCCGCCTGATCGTGATCTGCCTGGTCTGGGCCTGCATCTTCCTGTCCATCGCCTGGCGGATCTGGCGACTGGGGCCTGTCACCTTCTCCACCCGCTTCACGGCTGCGGTGCTGTCCATTCATGCCCTGGTGCTGCTGCTGCGCTTTTTTTCCGCATGGATGCCACTGGCCGAGGAGGGCCTGCTCACGCCCACGCGCATCCAGACGCTCTATGTGGGCTCCAACGCCTTGATGTTGCTGGCCCTGGGCATGGGGCTGATCCTCATGGCGGGTGATCGACTGCGCGCGGAGTTCGAACATCTGGCTTCGCACGATGCGCTGACCAATGTGCTGACGCGCCGTGTGTTCCTGGACGCCTGCGAGCAGGAGCTGGCGCGTTGCCGCCGCCATGGGCGCAGCATGGCCCTGCTGCTGCTGGACATCGACCATTTCAAGGCCATCAACGATACCCATGGGCACCAGATGGGGGACCGCGTGCTGGTCGATCTGGTGGGCCGCATCGCGGCCCAGTTGCGCCAGCCCGACCAACTGGCGCGTTTTGGCGGTGAGGAGTTCGTGCTGCTGTTGCCGGAAACCAGTCTGGAAGAGGCCGTCACCGTGGCCGAACGCATCCTGGCCCATGCGGCAGAAACACGCGACGGCTTGCCGCCGATCACAGTCAGCATAGGCGTGGCAACCAACCGATCCGACGAAGACCGCATAGACGCCCTGCTGGCGCGCGCCGACAAGGCACTTTACAAAGCCAAGGACGCGGGGCGCAACCGCATCGAGGTGGCCTGAGCCGGCTAGACCTGCGCACCTTCGACCAGGAAGCGCACGCGGCGCGTGCCCTGCCATTCGTCGGCATCCAGGCGGAAGGCCAGCAGTACCCGTGCAGGCAGCGGATCCGTATGGCCGAACCAGATACCGTCCACGGGTTGGCCCTGGTGTTTGAGTTTGAGCGCCAGATGTTTCTCGCCGACCAGGCGCTGTGAAACCACTTCCACCTCCTCGCTGAAGGTCGGCGGGGCAAAGCCCTGGCCCCATACCTCGCGCTGAAGCGTGTCCACCATGTCGGCGCGGCGGTATTCCGCGGGGAGGGCGCCGTCGGTTTCCAGGCGGCGCGTCAGCGTGGCGGCGTCCAGCCATTCCTGCGCCACCTGGGCCAGGCCCTGTTCGAAGGTGTCGAAGTGTTCCTCGGCAATGGTGCAGCCCGCTGCCATGGCGTGGCCGCCGAAGCGCAGCAGCACACCGGGATAACGCTTGGCCACCAAGTCCAGTGCGTCGCGCAGATGAAAGCCGGGAATGGAGCGACCCGAGCCCTTGAGCTCGTGCTCCTTGCCGGGGGCCTGGCTGGCGGCGAAGACGAAACTCGGCCGGTGTAGCTTGTCCTTGAGGCGTGAGGCCACGATGCCCACCACGCCCTCGTGAAAATCGGGGTCGAACACGCACAGGGCGGGCGGCGGCTCCTCGGATTCGTCGAACATGGACTCGACGATGTCCATGGCCTGCTCGCGCATCTCACCCTCGATCTCGCGGCGTTCGCGGTTGATGCCGTCCAGCGTCCTGGCCAGTTCGGCGCCGCGCGCGGCGTCGTCGGTCAGCAGACACTCGATGCCCAGGGTCATGTCGGCCAGGCGGCCGGCGGCGTTGATGCGCGGGCCCAGGGCAAAACCGAAATCGAAGGTCGTGGCGGTGGCCGTCTTGCGCCCGGCCACCTCGAACAGCGCGGCCAGGCCCGGCGGCAGGGCGCCGGCGCGCACGCGCTTGAGGCCCTGCGCCACCAGGCGGCGGTTGTTGGGGTCGAGCTTGACCACATCGGCCACGGTGCCCAGGGCCACCAGGGGCAGCAGGGCATCGAGCTTGGGTTGGCTGGCGGCGTCGAAAACACCACGCTGGCGCAGCTCGGCACGCAGGGCCAGCAGCACGTAGAACATCACGCCCACACCGGCAATGGATTTGCTCTCGAAAGCGCAGCCCGGCTGGTTGGGGTTCACGATGACCTCGGCGTCGGGCAGCGCGGGGCCGGGGAGGTGATGGTCGGTCACCAGCACCTGCAGCCCCAGTTCGCGTGCCAGAGCCACACCATCCACGCTGGCAATGCCGTTGTCTACGGTGATCAGCACGTCGGCGCCACTGTCTTTCACGCGCCGCGCGATCGGTGGGGTCAGGCCGTAGCCGTCCACCACGCGGTCCGGAACCAGATACCTGACGTTTTGCGCGCCCAGCATGCGCAGGCCACGGATACCCACGGCACAGGCTGTGGCGCCGTCGCAGTCGTAGTCGGCCACGATGCAGAGCTTCTTGTTTTGGCGAATGGCATCGGCCAGCAGCACCGCCGCTTCGGTCGCACCCTTGAGCAAGGTGAGCGGCAGCAGACGGGCCAGCGCATCGTCAAGCTCGTCCTTGGAGGACACACCGCGTGCGGCATAAAGACGTGCCAACAGCGGGTGCACGCCGGCCTGCTCCAGCGCCCAGGCGGCGCGTGGGGGGATGTCGCGGGTGACGATTTTCATGTGACGATGAGTATGTCAGAGGCTTGCTGTGGCCTGAATCGCTGTACGAGCCGCGCCCAGGCACTGCGGGGGACGTGCGTGTAACGACGCGCTTGCAGCTCGCTGCAGAGTGTGAACGTGACGTCCTGGCCTGCATCCAGCGCGGCCTGCAAGGGTGCCAGCTGTGCATCCAGTGTCAACCAGGCTTGCGTCCAGGCGGCCCAATCGCCGCGCAGGGCGGGTTGCACCAGGCCATCGAGCACGGTCAGTGGCTCCATGGGGACCGGGACGGTGGCCAGCGCGCCGCAGCCGCTGAGCCAAAAGGAGTTGACGCTCAGCGCGCGGCGCGCATCGCGTTTCTCGGTCACGGCATGGGTGTAGAGCAGCATCTGCATTTCGTTCTGCAGGCGGCGCAGCAGAGGAGAAGCTGGCAGCCAGGCCGCCACATTGCGGCCGATCACGCGTTCAACCGCGGCACCGGCCAGGCCGTGGAGTGGCTCGCCACTGACCAGCCAGCGTAGCGGCTGCTCGTAGTGCAGGGTGAGGCCGTCCTCGGCAAAGAAGGGCAACATGGCCGCTAGCAACGCGCGTGATTCGGCTTCGCGCAGGTCCAGCTCCTGCGGATCACGCAGGCTCACGCGGGCCTGGCCTACTTCCCAATGCACGGGATTCACAAACCCCCAGGTTTCGGTCCCTGCGCCGGGCAGCTGCAGCTCGTGCGCGCGCAGGGCGGCCCAGGCGGGTGCCTGGGGGTCCAGGCCGCGTGCGGCGGCCAGCAGCTGTTCATGGGCGCTGAGCGGGCTGTGTTCCGGCAGCTGCAGCAGGGTCTGCGGCGTCAGTCGCTGCAACAGGCTCTGCAGCCGCGGGAGCTGCAGCGCGCGCAAGGGGCCGCGCGCGGCCTCGTCGTCGCTCAGGGCGTGGGGGATCAAGACGTGCATGACGGGTATTGTCGCCGTCTCACTCATAATCAGCGCCAATCCAAGAATTACCCCATGCAAATCCCCTACGAACTGCTGCTGGGCTGGCGCTACACCCGCGCCGGCCGCGCCACGCGGCGCAACGGCTTCATCTCCTTCATATCGGGCGTGTCCATGCTGGGCATTGCGTTGGGTGTGGCCGCGCTCATCATCGTCCTCAGTGTGATGAACGGCTTCCAGAAGGAGGTGCGCGATCGCATGCTGGGTGTGGTCTCGCACATCGAGATCTTCTCACCCTACGGCCAGGCCCTGCCCGACGTGGCCAGGACCTTGGCCGAGGTCAAGGCCAACCCGCAGGTCATCGGCGCTGCGCCCTTCATCGGCACCCAGGCCCTGCTGGCGCGCGGCGAGGACATGAAGGGGGCCATCGTGCGCGGCATCGATCCGGCGCTTGAAGGCGAGGTGACCGATCTGGCCGCCGGGATGAAAAACGGCGCACTGGCACGGCTCATTCCGGGTGAATTCGGCATCGTGCTGGGGCGCGACCTGGCGCGCCAGCTCGGCGTGCAGCAGGGCGACAAGGTGACCCTGGTTGCGCCCAGCGGCCAGGTCACACCAGCCGGCGTGGTGCCGCGCATGAAACAGATGACCGTGGTGGGCACCTTCGATTCCGGCCACTACGAATACGACGCGGGCCTGGTCATGCTGCATGTGGACGACGCGGCACGCATCTTCCGCCTCGAAGGGCCCACGGGCATACGCCTCAAGCTCAAGGATTTGCACCAGGCACGCGAAGTGGGCGCACAACTGGCCGGCACGCTGAGCGGCGACCTGCTGATCCGCGATTGGACGCGCCAGAACCGCAACTGGTTCGCCGCCGTGCAACTCGAAAAACGCATGATGTTCATCATCCTCACACTCATTGTTGCCGTGGCCGCCTTCAACCTGGTGAGCACGCTGGTGATGACCGTGACCGACAAACGTGCCGACATCGCCATCCTGCGCACCCTGGGCGCCAGCCCCGGCAGCATCATGGGCATCTTCGTGGTGCAGGGCGCCGCGGTGGGTGTGATCGGCACGCTGTCCGGCCTGCTGCTGGGCCTGGGCGTGGCTTTCAACATTGACGTCATCGTGCCGGCACTCGAAAGCCTCTTGCAGGCCAGCTTCCTGCCCAAGGACATCTACCTGATCAGCCGCATGCCCAGCGAACCCCTGGCCAGCGACATCGTACCCATCGGTGTGATCTCCCTGGTGCTGGCTTTTATCGCCACCCTGTACCCGAGCTGGCGCGCCAGCCGCGTGAACCCGGCGGAGGCGCTGCGCTATGAATAACAACAAGATCGTGTTGCAGGCGCAAGGCCTGGATAAGCGCTACACCGAGGGCCGTCTGGATGTGCACGTGCTGCGCGGTGTGGACCTGCAGGTGCATGCGGGCGAGATCCTGGCCGTGGTCGGTGCTTCGGGTTCGGGCAAGAGCACCTTGCTGCACCTGCTGGGCGGGCTCGACGCGCCCACGAGTGGCCGCGTACAACTCATGGGCCAGGACTTCTCCACGCTCACGCAGACCGTGCAGGGCCAGCTGCGCAACCAGCACCTGGGCTTTGTCTACCAGTTCCACCACCTGCTGCCCGAATTCAGCGCGCTGGACAACGTGGCCATGCCATTGTGGATACGCCGCATGGACCGCGCGCAGGCCGCGCAAACGGCCACTCGCATGCTGGAAGCCGTGGGCCTGAAAGAACGTGTGCTGCACCGCCCGGCCGAACTCTCGGGTGGCGAGCGCCAGCGTGTGGCCATTGCCCGCGCTCTGGTCACCCAGCCGGCCTGTGTGCTGGCCGACGAACCCACGGGTAATCTGGACCGCGGCACGGCCGAGGGTGTGTTCGAACTCATGCTGAAGCTTGCGCGCGAGCAGGGTACGGCCTTCATCGTCGTCACGCACGACAACACCCTGGCGGCGCGCTGCCAGCGCACGCTGCGACTGGAGCAGGGACGGCTGGCGGCTTGAGCCAGCCGTCGCTTGCAACACTGGCTTTTTTAGGGGTGACGGCTGGTCGTTCTGAGAGAAGGCTGATATAAATCTGGCACCGACTGCCCGTCCCTACAGCATATGTCTGCAGCCCTGATCGCCGCCATGTTCTTCACGGTGGCCCTGCTTGTGACCACGGCGTACTTTCTGATGGGCTCGGTGCCGCTGTTGATCCTGAAGCACGACACGCCCATGGACTCCCGTTTTGTCCGGGGCTTCTTCAACATCTACTATTTGGCCGCCATCTGCACCGCCAGTGCAACCGCGCTGAGTTATGCGTTTGCGGGCAGATTGGCCTTTGCGGTGGGCGCGGCGGCCCTCGCGCTTCTAGCCGTCGTCTTGCGCCGGACGGTCATTCCCAGGATGGAATTGCTTTGGGCCCGCATTCAGGCGGGTGATACCCGTGCCATTCCAGCGTTCCGCCGCATACACGTGGCAGCCATCTTGATCAACCTGGTTCAGTTGGCACTCATCGTCTGGAGCCTCATCGCCGCTTCCATGGCGGCGATGAAGTGACGGGGCACCGGCGCTACCGCTGGCCCGAGAGCTTCACGCCACCCGGTGGTACCAGTACATCGAGAGCCCGGCACCCGTCAGCATGAACAGGGTGGCCAGCAGGGCCAGCAGGGCTGAGACTTCGGTTTCCTTCTTCTCCACGCTCAGGCGCGAACTCAGGGTTTCGTAGACCTTCTTCAGGTCTTCGGCCGTGGCGGCGTGGAAGTACTCGCCCTGCGTGCGCAGGGCCACGGCCTTGAGGGTTTCTTCGTCCAGGCGTACGTGCATGGACCAGCCTTCGAAGCCTATGGTCTCGCCGTTCACCGTGCCCACGCCCACCGTGTAGATGCGCACGCCGCGGTCGGCGGCCAGCTTGGCGGCTTCCATGGAGTCGATGCCCGTGGTGCGCTGGCCGTCGGTCAGCAGGATGATGGCGGCCGAGCCGTAGGAGCCCGGGGCCACGGGCTGGAATTCCTTGACGCCGGTGGACTGGTCCAGCGAGACGCCACGCGCGCGGCCGTAGGTCATGTTGCCGAGGTCGAGTCCGGCATCGGGAAACAGCGTGGCCAGGGAGAGCACGATGCCGTTGCCAATGGCCGTCCCCCGCTGCAGCTGGAAGCGGTCGATGGCCGAGACCAGGTCTTCGCGGTTGTGGGTGGGGATTTGCGCCACCTGAGCCGATCCGGCAAAGGCCACGATGCCCACCTTCACATGACGGGGCAGTTCGGCAAGGAAGGCCTTGGCCGCGTTCTGCGAGGCCTCCAGCCGGTTGGGCAACACGTCGGCCGCGCGCATGCTGCCCGAGACGTCCATGGCCAGCATGATGGTTTCCTGCTGCGTGGGCAGCATGACGACGGCCAGCGGGCGGGCCGCCGCCAGCAGCAGGGCCGAGATGGCCAGCAGGAAGAGGGCGGGGGGAACATGGCGCCGCCAGTGGCTCTGGCTGCCCATGGCCTGCTTGACCAGGCCCAGGCTGGCGTAACGCACCACGAGCTTGCGCTTGCGCTGCAGCAGCCACAGGTAGAACAGCACCAGCAGCGGCACCAGCAAGAGCAACAGCAGCATTTGGGGCCAGAGGAAATTCATGGTGAGACCTCCGCAGGGGCGTTGCGCACCAGCCGCAGATGGGCCGGGGGCGGTGCTGAACGTGAGCGGCTGCGCTGGCGGCGCAACTCGGCAAAACGCAGGAGGGCGGGCACCAGCGCCTCGCCGGTGGCGAGTTCCAGCGTGTCAACACCAGCGCGTGAGAGTGTCAGCCTTAGGGCCTCCTCGCGCTGCGCGGTCAACTGTGCGAAACGGGCGCGAAAGCCCCGGTCGTGCGTGTCCACCAGCAGCTGCTCGCCGGTTTCGGCATCGCGCATGGGCAGCAGGCCCAGGTCGGGCAGTTCCTGCTCCAGAGGGTCGTAGAGGCGCACGGCCAGAACCTCGTGGCGCAGGGCCAGGCGGGCCAGTGGCTGCTCCCAGCCGCTTTCGCTGATGAAGTCCGAGAGCACGAAAACCGTGCTACGCCGGCGTATCAGCGCGGCGCTCTGCTGGAGCATGTCCTGCAGGCGCGTGACGCCGGGGTAGTTCTCGTCCTGCGCCGCCGGGCTTTGCAGGCGTTGCAACAGTTGCAGCACGTGGCGTCGTCCGCTGCCCGGTGGCAACACGGCCTGGATACCGCCGTTGTAGAGCACGGCGCCCACGCGGTTGCCGTGACGCGTGAGCAGGCGCGCGAGCACGGCCACGAAGTCGGCCAGCACCTCGCGCTTGGCACGCTCGCCCGACCCGAAATCCACCGAGGGGCTGAGATCCAGCAGGAACCAGGCGCTCATCTCGCGGTCTTCGGTGTAGACACGCACATGGGGCACCTGCAGGCGCGCGGTGACGTTCCAGTCGATGTGACGCACATCGTCCCCGGGCTGGTATTCACGCAGATCGGCCAGGTCCAGGCCGGCGCCGCGCAACAGGCTGCGGTAGTCGCCCTGCAGCAGGCCATCCAGGCGGCGCAGCACGGTCCACTCAAGCCGGCGCAAAGCCTGCTCGGCGGATTCGGGGGCGGGTCGGGCGGCGGTGGCCATGTTCAGGCTGCGAGGGGTTCGTGTTCCAGCACCTTGGCCGGCAGGGGTACGTGGGCCATGAACTTGGCGATCAAGGCGTCGGCGTCCAGCCCTTCGGAGAGGGCTTCATAGGACAGCACCAGGCGGTGCCGCAGCACGTCGGGCACGAGATCACCCACATCCTCCGGCAGGGCGTAGCTGCGCCCGCGCAGCAGGGCCAGGGCCCGGGCGCCTTCGATCAGGCTGATGGTGGCGCGCGGGCTGGCGCCGTAGCTCAGGTAACGCGTGAGGTCCTTGAGGCCGGCACGCACGGGCTCGCGCGTGGCGGCCACCAGCTTCACCGCGTACTGCACCAGGGCGGGGTCCACATAGACCTCGCGGCAGTGGCGCTGCAGGGCCGCCAGCTGCTCCGTGGTGCTGACGGCGGTCACGGCCACCGCGGCACCGGTGACACGTTGCACGATGACGAACTCTTCTTCTTCGCTGGGGTAGTCCACCTTCACCTTGAACATGAAACGGTCCACCTGGGCCTCCGGCAAGGGGTAGGTGCCCTCGGTTTCGATGGGGTTCTGGGTGGCCATGACCACAAAAGGCGTGGGTACGGGATAGCTGGTGCCGGCGATGGTCACCTGATGTTCCTGCATCACCTCCAGCAGTGCGCTCTGTACCTTGGCCGGCGCGCGGTTGATTTCGTCGGCCAGCAGCAGGTTGGCGAAGACCGGACCCAGCGAGGTGCTGAACTCGCCGCTCTTCTGGTTGTAGATGCGCGTGCCCACCAGGTCGGCCGGCACCAGATCAGGGGTGAACTGGATGCGGCGGAACTGGCCCTGCACCACCTGGGCCAGGGTCTTGATGGTCAGGGTTTTGGCCAGGCCAGGCACGCCTTCGACCAGCAAATGGCCCTGGGCCAGCAGCGCCACCATGACACGTTCCAGGAAGCGGTCCTGCCCGACGACGACACGCTTGACCTCGTAGAGGATCTGTTCCATGAGTCGGGAGGTTTCGGCGGCGGTACGGGTGCTCTTGTCCATGAGGGGCCTTTCAGAAGGGATGCATGCCGGCGGCCGAGGCCGCGTTCTCGATGGGCACGGCGAAACCGATGCCAATGAAGGTGCGCTGTTCGGACGGGTTGAGGATGGCGGTGACGATGCCGACCACCTCGCCGTCCATGGTGACCAGGGGGCCGCCCGAGTTGCCGGGGTTGGCCGCTGCGTCAAACTGGATCAGGTTGCCGATCTGCTGCTTGCCCTCGGGCGAGCGGAAGCTGCGCCCGAGCCCGGAGACCACACCGCTGGACACCGAAGGCCCGATGCCGAACGGGAAACCCACGGCCACCACGCCGTCACCAGGCTGCAGATCGGCAGTGGAGCGCAGCGTAGCGGCCTTGAGGTCATCGGGCAGCCTCTGGGCCTGCAGCACGGCCAGGTCGTTGTGGATCTGCGCGCCGGTCATGTTCGCGGCCGAACGTGAACCGTCATGGAAGGTGAGTTCGATGCGGGTGGCGCCGGCCACCACGTGCAGATTGGTCAGGATGACACCGCTGTCCACGATGACCACGCCGCTGCCCAGGCCGTGTTCCTTTTCTTCTCCGTCCTTGTCGGTCACGAACCCGGCCACCCGCACCAATGAAGGCATGACGGCTGCTGCGGCCTTTGCAGCCGGTGAAGGCAGGTTGGCCGTTTCCAGCGTCCGGAGCACGGCCGCGTCGATGTCCTTCTGGGTCAGCTTGCGCTGCCCGTTGACGGGCCACAGGGCCTGGGCCAGCAGCACGAGCAGGGTGGCTAGGGCCAGCCAGCGCCAATGGCGTTCCTGCCAGTGCGGCAGGCGCTTGCGCCAGCGGGAAGGGGAAGCGGGCGGTTCGACCGCAGCAGGCAAGACCGGGGCCGGCGCGGCGGCGGGGCCACGCGGCGAACGGCTGTACAGGGCGGGCTGGCGCATGCGTACCCCCGGGGCTGGTGCCACCGACGCGATGGCATTGCAGCAACGGTAGCACGGCTGGCCGTTTTTTGCATGCGCACTGGCCCGGGGTCGACCCTGTTTACGGCATCATCCGGTCATGACTGGATGGATCGACACCCATTGCCACCTCGACGCCCCCGAATTCGCCGCCGACGTGGCCGCCGTACGGGCGCGGGCGCGTGAACGCGGTGTGGTGCATTGCGTGCTGCCGGCGGTTCAGGTGGCGCATTTCGCGGCCACGCGCGCCTTGGCGCACCAGTTCGGTGACAGCTATGCTCTGGGCATCCATCCCTTGTATGTAAAGCAGGCCGACGACGGGGACCTGGCCCGGCTGGACGCAGCGCTGACCGAGCACCGGGGCGACCCGCAGCTGGTGGCTGTGGGCGAGATCGGGCTGGACTACTTCGTGCCCGAACTCTGCGCCTCACCGCTGCGAGAGCGGCAGGAGTTTTTCTACGTGGAACAGCTCAGGCTGGCCCGCAAGCATGGTCTACCCGTGATCCTGCACGTGCGCCGCTCGGCAGACATGCTGCTCAAGGGCCTGCGCGCTGTGGGCGGCGGCCAGCCCTGGCAGGGCATTGCACATGCCTTCAATGGCAGTCTGCAGCAGGCCGAAGCCTTTATCACACAGGGACTCAAGCTAGGCTTTGGCGGGGCGCTGACCTACGAGCGCGCGCAGAACCTGCGCCGGCTGGCGGTTGAGCTTCCGCTGGAAACCATCGTGCTTGAAACGGATGCGCCCGACATGCCGCCGCACTGGCTTTACAAAACGGCGGAGCAGCGTGCGTCAGGTGAAGAGCAGGGACGCAACGAGCCGGGGGAGCTGCCGCGGATTGCGCAGGTGCTGGCGGAGTTGCGCGGGATGGAGGTGGCGCAGTTGCAGCAGCAAACGCGGGTGAATGTGCAGGCGGCCCTGCCGCGTTGCGTTCTGGAATGAAGGCAGCGCGCCTGCGGGGTCTGCCGCCTGTCGTGGGCACCGGGACGCGTCTGCTCATCCTCGGCAGTTTTCCCGGCGTGGCCTCGCTCAAGGCACAACAGTACTACGGCCATCCGCAGAACCATTTCTGGAAAATCCTGCAGGCTCTGTGGCCCGAGCACCCGCTGCCGGGGCCGGCGTCTTATGCGAATCGTTGTGCCTGGCTGCTCGCACGGGGTCTGGGTGTCTGGGATGTGTACGCCAGCTGCGAACGCAGCGGCAGTCTGGACAGCGCGATCCGGAATCCGGAAGTGAATGACTTTGCCGCACTCAAGGACCACTGCCCGCAACTGCAGCTGATCGCACACAACGGGGGTGAGAGCTACAAACACGCGGAGCTGGTGCGCAACAGTTTGGGGCTGGGCCATTTCCCCCTGTTGAAGCTGCCGTCCACCAGCCCGGCCAATGCGAGCTGGAGTTTTGTGCGCAAGCTGGAAGCCTGGCGCATGGCGATGGCGCAGGCCGGGTTGCTGTGACGGTGATAATCGGCCGATCTTGAGCACACGCAAACTTTCCCTGCCCGAAGTCCATTTTTCAGACGAGGGCCACATCCGGCACATGCACCTGGGCACGATCTGGATCCAGGGGTCCATGGACATGCGGGACCCCACCGCCCTGGTGCACGAGTACATCCAGCGCATGATGGCCTGGACGCTCTTCGTGGAGCCGGACACCGTGACGAAACGCCAGGCCGTGCAGCTCGGTCTGGGCGCGGGCTCGCTGACCAAGTACTGTGCCAAGGTCCTGCGCATGAAGACCACGGCCATCGAGCTCAACCCGCAGGTGCTGGCGGCCTGCCGCGGCTGGTTCAAGCTGCCGGCGGATTCGGCCCGTATGCAGGTGGTCCTGGCCGATGCCGCCAAGGAAATCCAGAAACCCGAGTGGTTCGGCACCGTGGACGCCTTGCAGGTGGACCTGTACGACCATGACGCCGCTGCGCCCGTGCTCGACAGCGCCGAGTTCTACGCCCACTGCCGCCGCCTGCTGACGGACGACGGTTGCATGACGGTGAACTTGTTTGGCCGCTCCTCCAGCTTTGCCAGGAGCGTGGACAAGATCGCTGCCGCCTTCGGCCGCGAGGCAGTTTGGGCCTTCAAGGCGACGCGCGAAGGCAACACCGTGGTGCTGGCGCAGCGCACGCCCTCGGTACCGAAGCGCGCCGTGCTTGCCGAGCGGGCCGAAATCATCCAGACTCAGTGGGGCCTGCCCGCCACCAAGTGGCTGCGCGGCTTCAAACCCCTCATCGATTGACCTTATGAGCGCCCAGCCCAAACTCAAAAGCCTGTCCAAGTCCGAGCATGTGGGCCCGGTTGACTGGCGTCGTCTGGTCGAGTGGCTGCTGGCCGATGGCGTGATCGCCGACGAAGAGGCCCAGCGCACGATTGCACGTTGTTCACAGGCCGAGAGCGCACAGCACCCGCTGCTGCGCCTGGCCAGCGTCTCGATCCGCCGCGTCAGTGACCACAAGCCGCTCGACGTGGAAAGCCTCACGCAGTGGCTGGCCGGCCGCGCCGGCCTGGACTACCTGCGCATCGATCCGCTCAAGGTGGACGTGGGCAAGGTGGCCGACACCATGAGCGCGGCCTATGCCGAGCGTCACCGCGTGCTGCCGGTGCAGGTGCTGCCTAATGAGGTGGTGGTGGCCACGGCCGAACCCTACATCACCGACTGGGTGGGCGAGGTCGAGCGCCAGACCCGCCGCAGCGTGCGTCGTGTGCTGTCCAGCCCGGGCGAGATCACGCGTTACACGGCCGAGTTCTTCGCGCTGGCCAAGTCGGTGCGTTCGGCCATGAAATCGGGCAGCGGCAACACGGGCGCCAGCTTCGAGCAGCTGGTGGAGCTGGGCAAATCCAACAAGCAGCTGGACGCCAATGACCAGAGCGTGGTGCAGGTGGTGGACTGGCTGTGGCAGTACGCCTTTGACCAGCGCGCCAGTGATATCCATCTGGAGCCGCGGCGCGAGCAGGGTGTGATCCGCTTCCGCATCGACGGCGTGTTGCATCCTGTGTACCAGATGCCCATGGGTGTGCTCACCGCCATGACGGCCCGCATCAAGTTGCTGGGCCGCATGGACATCATCGAGAAGCGCCGCCCCCAGGACGGGCGCATCAAGACACGCAACCCTGGCGGCGATGAGGTGGAAATGCGGATCTCCACCCTGCCCACGGCCTTTGGCGAGAAGATGGTGATGCGTATCTTCGACCCGGACACCACCGTCAAGGACCTGGCCGAGCTGGGTTTCTCACCGCACGACGCGCAACGCTGGGAGTCGTTGGTCAAGCGTCCCCACGGCATCATCCTGGTGACCGGACCCACGGGTTCGGGCAAGACCACCACGCTGTACTCCACCTTGAAGCGCGTGGCCACGGAAGAGGTCAACGTCAGCACGGTGGAAGACCCGATCGAAATGATCGAGCCGGCCTTCAACCAGACCCAGGTGCAGCCCCAGCTGGACTTCGGCTTCCCCGAGGGCCTGCGCGCGCTGATGCGGCAGGACCCGGACATCATCATGGTGGGCGAAATCCGCGACCTGGAAACCGCCGAGATGGCGGTGCAGGCTGCGCTGACTGGCCACCTGGTGTTCTCCACCCTGCACACCAACGACGCGCCCTCGGCCATCACGCGCCTGATGGAGCTGGGCATCCCGCCCTACCTGCTCAACGCCACCGTGTTGGGTGTCCTGGCGCAGCGTCTGGTGCGCACCCTGTGCGCGCAGTGCAAGGTGCGCGACGAGGCAGCCACCAAGGAGCATCTGGCCGAGATGGTGAAGCCCTGGAACATCAGTGGCGGCTACAAGCCTTTCAAGCCCGTGGGATGCGTGGACTGCCGCATGACGGGTTTCCAGGGGCGCATGGGCCTGTATGAACTGCTGCTGATCAGCGAGGCCTTCAAGGACAAGGTCAGCCGCGAGCCCAACATCGACGCACTCAAGCGCCAGGCCGTGGCCGACGGCATGCGCCCGCTGCGCCTGGCTGGTGCATTGCGCGTCGCCGAGGGGCTCACGGTGATCGATGAGGTGCTCGGCGCCACGCCGCCCCTGACCTGAAGCTGACCTGCGCACCGCCGCGGCGCACACGTCTCGTCAACCTAGGGTATTCCCTGCCGATTTTTCCCATGCCCCCGGGGGTGCATAGGTGTAATCCACATTCGGCATGACACTTATTCCGGGGCAGAATTCGGCTTGTTTTCGGGTATGGCCCGTAGGAGACAAGTTCGTGAGATTTATCAAGAGTGAACAAGATTTTTACTCAGGCCTGATGTTCACCGTCGTGGGCGTCGGTTTTGCGGTGGGTGCGACCACCTACAACGTGGGCAACGGCGCCCGCATGGGCCCCGGGTACTTCCCGCTGCTTTTGGGCGTCATCCTCGCCATCCTGGGCGGGTTGATTCTCTTCAAGGGTCTGGTGTCCAAGTCGGAGACCGGTGACAAGCTGGGCGGCATCGCCTGGCGTCCGCTGGGTTACATCATCGGCGCCAACGTGCTGTTCGGTGTCCTGCTGGGGGGCCTGCCTAAATTCGGGATTCCCTCCATGGGTCTGGTCGTTGCCATCTTCGGTCTGACCATCCTGGCCAGCCTGGCTGGTGAAAAGTTCAAGCTGCGCGAGGTGCTGGTGCTGTGCGTCCTCCTGGCCATTCTGAGCTACGGTGCCTTCATCAAGCTGCTCAATCTGCAGTTCCAGGTCTGGCCGACTTTCATCGCGGGTTGAGGAGTAAAAGAAAATGGAATTGTTTGACAACCTCGCGCTGGGTTTCGGCGTCGCCTTCACTTTTCAGAACCTGCTGTATGCCTTCATCGGTGTGCTGCTGGGCACGCTGATCGGCGTGCTGCCGGGCGTCGGCCCTGTGGCCACGATCGCCATGCTGCTGCCCGCCACCTATGCGCTGCCCCCGGTGGCAGCGCTGATCATGCTGGCCGGTATCTACTACGGCGCCCAGTACGGCGGCTCCACCACGGCCATCCTGGTCAACCTGCCGGGAGAATCGTCCTCGGTGGTGACCGTGATCGACGGCTACCAGATGGCCCGCAAGGGCCGTGCCGGTCCCGCGCTGGCCGCTGCCGGCATGGGTTCCTTCTTCGCCGGTTGCGTGGGCACCCTGATCTTGGCTGCCTTCGCTGCGCCGCTGACCGAGGTGGCCTTCAAGTTCGGCCCGGCCGAATACTTCTCGCTGATGGTGCTGGGCCTGATCGGCGCCGTGGTGCTGGCCTCCGGCTCGCTGCTCAAGGCCATCGCGATGATCGTGCTGGGCCTGCTGCTGGGCCTGGTAGGCACCGACGTGAACTCCGGTGTGGCGCGTTTCTCCTTTGACATCCCGGAATTGACCGACGGCATCGGCTTCATCGTGATCGCCATGGGCGTGTTCGGCTACGGCGAAATCATCCAGAACCTCTCGCACCCCGAAGACAAGCGCGAAGTGTTCACCGGCAAGGTCACGAACATCTACCCGTCCAAGGAAGACTTCAAGCGCATGGTGCCAGCGGTTCTGCGCGGCACGGCCCTGGGCTCGATGCTGGGCATCCTGCCCGGCGGCGGCGCGCTGCTGTCGGCCTTTGCGGCCTACACCATCGAGAAGAAGACCAAGCTCAAGCCGGGTGAAGTTCCCTTCGGCCAGGGCAATATCCGCGGTGTGGCCGCTCCCGAGGCGGCCAACAATGCCGGCGCACAGACCTCCTTCATCCCGCTGCTGACGCTGGGCATCCCGCCCAACCCGGTGATGGCGCTGATGGTGGGTGCCATGACCATCCACAACATCCAGCCTGGTCCCCAGGTGATGACCAACAACCCCGAGCTGTTCTGGGGCCTGATTGCTTCCATGTGGATCGGCAACCTGATGCTGATCGTGCTGAACCTGCCGCTGATCGGCATCTGGATCAAGCTGCTGACCGTGCCCTATCGCTGGCTGTTCCCCGCCATCGTGCTGTTCTGCGCGATCGGCGTGTACTCGACCAACAACAACGTGTTCGACATCTGGATGGTGGCCATCTTCGGCGTCATCGGTTACGGCTTCATCAAGCTGGGGGTCGAGCCGGCGCCGCTGCTGCTGGGCTTCATCCTGGGGCCGATGATGGAAGAGAACCTGCGCCGCGCCCTGCTGCTCTCGCGCGGCGACTGGAGCGTGCTGGTCACGCGTCCGCTGTCGGCCACCTTGCTGGGCATGGCACTGCTGCTGCTCGTCATCGTGATGCTGCCGTCCATCAAGTCCAAGCGCGAGGAAGCCTTCGTCGAAGAGTGATCGCATCGCTCGACTAAACTGGAACGGCACCTGCGGGTGCCGTTCTTACTTTCAGCCCCCGGAGGAGCCTATCCATGAAATCCAAGTTGCTGACCGGTCTGCTGGTCTTCGGTCTGTTCCTGGCCCTGCCGCTGGCGGCCCAGACCTGGCCGAGCAAGCCCATCCGCCTGGTCGTACCCTTCCCGCCCGGTGGCGCTACCGACATCCTTTCGCGCGCGCTTTCGCAGGAACTGGGCAAGAAGCTGGGCCAATCCATCGTGGTGGACAACAAACCCGGTGCCGGCGGCACCATTGGCGCGCTGGCCGGTGCCCAGGCCGCGCCCGACGGCTACACCCTGCTGCTCACCACATCGAGCACGCACAGCATCGGCCCGGCCATCAACCCCAAGATCCCGTACAACGCCGAAACTGATTTCACGCCCATCGTCTACGTGGCCAGTTCGCCGCAGGTGATCCTGGTGCCCATGACATCGCCCGCCAAGAACCTGCGCGAATTCGTCGACTATGCGCGTAAAAACCCGGGGCGGCTGAACTACGCCTCCAGCGGCAACGGCACCATCTCCAACCTGTCCACCGAGATCTTCAAGGCCCAATCGGGCACCTTTCTCGTGCACATCCCTTACCGCGGCACAGGCCTGTCGATTGCTGATCTGATCAGCGGCAAGGTCGACGTGCTGTTCGACTCCGTGGTCTCGGGCATGCCCCATGTGCGCGATGGCAAGCTGCGCGCCCTGGCTGTGACCAGTCCCAAACGCAGTGCCTTGGTGCCCGAGCTGCCGGCCGTGGCCGAGCTGCTGCCGGGCTTCGAGTCCGTCACCTGGTTCGGCGTTTACGGTCCGCGCGGCTTGTCCCAGGAGGTTGTGAACCGCGTCAACCAGGCCGTGAACGCGGCCCTGTCCGAGCCCGAGTTGAAAGAACGCTTCGCGCGCCTGGGGGCCGAAACCGCCGGCGGTACCCCCCAGGCTTTCGCTGCCGTGGTGAAGGCTGAATCGGCCAAGTGGAAAAAAGTCATCACGGAACGCAAGATCGTCGCCGACTGAACACGAGTTTTCATGAATTTCAACTACAGCACCCCCTATACCAGCACGCGCCTGCCCGTTTTCGCGCGCAACGTCGTCTCCACCTCGCACCCGCTGGCCGCGCAGGCCGGCCTGCGTATGCTGCAAAAGGGCGGAAATGCCGTGGATGCGGCCATCGCAGCAGCAGCGGCCATCACCCTGACCGAGCCGGTCAGCAACGGCCTGGGCAGTGACGCCTTCGCCATCCTCTGGGATGGCAAAGAGCTGCACGGACTCAATGCTTCGGGGCGTGCACCGCAGGGCTGGACGCCCGAGTATTTCCATCGTAAATACGGCAAGGACGCCAAGACGCCGCCGAAACGCGGCATTGATGCCGTCACCGTGCCCGGCGCAGTGGCGGGCTGGGTGGCCCTGAGTGAGCGCTTTGGCAAGCTGCCTTTTGCCGACCTGCTGGAGCCGGCCATCGAGATTGCCGAACGTGGTTACCTCATCCCCGTGGTTGTGCAGCAGAAATGGGCGGCGGCCACGCCCGAGCTTCAGGGGGTCCCGGGTTTCGCCCAGTCCTTCCTGCCCTGGGGTCGTGCGCCGAATGTGGGTGAGCTCTTCCAATTCAAGGCCGCGGCCCGTGCCCTGCGTCTGATTGCGCAGACCAAGGGCCAGGCCTATTACCAGGGCGAGATCGCCCAGGCCCTGGCGAAATTTGCCGCCGAATGCGGCGGCGTGCTCCAGGCCAGCGACCTGGCGGCTTACCAACCTGAGTGGGTACAGCCCTTGGCCAAGAACTACCGTGGTTACACCCTGCACGAGATCCCGCCCAATGGTCAGGGCATCGCTGCGCAGATGGCCTTGGGCATCCTGGACAAGTTCGACCTGGGCTCCCTGCCCGTGGACAGTGTGGACTCGCAGCATCTGCAGATCGAGGCCATGAAGCTGGCCTTTGCCGACGTTTACCGCTATGTGGCCGAGCCCTCGTCCATGGAGGTGACCCCCGCGCAAATGCTCGATGACGCCTACCTGAGCAGTCGTGCCAAACTGATCGACATGAAAAAGGCGCAGGACTTCAAGGCCGGCAACCCGGTCAAGGGCGGCACCATCTACCTGACGGCGGCTGACGAGAACGGCATGATGATCAGCTTCATCCAGAGCAACTTCATGGGTTTCGGCTCGGGCTGCGTGGAGCCGACCTTCGGCATCAGCCTGCAGAACCGCGGCCACGGCTTCAACGTGGACCCGCAGGGTCACAACAAGGCCAATCTGGTGGCGCCGGGCAAGCGCCCCATCCACACCATCATCCCGGCCTTTCTCACCCAGGATGGCCAGCCCGTGATGAGCTTCGGCGTGATGGGCGGCAATATGCAACCCCAGGGCCATCTGCAGACCCTCGTGCGCATGCTGGACTACGGCCAGAACCCGCAGACCGCCTGCGATGCGCCGCGCTGGCGCTACAACGCGGGGCTGGAGATCAACGTCGAGGCGAGCATGAATCCAGCCACTGTGCAAGGCCTGTCGGCGCGTGGCCACCGCATGGAGGTCATCAACGATTCCTACCAGGACTTCGGCGCCGGCCAGTTCATCTGGCGCGCCGGCGATCCCAAGGTGCAGGGTTATGTGGCGGCCAGCGACGCACGTCGAGACGGCCAGGCCGCGGGTTTCTGAGCGATCCGACGTGGCAGCACAAGGCGCTAGCAAAAACATAGCAAGCGGCCTGGTGCTGGCGATCGTCGGTGCCATCGCCTTCAGCGGCAAGGCCATCATCGTCAAGCTGGCCTACCGCCATGGTGTGGATGCGGTCACACTGATCATGTACCGCATGCTGTTTGCCCTGCCGCTGTTTGCCGTCATGGCCTGGTGGGCCAGCCGCGGCAAGGCCGCTCTCACGCGGCGTGACTGGCTGGGTGTGCTGGGCCTGGGTTTCAGCGGTTATTACCTGGCCAGCTTTCTCGACTTTGCAGGCCTGGCCTACATCACGGCTTCGCTGGAGCGTCTCGTTCTGTATCTCACGCCGACGATCGTGCTCCTGATCGGTCTGCTGCTCTATGGTCGACGCGTCAGCCGTGCGCAGCTGGGCGGCATGCTGATCAGCTACCTGGGGGTGATGCTCGTTTTCGGGCGCGAGGTCTCGCTGGCCGGGGCCGATGTGGCCTGGGGGACGCTGCTGGTCTTCCTGAGCGCCGTCAGCTACGCGATTTACCTGAGCTACAGCGGCGAGCTGGTACAGCGTCTGGGTTCGCTGCGCCTCGTGGGCCTGGCCACCAGCGTGGCCTGCCTGTTCTGCATCCTGCAGTTTCTTCTGCTGCGCCCCTTGTCGGCGGCGCAGGTGGCACCCGAGGTGATCTGGCTGTCCCTGCTCAACGCCACGGCTTGCACGGCCGTGCCCGTGCTGCTGGTGATGATGGCCATCGAGCGGGTAGGGGCTGGCATGGCGGCACAGGCGGGCATGGTGGGCCCCATGTCCACCATCCTCATGGGTGTGCTGCTCCTGGGTGAACCCTTCACAGGCTGGGTTGTGGCCGGCACGCTGCTGGTGCTGGCCGGCATCTTTGTCTTCGGCCGCGCTGCGCGCGCGGCGGCGGACTGAAAGTCCCGCCCGGGCAAAGGTCAGACAGCCTCCGTATCATTCCCCCATTCAAATCTCGACACAGGAAGAACATCATGGATCTCGGCATCACAGGCAAGTGGGCGTTGGTGGGCGGCGCCAGCAAGGGGCTCGGTTTCGGCTGCGCGCAGGCGCTGGCACGCGAGGGCGTCAACGTGGTGATCGTCGCACGTGGCGCCGAAGCATTGAATGCCGCAGCGGCCAAGCTCAAGGCCGAGGCCAAGGGGGTGCAGGTCATCGCGGTGCCGGTCGACATCACCACTGTGGCGGGACGTGAGGCCATCTTTGCCCAGCGCAAGGATTTCGACATTGTTGTCACCAATGCCGGCGGCCCGCCGCCCGGCGACTTCCGCGACTGGGATCGTGACGCGTGGATCAAGGCGGTAGACGCCAATATGCTCACGCCCATCGAGCTCATCAAGGCCACGGTGGACGGCATGGCAGCGCGTGGTTACGGTCGCATCGTCAACATCACGTCCAGCGCGGTGAAGGCGCCGATCGACATTCTGGGCCTGTCCAACGGCGCGCGCAGCGGCCTGACCGGCTTCGTGGCCGGCGTGTCGCGCAATGCAAAGATCGCCGCCAAGGGCGTGACGATCAACAACCTGCTGCCCGGTGCTTTCGACACGGATCGTCTCAAGGGGACGATGTCAGGCGCAGCGCAGAAAACCGGCCAGCCCATCGAGGCCATCATGGAAGCCCGCAAGAAGACCATCCCGGCCCAGCGCTTCGGCACCCCCGAGGAGTTCGGCGCCATCTGCGCCTTCCTGTGCAGCATGCAGGCCGGCTACATCACCGGCCAGAACGTGCTGGCCGATGGCGGTGCCTATCCGGGCACGTATTGATGCGAGCGTGGCGCTGGCTTAACGCCGCGCCGACGACACCACGATGCCGCAGACGATGAGCACGAAGGCGGCACCGTGGTAGAGCTGAGGCAGTTCGCCCAGCAGGGCGGCTGACATCAGTGCCGCGAGCAGCGGCGTGAGGTTGCCGAAGAAGCTGGCCACCGTGGGGCCCGCGCGCTGCACGCCCATGCCCCAGGCGCGGTAGGCCAGCACGGCGGGGCCCACGGCCACGAAGACCAGGGCCGCGATCAGCGGCCAGCCCCAGACGATGGGCTGGTCCACCACCGCCCATTCACCGGCGGCGAACAGCGCCGACCAGGCCAGGCCAAAGACGATTTGCGCCAGCAGGAAGGCGGCCCAGTCCCCGCGGATGGTGGCGGGTTCACCGCCCGGGCGCGCCAGCATCCAGCTGTAAAAGGCCCAGCAGATGGACGCGATCAGAACGTAGATGTCACCAGGCAGCAGCTGGACCTGCAGCAGGGTGTCCAGGTGGCCGCGGCTGAGCACCAGCAGCACGCCGCTGATGGACAGCAGGGCGCCCAGCAACTGGCGGCGCGAGACCGGGGCGTTGAAAAAGAGACGACCGATGAGCTGCATCCAGATCGGCATGCTGGCGGCCACCAGCGTGACGTTGATGGGCGAGGAGGTCTTGAGCGCCAGGTACTGCAGGGCGTTGTAGGCACCCACGCTGAGCAGGCCCAGCATGGCAAAACGTCGCCAGTGCGGCCACAGGCCGCTGTCGCGCTGGAGCACCCAAGCCGCCAGGGGCAGCAGGATCAGGCCAGCCAGGACCCAGCGCAGCAGGTTGAGCATCATGGGGGGCACGAGTTCGCCCACCATGCGGCCCACCACGGCGTTGCCGGCCCACATCAGGGGCGGGAGGGTCAGGAGCAGGGCGGTGGAGGGGGACAGACGGGTGTGCATGGGTTGGCACTGTAGCAAGCCGATGGCGGCAGCGCTGTCCGATGGGCATTAATGACCCGGCGGCAACGGGTACTCGTATGCTCACGTAGAATTTTGCGCACTATCAGGAGACACGACATGACCCAGACTTCTTCCCGCGCCGTGCGCATCGACCAGCATGGCGGCCCCGAGCTGCTCAAGATCGTCGAAGTAACCGTGGGCGAGCCCGGTCCGGGCGAGATCCGCATCCGTCACAAGGCCTGCGGCCTGAACTTCATCGACGTCTACCAGCGTAGTGGTGTCTACCAGTTGCCCATGCCCTTGCAGCTGGGCATGGAGGCCTCGGGCATCGTCGAGGCGGTGGGCGCGGGCGTCACGCATCTGAAGGTCGGCGACCGTGCTGCCTACGCCAGCCAGCCGCCCGGCGCCTACTGCGAGGTGCGCGTGATGCCGGCCAAGACCGTGTGCAAGCTGCCCGACGACATTTCCTTCGAGACCGGTGCGGCCATGATGCTCAAGGGCCTGACCGTGCAGTACCTCTTCAACCGGGTGCGCCCGGTCGAGGCCCTGCAGCCTGGTGATCACGTGCTCTTCCATGCCGCTGCCGGCGGCGTGGGCCTGATCGCCTGCCAGTGGGCCAAGGCCCAGGGGCTGCAGCTGATCGGTACCGCGGGTTCGGACGCGAAATGCGAACTCGCGAAAGCGAATGGCGCCGCACACGTGATCAACTACAACAAGGAAGACTTTCTGCCACGCGTGAAAGAGATCACCGGCGGCAAGGGCGTGAAGGTGGTGTACGACTCGGTGGGCAAGGACACGTGGGACAAGTCACTGGACTGCCTGCGCCCCTTCGGCCTGATGGCCAGCTTCGGCAATGCCTCCGGCGTGGTGCCGCCTTTTGCGCCAGGCAGCCTGGCGGCCAAGGGCTCGATCTACGTCACACGCCAGACCCTGTTCAGCCACATCACCACACGCGAGACCACGCAGTCCATGGCCGACGACCTGTTCGCCATGGTGTCCAGCGGCAAGGTGAAGATCCATATCGCCCAGCGCTACCCGCTGGAGCAGGTGCAGCAGGCGCACCGCGATCTGGAGGCCCGCAAGACCACGGGCTGCACCATCCTGACGCTGTAGGCAACAGGCCCTAGTTTCGGGTCTCCGCGCGCTCGACCAGGAAGTCCAGCAGGGCCCGCGTCTTGGCGGGCATGAACTTGCGCGTGGGAAGGGCCGCATAGGCCGTGACCCGGCCCAGTGTCCACCCCGGCAGCAGCTGCACCAGTTGCCCGCTGGCCAGGAAGGAGCGGGCTATCAGCTCGGAAACCGCCAGATAACCCACGCCGTCCAGGCCGGCCTGCAGCAGCACGTTGAAGCTCTGGCTGCGCAGCACGGGCTGTACGGCGACCTCCACCGCCGCCGCCTCCTGTGCATCGATGGGCTCCAGCCGCAGCTTGCGGCCCGAGAGATCCTGGCCGGGCAGCTGAAAGGACTTGAGGTAAGCATGACGTTGCAGTTCCTGAGGCTCAGTGGGTGAGCCGGCGCGGCGCACATAGGACGGCGCTGCGCACAGGATCATGTGCGCGGTACCCAGCGGCCGTGCCACCACATTGGCGTCAAAGCCTTCGTCGGCAGCCAGCACGGCCAGGTCATAGGCCTCCAGGCGTGTCAGGGGCAACGGGTCGATGTCAAGGTCCAGCATGAGCCTGGGCTGGCGCTCGCGCCAGCGCACGATATTGGGGGCGATGAAGTAGGACGCCATGGTGGGTGTGCACAGCACACGCACCGTGCCCTGCAGCTCCTGGCTGTGGGCCGCGGCGGCCATCTCCGCTTCTTCGATCTCCTGCAGGATGCTGTGCAGCCGCGCGCCGTACTCGTTGCCGGCTTCGGTCAGCGAGAGCTTGCGGGTCGTTCGGTGCAACAGCCGCGTGCCCAGGCTCTGCTCCAGATCGGCCACCAGGCGCGTGAGCACGGCGGGCGAGAGGTCCAGGGCCCGGGCGGCGCCGGCAAAGCTGCCCTCTTCGACCACCCGCTGGAAAGCGCGCATGGAAAGCAATCGGTCCATGGAAGGTCTCCTTGGGTTTCAAGTAGTTGATTATTTCTAATTCAGAAATTATGACTTGAAATAAACGATGTTTTTCTTTGATTCAAGGAAATATACAGTTCATTCCATCGACGGATCGAAACAAATTAAACGAGGCGTCGAAGGTTGGACACAGACGAGAAAGCGATTTCCTGCCATGCCCAGAACATTGTTTGTCTTTGAAAGGAAGTTCACCATGAACCGCAATACCACCACCGCCATCGCCCTGGCCCTCGCTACCCTGGCTGCAGGCAACGCCATCGCCGCTGAACCCGTGACCGCCAAGACGCGTGCCCAGGTCCAGGCCGAACTGCTACAAGCCCAGCGCGCCGGCGACATCGTCAACAGCGAAGGCCAGAAGCTGAACCAGCTCTTCCCCAGCCAGTACCCGGTGGCTGCCGTTTCGAGCCGCACCCGTGCTGAAGTGAAGGCCGAGCTGATCGAAGCCCAGCGTACCGGCGACATCGCCGACAGCGAAGGCCAGAAGCTGAACCAGCTGTTCCCCAGCCAGTACCCGGTGGCCGTCGCTTCGAGCCGCACCCGCGCCGAAGTGAAGGCTGAACTGATCGAAGCCAAGCGCACCGGCGACATCGTCGACAGCGAAGGCCAGAAGCTCAACGCGCTGTACCCCAACAGCTATCCGCGCAAGGGCTGATCAGCTCCGTTCGTGAAAAGGCCGCGGGATGCGAATCCCGCGGCCTTTTTTTCATGAGCAAGCCTTGACGCAGGCTAGCGGTCCTCGTCCTCGTGCCGCTGGCTGCGCCAGATGGCCCGCCCCAGCCAGAACGCGCCGACGGCGGCGCCGACGAACCCCATCAGGCCGAAGGCCGGCAGGCCCAGCAGGGTCGGCCCGCCACCCACGGTCATCACGATGGAGGAGCCGATGATCAGCGCTGCGATGATCAGCGCCAGCGAAAGTCGGTTGGCCGCACGGTCGAGCTGCCTGCCCACGTGGCGCAGCGAGCGGCTCTCGATGTCCAGGCCCATGTGCCCCTGCCGGACGCGGCGCAGCAGGCGCCCCAGATCCTGTGGCAACTGTTCAGCCACGTCCAGCAGGCGCAGCCAGGAACCCCAGGTACGCCGGGCCAGCACAGAAGGCCGGTAGCGTGCCCGGGTGACCTGCCGCAGCAAGGGCAGGGCCTCATCCGCCATGTTGAAATCTGGGTCCAGACCACGGCCCAGTCCTTCCAGCGTGATGAAGGCCTTGATCAGCAGGGCGAGATCGGCGGGCAGGGCCAGACGGTTGTCACGCAGGATGGCTGTCACGTCCATCAGCATGCGGCCCAGGCTCAGTTCGGCCAGCGGCGTGCCGTGGTACTGGTCAATGAAGGCCTCAACGTCGTTTTCCAGTTTTTCCTGCGGCACCGGCTGGCCATCGCGTGTCCAGTCCAGCAGCACATCCACCACAGCCTGCGGCTCGCGTTGCACCAGACCCAGCAGCAGCCTGAGCAGCTGCTGGCGTCGGCGTAGGGAGAGATGCCCCACCATGCCGAAATCGATGAAGGCCAGGCGATTGCCCGGCAGGTAGAAGACGTTGCCGGGGTGCGGGTCGGCGTGGAAGAAGCCGTCCTCCACGATCATCTTGAGCACAGCCTGGGCGCCGCGCCGGGCCAGCAGCTTGCGGTCCAGTCCGGCGCCGTCGAGCTGGTCGAGTGCGTGGCCGGGAATGCCGTCCACATGGTCCTGCACATTGACACGTTCACGTGTCCAGGCCCAGTGGATGCGCGGGATCTGCACGAACGGCAGTGCCGCCATGTTTCTGGCCAGGTGTTCGGCGTGCCGGCATTCGCTGGCCAGATCCAGCTCACGCTGCAGGGAGCGGCCGAACTCGCGCAGCAGCTGGCGCGGGCGATAGGGGGCCAGCGCGGGCAGCTCGGCCTCAGCCAGGGCGGCCAGACGATCGAGCAGGCGCAGGTCGGCCTCGATCACCTCGCGTATGCCGGGACGGCGGATCTTGACGATGACCTCGGTGCCGTCGGCCAGCCGTGCGCGGTGCACCTGGGCGATGGAGGCCGCAGCCAGCGGCTGCGGATCGAACCAGGCGAAGACGGCCTCGGGCTCGGCGCCCAGGTCTTCGCGCAGTTGGGCGCGCAGGGCATCCAGCGGCAGGGCCGGCACATGGCTGTGTAGTTTCTCGAACTCGGCGATCCACTCAGGGCCGAACATGTCGGCGCGGCCGGCCAGGATCTGGCCGAGCTTGACGAAGGTGGGGCCCAGTTCCTCCAGGGCCTGGCGCAGTTGTACGGGCGGTGGCAGCTGGGCCAGGTCGGCCGCGTGGTCCCAATGCAGGCGGTGCCCGGCTTTTTCCAGGGCGGTGGCCAGGCCCCAGCGGCGCACCAGCTCACCCAGGCCGTGGCGTACCAGAACGCCGGCGATCTCGTTGAGCCGACCGAGGTTGCTGCGTCTGGCACCGTGGGCTGAGGGCTTGCTCATGGTGCCAGTTTAGGGCAAGCCCCGCCTGCTCAGGCGCGGGAGCGCCGCACCCGCAGGAGCTCGTCGAGCAGCAGGAAGATCACGCCCAGAGTGATGGCGCTGTCGGCCACGTTGAAGGCAGGGAAATGCCAGCTGCCGATGTGAAAGTCCACCATGTCCACCACATAACCGTGCAGCAGGCGATCCAGCACATTGCCCAGCGCACCACCCATGACGCAGGTCAGCGCAAAGCAGAACAGGCGCTGGCCGGCGTGGGTGCGCAGTAGGTAGATGATGAACAGGGCGGCGGCGATGCCTATGCCCACGAAGAACCAGCGCTGCCAGCCGTCGGCCCCGGCCAGGAAGGAGAAGGCCGCGCCGCGGTTGTGCACGCGCACGATGTTGAGCCAGCTGGTCAGCTCGGTGGCCTCGCCATGGTGGTAATAGGCCAGGATGGCAACCTTGGTGATCTGGTCGATCACCAGGATCAGGAAGGCCAGGCCCAGCCATTTCAGCAGGCCGCCACCGGCGTTGGACTGGCGGGCCATCAGGCGACCTTCCGGTCTTCACCGGCGCCATAGAGGTTGCTGGTGCAACGGCCGCACAGGGTGGGGTGGGCGACATCGGTGCCGACGTCGTCACGGTAGTGCCAGCAGCGCTCGCATTTCTCATCTTTCGAAGGTGAGACATCCATGGTCAGGCCGCTGCCTTCAACGTGTTCAAGTGCAACTTTGGAAGTGATAAGTACAAACTTCAGATCCTCCGCCAACGCCATCAACTCGGCATAGATCGGGTCACCGCATCTGATGGATACGTTGGCTTGGAGCGAGGAGCCGATTTGTCCGTCTGCGCGCTTTTCCTCGATCTTCTTGTTGACGATGTCTCGAACTTGCTGGATATCGGCCCACTTGGCCAGCAAGGCCGCATCGGGCTGGCCCAGATCGACATAGGTCTCCATGAAGATCGATTCCGATGAACCACACACCTTCCAGGCCTCCTCGGCCGTGAAGCTCAGGAAAGGCGCCATCCAGCGCAGCATGGCCTGGGTGATCTGGTGCAGCGCGGTCTGGGCGCTGCGGCGCGCCAGGGATTTGGGCGCCGTGGTGTACAGGCGATCCTTGAGCACGTCCAGGTAGAAAGCGCCCAGGTCTTCGCTGCAGTAGACCTGCAGTTTGGCCACCGCCGGGTGGAACTCATAGACCTCGTAGTGCGCCAGGATCTCGGCCTGCAGCTCGGCGGCGCGACTCAATGCGTAGCGATCGATCTCCAGCATCTGGTCGAGCGGCACGGCGTCCTTTTTCGGATCGAAGTCGCTCACATTGGCTAGAAGGAACTTGAGCGTGTTGCGGATGCGACGGTAGGTGTCCACCACGCGCGCCAGGATCTTGTCGTCGATGCCCAGGTCGCCCGAGTAGTCGGTCGCGGCGCACCACAGGCGGATGATCTCGGCGCCCATCTTTTCGCTGACCTGCTGCGGCGCTACGACGTTGCCCACGCTCTTGCTCATCTTGCGGCCCTGGCCGTCCACGGTGAAGCCGTGGGTCAGCAGGCCGCGGTAGGGCGCACGGCCGTACATGGCGCAGGCCGTGAGCAGAGAACTATGGAACCAGCCACGGTGCTGGTCGTGGCCTTCGAGGTAGAGATCAGCTTCGGGGCCGCCGTCCTCGTGGCCGCTATGCGGGTGCGAGGTCTTCAGCACCGTGGTGTGCGTGGTACCGGAGTCGAACCAAACCTCGAGGATGTCGCTGCTCTTGCTCCACTGTGCGGCGTTGCTCTTGTCGCCGATGCGCTGCAGGATGTCGGCGGTGCTGAGCTTGCTCCATGCCTCGATGCCGCCTTTTTCGACGATCTCGGCCGCGAGGTCGATGATCTCGGGCGTGCGCGGATGCGGCTCGCCGCTGTCTACGTCGAGCAAGAAGGGCAGGGGCACGCCCCAGCTGCGCTGGCGCGAGATGCACCAGTCGGGCCGGTTGGCGATCATGTCGCGCAGGCGGGTGCGACCGTTCTCAGGGTAGAACTTCGTCTCGTCGATGGCGGCCAGGGCCAGTTGGCGCAGGGTCCGCGGTGCCTTGTCCTTGGTGAAGATGCCCGTGCCTTCGTCCATGCGCACAAACCACTGGGCCGCGGCGCGGTAGATCACAGGCGTCTTGTGGCGCCAGCAGTGCGGGTAGCTGTGTGTGATGTCTTGCGTGGCGAACAGGCGCCCGGCGTTCTTCAGTGTCTCGAGTACGACCGGCACGGCCTTCCAGATGTGCAGGCCGCCGAAGAGCGGAAAGTCGGCGGCGTAGGCGCCGTTGCCCTGCACGGGGTTGAGGATGTCGTCGTACTTCAGGCCGTGGGCGACACAGCTGTTGAAGTCGTCCACGCCGTAGGCGGGCGCCGAGTGCACGATACCCGTGCCGTCCTCGGCGGTGGCGTAGTCGGCCAGGTAAACGGGGCTGAAGCGGCGGTAGCCCGCATCCACGTCGTACAGGGGATGCTTGAAGTTGATCAGGTCGAGCTTTTTGCCCAAGGTGGTGGCCAGTACCTTGCCGGTCAGCTTGAAGCGTTCCAGGCATTTCTCGACCAGCACGGCCGCCAGCACCAGCAGGCCGCGCTCGGTCTGCACCAGCGCGTACTCGAGTTCGGGGTTGAGGTTGAGTGCCTGGTTGGCGGGGATGGTCCAGGCGGTGGTGGTCCAGATCACGGCATAGGCCGGCTGTTCCAACTTGCCCAGACCGAAAGCGGCCGCCAGCTTCTCGGGCTCGGCGCATTCGAAGCCCACGTCCAGCGTGCTGCTCTTCTTGTCGGCGTATTCGATCTCGAATTCAGCCAGTGAGGAGGCGCAATCGAAACACCAGTGCACGGGTTTGAGGCCGCGGTAGACAAAACCGCGCTCCATCACGCGCTTGAAGGCGCGGATCTCGGCCGCCTCGTTGACGAAATTCATCGTCTTGTAGGGGTTGTCCCATTGGCCGAGCACGCCCAGGCGCTTGAAGTCGGCCATCTGGCCGGCGATCTGCTCGGTGGCGAAAGCGCGGCTTTTGGCTTGCATCTCGTCGCGCGGCAGGTTGCGGCCATGCAGTTTCTCGATGGCGTTCTCGATGGGCAGGCCGTGGCAGTCCCAGCCCGGGATGTATTGCGCGTCCAGCCCCTTGAGCTGGCGCGCCTTGACGATCATGTCCTTGAGGATCTTGTTGACGGCGTGGCCGATGTGGATCTGACCGTTGGCATAGGGGGGGCCATCGTGCAGGATGAACTTCGGCTTGCCGTGGCGCACGTCGCGCAGTTTCTTGTACAGGCCCTGGTCTTCCCAGGCCTGGACCCAACCCGGCTCGCGCTTGGGCAGGTCGCCGCGCATGGGAAAGGCGGTGTCGGGCAGGTTCAGCGTGGCGCGGTAATCAACTTTTTCAGTCATGACAAACTTTTCGAAAGACGTGGCTGCCCAAGAGAGCGGGTCAGGGGATGCTTGGGTGGGCGCGGGGCAAGGTGCGCCAGTGATGCCCCGTCAAATTCGCCCGTTAAACCAGGCGCGTGCAGCGTCGCAGTCCCTGGTGATGCCGGCTTTCAGGGCATCCAGACTGTCGTATTTGAGCTCGTCGTGCAGTTTGTGCAGCAGTTCCACACGGATGATTTTACCGTAGCCCCCCTCGGCGCCCAAGGCGGCGGGCCAATCCAGGCAGTGGGTCTCCAGCAGCACCCGCCCGCCGTTGACATCGTTCGGGTCCAGCGAGGGCCGCACGCCCAGGTTGGCCACCCCGCGCAGGGGCTGGTCCGTCAGGCCATGCACCAGTACCGCGAAGATGCCGCTGGCGGCCGGTTTCCAGTGGGCAAAGCGCAGGTTCAGGGTCTTGAAGCCCAGTTCGCGGCCCAGCTTGCGCCCGTGCAGCACATGGCCCGAGATGTGGTACGGGTGGCCCAGCAGGCGGGCTGCATTGTCCATTCGGCCCTCGGCCAGGGCGGCACGCACCGCCGAACTGGACACGCGCAGGCCGTGCACCTCGTAGCTGTTCATGCGCGCTACGTCGAAGCCTTTCGCCGTTCCCGCCGCGTCCAACAGGGCATAGTCCCCGGCCCGCTTGGCGCCGAAACGGAAATCGTCGCCCACCAGCACGTAACGCGTGCCCAGGCCGCGCACCAGCACGTCGTCGATGAAAGCCTGCGGGGAAAGTGATGCCAGGCGGGCGTCGAAGGGCAAAACGATCACCTGGTCGATGCCGCAGCGCTGCAGATCGGCCAGCTTGTCACGCAGGGTGGCGATGCGCGCGGGCGCCAGGGCGGCATTGCCCGTGGCGCCGGCAAAGTAGTCGCGCGGGTGCGGCTCGAAGGTCATGGCACAGCTGGGCACGCCGCGCTGCTGCGCCTCGCCACGCAGCAGGGCCAGCATGGCCTGGTGGCCGCGGTGCACGCCATCGAAATTGCCGATGGTCAGGGCGCAGGCCGTGGCGATGCCGGGGTGGTGGAAACCGCGTAAGACTTTCATCCGCTTGATATTTTTTTGATAGCGGCTCAGCCCGTGATTACAAGCTGATACGCCAAATGGTCATCAAAACAGGGTATATTGTGTCTGAATGGCGGGGCGGTCCTTCCCGAGGGGCTGTCGCAGACGCAAGCGTTTCGTTTGGATGGTTCTCGTAACCGGTCAGGAGGCGTGTTTTGAAGGTCTTGAAGCTGTCGGCCCAGGGGCTGCCCCAGTCCTGGATTTCCCTCGAAGAGGCGGTGCTGCACTACGCCGCTGACGAGGTGCGCTGGGAAGCGGGCGGCGAGATCGCAGTGTTCCATGGCGGGCACAACGCCATCACCGGTGAGCAGTCCGTCATCGCGGTCAACAGCATCATCGGCACCAAGGGCGTGCCCAGCATCAATCCCTTTGACCTGCGCCCCAGTCTCACCAATAGCAAGCTCTTCATTCGCGATCGCAACGTCTGCGCCTACTGCGGCGAGGACCACCACGAGACCGAGCTCACGCGCGAGCACATCATTCCTTTTGCGCAGAACGGGCAGGACCACTGGATGAACGTGGTCACCGCCTGCCGCTTATCCCTCCCAAATTACTTACTACTTTGCCGTAAGCGTGAGTTCCGCTTACTGAAGGGGCGAGTTCGGAGTCGTTTTTGGACTGGTAAGGCTTACGAGTACGCTTTACGAGTACGGGCCTATGGCCGGCTTGCTGCAGGCCAGGTGTGGGGTCACACATGAACGAACTGTTCTTGGCTATTGACAGCACTGGATACCCATCGCGCTGGCTTTCCTGGCAGGACGCTGTTACTCACGAGGTGCTGGGTAAAGTGTCCTATGGCTTCGGCGACTTCGAGTTCACCTTCACAGGAGGCAAGAACCGAGACACGGGGCTGAACTCGCAGGTTACGTTGAAGAGCATCTTGGTGATGCACGGGCGCAATCGCGTTGCAGCGCACCACGCGACGATCCCGTTATCCAACCACGCACTGTTCCGGCGGGATCGATTTACGTGCGCCTATTGCGGCGACGTGCACACGCGTGGTTTGACCCGGGATCACATCGTCCCGCTTTCGCGCGGCGGTACTGATGCCTGGCTTAACGTCTGTGCGTGTTGCTCTGCTTGTAACCTTCGCAAGGGGGCCAGTTTGCTCGAAGAGCTGGGTTGGGAGTTGTTGTACCTGCCGTATGCACCGAACCACCAGGAGGGCCTGCTGCTTCAGAACCGACGCATCCTTTGTGACCAGATGGAGCTTCTCAAGACGATGCTTCCAAAGCATTCGCGCCTTGCGATGTGAGCTACTCGATCTTTGTCCTTTGTCCGCTCTAAGTCGAGTTCTAGGTCTACATCATAGTGGCGACGGGCTCTATGAGCAGGGTGTTAGGAGTGAATCGAATGATGCAACCGCCGGCGGCCGAGGCATTGGTGTGTAGATCTGCTTCAGATTGCGCCGCTGTTTCCGCGATTTTGTTGCCTCGATTCCTAGCCAGGTGGCTAGCTTCTCAGCGTAGGGATCGAGCTTGCTTGGACTGGCCCGCTTTGCATATGTGGGCTCGGTCTCATCCGACCGCAGGTACTTCTTCACTGTGTTGCGAGCCAGGCCTGTACGCCTGGAGATCTCGCGGATGGACATCTGTTCTCGCAGTGCCCAACGCCTGATGACATTCAATGTCGCCACGTCTATCACTCCTAAATTCCCCCTGCTTCTAAAACTTGCAGGGTAGGGCCTACGTGGGTCAACTTTGGATGGAAATCACTGTCCTAAGTGGGTCAGATTTCAACGGAATTCAACACGTTTACCTCAATTTCCTTCCTTGCCGTTGGGCTGCTTCACGAGCATTCCACAGGAAACCGGCAATGACCAACATCGCCATCAACGACTGAGCAATGACACCTTGCAAGGATGGATAGATGCCCAGCAGGTCGATACGTGGCCCGTTGAACAAGGACACGTCAAGCCATCCCGCTTCCTGGAGACCGGCAACGCCCTTGCCTGTAAGCACTACCGCCAATACGGCAACCAGCATTGAGCTCCACGTGAAAAATTTACCAATGGGCAGGCGTGCGCTGAAACGCAGCATGGCGACTCCGACGACAGCCAGGATAGCAACACCAGTGACCAAGCCGCCCAGCACGGCCTGATGGTTCCCTTGCTCCCACAATGCAGCGTAGAACAAGATGGTCTCGAACACTTCGCGATAGACAGCGATAAAAGACAAGCCGAACATGAACCAGGCAGATTTGCGGCTCAATGCCGCGGACAGCTTGTCGTGAATGTACTTCTGCCATGCGCCGGCCATGCTCTTCTGATGCATCCACATCCCGACGCTCAGCAGAACAACGGCAGCAAAGAGAGAGGACAAGCCTTCTGTGATCTCACGGCTGGCGCCGCTGATACTGACAAAATAGGTCGCGACGCCCCAGGTCACGACGCCCAGCGCCAACGCACCGACCCAGCCTGCATGCACATAACGCAGCATGTCACCGCGCTCGGCCTTGCGGAGGAAAGCGATCATGGCCACCACCACCAGCAGGGCTTCCAGACCTTCGCGCACGAGGATGGTCAGGCTGCCCAGGAACGCGGCGGTTGCATCCGCGCTGGAGCCGAGCAGCTCATCGGCTTCCTTGAACAAATCATCAATGTCCTTCACCTGAGCCTGGAGTTCAGACATCGCCGCTTTGCTGGCGAGCAAGGAGCGGTACTTGCCCATCGCTGTTTCAATACGGCCCATCAGAGCCGAGTCTCGTGTCGCCAGCGTGGGTTCAATGGGCTCCACACCGTCCAAGTAGGCCGAGAGCGCCAGATCCGTAGCTAGCCCCATTTGCCCCTTCTCGACGGCAGCAAGGCTTTGTGCCAGCTTCTGGCGGGCCACGTCGAAACTCAGGGCGCGTTTCTGAACAACGGCTTCCGGGTGCATGTGCAGATAGGCCATGGTCAGCGATGCGGGCTCGTCACCTACTTGCTTGGCCAAGTCAGCTTCGGTCATGCGCGACAGCGCATCCAGACTGGTCAGTTGGGCGCGCACGGCGGCGTTCTCGGTCCAGACCTTTTGCCCCGCAGTTGCCTCACTATTGCTGTGCGCGAACTGGCCGATGAAAAATGCCAGTGCCCACCGGTCAGCTTCGGAGATCGTGGTAAAGCCGGGCATGGCCGTGCCTTCGATGCCTTGGCTGATCGCCTGGTAGAGAGCAAATGCGCTGCGCTCTCTGGCCCGGTCTTTGTCGGTGAAAGCAACCGGGCGCGGTTCCAGCTTAAGGCCCAGGAGGCCATCACCGTTACCGGTGGCACCATGGCAGGCAGCACACTGCGCTTGATATAGCGCAGTTGCCTGCGCCACCAAGGGCGGGGTAGCTGGAGAAGAGGGCACCGGGTAAGCAGCAAGCAGATGGTTGGCCAGTGACTTCGCCAGAGCTGCGACTTCCTCAGAGTTCTTCTTCGCTTCTATGGCAGCAGACAGTGTCTGCGCTTCTGCCACCAGGGTGGCACGTTCGGGATGAGGCTCAAGCGCGCCCAGTCTGGTCTGACTCGTCTTGGCAAACTCGCGCATCTCTTCGAACTCAGGGGCACTGATGACGACCCCATCCTTGACTGCGCCCGAATAGTCCACAGCAAGGTAGTCCAGCAATTGCCAGATGCGTCGGACATCGGCCTCTGCTGCGTTAGCAGTCATGGTGAAAGACAGCGTCAGTGCGCAAAGCAATAAAGCGCGGACCCGGAACCACGAGGAAAAAGCCATGAAAACGTGACCAAAAATGGGAATCATTTTAGCCCTCGGGAAAACACACGATGCACCACTCGGACCAGGGCAGCCAGTGCGCCAGTGACGAGTTTCAGCAATTGTTCAAGGCCCAGGGCATCACCTGAAGCATGAGTCGGCGTGGGGAGTGCTGGACAACGCGGCGATGGAGAGTTTCCCTAGCGGCGCTTTTTGCTTGGCAGACGCGGGCGCTTGACCCACATCCAGATGCCGCTGATGCCCAGCCCGGCCAGCACCAGGCCGCCCAGGCCCACGAGCACGGTGAGCAGCACACCACCGAGTTCACCCGTGTGCAGCGGGTAGATCACGGTGATGATGCGGCTGCCCGTGTCCAGCTCGTTCCAGCGGTAGGTGGAGAGCACCTGGCCCGTGTAAGGATTGAGCCAGACCGAGCTCAGGCCATTGGGGTGAGTGTCGTCAGCCACCTTGAAGCGGATGCGCACGGGCTTGTCTGCGGCGCCCGGTGTTTGCACATAACCCACCATGGCATCCGGAAAGCGTGTGCGCGCAGTGGTAACCAGCTCGTCCAGCGGAACCCGCGGGCCGTTGACCGTGTGTTTGGCCAGGGCCGGAGCCTTGACCTGGGTTTGTCCGGCCACGCTGCTCACGGCTGCGCGCAACGGGAGCCAGGCCATATAGGCGCCGGTGACCACGCTGACCGCGATGAGCATGCCCAGCAAGGCACCACCCGTGCGGTGCAGGTCGAACAGGGCCACGAACCAGCCACGCTTCAGGCGCACCTTGAAAGACGGCGGCCAGCGTTGCGGCCACCACATCAGCAGGCCTGACATCAGCAACACCAGGTAGCTCAAGGCCACGGTGGCCAGCAGGGCGCGCCCGGCGTCGCCCAGCAGCACGGTGCTGTGCAGTTCGAAGATCAGGTTGTGGAAGCCCTCGGTCTCGCCGCGCCGGCCCAGTTCGCGGCCGGCGTCATCAAAGAAAACCATGCCGTCCCAGGTGCCTGAAACGAAGACGCGCAGGCTTTCACCGGGTTCACGCGGGGGGCGGAAGGTGAAGTTGGCCCCGGGGCCGAACTCCGCCGCCAGGGTGGCGCGCAGTGATTCAAGCGAGGCGGCGGGCAGGGCTGCGGCCAAGGCCGGCTGCTCGAAAAGATGTGCGTTCACCCACTGGTCCAGGGGTTTGGCCACGGTGAGTACGGCACCCAGCAGAGCATTCAAAGCCAGGAGCCAGCCCAGGGAGAGGGCCAACCAGGTGTGTGCCTTCATCCAGAGGCGGCGGGTGGTGGGAGTCAACATCTGTAATGTAAAATAATGCAAATCATTCTTATTTAGATTGTTGGAATTCTATGCGCAACTTGCATCTCTCCCTGACACCCCTGGCTTTGGCCACCCTCACCCTGGCCTTCAACGCCCAAGCTCAGGACGCAGCCTCGGGCGGCACGTTGGGCGAAGTGAAGGTGACGGCCGATGCGGTGGGCAGCTTCGGTTCGAGCAATGTGCAGGTCGGCGCCTTCCGCGACCAGGACCCGCTGGACGTTCCCCTGACCAACAACGTGGTCACGCGCGAAGTGCTGGACGCACAGGGCACCAACACCTTGTTCGGCGCCTTGCGCAACACGGCCGGCGTGACGCGCTCACAGCTCAGCGGTTCAACCTACGACAACATTTCCATCCGCGGCATCCTGGTGGAGAACCGCGGCAACTACCGCCTGAACGGCTCGCTGCCCATCATCAATCTGATCGATGTGCCGCTGGAGAACAAGGAACGGGTCGAGGTGCTCAAGGGCGCTTCGTCGATGTACTACGGCCTGGTGCCGCCCAGCGGCGTGGTGAACTTCGTGACCAAACGCGCAGGCAGCACACCGATGACCAGCATAGCGACCTCGCTCAACAACCATGGGGCCGTGGATGTGCATGCCGACATCGGTCGCCGTTTCTCCGACGACAGCATGGGCCTGCGCATCAATGCGGTGGCCGGCAAGCAGGAGACCGGCATCAACAATTACGAGGGCGACCGCAACCTGGTCTCGCTGGCCTATGACTGGAAGGTGACTCGCGGTTTCAACCTCAAGGTCGATCTGGAACGCTACCGCAAGAGCGTGAGCGAGCAGGCGGCCATCACCCTGCCCGCGGCGGTGGGCGGTGTGATCACCCTGCCGGACGTGCCCAACAACAAGACCAATCTGGCGGGTGCTTGGCAGCGCTACGCTGCCGAGGCCACCAACGCGCTGGTGCGCGGCGATCTGGTGCTCAACGACGACTGGTCGCTGGTGCTGGAGACCGGGCGGGCCGAAACCGTACGTGACCGTCGGTATTCCGCCTTCACGCTCAACAACATGGCCACCGGTGCCGGCACGCTGGCGATTTCCTTTGCCGATGGCCAGCGTTATGTGAACAACAACCACCGTGTGGAAGTGACCGGCAAGGTGAACACCGGCGCGGTCCAGCACGAGCTGACGACGGGTTACACGCACAACGAGCGCTGGGCTTATTCGGGTACGTCGGGCACCGGCTCGAACGTTGCCCAGAACCTGTATAACCCGGTGGAGATTGCCGAGATATCGAAGGTGATTGCCACGCAAGGCGCCATCACCACCATCACGGACAAGGGTCTCTACACCTACGACCGGATCGCGCTGAACGAGCAGTGGCAATTGCTGGCGGGCCTGCGGGCGGTCGACTACACAACACAGAGCACCAGCTCGACCTACAACGCCACCAGGGTATCGCCGAATATGTCGGTCATGTTCAAGCCGCAGACGGACACCTCGCTTTATGCGAGTTACCTGGAAGGCCTGGAAGAGACCGGCACGGCGCCGGCCAGCCGCGCCAATTCGGGCGAGATCCTGCCGCCGTCGGTGAACAAGCAGTATGAGTTTGGCCTCAAGTCACGGGCCTGGTCCAAGGTGCTGGCGCAGGCGGCGGTGTTCCAGATCGAACGCCCGCAGACCACGGTGGACGCCGGCAACAACTTCGTGCTCGGCGGCATGAGCCGTTACCGCGGCCTGGAGCTGTCGGCCAGCGGCGAGATCGGCTCGCAGTTCGGCGTGGTGGCTTCGGCGCTGTTCCTGAATGCGGAGATCGTCTCGGTCGGCACGACGAATGCAGGTGAACTCGGCAAGACGCCGGAGAACACACCGCGCCAGACCTTCAGCCTCTTCGGCGAGTACCGCCTGAAAGACACGCCAGGCCTGGCGCTCAATGCCGGTGCCTACTACGTGGGTGAGCGCCCCGTGAACAACCTGAACCAGGCTTGGTTGGCTGGCTACACCACCTACTCGGTGGGCACGCGCTACCGCACCAAGTGGGATGGCCGCAACGTGACGCTGCAGGCCAATATCGACAACCTCACGGACGCGAGCTACTGGGCCACGGCCGGTAACGGCCTGCTGGGCACGGGCGCACCCCGCACGCTGCGCGTGGCGGCCAAGTTCGATCTCTGAGATGGACGGGCGCGGCGCTCAGCCGCGCTGGCCGAGCTTGCGGTAGACCGTGGCGCGGCTGATGCCCAGGTTGCGCGCGGCCTAGGCCGCATTGCCGCGGGCTTCCGAGCACGCATCGTCGGCGTCACGCCATCCTTACCCCATTTAGAAGATCAGTTCGGCCAGCGTCAACGTGAATTCGAGCTTTGGCTGAGGGAAACCTATCCAGCCAAAGCCGGAATACCCCGTTGGCTGGTATTGGACGATCGCGAGAGTTACTTCGATAGGGGATGTCCGAATCTCGTGTTGCTCCCGTATGTCCACTTCGGTGGCACTGACCTGGAGCGATCGGCCATGGGCTGCTGCGGCAGCGCATATGTCTGACGTTACAGACTGACGTTGGATGCAACGAAACACCGTGATCGGGACAATCCGAGGAGCATATGCTTGCCGGCGATTGGACACGAATTCTGTAGCCCGGGTTACGAGCGGCTGGGGCGAGAAGCCCATGAAAAACCTCATGGATATTGATTCCATGCGGATATGCTGGGCAAGCAGCATTCGATACTGGAAAATCTAGCCATGGGCAGAGTCGAAACCAATGCCAAGCTTGCCGAACGGCCTAACACCACCCGTAGCTACGCCTTGACCAATCAAAAAGGCTCCGGTGATTGCCACCGTCATCAGGGCACTGATGTTCAGACGGCCCTGTCGCAGCGCAGTGAAGCCCTTGCGATAGGTGGAGAAATCAGCCAACCAGATGGCCGCCGCCAGGGCCATGCCAGTGCCTTTGAATAGCAACGTTTCGGGGGCAAAGAAGTCCAGAAACTCTGCCGAGATTGCCAACAGCAGAGAAGCGCCCATGCACTACATCCCTTCTGCCATAGGGGCATGGTCATCGTCTTGTCCTTGTATCGCTACGGGTTGGGGATCAAATCCGGCCTGCGGATGGCGTCCAGTGCGCTCGGCAAGACGTCAGCGGGCGCATCGATACGCAAAGTGCGCGCTGACAACTGGAAGCCCAGACTCCGTACACCGGCAATGTCCGCCAGCGCATTTCGGATTTCGCCCTCCTCGGAAGCGCAATCCATGGTCGGGATGCGAAAAACCGTGCCTGCTGTGCTGGACTGTTCGGCCTCAACGGGGGCAGGTGCCGGCGTGGCGCTGCAAGCACTATTACAGGCGCAGCAAGAAGCCGTGTCTTGCTCTAGGGTTTGCGGTAGTTTCATTTTCACTCCTTGCTGGACTCTATTTGAACCCTGAAGCGGCTATAGAGTCAAGTTGCTAAGATACATAACCCTAAACGCCTGTCGGCCTTACCATGCTTGAAGCTCTGCGCGTCTCTTTTCTGTTTGTCCTCACCGCCGTTGCGGAGATCGTCGGGTGCTACCTGCCTTGGTTGGTCTTGGTACAGGGGCGCACACCTTGGCTGCTCCTGCCTGCGGCGCTGGCACTGGCGTTTTTTGCCTGGCTACTGACACTGCATCCGCAAGCCGCCGGCCGCACCTATGCCGCCTATGGCGGCATCTACGTGGTGGTGGCGTTGCTGTGGCTCTGGCGCGTGGACGGCGTCACGCCCACGCGCTGGGATATGGTGGGTGGTGCCATTTGCTTGCTGGGAATGGCCTTGATTGCGTTCCAGCCTCGTGCCGTTGAGGTTTGACTCTTGGAGTTGCCGCATGAAGATTGGTGATCTTGCAAAACTGACCCAAACCCAGGTCGAAACCATCCGCTACTACGAGCGCGAAGGCCTGCTGCCCGAGCCCGACCGTACTGAGGGCAACTACAGAATCTACGGCGCGGCACATGCTGATCGACTCGCCTTCATCCGTCACTGTCGAAATCTAGACATGACCCTGGATGAAATACGGCAATTGCTACGCCTCAAAGACGATCCCGCATCGGACTGCGGGGATGTAAATACACTCCTGGATGAGCACATTGGCCACGTGGCCAGCCGGATTCGGGAGTTGCGAGCGCTGGAGAAGCAGTTGAGAAACCTGCGTGAGGGTTGCTGTGATGCGCAGGCGACAGCGAACTGTGGGATTCTGAATGAGCTTTCCCGCACACCCTCCACGATCAAGGCTAAAAGTGTGGGGCACGTTCACAGGACACACACAGGTGGTAAAGCAGCGCCTTAGGCGTGGGTTCCGCGGTTGAATTTGACAAGACCGAACGATGTAGTTTGACTCTGTAGCGGCTTCAGGGTTTCAAATAATGACTCTGAAAGAAACCAGACCGTGCCGACAGAGGGAAAACTATGGCTACGCATCGGGACCCCAATTTATCTGCTTACCGCCCTGAGATCTTCTCGTCACTGCTCAGCCAATATGCAACCATTCCGGTACCTGTTCCACACCATGCTTTCACTGACGCAGGTGCGAACAACCTTGCATCTTCCGAGGCTCGGCGTGCTGGAGGAGTGTTACACCGCGGGGGCGTCTGATACGGGGTTGACCCCGGACCGAGGGAATCCTGCGGAGCGCAAGCCCTAGAGGATTCGGATTTGCAATTTCCAGAACGACGATTTATTTTGTAACTCAGAAAGGATGAACAATCATGAGTATCTTTGACCGACTTTTTGGTGGCCACCATGGTGGCCGGGGTCATCATGGCAAGGGCTACTACCCTCAGCCTGGTGGAGGTAGCGGTGGTGGAATGGGCGGCGGCGGCGGTGTTGCTTGCCCCAGCTGTCGAACGGTCAATAGCGCAGGGGCGCAGTTCTGCCAGCAATGTGGCACGTCGATGAAGCCCGCCGCGTGCACGCAATGTGGCACGACCTTGCAACCTGGCGCCAAATTTTGCGGCCAGTGCGGGAAACCCTCGGCTTAAAGCGTCGCCGTCAACTGCACCTATAGATAGAGAAAAGCCCTTAGGAACAAAGCCCATTCTGTCCAAGGGCTCTCTTCAATATAATCAGATCATGCGCCGCTGGCTGTCCATTCTGCTACTTGTCCTTCTGCCGCTCCAGTTCACCTGGGCAGCAGCTGCGGGATATTGCCAGCACGAAAAGACTGTCAAGACGTGGCATATCGGCCATCACGAGCATCAGCACCAAGACGATGCTGACCAGGCGCATGCCAAGGTCAAGACATCGGACGGTGCCCTGGGTGCCAAGCTAGCCGATACCGACTGCAATGTTTGCCACCTGAGCAATGTGCAGCCCGTGCCCATGGTTGTCCCGGTTCTATCCGAGATGCAGGGCGTTGAAATCCAAAACACACTCGCGGGTCTATTCTCGACTCGCGGCCCCGATCTCCTAGAACGACCCAATTGGCGCATCGTCTGATTCGACGAGCGCGCTTTTTGCAGGCATCTTTCTTTTTTTCCTGACCTGATCACTGCTGCTCTCGTCGAATCCTCCCGGCTGTTTGTACAACTCTGGAGAATTCGATGCGCAGATTCTGTGTGCCGTTGCTATGCACGGCACTGCTCCCCACATTCGCCCTTGGGCAGGTCACGACGCCTGCCTCAAGCCCTACAAGTATTTCTGTCCAAAACCCGGCCACGAAAAGCGCCGGGTTGACACTCGAGATCGCGCTTCAAACCGCGCTCCGCCAAAACCCGCAGTTGCGGATCGCCGAGCTCGAGGTCGAGGCCAACAAAGGTGCGGTTCAGCAGGCTCGAATCATTCCCAACCCATCGTTGGGGTTTGAGCAGCAGGACACAGGTAGGGCTACTCGCCAAACCACGCTCCAGCTGAGCCAGCCTATTGAATTAGGTGGCAAGCGATCTGCCCGCATGGAGCTGGCCAACAGCGGCCAGGAAGTGGCCATGGCCGAGCTTGCAATGCGGCTGGCTGAATTGCGAGCCGTGACAACGCAAGCATTCTTTGAGGCCTTGATCGCGCAAGAGCGCGTCAGGGTTGCCGAAGAGTCCTTGAAGATTGTTGCCAGCGGAACCGCAGCCACAGCTCGACGGGTGACGGCCGGAAAGATCTCCCCGACCGAAGAAACGCGTGCCAGGGTTGCAGAGGCCAATGTGCGGATCGAGCTGCGTCAAGCTCAGGCCGACCGGCTTGCAGCACTGCGCTCGCTTGCTCTTGTCATGGGCTCATCGGTCAACAGCATCGATCAACTCGATGGCCGGCCGGAGACGCTGCCCGTCCCGCAGGGGAATGAAGCGATCAATGATCGCCTCATGAAATCCCCTGCGCTGAGACGGGCTCAGGGGGAAGTGCGTAGAGCACAAGCGGCCTATGAACTCGAGCGAGCACGCCGCATTCCCGATGTCACGGTCAGCCTTGGTGCTGTCCGCTCGCAGGACTTCGGACGCGATCAGCCCATCATTGGCCTCTCTATCCCCCTGCCGCTCTTTGATCGGAACCAGGGAGCACAGCTCCAAGCATTGCGTCGGCTGGACGCTACGCAAGTGCAGGCAGAGGCTGACGAGGTGCGACTTCGCTCGGAGGTGCTGCAAGCGGCGGACCAGCTGCAGGCGCGCTCGAGTGAGGTTCAGGCGCTGCAGCAGGAAGTCCTTCCGGGAGCCCAGAGCGCGTACGAAGCGGCAAGCCGTGGCTTTGAGCTCGGCAAGTTCGGTTTCCTGGATGTCTTGGATGCCCAGCGCACCTGGCTGCTGGCACGAACACAGTATTTGAATGCTCTTGGCGAGGCACATCGTGCGTCCGCGGAGCTTGAGCGTCGACTCGGATCGGCGAACGACCGCCCCGAAGTGGGTAATCAACCGTGAGTTTGAACATGAAAATCAAGACTGATCTGATCTCGCGCGCGAGCGCAACCCTGGGCAAGAAGCAGCTGATCGCGATCGCTGTGCTGATCGCATTGGGAGGCATTGGTGGCGTTGCCATCATGAGCTCCGGCTCCGGCAAATCGGGCGCCCCAGAAGCCCATGGCCATGGACACGACGAGGCCAAAGGCCACGGCGACGGGGAGCACCATGGCGAATCCAAAGGTGGCGATGGTCACAAGCACGCTGAAGGCCACGGCGACAACGAGCACCATGAGGAAGGCGCAAAAGGCCCCAACGGTGGTCAGACGCTTACCGACGGTGACTTCGGGCTAGAGGTCCTGCTGGCTGAGCAAGGTGGGGCACCCCGGATGAAGCTGTGGCTTTCCAAGAAGGGCAAGGCCTTGGCAGCGGACAAGGTGAAGGTGACGGCTGAGCTGACGCGACCGGGCGGCGATGTCGAGAAGATCACCTTCAAAGCTGACAAAGACGTACTGGTCAGCACGCAAGCCGTCGAAGAACCGCACGCCTTTGAAGGCATGGTCATGGTGCAGGCAGACAAAGAGTCGCTCATCTTCCAGCTGAGTCAGAAGGAAGGCCTGATTGCGATGACGGACACCCAGATCAAGACCGCCAGTGTGGGCGTGGATACATCTGGCCCGGCAACCATTCGTTCGACGTTGCAACTGCCTGGCGAGATCCGCTTCAACGAAGACCGGACTGCGCACGTGGTTCCGCGTGTCGCCGGCGTAGTTGAGAGCTCGCCTGTCGCACTTGGCCAGCAAGTTCGCAAAGGAGAAGTCCTGGCTGTCATCAGCAGCCCGGCCATCTCGGAGCAACGCGCCGAGCTCCAGGCGGCGCAAATGCGCCAGCAGCTTGCCCGCACGACGTACGAGCGTGAGAAGAAGCTCTGGGAAGAGAAGATCTCGCCTCAACAGGACGTATTGCAGGCAGAACAGGCGCTGCGCGAGACAGAAATCGCCGTGGCCAATGTTCGCCAAAAGCTGCAGGCTGTCGGCGCCAGCGCCATTGCCAGCGCCGGCGGGTTGAACCGTTATGAGCTTCGTGCGCCATTTGACGGGATCGTTATCGAGAAGCACATCGCCTTGGGCGAACAGGTTCGAGAAGACACCAACGTCTTCACCATCTCTGATCTGCGCACGGTCTGGGCTCAGATCAACGTTCCAGCCAAAGATCTGCCTCTGGTCCGCGTAGGCGAGAAGGTGACGATTCGGTCAACCTCGTTCGATCAGTCCGCGACCGGGACGGTGGCTTACGTCGGCTCCCTCATCGGAGAACAGACCCGAACCGCACAGGCACGTGTCACCGTCAAGAATCCCAAGGCCATCTGGCGCCCTGGGCTCTTCGTCAATGTCGAGCTCCTGGCCAGCGAAGCGTCCGTTCCGGTCACCGTGGCCAGCGATGCGATCCAGACCATGGAAAACAAGACGGTGGTGTTCTTGCGCACGCCCACCGGCTTCATTCCGCAGCCCGTGCAAGTGGGCCGTAGCGACGGCAAGCGCGTGGAAATCGTCAAAGGCCTGCAGCCTGGCGCCAAGTACGCCAGCACGGGCAGCTTTGTCGTGAAAGCGGAGGCCGGCAAGGGCTCTGCAAGCCACTCGCACTAATCAGGATGCAGAACCATGTTTGAACGCATTATTCGTTTTGCAATTGATAACCGATGGCTCATGATGCTGGCCGTCCTGGGCATGGCCGCCTTGGGCGTCTTCAGCTACCAGCGCTTGTCGATCGACGCTGTGCCGGACATCACCAATGTCCAGGTGCAGATCAACACACAGGCACCAGGCTACTCCCCACTGGAGACAGAGCAACGGGTGACATTTCCCATCGAAACCGTGATGGCGGGTTTGCCCGGTCTGCAGCAGACGCGCTCCCTGTCGCGGTACGGTCTGTCGCAGGTGACCGTGGTGTTCCAGGACGGCACGGACATTTACTTCGCACGGCAGCTGGTCAACGAGCGTATCCAGAGTGCTCGCGACAGCCTTCCGCAAGGTGTCACGCCTGCCATCGGTCCTATCTCCACCGGTTTGGGGGAGATCTACCAGTGGACAGTCGAGTCACAGGACGGCGCCAAGAAGCCTGATGGGAACCCCTATACGCCTACCGATTTGCGCGAAATCCAGGACTGGATCATCAAGCCGCAGCTGCGCAATGTGCCTGGCGTCACTGAAATCAACACGATCGGTGGCTTCTCCAAGGAGTACCACATCGCGCCGGATCCCATCAAGCTCTCAGCTTATGGGTTGACCTTGGTCGATCTTGTCGGCGCGCTGGAGCGAAACAACGCGAACGTCGGTGCAGGCTATATCGAGCGTCGTGGTGAGCAGTACCTGATTCGGGCGCCCAGCCAGGTCCGTTCGATGGAGGACATCCGTAACGTTGTCCTGCGAAACGAACGTGGTGTTCCTGTCCGTGTCCGTGACGTCGCTGTCGTGGAGATCGGTCGGGAGCTCCGCACCGGTGCGGCGACAGACAACGGGCGTGAGGTGGTTCTTGGGACCGTCTTCATGCTGATCGGTGAAAACAGCCGCAAGGTGTCGCAGGCCGCCGACAAGAAGATGGTCGAGATCAACCGCAATCTGCCCGATGGGGTACATGCGGTGACGGTTTATAACCGGACCATCCTGGTCGACAAGGCCATCAATACCGTCAAGAAGAACCTTCTTGAAGGCGCTATCCTGGTGATCGCCATCCTGTTCCTGTTCCTTGGGAACATGCGGGCCGCCATTCTGACCGCCATGGTGATCCCACTGTCGATGCTCTTCACCTTCACAGGGATGGTCCAGCAGAAGGTCAGTGCCAACCTGATGAGTCTGGGGGCCCTGGACTTCGGCATCATCATTGACGGCGCCGTCGTGATCGTCGAGAACTGCGTTCGCAGACTCGCCCATGCCCAGGAAGTCGCGGGGCGTAAGCTGACACGGGAAGAGCGCTTCAATGAGGTCTTCCTGGCGTCCCAGGAGGCGCGACGCCCTCTTCTGTTCGGTCAGCTGATCATCATGATCGTGTACCTGCCGATCTTCGCCTTGGCCGGCGTAGAAGGAAAGATGTTCCACCCGATGGCCTTCACTGTCGTGATTGCCCTGGTCGGCGCCATGATTCTTTCGATCACCTTCATTCCCGCTGCCGTTGCACTTTTCATCGGCGACAAAGTGGCCGAGAAAGAAAACCGGGTTATGGCCTGGGCGCGCAAAGTCTACGAGCCCCTGCTGGACCGTGTGATGGACGCCAAACCCTTGGTGCTGACCTTTGCCGCGGTAACTGTTGTCCTGTCTGGGCTGCTTGCAACCCGACTTGGGAGTGAGTTTGTCCCTAGCCTGAATGAGGGTGACTTTGCAGTCCAAGCGCTGCGCATTCCCGGGACCAGTCTGACGCAATCGGTCGCTATGCAGCGGCAGCTGGAATCCACGCTGAAGGCCGAATTCCCGGAGATCGAGCGTGTGTTCGCCAGAACAGGTACTGCCGAGATCGCGGCGGATCCTATGCCGCCCAACATCTCGGACAGCTACGTGATGCTCAAGCCGGTGTCTGAGTGGCCCGAGCCGCGTAAAACCCGCGATGAGCTGATTGCAGCGGTCAAGGCTGAGGTTGCCAAGATGCCTGGTCAGAACTACGAGTTCTCCCAACCCATCCAGCTCCGCTTCAATGAGCTGATTTCGGGTGTCCGCGCGGACGTAGCCGTCAAGGTGTTCGGCGATGACATGGACGTCCTCAATGAATCGGCCCAGAAGATCTCTGTGCTGCTGCAGGGCATCCGCGGCGCTTCCGAAGTCAACGTCGAGCAGACCACGGGTTTGCCCATGCTTACGGTGAACATCGACCGCGAGAAGACGGCCCGGTACGGCCTCAATGTGCAGGACGTCCAGGACACCCTTGCGACAGCCATTGGCGGTCGTGAAGCGGGACTGCTGTTCGAAGGCGATCGACGCTTTGACATTCTGGTCCGCCTTCCTGAGAACCTGCGCTCTGACGAGGAGGCGATCAAACGCCTGCCGATTGCTTTGCCCAGAAACGGTGAGTCTGCCCAGAGGTTCATCCCGCTGAGTGAAGTCGCCACTCTTTCATTGGCGCCGGGTCCGAACCAGGTGAGCCGTGAGGACGGCAAGCGCCGGGTGGTGGTCAGCACCAACGTCAGTGACCGCGATATCGGTTCATTTGTGGCCGAAGCGGAAGAGCTGATCCAGCAGCAAATCAAGCTTCCCAGTGGCTACTGGATGAAATGGGGCGGTCAATTCGAGAACCTGCAGTCCGCAACTCAGCGCCTCAAGGTGGTTGTCCCTGTTTCGCTGCTGCTGGTGTTCACGCTGCTGTTTGTCATGTTCGGCAACGCCAAAGACGGCTTGCTGGTGTTCACCGGTATTCCGTTTGCCTTGACCGGCGGGATCATCGCTCTGTGGCTACGAGATATTCCTCTGTCTATCTCGGCTGCGGTGGGATTCATTGCGCTGTGCGGCGTCGCGGTGCTCAACGGCCTGGTGATGCTGTCGTTCATCCGGAATCTGCGTGAAGAAGGATGGCGACTCGATCCAGCTGTTCGGGAAGGAGCCTTGACGCGACTTCGCCCGGTCCTGATGACCGCGCTGGTGGCCTCCCTTGGCTTTGTCCCGATGGCCATTGCGACCGGGACCGGCGCCGAAGTCCAGCGCCCCCTGGCGACAGTGGTGATCGGCGGGATCCTCTCCTCGACGGCATTGACCCTGCTGGTTCTGCCCGCGCTCTACCAGTTGGCGCACCGACGAGACAAAGAGCCGGTCGCCAGTCCTGAACGTACGGTGTCCACCTAGGCCGCAAGCAATAGATCAGACCGCGCAGCGAGCCTGTCAGCAGCTGCGCGGCCCGTCTCGACCATCCCCAACGAAGTTAATCAACCCACCGAAAGGAAATGACATGAAAAATCATCTTATGCTGGTCAGTGCCGGTCTTTTCGCCTGGTCGTCGGCCACATTGGCCGCGACCGATGATCACAAGGGCCACGATCACGGCCCGAAAACGGCAAGCCATGCGCATGCGGAAAAGCCGATCCACGGCGGTGTGGTCAGCGTCGTCAAAGACGTGAACTATGAGCTGGTTGCCAAGGCCGACTCGATCTCCCTGTATGTGACTGACCATGGAAAGGCCATCGAACTGGTGGGCGGAACGGCAAAGCTGACGATCCTGTCTGGCGCTGAGCGCTCCGATGTGACCCTGACTCCTGCCGGCGAGCGCTTTGAAGCCAAGGGCAATTTCAAGCTTGGCGCTGGAGCGAAAGTCGCAGCCCAAGTCAGCCTGCCAGGCAAGGCTGCTGTCGCAGTTCGTTTTACCCTGAAGTAATGCTGAGGCCGGGCGCCACAAGGCGCCCGGTACACGCATGCATTTCAAACCAGATGTGCTTGAGTCAGAGTTCGCGGTGGTCTATAGAACGCTTGCGATCGCTGTCCTCGGAGTCATAGCCGCCTACTGTATCTACCAGTGGTATTTGGAGCGGCGTCGACGTGACGAACGACGTTCGCACCGACGAGTCCGCAAAAAAAGAAGACGGTGATTGATGAGGTATCTGGCAGATATGAGATCTCTGATCACAGTGCGTTTGAAGCTCAAATAAATGAAGCTACTAGTTGTTGAAGATGAGGCGAAACTCGCTGCCTATCTGCACAAAGGTCTGAGTGAAGAAGGCTTTGTCGTCGATGTGGCGAACAACGGCCTGGATGGCCTGCATCTCTCTGTCGAATCTGACTACGACGCAGTCTTGCTGGACAGGATGCTTCCAGGCCTTGACGGATTGGCGCTCCTTGCTGCACTCAGGCGCGTGAAATCCACGCCCGTGCTGATGCTGTCGGCCCGGCAACAAACGGATGATCGAGTCGAAGGATTGCGTGCCGGTGCAGACGACTACCTGGTCAAGCCCTTTGCATTCTCTGAATTGGTGGCCCGAGTTCACGCTCTGCTGCGTCGAACGCAAACGGTGCAAACCAGCGGTGCTGAGACAACACTGAAGCTTGGGGAGCTTGAGCTGGATTTGCTCCGCCGAAAAGCGAAACGAGCACACCGTCCACTAGATCTGACGACAAAAGAGATTCAGCTTCTGGAGCTTTTGCTTCGTCGCTCAGGAGAGGTTCTGTCACGTACAGAGATTGCCGAACGGGTCTGGGATATGCATTTCGACAGCGGCACCAACGTGATTGATGTTGCAGTTCGTCGACTCAGAAGCAAGCTGGATGCGCCCTTCGAGCGGCCCATGCTCCATACGGTTCGCGGCTTCGGCTATATCCTGGAGGAGAGAGACGCATGAGTACCTCTTCCGTATCCCTGGGACGCAGGCTGGGGAATGGCCTGGCACTGCAAAGTTTTGCCGTTCTTGCCATCGTCTGTCTTGCCGTTTATGGTTGGACCTACCTGGGCTACAGATCCCAACGTAGCGACTCGCTGGAGCGTCAGAAAATCCAGCTGGAGCATCTGTTTTCTGAGGCTCGGGAAGACCGATCCGAGCAACTGCTGAGGCACAAGCTGGATGACATGCTGGTGGGGAACAACCAGTTGGCGATCGAGATTCTCAAAGAGGACAAGACGCCGTACTTTCAGCGTCGAATGGCGATTCTGGACGCGTCTGGGGAGATGCTTCAATTTTCACTTCCATCGCCAGGACAGGATGGCATTCTCTGGGACATCCGTCTCAGCCTCGATACGAAGTCGGAAGTCCTTGTGCTGAAGAAGCTCGCTGTGTCGTTGATGGCGGCCGCGATGGTTGGGGCGCTTTTGATATCGGTCGGTGGCTATGTTCTGGTCCGACGGGGCCTGCGGCCGTTGCGGAACCTGATCGAACAAACGCGCTCGCTCTCGATGGAGATCAGGGACCAGCGGCTGGATGGTACTGGCCAGCCGGCTGAAGTGGAGCCGCTGGTGTCGCACTTCAATGAGTCGCTGGACCGGCTACATCGCGCGTATGACCAGCTCGCGTCATTCAACGCGGACGTTGCCCATGAGTTGGCCACTCCCTTGACAACACTCATCGGAAGCACTGAAATCGTCCTGCGAAAGCAACGAAACACAAACGAACTACGCCAGGTACTGGAGTGCAATCTGGAGGAGTTTCAGCGGCTGACACGGATCGTCCAGGACATGCTGTTTCTGGCTCGTGCCGACCACGGGGCATCTGCACGTCGAAAACCACAACAGAACCTGACTGCACTCATGCACAGAGTATCGGCATTTCACGAGGCTGAGATGGAGGATCGGCAGCTATCGGTGGTCGTCAGAGGGGGAGCATCGATTGCGATGGATACCGCATTGGTAGAGCGGGCCTTGTCGAATCTGCTGTCGAATGCGATCCGCTATGCGACACCCAAGTCCGAAATTCAGATGGTCGCAGAGATCAACAGCAGTGAAGCGACAGTTCAGGTTGAGAACTTCGGGGAGCAGATTCCCCCGGAAAGACAGAGTCAGATATTCGACCGGTTCTATCGCTCTGATGCGTCCAGGTCAGACGCCCATTTGCATCATGGGTTGGGCTTGTCGATCGTGGCCGCCATTGCGCGCATGCATGGCGGCCGAACCTTTGTTCAGTCTACAAGCCAGAAGACTGTCATTGGGCTCACCCTGAGAATCCCAGCGCGTGAAGTGGCTCATTCCGAGAATTCAGTTCAACAAACTCTTGCATACAACATCAAGGAAGAGTGAATCATGACCAATCTACAGAAGATCTCTATTGAGATTCCGGTCTTACTGTCGAATGTTCCTGACCATCAGGACAGCTGCGTCCAGCGACTGATTGCCCTCCTGCAGGCCAAGCCAGGAATTGACAACGTACACGTCAAACTGGAGTCAGGCGAGGCGCTGCTGTGCATTCACTATGACCCCGAACAGCAGTCACTTCAGCGAGTGAGGGAGCTTGCGGAAAGCGTCGGGGCAACCGTCACCCAAAGGTTTGGCCATAGCCTGATGGAAGCCGAACCCATGCATGCTCGCGTTGCCCGACGACTGAGCGACGAATTGCGGGAAATTCCCGGCGTGGTCGAAGCAGAAGTCGCGCCGTCCGGTACGGCTCGAATCGAATATGACCGTGATGTTGTGAGCGAAGATGCCCTATCCAGTCGGCTAGGTCGGCTTGGGTTCAGCCCAATCAGCCCATCTGTGAGCTCAGGCGCTGGTCACGCGTCGCCCGCGATGGGAGATCACGACCATGACCACGATCATGAACACGGAAAGTCTGAAGAGAAGGATCAGAACCACTCCCACGGCGGCTTGTTTGGTGCGAACTCCGAGCTGATTTTCTCGCTGCTCTGTGGAGCATTGGTTCTGCTGGGCTGGTTTTTGCAGCGCCAGCAGCTGATCAACGAGACAACTGCGACAGGGATCTTCATTGTGGCTTACCTCTTCGGGGGGTACTACACCCTACAGGAGGCAATTGAAAACCTGAAAATCCGCAGGTTTGAGATCGACACATTGATGTTGGTCGCTGCGGCAGGTGCTGCTGCACTGGGCGAGTGGGCGGAAGGGGCCCTCTTGCTGTTCCTCTTCAGCCTGGGGCACTCCCTGGAGCACTATGCGATGGGACGCGCCAAGCGAGCCATCGAAGCCTTGGCAAAGCTGGCACCTGAGACGGCCCTGGTGATCAAGGGCGATCAGATTGTTGAGGTCTCCGTGACCGAGCTTAATCCTGGCGACTTGCTCCAGGTCAAACCCAATGAGCGGTTACCGGCTGACGGTATCGTCGTCTCTGGTTTTAGCAGCGTCAATCAGGCACCGGTCACAGGCGAGAGTGTCCCGGTCGACAAACAACCGGTCCAGAACCCACAGACGGCCTTGGCGATATACGACAAGCTGGAGGCCCAACACAGAGTCTTCGCCGGCACGATCAATGGCTCAGGCGCACTGACCGTGATGGTGGCACGTCGAGCCAGCGAATCCACGATGGCGCGTGTCGTCCGGATGGTGACTGAGGCACAGACTCAGCGCTCGCCCACACAGAATTTCACCGAGAAATTCGAGAGAGTCTTTGTTCCTGCTGTCCTGGTCCTGGTCGTGATTCTGCTGGGTGCTGGCCTGGTCATTGATGAGCCATTCAGCGCAAGCTTCTACCGGGCCATGGCAGTCCTGGTCGCGGCCAGCCCATGTGCCTTGGCGATATCGGTTCCCAGTGCGGTCCTGAGTGGTGTCGCTCGAGCTGCGCGCAGCGGTGTGCTGATCAAGGGTGGCGCACCCCTTGAGAACCTTGGGACGCTCACTGCCATTGCTTTTGACAAGACTGGCACCCTCACTGAGGGAAAGCCTCGCCTGATTGATGCATTCCCAACCAAGTCAGCCACGGAGGCAGAGCTCTTAGCTGTCGCCCTGGCGGTTGAGAAGCACAGCGACCATCCTATCGCCTCCGCCATCGTCGAAGGAGCATCTACCCGGCTTGGCGCCGAGCATCAACCGCTGGAGGTGCTGGAGGTCACAAGCATCACCGGGCGAGGCATCCAGGCACAGATCGGGGGCGAAGCGGTTCATATCGGCAAGGCCACCTTGTTTGACGTAGTGGACGGAGCGCCGTTGTCGGATGAGGTGCGCGAGATCAATAACTTGCTCATCGGAACGGGTCGCACGACCATGATTGTTCGAAAAGGGGCGCGTTACCTGGGCGTTCTGGGGGTGATGGACACGCCGCGGCCGGCAGCTCCGTCAGTGATGCGCGAGCTCCAGTCCTTGGGGATTAAGCGACTCATCATGATCTCCGGGGATAACCAGCAAGTTGCCGATGCTGTTGCAAAGTCGGTTGGACTGACCGAGGCTCAGGGTGACCTGATGCCGGATGACAAGGTCAAAGCCATCCAAACGCTTCGAGGCACTGCAGGCAAGGTCGCAATGGTGGGTGACGGCGTCAATGACGCGCCGGCGATGGCGAACGCCACGGTCGGCATCGCAATGGGCGCCGCGGGCTCTGACGTGGCTTTGGAGGCTGCGGATGTGGCCTTGATGGCGGACGACCTCAGACAGCTTCCGCTGGCTGTAGGCCTGTCCCGTTCAACCAGTCGCGTCATCCGGCAGAACTTGTGGGTCAGTCTGGGCGTCGTTGCCGTTTTGATTCCTGCCACGATCCTTGGGCTCAATATCGGAACGGCGGTGCTGTTCCACGAGGGCTCGACGTTGATCGTGGTTGCCAATGCGCTGCGATTGCTTGCGTTCAAAGGTCGGACCCAGGAGAGCGAAGCGTCTGTTGCTTGAAGCCATGAGGAAGACCTGATCGCCTCTGGCGCCGCAGTAACAATTTGTCATTCAGATGTAATCCAAGCTCATCGCGTTAAAGCCTAGTCTCTCGGCAATCACCCAGCGTGGGTTGCGCTGGGGCCGGATTTGAAAGGTATGTCGATGGGATTCTTCTGCGATTTATGCGGCAGGCAGATCGTCTGATCAAGGGCACATGTCAAGCTCAGCCAAGTTTCTGCCGATCAATGGCGCTGCTGGAGCCGCTGCTACCGATGAGGAGTGGCGCGGCAAGGCTTTGATCCTGCGTGCGCACAGGCAAGCCCTGATTGCGAGCAATATTGCCAATGCGGACACCCCTGGCTACCAGGCCAGGGATTTCGATTTCAGCGACGCCATGCGAGACGCCATGAAGCGGCTGCCGGGTCCGGCGCTCCAGGCGACATCGGCAAAGCATGTCGGAACGACAGCTCCAGCAGTCACAACTCAAAGCACGCTGGACTTTGCTCGCTATGTCGTGCCTTCGCAGCCTAGCTTGGACAACAACTCCGTGGACATGGACAGGGAGCGAGGGGTCTTCATGAAGAACGCCATCCTGTACCAGATGTCCCTCAGCACGTACGAGGATGAATTCAAGGAGTTCAAGCTAGCGGCCTCGGATCCACGGCGTTAGCGCACTGAACACGCACTAGAAATCCATTTCTAACTCCATATCCACATGACAAATATGTAATGCAAATGACCGGCTCCTGCTAGGACGAGATTCATACAGTCCATATGCGCGCTTGATTCGAAGTGCGCAGTTTGAAAAACCACTTTGAAAGGACTTCCTATGAAAACCGCTCGTACCCTCAGCCTGGCCGCCCTGACGCTCGCTGCGATGATCCCGCTGCAAAGCATGGCTTCGCATGAGGTCTTCCGCAACGGTCAATCCCTGTACGGGCAGTCGGCTACCAGCGCCGCACCCGCACGGACCATCGATCTGACGAAGGCTCAAAGCGTCAATGTCCAGTACGGCGAGACCGTGCTCTTCAAGGGCGCCGATGGCAAGCAGTTCTCCTGGACCTTCAATGGCCTGGATCAACGGCTTGTCCAAGTTGCGGAAATCGCCCCGCGTGACTTCAGCGCGGGCCAAGCCACGGTCGTGATCGGCCGCGATCCCCAGATCAGCTACTGATCTATGACGTGCTCGTAGGACTGCCGGCTCTGTCCATGATCATGGACCATGACATGGACAACGGCAGTCCCGAGTCACTCGTCTTGTCAGGAAGGTCGACAGGGCCCCCCATTTTCGGTGCCAGCGCTATTCAGGCATGATTGAGACAACCAGTGCCCCCTTCGGTTCAACGCTAGACTTCACAGATGGCTGCTGGCCATTAGCTATGGTCGTCTCTCCGCTCGTCAGCCTCGCCGTATCGCGTCTGCCAAGCTTCTTCTGTGAGCCCCGACGCTTCCCGGTATATTGTCAACTCACGAGCGTCCAGCACAATCTTGCCGTTGATGGTAAACCGGCCACGTACACCCTTGTACTGGCGCGTACTTACTAGATGATCCATCAGTTTGAGCAGCAGTCCTCGCAGCTCGATTGAGTTCGGGCCGTGCGATGGCTTGGGCAGCTCGGGCTTGATGGCCGCAGTGGCGTCTGATTCCTTTCGGATGAGCCCGTCAATGTCGATGCCCGGCCGCAGGGATTTAAGCAGCGCTCGAAGGCCGTCGTTTTCCCGGGCGACCCAGCGAGCCGTGCTTTCAGTGTCCCGTATGCGGGCTTGGAGGACCGGGTCGCGCACGGTGTCGGCAATGCTTTGGGTGCTGCTGGCCGACCGAGGGGTGGCGGCCTGTTCGGCAACTCTCAAGCGGATGTACTCTCCCAATTGGGAGCCTTGGTTTGCCACCGTGGAATATGCCGGTCCATCGGTTCCGCAGCGGCGGACTACTTCCGCAACCGAGATACGTACCTTGTCTTTTTCCATCCAGTCACAGACCTCTTTGATGAGTCGAATGTTCTCCCGACGCAAGCTGTTGCGAGAACCAGAGACTTCGTCAAAAAGCACGTCCGAGGCGCGCCGCGTCATCTTGTGTGTTGGCTTGGTGGTCATTCTGGTTACTTAGCTTTGAGGCGGCGTTTGGTTTCGACCATGGCTTGGACCGCACCACCGGACAGTAGAGATTTCAAGTCGCCCTGAAGGTTGGGGATACTTTGGAGCTGGGTTTTTCCCTCGAGCAGGGCGGTGGCGTCAAGCGGTGACGCCGTCGCACGCTGCATCAGCTCAATCGTCAGGTTTGCGGCTGCGAGGCGTTGCGAGTCGTCCAGCTTAAAGAACATGGAAGACAGTTCGCGTTCGTCATTAATGGCCAGGAACTTCCCGACTGCCAGTTCTATGTCCTGGTGAGCACTTAGGGCCTCGTCGGTGAAATTGGGCAGGATCTCCGCGCAGGTCGACAAGAAATGCTTGAGTTCGAGCTCGGTCGCTGGCCCATACCCGAAGTTAGCTTCTCCTTTGTCATGCTGCTTGAACAGCACGATGGATTCGGCGCGCTTGGAAGCCTCCTTGGCAGTACGCGCCTCACGGTACGCATCGAGCTTGCCAATTGAACTCTCGTAGAAACGCATCCGGTGCCACCACTCTGTGAGCATGTTGTTGAGCTGCCGCTCTTCGATGTCGTTCTTGCCGCGCAGCAGGTCAGCCAGACCGGCGTCGCCAACGTCTTCGGCATCCATAATCTTTTCGCGGCTGGAGGCCAGAGAGGCCACCTTGTTGCGAATCTTCATGATTAGCTGGTTGCCTTCGATGACTTGGCCGATAAGGAACGCAGGGCCGGTAAGCCAGAAACGACACTGCGGACAGGATGGACCTCGATCGCCAACAGGAACTGGTTCAATGCGGCCCTTGTCGGTCAGACCGCCTTCCTCGCAGCGGGTGCCGGGACAGATGCCAGAATGCCGAACCTGGATGAGGCCGATATTGTCCTGTAAGGCGTCGAAGCCGGTGTAGCTATCCTGGAAGTCAGGATTGGAGAGCAAGAATGGTTTTAACTCTTCAATCTCGCTTTCCAGCAAGCGTGGTAGTGGCCCAAGGCTGTCTCCAGCGCGCTGCTGGGCCTGCGTCATTGCCCGACGCACTGCACCGGGTGTCGGTGCATCGTACCAAAGAGTCATGATGTAAGTGGCGTGGCCAGCCACATACTCTGACACGATGTTCAAGGGCACGCCTCTATCAAGCAGATCAGTGATACCGGAGACTCGCAGGGTATGCAGGTCATGAATGGCTACTGGGTAGGCATCGTTTTCCGTTCCGGGTTTGACCAGTCGAATGCGATGAGCTTCGCTGGTTGAGCGGGCGTTGATTCGGTTTTGTACCTCAAGAGACAGGCGACCCCAAAGCCGCGTCAGCTTCTGTTTCGATACAGGCAATGACTTGTCATGAACACGGTCAGTCACAGCCGGGTCGCGAAACAGGCAGTAGAAGCGGTGCTGTGAATCGATCCATTCTGTTGGAGTGTTGCGATGCCCCTGGGCATCTTCAATAGTCTGTGTGTTCGGGTGTGGCGCGTAGCGCTGTATCCAGTCTCGCTGGTACCTTAGGTGTCGCAACAGATCATCGCTCACCCAAGGAATGGCATACCCATCCTCGCTGGTCTTGTTGACGCTGATCCACATTCCCACAAGTTCGGGATCGGCTGTCAGACCGGACGGCATTACCTGGATAAAGCCCTCTCGCCGTCCAGTTTCCAGGCGACCGTTGATGGGTAGCTGGTTTGGATTAGGGATCATTGTCGCGCTGTCGAAGTCGTAGATGAAGGCATCGCCTTCGCCCGAGTCGAGCAGGCGCCCCTGAAGGCCTCGAAGGGGTAATGACAGCAGCGTATACAAACACAGAGCCGTGCTGGGGCACCAAACGCGTTCCAGTTTCCTGGTGCCTTGATTCACCAGAAAGATCCAGTCCGTGTTCCATTGCTTGGCCCAGCCATAGTCGTCGGCGACGAGTACTTGCCGCATCTCTGCCATGGTGTCCGCGGCGATTGATTTGCGCGTTGTACCTGCTCGGTATTCAACTGCGAAGCGGTCGAATTTAATATCAATTGGGTTTGCGAACCAGGGCGTGTCCCGAGGATGCCCTTGATGTTGGGCGCGTAGCTGATCCTGAACGAAGCTGAAGAACTGACTCATTTCCAAGAGCTTGATGTTTCGCGTGTCAGGACTATCGAAACGGCGACGCAGATTGTTGCGATAGCACGGACTATGGTCGGTATAGTCGTTGATGAGCGCACGCAGTGTTTGTTCAGGCCGCTGTGGTGGCCTCTCTACTTCAGCTAGGAATTGAATGAATTCAATACAGGCTGTTTTGCGAACGACTCCCGATGCCGGCGCATTGGTATTGCTGCGTATAAACGCTGACATTGCATCACCCCAGGCTGTGAGGTGCGGTAAGCCTTCAAGAATTGTGTTCAGTGAAGCAAAGTCATCAAGCGAGACTTCATCGAGTGCGCGAACTAGCGGTGGCTGCCTCGGTGCATCTGGGTGCTGGCTGTTGTGTAGCATCAACATGGCGTTGTATGCGCGTCGCGCATATCCAACTTGTCGATGAGAGTCTTCTCTGCCGTTATCAATCAATTCGAGACAGCGCGAAAAAAGCGCGGTGCTTGATTGGGAAATTGATCGTAGGGTCGAACTGACGACTAGGAATTTCGCATACTTTGACGAAGCCGTTGGGGCCGCGCCACTCCTCATTAGGTCGCTCGTCGCGTTCATGATTGCTTCGACCTCAGGCGGACCAAACATAGGATGAAGATAGCGCTTCGTGTTGCTCCTATGCATGAGAGCGTACATCTCGTTGGTTCCGCTTTCGCCCGATATGAAGGGGAAGAGAATCCATCCTCGCGCAGCGGCCATACCGAGGTATTCAAAGACACGCGGCTGGTGGAAGCCGGGCTTCGGAGTGCCAAGCGTATAGTCTGACTCCGCGATTCCAGAGAAAAGCGTATTGGTCAGGCGTCCAAAAAAGTCCAACGTAGAAGCCGACTTGCCGAGTTCATGTCGAAGATACCTGTAGCCCGTTTGATCAATTTGGGTGTCCTTGTACAAAGCGAGCATCTCGCCTATGCTCGTGGGCTTGAGTGGCTGCACGAGGTCGCGTTGTTCAGCTAAGCTCATGGATTGAACGCGTTCGATGGCTCCCGCAATCATGGATTCGCCCAACAGATTCATAATCGCTGCAGACGGTAGCGTACGAAGTTTCGGGTGCTTGATTTGCAACGCCTGGATATAGCTTTCCCTTCCGTTGGTGGGAGGCTCCAATAACTCAGTCCAGCGACCCTCTAAGCGTTTGATTCCATACTGCTCGATGGATTCCTCCAGATCTTCGCGCGTTGGGCTAGCGATGAGCAGGAACTTCAGTTTGTTAGTGTTCAGGAGGACGGACTTTGCGATGCCATCGGGCGCCGGATACATCTCTGGTGCTGCGTCTGTCAGATATTGATAGGTCATCGGGTTTTTCTTGTGAGAGTCTTCGTGTCGATCTGACCAAACGCAATACTTCCAAGCTTCAAGGTGTGTGGAAGCGGTTCTAGCCTTGCATCTGCAAATCCCTTAGCTACTTCCTCTCGCTCTGCCGCGCTGTGTCCGGTGCGACCCTCGATCTGTGCCAGTGCCTCGGCCCGCTTAAGAGACTTGGCTGCGGTTCCTGGGCTAATGTGGGCGTATACCGCCGTTGATGAAATCTGGACGTGTCCCATCCACTTTTGAATCAAAAGCAAGTCGGCTTTCAATACATCAGCACAGTAAAACCCGTAGAAGTGCCGGAGCGAATGTGGGCCATATCCTTTTAGACTGACACCATGCTTCTTCTCAACCCGCCGGCGCGCAAGGTCGAATTGCTTTTCAACCGCTTTGATGGTCAGCGGCTCGCCGTCTTGCGCAACGAAGTAGTATGGATGACTGCGTTTTGGCACAGCCGCGCGAGCGCCATGCAGGTATTGGCGATGCAGATGCAAGAGGTACTGGCCGCCGTCGCGGATCCAATATATCTCTGAGCTGCGAGAAGCTTCATTATCGAATTTAATTCCCTTCCAGCCTGCGGCACTTCTGTTGGCTCCATGCTCTGTCCGAGGCAGCAAGCCAAACATCGCGCGCAGATACTCACGCCGTTGCCCATTAACAGGGGTGTGAGCCTGATTGGTCCAGGTCATGGGCGAATAGGATGGATGTTTAAGAACGATATGCAGTTCATCCTCACGCGCGGCTACGTCCTGCAGGAACAAGTGAAGCATCTCTGACAGGCGTCTACCGCCATACGCCAACACCCCAAAAAGAAATTTGTCACGCGGGTTCTTAGTCTCATCGATGAGTTTCTGGACAAGGTGCGGTGGAAACGGTTTGTACTGCTTGAGCCCTACGGTCTGTCGCTTACGACCTCCCGTTTTTTTTCGCGATCTGGACTTTGTGTGGAACAGCAGGCTCTTCTCTGCATGGGACAGGCTGATCCAGGACTCGCGGCAGGCCTCGATAAACTGTGCTTCTCCAGTACTCCAGAACGGCGAGCTGGTGTCCATGACGAACTTGACGTAGTCAAAGATAGCGGCACGTGTGGTCAGGTACTGCTGATTGCTGGCTGGTCGCCATCCGAGCACTGTTCCATGATCAAACTCGGTAAGGAAGTCTTCCAGAAAGCTGCGCAGCTTGCCTGGGGTCAGGGCTGGCTCGTTACTAACATGCTTGTAATAGTCGCGCAGCTTGCCGATGGCGACCACTGCCTTCGAGATCGCCTCATAACTAGCGTTGCCCTGGAGCTGCACGTAGCGCGCGAATTTGGCAATACTCGTGGAGATAACCGGATTTGCTAGGTCGTCCAATTCGATCACTACGGGCAGAGTCTGTGCGTCCGCGGCGTCGATGGATAAATGAACTACGGCATGAGTGGTGAGAGGGGCAAGCATGTCCTCAAATCGTAAACCAGTAGGCGGGGATAACTAGCTTGTGGTGCTGGCATTTTTGCTATATCTTTGAACCCATCCTTTCTGACAGGAGAATTTAACTGGTAACTTCTACTTGGTGGGGATATTGCCGTGCCTGCAACCACCGCAAGAGCAGCCGCACCCCCGAACAGGCCGGCATGCCCCTGCTTTACGCTCCCTACATTCCCAGCCTCTGGGAGGACTTCATCCTGCGCAACCGGCGCATCCTGGCCGACCAGATGGAGTTCCTCATGGCGCACGTGCCGCGCTCCTCGCGCCTGTTGATCAACTAGGCGCAAGCGGCCGGGCGTGGTCTTGCATAGCAGACGTCGCCCACCATGCTGCCTCCACGTGTCTTGCGGGTGCTGGTGACCGATGACGATCCGGTCCAGTTGAGGCTTGCCGCGCGTTTGCTGCGTGAACTCGGGCATTCCGGCGCCCTGGCCAACAACGGCCAGATTGCCCTGGACATGCTGGAGCGCCTGCCCTTCGATCTGCTGCTGCTGGATCTGAATATGCCGTTGCACGATGGCATGGCCACGCTGGCCGGCCTGCGTGAGCGCCAGGCCCGTGGGCAGGCGCCCGTCCCCGTCATCCTGGCCAGCAGCAAGGACCTAGCGGCCGACTGGGCCCGTTATCGCGATGCCGGGGCCAGCGGCTACCTGCTCAAACCCCTGGACCTCAAGGCCCTGGAAGCCGCTCTGCTGAAGCTGTGAGCAGACCATCCGGCCTGGCCCCGGCCAGGGCCGCACCTTCAGGCAAAGACGCCCGCGGTCTCTTGCATGCGGGCCGAGACCTCGCCTAGCTGGTGCAGGCTGTCGCCGTAGCTCATCTCCAGCTGCGTGAGCTTCTTGAAGTAGTGGCTCACGATGTACTCGTCGGTCACACCGATGCCGCCGTGCAGCTGCACGGCCTGCTGGCTCACGTAGCGCATGGACAGTCCCAGCTGGTACTTCGCGCGTGCCAAGGCGCGGCGGCGTTCGTCGGTCGGGGCGTTGAGCTTGAGGCTGGCGTAATAGCTCATGGAGCGGGCCAACTCCAGCTGCATTTTCATGTCCGCGGCACGGTGGCGCAGCGCCTGGAAGCTGGCGATGGCCACGCCGAACTGCTTGCGCGTGTTCATGTAGTCCAGCGTCACGGCCAGGGTTTGGTCCATCACACCCACAGCCTCGGCGCAGAGGGACGCGATGCCGATGTCCACCGCATGTTCCAGTGCCGTCAGTCCGTCGGCCGTCACGAGTTGCGCTGCAGCCTGGTCCAGAACCAGGTCAGCGGCGCGGCCGCCATCCTGTGTGCCGTAGCCGCGGGTGCTCACTCCCTTGGCCTTGCGCTCCACCAGGAACAGGGCCAGCTTGCCGCCAGCCAGGGCCGGCACCAGGAAGGCGTCGGCCTGGTCGCCGGCCGGCACCATGTTCTTGATGCCAGAGACCGTCCAGCTGCTACCGGTTTGTGCGGCCGTAGCCTCGCACACATTCAGGCGGTAACGTGCCTTGCGCTCCTGCTGGGCCAGCACCACCAGGGCCTCGCCACTGGCGATCTTCGGGAGCCAGTTGCCCTTGAGTTCGGCGCCTGCGTAGCCCGACAACACGGCGCCGGCGATCAGGCTCTGTGCCAGCGGCTCCAGCACGATGCCGCGGCCCAGCTCTTCCATGACCACCATGCCCTCGATGGGCCCCATGCCCAGGCCGCCCTCATCTTCGGGGATGTAGAGGCCGCAAAGGCCCAGCTCTGCCAGTTCATTAAATGCCTCGCGCGAGAAACCGCCCTTGGCCTCGATACCGCGGCGGCGTTCGAAGCCGTAGCCCTTTTCCACCCATTTGTGCACGGCGTCGCGCAGTTGCTGCTGGTCGTCGGTGAAGTCGAAATCCATGTGTGTCTCCTAGTGCTCAGCCGAGGATGGTTTGAGCGACGATATTGCGTTGCACTTCGTTGCTGCCGCCATAGATGGTGGTCTTGCGCATATTGAAGTAGGTCGAGGCCAGCGGGGCATTGGCGAGGATGCCGCCGGGGTAGTCACCCTGCCAGCCGGCTTCCATGGCTTCGCGGATCAGGGGCAGGGCGTAGGGGCCCGCGGCCAGCATCATGAGTTCGCTGTAGCGCTGCTGGATTTCGCTGCCGCGGATCTTGAGCAGACCGGCGATGTCCAATGAGTTCTTGCCCGATTTCTCGGCCGAGAGCACGCGCAGCACCAGCATCTCCAGAGCCACCACGTCCACCTCGAGCTTGGCGATCTCGTCGCGGAAGCGCACGTCGTCATAGACACCTTCGGCCTTGGCGATGCGCTTGAGGCGCTCCAGTTCGCGCTTGGCGCGATTCACGTCGGCGATATTGGTGCGCTCGTGGCTCAGCAGGTGCTTGGCGTAGGTCCAGCCCTTGTTCTCCTCGCCGATCAGGTTCTCGGCCGGCACTTCAACGTTGTCAAAGAAGACCTCGTTGACTTCGCACTCGCCGTCGAGCAGCTTGATGGGGCGCACGGTCACGCCCTTGGATTTCATGTCGATCAGCAGGAAGGAGATGCCGGTCTGCGGTTTCCCCTCGTTGCTGGTGCGCACCAAGCAGAAGATCCACTCGCCGTACTGGCCCAGCGTGGTCCAGGTCTTCTGGCCGTTGACGATGTATTTGTCGCCTTTGCGCTCGGCGCGGGTCTTCACGGAGGCCAGGTCCGAGCCCGAGCCGGGCTCGCTGTAGCCCTGGCTCCACCAGACCTCGCCGCTGGCGATGCCGGGCAGGAAACGCTTCTGCTGTTCTGGGCTGCCAAAGGCCATGATGACCGGGGCCACCATCACAGGCCCGAAGGGGATGACACGCGGCGCACCGGCCAGCGCGTTTTCTTCTTCAAACAGGTGCTTCTGGATGGCGTTCCAGCCTGGGCCGCCGAACTGTTGGGGCCAGCCCCAGCCCAGCCAGCCCTTCTTGCCCAGGATCTTGGCCCAGCGCTGGTGGTCGTCGCGGGTCAGCTGCAGGGCGTTGTGCACCTTGTGCGAGATGTCGGCCGGGAGGTTCGCGCGCACCCAGGCGCGGATCTCCTCGCGGAACTTCTGTTCTTCAGGGGTGAAAGCCAAATCCATGGGAGTCTCCGGTTGAGGCATTGGTCTGTAATGCCCATGTTTTAGCACGAGCGTTCGCAAATAGCTGTCCAAACCGTGACAACGCGATAATCACGCCATCCCATGAATAACATCGTTATCTTGATTTCTGGCGGCGGATCCAATATGGCCGCCATCGTCCAGACGGCCGAGCGCGAGCATTGGTCAGAGAAATACGAGGCCCGTGTGGCTGCCGTTCTGAGCAACAAGGCAGACGCGAAAGGTCTGGTGTTTGCGCGCGACAAGGGCATCGCTACGGCCGTGCTGGACCACAAGGCCTATGGCAGCCGCGAAGATTTCGATGCCGCCCTGATGACGGCCATCGACGCCTATCAGCCTGTGCTGGTGGTGCTGGCCGGTTTCATGCGCATCCTGACGCCGGCTTTTGTCGCACATTACGCCGGACGCCTGCTCAACATTCACCCCTCGCTGCTGCCGGCCTTCACGGGCCTGCACACGCACCGCCGTGCCATCGAGGCGGGCTGCAAGTTCGCCGGCGCCACTGTGCACCAGGTTACGGCCGAGCTGGACCACGGCCCCATCCTGGACCAGGCCGTGGTGCCTGTGCTGCCGGGGGATGACGAGCATGCGCTTGCCGCTCGCGTGCTGACGCAGGAGCACCTGATCTACCCGCGGGCCATTGCCAGGCTCCTTCAGAAAATCTGAACCCGGCTGCCGCGCGCACAGGCCATCCCCGTGCCGCCCGGTGCCGGGCTGTTCTCAGGCCACGGCGCTGAGGGTGGATGCCCTGGGCTGCCCGGCCCAGCCGCTGGCCATCTGCTCGTAGGCGAGGCGGGCTAGCCGCGCCAGGTCCGAGGTTTTTTGCCCTGAACTGGAAGCACTGTCCGAGCTCTGTGAGGTTTCGGACAGGCGCTGCACCTGGGCGCTCAACTGCTGTACGAAGGCGTCGGACTCGCTGGCGTTGATGGCGCCGTCACCATCGCTGTCGATGGACTTGAAAAGCGCCTGCAGAGGGTCGCTGGCCGAGTCGCCGGCCAGGCGCTCCTCCGTGGACACGACGCCATCCTGGTTGGTGTCCAGCGGGTCGTAGCTGGTGCTGCTGCTGGTTTTCGCCGCGCCGCCCGCTGGAGGCGGGGGCGGCATGCCACCGGCACCTTGCGGGCCTTGGCCGGGCTGGGGGCCGCCGGCGTCGAATTCGGACTGGCTCAGGCTGCCGTTGCCATCGGTATCGAGCTTGCTGAACAGTTCGTCGCTGCCGGAAGTGGCCGTGCCGTTGCCGTCCTCCGAGCTGGCCATCTTGTCCATCAGCTCGCGCAGGCTCGCCATTTCCTCGGTGCTGATGGAGCCATCGCTGTTGCTGTCCACTTTCGAGAACAGGTCGTCGCCGCTACTGCCAGCACCACGCGACTGGGCAAAGTCCATGGTCGACGGGGGTGGCGGCATGATGCTTTTCATGCCTTCGCCCAGTTCGGCCTGGGACAGGCTGCCATCGCCGTTGCCGTCCATCTTGCTGAACAGTTCGTCGGCGCTGCCCATGCCGGTGGTGCCGGTTTTCTTGCCGATGTCGTCGAGCATGCTCTGCAGCTCGGCCTTGCTGACCGAGCCGTCGCCGTCCGTATCGACCTTGTTGAACATCTCCTGCGGACTCGGGCCGCCGGGTGGGCGGTTGTTGCGCGTGGCGCTCATGGTGGACCAGGCGCTGCTGGCGCCGCTGATCCCGCTGATCGTGCTCATGATCGTTCCTTTCATTGCTGAAGTTAAGGGAGTGCCTCGCCGGCCCAAGAGGCAGGTGCTGGCTCAATCATTCTTGAAGCGCCTTGTTAAACGGATTTGTCTCTTTTGTACCGGGCCTGATACCTAAGGCCTGGCTAAGGCGCAAAAAGCCGGGCAAGTCCCGTCCAGTTCGCGGTTTGCGGAGCAGGGGCGCTGACTACACTTTTGCCTGAACCCGACCGCCAGCCCAAGCCATGAACGCCCCTTTGCAGATACTCATCGTCGATGACGACGAGGGCATCACCTCACTGCTGTCTGCCTACCTGGCCGGCTTCGGCTATGCCGTGCATGCGGCCAGTGACGGTATCTCGATGCGGCGGCAACTGGCAGCCCACCCCATCGACCTGATCGTGCTGGACCTGATGCTGCCCGGTACGGACGGTCTGGCCCTGGCGCGGGAGGTGCGCCAGCGTTCACGTCTGCCCATCATCATGTTGACGGCACGCTCCAGTCCCTATGACTGCGTGCTCGGCCTGGAGATGGGGGCCGACGACTACATGAGCAAACCCTTTGAGCCGCGCGAGCTGGTGGCGCGCATCCAGAGCGTGCTGCGCCGCATGGCGGCCGGCCCGTCCGCTGCGCAGGATGTGGCCGATAACGATGTCATTCACTTCGACGGCTGGGTGCTGGACCGCCATGAGCGCTGCCTGACCTCGCCGGCCGGGCTGGTGGTGGCTCTCTCCAACGCGGAGTACCGCCTGCTCAGTACCTTTCTGCGTATGCCGCGTCGCATCTTCAGCCGCGACCAGCTGATGGAGCAGGCCCGGGGACGTTCCATGGATTCTTTCGACCGCAGCATCGACCTGCTGGTCTCGCGTCTGCGCCAGAAACTGGCGGACGATCCGCAGGGCGCGGCCATGATCAAGACCGTGCGCGGCGCCGGTTATATGTTCAACGCCCGCTCGGTACAGGGGCAGGTGGCATGGCTGGGCTGAGGGCCAAGGCCGCGCGCCTGCTGCCGGCCACCCTGTTTGGTCGCCTGGCGCTGCTCTTGTTCGTGGCCGTGCTTGCCAGCCATATGCTGGCCCTCACGCTGATGTTCGAGCTGCGGCCGCCCCCGCCACCCCATTCGCCGGTGTTCCAGGCCGGCCCCATGCCGCCCCGGCCGCCACCTTCGCTCTTGCACCCCGGCATGCTGCTGGACATCGGCGTGCGCCTGGGGGCGCTGATGCTGGTGGCCTGGATCGGTGCGCGCTGGCTTGCCCAGCCCATACGCCAGCTTGTCAGCGCGGCACGTGGCCTGGGCAAGGACATTCACCAGCCGCCCTTGCCTGAGGACGGTACCGTCGAGTGCCGTGAGGCCAGCCGTGTCTTCAACCAGATGCAGGCGCAGATCCGGCAGCAGCTGGACGAACGCGACCGTTTCGTGGCAGCGGTTTCTCATGATCTGCGCACGCCCCTGACTCGCCTGCGCCTGCGTGCCGAGGGGCTCAGCGATGTCGAGGAGCGGCAGCGCTTTCGCCAGGACGTTCACGAGATGGACGCCATGATCAGCGCCACCCTGGATTACCTGCGCGGTGCGGCCGATGCCGAGGTGCTGGTGCCGCTGGATCTGCAAGCGCTGGTGTGCAGCATGGCCGACGACCGCCAGGCCTGCGGGCAGAAGGTGAGGGCCGAAGGGCAGGCCCTGCCGCTGCGCGTCCAGGCCTCGGCCCTGCGCCGCTGCATCAACAATCTGGTGGACAATGCCGTGCGTTATGGCGATGGGGCGAACATTCGTCTGCTGGACGCGCCTGACTGTGTGCGCATCGAGATCAGTGACCAGGGGCCGGGCATCCCCGAAGAGGAACTCGAAAGGGTGTTGGCACCGTTCTATCGCCTGGAGGGTTCCCGCAATCGCAGCACCGGCGGCGTGGGTCTGGGGCTGTCGATCGCGCACGATATTGCCCGGCGGCATCAGGGCCGGCTGCATCTGCGCAACGGCGCCAGCGGTGGCCTGGTGGTCACACTGGAGCTGCCGCGGTCGCTGCTGTCCTAGTCAGCCTTGCCTGCGGTCTTGACTGGACCGACCCAGGCGAAGCGCGGCTGGCGCACGCCCTCAATGACCACTTCCTCGTTGAACATGGCGGCTGGTCGTACCCACAGGCCGCGCTCACCATACAGCGCGCGGTACAGGGTCATGGGCTCCAGCGTTTCGCTGTGGCGCACGGTGCCCAGCACCTCGTACATCAGGTTCTTGTAGTGGCGGTAGAGGCCGGGTCGGGTTTCGATCAGTGGGGGGAGGTTTTCATCGCTCATGGGACAATTCTGTCCTATGCACCCTCAAGCTCTGCTGGACGTCTGTACCGAACTGGTCCGGCTCACCCTCAAGTTCGACCACCCGGCCGACGCCATCGTCTCGCGTTTTTTCCGCGACCATCGCGGCCTGGGCCCGCGCGAGCGCGCCACCCTGGCCGAAACCGTCTACACCGTGCTGCGCAAGAAGCTGCTGTTCGAGAAGCTGGCGCTTTCGGGCAGCGGACCCAGGGAGCGGCGGCTGGCCATCCTTGGTTTTTATGGCCCGCGTGATTTCATTAAGAGCGTGCTGACCGAGCAGGAAAAGCAATGGCTGGATCAGTGCGACAGGGTCAAACCCGAAGAGCTGATGGACCTGCACCGCCACAACCTGCCGGAATGGCTGGTGCAGCCGCTGAAAGACCAGCTGGGCAAGGGCTTCTGGCCCCTAGTCGAAAGCCTGAACCTGGGCGCTGGCCTGGACCTCCGTGTCAACACCCAGCTGGCCAAGCGCGAAGCGATCCAGAAGGAATTGCAGGCGGCGGGCATCAAGTCCCTGCCGACGCCCTATTCACCCTGGGGCCTGCGCATCGGAGACAAGCCGGCCCTGAACAAGCTGGACGTGTTCACGCGCGGCGCCATCGAGGTGCAGGACGAGGGCTCGCAGCTGCTGGCCCTGCTGCTTGACGCGCACCGTGGCGAGATGGTGGTGGATTTCTGCGCCGGTGCCGGTGGCAAGACCCTGGCCATTGGCGCGGCCATGCGCAGCACCGGTCGGCTGTATGCCTTCGACACCTCAGGGCATCGCCTGGAGGCGCTCAAGCCCCGCCTTGCCCGCAGCGGCCTGTCCAATGTGCATCCGGCCGCCATCGCCCACGAGCGCGATGAGCGCATCAAGCGCTTGGCCGGCAAGATCGACCGCGTGCTGGTCGACGCTCCCTGTTCGGGCCTGGGCACCCTGCGTCGCAACCCCGACCTGAAGTGGCGCCAGAGCTTGCAGGCCGTGGAGGAAATGACGGTCAAGCAGGCCGCCATTCTGGCCAGCGCGGCTCGCCTGCTCAAACCCGGCGGGCGTCTGGTCTATGCGACCTGTAGCGTTCTCCCCCAGGAAAACGAGGCCATCGCCGAGGCCTTTTCCGCTGCCCACGCCGATTTCCAGTCCCTGGATGCTGGCGAGCTCTTGACCCAACTCAAGGTCTCGGGAGCCGAGCGCCTTTGTCATGGGGGCGACAATGGCCAGAAATACCTTCGTCTTTGGCCCCATCTGCATCAAACAGACGGCTTCTTTGCTGCAATTTGGCAAAAAAAGTGATCATTTGACTTGAATTAAGGTTTTCTGCCTAAAGCTGACCAGTGCTGGTCAAAACAGGGCGAAACCTTTAGAATCCATGCCACAGGCCCGGCCGCTTCTTCAGTGACGACCGGGCTTATTCCTATTCACTACGTTGAGAGACTTCTATGTTCTTACCTGACTGGGCTTTGTTGAACGCGGCCATCGACTGGCTGGCGCACGGCCTGCTGGACCTGAGCTGGTGGCAGACCGTCCTGGTCGCCCTGGCCCTGACCCACGTCACGATCGCCAGTGTCACCATCTTCCTGCATCGCCACCAGGCGCACCGGGCGCTGGACCTGCACGCCATTCCCTCGCACTTCTTCCGTCTCTGGCTGTGGCTGACGACCGGCATGGTGACCAAGGAATGGGCTGCCATCCACCGCAAGCACCACGCCAAGTGCGAGCAGGCCGAAGACCCGCACAGCCCGCAGGTCTACGGCATCAAGAAAGTCTTCTTTGAAGGTTCGGAGCTGTACCGCGCCGAAGCCAAGAACCAGGAAACCATGGCCCGTTATGGCCACGGCACCCCGGACGACTGGATCGAGCGCAACCTCTACACTCGCTATTCCTGGCAGGGCGTGGGCGTGATGCTCATCATCGACTTGGCGCTCTTCGGCGCTGTCGGCGCGGCCGTGTGGGCCCTGCAGATGGCCTGGATCCCGATCACCGCGGCCGGCATCATCAACGGCATCGGCCACTACTGGGGTTACCGCAACTTCGAGGCGCCGGACGCCAGCACCAACATTTCGCCCTGGGGCATCATCATCGGCGGTGAGGAGTTGCACAACAACCACCACACCTACCCGACCTCGGCCAAGCTGTCCGTGAAGCCCTATGAGTTCGATATCGGCTGGCTTTACATCAGCATCCTGAGCGCCATGGGCCTGGCCAAGGTCAAGAAGACTGCGCCCAAGCTGGCCCTGGGTGACATCAAGCCGGTGGCCGACGACAAGACCCTTGAGGCCCTGATCGCCAACCGTTACGAGATCATGGCGGGCTACGCCGCGGGCATGCAGCACGCCTTCCAGCACGAAGTCGCCGTCCTCAAGGCCCGTACTGCTGACACCGCCGTGGTCAAGGCCGCTGCACGTTGGCTGCACCGTGACGAAGACAAGGTGCCGGCCCATGCCGCGCCCCAGCTGGCCCAGGCCCGCGCCGCTTCCCCGGTGCTGGACAAGATGGTCACCATGCGCGAAGAACTGCGCCAGCTCTGGCTGAACACCTCGCTCTCGCGCGAGCAGCTGCTGGCCAATCTGCAGGCCTGGTGCCACCGCGCCGAAGAGAGCGGCATTGCCGCGCTGCAGGAGTTCTCGATGAAACTGCGGATGGCGCGCGCCTGAAGCCGGTCTTCGCCCTTCATGACAAAGCCCGCCTTGTGCGGGCTTTTTCTTTTGGGCGGCTGAGCATGAAAAAAGCCACCCGCAGGTGGCTGGTTCAGGAGGTACGGAACTCGCGGAAGGCGTCGTCGTCGATCTGCGCCAAGGCGGCGTTCAGGCCTTCGGCCAAGGCGACTGCCTCCGACCGCAGGCTGCGCCGGTCCGAGCTGTGCGGGTCCGCGCCGTCGATGGTGTATGCCCAGCCGAAGGTTCCGTCGTTGCGCGGCAGCGAGGTCACCACGATGGCTTTATCGCGGTAGACCTCGGCGCGCGTGTTCACTTTTTGCTCTTGGTATCGACCGACAGCAGTTCGGCGCCCACACCCGCCGACAGTAGGCCGGTCCCGGCATAGATGCCCAGCTTGGCACGTGTGTCGGTGATGTCCAGGTTGCGCATGGTCAGCTGGCCGATGCGGTCCAGCGGGCTGAAGGGCGCGTCTTCGACCTTCTCCATGCTCAGGCGCTCGGGCGCGTAGGTGAGGTTGGGGCTGACCGTGTTGAGGATGGAGTAGTCGTTGCCGCGGCGTAGCTCGAGGGTGACCTCGCCGGTGACGGCGTGGGCAATCCAGCGCTGGGCGGCTTCGCGCAGCATGATGGCCTGGGGGTCGAACCAGCGGCCCTGGTAGAGCAGGCGGCCCAGCTTGCGGCCGTTGTCGCGGTATTGCTCGATGGTGTCTTCGTTGTGGATGCCGGTCACCAGTCGCTCGTAGGCGATGTGCAGCAGGGCCAGACCGGGAGCCTCGTAGATACCGCGGCTCTTGGCTTCGATGATGCGGTTCTCGATCTGGTCGCTCATGCCCAGGCCGTGGCGCCCGCCGATGCGATTCGCTTCCAGGATCAGTTCCACTGGGTCATTGAATTGCACGCCATTCAAGGCCACGGGTTGGCCTTCCTCGAAGCGCACGGTGACTTCCTCGCGTTTGACAGCGACATCATCCTTCCAGAAGGCCACGCCCATGATGGGGTTCACGATCTTCATGCCGGAGTTCAGGTGCTCGAGGTCTTTCGCCTCATGGGTGGCGCCCAGCATATTGGAGTCGGTCGAGTAGGCCTTTTCGGCACTCATCTTGTAGCCAAAGCCATGCTGCGTCATGAAGGCGCTCATCTCGGCGCGGCCGCCCAGCTCGTCGATGAAGAGCTGGTCCAGCCAGGGCTTGTAGATTTTCAGCGAGGGATTGGTCAGCAGGCCGTAGCGGTAGAAGCGCTCAATATCGTTGCCCTTGAAGGTCGAGCCGTCGCCCCAGATGTTGACGTCGTCTTCCTTCATCGCGGCCACCAGCATGGTGCCGGTGACGGCGCGGCCCAGCGGTGTGGTGTTGAAGTAGGTGGCCCCGGCGGTGGTGATATGGAAGGCGCCGGACTGTAGTGCGGCAATGCCTTCGTGCGCCAGTTGGCGGCGGCAGTCGATCAGGCGGGCCAGCTTGGCGCCGTACTCCATGGCCTTGCGCGGTATGGCGTCGTAGTCCGGTTCGTCGGGCTGGCCCAGGTTGGCGGTATAGGCATAGGGCTCGGCGCCCTTGAGCTTCATCCACAGCAGGGCGGCGCTGGTGTCCAGCCCGCCCGAGAAGGCGATGCCGACCTTCTGGCCGATGGGGAGGTTTTGCAGGATGGTGGCCATGAGGATCAACCGAAGTGGCAGATGTAGTGGTAGGGCTCGGTCACGCGGATCTCGAAGCTCGAGTTGCCGGGCACGTTGAACTTCTGGCCGGCGGCGGACTTGACCCAGGCGTCGGAGCCCTTGAGCTTGTATTCGCAGCTGCCGGCCACGCATTCCATGATTTCGGGCGCGCCGGTGTTGAAGGTCAGGGTGGCGGGCAGCACCACGCCGACGGACTTCTTGGTGCCGTCGGCCAGGGTGATGCTGTGGCTGACGCACTTGCCGTCGAAATAGACATTGGCCTTGGTCGTGACGGTCACGCTGTTGTATTGCTCGGTGCTCATAGGGAGTTCTATAGGTTTCAGGGGCGAATCCGCGATTTTAAGGCAGGTGCTTACTTCAATCTGGCCAGCCAGCTGGGGGCGTCAAAGCCCACACTGACGTCTTTTGGGTTCCATTCCACGACAGGGCGCTTGATCACACTGGCCTGAGCCAGCATCAGGGCGCGGGCGCTGCGGGCGTCGGTGACGCCGGCCTGGGTGGCGGGCTCCAGCTTGCGCCAGGTCGTACCCTGGCGGTTGAGCAGCTTTTCCCAGCCGGCGACGGCCATCCAGTGGTCCAGGCGCGCCTCGGGCACGCCCTGCTTCTTGAAATCGTGGAACAGCACCTCCACTTGCTGTTCAGCAAGCCAGGCGCGCGCCTTTTTTACCGTGTCGCAATTCGGGATGCCGTAGAGGGTGATGGAATTCTTCATAAGCGACAATTCTCCCGTATGCCGAGCATGAACACACTTTCCGACTGGCTGGCCCACTGTGAGCGCCTGCATCCCAAGACCATCGACATGGGGCTGGACCGCGTCAAGGCCGTGGCCCAGCGCATGGGCCTCAAGTTCGAGTGTCCCATCATCACCGTGGCGGGCACCAACGGCAAGGGCTCGACCTGCGCGATGCTGGAGTCCATCCTGGGCCAGGCCGGTTACCGGACCGGCGTCTACACCTCGCCGCATCTGGTGCACTTCGAGGAACGCCTGCGCCTGCGGGGCGAGATGGTCAAAACCGCAGAGCTTTTGCCCTCCTTCGCGCGGGTGGAGCAGGCTCGGACCGCAGGCGGCGAGATCTCGCTGAGTTATTTTGAGTTCACCACCCTTGCCATCCTGGACTGCATGGCCCAGGCGGGGCTGGACGTGGCCATCCTGGAAGTAGGCCTGGGCGGACGGCTCGATGCTGTCAATATCCTGGACGCCGACTGCGCCATCATCACCAGCATCGACCTGGACCACATGGAGTTGCTGGGCCCCGACCGCGAGAGCATAGGCCGCGAGAAGGCCGGCATCATGCGCACCGGCCGCCCTGTGGTGGTCAGCGATCCCATCCCGCCACAGAGCGTGATCGACCATGCTGCCACCATTGACGCCGACCTCTGGCGTGTCGGCCGCGATTTCAATTACTCGGGCGACAAGCAGCAATGGAACTGGGCCGGCCGGGGCCGTCGTTACAGCGGCCTGGCCTATCCGGCGCTGCGGGGTGCCAACCAGCTGGTCAACGCCTCGGGCGTGCTGGCTGCGCTGAGCGCCTTGCGAGAGCAACTGCCTGTGACGGCCCAGGCCGTGCGCAACGGCCTTGCCTTCGTGGAGCTGCCGGGACGTTTCCAGATCATTCCGGGCCAGCCCACCCTGGTGCTGGACGTGGCGCACAACCCGCATTCGGTGTCCGCGCTCACGGCCAACCTGGACGCCATGGGCTATTTCCCGACCACCCACGCCGTTTTCGGTGCCATGGCCGACAAGGATCTGGCCCCCATGCTGGCGCGCATCATGCCTTTGGTGGACCGCTGGTATTTCAGCGACCTGCCTACGCCGCGCGCGGCCAGTGCGGCCGATCTGCAGGCCAAATGCCAGGCACTGAACCCGCGCGTGGCCGGGACCTCCGCGCTCTTTGCCGACCCCCTGCAGGCCCTGGGCGCGGCCATCGCCGCCGCGGACCCCGCTGATAGAATTGTGGTCTTCGGATCGTTCTACACGGTCGGTGGCGTTCTGAAGGAAGGCGTGCCGCGTCTTCAAGCCCAGCATCTGACCCCCTGAGTCCCAAATCCATGGCCTTTTTCAAGTTCCGCAAGGGTGGCGACGATCAGACCGCTCCCGCCGCGCAGCCCGAGAGCGTGGAGGTGCTGCGCCGGCGTGCCAAGAACCGGCTGATCGGTTCGGCCATTCTGGTGCTGATCGGGGTCATCGGCTTTCCCCTGCTGGTGGACAAGCAGCCGCGCCCCGTGGCCGTGGACCTGCCTATCGAGATTCCTGATAAAAACAAGGTGCTGCCGCTGAGCGCACCCGCCGAACCCGCGCCTGCCCCTGCCGCATCCGAAGTCGCGCCCAACGCCGCCGCGTCGGGTCTGGTTACCGAGGCTGCGCCAGCGGCTACCAACGCTGAAAGCAAGCCTGAAGCCAAGGTGACCAAGCCGGAAGCAAAGGCCGAGCCCAAAAAAGCCGAGACCAAAGCGGCCACCGAAACCCGCTACGTGGTGCAGGTTGGCTCCTTTGCCGATGAAAACCGCGCGCGTGATGCGCGCAGCAAGATCGAGCGCGCCGGCTTCAAGAATTACACCCAGGCTGTGGAAACCAAGGAGGGCAAGCGCATCCGTGTGCGGGCCGGTCCTTTTGCGAGCAAGGCCGAGGCCGAGCGCGCCGCGGAGAAGCTCAAGAAAATCGACCTGCCGGGCACCGTGCTGAGCCTCTAGGGATGGGCATGAGCGCACTGGACTGGATTTTTATCGCGGCCCTGTTGGCCTCGATCGCCCTCGGCGTTTGGCGTGGTTTCGTTTACGAGGTGCTGTCGGTGCTGAACTGGCTGCTGGCCTTCGTGCTGGCCCAATGGCTGGGCGCCGACGTCGGCCGCCAGCTGCCGATCGGCGGCAACTCGGAAGCCCTGGGCAACATTGCCGGTTTTGTATTGGTGTTTGTGGTGTCGGTGTTCATTGGTGGTCTGCTGGTCTGGGGTCTGCCGAAATTGATCGAACAGGCCGGCCTGCGACCGGTAGACCGGGTGATGGGCGGCGTGTTTGGCCTGCTGCGTGGACTCATCCTGCTGCTGGCCCTGACGGTGCTGGTGCTGATGTCGCCCTTGAAGAGCCAGACCTGGTGGCGTGAGGCCAAGGCGGCGCGTATTTCGGTGGAGGCGCTCAAGCTGCTCAAGCCGGTGCTGCCGCAGAGTGTGGGAAAGTATTTGCCCTGATTGATCGGACCGTGCACGGACAGGCCGTGTGCTCCCGACTGGAAGTGAAACTATGTGTGGAATCGTCGGCGTTGTCAGCAACGCACCCGTCAACCAGCTGATCTATGACTCGCTGCTGCTGTTGCAGCATCGCGGGCAGGATGCGGCCGGTATCGTCACCCAGCAGGACCGCAAGTTCTTCATGCACAAGGCCAAGGGCATGGTGAAGGACGTGTTCCGCACACGCAATATGCGGGCGCTGCCGGGCAACTGCGGCCTGGGCCAGGCGCGCTATCCGACGGCGGGCAACGCCTACAGCGAGGAAGAGGCCCAGCCCTTCTACGTGAACGCGCCTTTTGGCATCGTGCTGGTGCACAACGGCAACCTGACCAACGCGCAGGCGCTCAAGGCCGAGCTGTTCAATACCGATCACCGCCACCTCAACACCGAGAGCGACTCCGAGGTGCTGCTCAACGTGCTGGCCGACGAGATGGACAAAGCCACCCGCGGCAAGCCGCTGCGCGTGGGCGATGTGTTCACCGCTGTGCGCCAGATGCACAAGCGCCTGCGCGGCTCCTATTCCGTCATCGCGCTGCTCGCTGGCCATGGCGTGTTGGCCTTCCGCGACCCCTATGGCATCCGTCCCCTGTGCATGGGCCGCAGCCCGGATGGCACGGTCATGCTGGCCAGCGAGTCCGTGGTGCTGGAAGGCACGGGCCATGTGTTTGACCGCGACATCGCTCCGGGCGAGGCAGTTTTCGTTGATCTGGAAGGTCGTGTCAGCGCCCTGCAGTGCGCCGACGTGCCCCAGCTGCACCCCTGCATCTTCGAATACGTCTATTTGGCCCGTCCGGACTCGGTCATGGACGGCATCTCGGTCTACCAGGCGCGTCTGAACCTGGGCGAGACCCTGGCCAAGCGCGTGATCTCCACCGTGCCGCCCAGCGAGATCGACGTGGTGATTCCCATCCCCGAGTCGAGCCGTCCCAGCGCCATGCAGCTCGCCCAGCTGCTGGGCCTGCCCTACCGCGAAGGCTTCGTGAAGAACCGCTATGTGGGTCGTACCTTCATCATGCCGGGTCAGGCCGTGCGCAAGAAGAGCGTGCGCCAGAAGCTCAACGTGATCGGCAGCGAGTTCAAGGGCCGCAACGTGCTGCTGGTGGACGACTCCATCGTGCGGGGCACCACGAGCCGCGAGATCGTGCAGATGGCGCGCGAGGCCGGCGCCAACAAGGTCTATATGGCCAGCGCCGCGCCGCCGGTGCGTTTCCCCAACGTCTACGGCATCGACATGCCCACGGTGGAAGAACTGGTGGCGCACGGTCGTACCGTGGAAGAGGTGCGCCAGATCATCGGGGCCGACGCACTGATTTACCAGGATGTCGATGCCATGAAACACGCCATCGGCAAGCTCAACGACAAGATCAGCGGCTTCGATGCCTCCTGCTTCGATGGTGTCTACGTGACCGGCGATATCGAGCTGGCGGATATCGAGCGCATGAACTCGGCGCGCGTCAAGGGCGGCGAGGACGATGCCGACACTTCGCGCCTGGCCCTGCCCAATCACCAGATGGAATGAGCATGAGCGGCAAATCCCGACCCGAAGGCCTGCGCCTGCAGACGCTGGCGGTACGCGCGGCCGTCGAGCGCAGCCAGTACGGTGAAAACTCCGAAGCGCTGTACCTCACGAGTGGCTATGTCCAGCCCAGCGCCGAAGCCTCTGCACGCCGCTTTGCGGGTGAAGAGGACGGTTACACCTACGGCCGCTCGGGCAATCCGACGGTGAGCAGCATGGAGTTGCGGCTTGCGGCACTTGAGGGCACCGAGGCCTGCATGGCCACCTCGTCCGGCATGTCCGCCATCATGCTGATGTGCTTCAGCCTGCTTAAGGCCGGCGACCACGTGATCTTCTCCCAGTCCATGTTTGGCTCCACGATCAAGCTGATCGGTACGGAGTTCGCGCGCTTCGGTGTCGAGTCCACCAGCGTGCCGCAGACCGACCTGGCTGCCTGGAAGGCGGCGATCCGCCCAAACACACGTCTGCTGTTTGCCGAGACACCGACCAATCCGCTGACCGAGGTCTGCGACATCACCGCTCTGGCCGAGCTCGCGCACAACGCGGGGGCCTTGTTTGCCGTGGACAACTGCTTTGCCACGCCGGTGTTGCAGCGGCCGGCCGATATGGGCGCCGATGTGATCATGCATTCGGGTACCAAATACCTCGACGGTCAGGGCCGGGTGATGGCCGGTGCCCTGTGTGCGAGCGAGAAGCTCGTGGTCGAGAAATTCCTGCCCGTGCAGAAGAACAGCGGCATGGTGCTGTCGCCCTTCAACGCCTGGGTGGTGCTCAAGGGCATGGAGACGCTGGACTTGCGCATGCGCGCGCAGACGGCGCTTGCCCACGAGCTGGCCGCCTGGCTGGAAGGGCATCCGGCCGTGGCCCGCGTTTACTACCCCGGCTTGGCCTCGCATCCCCAGCACGCCTTGTCCATGAAGCAGATGTCCGGCCTGGGCGGTGCGGTGCTGTCCTTCGACGTCAAGGCAAGCGGCCCTGAGCAGGCGCGCGCGCGCGCCTTCCATGTGCTGGACTCGCTGCAGACCCTGTCGCTCTGTACCAATCTGGGCGACACCAAGACCCTGCTCACCCACCCGGCCAGCACCTCGCACGGCAAGCTGTCCGAGGCGCAACGCCAGGCTGCTGGCATAGGCCAGGGCCTGCTCCGCGTGGCCGTGGGCCTGGAGCACCCGCAGGACGTGCAGGACGACCTGCTGCGCGGCCTCGATACCCTCTGAACTGATTGCACCCGTGACACAACGCGTTCGTACCCGCTTCGCCCCTTCGCCGACAGGATTCATCCATCTCGGCAACATCCGCTCCGCCCTTTACCCCTGGGCTTTTGCACGCGCCCAGGGCGGCGACTTCATCCTGCGCATCGAGGACACGGACCTGGACCGTTCCACCCAGGCCGCGGTGGACGTCATCATCGAAGGCATGGCCTGGCTGGGTCTCACGTATGACGAAGGTCCGTTCTATCAGATGCAGCGCATGGACCGCTACAAGGCCGTGCTGGCCGAGCTGCAGGCCGCGGGGCATGTCTACCCCTGCTACATGAGCGTGGAAGAGCTCGATGCCCTGCGCGAGCGCCAGATGGCCAACAAGCTCAAGCCGCGCTACGACGGCACCTGGCGCCCCGAGCCGGGCAAGACCCTGCCATCTGTGCCCACGGGCGTGAAGCCTGTACTGCGCTTCAAGAACCCGCAGGGCGGCGCCGTGGTCTGGGATGACAAGGTCAAGGGCCGCATCGAAATCAGCAACGATGAACTCGATGACCTGGTGATTGCGCGCCCCGACGGCACACCGACCTACAACTTCTGCGTGGTGGTGGACGACATCGACATGGCCATCACCCATGTGATCCGCGGCGACGACCACGTGAACAACACGCCGCGCCAGATCAACATCTTCCAGGCCCTGGGCAAGGAGCCGCCGGTCTACGCCCACCTGCCCACCGTGCTCAACGAGCAGGGCGAGAAGATGAGCAAGCGCAACGGTGCCAAGCCCGTCACGCAGTACCGGGAAGAGGGTTATCTGCCCGACGCCATGGTGAATTACCTCGCGCGCCTGGGCTGGAGCCATGGCGACGACGAGATCTTCAGCCGCGCGCAGTTCCTGGCGTGGTTCGACTTGGACCACCTGGGCCGCAGCGCCGCACAGTTCGACGAGGCCAAGCTGCGTTGGGTCAATGCCCAGCATCTCAAGGCCCTGGCCGACGAGGCCCTGGCCCCGATGGTGACCGAGCACTTGAAAAAACGCGGTATCACCGCTGACGAGCGGCTGGTTCGTATCTGCGGCCTCTTCAAAGACCGTTGCGACACCCTCGTCGCACTGGCCGACTGGGCCCAGGCTTTTTATGGCGACGTGACGCCGAAGGCCGAGGACATCGCCCAGCATGTGACTGATGCCGTCAAGCCCGCGCTGGCCCAGCTCAAAGACAAGCTGGCCGTCTGTGCCTGGGACAAGACCAGCATTGCTGCGGCCATCAAGGAAGTGCTCACCATTGCGGGCCTGAAAATGCCGCAACTGGCCATGCCGGTGCGTGTGTTGGTGCTGGGCACGCCCCAGACCCCCTCGCTGGACGCGGTGCTGGAGCTGCTGCCCCGCGAAAAAGTTCTGGCCCGTTTGCAAAGAGCCTGAATTTCAGCTTATAATTTGAGGCTCGACGCGATGGTCTTGCAAAAGATCGTTGTAGCGAAATGGGGGTATAGCTCAGCTGGGAGAGCGCTTGCATGGCATGCAAGAGGTCATCGGTTCGATCCCGTTTACCTCCACCAATTTCGCATCGAGATGGAAATCAGTCCAGGTTTTGACCCTATCGTCTAGAGGCCTAGGACATCACCCTTTCACGGTGAGTACCGGGGTTCGAATCCCCGTAGGGTCGCCAAGTTTTGCAGCACTTGGTCCGGTTTCACAAGAAGCCGGACGAACGTTGCTCCACGTGGAGTGGTAGTTCAGTTGGTTAGAATACCGGCCTGTCACGCCGGGGGTCGCGGGTTCGAGTCCCGTCCACTCCGCCAGAACCTACCCCGTAGATCATTGATCTACGGGGTTTTTTCTTGCCTGAACGATCCTAAGTCTTTGATTTAAAAAGAAATCAAGAATCTCAGGTCGTCTCCACTTGTCTCACACGATCTCTTGTAATAGCATGATCAATGTTGGGTTTTATGTGGGGTAGGTTGTGAATGCCAAAAAAGGCGGATGAACTCTCGGCGCTGGCCGTAGGCCGGATCAAGAAGACAGGCCTGACCATGGTCGGCGGCGTCGCGGGCCTGGGACTTCAAGTGAGTCCTGGTGGCGCCCGAAGCTGGATCCTGCGCGCCAAGGTCGGATCCTTGAGGCGCGATATCGGACTCGGCGGTTTTCCGGATGTCTCCCTGGCGCAAGCCAGGGAGCTGGCGCGTGCTGCCCGACAGCAGATTGTGGACGGTATCGATCCTGTCGCGGAAAAACGGCGCAAGCGCGCCGAGCTTATCGCCACCCAGGCTACGACCATCACCTTTGACGAGGCGGCAGAAAAGTACATCACTGCTCACGAGTCCGAGTGGAAAAACGCCAAACACCGGGCGCAGTGGGTTTCGACGTTGGAGACCTATGCCCGCCCCGTGATCGGCAAGATGGATGTGCGCGATATCCTGCAGGGGCACGTCCTGGCAATTCTTGAGCCGATCTGGACGACCAAGACCGAGACAGCTGTTCGGCTCAGAAGCCGGATCGAACTGGTGCTGGATTGGGCCACTGCGCGCAAGTATCGATCCGGCGAAAATCCGGCACGTTGGCGAGGACACCTGGATCACCTGCTGGCCAAGCCCAGCAAGACCAAGAAAGTCGTTCATCACGCCGCGCTTCCCTTTAAGGAGGTGCCCTCGTTCATGAAGTCCCTGAGGGAGGTTGGCGGTGTCGCCGCACGCGCCTTGGAGTTCACCATACTCACCGCAGCGCGCTCGGGGGAGGTGCGAGGTGCCACCTGGGATGAGGTGGATCTGGAGGGAAAATTCTGGACCGTACCCGCGGCTCGCATGAAGGCGGGCAGGGAACATCGTGTGCCGCTTTCTGATGCGGCGCTAGCGCTGCTGTTATCGACTCCCAAGAATCATCGTACGGGTTTGCTGTTCCCAGGTACAAAGGGACAACCGCTCTCAGACATGTCATTGACCGCAGTCCTGAAGCGCATGAATCGCAAGGACATCACGGTGCACGGCTTCAGGTCCACCTTCAGGGACTGGGCTTCGGAGACGACGAGTTATCCGAACGAGGTCGTGGAGATGGCACTGGCGCATGCCATCGGCAATGCGGTCGAGGCAGCCTACCGGCGAGGTGACCTGTTCAAGAAGCGCCATAGCCTGATGGCTGACTGGGCCATGGCGGGCACATCGCGCTAGTCGACGTAACCGGTCGGAAGGTCCTGCCATTTAGGCGGCAAGGGAGTGCTGGTCCTTAGCCGACTGACTGATGGACGCGATTCTGTATAGCGCGACATCTGTCGAGAAGTTCAGAAAACTCTGGCTGCTCCACCGCGAGCAGACCGTCCTCCAGCATCGCTGCGTAATCATTGGCCAGTGCCTTGAGTGATTCGCCTTCGGGGATAAGCTGGAGCGCACCAGAAACGGCTGCGACGTAGTCGACCCAATTACCGGCGGCGTCTTTCTCCGCAAAATACATCGACTTGTGCTCTGCGACCTGACGCGCAAGTGCGTGATCAGCGATGGCCTTGTCGAGGTGATCGGTCTTGGCTATGGCGGCCAGGTCGTACCAATGCCGCGAGTAGCGCTCACCTCGCAGTCGGCCTTGAAGACAGTAAACATGGGCGGCCGTAGCCTTTTCCCAGAACGTCCGCTCAGCGGCCATCACCAGGGGGTGCGCGGTCGGAAATTCAAGTCCCTCGATCAAAGGCGCCATGTCGCATGACACTGGGTGAACTTGATTGGGTTCACCAGTTGCGCGTGCTCCGAACTCCAGCTGAATGGTGGGTGCGGCATAGCCTGTGCCCGTCCGGACGGCTGGGTAGGCCAGGATCAGTTTGTCCTGGTTGTCCCCAGCCTGTGTCAGCGTGGCTTTCAAGCCAGCGGCAGTTAGGGCGCTTTCGAGGATCGGCTGAACTGTGCCCTTGATCCAGTCGGGCAGACGCGAGCGTACCGCGCTGCTGATCTTTTTCTCCTGGCTTGACGATGCTGGGATGGGATTGCCGTCACGCAGTCGGTCCCCCACCAATTCACGAATGTCGTAGGTGAGATCGATGTCCTCGGAGAAGCGGTCAATGATCTTGTATACCTTGGACAGTGACGTACCACCCTTGAAGGTCAGTTTGTCGGCCAGTGCTGAGCCATAGATCGCTGACAAGGTCCAGACGACCCATATGTCTTTCTCCAGCAAGTGAGCGGGGCGTCCGCTTTGACCTGCGGCCACCTCCAGTGCCTCGGCCTGATCCTCCGGGCTGAGGCTGAACCAGGGTTCAGCCATGCATGCTCACTTCGCTTACAGCGCGTGCCATCCAGCTGGGGAGGGTGGCCCGTGCGGCATGCAAGGCGGCCCATTCCTCTGCTGGCAGTTTGGACCGCAAGGCCTGCAAAGCTGTTGAGGTTTGCTCAGGCCCAAGCCAGGACAAGGCACGGATGACCATACCGGCCGGGCGCTTACCCAGTATGAGCTGCCAGCGGCTGGCATGTTTGAGCTCGACGCTGCGGTTGCCCAGGCGTAGTTTGCGCGACGGTCCGGAGGTCAGGAACACCTCGCGCGTTGGCATTTGCGTTGTCAGTCCCAAGGCATTGGCCTCGGCCGCGCCGTTGGCTACTACCAGTTCGCCACTGACGGATTCGATGGCTTGCACCACGGTCTGTGTGGAGGGGGGGCGGGTGCCGAAGCGGCTTTGTACGGGGAGGGCATAAGCCCCCCGACCTACACGCAGCAGCTTTCCCTCACGCGTCAGACGCGTGAGGGTTTGATCTACCGCTGCTCGGGAGCCTAGATGCAAGAACTCCTTGGGCGAGAGCAGACCTCCCTCGGGCAAGGCCTGGGCGGCTGACAGGATGGCTTGGGCTAGGGAGCTCATGGTGGGATCCGTTTGTCAGAAGTATATATAAGTTTCTGACATTTTGCAAGATGACTGCTCTGCTGACGACCCCCAAGGATCCGGGGGCGAGGTTGTCGTTTCCAGGGATAAAGGTACAGCCGCTTTTGGGTACGTTGCTGCACGCAGCGCACCGTGCATGGTTCCAGATCAACCTTCGGGGATTGGGACTCGGAGACGACGCGATACCCGAACGAGGTAGTGAAGATGACGCTGGCGCATGCCATCGGCAGTGCGGCCGATGCGGCGTATAGGCGAGGGGACCATCTCAAGAAGCGTCAGAAGCTTAGGTGGTGTCCGAGAAACCGGCAGCAGCCCAAAGCAGGCGACCGGTCAGAAAAAACTACTCGAGCTCATCCCCTCTATCTTCGCCATACCATGCATCAACAAGGCCGCTTGCCTTGACCTCGTCGATCTCCGCACGAGATCGGAGCCACTTCAACACGGTCTCTCGTTGCGATTCCGAGACCGAACCACGCTTGAAGCCCACGATGAATCCGCCACTTGCCCAACCTCCGAATCCGAGCCCCTCCGGTTCAATGACCTCCGAGAGCAGGGACTCGATAAGTGCCTCGGATTGCTCCGGAGTCAAAAGCGATTTGAATGTAGCTTCCCAGTAGAAACCGAGTTCCTGAAACTCGCCGACACGCAACTTTTTGCGAAGCCTTCGACTGCGTTTCTTTGTCATGATGGTTACCCTAACGAATTAGGCCGCATTTAGGCCAAGACGCCCCAAACTTTCCAGACTACCGGACTTCAAAGAAGCCGCCGTCAATCGGTTGCCGCTCCTCCGCCGATGGCTGCTCAGCCACTGCTGGACGACTGAACGGTTCGGGTGTAACCGCAGGAGCAGCGGCCGGCCCAACCGCCGCCACACGGCCCGCGACTGTTGCCAGCATCCCCCCTTGTGACAGCCGCTCAAACGCTAGGCCGAGTCGCATGAGGTGCAGCGCTTCAAAGCTGCGACGCTTGGGCGCCGAACTGCGAAGGCGCTCATAGACATCGGCCATCTCCGCCGGCACCGAGAACCTCAGGCCGACATCCCTATTCTTGACATCCATTGCCATGGTCGCCCCGTCTCCTACGTGAGCTTCGGACGCGAAAGGATCTCGCCGGCGAGCTGGAAGCCCTTGACGTTCGAGTACAACGGTTCATCGTCAATGTGCATGATGTGGATAAGGTGCGGAAAGCGGTTACGGAAGTACTCATAGAACAGTGCACCGCCACCGCCGGTGAACAGAATGGTATCTAACCCGTCGAACGAAACGACCTTCGCCTGCATACGATCCACCGACTCCTTGAGGACAGCGGTGATGTCGGACTCATAGTCCGACAGGCGGTACGACCTTCCCGAAACAGTAAATGACTCACGCTTTTCACAGATCGCGCGGTCGATGCGCTCGATGACGTCGAAGTTGTCGCGCCAGCCGCGGTCGATCTTGTCGGCAACGGCGTAGGAGCAAGCCAACATGCTCCTGTTATAGGCGCCCGAGCGTTGCCAGTTAGGGCTGCGACCGCGGGTTACGAACCAGTCGAGCGTGCCGCCGCCGGCATCGACCACCATAGAAAAATGGTCCTCGTAGATACGACGGTTCAGATTCCCGTAATTCACCAGAGCGCCTTGAGGCTGCACGATGACGCTGCAGTTTTCAACTGTGATCCGACGGTACGAGTCGGCTTGGGTGGCGTCTGGCAAAAGGTGTTCGCCGATCACACGAGACTGAAGCCTCTCCCGGTGCTCTTGGTATGTCGTAAGTGGCAGGCCCAGCACGAGATGCTTGATGACCAGCTCGCCGGGGCTGCCGGCGTCGAGCCACATGTAGTGCATGGCGCCCCGGACCAGCGCCAGATATTTGGAAGACAAGCAATAGTCCGGCAGGACATCTCGGGGCTCCTGGCCAGAGCTGAAGAGGTTTACGTCACGTCCGACGAAATACTCGACACCGTCGACTTCGACCAACGACCCATTCGGACGACTATTCAGAACGGACTGAGGTGACATTCCTTGCGAGAGGCGAGGAGCCAAACTCGGGAAATGATTAACAGCAATCGACGGAATGCCGCTCAGGACCTTCCGACCGAAGGTCAGCTTGACGGAAAAGTAGCCGACATCGACAGCACGTACATCAACGACTACAGAAGTTTCAGGTTTCATAAACGCTCCAAACAAGGACAACACATGTGTGCTGTATGGAATCCTCTCAGAGCATTTCAGTTTGTCAAACGATCGAGACCAGTGCCGGCAATCATTGCCACTTTGCAGCCATAGAGAACATTCCGCAGTTTGGCGCGGTGGAGATCATTGCCACTTTGAAGCCAGAAAGGGTACGCAGCTTGCTGGTGCTACGGCAATGATTGCCGGTTTGAAGCCAGAAAATATCTTGGTGGCTTGGAGGGCTGGCAATCTTTTCCGTTTTCCAAAAGAACGTCGATAGCCGACCAATTTATAAGAGAGAAAGCCAGACTGGCCCCAGAAATCTCAACTCATTTCGGGACATCAGTGCCGTGCTGGAGGATCGCTTTCGTCAGGACCAGCCCCGCAGAATGAGCCGCCAACCGGTATCTTGTGCGATCGAGACCTTCTTCAATCAAGGGGTTGTAGACGGCAAATGCAGAGCGCCCACGACGACATATCAACAGGACGCGAGGGCGGGACTCCAGCAACGGTTTCGAGAAGTGATTCGAAGGAGAGAGTTCACCCGGCCTTACTGCCACAAGGCCTTGACGGAAGCGGTGAAAGAGACAAAGCACGAGCGACAGAAAATTTGAATTTGTGGATAACACGATCGGATAGGGAAGTTGGTCACCATCGTTTGACCGCAAGAATCTCGCCCGCTACATTACAAACCGTGACGCCCTTTGGGCACCACGCGGAACCAGTTTCCGCATACAACAGCTCTGGATCGCAGCGCGGTCCTTGGGGCCCAGCGACAGCAGGACCATGCAGAAGGCTCCGCGCCTTTTGTGCAGCTGAGCGAACGCGACAACTGATCCGACATCCAACGTGACTCGCCAAGGCGAATCCTCGAACGATGCTCAGCTACTGCTGACCTCAAGTACGGTAATAGGTGCAATTCCTCAACCCGCCCCGCGGGAACGTCAATGGCTACGGCTCTGACGCTCCCAGGGGACTGGAAATGGGTCGGCGACAGTAGGAATAGTTAGTTGTCGTCATACGTGAACGAGACGAGTCTCGTGAGCCAAGGAACCAACGGGTTGCCTTGAAAGCAGTGACCTCGAATGAGGCTCATACGTAGGCAAACGGATTTATGACCCATCGATGGGTCGCCACTCATGGTTCTTCTGGTGAAGGGCGTAGAGCTGGGGCTGTGCAAGCAGCAATGCGAATACACATTCACGTTCCAACCAACGTCTCGATGGAGTTGCGTTGAGGCCTGCAGGCCGATTTCGCCGACTTGCTGAGAGATCCACAAAGTCGCCTGGCGCTTGAGCTGGGAGCCCGCTTGGGGCCTACAAAGAGCTTTGCCGGATGAACCGCTGGATCCGGGTGCTGCACATGTCAGTGCAGGGCAAGTGAATGGACATTTCCACTCTCACGGGGGTGTGAACAGGTTGGTCACCTTCGACGACCCTGGACTAGGAATCCAGCCCCCTTGAGCCGCCGCGAACGCGTGGCTCAAGTGACACCGACAGGTGTTGCCTCGCGCTCGCAACGACGTGGCAGGACAGTTTGTTTACGAGTATTGCGAACCGTACTGACAGAAAGCCTTCCCGGGCTCGCCAATAAAAGGGGATACATCACCAGCGCCGCAATGGGCGGCACCAAAGAAAGCATGGCGGGTCAACCCGCCAGACGCCGGAAAGTCACTTTTTGGCGTGAACGGCAGGTACCCGCTTATCCGCAGTGGGCGAGTGCCATCTATTTGCGTCGTCATGTTCGGATGCGGTCGGATGAGAAATACGCACTGCGAGGTGTTCATGAGCGGAAAGTTTTAGACACAAGAGCGGGAAGTCGGTGTCAGAAAGAGATGAGTGCTTCGGAATACATGAGTACCTGTCACGACGACGGACAGAGAAACACCACAAAGGATCAGCCAACAAATGAAAGAAGAGAAAAAGCATGACAGAGCGAGACGCTCTATTTTCAAGGCAGGTATCGGGCCGAGTGCTCGGGGCGCGGGTGCAGGCATCGATGCGATGATGCGCGCCCAGCGCAAGTACCCGAACAACCCGCACAAGCAAGTCGCGGCGTTCCTAGGAGAATTCACTATCAAGTCCGGAACCGGGCGCAAGCGTCCAGTATCGGAGGCCACATCCGACGCCTACGGCGACACACTCCAGCTGATCATTGCCGAACTGAGAGAAGAGGGCGCGGCTGTGCGCAACCTGAGCGAGCTCGGCAAAGCACACCTGCTCAGGCTCATCAAACGCTGGCACGCTCGCCATCTCAGCACCAGTACCATTCAGAACCGGCTTTCACGCTTGCGGCGATTCTTCAACTTTATTGGCAAGGGTCACATACTGCCCACCGCGGTCAAGCTCAACGCCTTGCTGCTTGATAACGGTATCAGCCCGATACTGCCGCGTTCAATCGTCGCAAGGGAATCCAAGGCGTGGAAAGAGAAGGCCGTCGAATTTGACGTCGTTCTGAAGAAGGTGCGCGCAAACTGCCCGATCACAGCACTGCAACTGGAATTTCAGGCAGCTTTTGGACTACGCGTTAAGGAGTCCATCATGATTAAGCCACACGAATGCGACATGGGTGACCACCTGCGTATCAAGTACGGAACGAAAGGGGGATTGGAGCGCAGTGTGCGGTTTGACAACGAGGAAGAAGCGGCGGCCTGGCAGCGTGAGATTGTTGAACGAGCCAAGCTCGCCGCAGGCCATCACCCCAAGCGTATCTTGGCACTTCGCAGTCGCACCCTGGAACAATCCCTGCGCCACTTCTACTATCAGATGCGGAAGGTTGGCGTCACCCGGGCCGCGCTGGGCGTGACAGCTCACGGACTACGCCACCAGTTCGCGGCACGCCGCTACCGGCAGGTCGCCGGGTTTGAACCACCGGTCTCGGCGGAAAGCCCGACCGTTGTCAATGCCATGGTCAAGGAAGCCGACCTAGAGGCCCGCAAGCAAGTCAGCCTCGACATGGGCCACTTTCGTCCCGACATCGCTGGCGCCTACATCGGCACTATCCCCATGGCCGAGAAAGAAAAGACTCAGCGCCTCAAGGCCACATGGAGGATTACAGAAAACAATCCGCGCTTCGTCAAAGCCATGGCCGATGCCGGCGTCTCCCGCGTCTGGCTCGGCGAGAACTTCGCGGCCGGCCTACCTGTGGCGCCCAACCAGAAGATGCGCCTGTTCATCGCCACCCTAGACCTCAAGCTCCTGGATAGCAACATCTTGTTCCGACTCAAGCAAGAACTCAGGGATATCCTCGGCCGCAGTGTCGACCTTACCGAACACCACCGCACCACGGACCCCGACGATTCAATTGAACTTCAGCTTCCCGAAGTGCGTGATCCGCAATAGCCCTGTCGGACCCTCGGTCTTGGCTAAGGCTATAACGGCCGGGTTGTACCACTGCCGCGAGCGAGGCCCGATCCACAGCCTCCTTGATGACAATTGACATAGACGGCCGTGGTCTTATCCAGCGATGTTCGCGCAGTGGCAATGATTTGGGATGTCACTCGGGAATCCAGCGCCTCGATCAGAAGCGTCATGCATCAATGGTCCTGATCGTTTGACACCTTCTAGGTGCACCATAGAATAAGTTCAGCTGTCAAATGGATAGCCTTATCCAGGACGATATAGATCTGCTGACGATCTGATGTCCCCCCACAAGCTGATACCAGGCTCAGCTATCGCGGGGAAATGCGTGCACTCAAACCTAGAAATACAGGATATGTGTGACAGGTTGGCTACCTATCAATAGCCAGGCGAACCTCGTCTGCCTCCAAATGATGAAGGGACAACGTAGCAACCACGGAAGAGAAGGCCGGGGACTGGTAACTGCGTTGCGCTGGGGTGTCCATGCCCAATGAAGGACTCACTATTTCAAGCATGCTCAAGCACGCTACTTCGCGTCCCTCAAGTGCTTGAAAGATTAAATATCAGTCGCGCTACGCTCTATAGGGGAATAAAAGCAGGTCACTACCCCAAGCCTGTTCTCATTGGTGAGCGTGCAGTTCGCTGGCGTAGCACCGACATCGATATTTTGGTCGAACGCGGAATCCAATATGCGTTCGGTTATCGCAATGATTGAATGAAAAATCGCCAGCTCGAATGACGAGGGGTTTCAATCCTGAATAGGCGAAAACCCGTCGAATTGACATTGATGGCTTTTGTCGTAGCCTAGTTATATGAGCCAACCAATAACACCAACTATAGGGATCGCGATCTACTACTTGTCTACTGGGCTTTGCATTGGTGGAATCAAGCCGCAAGGTTCCGCCGAAGGATTCGCCAATTACGATACGCTTCTCGAAGCCATGCCGATATCAGAACTGGAGAAGATCAAAGATTGCGAGATTTCGGCTCGCTGCCTCAAGCGTCGGGGCCCGATCATTGGTACGTTCATGAGTGAACCCATACACCAGTACCTGTGGATGGAAAGCGGCGAACGCTACGAGTTCGACGGTATATATTCACCTCCCTTGGATCTGACTAAGCTGCGGCCAGGCCGTCTCATGCTGCTCCCCGGAATGATCTACTCTGCAGAACATCAAAAATTCTGATGTGCCTGTCTATGTAACCGGGACATAGTCGGAGGTCATCAGTGACGATGCATTCTCAGTTTGATTGACCAGCCCATCCTCCTGCCACGTTCTGGTCTCCATCGTTTGACGATTTCAAGGACTCCTTTGATCATCAGGCCCAACACGCGCTTGTGTTGCCTTTATTCTAGGAATTCCTGAAATGAAATCCGATACCCCTGTTGTCGTTGATGTCCGCGCTGCGGATGTCGGCTATTTTTCGGTGAAAGTAAGCCTCGGCCGGCGCTATGAACCGACCGGTATGACTGTCTCCACCCAAAATTTTCCTAGCCTTGCGCCTCGACTTCTGGCCAGTATGCCTCCAAGCAGCGCATTAAATACCCAACCAGATGGCACAGTGGTGAAAGTAGATGGCGTGAACTACTTCGTCGGTCGCGATGCAGTACTTTTTAGTTCCGGCCGCGAGCCCCGGCCTGTGCTTGATGACTACTGCTTGAGCAAAAAGTACATGGCGCTACTGTGTGGTGCGCTTTACTACATGTCCAAGGACGTCGGCCACCCGGCTGAATTGGTCATCAAGCACCTCGTCGTCGGTTTGCCGTTGAAACACTTCGCTCGCTATCAGGGGGAGCTCCAAACCCGTTTGGTCGGTGAGCATCTGCTGCCAGATTCAACCGAGCCTAAAGAGGTTAGCCGCGTTTCGGTCCAGCGCGTCTCGGTCGTCGTGCAGCCGCAGGGGGCGCTCATCAGTCACATCGTTCAAAGCGGTCGTGTTTTGAACGACGCTTCCTCGTTGGTTGTCGATGCCGGCGGCGGCAACCTTGGTTGGTTCATGTCTTGTGGCCACCAGCCCAACTGGCAGCTCTCCGGTGCGTACCCTAAGTCAACGCTGGCCTGCGCCTACGCTGTTTCCGACGGTATCGACAGCGACTGGCGGAACAATTACGAGATCATTGATCGGATTGATATCGCTATCCGAACTGGCGCAGACTCGTTCAAAGTTGGCGGCGAGACGTACCCAATGACTGAGCACTCCAATGCAATCGAGGCAGTTTTGATTGAATCGGTGGATCAGTTGATTTCGAAAACTGAGAAGCTGGAGAACTTGGACGCCATCCTTTTCACTGGTGGCGGTGCCGCTGTGTTCTACGACTACATGACGCGGAGGTTCCCGGAGCGCGCATCGATCATGCGCATGGATGCGGACCCAGTTTTCGCTAACGTCAAAGGCTTCCAGTTTGCTGGGGAATATCTGACTGCGGCGTCGAAGTAAGGCGGAAAGTAGGGAGATAAGCGATTCGTCTGATGCTTCCCCGTCTGACTCAAACCGATATAGCGATTTGACTGAGCATTGATTCTGACCTAGAGGAACTCTTGCATCATCTTAAGAATGGGATTCTGCGAAGAACACCCGGGCCCAGCGCCCGGGTTTCTTTATCTTGGGGTTGACAAGGAGGTCTTCTGTGAGAACTTGAATGACGGCGCCGATGTGCGACGCGAAATGGAGCGATGAGGTGTCACAAAAAATCAAACTTTCCACCAGGTCGATGTTTCGCCAGCACGCCCAAATTCCATTAGAGGAGGGCGTCCCAAAAGTACGTCATTGGCTCATGGACAACCCGACGGGGCGCGATCTCCTCAAAACGGCCGCCGCCCGCTGCAGCCCGAGGTCCAAGCTGCCGTGGTTCAGCAATCCACCGTCGATCGATGAAGAAATTGAGCTTTTCGTCGACAAGCTTGGGCTGCGACACCTCGAAGAGCCCACTAATGCTTTGCAAAAGGAGCTCACATTGATCTACCTTCAGTGGAGATCCCTGAAGGCCGCGCTTCTCGGTCGATAGAGACCAAAACTGCAGAGAGCGCTGTAAGGCATGACTTTTGACAAAGATCCGAGTCATGCCATTTCCCTCATAAAAGGATAGAACATGCTGGGTAAAATTTTTCGGACCACTTTATATCTGCCGTTAAAGCTGGCGAGCCTGTTTGTAACGGCTGCTATCGCACTTGTACTGCTAACGGCTTTGCTATGGAGAACCGAGGTGCCGCGCTTTTCGTATGCACTTCTGCGCGAAGGGCAGGTGGGTGGCCTCGACAGCTATACCCTGAGCGGGTTTCTGGCCTATGCAATAGGGGTGGCGATCCTCTCTCACGTTGTGCGTCTCGTATATCTCGCGGTAGCACTGGTGCTCAAGCAGCGCTTCGGCTTTACCGTTGATGAAGGTGACGAGCAGCATATATATGCGAACGCACTTGGCTTTATCCTTGGCCTAGGTATCGTTGCGTTCTGGTTTGCCATTTGGGGCCGCAAGCAGGGCCTTATAGATCTGGCGCTTCCCGCCACCTATGTGGCAGTGGTCGGGCTGACCTGGCTCGACTGCTACTTCGACTGGTACTACGGCATCCCTGCGTTTCGTCGTCTCGCACGCAATCGCGTTCATACCCAGACCGGTGGGCGAGACCGAGACGATGGCGAGCAGATCGCTCGGCTCGAGAAGGCCTTGATCACCTTTAAGGATATCTACGGCAATACCGAACTCAAGTGCCGCCTCCTGCAGGCGGGACAGGCCATCGTAGGTCGTGAAAAAAACAGCGCTGCCCCGCGCAACGGTATCCTGCTGTCCGGAGAGCCTGGCAACGGCAAGACCGTTTTCGCCGAAGCGCTTGCCGGAGAGCTCAAGCTGCCGTTACTCAAGTTGACCCATGCTGATGTGGCCAGCCAGTGGGTCGGCGAGCGTACTACCCGCATCAAGCGTGCCTTTGACCAAGCCATCCGTCGTCAGCCCTGTGCGCTGTTCATCGATGAGATCGACAGCTTCATACCTGACCGTTCTTCCGGCCATTCCAGCATCAAGGAAGACACCGATGCTGTCAATGCTCTGCTGACCTTGCTGGTCGACATCCGTAGGCAAAAAGTGCTAGTGATCGCCGCCACGAACCACATGGACCGACTGGATAGTGCTGCGGTTCGCGAGGGTCGTTTTGACTTCAAAGTTGAAGTCACCCCACCCGATATGGAAGCCCGTTTCGGCCTGCTGACCAAGGGTTTTGCTGACAACCTAAAAGGCTACAGTGCTGACGAAGCCACGATTAAGAATGTCGCCGCACGCTGGAACGGATTCTCTGTCAAGCGCATCCTGGCTGTGACCGAGGAACTGGCCTCCTACCTGCAAAAGCGTAACGGTGATCGTATAGTCACTTTCGAAGACTTCATGGCCGCGCTGCGGCGGGTTCAGGGCCGCCGCGGTTCCACGCCCGAATCTGCTATCCCCTTGGATCAATTGATTCTTTCGGCCCGATCCAGGGAGTCTCTTGACATGCTGGCCAATCGCCTGCGCGACCCGCTGCGTATCGAGCGCCTGGGTGGCTCGCTGCCCACTGGCGTGCTCTTTTACGGTCCTCCCGGTACCGGCAAGACCACGGTGTGCAAGTCACTGGCCAAGGAAGTTGGCTGGGCATTCCTGCCGACTTCGGGTACTGATCTGTCTCGCGACCCCAAGGGCCTGCAAAAGATCTATGACAAGGCGAAGGAACTGCGCCCGGCGATCGTCTTCATTGACGAGGCCGACGACCTGCTGCGTAACCGAGAGTATTCGAACTGCACCGAAGCCACCAATAAGCTGCTGACCATCATGGATGGTGCGGGCGACCGTGTACGTGATGTACTCTTTGTCGCGGCGACGAACAGCCCGGACCAAATCGACGGTGCGCTGTTGCGTGGAGGGCGCTTCACCGAGAAGATTGAATTCGAACTGCCGCAAGAAGACCAGATAGCACTACACGTGGCTAACTGGATCGCCAAACGCAATCTCCGGCTGGGCCAGGGCCAGACTGCCGACAAGATTGCTGCCAATCTGGGCCAGCAAAGTATCGCCAACGTCGAGGCCGTGCTGCAGCACGCCGTCAATCGCGCTATCTCGCGCTCCACAGGCGATGAAATCGTGCTGTCCCAGGCTGATATCGAGACTGGCACATCAACTGTTCTCGGGAACCTTTGATCCATGCTGATCAGGGCAATCAGACCAAAAGCGCGCGCGTATACCTTAGTCGGAGCCGCAAGGCGCCTGAATGGCACTTGGCCTAAGGTGACAGGATAGCCGTGGCAGACCAGTTTCTGCCCCGGACTGATGAGCTTTGTACTTGGTGCTGCTTACTTATATGACCTCTCAAAATACTGCAACGCACGCCGAGCGCTCTGATGAGCCCATAGCCCTTGTCGATCTGATTCACCAGTTCTATACAGACCAGCTTAGGTTACTGGAATCGGCAGAACAGACAAATCGCGACGCGATGAGTTCTTTGCCCGGCTGGTTGAGAACGGCAATGAGCAGAGAGAAAATGCTGAGGGCGAAATCCGATCCGGCCCCCGGTTTGTCCGAAGGCGCCGAACAGATCCAACTGCATCCCTATGCGTCGTCAATGGATGCACGGGCTGCCCAGGACGTGATCCGTTTAATGGATGCGTTGAGTGATGAGCCATTTGTTTGTATCGGCTCGATGGGAAGGATGCACCTTGAATTCAAGGGGTTTCCGCCTGATCAACGTGAAAGTTGGGAAAATGTTGCGCGAGAGCATTTTCGAGAAGTTAATCGTCAATGGCCATATTGGCTTCATTTCCTGGAGCCGACTTTCAGAAACTACACATATCTGACTTCCCTGCTATGTGAGCCTCTGGCGCGCAGACAGGCTAATGGGAAAATTCTAGTGTTACTCAACCGGGAGGATTTCTACGCAGAAATTATCCGGCTTGTGGTGGCCAGCCTCACGCTACAGGAAATCTGGCAGATCCCTATAGATAAGCGACGGGCGCACAGTCTCCGGGTACTGGAAGTACTACGCGAATGTTTGGTTCCTGCCTGAACCTGGCATCGTGGTGGTGAACGGGCAATATGCAGCGATTGCTGCCGGTGACCATTGGCGGGTGTACTAACGCTTCCTGTCGGCAAACAGTTGTGTGGTGGTACTGCCTGTGAAGGCCCGGTCGGAAGCTAAGCGAGATGCTTGAGTGACTGGGCAGGACTTGATCTGGCTGGGTCAGTCGGGGAACCTCTCCCCACCCACATGAACTCGTACTCCCGACCCAAAACGATCCGCCTGATGGAGGAAATCATCTTCATCGACGATGGCGACGTGCTCAGCATGCCCGGCGTGGTACGCATCATTTACGACCCACAGCCGGTATCAACGGGATACGTAGCGTGGCGGGCGAGTACCTGGTCGATCACAACCCGCAGGCATGGCTGACGGTCTTTGGCCAGGAGCTCAACCCCAAGTCCCACGACATTTGCAAGGCCGAAATGCTGATCAAGGATCAGGACCCGGCCAATATCACCTTTGGCAATACGTTCAGCGAAGACGGCCACACCCGCAAAAAATTTGACTACATGCTGTTCAACCCGCCGATTAGGGCAACGCTCAAGCCTATTGATCCCCCTTTTCCGCCTCGCTTTTCATCGCGCGTCTCACTGGCGCGGTGCAATTTCCCCCTGACGTCTTATCGGCAATAATGGCCTTCGAGGGCGCCTAGACGCCAGCAAAAGGCAAAGGGGAGGGCAGTCCGGCCCTCCGGTTGTTCAACGGGGAGTAAGAATGACGAACGCAACGGCGGTACAGCCGGCCGCGCCAGCTTTAGGTGGTCATCCAGCAAGCGGCTGGGTGCGCTTTCTGCGGTCCTATGGGCCAACTCCGTCGAACACGACACTTTTCGACGAATACACCGTCGACGCCCTTCGCCGCGCCAACGTCAGCCCGATCCAGCTCACGAGCCCCCTGCTCGAGCAAATCATGGCGCGTGTGGACTCTGGTCTTCCTGGATCCATCCTAATTGCCGGGACAGCGGGAGACGGTAAGACGTATCACGCCCGAACCCTCTGGGGCCACATGGGGGGAACCGCGGCCGACTGGACGGACCAGAAGAATCCCGTCAAGGAGATTTCCCTGCCGGATGGACGGGTGGCCATCTTCGTCAAGGATTTGACTGAGCTGTCCGACTCGGAGAGCGACGATGCGTTGAGCCTCTTCGAACAATCGGTGTTGGCCGCCGAAGACAAGCGCTTCGTTGTCTTGGTGGCCAACCACGGGCAAATCTTGGAGAGGTTGCGGGAATGCGGCCGTCGCCAAGGCCGCGCGCATCCGCTTCGAGTGCCCATCCAAGAGGCGTTCCTTCAACGAGCGGCGGCTCCCGACCGGCTGGCGCTGTTCGATCTGAGCCGCCAAGCTCGCGCAGAGGCTGTCCAAGACGTGCTTCGAGCTGTCTCTGAGCACCCTGAATGGACGAAGTGCGGCTCATGTTCGTGGCACGGTAACGGTCGGGTATGTCCGATCATGGAGAACAGGAATCGGATATTGGGGGCTGAAGACCAAGGTCGCCTTAGAACGCGCCTTTCCACCCTTGCCGAAATTTCTCGGGCCAACGGTACCCACCTCCCGATCCGCGACTTGCTCGCGCTCGCGTCGAACATGATCCTGGGCCACCCCGAAGCGAAGGAAGGGTTGATGTCCTGCTCGGACGTGCCCAAGATCCAGGAGCGCGGGACGGTCGAGATGGCGAGCATCTACGACAACGTGTTCGGGGCCAATTTGAAGCGGCGCGCGTCGAACAAGCCGATTTTTCGGGCTCTCGCAGCGTTCGGCCTCGGCTCTGAGACCACAAACGGGGCGGACGGGCTCATGGTGTATGGGGCGGACGACCCGAAGTTAAAGGACTCTTTTGCCAGTCACCTGGCCTCAGACCCCGTCTACGGCGCCACGCCCAGCTACTTGGCGGGGCTTCACCGCTACTTGGAAGGCGACGAGGCTGCTCGCGTGGACGACGGCGCCGCGGCCTTTCTGGAGCGCCTGGCTTCGCAGAGGCGCCGGCTCTTCTTCGTCTTGCCCAAGGATGACTCGGACTACCGCTTCTGGTCGATGACCGCGTTTCGATTCGCGGGCGACTACTTGGACATGATGTCCGGATTAGCGGCTAAGCGAAACATCAGCGACGCCCTACGCTCCCGGCTCGTTCGCGGGCTCAACCGGGTCATGACGGGCTTGTTGATCGAGAATACGGACAAGCTCTTCGTCGCGAGCTCGGGCGGCTTCACCCAGTCGCGGATCAGCGTGCTGTGCGACACGGAGTCGCCGGCTCGCAGAACCCAGGGTGTAGGCATGAAGGTGGCGCTCGACGGCGTCTCCGGCAGCGGCGTCCTCGAAGTGGCCATCGCCGAAGGCGCTTGGTTCTCCGCGAGCCTGCAGCTCACCCCTGTCAGGTTCGAGTTTCTCTGCCGAGTGGCTGAAGGCGCTTTGCCTGGCAGTTTCTCAAATGAGTGCCTCGAAGACATGCTCGCCTTCAAGGCGCGATTGCTCCGAAAAGCCGAACTCGCCAAGAAGGACAGGTCGGCCGACGACGAGGATTCGGACGACGGCGCGAACGCGCTCACCCTGCGATTCATCGAGATCGAAATGAGTGGCCACGGCTACTCGAAACCTGTTACCGTCAGGACGCTGCAATGAGGCCAAGAATCGACAGCGTCGACTTCGCCGTCGACGAGCACGTCTGGGGCCATCGTCTCTACGACGAGCAGCTTCCGCACTTGACGGTATTGGAATTTTTGACCGTTCTGGGATCCAACACCGACGCGCCATTGCGACCCGCCGGGGACGCGGCGCCTCGATACAAGCCACAGCGGCAGCTGAGGCTCCGAGCCATTCTGTTCAACAACCCCTTCGTCGAGACCATCCGCGCGCGCCCGCTCTCCGATCCCGAAAAATGGAACGCTTGGAGCGAACGATTCAAAAAAGACGCTGAGGGCCTCGCCGAGGCGGACTTCGCCTACCTGCGCGAAGCGTTCGGCGACTTTGAGGATTTCGCTCGCGCCGTGGAGCTGCTGCGCTCCTCGTCGTTCGAGGCGCGCAGCAACAAACGCTGGAGCTCCAAGTTCGTGTTCCCGTTCGGGCCCGACGCGCTCTACGAAGACCTGCGCGTCGATGCGAAGGGATCCGCCTCCAACGACCGGCGCTTCTTCGCCCGAACGGGCGAGCTCCTCTATCTCATGCTCTCGCGCGCCCAGCGCGGGCCTGAGCTCGGCGAGAGGCTCGTCGAGCGCCTGTACGATCAATCGCTTCCGATGAACCGACTCGTGCGCGCGTTGCAAGGGCCACCCCAGACCGCTCCCGACGACCGGCCCGTGGGATATCTGCCCTATGCGTCCTTGCCGCGCTTTGATCGCCTCTGCGAGGACTGGCTCGCGATCCTGTCCCGCGACATGCCGGTATACGACGCACTCGAACACCTCATCTCGATCACCGGCCTGAACCTCATGTTGTATTTCCTCGAGCGCGGCAAGGCGCAAGCGGGCCAGGCGGAGCCCGTCGAAATCGTCTGCGAGATGGTTTCGCGCGAGCGCACCAAGGTCCGGGCTCTTTCGGCCGAGTCCTATCTGGCGAATCAAGGCTACTCGGCGGCTGCCATCCGGTTCTCGATCGAATCGACGAAGTTGTCGCCAGAGTGGGGCTCGGCCTTGGCGTCGTCCGATCCCAAGGACGCCTGCGCCGCGGTGCTGCGATCGCGCTTCCAGTGGCCGCCTGAAGACGGTGGCGACGATGCTGACGCGCTGAACAAGGATGGGGACCAACTGGTCGAGCAGCTCGTCGAGAAAGCGCTTTCCCGCCACGAGCAGCACGTCGACAAAATCCATCCCGCATGGTCTCGCGCGATCGGGCTGAGCTCGCGGCGGCTGTCTCGCAGGACGCGTTACGCTCCGAACGATCGACTGCTCAAATCGCTTGTGGTGGCCATCGTCGAAAACCGCATGCAATTCGACGAGTTCTTGGCCGAGGCGAAGTCCCGCTATGGTCTCGTCGTTGGCGACGTCGAAGGCGCTCGGCTGATAAACGAGAAGCTGGTTGACCAGGAGGCGCTCAGCGACAACCGTGCCAACTTGGAAGCACGCCTGGCCGGGCTCGGGCTTGTCCGACGCCTCTCGGATTCCTGCTCCTTCGTGGAGAACCCATTCGCCTCCGGAGGGCAAGTCTGATGCTTTCCAACAAAATCATCGGGCGCGTGGCGGCGACCATCCTTGCCCAGCGCCTTGGCGACGCCCGGCCCGAGGAGGGCGTCTCGCAATCGACTGCCATGTTTCGGCTCGACAAGCTTTCGCCAGAGCAGATCGCCGCGGTGGTCTGGGAAGTGGTCGGTAACCAGCAGCTCGCGGAGTTGGTCGACGTCAAAATCCCTGAGTCGTTGGTTATTGGCCAAGGACTGCCGCCTGAGGCGCTGACCGACCGCAACGCGGGCTTCGTCCGCAACGCGGGCACCAGCAAGCTGGCGCTTCTTACCGCCAACGGGACCGAGCAGAACCAGGCGGACACGCTGCAGCACGTCACGGGGCTGGGGGCCAAGGAATTGCGGGCCCACGAAGCGGCCTGGGTCGAGGCGACGTGCCACGTCGCGGCCATGGCGCCGACTCCCGAGGATCGGCAGGTCTTCGCCTCCGCGCTTCGCGGCCTGCTGGCCGTGGTTGACTTGTCTTTGATCCAACTCGGCGAGTTCTGCTCGAGGATCGCCGAAGCCTCGCAGCCCTCGCACGGTCGGGCGATCCGCGACGCGATCGGCTGGGCGCTCCCGTGCGTCGGACTCCCTCGCGACACCTCTTTCTTTTCGAATCCCAAGACCTATGGGGTAGCGATGACGCCGTGGCGCAAGGCGTTCGAGAAGCTTTACGCCAACCGCGCGCCTCTGTTGCGTCGCCTGCGCCCCACCGGCCAGCCGATCGACGCCGAGGAAATGCGCCAACGTCTCGACGAGAACGCCGCACAGATCGAAGCGACGGTGATGCCAACCATCGTGGCGTTCATCGAGGCATCGGCTTCGGACGAGCAAGCGGTCGCCGCTTTGGCGGAACTGGAATGGGAAGGCGACGGTGTCCACCATATTTTCGAGAAGCCGCGCGAAAAGCAGCTCGACCTGGCCGAGGCGACGATCTACTTCTTCGATCATGACTGCGCAGAGCCCATGGCGCTATCGGAGAAGTGGCGCAAGCATCTTGAAGATCTCAAGGCGCGACAGCGGCGCTCGGACTGGAACGAGGAAGACGAGGAGTTCTACGATCTCCATCGCCACCATATGGAGCGCGACGACGCCAAGCTCAACGCGCGTTGGGAAAAGGTAATTTTCGGCAAGCCGACGGAATGTACGGACTTCCTGCGTGGCGTCATCGAGGTGGCCCACACGCTGGTGGCCGGCTCCGAGGAGTCCGGCGCCGAACGCTTCCTCCGATTCACCGTGGGCAAGGGTCGCAAGGAGTGGCGCGAGCGCTTCAACCACGATGTGGGATCCTACTTCGGTGCCATGTATCGGGGCCTGAAGGAGCTCCTGGGGGCGAAGGCGGAGTGGAAGGTTGAGCGCATGGGGACAGCCGACCTCCCCGACCCGCTGTTCCGCTACCCCGAGTTTTTCGACTGGGAGCAGAAGAACCGCAAGGACAAACCCAAGCCGGTGACGTCGGTCGCCAGGAATTCCTTGCAGATCAAATTCGAGGTCGCGCTCGTCGAGCGCCGCGCGGGCGGCGAAGAGGTCATCGACAAGACTCAGCTCGTCTGGTCGTACAAGCCCGACGCCATCGGCATGTCTCTCGTGGACGACATGGAGCGCCTGCGCGAGAAGGGCGGGGTTGCCTGTACCGAAGTCCCGCGCCGCATGGTGAGTAAGAAGGGCGGCGTGCAAAGCGTTTCGCTCTCGGACACCAGCACGCTCGAGGCGACTTTCCAGCGCGACGCGGGATCTCTGGTGCCGCAGGCGGGCAAGCTGCGAAGCCTGCGCGCGGAGATCAAGAAGAGAATCGAGGACCTGCACGAGCGCGGGAAGCTGACGAGCGAACAGCGCGACGCCGTCAGGGCCGCCTGGAAGGCATTCGAAGAGGACTACGCGAAGGCGCTGGAAGACTTCGTGGCGGTGGGGCTGCACGGCGAAGCCGTGATGAGGCAGGCGGATTCGTTCGCCGCGCTGCTGCGGACGCTCGCGACGCACGCCCGCGGCGACGTCTGCCGATCGGAGCTGGTCTCCGAGATTCTCTCCATCGGAACCGTGAAGGTCGTCGGCGAGCAACCCTGCCTGATCGTTCCTCCTTGGCATCCGGAGCGCATGAAGGCGCTTGCGGTGAAGAGCCGGCGCGCGGCTGGCCTGGTGAGCCACATCCTCGGTGGGAAGGACGTGCTCTTCGGGGATCGGCACATTTTTTTCCGGGAGTTCTTCGACGAGCTCGCCCACCCGTTCTATCCGGAGATCGCGACGATCTCGCGAGGCGGCGAGCCCATGCTCGTCGCGGAGAGCAGCACGGTCAACGGCTACAGCCTCTTGGAGGCGCCGGTCCGAGGCGAGGATGACACGCTCACAGACGTGGACCCGACGAGCGCGGCCAAACAGGTGCGCGAGTTGCTTTCGCGCTACGTGGGGCTGCAGCCGCACGAGGCTGACAACCTCAATGTCGTTCTTTACAACGCGGACGCCGCGGAGCTGCCTCTGGCCGTCGTCCGCGAGTTGTCGGGGGATCAGTCCCACGAGGACTTCAAATGCGGGGTGTCCGTACGCCATCGCGATCCCGCCAAGCTGCGGCGAGTCTATGCGGAGTTGGTTAGCAAGGCGGGCGACGACCCCGACTTGCCGGTGGTTAGCGAGACCTCCGACACGTTCATGTCCAAGCTTCGAATCGCCGTCGTTCCAGCATCGGCTACGCCCGCGCGAGAAGCCGGGGCGTTCCGGCCTTACGACGTGGCATTCTTGCACGATGTGGTGTCGCGCACGGCCTCGGTCGACTGGGCGAAGGTCGGCTGGATCAACGAGCGCCCAAGCCTCGAGCATGCCCCTTCGCGCTGGTCTTATCGCAGTGTCTCCGGCGAGAACGAGCTCAAGTCAACTACGTTCCTGACCTGTCCGATGCAGACCGCAACCGGCTGGACCTACGTCTCGGCGGTCGCGTCCCTGGTCAGGCAGGAGGACCCCGTGGACGGCCAGCTCCTGCTGCCTGTGCGCCGCATCTCACTGCAAAACGAGGCGCTTAAAGCCACGCTTGACGACGCCCACGGGCTGGCCGAGTGGGTCGCGACTTACGACGAGCTCTTGGACAAGCGCCAGCTCCAGGCCAACGGCATCACGGTAGTCCGATACCGTCGCGCGAGCACCAACGGCCGCAATATGATCGTGAGCTCGACCTCCGAGTTGCGCTTGCTGCGAGTGCTGGCGCGGCGCAGGCTCTCCGAGCTGGGCCTCTCGATCCCTCCCGACGCCCTCGACGAACTGGCCACGCGGATGGAGAAGGACGCCCTGTCGGTCTCGGGCGACATTGTGCTGAGGGCTGCCAAGCGCGGCGTATCGGCCGGAGAGATGCTGGGCCTGGTCATGAGCCGGCACTTGGTGGCCCACGAGCTCCTGGTGCTGTCGGGCTCGGGCTCGCGCCCCGCCTTCACCGTCTTCTTCCTCCTCGACGACTACGCGACCTGGCTCGCGCAGAGGGAGAGTCGAATCGCCGACTTGCTTGGCCTGTGCGTCGAGGAGCGCGATGGAGTCGTCCACTTGCATATCGCGATTTGCGAAGCCAAATACGTGGGTGCGCCGGGCGCCGCCGAGGCGCGCCGATCATCCAAGGCGCAGTTGATGGCCACCTTGTCCACGTTCCGCTCCGCCCTGTTCGGCGACCCGGGACGATTGGATCGCGACGTGTGGCTCGCCAGGCTAGCCGACTTGCTCCTCGACGCCGACGTACCGCCCGCGTGCTCGGATCTGCTGCAGCGCGCGCGCTCCGGTTTGCGGGACGGGGATGCGCTCATTTCGCTGCGCGGCTACTCGCACGTCTTCGTGCACACGGCCGACGCGGCCAACAGCTTCAACTCCGATCAAATCAAATTGGAGGAAGCCGATGGCGTGGAGGCGTGGCAAGAGGTCTTCGAGCGCCCGGATCTGCGCGCATTGGTTGAGGGCTACGCGAGCGAATCCGACCCTGCCGCGGTGCGTTCCCGCCTCGGTCCGATGACGCCTTGGCTCGATTGCAACCCTATGCCTCCCGCTGGGCGCGTGTCGTGGACTTCCATGATCGAAAGGCTTTCGCCACTCGGCGGTGGAGCTGGCAATGCGGGACCTGTCGTCGGAGGAGGCACTTCTCCCGCGCTTGGGCTGGCGTCCGGATCTTCAAACGGCGGCGAGGCGAGGACGGTTGAGACTCCGGCCGCCCCTCCGACCGGGCAAGAAGCTGCGCCAGTTACTCCGACGCCCTCGACGGCCTCCACGAGCCCCGCGAGCGCCGGATCTCAAGCCGCCATCGGCGCCTCTGGCGCCGGGTGGTGCGGCGCCGAGCTTGCCGGCATCATCGAAGCGAAGGCCGCGGGATCCTCTGAGCGGCTTGACGAGCGCGGGCAGTGGGCCGAGGAGACGACTCGCAAGTTGAAGACGGCCCTGAACAGCTACGGACTTCAGGCGGGCATCCTGGGCACCAGGCTCACTCCCAACGGATGCCTTGTGAGGCTGGCGGGGTCAGACAAGTTGAGGGTGGAGGACATCGAGGCCAAGCGCACTCAGCTCCTGACCACCCACGCGATCAACCTTGTGACTGTGCAGCCCAAGCCCGGAGCGATCGTCGTGACGGTGGCCGGCGAGAAGCGCCAGTCGGTGTCGCTGTGGGAGCTTTGGTCGCGCCGCGCGGTGAACCGCAACGCCGCCGGCATCAACACTTCCTTCGTCCTGGGCCTCCAGGAAATCAACGGCTCGATCCTTTACTTGAACCTGGGCTCAGAGTTTGGAGGCCTCTCCTCGCACGAGCCGCATTCCCTCGTGGCGGGCGCGACAGGCAGCGGCAAATCGGTGTTGATCCAGGCACTATTGCTGGACATCGCCGCGACAAATACCCCCGCCCTGGCCAAAATCGTCCTGATAGACCCGAAGATGGGCGTTGACTATTCGGCACTCGAAGCGCTGCCCCACATGCGGGAGCCCATCGTCACCACGCGCGACCGGGCGACGCAGCTGCTCGACGAGCTTGTGGAGGAAATGGAGAGCCGCTATCGCCGCTTCGCCGCCACCCGCGCTCGCGACCTCTCCACCTACAACTCCAAGTCGGCGGTTGAAGAAAGGCTGCCCATGCTTTTCGTCGTGCACGACGAGTTCGCCGACTGGATGCTGGAAGACGGCTACAAGCAGGCGGTGGGATCGGCCGTTCAGCGGCTCGGCGTCAAAGCCCGCGCCGCCGGCATCCACCTGGTCTTCGCAGCGCAGCGGCCCGACAAGGATGTGATGCCGATGCAGCTTCGCGAAAACTTGGGGAACCGGCTGATCTTGAAGGTGGCCAGCGAAGCGACCTCAAAAATCGCACTTGACCGGCCTGGCGCGGAGTTGCTTCTTGGGCGGGGCCATTTGGCCGCGAAGCTCAACGGAGAACAGGGCCTTGTCTACGCCCAAGCCCCATTTTTGAGCGACGAGGACATGAGCCTGGCGGTCGCCGCCATTGAGGAGAACTACAAGTGATATCACGACCTGAACTGACGGCCCTTCGATTCATTCAGGCCACGCGCCGAGCCATCAAACTATGAGCACCGAGTCCGCCACGGGCGCGCAACCGTTTCGAATCGCCGCGCGGGCCATGCGACAGCTTGGCGCGGAATTGATCACTTCCGATGAAATGGCATTGTATGAACTGATAAAAAACGCCTTCGACGCGAATTCAGCGCGGGCGATGGTTGCCATTTCGGCCCCCGCTGATGCTGGAGCTGTCTCGCTTGTGCGTGAGCAGCTTCAAGCGAAGAAGGTGACCGTCAAGATCGCCCTTGAGCGATTGGAGAAGGCGCTGTCCAAGGAATTGGCTCTGGATCAGCGGGGCAGCGCCCTTGCGGCTTTCCAGAGTGCGGCGGGAAGCCCGGAAGAACTCGCGGAGTACCTTGAGAAATTTCTCTATGATGGCTTCTGGATGGAGATTCGGGACACCGGCGTAGGCATGTCCGCGGAGGACTTGCGCGAGCGGTTCATGGTTGTAGGCACGCCGCGCAAGATGATCGAGAAGCGCTCCCAATCCGCAGACGCACGGATTTTGCTCGGCGAAAAAGGCATCGGCCGTCTGTCGATGATGAAGCTCGGCGTCGTGGCGGAAGTGCGTTCCAAAGTGAAAGGTGAACCGAGATGGAACTCGATCGTCTTCGATTGGAGAAAATTCGACGACCCTGAGGCGTATCTCGGCGATGTCAAGTTCGAAGTGGTATCCGGTGCGGACGACGAAGCCGACCATTGTGGAACCGTCATCACGATCCGAGGCATGGTGGCGAATTGGTCCGGCGCGAAGGTCCAAGACTTTCTCAACAAGTATGTGCGCCGTCTCCAAAATCCGTTCGACAAGGAGCGCAAGACTTATCCGATAGACATCCATCTCAATGGGCATCGCTTGCCGATCGTTCCGCTGCCTCAGTGGTTGGTCGAAACATCTCAATTTCGCGCTGAAATCCGCTACGACCCCAGCGCCGCTTCGGAGGGCGTTGCGTTGCGGAGGGAAGTGACCTGGAAGGGCAGCCAGACAGCGGAAAGCCGCACGTGGACTTTGGAGGAGCTCGCGCGAATCGCCGAGCTGCCCGTGGAGACGTGCAGAAGTCTGGGCCCATTCACCGCCTCCTGTTTGTGGTTCAACCGCGGGCTGCTGGTGGGCACCGTGGATAAGACGAAACGTCAGCTGACCAACGAGCTCAATGTTTGGTGCGGAGGATTCGCAATTTATCGTGACGGCTTCCGCGTGGGCCAGACGGGAGGAATGGAGGACGACTGGCTGGAGTGGGATAGCCGCGCCCTCAAGACGAAGGGGTTTACCCTCAACCGATATCAAACAGTCGGCAGCATCGCGATCTCCTCAAAAGGCAATCCGTCGCTGATCGATGCTGCCAATCGCGAGCGGCTCGTTTCATGTCCTGAGCAGAATCTTCTCGTAACGCTCTTCGGAACGGTCCTTGTCCAAGACCTTCGATCCCACATCGACGCCATCCAACAGTTGGAGATCAAGAGGGCCATTGAAGAAGAGTCGACCGAGGAGAGTCTCAGAAAGTCCGAGGACTCCTTAAGGCAAACGATGAAGACTGTTGAGGAGATAGGGCGCGCGCTCCCGACGGAAATTCGCCCGAAGGTGGACGAGATTCGTCAAGCGCTTCAAGGCCAGGTTGAGTATGTGGAGACCGTGCGCAATGCGTTGCAGCTCGCACGGGAGCACCGCGTGGAGCTCTTGGAGTTGGCCAATATTGGACTGGTGGTCGAGATCGTCGTCCACGAGCTCACGCGCTTGACGCAGCGGACTGGCGACCTGTTGATCGACCTTAGAAAAACTAGCGAGGCTGACGCGCGCTTGATGTCGCTAGTGGACAACCTCCAGACGCAGATCAAGGCGACCAACAAGCGAATCAGCTCAGTCGACGTCATGAGCCCGTCAGGGCGCAATCGGCGCGAGCAATATGATGTCGTCGCGCAAGTTAAGACCGTCGTCGCAGGCTTCGACGCGAGATTCACAAGGCATCAGATCGCGTGCGCCGTGCTTGTCGATGGCGCTCCTGCGGCGGACCAGCGGTTTTTAGCAAACTTGGTGCGTGGTCTGATAGCGCAAGTTTTGGAAAACCTCCTGACCAACTCCGCCTACTGGGTTCAGCAGAGCTTGAAAGAAGGTGAGAATCTAAGGCGCATCGTCGTCGAGGTCGACACTCGAGCAAGCTCAATTACTGTGACCGACAACGGACCTGGTATCGACCCAGGCTCCGCCGAGGCCGTATTCAAGCCTTACTACAGCACTCGCAAGCGAGGCAAAGGGCTAGGGCTCTACATCGCTCGCGAGTTGGTGGAGTACCACGGTGGTAAGCTGTATTTAGATGCGAGCGGCGAGAAGGACGGACGCCTTCGAACCTTTGTGCTCGAACTGCCCAAGGAGTCCCGCTGATGCCACGTCGAATTCTCGTGGTCGACGACGAGCTCGCCGGCATCCGCAGGGTTCACGTTGAAGGATCGGTGGCGGACTTCTACGATGTCGTCGCTGACCCCACCGACCCGAGGTTCGAGAATCTCAAGGATTTGGCGACTACGGTGCAAGCGGCGCATCCGAATGTCGGAGACGACGAAAGCGCGCTCGCCTACTTCGGCTCCGACGAGGCGGTGAAGAGCCTGTTGCTGAGCGCGCAGGTGCGGGACGGCGCTGGCCCGGCGCTGCGCGCCCTGATCGAGCCAGTCTGGGACAGGGCGAATCGAGTGGATAAGCTGCGGCAGCACTTCTTGTCCGCCTTTCCGGAGCCCGACTTCGCAGTCGACTTTGTAGCTGCTCGTCCTCCTCTGAACGAAGTGTGCTTGTCGGCGGCCGTCTTCCTCGATCTCTTCCTTGAAGACGGTTCGCCTGGCTCCGTCGATACCGTCAAGCAATATCTGCGCGGCCTCTCGGAGCAGGCGCAAGACACGGTCCTTCCTCCCATCGTGCTCATGTCTACCCACATAGAGCTCGAACAGAACCGGCGCAATTTCAGCGATGGCTCCCGCATCAGCGCGGCAGGCTTGATGATTTTGCCGAAGGCAAAAATCGGGGATCCAAACTTCGGCGCGCCTGGCCTGAGACTCAGCTTCGATCAGCTATCACGGCAGTCGTCGGTGGCCCACTCCATGCGGCGCTTCATGGCTTCTTGGATGCGTGCGCTGGAGAGCGCCACAGTGAACACCGCCAAGACTATGTGGAACCTCGACGCCTCGGCGATGCAGCAGATCCATCTTGCTTCCGCGCGCGACGCCGATCCATTCGATGAACACCTTAGCGAATTGCTTGGCCGGGAGCATCTATTCTGCGTCGAATCGGATGCCGAGGTCGGCATTCGCATCAAGCAGCTCGATGCGTCCTTCCGCGAACATCTTGCTAAAGATGCTGCTGAAATCGACAACCGGCTCATCGCGCCATTGACGGACGTAGCTAACGCGCGAGCTTTGATGTCGCACTTCGCCTGGCTTGGCGCGCTGCCTTCCGAGCGGCTCGTGTCGTTTCACGACGCCGAGAACGCAGAACGAATCAGCAAGTCGTTGCCCTTTGGGAGCGTGCTCTGCGGCTCCACGCTTGGGAGCGGCACTCAGTGCCTAGTCCACATCACTCAGCAGTGCGATCTCAACGGCATGTCGAGGACGAAGGATTTCAAGAGCACGCTCATCTTTGCCGTCGCAGAAGCACACGAGCTCTTCCCGTCTGACAATCCAAGCCCGCCAGCAAACAGAATTGTTCTGAGGAGCTTGCATGTGCGCGAGGGCGGAGTTGATCGCGAATTCGACCTTACGGTGTTGCCTGGTGAAATCGTCGCCCTGCCGTTGCGGGAGCTGATTTCGAGAGCGCGGCAGCAGAGCCTACGAGTGATTGGCCGCTTGCGAAGCGACATTGCCAATCACATCGTGGCTGCGACTAGCAGCCATCTTTCGAGGCCCGCTTCTCAGGCCATGCTTCGCCCCGGGATGGTCCGAGCCAAGGCCTTCCTCCAATCCGCGAAGCTAAAAAACGGGCGCGCGCCGTTGATGGGTGATGGTGGAAAAGCTCGCGTCTTGCTGCTGACAAAAGACAAGGACCTGTATAGCTTTCAGGACGATGCCTGCGTCGACTTGGCGCTATGGCTGGCCTCGCAGTTGGCAGCGCTCGATGTTCAGATTGAGGTTGACCCGTTGTGCACGGCCTTGCGAAAGGGCTGGCGAACCGACCGAAATCTTCCGGGAGATCTTCTGGTGAAAGTGCGCGAATACGACGATTTGGATAACGCCTGGAAGGCACTAGTCAAGGGTGACGCTGCCGAGGATCAGGTGCAATTCACCGTCGTTTTCGAGAAGTAAGGGAGCGATGGCACGAAGCCTAGTCGGGCTTTTCGACGGCTTGCAGGTGGCAGCAGCGCAGCGCGAAATTCAGCGGGACGTCGACATCGTCGAACTCTTCCCCCAGCGCCAGGTGGTAGCCAACGCTTTGGACTGGTGTCGAAGCTTCTTTCGAGTAGGCAAGCAGAAGCATTTGCAGCTGGAGCAGGACGACCCGGCTTGCGCTGGCGATCATCTCAGCGTGCTCGCTGACTGGGTTGCCCTCGTAGTCCGGCATTGGGAAATTGAGGCTTCCGTGCGCGAATTTATTGCGTAGCTCGTAGACAGTGAATAGGCCGACGGCCTGGCTGCCGAAAGGTTCCCCTGCGCGAAAGCGATGTTCGACGCCGTCAGCTCCTAGGCATTCGGCGGCAGCCGAGCGGAATCGCTGGACCGTCTCATCAAGCCCTGCGATGACGGCGTGAGACGCGAAGTGCTTACGGATGAAACTACACGCGGTTTGGATCTTTCCGCGTTTGTCCGACCTGGCAGGTCGCTCCAAAGCCATGACGTTCAATGCGGCTTCGAGAGCTCCCCAGCAAAAGCTAAATTGAGTCAATTCGCGCACGAACGCGGTCAACAAGTCCTCTCGTGCCGCATCGAACGCGTCAGCTTCCGAGCACCAACCAAAATCCGGATTGAGTTTCTCGGAATCCAGGGACACGCTGCCGAGCGATCCGACGATGGACAGCCAGTCCGCGGCGAGGGACCAATCCACCCGGTCGGGCCATCGCACCATAATCGCTACCATGGCCATCGCATGCCGATCGATCGGCTCGAGCTTGGTGGGGGCTGGTGCTCCTGTGCTGGCGTGTGTCGAGCCGATCACTTGTGGCAAACGACGCAAGCACCGCCGCCTTCGTCCTCGCCGAAAAGGTCGTCGATGTCCTCGGAGCTGGCGATCGAGGTGGGACGCAGTGGGTTGACGGGGCGGTTAGCCAGGTCTCGTTGTTTGCGGCGATCGTAGTCCGCCACGATCTGGATCACGCGGGCTGGCTTCTCCAACTCGTCGAGCGATTCACCCTTCGACCAAGTGAAGGGCGAGCCATGCTCCAAGGCGTTCTTCTCATAGCTTTTAGCTTCTTCGAACGCGTCGGGATGCCGCTCCTTCAAGCGGACCCACTCGATCTTCTGCTGGAAGAAGCAGAAAGTGCAGCCGCTGCGAGAGCGCCAGTCGTAATACTTTGGCATCCCAACGCCCGAGGACTCGAGGATGTCGTGCACTCCCTTTTTGTCGACCCCCGCCTCCCGAAAGGGCAGGCTCACTTTCAGATTGGGATGCTTGGCGCTGTAGCCTTCCCGGTAGTCCTCGTCGGATCGGATCGCCACATAGCTTGTCACCATGTCTCCCGCAGCGAGCATTGGCTTGACCCACTGCTCGAACGGCGCGAGCTTCAATTGGCGAGTGCACCATCGAGTCTGAGGCGAGGGCAGGAAATGGTTGTATTCGCGCAGCCAGAAGTCGAAGTCGCGGCGCGGGTTCAACCTGGCGATCGGCTTGCCCAGGAAGCCTTCGAGGCGGCCTAGGAACTCATAGACCTCCGGCAGCTCCTTGCCGGTGTCGGTGAAGAAGTAATCCACGTCGAGCTCGGGGCGATGCTGCCTGACGTAAACCGCCAGCGCCGCGCTGTCGCGCCCGCCCGAGATGCCGAGCACATGTCGTTCAGCCATGGGTGGAACTCCTGTCTTTGATGTCTTTCTCGCTGAGCCGCATGCCAGTCTTCGCCAGAGCCGCGAACAGCAGTTCGGTGTCCAGGCCTTGCGCCATCAGGTCCGCGACGAGCCTGTCGACGAGCTTGTCTAACTTCGGCGCGTGCTTGTCGGGGATGGAGAATGCGCGCGCGAGCGTGCGCGTCTCGGGACCGGCTCCGAAAACCACCGCAAACGCTTCAGTCTTGGGTTTGCGGCCCTTGACTGCCACGAAGGCTTCATCGCGCCGAAATCGCAGGGCAGCCTGGGCGATGTCGAGGCTCGCTGCGTCGATATCGCGGTCGTTCCAGTCTCGCGGAGGCTTGTTCGCAGCCAAGCTCAGAATGCCTTCGATGGTCGCGCGGCCACCGTCGTGCTTGGCCAAGCGAGCGCAGAACGCCTCTTGGCGAAGGTCGCCGCTCACACCCTCGAGCGTCTCGGCCCGGCGGCGCAGACTCGCCAGGTCGTCGCGAGAAGCGTCAAGCTCGGCGAGCATGGCCTCTTCTATCCCGAGCAAGAGTTGGTCGTATGCGCCTACAAGCTCGGCGACCGGCGCGCGCAGCTCCTCGACGAACTGGGCCCCCACTTTCCCGTCAAGTGCGGCCGGCAGGTCGACGAACAGCACGCGGTGAGGGTCGTTCGCTTTGAGAAGGGTGTCGCGAACTGCGCGGGCCTTGGCGCTCAAGCGCATCGTGCGCTGCGACCAGGCGGGTAGGGCGAAGACGACGGCCACCAGGCCGCGCGCGGCTTCCAAGGGGTCCATGGACTCCGGCGCGGCTCCGAGCTCGGAGAGGACCTTGGCCACGCCTTCGAGAATCGCCGTCTTTTGCTCGTCGATCACGATCCAACGCAGCGAGAATCGGCTCGCGTCTTGAAGGTATTCGTCGAGGTCTGCCTCGGTCAACTCGGGGACGAACACGCCGTCCTTGTAGAGCGCCAAGTTTCCCTTGTTGGAGAGCAGGAAGGCCGTCAGGTAGACCGGCATGATGCCGGCCCTCATGCCAATCGGAGGGGCCGCCCAACGCGCGAGAATATCAGTCGCCGAAACGCGCGCCGCAGAGTCGCCCAGCAGCTTTCGCGTCTCCTCCCAGAGACCCTTGAAGCCCGCAGACTCGTCGTCGCGCGGGGCCGAGAACTTCCATTGGCCATCGGGCGCTTGCACATGCAGCTTCGGGTGGGCGAGAAGCGCAACATGCAGCCCGCGCTCCGCAGGGAATCCCTCGATGCCGAGGTTCTCCAGGCTCTCGTGTGAGAGCATCCTGTGCATAAGGTCGCGACGCGCCTTGACGCTGTTGCTAGACGGGCTCTCGCGATTCACGAGCTCGCTCCACACCCCGGGGGATTGATCGTAAAGCTTGTCGGCCAGCTTGGAGGCGATGCGGGACAGCTTCAGCCCACTCTCCGCTGGCTCGGCGTCGAACTGCCAGCGGGCGTTGAGAATGCCGGCCCGCAGCTCCTCTTGGAGGCTGGAGCGGACCTCGGCAAGCCTAGCGTGTACCTCGCGCCGCGCGACGGCGTCGCCTTGCAGCTCATGTCGGGCTTGGACCTGTTGAAGCGCGACGAGCTCGAAGCCGAGGTCTTCGATCTTCGCGAAATTTGGGGGCACGCCCACCACGACGGGCCAAGGTCGCAGCCGCGCGTGCTGCGCGGCCAGGCGCGACGAACCCTTGAGGTCCGCGCCTCGATCGGGCAGAGCGAGGAGGAACGTTCCGAATTCGCCTGCCACCGGTTCAAACTTCTCGGCGAGATTCGAGGCGTCCGCTAGCCGGCAGAGCGCCATGTTCATCCAGCGCATCGTCCCGGTCTTGTGATAGTGCCGCTTGGCGACCACGGGATGAAGGTTCGCGAGGCTCGATAGCAAGCCGAAATCGAGCGCGGGCTGAGCGGAGCGCGTCTGCGCGATGGCCGCTTCGATGTCGAAGTCACTGCCCTCGAATACCGACCAGGCCGAGATGTGCTTCTTGAAAAGCAATACCCGCATCGCGGCAAGCTCCGAGAGCGCCGCGTCAACTCGCTCTCTAGGAACATCCGAGAAGATCGCAGCGAGCACGTCGAGCTCCGCGGCCAACCCCGAACCGTTGCGGAACAGGTCGATGACCGCCACGTTTTTCATCAATGCGACAAGTAGCTTGTCGCCGCTCTTTGCCTCGGCCCTCTCTACGGCCTCCACGGCCTGCGCCCAGCGGTGTCCGTCGGGTGAGGCCAGAATCGCCGGCTCCAAATTGGCTCGCAGGTAGTCCCAGTAATCGTCGGGCCGATACCAGCGCTGGCTTTTCGAGGGCGTCGCCTGCAGGTAGGAACGGAACCCGTGTGGCTCCACGGATGCCAGGAAGCCAAACACGCTGCGCTCGTTCTGGCCAAATTGACGTTTGGAGATCGGCCCGAGCAGGGCGGCCATCGCCGGATGCAGAGGACAGCACTTGGCGAGGCTCGTGGCGAAATCGGGGCCGACGGCCGGCCGCCGCGCGCGGATCGACGACGCTACCGCCTCGGCTGCCGGGTCGCCCCGATCCTCCGGGATCTTGCTGATCACCGCGCGCCCAATGAGCTCGACGACCTCGTCGCTCGCGGCGACGAGCGGGATGTCGGAGTAGCGGCCTTGGACCTTCGCCCACCCGTCGCGGGTCTCGATGCCCAGGCGCTTCGCGTATTGGGCAAACGCCTGATGCAAGATGCCGACTACTACGATCTTGCCTTTCACGCGGCCAGCGCGCTCCGCAAGGTCTTGGTAGAAGTTGACATCGTCCCCGAGCTCAAGCGCGGAGGCTTCGAGGAACTTCCCCATCTCGTCGATCAGGACTAAGACGCCGTCCCAGACTCGCGACTCCGCGGCTTCGCAGAGTTGATCGATCAGAGCGGTGGGGGTAAGCCTTTTCGGCTCACCTCGCGCTCCTCGCGCTTTGTGCAGAGCCTTGGTGAGCTCCTCGACGACGCTTGCCCGTTTGCCGACGACCGGAAGAATCAGCCAGCCGCGCCTGCATGCGAACGCCTCATCGAACGACGGAATCTCCGAGGTACGCAGCAAGTCACGAGCCTTTTGGCGCACGGGCTTGGACTCTGAGAGGGCGCTCGCGAGCGCGACGGCCAACGATGACTTGCCTCCGCCGAAGGGGCCGGTGAGGGTGAAGGCTCGTTGATTGCTCTGCGCGAGCTGCGTGGCCATGCTCTCCAGAGCGCCGCGCGCAGTCGCGTGGCAGATGTAGCCGTCGAGGGCGTCAGTTCGCCCCAGGTCGACATCGATTCGGATCGAGCGCTGATACAGCCGCGAAATGCTGACAAATTCCGATAGTGGCTCTTCGCCGCGCTTAGCCATGGTAGGCCTTCTTCAACATGCGATCGGGGAGCTGAGCTCCCTTAGATGGGTCGCGCATGACTTGGCGCAAGCCTGCCGAGTCCGTCCAGGTCAGTGCGTTGCGCGTAAGGTCGGCAAGCCCAAAAAGTCGCTCGGCGACCGACTCCTCGTCGAGCTTGAACACGCGGCCCGGCGAGCCTTCCCCATACACGATAGTCTCGAAGGCCAACGAGTTCTGGCTGCCGCCCTTGTTTTTCCAAAAGTCCAGCAGCGCGAATGCGAACAGTCCGTCGCTCAGGGTGGACTTCGGGCCTCTCCGAAAGGCGAAATGCCCCTTCTTCTCCTCGTAGATGAGGCCGAGCTCGGCGAGCATGGGCTCCGCGTATTCCTCGGGCGACGCGCCGGACGCGCGGGGCGCATAGCCGCGGATACAAGTCTCGATGTCCCGCGAGAAGGTCGCAGGCGAGAGGCGCCGATTGGCGTCGATGCTCTTGGCATAGTCGGCCAAGGGCTCCTCGAGCTCATCGCGCGTGAACGTGGGGCCCACCACGTGGTTGAAAAGCCAATACCAAGTTGTCGCACGCGTTCCCCGGCCCGCAAGGCACCAATGGCAATACCAAGCCGTGGTGGGATGCTCGGCGTAAGGGTCGTATCCGTCGTCGGAGAAGATGAGCCGCCCGTTTTCCGTCAACGGGTAGTCCGCGTTGCCGTCGGGCTCTTTGATCACGTCGCACGCCAAGGCCCAATGCCTGATGGCTGCCACCATGTTCTTACCGACGCCAAATTCGGCGATGGCTGCCTCGTCAGCGAAGGCGGAGCGTTTCACTACACCATCTTTGGCTTGGTCGAACGCTTTCTTGAGCCACATCTGCCGTAAAGGAAACGTCTCATGGCCAGCGAAATGCGCCACGGGTCTTTCAGCAGTATTTTTTCTCCTCATACCCGCATCTTACTGGATGACTTCGACCAGTAAGTGGGGGCAGGGGTAAGTGCAGACGTCTGCACTCCGATGTGTATCTTAGATGCACAGGCATTCGAACTCAACAGGGGAAACGCTGCTCCGAACCGGCGCATGAGCGTTTCTGTCAGTCTAGGTCCGGACGATTGACGCCGACCGGGCTGAGCCACGCGGCCGCCGCGTCTTCCGGCTCGAGCGGCCTAAATCGCAAGTCCCGCCAAAGATCAACCGCCACTTCTTCGAGTTCGGTCGGAGGAACCGTCGTCCAGCGTTGCCCAAGACGCGCTGCGCATCGCGAGATCCATTGGGTTGGCATCGGCTTATTCATAGATACTGTAATTATATACAGCATAGACGTTTGAGATGTGGGACGCGCTGCTTAAAAAGCTCTGAGCGCCCTCTACATAACTGCCGTCATGCGCGTTCCCCACCTGGGCACATCGTTAAGGGGACATCCCGCCCGAGCCTGAATTCGTCTTGGGTGTGGCTCGATGGATTGCGATAACTGTGGCTGGTAATTAGTGGGGTTTTATGTGGGGTAAAAAATCAAATGCCAAATTTTCCCTCGTATTTATTAGTTTAAAAGGGGACGTCCACTCCGCCAAAAATCGAAAAGCCGTTGCATGTAAATGCAGCGGCTTTTTTCTTTGCGCCTTCAATGTCCCGCAGGGATCGGCATCAATCCAGCTTGGACAGCTGATGTGCCGCGCGGTGCAGGTGTGCGATGAAGTGCCGGATGGCCGGTGAGATCACCGAGTCGCTGCGGATGATGACACCGACCCTGAGTGGGAGCCCGGTTTCGGCTACCGGTACGATGCTGATGTAGGGCGCCGCCAGCGGGTGTTGTGCGATCTGTCGCGGCAGCAGGCCCACGTAGTCGCCCGAGCCCACCAGCGAGAGCAGCGTCAGCGTGGAGTTGACCACGGCGCCGACAGGCGGGGCTTGCAGGCCATGGTTTTCGAAGAGCAGCTTGGCGTAGCCCGTGTCCGTGGAGGAGCCGGTGTAGACCCATCTGGCATCCGAGAGCTGGGCCAGGCTTCTGGCCCTGGCCCGCGGGCTGCCCTTGCGCACGACCACGACCATGGTGGTGGTCATCAACTCCTCGGTGATGAACTCGCCGCTGGACAGGCCGGTGGGGATGCCACCCACGGCAACATCCACCTGCCCCGAGCGCAGGCGTTGCAGCTGTGCAATGTAGAGTTCTTCGCTGACACGCAGCTTGATGTCGGGGAAATCCCGCCCGAAAGTCCGTAGCGCTTCCGGTATCAGCAGCATCACCGCCACCGGCACGGCGCCGATGTTGAGTTCCCCCTTCATCTGCCCGCCCAGCTGGCTGATCTGCTCGGTGGCCGTCTGCAACTCCTTGGACACCTTGAGCGCCCGCTCGAACAGCACCTGGCCCTGGGCCGTGGGCAGCACGCCTTGTGAGGTGCGTACCAGCAGGGGCGCGGCCAGTTCGATCTCCAGCTCGCGGATCATCTTGGTCAGCGCGGGTTGCGAGACGTTCAGGCGGCGGGCGGCGCTGCGCAGGCTGCCGTCTTCGATGGCGGCCACCAGGGCCTGCAAGGTGCTCAGTTTCATGGTCAGGACGGGAAAGGATGGCGGCCGTGAAACACGGTCGCGATAACCCCATGTTATCGCGACCGTGAATTTGGCATCTGTGCAGCTGGCCCGTGCCTGTCCAAAATCACGCCCGCTCCCCGGAGTGGAATTGACCGAAATCAAAAACGAGGAACCGAGATGCTCAAACCGATCGTCACCAAGATCTTCATCACATTGGGCCTGACGCTGGCCCTGGTCGCACAGGCCCAGAATTTCCCGACCAAGCCCGTGCGCATCATCACACCCTTCCCGGTGGGTAGCGGCCCCGAGGGTGTAACCCGCATGGTCGCCGACAAGCTCTCCCGTCTCTGGGGCCAGCCGGTGCTGGTGGAGAACCGCCCGGGCGGCAATGGTTTCATCGCCATCGATGCCTTCAAGCGTGGTGCCACCGATGGACACGACCTGATACAGCTCGACAACGTGCATCTCACAGCCTATCCGCACCTGTTCAAGAAGCTGCCCTACGACCCCCAGAACGATTTCGATCCGCTGCTCCCGCTGTTCAAGACCTACTTCTTCCTGACCACATCGGTCAACAGCAAGTACAGGAATGCCAGTGACCTGATCGCCGACGCCAAGGCCCATCCCGGCAAGCTCAACTACGGCTCCTGGTCGGTTGGCAATCCTGTCCACCTAGGCTCGGCCCTGCTGGAGACCGTCACCGGTACCGAGATGCAGCACGTGATCTTCAAGGAAACCTCGCAGCTCTACACATCGGTGGCGCAGGGTGACATGGACTTCGCCTTTGGCACCAGCGCCACGGCCGGACCGCTTTACCGCTCGGGCAAGATCAAGTTCCTGGCCGTGGCCGCACCGCGCCGCATTCCCGCCTACAAGGATGTGCCGACCTTTACCGAGGCTGGTGGCCCCGCAGGCTTCGAGGTCAGCGGCTGGACCACACTCGCCGCGCCCAAGGGCCTGCCGCGTGCCGTGGCCGAGAAGATCACGCGGGATGTCGACAAGGTGTTGGCCGAGGCCGACATCCAGGAAAAGTACCTGTCCTTCGGCTATGAGTTGTCGTCCTTGCGGGGCGCGCAATTCGCGCAGTACATCCAGGCCGAATCGGCACGCCAGGCGGCCGTGATCCAGAAAGCCAAGGCTGCACTGGACTGAAGTTCCAGGTATTCCCTACAGCAACACGGAAGACGAACATGGCACAGATCATCGGCGCCATCGCCACCTCGCACACACCCACCATCGGTTTCGCCTTCGACAAGAACCAGAAGGACGACCCGGTCTGGGGCCCCATCTTCGAGGCCTTCGGTCCGGTGCGTCAGTGGATCGAACAGAAGAAGCCGGATGTGATGTTCGTGATCTACAACGATCACATCACCTCCTTCTTCTTTGACCACTACTCGGCCTTCAGTCTGGGGGTGGGCGAGAGCTACCCCGTGGCCGATGAAGGCGGTGGCGCGCGCAAGCTGCCGCCGCTGCCCGGCCACCCGGGGCTGGCCCGCCACATCGGGCAGTCGCTGGTGGCCGAAGAGTTCGACATGTCCTTCTTCCAGCACAAGGCGCTGGACCATGGCTGCTTCTCGCCCATGTCCATGTTGTGCCCGCATGAGCCCAACTGGCCGGTGCAGATCGTGCCGCTGCAGGTTGGTGTGCTGCAGTTCCCCGTGCCCTCGGCCCTGCGTTGCTACAAGCTGGGCCAAGCCCTGCGCCGGGCTATTGAGAGTTACCCCGAGGACCTGAAGGTGGCCATCGTCGCCACAGGTGGTCTTTCGCATCAGGTGCATGGCGAGCGCGCCGGTTTCAACAACACGGCCTGGGACGCCCAGTTCCTCGACCTGATCGAGAAAGACCCCGTGCGTGTGACCGAGATGACCCAGGCCGAACTGGCCGAGCTCGGTGGCCTGGAGGGCGCCGAGATCATCATGTGGCTCATCATGCGCGGGGCACTGTCCGCCCAGGTGAAGAAGATCCACCAGACCTACTATCTGCCGTCCATGACGGGCATTGCCACCGCGATCTACGAGAACGAGGCCTCGGTTCCCCTGGCCGGTGAAGTCGCGCGCCACCGTGCCCGCATGGTCGAGCAGCTGGCAGGTGCCGAGCGGCTAAAAGGAACCTATCCCTTCAATCTGGAGCGCAGCGTCAGAACCTATCGCCTGAACAAGTTCCTGCACGACATGATTGACCCCGCGCACCGCACGGCCTTCAAGTTGGACGAGGAGGCGAGTTACGTCCAGGCCGGTTTGAGCGAAGAAGAGAAGGACCTGCTGCGTCGGCGTGACTGGCGCGGCATGATCCATTACGGCTGTATCTTCTTCGGCCTGGAAAAGCTCGGCGCCGTACTGGGGGTTTCCAACCTGCACATCTACGCAGCGATGCGCGGCGAGAGTCTGGAAGATTTCCAGAAGACGCGCAATTCACCGGTGCTGTATTCGGTGGCGAGCACGGAGGCGGGCAAGAAGGACTGGGTCGAAAGCAAATAGTCGAGGCGCAGGCGCTTCAAAATCGCGCTGGGTCCAAGAGCGCTGGTACCGTGCGTCGGGCATCCTGTCGGACCTGAGGCATCGGGCTCAGGTTGCGGTATTGCGGGCAATTTCCGCGGCGCGCTGCTCGATCGCCATGAGCAGGCGGGCCACGTTTTCCGAACTCTTGAGGTCGCCGATGTCCAGGAGCAGGGCCGCCGCACGGGCCATCGCTTCGATCTCGCGCGCGGCGTCTTCGGTAGACGGGGGAAGGGCTGGGTGCATGGATTGATCCTGCCTGAAGGACAGGCCAGACGCATTCTCCTTCGCCCCTCCTATAGGTCAACGGCCGGGTCGACGATTTAGCGCAGTCTGTGCGGCAAATTTCACACCTTGCGCACCTTGTGCGTAAAGTCTTCCCGGATGGGGCGGAAAAAAGGGCCGGAGTGAGTCCGGTGCGAGAGGGCGCCGGGCCGCCAAGAAAAAAGCCCTGATTCTTGCGAATCAGGGCTTTTGGTTTGGTGCCGGAGAGATGAATCGAACACCCGACCTTCTCATTACGAATCGGTCTAGGTTGCTTCTGGCGGGGCCTTTGCCCCTTGCGTGTAACTCGTGGTGGCTGTCATTGACTACATAGGAGTTACGCGAATGTTTGCTATTTGCTGCATTCGTCAGGCGAAAAGCTTGACGCGCCCGTCTCATTGGTATCAGAATGACTTTCATTCGGCCTTCGCGCCACAGGTCCACGTACCTGAACCTGACCTAGCAGGAGTACCGGTTACCCGGTACGCGGTCCCTGCACTCCAATCCACGCCTCAACGCATCCAAGCTCCTAGCTCGGGTCGGCTGCTGCGTGTTCACAACGAAACTGTGTGGAGGCCAGGTATGGCTAAGGCAATTACGAGTAGGCAGGCTGCGGCGACCCCGTTCCGGGAAGCGCTTGCGCTCCGGACGGGGGCGGCGCACCCGCCCCTAGATTTATCACTAGGACACTTTGGAACAACAGAAACGGGGAAGCGCTGCTTCTCCGAGGAAGTGGATGTGTTCCGGCTGTCCGTTGACACCGTGGCTCGGACAGCGGTTCTGCATGTCAACGCTGATGCCTTCGAGAATCGGGCCGAGCGACGTCGCGCCCAGAGGGCTTTCCTTAAGGAAGCTGGCCAGCTTATTGCTGGAATGTGCCTGCGGGTTGACGAGGGGGCAAGTCATGACCGCCCCCGCTAGTGTGTCTACTGAGGCGCTGCATACAACGTATTGCTCCTGTGATTGGCTGGTTCAGATCGCGGAGCAAGGGGTCAAGCTCGGGACTACACCTCCCGATGTAATGCGCTGGCTGCTCAATTTGCACGCCCACTGCGCAGAGGATCTACGCGTTCGTGGTTACACGCCTGGGGAGGCGATGCCATGAGCGCCTTCACCGATCGGCTCTATGCCAGCTGGAGGCGCCAAAACAGCGTCGCACAGCCTCAACGCACCTTGTCTGGGGGTATGGGGGGTGTTCCCCCCATGCAAGCCCAGCAGAGGCCATTCAAACCATCTGATTCCGCGGGCAACGCAGTGATGCGCCCTCGCACCTCTTCGCGCCCTGGGAAGCAGAAAACCCCCGCGAGTGCTACGAACACTCCGGGGGTCATGACCAACATTCAAAAGGGGAATGTCGATGGAACGCATTGTAGGACGTGACATCCTGCGTTGTCACGTAGGCGGAGGGTATGAGCTGGTCCGGCGTCCCTTGGGTAATGGACATTTTGAGTACCGGACATCCCCTATCAAGACCTGGGAGCACGTCGGGGAGCTGTCCGATATCGCATACGAGCATCGCCTGGAGTGCATGGCCGCAACGGAAGAGGACCGCAGGCAAGCGAACCTTGAGCGTGCGGCGAAGCGTGCCAAAACCCGTGTCCGACATCTCTGCAAGGCTGCTGGTATCGATACCCTGCTGACGCTGACATATGCCCAAAACATGACGGACTGGGCGCAACTCAAACGGCACATGAAGGAATTCAACCGGAGGATGGCCAAGCTCATCCCGGGGTGGTTCTATGTGGCCGCGTTTGAGCGGCAAAAGAGGGGTGCATGGCACGCCCATATGGCCGTGCATCGCCTCCCGGCGGAGCTGGAAGCCGCAAACGGCGTGAAGGTCAAAAGCTTCAACGTCATTCGGGCTGTCTGGCGTGCTGTTGCTGGCGAGATGGGCGGAAACATTGACGTCCAGGCGCGTAAGCGCAACAGCAGTCGAGCACCATCCAAGATCGCGGCGTATATCTCCAAGTACATGACCAAGGCATTTGCCGATGGAGAGCCATGGAGCAACCGCTTTAGCTCAAGCCGGGGTGTCACAGTGCCAAAACCAGAACGCATGCGGTTTACTGGTTACACCTTGCTGGACATGGCTCGCGTTGTTTTCGATGACCTGCCGGCCTGCGTTGGTGAACAGTTGCGGTGGGGTCTGCATCGCTGGAAGGACGGCTTCTGGTGGGTCATAGATCTCAACATACGTCCAAGGATGTACGTGCCATGAGCCTGTACAAACGCAAGGACTCGCCCAATTGGTGGATCAAGCTCCCTCCAATCCGGGGGGAGTTGCGGGACTTCTACAAAAGCACAGGCACGGGCAACAAGCGCCAGGCGCAGCGGTTGCATGACAAGCTTTGTGCGGAGCGATGGGAGCTCGACAAGATCGGGACCAAGCCCGCTCGCACGTGGGATGACGCAACAGCCAAATGGCTGGAAGAGACCTGCCACAAGCGTACGCACGAATGGGATAAATCCATGATTCGGTGGTTCCAGCCACACCTCGGTGCCCGCTCCCTGAACACGATCAATCGGGAACTGCTGGATGAAGTGCGGCGTGTGAGGTCTAAGGGCGTTACTCCCTCCACGGTCAATCGCTATATGGCCTTGGTGCGCTCTATCCTGCGCCGCGCTTGCTACGACTGGGAATGGATAGACCGAGTGCCCAAAGTCGGAATGATGCGCCAGTCAGACGGTCGGGTTCGTTCGCTCACGCGAGAGGAATTCGCCCGCCTGCTGGCCGAGCTACCCGACCACCTGGCTGATATGGCGCGTTTTTCCGTGGCAACCGGGCTGAGACAGGCGAACGTGAAGCGACTCCAATGGAAGCAAATTAGCCTGGAGCGTCAGCACCTATGGGTTTCGGCTGATCAGCACAAGAACGGCAAGGCCCACTCAGTTCCTCTCAATGCTGCGGCAATGGATGTACTGGTAAGGCGCCAAGGCGACCACCCGACGCACGTTTTCATTTATGAGGGTAACCCAGTCGAGCAGGTAAGCACAAAGGCATGGAGAGCGGCGTTAAAGCGGGCAGGGATAGAGAACTTCCGCTGGCATGACCTGCGCCATACCTTCGCAACATGGCATCGAGAGGCTGGGACTCCTACCCATGAGCTGCAGCGTCTAGGAGGATGGAAAACGCAGTCGATGGTCGAACGCTATGCGCATGTTGCGCCGGAAGGGCTACAAGTTGCTGCTGGTCGACTAGACTCATTTATTCGTCTCCTTTAGGGGCTTTCGTATGACTACTGTTGCGATTTGGATCAATCGAGAGATGCCCGCGCCGCATATTTGGGCAGTCGGAGATACGCGTTTATCGTCTACCGGCAATGAGAGAGTTAGCGTGTTAGACGAGGCTACAAAGCTTTTTTCTTTGCCAATCCAGTGTTGCCGACCTGACTCAAGCGGTTTTTTTTCTGACTGTTATTTTTCGCACACTATCGGTTTTGCGTATGCCGGCAATGCCGCTATTGGGTTGAATTTGTATTCCGCATTGCCGCCTCTTTTATCTCGTTTGGCGAGCGTTGACGGGAGCGTTCCGAGGTTGGACCACATCGCTGAATTTGTCGCGCGGTTGCTGCATCGACTTACCCATTCCCGGAATCAGCACTTATTGGATCGTGCGCTTGCGGAGGTCTCAATATTTGGATTTTGCTGCGTGGAGTCACGGTTCAGGATTTTCCACTTAACTCCTATCGTTTCTGCGCAAGTTTTTAGGGTTGATTGTTCGGAGGCGTGTACTTCTGCTGAGGATCAGATCCTCCTTCTTGGGGAGTGCAGGGATCAGATTCTTAAGGAAATTCAAAGGGAGAGGGCCGGTTTGGAGTACGGATCGATTCAATGGTGGCGGGCACCTAAGTCAGTCATTTCTAAGATCATCTCTAAGAATACCTACCCCGGCATTGGTGGAGATTTGCAAATGGGAATTTCCGATGAGCGTGGTTATTTCCCCTTTATGGTTTGTTCGCCGTTGGAGGAAGGTACCCCCCCGGCTACTTTGCGTTATCTGGGGCTTTCGGCATTGGTAGATCTTGGGCGCATAGGAGGATGCCATGTCAATATGCCAGGCATGGCCTAACACGCGTGAAATCAAAGCAGTCTTGTGATTGACATGCTACTGGGAAATTTTGTTTTATGGAATTTGATAAGCGGCGGACTTGGGAGTAGGATTTTTAACAAGTTACGCGCTAGCTACGTAAAAAAGCCCCTCACCATGACAGCGAGGGGCTTTTAAGAGTGGTGCCGGAGAGATGAATCGAACACCCGACCTTCTCATTACGAATGAGCTGCTCTACCGACTGAGCTACACCGGCGTTGGGCGAAATTATACCTTGGCGTGGTAGCTGGTGACCCGATCCACCTCGTTCTTCGAACCCAGGATCACGCTCACACGTTCGTGCAGGCTGGTGGGCTGGATGTCCAGGATGCGCTGGCGGCCATTGGTGGCAGCGCCGCCGGCCTGCTCGATCAGCCAGCTCATGGGGTTGGCTTCGTACATCAGGCGCAGCTTGCCAGGCTTGTTGGGTTCACGCTTGTCCCATGGGTACATGAAGATGCCGCCGCGCGTGAGGATGCGGTGCACGTCGGCCACCATGGAGGCGATCCAGCGCATGTTGAAGTCCTTGCCACGCGGGCCTTCCTTGCCCTGCAGGCATTCGTCAATGTAGCGCTTCACGGGCTCGTCCCAGTGGCGCATATTGCTCATGTTGATCGCGAATTCCTTGGTGTCGACCGGGATCTGCACGTTTTCCTGGGTGAGCACGAAGGAGCCCTGCTCGCGGTCCAGGGTGAACATGGCCACACCGTCGCCCACGGTCAACACCAGCGTGGTCTGAGGGCCGTAAACGCAGTAGCCGGCGGCCACCTGTTGTTTGCCCGGTTGCAGGAAGTCGCTCGCGCTGACCGGTTCGGCAGTCTTGGGGTCGTCGTTGTGCTTCTTGAGCACGCTGAAGATGGTGCCGATGCTGACGTTGACGTCGATGTTGCTGGAGCCATCCAGGGGATCGAACAGCAGCAAGTATTCACCGAGGGGATAGCGATTCGGCACAGCGTAGATGTCGTCCATCTCCTCCGAGGCCATGGCGGCCAGGTGGCCACCCCATTCATTGGCTTCGATCAGCACCTCGTTGGCGATGATGTCCAGTTTCTTCTGCACTTCGCCCTGCACGTTCTCGCTGCCGGCGCTGCCCAGCACGCCGCCGAGTGCACCCTTGTTGACGGCCTGGCTGATGCTCTTGCAGGCGCGGGCCACCACTTCGAGCAGCAGGCGCAGCTCGGACGGAATGTGACCGTGCACGCGCTGCTGTTCGACCAGGTAACGGGTAAGGGAAATTTTGGAAGACATAAGGGCTCCGATTTTCTTATTCGGCCAAGGCGCGTGTGACCACTTCGCGCACATCGTTGCTCAGGTCGGGCTTGGCGGCCACGCGGGCGATGGCTTCGCGCGCGGCGTGGCGGTAGGGCTCGGCGAGTTTCTTCCAGCGGTCCAGCGCACGCGCCAGGCGGGCGGCGACCTGCGGGTTGATCGCGTCGAGCTCGAGCACACGCTCGCTCCAGTAGACATAACCGGCCGCGTCGGCGCGGTGGAAGGCGCCGGGGTTGGCGCTGCAGTAGCTGAAGATCAGGCTGCGCGCGCGATTCGGGTTGCGCAGGTTGAAGTCCGGGTGGTTCATGAGCTGGCGCACGGCCGGCAACACCTGGCCGCCGCGGTCGCTGGCGCCGGCCTGCAGGGCAAACCATTTGTCCAGCACCAGGGCCTCGTCCTTGAACAGGGCGTGGAAACGCGCCAGCGCCTGGCCGGCCAGCTCATGCCCGCTGTGGACCAGGGCGCCCAAAGCGTTGAAGCGGTCGGTCATGTTGCCAGCGTCCTTGAAGCGCTGGTAGGTCTTGCCGGGCCAGATCACGTCGCCGGTCTCGCGCGCGGCCAGACAAAGCATGGTGAGCGCCAGACCGGTCAGGGCACGGCGGCCGGAGGATAGGGCGTCGGGGCGGTAGGCGCCCGTGTCATGGTGTTCCTCATAGGCCCAAGCCCAGTCGTGGCGCAATTCCAGCGCCAGTTGCTGGCGCATGGACTCGCGCACGGCGTGCACACGCTGCGGGTCCACCACATCGAGCTGCTCGGACATATAGGTCTCTGCCGGCAGGGTGAGCACCAGCTCCTTGAAGGCGGCGTCCAGTGTGGGGTGGCGCAGCACCTGGCGCATGGCTTCGACATAGGCGCTGTCCAGTACCTTGGCCTCGCCGGGCTGGGCGCTGCCGCGGATGAAGGCCAGAGCGCGCTTGACGGCCAGGCGCTGGCCGGCTTCCCAGCGGTTGAAGGGGTCGGTGTCGTGGGCCAGCAGGGCCAGCAACTGTTCGTCGCTGTAGTCACAGGCCAGCACCACGGGGGCGCTGAAACCACGCAGCAGGGAGGGGACGGGCTCGGCATCGACGTTGATAAAGCGCAGCGTCTGTGTCGTCTCGGTCAGCACGATGGTGCGTGAGCTCGGTCCGGGCTCGTTCTCGCCTTCGAGCTGCAGGGGCAGGGCGCGACCGTCAGCGGTGATCAGGCCCAGGCTGATCGGGATGACAAAGGGTTCTTTCAGCGCCTGGCCCGGTGTGGGGGCGCAGGACTGGCTCAGCGTCAGCGTGTAGCTGCGGGTGGCGGCATCGTACTGGGCCTGGGCCGTCACGCGCGGGGTCCCGGCCTGGCTGTACCAGCGCTTGAACTGCGGCAACAGGCGCGCGAGTTCGGAGCCGGGGTTGGCGTCGGCAATGGCCTGGGCGAAATCGTCGCAGGTCACGGCTTGGCCGTCATGGCGCTGGAAGTACAGGGCCATGCCCTTGGCAAAACCTTCGCGGCTGGTCAGCGTCTGCTGCATGCGCACGACTTCGGCGCCTTTTTCGTAGACGGTGACGGTGTAGAAGTTGTTGATCTCGATATAGCTGTCGGGCCGCACCGGATGCGCCATGGGGCCGGCGTCCTCGGGGAACTGGGCGGTGCGCAGCACGCGCACGTCCTCGATGCGCTTGACGGCGCGTGCGGACAGGTCCCCTGCCAGGTCCTGGCTGAATTCCTGGTCGCGGAAGACGGTCAGGCCTTCCTTGAGGCTGAGCTGGAACCAGTCGCGGCAGGTCACGCGGTTGCCGGTCCAGTTGTGGAAGTACTCGTGGCCGACCACGCTTTCGATGTTCGAATAGTCGGCATCGGTGGCGGTGGCCTGGTTGGCCAGAACGTACTTCGTGTTGAAGATGTTCAGGCCCTTGTTCTCCATCGCGCCCATGTTGAAGTCGCTGGTGGCGACGATCATGAAACGCTCCAGGTCCAGCGGCAGATTGAAGCGCGCTTCGTCCCAGGCCACGGAGGCCATGAGGGAGTTCATGGCGTGTTCGGTCTTGTCCAGGTCGCCCGGGCGCACGAAGACCTGCAAGAGGTGGTCCTTGCCGTTGCGCGCGGTGATGCGCTGTTCACGCGCCACCAGCTGGCCGGCGACCAGGGCGAAGAGATAGCAGGGCTTCTTGTGGGGGTCGATCCACTTGGCAAAGTGGCGGCCATCTTCCAGATCGCCTTGCTCGACCAGATTGCCGTTGGACAGCAGCACCGGGTATTTCTTTTTGTCGGCGCGCAGGGTCACCGTGTAGTTGGCCATCACGTCCGGACGGTCCAGGAAATAGGTGATGCGGCGGAAGCCTTCGGCCTCGCATTGCGTGAAGAAAGAGTCGTTGCTCACGTACAGGCCCATGAGCTTGCTGTTCTTCACCGGGGCGCAGGTGGTGAAGATTTCCAGTTCGAAAGGCGCCTCACCCTCGGGCAGGTTTTCCAGAACCAGCTGGCTGCCGTCCATCTTGAAACTCGTGCCCTGGCCGTTGACCAGCACGCGCGCCAGGTTCAGCTCCTCGCCGTCCAGGCGCAGGGGCTGGGCTGCCACGGCCGGATTGCGGCGCAGGGTCATCCTGTTGAGCACGCGGGTCTTGGCCGGGTCCAGGTCGAAGCTCAGGTCGACGGTGTCGATCCAGTAGGCCGGGGCGGCGTAGTCTTCACGCCGGATGACGTTGGCTTGTCCTTCACGCATGGTGATTCCTTAAACGCCCTGCTTGAGCGAGGCTTCGATGAAGGGGTCGAGGTCGCCGTCCAGCACTTTCTGGGTGGCCGAGGTCTCGTAGTTGGTGCGCAGGTCCTTGATGCGGCTCTGGTCCAGCACATAGGAGCGGATCTGGTGGCCCCAGCCCACATCGGTCTTGCTGTCTTCGAGCTTCTGCTGTTCTTCCTGGCGCTTGCGCATCTCGTGGTCGTACAGACGGCTGCGCAGACGCTTCCAGGCCACGTCGCGGTTGCTGTGCTGGCTGCGGCCGTCCTGGCACTGCACCACGATGCCGGTGGGGATGTGGGTCAGGCGCACGGCCGAGTCGGTCTTGTTGATGTGCTGGCCGCCAGCGCCGCTGGCGCGGAAGGTGTCGGTGCGCACATCGGCCGGGTTGATGTCGATCTCGATGGTGTCGTCGATCTCCGGGTAGACGAAGACGCTGGCAAAGCTGGTGTGGCGCCCGCCAGACGAGTCGAAAGGCGACTTGCGCACCAGGCGGTGCACACCGGTTTCGGTGCGCAGCAGGCCGAAAGCGTAGTCCCCCTCGATCTTGATGGAAGCACTCTTGATGCCGGCGGTGTCACCCGGGGTTTCCTCTTCCACCGTGGCCTTGAAACCCTTGCGTTCGGCGTACTTCAGGTACTGGCGCAGCAGCATGCTGGCCCAGTCGCAGGCTTCGGTGCCACCGGCGCCGGCCTGGATGTCCAGGAAGGCGGGCAGGGGGTCGGCCGGGTTGTTGAACATGCGGCGGAACTCCAGCTTCTCCACGATTTCGGAGAGCTTGGCTTCTTCGGCCGAGATGGTCTTGAGACCGGCCTCGTCGCCTTCCTCCTTGCTCATGTCGTAGAGCTCGGAGTTGTCGGCCAGTTCGCTGGTGAGCTTGTCCAGCGTGACGACCACATCGTCCAGGGCCTTCTTTTCCCTGCCCAGTTCCTGGGCGCGCTTGGGGTCGTTCCAGACCGTGGGGTCTTCGAGCGATGCGTTGACCGTCCTCAGCCGTTCAGCCTTGGCATCGTAGTCAAAGATACCTCCGGAGCTCGACCGTGCGCTGGCTCAGGTCAGCCAGTTTGGTACCGATGGCATTGATTTGTTCTGCGTCCATGATGGGGATCCTGTCTGTGTTCTGCGGGGGCGGGCAGGGTGCTGGGAGCACGCTTTTTACCCGTAACCCCGCATTTTCTCATGTCCACGCGGGCTCAGGCCAGGAAGTCTTCGATCAGGCGCGCCAGCTGCTCAGGCTGGTCGTGGTGCAGCATGTGGCCGGCATCCTGGACCCGGGCCTGCTGCAGCTGGGGCACGCTTTTCAGGCGTTCATGGAATTCGGCGAGGGTGTATTTGCCTTCCCACCACTGCTCCATCTGGTTGTCGCTGGCCTCCACGGAAAGCACGGGGGCCGTGATGGCGGCAAAGGCGGCCAGCACCTCGTCGACGCGGTAGAGCTGGGCGTTGACGATCTTGTGCGCGGCGTCGCCCAGGATGGCCCACTGGTCTTGCGCATTCGGGCGTGCCCAGTGCCGGGCCAGCCACTGGGCCTTGTCCTCGCCCAGGCGCGGGTTGGTCTTCATGAGGCGGCGCGCGACGCCGTCGGCGTTGGTATAGGTCTTGAGGTCCAGTTCACCGCGGTGCAGGCTCTTGAGCTCATCCATCCACTTGGCGTAGCGACGGGGCGCCTGTGCCGCTTTGGTGGCCGGCATGCCGAAGCCTTCCAGGTTGACGAGGCGGCGTATGCGCTGGGGGCGCGCGCCGGCGTAGAGCATGACCACATTGCCGCCCATGCTGTGACCGACCAGGTCCACGGGCTTGTCGCCGGCGTACTGGTCGAGCAAAAAATCCAGATCGGCCAGATAGTCCGGGAACCAGTAGTTGTCATGGCCAGGGCAGTCTGTCAGACCAAAACCGCGCCAGTCGGCCGCGATGATGGTGCGACCCTGGAAAAAAGCCGGGCTGAAGGCGTCCACGACGAACTGGTAGGAAGCGGCCACATCCATCCAGCCGTGCATGAGCACCAGCGGAGGCAGGGCGGATTCGGCCTCCCCCCAGCGCCAGACGTGGTACTTCAGGTTGCGGACTGGGGCGAATTCGCTGTGGGCGGGGCGGCGGGCTTGGTACATTTGCACCATCATAAGGAGACACCGTATGGCGCGCAGTCAGGAGCGGGACAACTACGAATCCTTGCATCGCCAGTTTCGCTGGCAGGTGCCCGAGTCCTTCAATATCGCCGAGGTCTGTTGCCGGCGTTGGGCGCAGGCCGCGGACGCGGGGCAGCGTGTCGCGGTCCATGCCGACGGGGCGGGTCTGCGGGCACGTACCCACAGTTACGCCGAACTGCAGGAGCAGGCCAATCGCCTCTCAACGGCCCTGGGCACGCTGGGCGTGCGGCGCGGTGACCGTGTGGCTATCGTGCTGCCGCAGCGCTTCGAGACCGCAGTGACCTACATGGCGGTGCTACAGATGGGGGCGGTGGCCACGCCCCTGTCCACCTGGTTCGGGCCCGAGGCTCTTGAATTCCGCCTGAACGACAGCGCGGCTTCGGTGCTGGTCTGTGACGACGCGGCCATCCTCACCATCCAGAACCTGCGCGGCCATTGCGAGGCCCTGCGGTACGTGATCGGCGTAGGCGACAGTGTTGGCGGAGATGCCGGCGGTGGTGCAGCGGGCGCGGCCGACCTGGATTACGCGGCGCTGCTGGCGACGCAGCCGTCCGCCTACGCGCCCGTGCCCACCCGTGCCGAGGACCCCGCGGTGCTGATCTACACCAGCGGCACCACGGGCAACCCCAAGGGGGCGCTGATCCCGCACCGCGCGCTGATCGGCAACCTCACGGGTTTCGTCTGCAGCCAGAACTGGTTTGGTTTTGATCCCCAGGCCAGGGGACCGTTGCCGGAACTGCCGCAGCCCAAAACGCCGAGCGTTTTCTGGAGTCCGGCCGACTGGAGCTGGACGGGTGGACTGATGGATGCACTCTTGCCCTCGCTGTATTTCGGCCGTCCCATCGTGGCCTGGAACGGCCGTTTCAGCCCGCAGACCGCCTTTGAGCTGTTGCAGAAGTACGAAGTCACACACACCTTCCTCTTCCCCACAGCGCTCAAGGCCATGATGAAGGCCTTTCCGCAGCCGAGACAGTTCTTCAGGCTCAGGCTACAGGCCATCATGAGCGCGGGCGAGGCCGTGGGTGACGCGGTGTTCGCCTACTGCCAGAAAGAGCTGGGCGTGACAGTCAACGAGATGTTCGGCCAGACCGAGGTCAACTACATCGTGGGTAACTGCGCGATTTTCTACCCGGCCAAACCCGGCAGCATGGGCAAGGGCTATCCGGGCCATCGCGTGACGGTGATCGACGAGCAGGGCAGGGAATGCCCGGCGGGCACGGTGGGCGAGGTGGCGATCCATCGCTACGACGTGCATGGCCACCCGGACCCGATCTTCTTCCTGGGCTACTGGAAAAACGAGGCGGGTACACGCGACAAATACACCGGCGACTGGTGCCGTACTGGCGACCTGGCGCTGCGTGATGCCGACGGCTACCTCTGGTACCAGGGCCGGGCCGACGACATGTTCAAGGCCGCGGGTTACCGCATCGGCCCGGGCGAGATCGAGAACTGCCTGGTCAAGCACGTGGCCGTGGCCAATGTGGCAGTGGTACCCAAGCCCGATGCCGAACGCGGCGCGCTCGTCAAGGCCTACGTGGTGCTCACGCCCGATGCGCAGGCCAAACGCGGCGATGAGCCTATCGCGCGCGCGCAATGGGACGCGCGCCTGGTGGCGGATCTGCAGCGCCACGTCAAGGGCATGCTGGCACCCTACGAGTACCCTAAGGAAGTCGAGTTCATCGACGCCCTGCCCATGACCACCACCGGCAAGGTGCAGCGCCGTGTGCTGCGCCTGCGTGAGGAGGAACGGGCGCGGCAAGCGGGGATATTGAAGACTCCGTAAACTCCACGTCTTTCTGTTGAGAGGGAAAACAATGAATAGCGTCCGGCTCGGCCAGAGCGATCTGCAAGTCACCCCCATCTGCCTGGGCACCATGACCTTTGGTGAACAGGTCAACGAAGCCCAGGCCCATGCCATCCTGGACCGCGCCTTGGAGCGAGGCGTCAACTTCCTGGACACGGCCGAGGTCTACTCGGTACCCACCAGGCCCGAGACCTATAACGCCACCGAGAAGATCATCGGCAACTGGTTTGCCAGCCGTCCCGGTGCCCGTGCCAGGATGCAGGTCGCGACCAAGGTGGCCGGCCCTTCGCGCGGCATGGACTGGGTGCGCAAGGGCAGCCCCAATGTGACGCCGGCCGAAATGGTGGCGGCCTGCGACGACAGTCTCAGACGCCTCAAAACCGACGTGATCGATCTTTACCAGATCCACTGGCCCCTGCGCCACGTGCCCATGTTCGGTCAGATGTATTTCGATCCGGCCAAGGACGATCTCACGGTCACGTCGATCCACGAACAGCTGGCAGCCCTGGGCCAGCTGGTGCAGGCGGGCAAGGTGCGCGCCATTGGTCTTTCGAACGAGTCGCCCTATGGTGTGCATGAGTTCGTGCGCCTGGCCGAGCAGCACGGCCTGCCGCGTGTGGCCACGGTGCAGAACCCTTATTGCCTGGTGAACCGGACGGTCGAAAATGCCCTGGATGAGACTTTGCACCGTCTGGGCGTCTCGCTGCTGGCCTACTCACCGCTGGGTTTCGGCCTGCTGACGGGCAAATACGACCAGAGTGGTTTCCTCGGCAGTGATGCGCCCAAGGACGGGCGCATCGCCAAGTTCGAGAGCGTGCGCAAGCAGCGCTGGGGCCGCGCCGAGGCGCTGGATGCTGCGCGTCGTTACAACGCGCTGGCGCGCGAACACGGCCTCACACCGACGCAGATGGCCCTGGCCTTCTGCTACACCAAGTGGCAGGTGAGCAGCACCATCATTGGTGTGACCTCGATCGCGCAGCTGGACGAAGATCTCAACGCCTGGGGTACCACACTGAGCCCCGAGCTACTCAAGGCCATCGACGCGATCCGCAAGGAGATGCGCGACCCGGCTGTCTAGGCTGGAAGCTCCTGCCTATTTGAGTAGGAACTTCAGCAGCTTGTCCGTCAGCGGCCCGTAGGGTGGAGCCAGCAGCTTGGCCGTGGAGAAACGCGCCTGATGGAACACCGGGCGCAGCTTGGAGAAGGTCAGGAAACCTTCTCTGCCGTGGTAGTGGCCCATGCCTGAGGCGCCCACACCGCCGAAAGGCAGCTCTTCCTGGCCCACATGGAAGAGCGCGTCGTTGATGGACACACCACCCGACATTACGCGCGTCAGCAATTGCGCCTGCACGGCCTTGTCGTTGGTGAAGGGGTAGAGCGCCAGTGGCCGCGGCCCGGCGTTGATGCGCTTGATTACATCGTCTTCCAGGTCTTCGTAGGCGATTACCGGCAGGATGGGGCCGAAGATCTCGCGCTGCATCAGCAGGCAGTCTGCGGGGGCGTCCAGCACAATGTGCGGTGCGACCTTGCGCAGCTTGGCATCGAAGGGCTTGCCCGGGATCAGCGGAATCACCTGGGCGCCGCGTTGTTTGGCCTCATCCAGCGCGTGCAGCAGCCGCGCGTAGGCGATCTCGTCGATGATGGCCGTGTAGTCCGGTGTGTCGAGTTTGGGATAGCGTTTGGGCACGATTTCCTGGGCCAGGCGTACGAACTCCTTGATGCTTCGCTCAGGCAGGTAGACGTGGTCCACCGTGGTGCAGATCTGGCCGGCATTGAGGTACTTGACGTAAAGCAGGCGTTCGGTCGCCGTGCGCAGGGGAAAGTCCTCGCAGACGATGGCTGGTGATTTCCCGCCGAGCTCCAGCGTGACCGGGCACAGGTTGGCCGCAGCGGCAGCCATCACGGCACGGCCGGTCTGGCCCGAGCCGGTGAAAAGCAGATGGTCGAAGGGCAGGCTGGAGAAGGCAATGCCCACACCGCCGGTCTCGTCGAAGATCTGCAGCTTCTCTTCGGGAAAATAATCCGGCAATTCCTTGATCAGGAGCTTGGCCAAGTGGCGCGAGTTCTCGCTCATCTTGACCATGGCACGGTTGCCGGCAGCGAAGATGGCGGTGAGTGGCAGCAGGCTGAGGTTGAGCGGGAAGTTCCAGGGCACGATCACACCCACCACGCCCAGGGGTTGCGGGATCACGCGGTTGCTGGCCAGGCCGAAGGCCAGGCGGTCAATGCCACGACGCTGCGGCTTCATCCAGCGCTTGAGGTGCTTGAGGGCGTGGTCGACGCCCTTGATCACCGGCATGACTTCGGTCAGCAGCGTTTCGTGGCGTGAGCGGTTGCCATAGTCGGCGCTGATGGCTGCGCAGATGGCTTCCTGGTGCTCCAGCACAAAGCGTTTGAGTTTTCGCAGGTCGTTGCAACGGCTGGCGTAATCAGGTTCCGGGTTGGCGAGGTAGGCGGCGCGTTGGCGCTTGAGCGCGGCTTCCAGCGGCGCACGCAGCAGTGCGGTGGCGGAATCGTTGACTGCGTTCATCGTTTTCTCCGGAAGATGCATGCAGGCCGGAATATAGCGAACTGCGGGAAGGGCACTCATTTTGCGGGATTGCCTGCGCTGATTCAAGGTACGATATTCGGCAGAGGGCTGATGCAAGCGGCGCTCTGTTTCTCCCCTGGCATGGCCTTGACCTATACCGCTGATCCAACGCTGTTCACCATGAACCTGGTGCAGGCGGGCATGTTTGGCATTTCCTGGGCGCTGATCGGCGGCTCCCTGAGAATTTTCAACGCGGCCTCCAGGTGGTTTGCCCTGGCGAACGCCCTGCTCGCCATCAGCATCTATTTGCTGGTCCATCGCACACCCCAGCCCAGCTACCTGCACTACCACGGCGTGGAGTGGCTCATCTTTGCGGGGTTTCTGGCCTTTCACGCGGGCATCGTGGTGCAGGTGCGTGCACACCATCCACCGCCGCTATGGCGCCGGCTGCTACCCGTGGCCTTGGCCGTGGGCATCACCGCGCCGTTTGCACCGGATCCCAGCTCCTTCACGGTCCGGGCCCTGGTGTTTTCATTCACCGTGGCATGGCTGGCGGGGCAGTGTTTCCTGGACTGCTACCGCGGTTTGACCGGGGAGCGGTTCCCGGTCATGGCTCGCTGGGCGATCAGCACGCCTTTTCTGATGGTGGCCCTGGCCATGGGGGTGCGCGGTGTGGTGACCCTGTTGAGCCCTCCGGTGGACCAGACGGCTACCTTTGTTCCGGTGCCCGACTTCACGCCCTTTCTCTGGGCGTTGACGGTGCTGCTGCTGGCGACCAATATCGCCCTGTCGGGCCTGACCGCCGGGCGGCTGGTCATGCACATCAGCACGCTGGCCGAGAACGATTACCTGACCGGTTGTCTCAATCGGCGTGCCTGGGAAGCCCGGCTGCAGATCGAGTTTGACCGCAACCGGCGCAGTGGCAATCCCCTGGCCTGCGTGTTTTTCGATCTGGACCATTTCAAACGGATCAACGACGCACACGGCCATACGGCGGGCGACCTCGCCCTCAAGCACACCGTGCAGGTGATCAAGGGACATCTGCGCACGGTGGATGTCCTAGGCCGCTTTGGTGGCGAGGAATTCATGGTGCTGATGCCTGACACGCATCTGGCCGGTGGGCTGGAGGCGGCCAATCGCATGCGGCTGGCCTTGCAGGATTCGCCCCTGCGCATCCAGGATGTCGAACTGCACATGACCGCCAGTTTCGGGGTGGCGGTCCTGGGTAACGCCGAGGCGCAGGAGGACTTCGTGCACCGTGCCGATGCTGCGACCTATGAAGCCAAGCGCCTGGGGCGCAACCGGGTAGAGGCTGCGGTCGAGACTCAGGTCGCCATGTAGCGCCCGGCGCGGTGGTTGATGGCCAGCGTGAGGTTGAGCACCACGGCTGCGACGACGGACAAGGCCACCTGCACCAGCGGAACCATGGCCAGCGCCAGCAGCAGGATGAGCGTGTCCACGGCCATCTGCACATGGCCGGCACGCCAGCCGCGTGTCTCCTGCAGCCAGAACGCCAGGATGCCCACGCCGCCCAGGCTGGCGCGGTGCCGGAACAGGATGAGAAAACCCACGCCCAGCAGCACCCCGCCCAGCAGCGCCGCGTAGAGCGGGCGCACCTGCTCGAAACTGATGAGGTGCGGCGTGAGCTCGGTCTGCACCGAGAGCAGAGCCACGGCCATCATGGTCTTGATCAGAAAGGCCCGGTCCATGCGTCGCCAGGCGAGTACATAGAAAGGGAGATTGAGCAGGAAGAACACCGGCCCGAAGCCCCAGCCCGTGCCGTAGTGCAGCAGGAAGGCGATGCCCGCCGTGCCGCCACTGAGCAGCTGCGCATGCTGGAAAAGAGCCACGGCCAGCGCGATCAGGGCCGTGCCCGAGAGCAGGGCCAGGGCGTCTTCGGCCCTGCTGTGGTGCAGCGCCGGGGTGTCTTGGGGGGTGTCCATGGGGCTGGATTGTGGCATCGGGCCAAAGGCGGCCGGTTGAGCCGGCTGATGGAAAATCGCGGCATGGCCAAGAAAGAACATGTTTCCGAAACCCCCGCCACCCAGTTGCTCAAGGCCCGCAAGGTGGACTACACCGAACATCCCTACGAGTACCTGGAGCATGGCGGCGCCCAGCACAGTGCGCAGGTGCTGGGCTGGGATCCGTACACGGTGGTGAAGACGCTGATCATGCAGGACCAGGACGCCAGGCCCCTGGTGGTACTGATGCACGGCAACCGCAAGGTCTCGACCAAGAACCTGGCCAGGCAGATTGGCGCCAAGTCGGTCGAGCCCTGCAAGCCCGAGGTGGCCAACCGCCACAGCGGTTACCTGGTGGGCGGGACCTCACCCTTTGGTACCCGGCGCGAGATGCCGGTCTACATCGAGGAAACCATCCTGGCATTGCCGCGCATCCTGATCAATGGCGGGCGGCGTGGTTATCTGGTGGGCATTGCGCCGCAGGTCTGCATGCAGCTGCTGGAGGCCACGCCGGTGCACTGCGCCTTGGTCGAATAGACCAGGGCATGTCGGGGCAGGGCACCCTGTTCCCGGGCGGAGTCTGAGAGAATGGACCTGCAACGGAGTTTGTTCCATGCGATTTCCGGGTTTTGCATTCTTCTCCAGGCGTGCCGGGGCACTGGCCAGCGCGGTCATCGTGCTCGCCTTGTTGCTGATCGCCGGGGAAGTTTTCCTGCAATCCCAGCTGCAGGACCGCCTGAACAAGCGCCATATCGAGACGCTGTCCTACGCCACCACGCTGCGTGTGCGCCTGGAGCGCGAGCTCAATTCCCTGCTCTACCTCAGCAGTGGTTTGGGTGCCTATCTGGTCGTGCGCAACAACAGCATGCAGGCCAGCGAGATCCAGGACATCCTGGCCGTCCTGCATCGCAGCAACCGGCATGTCCGCAGCTTTGGGGTGGCGGTCGGTTTCCGGGTGCAGTATGTCTACCCCCTCCAGGGCAACGAGCGGGCCATCGGCCTGTACTACCCCGAGCAGCCGGCCCAATGGCCCGTGATCCAGAAGATCGCCCAGAGCGGCCTGGCCGGGCTGGCCGGGCCGGTGGATCTGGTGCAGGGTGGCCGTGGTCTGATCTACCGCATGCCCCTGATGTTGCAAGGGCGTTACTGGGGTTTGCTGTCGACGGTCATCGATTCGGACTCGCTCCTGCAGGCGGTACAGGCCGAGTCGGAGGACGACCGGTTCGAGTTTGCGATCCGGGGGCGTGATGCCCTGGGGCTGGGGGGCGGGCCGGTCTGGGGTTCGATGGCGCTGTTTGAGCAACCGGACGTGATGGTGCAGGAGATGGATGTTCCCGGCGGGCGCTGGGCCATAGGCGTGCGCAGCCAGATCCCAGACGACAGCAGCGGCTTGCGCTGGCTGATCCGTGCCAGTTCCGTGGCGGCGGGCCTGTTGGTGGCGACCATGCTCTACATGTTGATCCGTAACCGCAGCCTGATGGCGCACCGTGCCATGTACGACGATTTGACGCGACTGCCCAATCGGCGCCTGTTCGAAGACCGGGCGTTGATGGCCTTTTCCCGCCAGCAGCGGCAGCCGGAACAGCTTTGTGCATTGCTCTTCCTCGATCTCGACGATTTCAAGCATGTGAATGACCAGCATGGCCACAAGGCGGGTGATGCTGTGCTCATGGTCGTGGCCAACCGGGCCCTGGCGGCCGTACGTCAGAACGACACGGTGGCGCGTTGGGGCGGGGATGAACTGATCGTGTTGCTGGAGCAGGTCTCCCGGGACATGCTGGAGACGATCTCGCAGCGCTTGCGCAGTTCCATCCAGGAGCCCATCGATTTCGAGGGCTGCAGGCTGCAGGTCGGCGTTTCCATCGGGGTGGCGATCTATCCGGAGGACGGTACCGATCTGGACCAGCTGCTGCACGCAGCCGACGGCCATATGTACAGCGACAAGACCGATCGCAAGGTTGCCGCCTCCAGGCCTGCGCCGCTGGCAGAATAGCGGCCAATACCAAAACAGTTCCTGTCCTGTGCAGGGACGCTAGAGGAGAAAAGAGCCTTGGATTCCCTGTCTGCGATCTATCCCGTCCTGGCCGCTGTGGTCGCCTACCTGTTGGGCTCCCTGTCCTTTGCCGTCATCGTCAGTCGCGTCATGGGTCTGAACGATCCGCGCACTTACGGCAGCAAGAACCCCGGGGCGACCAATGTGCTGCGCTCAGGATCGAAAAAGGCCGCCATCGTGACCCTCTTGCTCGATGGCGCCAAGGGCTGGCTGCCCGTCGCCCTGGTCCAGTGGTATGGCAAGCCTTACGGGCTGGAGGCTGGCACCGTCGCGTTGGTGGGCCTGGGGGCTTTTCTGGGCCATCTGTACCCGGTGTTCTTCCGCTTCGAGGGCGGCAAGGGCGTGGCAACGGCAGCGGGCGTGCTGCTGGGCGTACATTGGGCCCTGGGCCTGGCCACACTAGGGACCTGGGTCATCATCGCGGCCTTCTTCCGCTATTCCTCGCTGGCCGCGCTGGTGGCTGCTGTGTTCGCACCCCTGTACTACATCTTTGGCGATGGTCTGGCCTGGTACATGGAGGGGGCGGTGCTGTTCACCGTCAGCCTGATGTCGCTGCTGTTGATCTATCGCCATGCCGAAAATATCGGTCGCCTGGCGCGTGGCACCGAGACCCGGCTCGGCCAGAAGAAAAAATCCTGAGATCGCGCGCTCAGCTCGTCTGGGCAGCGTGTGCACCGAGCTGCAGGATCATGTGATGGTTCAGGCGCAGCCGCACCAGGGAGGTGGCCAGTGCTGCCTGGATGGTCGGCCGGCCGCTGATGGTGCGGTGCAGGCGCGGCTGCGGCAGCACCTGGCCATCGGTACCCGAGACCACGGCCACATGGGGCAGGTTGGGGCGCACACTGCGGCGCATCACGATGGCCAAGGTGTTGTCTTCCAGACGCACATAGGTGCCCGGTGGGCACAGGCCCACGGCGCGCACCATCGCGTGACCGATCTCATCGTTGTAGGCGTTGGCACCGGTCATGATGGTGCGCACGGACTCGGTGGCGCTGCGGCCTTCCCGTGACTTGCGCGGCGAAATCATGGCGGCGTAGCGGTCCACCACGCGCAGGATGCGCACCAGCCGTTTATGGGCCGGCAGCAGGCGCAGTTCGATCTTTTCCGTGAATTCGTCGTGATGCGAGGACACCACCTCGATCCACAGCGGATCGTTCACGCCCAGGCTGTTGGCCAGCATCAGGCCGCCCTTGGGCGCATGCAGGCGGATGGCTTCGAGTTGCGGGGGGGAGAGTTTCTCGGTCTGCAGGGCCAACTGGTCCTGGAGCTCGGTCATGGCGATATTCATGGTCAGCGCAGCATGGACCAGGCTGTCACGCTCCTTGGGGACCAACTTGAGTTCGGCGGCGATCAGGTGGCAGAGGGTGGCACAGACCAGACTGTGCGAGGCGCTGTAGCCTACCGAGGAGTTGGTGGCCAGCTGGAACAGCAGGTAAAGGCCGACATCGGCATCACGCTGCAGCAGTGCCTGCATCCAGCGATCGTATTGCCAGATGCGCTGCTCGAACTCCTGCACGCTCAACGGGCTGCCCAGCAGGATGCCCAGGCCTGACTCCAGGTCCGACCACAGACCCAGCAGGTCTTCGTACTCGTTTTCGTTTTGAACAGTCACGGTGCACGCTCAGGGAATTGAAGCCTAGGATACCAGCAGCGTCAATACCGGCGCTCCAGCACCATCTGGTCGTTGGTACGGGTCATCTGGAAGCGGGTCAGGTAGCTGTTGCCCAGCAGCACATAGGGCATGGGCGATGGGGTGACCAGTGCTTCGACGTCGTAGACGTCCACGCTGCCCAGGCGTATCGTGGCCAGCTTGGTGACCCAGCCCACGGTAACGCCGTTGGCGGTGCCGACCTGCACCGTCTGCCCCGACTTGTAGGGCAGGTCGATGGCGTCGGCATCGGTGACGCTGAGCGAGACCACCGATGCACCGGTATCCACGATGAAATTGACCGCGCGTCCGTTGATCTGTCCCGGGGTGCGGAAATGCCCGTTGGTGCCGGCGTGCAGGATGATCCGGCGTCTGTCACCGCCTTCAGCCTGGGCGTCGGCATTGAAGGGGGCCTCGCCCAGGCGCAGGGTCTGGCGTATGCCGTCGACTTCCACGATGGCTTGGTTGGCTTCGGCGGCAATGAGCTTGACGCCCTGGTGGCTCTGGCCCACCGCCACGCTCTTGGGGGCGCCGCCATTGACCACCAGCAGGGCCTTGCCGCCCAGGATGCCAGACAGTTCCACAGTCTGCGCCCGCACCGCAAGCGTCAAAGTCAAGGCGCATATCAGCAGGAGGGCCCGGCGGTTCATGACGCTGGCCTCAATCGCGGAAGTTGTTGAAGCTGATGGGCACGTCGCTGACTTCCTTACGCAGCAAGGCCATCACCGCCTGCAAGTCATCACGCTTGGCGCCGGTGACGCGCAATTTGTCTTCCTGGATGGCGGCCTGTACCTTGAGCTTGCTGTCCTTAATCAGGCGCTGGATCTTCTTGGCCAGTTCAGCCTCGATGCCGTTGCGCACCTTGATGAGTTTCTTGACCTTGTCGCCGCCGATCTTCTGCAGATCGCCGATGTCCAGGAAACGCACGTCCACGGACTGCTTGGTCAGCTTGTTGCGCAGTATTTCAAGAATCTGTTCGAGCTGGAAATCGGCATCGCCGGTGACGGTGATTTCCTTGTCCTTGATTTCTATGTGGGCCGAAGTTCCCTTGAAGTCGAAGCGGGTGTTGATCTCCTTGGCGGAGTTCTCCACACCGTTTTTCACCTTGACCATATCGGCTTCGCAGACGGTGTCAAAAGAAGGCATGACGGTATTTTTCTGAGGCTGATGCAAGTGAGAGAATCAGGGTCTGTTGCCGACCCCCCTGAGGGCCAATGTTAGTCGAGAAAAACGTCCCGCTCCAGCCGTACAACACCTTCCGCATCGTCGCCCGGGCCCATACCCTGGTCCGGGTGTTGCAGGAGGCCGACGTGCGCGCTCTGCTAGCCGATGCCGCGCTCGGCCCGGCACCCAAGTTTGTGCTGGGTGGGGGGAGCAATATCGTGCTGACCGGGGATGTGAAGGCGGTGGTACTCAAGGTGGAGATCATGGGCCGGCGTCTGGTCGAGGAGACGCCCAAGGCTTGGATCGTCGAGGCCGGCGCCGGCGAGAACTGGCACGATTTTGTGAGTTGGACGCTGGACCAGGGCTGGCCCGGTCTGGAGAACCTGGCCTTGATCCCTGGTACTGTTGGTGCGGCGCCAGTGCAGAACATCGGTGCCTATGGCGTGGAGTTGCAGGACCGTTTCGAGTCGCTCGACGCCATCGACCTGGAAACCGGGCGCGTCTTCACGCTGGATGCCGCGCAGTGCGGTTTTGCCTACCGTGACTCGGTGTTCAAACATGTCGCTGATGGCGCTGTCCCGGGCTTCGGGCTGGCGGGCCGCGCCCTGATCACCCGGGTACGCCTGGCGCTGCCCAAGGCGTGGAAACCAGTGCTCGGTTACCTGGACCTGGAGCGCAAGATGGCCGAGACCGGCGTCCGCGAACCGACGGCGCGCCAGATTTATGAGTGGATCTGCGAGATCCGTCGCGCCAAACTGCCCGATCCGGCCCAGATCGGCAATGCTGGCAGTTTCTTCAAGAATCCCACCGTCAGCCCCGAGCAGTGCGCTGACATCATCGCGCGTGAGCCCAAGATCGTGCATTACCTGCTGGACGATGGCACGGTAAAGCTGGCTGCCGGCTGGCTGATCGACGCCTGCGGCTGGAAGGGCAAATCCATAGGCCAGGCTGGTGTCTACGAGAAGCAGGCCCTGGTGCTGGTCAACCGGGGCGGTGGCGAGCAGGGGGCGACGGGGGGAGAGGTCATGACCCTGGCCAAGGCCATCCAGACCAGCGTCTACGAACGCTTCGGGATCCGCCTGGAGCCTGAGCCGGTGGTGGTCTGAGGCGGTGCGGCCTCAACTTGTGCCCGGGTTGATCTCGCCGAGCGCCCGCTCCAGCGCGCTGCGGCTGGGTGTCTCGATGAACACGCATTGCTTGCCCGTGCGCTTGCAATGGTCCTTCACACGCCAGTAGGCGTTGTGGCTGATGCAACCGCTCTGGCAGATCACCAGGTCGGCTGCCGCCAGGGTAGCGTCCAGCAGATTGCTGTTGTCTTCCGTGCCGCCGTCGTGGTGCAGGAAACGCGCGCCGGTGTGTTCGATCACCTGGCGGTAGATGGGCACGCTGGCCGTGCGCCCCCCAACGCAGAGCACCGAGCGCTGGTCCAGGTCCGGTGGCGCGACCGGTGCTTCTGGCGCGTTGGTCTGGGCACGCTGTGCGGCTTCCAGCCTGTCCTGCAAGGCCTCGGCACGTTCCCGCTGCTGTTGCGTTTCCTGTCGGGCCTGTTTCAGCAGGCGTTTCAAGGTCTGGAGCTCATCCTCCAGCAAGCGGTTCTGTTGTGCCAGTTCCTGGCGAGCCGCCAGGTTGGGCGCGCTGGCTTGCAGTTGCACCAATGTTTCCTCCTGCTGGTGCAGGCGGGTCTGGGCCTGAACCAGATCGGCACGCAGGCGCAAGGTCTCGGCTTGTTGCTGTTCCAGCCGGGCGCGGTGCTGGCCGGTCTGTTGCTGGCTGCGCTCCTGCGCGCCGGCCAGTTCACGCGCCAGAATGGCGTTTTCCTCGTGCAGGTTTTCCAGCCGTGTCAGGTCGGCACGGCAGGCCATGCCGACCTGATGCTGCAGCATATGGACTTCGCCCAGGATGCGCTGTTCCAGCTCGGCATCGCAGCGCGGGTGGGTCAGTGCCGCCCACAGGGCACCGGCCCAGTCGGCGCTGGCCCGGCAGTCTTTCCACCAGACACCCAGGGCCTCGGTGTTCTTGAGCTGTTGCGCAGACCGCAACACCAGGGCATAGCGGCTTTCAAGCTCTTTGTGCAGGGTCTCGGACAGGGGCGAGCGCTGCCTGCATTCGGTCACGACGGTGCAATGCACCTCGTAGTCGCTGTAGCGGTCCAGTCGGCCCAGAGTCTTTTCGGCCAGACGGCGCAGCTGGGGCAGGGGCAGGCAGACCCCGACCACCGGGCAGTAGGCGTGGCCATCAAGCTCCCACAAGCGACGCCGGCGCGAGCCGCCAGGCAGGGTCATGGTGGACTCGACCGCCTTGGGGCCGATCTGCAGGGCGTTTGTTGTGGCTTGGCGTTGGCACATGGACGTCTCCGGCTCAATGCAGCAGACCGCCGCCACCTGGCAGGGCGGCCAGCGGGTCCGAGGCCAGGGTCACCACCGAGGCGTCGCCGGCTGATTCGGTCAGCAGCACCCAGCGTTCGTGTGCACGCGCCATGACCTGGCGCAGGCCGGGGCTGGCGTGGGGATGGCCTTTGAGGCAAAACAGGTTGGAGACAATCTTGCGCGCCATCATCGTGCGTTGCCGGCTGCCGGGCGCGCCGGTTTCGGCCTGGGGCGTGGCCCAGCAAGTCATGAGTGCAAAGGTGCCGGCCACGAGGGATTCGAGGCAGGGCGGGTTCAACTCGTCATGGTGACAGGACATCGGGTTCCTCCAGAAGGTGACAGCCGTTTGTTGCAATGATTGTAATGAGAATAAATCTCATTACAATCATTAGACCGACTCACCACCAGGGTCTTGTGCCCGTGTCAAAAAGCAAAAAGCCCGCGTGAAGCGGGCTTTTTTCAGGAGATGGGCTGAATCACTTCAGCTTGGTTTCCTTGTATTCCACATGCTTGCGAGCCTTGGGATCAAACTTCATGATCGCCATCTTCTCGGGCATGGTTTTCTTGTTCTTGCTGGTCGTGTAGAAATGACCGGTGCCGGCCGTGGATTCCAGCTTGATTTTTTCGCGTCCGCCTTTGGTTGCCATGATTCAGCTCCTTAAGCTTGGCCACGTGCGCGCAGGTCGGCGAGCACGGAGTCGATGCCATTCTTGTCGATCAGACGCAGGGCGGCGCCGGAAACGCGCAGACGGACCCAGCGGTTTTCCGATTCGACCCAGAAACGACGGTATTGCAGGTTCGGCAGGAACCGGCGCTTGGTTTTGTTGTTGGCGTGGGAAACATTGTTCCCGACCATCGGGCCTTTACCCGTTACTTCACATACGCGTGCCATGAGGACACTTCGCTTTCTTCAAAACGGCCGCCACCTGAGCAGTGGGGGCCTCACCTCGCCAGTAGGGTGGCGGTAACCCATGATGGACCGCAAAGCCCAGCAAAGCCCGCAATTATAGCCTAATCGGCCACCCGAGGCTCAGGTGTCCTGTTCCAGGAAGCGCTGGGCATCCAGTGCCGCCATGCAGCCGGTGCCGGCGCTGGTGATGGCTTGACGGTAGACATGGTCCTGCACGTCGCCTGCGGCAAAGATACCCGGTACCGAGGTCTGGGTGGCAAAACCCTTGAGCCCGCCCTTGGTGACGATGTAGCCGTTTTCCATCTCGAGCTGGCCCTGGAAGATCTCGGTATTGGGGGCATGGCCGATGGCGATGAACGCGCCCTTGAGTTCCAGGTCCTCGGTGCTGCCGTCCACCGTGCTCTTGAGCCGCACGCCGGTCACGCCGCTGGCGTCACCCAGCACTTCGTCCAGGGTCCTGAAGGTCTTGAGGACGATCTTGCCGGCCTTGACCTTTTCCATGACCTTGTCGACCAGGATGGGCTCGGCCTTGAACTTGTCGCGGCGGTGCACCAGGTAGACCTTGCTGGCGATGTTGGAGAGGTAAAGCGCTTCTTCCACGGCCGTGTTGCCGCCGCCCACCACGCAGCAGACCTGGTCGCGGTAGAAGAAGCCGTCGCAGGTGGCGCAGCCCGAGACGCCGCGGCCCATGAAGGCGGTTTCAGAGGGCAGGCCCAGGTACTTGGCCGAGGCGCCAGTGGCGATGATGAGTGAATCGCAGGTATAGGTGCCGCTGTCGCCGATCAGTGTGTAGGGACGCTTGCTGAAATCGACCTTGTTGATATGGTCATAGACCAGCTCGGTCTTGAAGCGTTCGGCATGGGCCTGGAAACGCTGCATCAGCTCCGGGCCCTGCACGCCATCGGTGTCGGCCGGCCAGTTGTCGACCTCGGTGGTGGTCATGAGCTGGCCGCCCTGGGCCATGCCGGTGACCAGCACCGGTTTGAGGTTGGCGCGGGCTGCGTAAACGGCGGCGGTGTAGCCGGCTGGGCCGGAACCCAGGATCAGGACCTTGGCGTGTTTGTTCTGCGACATTCTTTAAGCCTTCGTTTTTCGGGGTCTTTTGGTCAATAATCGGTAGCGCCGCGCAACGTGCCGCGGTGCATGGCGAGGGAGGAGACCGGAAAACCGGCCGACTCGTCATTGTATGAACTCAACAACGCACGCGCAGAATGACCGAACTATGTCAATGCTGACCAATCAGGATTTGTTGCGCCGGGTTCCGCTGTTCTCCATGCTTTCGGACGAGCAGTTGCAGGCGCTGGCGACCGCCGTGGTGAAGCGTCGCGTCAAGCGGGGCGAGCGGGTTGTGACGCAGGGCCAGAAGTCCGATGCCCTGTCCATCATTCTTTCGGGGCGCGCGCGCGTACTCATGACCGACACCGGCAACGGGCGTGAGGTCATCCTGGCCACACTGCAGACGGGCGACTACTTCGGCGAGATGAGCCTGATTGACAACGATGTGCATTCCGCCTCGGTCGAGGCCGAAACCCAGACCGACGTGCTGGAACTGGCTCGCAACGAGTTCCTGCGCAGCCTGGCCGACAGTGCGCCCATGGCCTACGGCATCATGCGTGGCCTGGTGCAGCGCTTGCGCCACGCCGATCGCAAGATCGGTTCCCTGGCCCTGATGAGTGTTTATGGCCGCGTGGCCAATGTGCTGCTCGACGCGGCCAAGATCGACCCGGCAGGTGACATGACCATCCGTGACAAGCTCTCGCGCCAGGATATCGCCAAGATGGTCGGCGCTTCGCGCGAGATGGTCAGCCGCGTCATGAAGGACTTCGAAGAGCAGGGTTTCGTGACCCCGCTCGAAGGCGGCGCCATGCGCGTCAAGGAACGCCGCTCCAAGCCGCGCTGAATGCGGCGCTTCACCCCGGGTGAAGACGCCCTTTTTCTGCCTACATGACCTACCGACTCCACACGCTCAATTCTGAAGACTCCGGCGCTGCGGCGCCCGCCCGCCGGGGCCGCTTTGCCGGCGAAGTGCTGCTCTTCGTCAGTCTGGTGCTGCTGGTCTATTGGCTGTTGGCCCTGGCCAGTCACAGCCTGCTGGATGCCGCCTGGTCTACCTCGGGCGACGGCGCACCGGTGCGCAACCGGGGTGGACAGCTTGGCGCCTGGCTGGCCGACGCCAGTTTCTACCTGTTTGGTTTCTCGGTCTGGTGGTGTTTTGCCGCCGCCGTGCGCGGCTGGCTCTCGGCGCTGGCGCGCTGGTTGCGTGCCCACGAGCTGCCGGAGGCAGAGCCTGCGGCGGCTCCGGCGCTGCTGGCGCGCTTCCTGGCCAGCCGCTGGAGTTTCTGGATCGGCCTGTTTCTGCTGATGCTGGCCAGCACGGCGATCGAGTGGGCGCGTTTCTACAGCCTGGAGCCGCGCCTGCCGGGGCACGCCGGCGGTGTGATGGGCTACTGGATCGGGCCGCTGGCGGCGCGTTGGCTGGGGGTGACGGGTTCGGCCCTGCTCGCTATCGGCCTGTGGGTGCTGGCCGTGGCCCTGGTGTTTCGCTTTTCGTGGGGCCATGTGGCCGAAGGTATAGGCGGCTGGATTCAGGACTTCATCGAGTCGCGCCGCGCGCGCCGTGAAATGGCACAGGACCTGGCCCTGGGCCAGCGGGCGGCACGGGAACGCGAGGAAGTGGTGCTGGAGGAGCGTGAGGAGATCATCGAGCACCACGCCCCCCCCGTGCTGATTGAGCCAGTGCTGGTGGAGGTGCCGCAGAGTACGCGCGTGGCCAAGGAACGCCAGAAGCCGTTGTTCAGCGACATGCCCGACTCCAAGTTGCCCCAGGTGGACCTGCTGGACGGTGCGCAGACACGGCAGGAAACCGTGGCACCCGAGACGCTGGAGATGACGAGCCGCATGATCGAGAAGCGGCTCAAGGACTTTGGCGTGGAAGTGCGCGTGGTGCTGGCCCAGCCCGGCCCGGTGATCACACGTTACGAAATCGAGCCGGCCACCGGCGTCAAGGGTTCGCAGATCGTGGGCCTGGCCAAGGACCTGGCGCGTTCGCTGAGCCTGGTGTCCATCCGCGTGGTCGAGACCATCCCGGGCAAGAACTACATGGCGTTGGAACTGCCCAACGCCAAGCGCCAATCCATCAAGCTGTCAGAGATCCTGGGCTCGCAGGTGTACAACGAGGCCAAGTCCATGCTGACCATGGGCCTGGGCAAGGATATCGTGGGCAATCCGGTGGTGGCCGACCTGGCCAAGATGCCGCACGTGCTGGTGGCCGGAACCACGGGCTCGGGCAAGTCGGTGGGGATCAACGCCATGATCCTGTCCTTGCTCTACAAGGCCGAGGCACGCGACGTACGCCTGCTGATGATCGATCCCAAGATGCTGGAAATGTCGGTCTACGAAGGCATCCCGCACCTGCTGGCGCCTGTCGTCACCGACATGAAGCAGGCCGCGCACGGTCTGAATTGGTGCGTGGCCGAGATGGAGCGCCGTTACAAGCTCATGAGCAAGCTGGGCGTGCGCAACCTGGCCGGCTATAACCACAAGATCGACGAAGCCAAGGCCAAGGAACAGTTCATCTACAACCCCTTCAGTCTCACGCCCGAGAGCCCGGAGCCGCTGCAGCGCCTGCCGCACATCGTGGTCGTCATCGACGAGCTGGCCGACCTGATGATGGTGGTGGGCAAGAAGATCGAAGAACTGATCGCCCGCCTGGCGCAGAAGGCACGCGCCGCCGGCATCCACCTGATCCTGGCCACGCAGCGCCCCAGCGTGGACGTGATCACGGGCCTGATCAAGGCCAACATTCCCACGCGCATCGCCTTCCAGGTCAGCAGCAAGATCGACAGCCGCACCATCCTGGACCAGATGGGCGCCGAGGCCCTGCTGGGTATGGGCGACATGCTCTATATGGCCAGTGGCACTGGCCTGCCGATCCGTGTGCATGGCGCCTTCGTCAGCGATGACGAGGTGCACCGCGTGGTCAAGTACCTCAAGAGCCAGGGTGAGCCTGATTACATTGAAGGCGTGCTCGAAGGCGGTACGGTCGACGGTGAAGACGGTCCCCTGGGCGAGGGGGGGCCTGCCGGCGAGAAAGATCCCATGTACGACCAAGCCGTGGAAATCGTCCTGAAGAACCGCAAGGCCAGCATCTCGCTGGTGCAGCGTCATCTCAAGATCGGCTACAACCGCGCGGCGCGCCTGGTGGAAGACATGGAGAAGGCCGGGCTGGTCAGCGCCATGAGCACCAACGGGCAGCGTGACATCCTGGTGCCGGCGCGCGCTGAGTGAGTGGCCGCTGGCGCGCAGAAACTGGGTATGGTCGCCAGAGCAGATAGCGCGGCGCTTAGCCTGCGTACTTGTAGTACTCGATGCCAAGGTCCTGGAAGGCGGGGCCATACTGCTCGCCCACATGGGTGATCACGAACTCATCTTGTGGCGTGTAGCTTGTGTCGACCTCGCGCCCATCGTGCAAGGCTTCATACTGTTCACGGGTGAGATCTATCGGGTTTTCGAGTGCGCCTTGCACGTGGATGCGCGCGGCGGCCTGCTCCCAGCCTGATACGGCACGGATCGGCCATGATTCCGCAGCATCGCCACTGCCGTAACCTACCACCACCATCTCACAATCGGTGAGTTCCATCCGCGCAGCGGCGGCTTCTGCGAAACCGGCGGCCAACCAAGCAGGGAGTGCTGCAGAGTACAGGTTCCCAAGCTCGCATGCGAGACCTGAGCCCAGGCGCATCTTGGCCTGCAGCAGCTCGCGGAATCGGCGGCTGGACTTTCGCGCCAGCGAGGCGACCGCTGTCGTGGCCTGGTAAGGGTCACTCACGTTGGCGCCGTGCTCACTCACCTGGGCGTACAGGTCTGGTGTCGTGAGCGACTCTGCGATCACGTCCTCCATCTGCACACCGGCTTCGTCGCACAAGGCCTGGAGATCACCCGAGTGGGGTTCGCCATGTGCAAGGCTGCGTATGTACAGGAATGACAACGCCTGCACCGGCATCATCTGATAGGGACGGTGAAAGAACAGCGAATGAACGCTGTCATAGTAGGCACTGGCTGGGACCTTCAGCTTCCGGAGCATGTCTTCAACGGCATGTACAGTCTCGTCCAGATACGAAAATGTCGAGTATCTGCCGCTGAACACCGGGAAGTCGTTCAAGCGCTGCGTGTTCGGCGCGTAGTCCTTCGTGAAGTGCCTGGCAAAAGGCTTGCGAAAGTCGGGGCCGCGATAGTCCGAAGCACATCCGGCGTGTGCCAGGTCCACTGTGAACAACTGTGGGTTGCGTGAGACCAGCATGGCCACTGCGCCTGCGCCCTGCGTCTGTTCACCCGTGCTGCCGCGCTCATATTCCGCGATATCGGCACACACCACGATCGCAAGGCGATCACCCGCGTCGCACGCGGCGTAACGCAACGCAGCCTTCAGTGCGTACATGCCCCCCAAGCACGCGTGTTTGAACTCGGGCACCTCCATGTGACGGGACAGGCGTGGGCGGCCCAAGGCCTCCAATCCACGATCCACCATCCCGCGCACGATGACGGCTCCGGCCGCATTGTCCGTGCTTGATTCAGTACCCAGACCCAGGAAGCCGACCCGCGTGGGGTCAATGTCGTATTGCTGGATCAGGCGGATCACAGCGTTGGCCGCCATCGTGTAGACGTTCTCATGCCGACTGGGTATGCGAAAGCTCCTGCCCACCACCGATTGGATCTTGTCCCAAGAATTGCCAGTCCAGTCGCACCAGGCCTGTAATGGCACACGAAGGCGTGGTACGTACACGCTCATGCCGCTCACGCCAAACTGAATATCGCCGTCCATTCGAGCCCCCATTTTTGTCTGTTGTGGAAGCCTGGGCAGGCTGCCCCCCGTAGAAAGCCACCAATTGCTAGCATAATCAATTTGGATCAAATCAGGTCTGCTTGGCGAGAGAATTTCCAGTGAGCAGTGAATAAGTTGGCATACTGAGCCCGCAAAGCGGGTACTTCGATTCGGGGGGCAAGATGCAGAAAATGGCGAAAGCATTCGATAAAGCGTGGCAGTTCGGTGTGGGTGGGCTGTTCACGCACATCGCTCGCCGCGCCTTGGCCTTTGTGCCCGGCGGTACAGTCTCGCGCTATTTCCTCATCGTGCTCGACACCCCTCGCCCCGCGCCTGCAGCCGTTCAGGCAGCCAAGGACCACACATTCCGCTTTGCCACCCTGGAGGACCTTGAGCGCCTCAAACAGAGGCCCGAGTCGCACATCTATGAACGCGACATCGCCTCGTTCAAGAACGGCTGTCGCTGCCTGCTCCAGACCCATGGCGAGGCGCTGGTCGGCTACACATGGATCAGTTCCGCGCCGCTCATCGAGATCATGTGGGGGTTTCATTTCAACATGCCCGATGACATGGTCTACAACTACAACGGCTATACGGCACCGGAATACCGCGGCACGGCCTACCAGGGCTTACGCCATCTCAAGGTGCTGGAACATACCCGTGCCGAAGGCAAACGTCGCCTTCTGGGTTACGTCGACCACATGAACTACAAGTCGCTCCATGGCGTGCGCAAGAGTGGCTACCAGCGCATCGGTGTCGTCCGTGGTGTCAACCGCAAAGGCCAGGTCCACTTCTCCATCTCGGTAGACGAGAGCTGCTGGGCCAAGGCCATCCGCTCAGGACCCATCCAGAGTTAAGGGGAGGCGACCTCGGCGGGAGGCGAACCCTTGGCCAGGCGGCACAACAGGCTGGCTACCTGCTCAGGTTGTGTATTGGGCGGTGAGTGCCCCGCACTCGCATCGAGCCACAACAGCGTGCTGTTGGGGATCATCCGTGCAACGGAAGCAGCGGTGCTTGCACTCGCGACCGGATCGACCCGCGCCCAAACCAGCAGCGTCGGCGCGCGTATCTGGGAGAGCGCTTCCATCCAGGGGGCCCCGTAGCTCGCCGTGACCGTCAGTGCCTGCACCGCTGCACTCTGCGGAAACAGCAGGGAGAACGGCTTCGTGCGGGCGATCCACGTCGCGGCATGGTTGAGCCGGCCCGGTTGCACCAGCACCCCGAACATGCCAGAGTAGGTCAGCGCTTGTGGATACCCCGAGGGCGCGAACAGCGCCATCTGGCTTACACGTTCCGGGTGTTTTGCTGCAAACCACGCCGCCAGGGACCCGCCCATGGACGATCCGGCCAGGGTCGCCTTGTGGATGCCACGCGCGTCGAGAAAGGCTAGCAGACGTTCGGCCTGCCTGGGCAGACTGAAATCATCGCTGCCGAAACGGGAGCCTGCAAAGCCGGGCAGGTCCACTCTGATCCGCCGCTGGCCACAGGCCGATAGTTTTGCCCACACGCCGTCCCATTGGTCAAGGCCCTGGTTGAAGCCGTGCAGGAGCAGCAATGCGCTGTCACCCTCTCCCACGTCTTCGTAGCGCCAGTTTCCTTCCGCGGTAGCGAGCGAGCGTTCTGTGGGCAGTGGGCCGGGCGCGTGCAGGGATGGCATGACCAGCCCGACAAGCAGCCAGGGCGTCACGACTACGATCCCCAGCGCAAGCAGAGCCAGTGCCATCCACGCCTTCATGCGGGTGCAAAGAAGATGGTGCCGTAGCGGGCCAAGCGGTCGGAGGCAAGCAGCGAGTAAGGTTCGCTGGCGTAGTAGTAGTTCCACCACCGCAGGGGAAAGTGCAGGCGGGCATGCTGATGGATCTCCTTGACCCGGTAGTCGAGTGGCACAAGCGCCGCCCGCCGGGTCAACTCCACACGCATATCGAGTTCCATGCCTTCGATGAAGAACACCCCGCCTGGCTTCAGCGTCAGGATGACGTTGGCGAAGACCTTGCGCGCCAGGTCAGACGGCATGTGAAACAGCACGTTCTGCATCACCACGATGTTCGCAGGTTCGAAGCGCTCGGGCAGCTTCGGGTCCAGCAGGTCGGCCTGTTCGAAGCTCACCCGCTCGCGGATCTGTGGTTTCACCCGATAGAGCCCGTCAACGCGATCGAAGGTGCGTGTGATGAAGTCTTGCGGCACGGTTGGATGCATCACTTCGTCTTGCGTGTAAAGACCTGATGCACCCTTGGCAACCATTTTTTCGTGCAGGTCGGAAGCCCGGATGCGAAAGCGCAGATCAGGCCGTCGGTGCAAGAGCTCGGAGGCGAGTGTGTACGGCTCCGCGCCGTTCGAGGCGGCAAAGAGAAGGATCGATACCTCCTGGTGTCCTTGTTGTTCGATGTGGTCCAGCACCGGACCCGTCAGCGCATCCAGTTGGGGTGGTGAACGGTAGAAACTGGTGTACGTGTGATCGTTGCTTCGATCGGTGCGCTGCAACAGCCTGTGGTGGCGGGCACGGCCGTAGGGCAACAACAGGCCGCCCATCACCACATCCCATTTGACGAAACGGTAGAGTGCGCGTGCCGCCTGGTACGGCGTACCGGACTTGTTCATGCCTGTGTCCTTACTTTACAAAGACCTGCGCCTCACCGGCCGCAACCACCGCACCCGTCTGATCGAGGATGCGCAACTCGCATTTCCAGGTATGGCCTTCGCGACCCACCACCTCACCCTGACAGGTGAGCGGTTTGTCCGGCAACGCACTCTTCTGGACCCGCCATGACAGCGTACGCAGTTCGCCCTGGTCTGAGAGCCACTGCGTCACCAGACGGGCAAGGTAGTTGCCCAGGAGCGCCCGTTGCACGACGACGCCGGTATGCCCCTCGGCCAGGGCGGCGTCCTTGTCGTAATGGATATGGTGGCGATTCCACGTTATCGCGCTGAACATGAATATGTGCCCGGTACCGGGTGTCACCTCGAGCGGAGGCAGTGTTTCAGGCAGCATGCGCTTTATTTTCCACTATGAATCGGCGCGTCAGCGCGATGGCGTCGGGACTGATGGGGCCTTCATGGCCGCCTTCTGACAACTCCACGTAGCGGCAATGCTCGCCCAGGCTGGCCACGAAACGCCGGGTATCCTCCACCGGTTCGAGCGTGTCATCCTTGGCGTGAATCACCAGGGTCGGTCCGGGCAGCCATTTCGGATCCACCATCGGGGCGAACCATTCCGGTGTCAGCCAATGGGAGGCCCACCCCGAAGTCCTGCGTCGCATCGCAAAACCGTAGGGATGCATGGCCAGCAGCGTCAGGCTGACGGGGGGCTTGCCAGCCTGCGTCAACGCACTGGCCAAGGCGCTGGCCAGAATAGCCCCCAGTGAAAATCCCACGAGGTGGATGCCCCCTTCTCGGGCACCATGGCGTTGCACCAGCAGCTCATGCAAGAACTGCGTATCGGCGCAAATGTCGTGCATATTCGGTTCGCCTGAGGAGGTTTCATACCCGCGCGGAGCCCACATGGCCAAACCCCAATCGTGTGCCCCTCGCAACTGTTCCAGCCACATCTGGCTTTTGACGAGTTGATCGCCCCAATTACCTAAAAAATACAGCACCCACGGTGCCGAGGGATCGCGAGGTGGAGAAACCGCACCTGTCAAGCGGACCCCGGGTGCGACTTCGGCCCAGTCCAGCTTCCAGCCTGGGCGGCTTGCCAGTTGCGTCAACATGGCAGGATTGTTCTGTCCGGTATGAAACTGGCGGATCCTTCGGTTGAAAAGCGGTAAGCCGAGAAACGCCCGTAGGCGATCTGACAATCCCGGCGGACGTGGCGGCCTGGCGCCGATGATGGCCTGCCACTGGGCACTGTTTTCATACAAGCGGGCAAGTTGCGCTGTAACCCCTCGTTGCCAACGTTTGAGTGGGTGCATGTGCAATTATTGACGCTTGATGTAGGTGGCGATCTCTGAAGCCAGGGGCCGATCCTGCTCGTCGGTGAAACGTGTTTCCACCTTCACCAGAAAAAGATCTCCGCTTTTGCCCGTCTTCTTCTCCACGCTCCTGAGCGATGAGGTCACGGTCACCGTTTCGCCAGCCCTGACGAGACGGTGTATCGTGTACTCGCTCCCGCCCCCCACCGTACGCGGCGCAGGAATCGGCACGTCGAGTTCAATGGGCGATCCGTCGGGTGGCAACTGCTCCAAGGGCAGTTCCTCGTAGCCGAGCGACTGGTAGAAGAGTGGAGGGGCTACGGGGCCGTGGCGGTCCTCCGAGTGCAGGGGGCTGGTCTCGCCGATGGCCTGTGCGAAGCGGCGGATGTCGCGCGCCGTGACGAGGCAGTGACGTTTGCGCTCAAGTCCGATGCGGGCACGGATCTCGTCGGAGAGAAAGTCGCCGGTGCCCGGCTGCATCGGCGCATTCATAGGCCATCTCCCCGGTCTCTTTTATTCATCTGTTGACGATAAAACAAATTTATCTGCCTGTCCAGAGCCGAGGACGACTGGGTTACCATGCCTCGGAATCGCCCGGCAAACTGCCACAAATCCGACAGGGCCGGTGAGTATTTCCTGAATGCATCCGGGGGCTCGGCCCTCATTAATATCTCATCTCGCCATGCTTGAAAAACTGGGTTGGAATGGTCGTTGCTACACGATGGTGTGGGCTTGGGCTTTTTGCGCGGCTGGCGGTCTGGCTCGGGCCGAAGGTGTGGATGCGTTGGACCTGTTTCTCAAGAGTGCGAAGAGCGGGCGGGCCGAGTTCAGCCAGACCGTGACCTCACCACCCCGCGAGGGCCAGGCGCCACGCGTGCGCACTTCGGGGGGGACTTTCGAGTTCCAGCGCCCCGGCCGCTTCCGTTTTGTCTATGGCAAGCCCTTGGCCCAGACCATCGTGGCCGACGGTCAGACCCTGTGGTTGCACGACGTCGATCTGAACCAGGTAACCGCACGTGCCCAGGCCAGCGCCCTGGGTAGCACACCGGCAGCCTTGATCGCCGCAGCGCCCGACATGCGCGCCTTGCAGGCCGACTACCAGCTCGCCAATGCGCCCGAGCGCGACGGCCTGCAGTGGGTGGTTGCGACACCGCGCGCGCGCGACGGCCAGGTGCAGACCGTGCGCGTGGGACTGCGGGAAGTCGAGCAGGGCGGCAAAAAGACGGCTGAACTGGCGGCGCTGGAGATCGTCGACAACTTCGGCCAGCGATCGCTGCTGACTTTCAGCCGCGTGCAGCTCAATGTGAACCTGCCGCCCGAGACCTTCCGCTTCAAACCGCCGGTCGGCGCCGACGTGATCCGTCAATAACGCAGCATTGGCCGCTCAGGGCTCGCGCGTGTACTCCGTGTGCAACTGCACCGGTTTAGCCGAACGCCTGCGCATGCGAATGTTCAGCATCTCCACGCCCAGCGAGAAGGCCATGGCGAAGTAGACGTAACCCTTGGGCACGTGGTGGTCGAAGCCTTCGGCGATCAGCACCACGCCGACCACGACCAGGAAGGACAGGGCCAGCATCTTGATGCTGGGATGGTCCGACACAAAGCGGCCGATGGCGCCCGCAAACACCATCATCAGCGCGACCGAGGCGATCACGGCGGCGATCATGACGGCCAGTTCGTCCACCATGCCCACGGCGGTGATGATGGAGTCCAGCGAGAACACCAGGTCGACCACCATGATCTGCAGGATCACGGCCGCGAAGGTGGCCTGCACCGCCCCGGAGGCGTGACCTTCCTCGCCTTCGAGCGACTGATGGATCTCGCCTGTGCTCTTCCAGATCAGGAACAGGCCCCCGGCAATCAGGATCAGGTCGCGTCCCGAGATGTCCTTCCCCATCACGCTGAACAGCGGCGCCACCAGGCCGATGATCCAGCTCAGCACCAGCAGCAGGCCGATGCGCATGAACATGGCCATGAACAGGCCCAGGCGGCGTGCCAGTACCCGTTTCTCGGGGGGCAGCTTGTCGACCAGGATGGAAATGAAGATGATGTTGTCAATGCCCAGCACCAGCTCCAGTGTGGTCAGGGTGGCGAAGGCGATCCAGGCCTGGGGGTCTGTCAGCAGTTCCAGCATGTTGAGGTCCTTTCGTGACCGTGGGTCTCAGTTGGAAGCGATGGCTTCACGCACGGCAGCCAGCTGACGACGTGACACCGCCAGCAGCTCGTCGGTGCCGCTCAGGCGCACGGCCCAGCCTTCTCCCTCTTCGGGATCGTAGTGTTTCTCCAGTGCCCTTACGGCCCGGCGGGCCACCAGGGCGTTGCGGTGCACGCGCATGAAACGGGTCGCGTATTTTTCCTCAAGCTCGCTCAGTGCCCCGTCCAGGATATAGGTCTTGGCCGCCGTGCGCACCGTGATGTACTTGAGTTCGGCCTTGAAGTAGAGCACTTCCGCCAGGGGCACGCGTTCGGTGCGCCCGCGTTCCTGGATCAGCAGCACTTCTTCGGGTGTTGCCGTGCCTGTGCCGGGCCGGCTGTGCAGCAGGCGTTCCACCTTCTGCAGGGCCTGCTGCAGGCGCTCCAGTCGCACGGGCTTGGTCAGGTAGTCCACCGCTTCGAGCTCGAAGGCCTGGACGGCATGTTCGGCGTGGGCCGTCACGAAGATGACGGCCGGTGGCAGTGGCAGGCTGCGCAGGGTCTGGGCCAGGGTCAGGCCGTCGGCCCCGGGCATGTGGATGTCCAGCAGGGCCAGGTCATAGGGCTGGCGGCGCAGCAGCTCGATGGCTTGGCTGGCATTGGCGGCCTCGCCCTCGATGCTGATCAGCGGCGCCTTGCAGTCGCCCAACAGGGTGCGCAGGCGGCTGCGCGCCAGCGTCTCGTCGTCGACGATGAGGGTGCGCAGACCCAGCGTCATGAGGAAAGCTCCGTGCTGTGCATTGCTGTGCGAGCAGCTTCGGACGGCCGGGCGGCGCTCATGCCGGTACCTCCATGCGTACCTGATACAAACCGTCCTTGTTCACGGTGTGGAAGCTGCACTGCACGTCGTGCAGCAGGCGCAGGCGGTCGCGCACATTGCCCAGGGCCACCCCATGGCCGTGAGGGCCCGGGCCAGCCGGTACGGTGTTGGTGACCTTGATCACCACGGTGGAACCGCGACGCTGGGTGGAGATGCGGACCTGGGCCCCGCTGGCGCTGGGTTCCACGCCATGGCGCACGGCATTTTCCAGCAGAGGCTGCAGCAGCAGGGGCGGCAGGCGGGCGCCATCGGCAAGGGGGTCGAGCGCCCATTCGAGCTGCAGGCGCTCGCCAAAGCGAACCTGCTCGATGTCCAGGTAACGCCTTGCCAATGCGATCTCGTCGGCCAGCGTGACCGCAGCGCCCTGGTCCACCAGGGCGTGGCGGAACAGGTCGCTCAGGTCTTCCAGCAGGGCTTCGGCCTTGGCCGGCTCGGCGCGCACCAGGGCGATGGCACTGTTGAGCGTGTTGAAGAGGAAATGCGGGCGGATGCGCGATTGCAGCTCGGACAGGCGCGCCGCCGTATCGGCCGGCGTGCGTCCGCGCGCGCGCAGCGCCAGTACCGCTACCAGCACCCCGGCCAGCAGGGCGCCGCTGCTGGCGCTGGCCAGCCAGGGTGCCGGGGCCAGCAGGCCGGCCAGCATCAGCATGCTGCAGCCGTAGAGGCCGGCCAGCGCGCCGAGCAGCACACCGGCGGCGTACTGGGCCGGTCGCGGCAGGCGCCCCAGGGGGCGTTTGCACAGGCAGGCCACGACCAGCCAGAACACCGTGGCGGGCAGGGCACTGCCGGTCAGCAGGGCCAGGCGTACGATCCAGTCCAGCGCCGTGCTGGTGCCGAACATGGCGCCCACGGCGACGGCGGTCTCCACGAAAAGCACGGCGCGCAGAGCCACGCCGACCTGGCACGCGTCGTAGAGCAATGCGTCGGTCACGGTCGCCGCCGGGGTTTCCGGGGTGAGCTCCTGGAAGGCCGATAAAATCTGGGTGTCTTTCATAGGTGCAGGGCAGCGGCCTGGTGGCCGACCCCATTATTGGTGAATTGGCTGTGGTCGCACAATGGCTATCCTGCCAGCCCGGCATCCCTTCCTCTTATAAACCCGCCCGCCATGTCCCAAAACCAACTCGACAAGAAATCCCAAGCCTGGTCGGCGCTGTTCTCCGAACCCATGAGCGATCTGGTCAAGCGCTACACGGCCAGCGTCTTTTTCGACAAGCGCCTGTGGCATGCCGACATCACCGGCAGCCTGGCGCACGCCGAGATGCTGGCGGCGCAGGGCATCATCGCTGCGGCCGACCTGGCCGCCATCCGCGACGGCATGGCCCAGATCATCGCCGAGATCGAGACCGGCAAGTTCGAATGGAAGCTGGACCTGGAAGACGTGCACCTCAACATCGAGGCCCGCCTGACCCAGCTGGTGGGCGACGCCGGCAAGCGTCTGCACACCGGCCGCAGCCGCAACGACCAGGTGGCCACCGATGTGCGCCTGTGGCTGCGCACCGAGATCGATCTCATCAGCAACCTGCTGGTGGACCTGCAAAAAGCCCTGGTGACCGTGGCCGAGCAGAACGTAGAAGTGATCCTGCCCGGCTTCACCCACCTGCAGGTGGCCCAGCCCGTGAGCTTCGGCCACCACATGCTGGCCTATGTGGAAATGTTCGCGCGCGACGCCGAACGCATGGCCGACGTGCGCAAGCGCGTGAACCGTCTGCCCCTGGGCAGCGCTGCCCTGGCGGGCACAAGCTACCCGCTGGATCGCGAGCGCGTCGCGAAGACCCTGGGCATGGACGGTGTCTGCCAGAACAGCCTGGACGCCGTGAGCGACCGCGACTTCGCCATCGAGTTCACGGCTGCCGCCTCCCTGGTCATGGTGCACATCAGCCGCCTGAGCGAGGAGCTGATCCTGTGGATGAGCCAGAACTTCGGTTTCATCAAGATCGCCGACCGCTTCACCACCGGTTCTTCCATCATGCCGCAGAAGAAGAACCCCGATGTGCCCGAGCTCGCGCGTGGCAAGACCGGACGGGTGGTGGGCCATCTCATGGGCCTGATCACCTTGATGAAGGGCCAGCCCCTGGCCTACAACAAGGACAACCAGGAAGACAAGGAGCCGCTGTTCGACACAGTGGACACCCTGAAGGACACGCTGCGCATCTTCACCGAGATGGTGGGTGGGCAGCTCAACCCCGCCAGCGGCAAGCTCGAAGGCGGCATCACCGTCAACGCCGCTGCCATGGAACAGGCCGCCCTCAAGGGTTACGCCACAGCCACCGACCTGGCCGACTACCTGGTCAATAAGGGGCTGCCTTTCCGTGACGCGCACGAGACCGTGGCCCATGCGGTGAAGGCCGCCATCAGCCATGCCTGCGATCTGTCCGAACTGCCGCTGACGGTGCTGCAGCAGTTCAACAAGAACATCGAGAAGGACGTCTACGACGTGCTGTCGCTGCGCGGCTCGCTCAACGCGCGCCACACCCTGGGCGGCACCGCGCCGGTCCAGGTGCGGGCACAGATCGAACGCCACCGGGCGCGGCTCGCCTGAGCCGCGCCGCGGTGCTGGATCAGGCCGCGCGCCAGAAGATGTAGTCGGCCTGGTACTTCACCACCGATTTCTGACCCGCGTTGCCCGCGCCGCAGGTCATCGCCGGTGCCACGCCACCCCGGGTGGCCAGGCGCTGGATGTGGCTCACGCCCTGCATGGCGCCCATGCCCATGGCCGGGTTGGCCTTGACCAGCTGCAGCGGGATGTTGCCGTCACCGCCGGGGGCAACCGCGAGCTGGGTGCCGGTGATGCGCGAGCCATCGTTGCTTTCCCAGGTGGCGGGCGGGCCGTAATAACGACCCACGGCCTTGCCGCTGCGGTCCATCAGGCGGGCATCGGGGCCGACGAAGACCCATTCGAAGGCACCAGCCATGTCCTTCTTGGCGCGGCATTCGTAGGTGATCTCGCCCGCGCCGACGGTTTCCAGCACGACGCTGTGACCAGCGGGGACGCGCACGGCATCGGGCACACCGGTCTGTGCCGAACTGGACATGGACATGCCGCCGGACATGGCACAGGCCGAGAGCAGGGAGGCGGCCGCCAGGGCCGTGAGGGTGCGGTTCATCATGGTTATCTGTCCTTGGCTATGAGGTGAGTGAGAGTGAAGTTCAGGCGCCGAAGCTCAGGGCGCCAGCCGGCAGGGCGCGGCCCAGTGCTTGCGTCAGCACGGTGTAGTGCATGGTCTCGTCAGCGGCCAGGCGCGCGGCGACCTTGGCCAGCTCCTTGCTGCCGAAGGCGGGGATCACGCCCAGATAGGCGTTGGTCGCACCCAGTTCCAGCCGCGCCGCCAGGCTCAGCACATCGGCCTGGTTCTTCAGCGTGTCGGCCTTGAGGGCGCGAGCGTAGTCGTCCAGCTTCATCTCCATGACGGGCTTGCCACCGAGCTTCTGGATGGTGGCGATCAGGGCGTCGCGGTGCGATTTGTGGTGACCCTGGAATTGCACGGCCACGTCCAGCACGGACTTCTGCAGCAGGCCGCTGGCGGCGCCCAGCTGGTAAGCGTTGATGGCTTCATGTTCCAGGCCGAGGGCCACGTTGAGGATCTGCAGATCGCCACTGGTGTCGGCCCCCATGCCCTGGGCCAGCGCTTCCTTGCCGGCGAGCATGGCCACGGCCACGGCAGAGAGGGTGCCGGTACGGCTCATGAAGGAGCGGCGCGCAACGGAGGGCAGGGAGGTGATGTCAATCTTGGAGGTCATGATGGTTTCCTTGCAGGGTTCTAGAGTGAAGGGGCCGGCCAGTCCGGCATCGGCACAAGACTGGCCGACACCTTGAATACGTGGTGTGGCCCCGCCCGGATTCAAAAGACCCCAGCTGTCCCCGGGGCATGGGCCCGGTCTGAAACCGTTGCGGGCCGCGGGCCGTATTGAGTACATGCTTCTCGTATGTCCTGCCCTGCCCAGGTTGACGCGCCAGCCTGCGGGCTGGCATGACCGCCCGCGTGTGGACCGCGCCCGGATCAAGGACAATCGCGCCATGATTCATGAAGCCCATGATTTGGAACTGACGGCCCTGCTCGATCAGGTGGCCCGGCAGGACGCGGCGGCGCTGAAAGCGCTCTACGCCCGTACCTCACCCCTGCTGTTCGGCCTGGCCATGCGGGTGGTACGCCACAAAGAATGGGCGGAGGATGTGGTGCAGGAGAGTTACCTCTACATCTGGCGTTCGGCGAATGACTACCGCGCCAGCCTGAGCCCTCCGATGGCCTGGATGGGCCTGATCGTGCGCAGCCGTGCCCTGGACTTTTTGCGACGGCGCACGGCCGAGCGCGCCGACAGCACCGAAGAGCTTGACGACGCCCTGGCCGAGACCCTGGAAGGCGATGCACCCGATCCTATGGACCAGGTCAACGCAAGCCAGCAGGCGCGTGCCTTGCACCGCTGCCTGAAGCAGCTGGAGAACGGTCAGCGCGAGGTGCTCAGCCTGGCCTACCTGCGTGACCTCAGCCACCATGAGCTGGCCGAGCAGCTGCGCCTGCCGCTGGGCACGGTCAAGACCTGGATCCGGCGTGGTCTGAACCAATTGCGCGGCTGCATGGCCGCGGCACCCACGGAGGTGCGACCATGAGACTGCATGACCATCCCGAACTGCTGGACCGCCTGGCGGCCAGCTACGCCCTGGGCACGCTGCGTGGTGGCGCGCGTCGCCGCTTCGAGACCCTGGCGCGGCAGCAGCCCGCCGTTCTGCAGGCCTGTCAGCATTGGCAGGGCCGCCTAGCCGGCTTGACCGAGTTGCAGCCGGCGATCGAGCCGCCGTCCTATGTCTGGGCCCGCATCCAAAACCAGTTGCAGGCCCGGGCGCAGACATCGTCCGGCATGACGCCTTCGGTTGGTCCCGGCTGGTGGCAAAGTCTGCTGGTCTGGCGCAGTGCGGCCGCAGCCGGAGTGTTCGCCACCTTGACGGCCGTGGTCGTGGGCCTGCAGGTCAACGAGGGGCTGCGCGCGCAGGCCGGCGCACAGATCGCCGAACTGCGCCAGCAGTTGCAGGCGGCGCCGCAGATCCAGTATGTGGCGGTGCTGGCCGACGACCGGTCGGCGGCTTCCATGCTGGTGACCTTCGACCCCAGGAACAATACCCTGGTCCTGCAGCGGGTGGGCGGCTTCCAGGAAGGGCGTGACAAATCGCTGCAGCTCTGGGCCCTGCCGCCGGCCGGCGCACCTCGCTCGCTGGGGGTGCTGGGGCAGGGGCCGCTGGTCAAGCTTACCGCGGGTGAGTCCGATGTGCGCGAGGTGCCCACGCTGGCCATCAGCCTGGAGCCCTTGGGCGGCGTGCCCGGCGCGGGCGGGCCGACCGGCCCCGTGCTGTTCAAGGGCAGCCTGATCCAGCGCATGCTTTGAGGCGGCAGCCGAAAATATTTCCACTTTTTTGAATCCGATCGCATCCGGGGTGCGTATCCAGTAGACAGGCCAGCGCGCTTGTACATCTACTAGGAGCCACCCTGATGAAGAAACTCTTCCGGTACGCCACGCTCACCTGCCTTGCTTGCACCACCGTCCTGGCCCAGGCCGACACCGGCAAACTCCTGCTCACCGGCGGTGTCAGCTCCGTCACTGGCGCGGCCGGTGGGGGGCTGACGCCCTGGGCCGCCATCGGCACCAATGCCACCGAAGGCGAGATCGGTGTCAGCAGCTACCTGACACGCGCCACCACCCAGGACTACAGCCTCAACAGCTACGGCGTCGCCATCGGCCTGAAAGACCGGGTCGAGCTGTCGCTGGCGCGGCAGGATCTGGATGCCTCGCCCACCATCGCGCTCAATGGCGTGGCCGCCTTTGGCGTAACGCCGGGCCAGCATATCCAGATGGACGTGGTCGGTCTGAAAGTCAAGGTCGCCGGCGACGCCATCCTCGACAGCGACAGCTGGATGCCGCAGATCGCGGTGGGTCTGGAGCACAAGCAGGTCCGCCCCGGTTCCCTGCAGTCCGTCTTCGACTTCCTGGGCGTGCAGAACAACGGCACCGACGTGTATGTCAACGCCACCAAGCTGTTGCTGGGTCAGAGCCTCTTGCTCAATGCCACGCTGCGCTCCACCAACGCCAACCAGAACGGCCTGCTCGGTTTCGGCGGCACATCCCCGGCGAGCAGCAGCCGCAGCCTGCAAACGGAAATCTCGGCGGCCTACCTGCTGCAAAAGAACCTGGCCATCGGGGCCGAATACCGAAAGAAGCCTAACAACCTTGAGGCGGCGGGCGCCGCTGCCGGCCTGGGCGATGGCCTGGCCGAGGACGACTGGAAGGATCTGTTCGTCGCCTGGGCGCCCAGCAAGCACCTTTCGCTGACCCTGGCCTACATCGACCTGGGCCGCATCGTGCCCGGCATCACGGCAGGTCGCCGCCAGACCGGGTACTACCTGTCGGGCCAGGTCGCTTTCTGAGCCGGTGGCCGCATTGCTTCTTCAACAAACGGAGATCCTTCATGAAAAAATTCCTATACACCTGCTGCCTGTGTCTGGGCGGCCTGCTGGGCGCACAGGCCCAGACCCTGCCCGCTCCGGCATCGCTCTACCAGTCCCTGGGCCAGAAGGCCGGCATCACCGCCCTGATGGACGAGTTTGTCGGACGCGTCTTGCAGGATGCCCGCATCAAGCACCACTTCAAGGACACCAATGCCCAAACCCTCAAGGCCAGCCTGAGCGACCAGATCTGCCAGCTCAGCGGTGGCCCTTGCAAGTACGAAGGCGCTGACATGAAGGCTGCGCATGCCGAGATGGGCATCCGCAAGCAGGAGTTCCACGCCCTGGTGGAAGACCTGCAGGCCGCCATGGACACCCGAGGCATCCCCTTTGCACAGCAGAACCGCCTGCTCGCCCTGCTGGCGCCCATGCATCGCGACATCATCTCGGAGCACTGAGATGCGCAGATTCCTCTGCATTGCTTCCACCCAGTTGGTCTGCTGGGCCGCGCAGGCCTCCGGCCTGCATGTCCAGGTGCAGGACCGGGAGGGCAAACCCCTGCCCGAAGCCGTGGTGGTGCTTTACCCGGTCGGGATGACGTCTCCGGCACTGTCGGTTCCGCCGGGTCCGGTGCTGATCGAGCAGGAGCGCATGCGCTTCGTGCCGGCCCTGACCGTGGTGGTACCGGGCACGCGCCTGCGCTTTGCCAATCTCGACCGCTGGGACCACCATGTGCGCGGTACGCTGGCCACCGGCCTGGCTGCGCTGGACCCGAATGCGCCACCAGGTTTCGAGTTCCGCATTGCGGGCCGCACGGCCGGGCAGCCACCGGCTGCCATGGAAATGGTGCTGGACAAACCCGGCGTTATGCTGCTGGGCTGCCATCTGCACGGCTCCATGCGCGGGCATGTTTTTGTGAGTGACTCGGCCTGGACACTCAAGACCGACGAGAGCGGCATGGCCCGTTTCGAGGGTCTGCCGGCCGGCAAGGTCGAGCTGCGCGTCTGGCATCCGGAACTGCTGGTCGAGCCGCCGCGACAGGCCTTGCAGCTGGGGGCGAGCACCCTGCAGCAGACCGTGCAACTGGGTGTGGTACCCCGCCGACGCAGGCTCTGAGACCCGGGGCTGGGCTATGATCCTGGAACGTTATCTGGCAAGCCTGCCCCTGTTCCGCGTTATCCCCTGACCGGGGACCTGCGGCCCCGGCCATGCAACGCGTTTTCACGCGTTCAGCGCCAGGTCCGGAACACTTGCCGACCCGGCCCGAGAAGGAATGACCATGTCCGCCACCCACACCCTGAGCTGGAGCGATGAGCTGCTGCTCGGCGATCCCCGCACCGACCACACCCACCAGGAGTTCGTGGACTTGGTCAACGCCACCACGGCCGCCGTGCCTGAGCAAAAGCTGCCGGTCTACCAGCAACTGCTCGCGCATACCGTCGAGCACTTCGCGCAGGAAGAGCGCTGGATGGCGGCCTGCGGTATTCAGCCGGATTTCTGCCACTTCGGCCAGCATGCCAGCGTGCTGCAGGTGATGCAGGAAGTCGAGCGTCGCGCCCTGAACGGGGAGATGGCCTATATCGACAGCATGATCGAGGCCCTGGTCGAGTGGTTTCCCGGGCATGCGAGCAGCATGGACGCCGGCCTGGTGAGCTATCTGCAGGAAAAGGGCTACGACACCAGCACCGAGACCTTCAAGGAAGGCGCCCTGGCCGCCGATGTGGCGCTGCCTTCGTGTGGCCACGAGCCAGGTGAGCCCTGCGCCTGATGGCATCAAGGGCGATGCGTCTTCCGGACATCACGTGCCCATGCAGCAACCCATCCGACGCATTGCCATCAGCACCGGGGGCGGTGACGCCCCGGGTCTGAACGCCGTCATCAGTTCGGTGGTCTGGGCTGCGGCCAACCGCGGCTGGGAATGCGTGGGCCTCCGCGACGGTTTCAATGGCATCCTGCAGCCCGAGCGCTACCCCCGCGGCGGCACCGAGCTGCTGAGCCGTGACCGTGTGCGCGGCATTGCCCACCTGGGCGGCACCATCCTGGGTACCACCAACAAGGGTGACCCTTTCCACTTTCCCGTGCGCCAGGCCGATGGCAGCAAGGTTGAGCTGGACCGTTCCGGTGAGGTCCTGGACTACTTCCAGCGCGAGGGCATAGACGCGCTGGTCATCGCCGGCGGTGACGGCACGCTCACCATCGGCAACGAGTTGCACCGTCGTGGCCTGCGTGTGGTGGGTGTTCCCAAGACCATCGACAACGATCTCGACAAGACCCACACCACCTTCGGTTTCGATACCGCGGTTTCCTTCGCCACGGAATGCCTGGATCGCCTGCACAGCACGGCCGAGAGCCACCAGCGTGTGATGGTGGTGGAGGTCATGGGGCGCTACGCGGGCTGGATCGCCCTGCACGCAGGCATTTCCGGCGGTGCGCATGCCATCCTGATGCCCGAGATGCCCTACGACATCGAGAAGGTGGCGGCCGCTATCCGTGAGCGCGATGCTCATGGCCGCCTGTACTCGCTGGTGGTGGTGGCCGAAGGCGCCCTGCCGCGGCAGGGGCAGCGCGCGGTGCTGGCGGCGGCCGAGGCCGGCCATGCCGAGCGTCTGGGTGGCATCGGCGAGCAGGTGGCCAGGGAACTGGCCGCGCTGACCGGCAAAGACGCGCGGGTCGTGGTGCTGGGGCATCTGCTGCGCGGCGGCAGCCCCACCACCTTCGACCGGCTGGCGGCCAAGCGCTTCGGCACCGCGGCCGTGCGTGCGTTGGACGAGGGCCAATCAGGGGTGATGGTGGCCCTGTCCCATCCGAACGTCATCTACGTGCCCCTGGCCGATGTGGCCGGGCGCATGAAAGCGGTGCCGCCCGACAGCGATACCTTGCAGACCGGGCGCGACCTCGGTATCTGCTTTGGAGACTGAGGGGAGCGGCGAGGCCAGGCCCCGAGCATTTAACATCGGGAAATATTCAGGAGACAAAACGATGCCCGTCATCACCAATATCGAAGACCTGCGTGTGCTGGCCCAGAAACGCGTGCCACGCATGTTTTACGACTACGCCGACAGCGGTTCCTGGACCGAGAGCACCTACCGCGCCAACGAGAGCGACTTCCAGAAGATCAAGCTGCGCCAGCGTGTGGCCGTGAACATGGACGGCCGCACCACGCGCAGCACCATGATCGGCCAGGAGGTGGCCATGCCGGTTGCGATCGCCCCCGTGGGTCTTACGGGGATGCAGCACGCCAATGGTGAGATCCTGGCGGCGCGCGCAGCCAAGATGTTTGGCATCCCCTTCACGCTCTCGACCATGAGTATTTGCTCGATCGAGGACGTGGCCGAGGGCACGGGCGGTCACCCCTTCTGGTTCCAGCTCTACATGATGAAAGATCGCGACTTCATCGAGCGCCTGATCGATCGTGCCAAGGCTGCCAACTGCTCGGCCCTGGTGATCACGCTGGACCTGCAGATCATCGGCCAGCGCCACAAGGACCTGAAGAACGGCCTGTCGGCCCCGCCCAAGCTCACCATCCCGAACATCATCAACATCGCCACCAAACCCCGCTGGGCCTTGGGCATGCTGGGCGCCAAGCGCCGCGAGTTCGGCAACATCGTGGGCCACGTGCACGGGGTGGAGAACATGAGCTCGCTCTCGGCCTGGACCAACCAGCAGTTTGACCCGCGCCTGAACTGGGGCGACGTGGAGTGGATCAAGAAACGCTGGGGCGGCAAGATCATCCTCAAAGGCATCCAGGACGTGGAGGACGCCAAACTTGCCGTCAACAGCGGCGCCGATGCGCTGATCGTCTCCAACCACGGCGGCCGCCAGCTCGACGGCGCCGATTCCAGCATCAACTCGTTGCCGGCGATCGTGCAGGCCGTGGGCAGCCAGATCGAGGTGCACATGGATGGTGGCATCCGCTCCGGGCAGGACGTGCTCAAGGCACGCGCACTGGGCGCGCGCGGCGTCTACATCGGTCGTTCCATGGTCTATGGCCTGGGTGCGATGGGCGAGGCCGGCGTCACCAAGGCACTGCAGATCATCCGCAACGAACTCGACATCACCATGGCCTTCTGCGGCCACACCGACATCAACACGGTGGACCGCAGCATCCTGTTGCCGGGCACTTACCCGACGGCCTGAGTGGCCTGTACTTCCAGGTGGTACAGGCCCCAGGGGCACTGTGCATAGCGCTCTGGCAGCGGTCTGGCCATGACATCGGCATGCTGGTCGGCATCGAACACCGCCCATAGCGGGCCCAGGCCCCCCAGGGGCATGGGTTTGCCGTCCAGGTGGGTGGCGATGATGAAGCGGTAACGACGTGCCTGCGCCAGCGTCAGCGTGACGGTGTAGCCGTCGATGGCGCGCAGCACCAGCTTGAGCGTGTTGTCCAGGCGGGCACCGGTGGCCTCGATGACCTGGCCCAGCAACGGACCGCGCAGGGTGTGGGGCTTGGCGTCGTATTCCAGGGTCGGCTTGATCGTGATGCTGGGCAGCGCGCGCAGGGCTTCGAAGTCAAAGACATGGGCCTTGTCGAAGGTCAGCTGCTGTTTGACCATCATCTGGTCCAGGGCCTTGTCCAGCGGCCCGCGGTTGCCACGGCCGATGGCGCCCGTGACCGTCAGCAGGGTGGGGCCGCGTTGGCCTGCGGGGATGGCCTGCGCCGCTGGAGACAGGGCAGTGGCGCCCAGGGCGGCGGTGAGGAAGTGACGTTTTTTCATGCGGTCTCCGGAGCGGGTGGTGTACGCCCCTATTCTGCATCGGCGGCGCGCTATGCTAGCCCGGTGTCTCCTCCCGCCAGCTTATCCTCCACACCGATCCGGCGCATCGCGCACCTCGACATGGACGCGTTCTACGCCTCGGTCGAGCTGCTGCGTTACCCGCAGCTCCAGGGCCTGCCCGTGGTCATCGGCGGCTCGCGGCGCCGGCCCGACGATGCCCTGCTGCTCAAACACGCCGATCTGCCCTTGTCGGACATACCGGTGGCGGATTTCCCCCTGCTCCAGGACTACACCGGTCGCGGTGTCATCACCACGGCCACCTATGCCGCGCGCCAGTTCGGTGTGGGTTCGGCCATGGGGCTGATGAAGGCGGCCAAGCTCTGCCCCCAGGCCCTGTTGCTGCCGGTGGATTTCGACGAATACCGCAAGTACTCACGCCGGTTCAAAGAGGTTATCACCGAGATCGCGCCGGTGATGGAGGACCGTGGCGTGGACGAGGTCTACATCGACTTCACGGCAGTTCCGGGCGGCCAGCGCGACGGCGGCCGCAGTCTGGCGCGCCTGATCCAGAAAAGCATCTTCGACGCCACGGGGCTGACCTGCTCCATCGGTGTAGCGCCCAACAAGCTGCTGGCCAAGATGGCCAGCGAGTTCAACAAACCCAAGGGCATCTCCATCGTGTTCCCCGAGGACCTGCAGGCGCTGATCTGGCCGCTACCCTGCCGCAAGATCAACGGTGTAGGCCCCAAGACCGACGAGAAGCTGCAGGCCCAGGGTATCCGGACGATAGGCGAACTGGCCGCACAGGAGCCCGGCTGGCTGATCGAGCGCTTTGGCAAGAGCTACGGCGCCTGGTTGTTTGAGTCCGCCTGGGGGCGTGACGAGCGTCCGGTGGTGACCGAGAGCGAGCCCGTCTCGCTGAGCCGCGAGACCACCTTCGAGCGCGACCTGCATGCCGTGCGTGACAAGACAGAGCTGGGCGCGATCTTCACGGCCCTGTGCGAGCGCGTGGCTGCCGATCTGCAGCGCAAGGGTTATGCGGGCAAGACCATCGGCATCAAGCTGCGCTACGACGACTTCAAGAGCGTCACGCGCGACCAGACCCTGGAGCACTACACCGCCGACGCCAAGGCCATACGTCAGGTCGCCGGCCTGTGCCTCAAGCGGGTGGACCTGACGCGTCGCCTGCGCCTGCTGGGCGTGCGTGTGGGTACCCTGCGCCGGGCCGGTGCTGAGGATGCTGCGCCGCAGCAGGTCGAAAGCCATGGCCAGGCGAGGCGAGATGCTCCTGATTCAGGAGCGGATACGCTGCCGCTGTTCTGAGTGCACGGGGTCGGTATTGACAGATGCTGACGCCAAACTTACATTGAAGCCGCGTACAGGAGGCTTCCATGACACCCTCTCTTACCCTGGCGGAGATACAGCGCATCCGGAACTGGCATCTGGTGCACAGGGACGCGCATCCGCTGGAGTATCAGTTGTGGGATGCCGTGCTCTGCCTCTGGCTGATGGGCTGGGTCGGCTGGCTACCCGCTTTTGTCCTGGACCAGTTCTGGGCCTGCCCGCTGTGCCTGTTGGCCAGCGGTGCGCCGCAGCTGTACGTGGCCTGGCGCCGGCATGCGCACCTGATGCAACGTCTCAGGTGTGACTGGCTCTCCGGCTCAGCCTAGTAAAGTGGGGGCATGAACACTCTGCACTGCTTCACCCTTTCCGTCACCGACCACATTGCCCATCTGGTGCTGAATCGCCCCGAGGCGATGAACACCATGCACCCGCAGTTCTGGGGCGAGCTGGACCAGGCGCTGACCCAGCTGCACGCCGGCGGTGAGGCGCGGGTACTGGTAATCAGCAGCACCGGCAAGCACTTCAGCGCAGGCATGGCGCTGGAGACCTTTGGCGGTGCCATCACCCTGGACGACCGTAGCGCCGAAGGGCGCGCCGCCATCTTCGATTTGCTCACCGACATGCAGGCCACCTTTACCAAGCTGGAGACGCTGCGCATCCCGGTCATTGCGGCCATCCAGGGCGGTTGCATCGGCGGCGCGGTGGACATGGTGTCCGCCTGTTGCCTGCGTTATGCCTCGACCGATGCCTTCTTCTGCATCCAGGAGATCAACATCGGTATGGTGGCCGACGTGGGTACGCTGCAGCGCCTGCCCAAGCTGATGCCACTGGGGGTGGTCAAGGAGCTGGCCTACACCGGGCGTCGCATGCCGGCAGCCCAGGCCCTGGGCTACGGCCTGGTCAACCAGGTCTTCGACACCCCCGAAGCCCTGCTGGCCGGTGCGCTGCAGACAGCGAAGGACATCGCCAGCAAACCACCGGTGGCCATCTGGGGCACCAAGCAGGCGTTGCACTACGCACGTGACCATGGCGTGGACGACGCGCTCAAGCAGATGGGCTGGTTGCAAGGCGCAATCTGGAGCAACAAGCACGTGATGGAGGCCGTCACGGCCATGAAGGAAAAACGGGCCGGTAACTTCCCAGAACTGGCGCCCCTACGGTCTTTCCGTGATGCAGGCCAGTAAGGCTGGCCGAGGCTTGATCCTGGCCCTGGCTTGTGGCCTGGCGCAGGCCGCTGACAAGGACGATGCGCTGTATGCCAGCTACGCCTGCCAGCAATATGCCCTGGCGGCCCTGAAGACCCTGGGCAAGCCCAGGGCCGACGCCTCGCGGCCAGCGACACCGGCGCCCACGAACGACAAACGCCGGGCGGGGGGGACGGAAGTCTGGTTGGCCTCTGGTGCGATCCATGCCCAGGCCAGCTTTGGTGCGGCCATGGTCCGTTCCGAGTACCAGTGTGCGGTGCAGAAGACAGCAGGGGGAGGCTGGAAACTGCTGGATCTGCAATGGCCGCAAGGTCGCCCGTGACTCGGGATGGCGCTTACTGCCGCGCCGTGCGCACGTTGGCCGGCAAGGCCTGCGGGTGGCTGGTCCGCCAGGGGTTGATGTCCAGGCCACCACGGCGCGTGTAGCGGGCGTAGACCATGAGCTTGGCGGGCTTGCAGCGCGTCCAGATGTCCATATAGATGCGCTCCACGCATTGCTCATGGAACTCGTTGTGGTTGCGAAAGCTCACCAGGTACTGCAGCAGGCCGGCCTGCTCGATCTGCGGGCCGCTGTAGGCGATCTGCACGCTGCCCCAGTCGGGCTGGCCGGTGACCAGGCAGTTGCTCTTGAGCAGGTTGCTGGTGAGCACCTCGCTGACCGGCTGTTCATCAAAAGCCGCTGTCAGCAGCTGCGGGGCCGGTGTGTAGTGCGTGCATTCCAGGTCCAGCCGGTCCAGGCTCAGACCGTCAAGCTCGTGGATGGGCTGCTGGTCGAACAGTTCGGGCGCCAGGAGCTTCACACCCACGGTGCCGGTCTTGCCTGAATCACGCCACACGGCTGCACTCAGATCGGTACGCAGGCGCGCCAACACCTCGCTGGTGTCAGCGAATTTCGTGTTGTTGAAACTGTTGAGGTAAAGCTTGAAGGACTTGCTCTCAATGATGTTGGGCGTCTCGCAGGGCACGGTGATGTGAGCGATGGCCACCTGGGGCTTGCCGCGGGTGTTGAGCCAACTCAATTCGTAGGCCGTCCACAGGTCAGCACCCATGAAGGGCAGGGTGGCAGGCACGCCGATCTCCTGGCGTTTGGTCAGCCGGGGGATCGGGAAGAGCAGGGTGGCGTCGTACTGGTCCCTGTACGGTGTGGCTTTGCCCAGCAACGAGTCTTCGGGTTTGCTCATGCCTGTATTTTCCTGCGAAAAACGAGCCGGTCGGGTTCCGACGCCTTGGCGTCAAAAGCGTAACCATCGAGATTGAATTTCTCCAGTTGCCTGGGGGTACTCAGGCGCTTGGTGGCCGCATAACGCGCCATCAGCCCACGCGCGCGTTTGGCGAAAAAGCTGATGACCTTGTAGTGGCCACCCTTCCAGTCTTCGAACACGCATTCGATCACGCGGGCCTTCAATGCTTTGGTGTCCACCGCCTTGAAGTATTCCTGCGAGGCCAGGTTCACCACCACGGGTGTTTTTTCCGCCTGCAGTCGTTCGTTGAGGTAGTCGGCGATCTGTGTGCCCCAGAACCTGTAGAGGTTCTTGCCTTGGGGGTTCTCCAGCGCCGTGCCCATCTCCAGCCGGTAGGGCTGCATCCAGTCCAGCGGGCGCAGCACACCGTACAAACCGCTGAGGATGCACACATGCTCCTGGGCCCAGGCCAGATCCTCGGCCTTGAGCGTCTTGGCCTCCAGCCCATCGTAGACGTCGCCGTTGAAGGCCAGCACAGCCTGCTTGGAGTTCTTCGCGGTGAACTTCGGGCGCCAGGCCTGGTAACGTGCGACGTTCAAGCCCGATAGTGCGTCGCTCAGATTCATGAGCTCAGCGATGTCGCTCGGTGACTTCCCGCGCAGGATGCCGATCAACTCGGCCGATTGATGGGTGAACAGTGGCTGGGTGTGGGGTATATCGCCGGCGGGCGTGTCATAGTCGAGGGACTTGGCGGGGGAGAGCAGAAAGAGCATGTTGCGTATCTTGTATCAGGACGATTATCTCGTGGCTGTGGACAAGCCGCCGGGTCTGCTGGTGCACCGCACGGGTCTCGATGCCGGCGAGACGCAATTTGCCCTGCAACTGCTGCGCGACCAGCTGGGCCGCCCGGTCTGGCCGGCACACCGGCTCGACAAGGGCACCAGCGGGGTGCTGCTCTTTGCGCTGGACGCCGGCACGGCCCGTACTCTGGGGCAGGTTTTCGAGGCGCCGGACCAGGTGCACAAGACCTACCGTGCCGTGGTGCGCGGCTGGCCGCCAGCATCCGGGCTCATCGACCATCCGCTCAAGCGCCTTGAGGACGATGCGCGGGCCGGGCGCGTGGAGGTGCAGGAGGCGCAGACGCGCTACCGCGCACTGGAGCACTATGAGCTTCCTCTGCCCTATGGCGGCTTCTCCGCGACACGCTGCGCTCTCGTGGAACTGCAGCCCCTGACTGGCCGGCGACATCAGTTACGTCGGCACATGAAGCACATCGCGCACCCCGTCATCGGTGACGCGACGCACGGCAAGGGCCCGCTGAACCGGGCCGTGGCGGAACTGACGGGCTGGCCCAGGTTGTGGCTGCACGCCATGCGCCTGGATTTTCGGCATCCCGTCAGTGGCGAGCCTCTTTGCGTGGATGCGCCTACCGATTCCGAATGGGCGCGTTGGACGTCCTACAGGCAGGGCTCCGGATAACTGCTATAAAACAGGCGGCTGGCGCTGCCTGCTTTCTTCAACCATTCCGTGAGAGGTCATCCATGGGCAAGAACCGGCTTGAAGCCTTCAGCGATGGTGTCATTGCCATCATCATCACGATCATGGTGCTGGAAATGAAGGTGCCGCACGGTGACACGCTGGCCACCCTGACGCCCTTGCTGCCGGTGTTCCTGAGCTATGTCCTGAGCTTCGTCTACGTGGGCATCTACTGGAACAACCACCATCACATGCTGCATGCCTGCACCACGGTGTCCGGCGGCGTGCTGTGGGCCAACCTGCATCTGCTGTTCTGGCTCTCGCTGTTCCCTTTTGCCACGGGCTGGATGGGAGAAAACCATTTCGCACCCCTGCCGTCCGCGCTCTACGGCTGTGTGCTGTTGGCCGCCGCCATCGCCTACTGGATATTGCAGCAGACCATCATCGCCGCGCAGGGTAGCCATTCACCCCTGAAGACGGCGGTGGGCAAGGACTGGAAGGGGAAACTGTCGCCGCTGATCTACATCGTCGGCATCGTCTTCGCCCTGTGGTCACCCTGGCCCTGGCTGGCCATGGCCCTGTATGTGTCAGCCGCCGTGTTGTGGCTGGTGCCGGACCGCAGGATCGAACGATCCATCCAGCACCCGGGCGAGGCCTGAGCGCAGCTTCGCTGCGATCGCGAGCTGCCACGAAGGTTGCCTTTGGTCCGGCACAGTCGGTGCCAGTAAACAGCTCATACCTCAACGCGCCTACGGCGACGGGTATCTGTCCACGCATATTTGATCTGCATCAACGCGAGCGGGCAAAGGCTGTCTAGACTGGCCACTGCACGTCTTGCGCAGTGTTCTGATGTTTGGAGCAGCCATGAAATTCTTTACCTATTTTTTCACGACGACTTTGCTTCTTTCAGGTCTGCCTGCCCGGGCGGCCGATCCTGTGACAGAGGCCATCAACCAGGCCTATGCGCCTTACCGCGCCGTCTTGTTCCGTACCAACAGCAAGGCACAGGCCGAGTCCGAACAGGCGATGGGCCAAGCCCAGTTGGCCTGGAAATCGATTCTGTCCAGGTTCGCTTCCAGGCCGCCCATACCCTATGACACCGATTCCGAATTCGGCGCCTCCCTGAATGCAGTGACCCGGGTCTATGAGCAGGCTGCGGGCGAGATCGGCCAGGGCAAGCTACCGCAGGCGCATGAGACTCTGGAGCAGGCCCGAGACATCATGGCCGAGTTGCGGCGGCGCAATGGGGTCATCGTCTTCAGTGATCACATGAACGCCTACCATGCCGAGATGGAGCATGTGCTGGGTCAGGGGCCCGCCATGACGGGGAGCCAGCAAGGCATGCTGACACTGGTGAGCCGGGTGGGTGTACTGGACTACCTGGCCAGACGGCTGCGCGTCGAGGCTCCGAAGGCGCTGCAAAACGACGCCGAATTCAGCGCCTCCCTCCAGGCGTTGGAGGCCTCGGTGTCCGCGCTGCAAAGGGCCGCCATGGCCCAGGATGCAGAGGCTACGCGGGAGGCGCTGCGCCGGCTCAAGGGGCCTTACAGCCGCATGTTCCTGAAGTTCGGCTGAATCGTCCAGAGGTCGACGACCTGTTCATGCTCAGCCCAAGGTGCGCAGGGCTGCCAGAGTCTCGGCCTCGGTCCGGTACAGCCGGTGTCCGGGGGCGGTCAGCTGCCAACCGGCCTGCAGCAGGGTGCGTTCCACCGGCAGCTTCATGCCGCTGATGTGCAGCAGCACATCCTGTTGGCGCAGCTGTTCGCTGAGTTTGAGCAGCGTGTCCACACCCGTGGCATCGATGTGGTTGATGGGCTGGGCAAAGAGGCAGACGTGGCGTGTTTCGGGGTGTTCGGCCAGGTACTCGACGATGGCGCGTTCGAACTCCGCCGCTGCGGCAAAGTCCAGCGCGGCGTCCATGCGCAGGGCATAGGTGTTGGATGCCAGGGGCGCCAACTGCCAGAGGTGGCGGTCGCGCAGGCTGCCGTCGGGGTGCAAGCCAACTTCGATGATGCGCGGATGCAGGCGCTGGTAGAGGAAATAGCTCAACGACATCAGCACGCCGGCGAGTACGCCCCAATAAAGCTGCGGCGAAACCAGCAAGGTGATGAGGAAGGTGGCCCCCGCGATGAGGGCTTCTGCACGCGCGATGCGCCACAGGCGCATGAACTCGCGCGGCTTGAGCAGGCCCAGCACCGCAGCCACCACGATCGCTGCCAATACGGCCTGCGGCACATGGCTCAGCACAGGGATAAACAGCCAAAGCGCCAGTAGCACGACCACCGCGGAGAAAACCGTGGCCCAGCCGGTACGCGCGCCGGCGTAGAGGTTGAGCGCCGAACGCGAGAAGGATGAGCTGGTCGGGAAGGCACCGCTCAGCCCCGCAGCCAGTTTGCCCAGGCCCTGGCCGATCAGATCCTGGTCCTGGTCCCAGCGCGTGCCGCGACGCTCGTTGTCGACCTTGGCACTGGACGCTGTCTCCAGAAAACTCACGAGGGTGATGACCAGGGTGGGCAGCAGCAGCTGGCCCAGCACCGAGAAATCAGGCAGGGCCGGCAGCGCCAGTGCGGGCAGGCCGGCAGGCAGGGCGCCGACCACGCGGCCGCCCGCGGTCTCGAAGCCCAGCCCCTGGGACAGGCCGGCTGCAGCCAAAACGATGAGCAGTACCGAAGGGAAGGCGGGGCGCCAGCGACGTGCGGCCATCAGCAGCACCAGGGTTCCCAGGCCAAAGGCCAGCGAGGGCAGATGCCAGGTGCGCAGTCCGCTGGAGGCCAGGCTGCGCCAGTCCTCCAGGCCCAGCAGATCGGGCAGCTGCGAGCCGATGATGAGCAGGGCGGCCGCCTGGGTGAAGGCTGTCAACACCGGTGCATTGACTACATTGAGCAGCCAGCCAAAGCGCATGAAGCCCAGGGCCAGTTGCAACAGGCCGGAAAGCAGGGCCAGCCAGACTGCCAGTTGAACCCACTGTGCCGAACCCGGCTGGGCCAGCCCCGTGAGCCCGGCACTGATCAGCAGGCAGGTCAGGGCGGTCGGACCTACCGAGAGTCGTGTTGAAGCGCTGAAGAGCACCGCCAGCAGGGCCGGCAGGATGGAGGCGTAGATGCCGGTCACCGGCGGCATGCCCGCCAGCACGGCGTAGGCCACGCCCTGCGGGATCACCATCAGACCCACGGCCAAACCGGCCAGGGCTTCGCTGCGCAGCAATTCGGCAGAAGGACGCGGCCAGTTCAGAAAGGGCAGGAGCGAACGCAGACGGGTGGAGACGGGCGACATGGTGGCGCACAGTTTAGCTGCGCGCCTGTGGGCCGCCTCTGCGCTGGCCTATTTCAGGTCGCCTGCGAGTGAGGCCAGGGTTTCGGCGCTGACCGTGACGTGGGCCGGGTAGTTGGTGTGGTCGCACCCCACCTTGACGCCGGCACCGGCCTTCACGGCTGCGCACATGGCGGGCGTGAGTTCAAAACGAACGAAGTGCACGGCCGAGGTCTTCTCGTCGTTCTCGCGGTCCAGGTCCTCGTCGGCTATCGCGTAGACGCGCGGGTAGCCTTCCACCTCGACGAACATGCGATCTTCCACACCGATCAGGCGGGCCAGTTCGCGTTTGCGTTCGTTGATGTCGGGGTATTCGATCAGCAGGGTGGCCTTCCAGTTGTGGCCCTCGGGCACCAGCGGGGCGTAGGCGTGGATCTCGTCCAGGATGCCTTCCTCTTCGAAGATCTTCTCGATGCGCAGCATCTCCTGGATCTGGTAGCGGATGGTCATTTCGGATTCGAACTGTAGGTTGATGTGTTCGCCCAGCTGCACGCTGCGCAGCTTGCGGTGCGCGATGACATCGCCCTTGTGTTCCTTGCGCCACTTGCTGTAGGCCTCCAGCGACATGAGGTTTTCAGGGGCGATATGGCCAGTGAGTTGCATGATGTCTCCCTGTCGTTTCATTTCAGGCCATAGGCCATGCGCACCAGCGACAGCGGGTGCTGCAGCTCTGGCGCGCCCAGGCCGTTGACCTCGAAACCCTGGGCGATGTGGTGGCCACCCAGGGGGCAGTCCGAACTGATGTAGTCGGGTTGGGCTCCGTCCTTCATGGTGGCCATGGCCTTGAACACCGGCTTGCCGATCTTCAGCGCCTGCTGGTGGTAGGCCTTCTTCACGCCGAAGGTGCCGGCGTGGCCCGAGCAGCGCTCGATGGTGTTGATCGTGGTGTCGGGAATCATCTTGAGCATTTCTTCGGTCTTGCGGCCGATGTTCTGGACGCGGCCGTGGCAGGGGATCTGGTAGCTCACATTGCCCAGCTTTTGCGGAAACTCGGTCTTGAGCAGGCCGTCGCGCTTGCGTGCCATCAGGTATTCGAAGGGGTCCCACATGGCCTGCTTGACCTGCTGCACCGCGACATCATCCGGGTACATCAGCGGGATCTCCTGCTTGAACATCAGTGTGCAGCTGGGCACGGCGGAAAGGATGGCGTAGCCTTCCTTGGCGTAGTGCTGCAACACCGGGATGTTGGCTTCCTTGCTGCAGTGGACCGAGTCCAGATCACCCAGTTCGAGCTTGGGCATGCCGCAGCATTTCTCCTTGTTCACAAGCACATAGGGAATCTCGTTGTGGTCAAGGATCTTGAGCAGGTCGTGGCCGATGCCGGGTTCGTTGTAGTTGACGTAGCAGGTGGCATAGATGGCCACCTTGCCGGGGGTTTTCTCGCCGTTCTTCACTGCATGAGGCTGGCTTTGAGCGGCGCCGGAGCGGAATTTCTGCGTGGCGAAAGAAGGCAGCCAGGCGTCCTTGTCCACCCCCATCACGCTTTCCATGGCGCGGCGCGCGACCGGGGTCTTGCTGACCGCATTCGCCACCTGGACCACGATAGGGATGCCGGCAAAGGAGCCGTGCAGATCAGTGGAAGCCAGCAGCTTTTCACTGGTCTTGACCTCGCCTTTCCTGAACTTGATGGCCTTGGCGCGTAGCATGGTGTGCGGGAAGTCCAGGTTCCATTCATGCGGTGGCGTGTATGGACACTTGGTCATGTAGCACAGGTCGCACATATAGCACTGGTCCACGACCTTCCAGTAGTCCTGCTTGGCCACGCCGTCGACTTCCATGGTGCTGCTCTCGTCCACCAGGTCGAAGAGGGTGGGGAAGGATCCGCACAGGCTCACGCAGCGCCGGCAGCCGTGGCAGATGTCGAAGATGCGCTCGAGCTCCTTGAAGGCGGAGGCCTCGTCGTAGAAGTCGGGATTTTTCCAGTCCAGCGGGTGTCGGGTCGGGGCTTCCAGATTGCCTTCGCTCGCCATGGTGTGTCCTCATTGTTGTGGTCGTTGGGAAAAGGACTCTCGTGGGAGAGCCCTTTTTCCAACCCGCTGCGCGGGTGGGCGCAGCGGGCGGCCGGGGGGATCAGTCCACGAGCTCGTTCAGCGCCTTCTGGTAACGATTGGCGTGCGAGCGCTCGGCCTTGGCCAGGGTCTCGAACCAGTCGGCCACTTCGTCAAAACCTTCTGTCCGGGCGGTCTTGGCCATGCCCGGGTACATGTCGGTGTACTCGTGGGTTTCGCCGGCGACAGCCGATTTCAGGTTGTTGCGGGTCGAGCCTATGGGCAGGCCGGTGGCGGGGTCGCCTGACTGCTCCAGGAACTCGAGGTGGCCGTGGGCATGGCCGGTTTCACCTTCCGCGGTGGAGCGGAACAGCGCTGCCACGTCGTTCTGGCCTTCCACGTCGGCCTTGTTGGCGAAATACAGATAACGACGGTTGGCCTGGGACTCGCCGGCGAAGGCATCCTTCAGGCACTGTTCCGTCTTGGAACCTTTCAGTGCGGGCATGGCTATCTCCTTGAGGGTTGAAAACGCAGAATGCTTTGAACAGGTCAAAGACGAGGAACAGCGTATGCCCGGGCTCTTTGCCGCGTCAAATTGGCACTTTCAATATGTCGAATTGCCCTGCGCTATTGATAATTGCTATTAAGACTTATTCTCAGTAACTATCGGTCTGCGCTCTTCGAGGGGAGAGCTTGAGAGTGGTAGGAGTTACGTTAAAGTGAACCCGTTACGCATGAGTGAATTGTTGACCCGAGGAAACACCATGTCCAGCTCCGCCGGCCTGCCCCCGCCACCACCGATCCAGCAACTGCACCACTACGCCTACCGCGCGCGTGACGCCGAGGAGACGCGGCATTTCTACGAGGACATCCTGGGCCTGCCGCTGTACCACATCATCCAGAGCGACCACGTCCCCAGCACGGGCGAGTACTGTCCCTACACGCACTTCTTCTTCCGCCTGCAGGATGGCTCCTTCATCGCCTTTTTCGATCTGGGCGACGACGTGGCCGCCGAGCCCAGCCCCAACACGCCGCGCTGGGTCAACCACATCGCTTTCCGCGTGGACAGCATTGCCCAGCTCGAGGCCATGAAGGCGCGGCTGCTGGCCAGCGGCATCGAGGTGATCGGCTTGACCGACCACCATGTCTTCAAAAGCATCTATTTCTTCGACCCCAACGGCATCCGGCTCGAACTGTCGGCCCAGGTGGCTGACGAGTTCCAGATGCTCAAGGAAAGCACCACGGCCCACGCACGCCTGAACGAGTGGAGTGCGCGCAAGGCCGTCTGGCGCCAGGAGCGCGCCGCCGGCAAGGTGGCCGCACCACTCAAGCCGCAGCAGAACGACCGGCCCGAGGTCGCGGCACGCAGTTCGCAGAAAGGCCAGGCATGAATGCCGCCTATCGCGATGTGGCCTACACCAACGGCTACGAATTCACCCAGGGTTCGGGCTACGCCTTGCCCGAGTACCCCTTTGTCGAACCCCCGGAACTCAAAAACGGCGCGGTCCGGCGCCACAAGATCGTCATCGTGGGCGCGGGCATCACGGGCCTGACGCTGGCCTGCAGCCTGGCCAGGCTGGGGGTGGACGCCATCCTGCTGGACGAGGACAACACCGTGGGTGTCAAGGGCGCGTCCTCGCGCGGCATCTGCTACACGCAGAAATCGCTGGAGATCTTCCAGCGACTGGGGGTGTACGAGCGCATCGCGGCCAAGGGCATCCAGTGGAGCGTGGGCCGCACCTTTGCCGGCAGGGACGAGGTCTATGCCTTCGACCTGCGGCAGAACAGCAGCTACAGCCTTTCGGCCCAGCCGCCCTTCATCAACATCCAGCAGTTCTACATCGAGGGTTATCTGGTCGAACGCATCCATGAGCTGGGCCATGTGGACCTGCGCTGGAAATCCCGCGTGAGCGGCTTCCGCCAGCAGCAGGGCTACGCCGCGCTGACCGTGGACACGCCCGCCGGCAGTTACACACTGGAAGCCGAGCACGTGATCGACGCGAGCGGCTCGCACACGCCATTTCATGCCTGGACGGGTGTCACCATGAGTTCCCGGCGCGGTGACGACCGCTGGTGCATTGCCGACGTGCGCTTCAAGCATCGCCCGCCGCAGGAGCGCCACACCTGGATCGAGGCGCCTTTCAATGGCAACCGCGCCGTCTGGCAGCACCTGATGGGCGACGAAGTCTGGCGCATCGACTACCAGATGGAGCCTGGTGCCGACCCCGAGGCCGTGAGCCGCGAGGAGGTGGTGCGCGAGCGTCTCAAGGGGCAGTTCGGCCCGGATGTGGATTGCGAGATCGTCTGGGTGGGGCCCTACGCCTACCGAAGCCAGTGCCTGGACCAGCTGCGTGTCGGCAACGTGTATTTCATGGGTGACACGGCCAAGATCGTCAGCCCCTTTGGCGCGCGCGGCGGCAACACCGGTGTGGCCGATGCCGACAACCTGGCCTGGAAGCTCGCCGCCGTGCTGCGCGGCCAGGCGCCGGGGAGCCTGCTGGACAGCTACCAGGAGGAACGCCACGAGGCTGCTGTGCAGAACGTCATGGTGACCAACCGCACCGCGCGTTTCCTGCGCCCGGCCGATGGCATGGAGCGCACCTTCCGAACTGCGGCCATCGGGCTGGCGCGCCAGTACCCCTTTGCCCGCGCGCTGATCAACACCGGCCGCATGGCTGTGGCCAACAGCTACACGCACTCCGGCATCTGCGACCGCACGGGTGGTCTCTCGGTGCAGAACGTGAACTTTCGCTGGGCCGATGGCAGGACGGGATGCGTCAACGAGCTGATCGCCTGGGCCGCTGGCCAGTTGCTGGTGCTGGTGTTTGGGGACATCTCCGCAGCGGCGGCCCAGCGTCTGCAGCATCTGGGCCTTGCCGCCCCGGTGCGCTGCGTGCAGGTTCTGGGGCCGGACACGATGCCGCAAGCCGTGGAGCACGTGATCGACCCCCAGGGCCATCTGCAGGGCGCCTGCCACGTCTTCGGCCATGCCTGGGCCCTGGTCCGGCCCGATGCCTACATTGCCGCTACCGGGGAAAGCGTGGACGCCGGCCTGATCCAGGCGATCGAACGCGCCATCGGCATCCAGCCCTGAGGAGAAGACATGAAAACCACCCCCCATTTCCAGGATGCCGACACCTTCTACGAGCAGCTGTTGGACGCCCACGCTGGCCTGACCCGTGAACAATCCGAGTTGCTCAATGCCCGGCTGATCCTGTTGCTGGCCAACCAGGTTGGCAGCCGCGACGTGCTGGCCGAATGCATCCGGGCGGCCCGCGAGCTGCCACAGACGGCTTAAGACGGTTTTCAGGCGGCCTGCCCGGTAAAATCGGGGCAGTTCCCAGACACACCAAGGAACGGCGCTCTTTTGGGCGCCGTTTCGCATTTCCAGTACGCACATGACCGACACCGTCCAGCAACCGGGCCTCAACAGCCTGTCCAAGTCCTTCGAACCGGCCGCGCTCGAGGCCCAGTGGGGCCCTGAGTGGGAAAAGCGGGGTTATGGCGCTGCCGGTTTCCGCGGCACGGGCAAGGCCAAGGCGGGTGCGCCGTCCTTCGCCATCCAGCTGCCGCCGCCCAATGTGACGGGCACGCTGCACATGGGTCACGCCTTCAACCAGACCATCATGGACTCGCTCACGCGTTACCACCGCATGGCGGGGGCCAACACGGTCTGGGTGCCAGGCACCGACCACGCGGGTATCGCCACGCAGATCGTGGTGGAGCGCCAGCTGCAGGAACAGAAGATCAGCCGCCACGACCTGGGCCGCAAGAACTTCGTGGCCCGTGTCTGGGAGTGGAAGGAGCAATCGGGCAACACCATCACCACGCAGATGCGTCGTATGGGCGACAGCGTGGACTGGAGCCGCGAGTACTTCACCATGGATGACAAGCTGTCCAAGGTGGTGACCGAGACCTTCGTGCGCCTGTACGAACAGGGCCTGATCTACCGCGGCAAGCGCCTGGTCAATTGGGACCCGGTGTTGCAGTCCGCCGTCTCCGACCTGGAAGTCGAGAGCGAAGAGAAGGACGGTTCGCTCTGGCACATCCGCTATCCGCTGGCCGATGGTTCGGACAGTCTGGTGGTGGCCACCACACGCCCCGAGACCATGCTGGGCGACGTGGCCGTGATGGTGCACCCCGAGGACGAGCGCTACAAGCACCTGATCGGCAAGATGGTGACTCTGCCACTGGTGGGCCGTCAGATCCCCGTGATCGCCGACGAGTACGTGGACAAGACCTTCGGCACCGGCGTGGTCAAGGTCACACCTGCGCACGACTACAACGACTACCAGGTGGGCCAGCGCCACAAACTGGAGATGATCTGCATCCTCACACTGCAGGCCACCATCGACGACAACGCCCCCGAGGCCTACCGCGGCCTGGACCGCTTTGTCGCGCGCAAGACCATCGTCAAGGACCTGGAGGCCCAGGGCCTGCTGGTCGAGACCAAGAAGCACAAGCTCATGGTGCCCATCTGCACGCGCACGGGCCAGGTCGTCGAGCCCATGCTCACCGACCAGTGGTTCGTGGCCACAAGCAAGGTGAGCGACAAGGACCCCACTGGCAAGAGCATCGCGCAGAAGGCCATCGACGCCGTGGCGACCGGCCAGGTGAAGTTCGTGCCCGAGAACTGGGTCAACACCTACAACCAGTGGATGAACAACATCCAGGACTGGTGCATTTCTCGCCAGCTCTGGTGGGGCCACCAGATCCCGGCCTGGTATGACGAAGACGGCAATGTGATCGTCGCGCGCAGCGAAGCCGAGGCACAGGCCAAGGCGCCGGGCAAGAAGCTTGTGCGTGACGAAGACGTGCTTGACACCTGGTACTCCTCGGGTCTCGTGCCCTTCAGCACCATGGGCTGGCCCGAGCAGACCGAAGACTTCGATCTTTATCTGCCCTCGTCCGTGCTGGTCACGGGCTACGACATCATCTTCTTCTGGGTCGCCCGCATGATCATGCTCACGACCCATTTCACGGGCAAGGTGCCTTTCAAGCACGTCTACATCCACGGCCTGGTGCTCGATGCGCAGGGCAAGAAGATGAGCAAGTCCGAGGGCAATGTGCTGGACCCGGTCGATCTGATCGATGGCATCGCGCTTGCGCAGCTGCTGGAAAAACGCACCCAGGGCCTGCGCAAACCCGAGAGTGCCCCTCAGGTGCGCAAGAACACCGAGAAGGAATTCCCCGAGGGCATTCCCGGCTACGGCGCCGATGCGCTGCGCTTTACCTTCGCGGCCATGGCCACGCTGGGCCGCAGCGTCAACTTCGACAGCAAGCGCTGCGAGGGGTATCGCAACTTCTGCAACAAGCTCTGGAACGCCACGCGTTTCGTGCTGATGAACTGCGAGGGCCATGACTGCGGCCTCAAGGAACACGGTGCCGGGGAATGCCTGCCTGGTGGCTACCTGGAGTTCAGCGCGGCCGACCGCTGGATCGTCTCGCTGCTGCAGCAGGTCGAGGCGCAGGTGGCCCAGGGCTTTGCCGATTACCGCCTGGATGTGGTGGCCAACACCATCTACGACTTTGTCTGGAACGAGTTCTGCGACTGGTACCTGGAAATCGCCAAAGTGCAGATCAACGGCGGCAACGACGCGCAAAAGCGAGGCACGCGTCGCACCCTGATCCGCACGCTCGAAACCATCATGCGCCTGGCGCATCCGCTGATTCCCTTCATCACCGAAGAGCTCTGGCAGAAGGTCGCCCCGGTGGCCGGCCGTGCCGGCGAGTCGGTCAGCGTGGCGGCCTACCCGGTGAGCCAGCCCGAGCGCATCGACACCGCAGCCATGGCCGAAGTGGCCCGCCTGCGTCTCTTCGTCGATGCCTGCCGCAACCTGCGCGGCGAGATGAGCGTCTCGCCATCCACCCGCCTGCCCCTGTACGCCATGGCTGGCAACGCCAATGAGGCAGCGTTCCTGGAGCAGTGGGCGCCGGTGCTGCAGGCGCTGGCCAAGCTCAGCGAGGTCAAGGTGTTCAAGGTCGAAGCCGAGTGGGCCGCTGCCGCCCAGGCTGCGCCCGTGGCCGTGGTGGGTGAGGCCCGCCTCTGCCTGCACATGGAAGTGGACGTGGCGGCCGAGAAGGCTCGCTTGTCCAAGGAAGCCGCGCGCCTGGAGGGCGAGATTGCCAAAGCCCGGGCCAAGCTGTCCAACGAGGCCTTTGTGGCCAAGGCGCCGCCGGCCGTGATCGAGCAGGAGAACAAACGTGTGAACGATTTCACGGCGACGCTGGCGAAGTTGCGTGACCAGCTTGCGAGGCTCAAGTGACAAGACAGAATTGACACATTGCTAAGGGAGAATCTTCGAATGACACAAAAGATCAAGACCGCCGTATTCCCCGTTGCCGGCCTGGGCACGCGTTTCCTGCCCGCCACCAAGGCGGCGCCCAAGGAGATGCTGCCAGTGGTCGACAAGCCGCTGATCCAGTATGCGGTGGAAGAGGCCTACGCCGCCGGTATCCGCCACATGGTTTTCGTGACCGGGCGGAACAAGCGTGCCATCGAAGACCATTTCGACACCGCCTACGAGCTGGAGAACGAGCTGGAGCATGCCGGCAAGCAGGCCCTGCTGGACCTCGTGCATTCGGTCTCACCCAGTGACATGCTTTGCACCTACGTGCGCCAGCCGCGCGCCCTGGGTCTGGGCCATGCCGTGCTTTGCGCTGAGCATCTGACCGAAGGATCACCTTTTGCAGTCTTGCTGGCGGACGACCTGATGATGGGCCCGCCGGGTGGCCAGCATGTGCTGGCCCAGATGGCCGACGTTTATCAGCGTCTGGGGCGCTCGGTGCTGGCGGTGCAGGAGGTGCCGCAGGACCAGGTGCGCCGTTACGGCATCGTAGCCGGCACGAGCGCAGGGGAGCGGCTCATGCAGATCGAGCGTATTGTCGAGAAGCCGGCACCCGAAGTCGCGCCCTCGCGCCTTGCTGTGGCGGGTCGGTACATCCTGACCCCGGCCGTGTTCGATCAGATCCGCCAGCAGCCGCGCGGCGCGGGCGGCGAGATCCAGCTCACCGATGGCATTGCCGGTCTGTTGAAGCACGAGGCGGCCTACGCCTACACCTATGCCGGCAAGCGTTACGACTGCGGCAGCAAGGAAGGTTTTCTGGAAGCCACTGTGGAACTGGCCCTGGCGCACCCCGAGGTGGGTGCCCATTTCCGTGAATACCTCAAGACCCTGAAGGTATGAGGCTGGTGGCCGGCGCGAAGCCGGCCGGGTGTCTCATCGACGCTTGAGGACGTGGATGTAGTCCTTGCCTTCGGTGACCTGTTCCAGGAGTTCGTTGCCGGTCTGCTTGGCAAAGGCCGCGAAGTCGCGCACCGAGCCGGAGTCGGTGGCGACCACGCGCAGCGTCTGGCCGCTGGTCATTTCCGCCAGGGCCTTCTTGGCCTTGAGGATGGGCAGGGGGCAGTTCAGGCCGCGGGTGTCGAGTTCTCGGTCGATGTTCATCACAAGTCCGGTATATCAAGAACTGCTTATTTTAAGCAATCCGGAAATCAGATGGCTGGTGTGGGGTCGGCTGGTCGTGACCACTCGATGAACTGGGGTTCATGGCCGCGGGTACGCAGCCAGTCGGCCAGGGCGTAGCCGGTGCCCGCGGGCCAGCATTTGACCTTGTCGGGCGTGAACAGCCGGTAGTCCACCAACTCGGGCGAAAGCTTCACCTCGCCTTCGCAGCGCGCATGGTAGGCAATGATCACCTGGTTCATGCGCTGGAAGTCGTAGACGCCTATCAGGCTAAGCTCTATCGCCTGCAGGTTGGTCTCTTCCTGGATTTCGCGCGCAATGCCCTCTTGTGGGGTCTCGCCAGCCTCCATGAATCCGGTGATCAGCGCGTACATCTTGCCTTCCCAGGCGGCATTGCGCGCCAGCAGGATATGGCCCTGGTATTCCACCACGGCGGCGAGCACCGGGGTGGGGTTGTTCCAATGTGTCCAGGCGCAGGCCGGGCAGCGCAGGCGCTCCTTGGCGCCGCCGTCTTCCTGTTGGCTGATCAGAGCCAGCGGGGTGGCGCAGGCCGGGCAGTACTGGAAGTTCTGGCTCATCAGGCCGAAAGTCAGGCGGGAAAAACGCCGGTGGACAGGTACCGGTCGCCGCGGTCGCAGACCACGAAAACGATGGTGGCGTTCTTCTCGCGCGCGGCGATCTGCTGCGCAACCCAGCAGGCGCCTGCGGCCGAGATGCCGGCGAAGATGCCTTCCTCGCGCGCCAGTCGGCGGCACATCTCCTCGGCGTCGCTCTGGCTTACATAGACCAGTTCATCCACGGACTTGGGATCGTAGATCTTGGGCAGGTATTCCTCGGGCCACTTGCGTATGCCGGGAATGCGCGAGCCCTCGCTGGGCTGGGCGCCGATGATCTTGATAGCCGGGTTCTTTTCCTTGAGGAAGCGCGACACACCGGTGATGGTGCCCGTGGTGCCCATGGCGCTCACGAAATGCGTGATGTTGCCCTTGGTCTGTTCCCAGAGCTCCGGGCCCGTCGTCTCGTAGTGGATGCGCGGGTTGTCCGGGTTGGCGAACTGGTCCAGCACACGGCCCTTGCCGCTCTTTTCCATCTGCTCGGACAGGTCGCGCGCGTACTCCATGCCGCCAGACTTCGGGGTGAGGATCAGCTCGGCGCCAAAGGCCTTCATGGTCTGCGCCCGTTCGATGGACAGGTCCTCCGGCATGATCAGCACCATACGGTAGCCCTTGATGGCCGCGGCCATGGCCAGGGCAATGCCGGTGTTGCCCGAGGTGGCTTCGATCAGCGTGTCGCCGGGCTTGATCTCGCCGCGCTCTTCTGCGCGTTTGATCATGGACAGGGCGGGGCGGTCCTTGACCGAACCGGCCGGGTTGTTGCCTTCGAGCTTGCCGAGGATGACGTTGCCGCGTTCGGTGTTTTCGGCGGCGCCGATGCGCTGCAGGGCCACCAGCGGCGTCTTGCCGATGGCGTCTTCAATGGTCGGGTAGTTCATGACCGCCACTGTGCCATAATTTCGGCCTTCTCTCCCTCTTGCCCGGGTGGTGAAATTGGTAGACGCAGGGGACTCAAAATCCCCCGCCGCAAGGCGTGCCGGTTCGATTCCGGCCCCGGGCACCACCTCCTTGAATAATTGGTCGGTTTGCACTCGCGAACCGGCCCGCCCAAGGCGGTATTGTTGAAGCGCACTTCATGCCCGGGTTCGATTCCGGCCCCGGGCACCTTGCTCCCCGATCTGATGTTTCTCAAGCCAGCGGCGTGTGCATGGCTGGCGTATGTGCGCCTGCTCAGTAGCGTTCGCGCAGGTAGATGTACGGAGCCTTGGGACTGCCGAAACGGATACGGGCGGCGGGGGCGCGGTCGGCACTGCTGCCGCACCAGTTGGCCAGCAGGAAACTCAGGTCGGGGCTGGGGGCGGTGCCGGTGCCCGCCGCCGGGCCCGTGGTCCAGTTGCCGCACCAGTTGCTGTTGGCTACGCCCGCGCCGAGGTTGAGCACCAGGTCCAAACTGCCAGCGCCCTTGACAACTGGCGTAATGCGAAAGTTGGTGACGCCGCCTGTCATCGTGGCGGCAGGACTCAACGCCAAGCTGGCGCTGGTGACGTTCAGGCTGGAGCCGCTGGCCGGGGTGACATTACCCACGGCCAGGGTTGTGGCGCCCAGCGTCGTGCACTTGTCATCGGTGTTGAGCTGCCAAGTTGTCCCGTTCCAGTATTCGGCGCGCACAGGCACCAGCAAGGGCAGCGCGTCGGAACCATAGGCATTGAGCAGATTGAGCCGCCCCAGCACCATGCCCGTGCTACCCAGTTTTTTCGCGTTGCAGGCTGCGCCGCTGCAGGTACCCGTGCTGCCGGCGTTCATATCGGCTGCAGCCATGACGGCTGTGCCGTCGGTGACCTGCACGCCCAGGTCCAGGCTCCAGAAGGGGTTACCGGCGTTCGCGCGTGTGCTGGTGCATTGCGTCGGCGTGCTGGCATCCAGTGCGCCCGGTGCGGCCGTGCCCGGGCGGCTGAAGCTGGCGGTGGCTGTCGAGGCCGTGTAGACCCCGGCCACCCAAGTGGCGCTGGGCGCGCCGCTGAGGCGGCTGACCAGATCGCAACTCTGGTTGGCCGCGGTCTGGTCTTCGGCCACCAGGGCCGGTGTCGGCAACACACCCGCCCCATACAGGGCCGCTGCGTAGTTCACGGTCTTGGCATCGGAACCGTTGCGTGCCTCGAGCTGGTAGGCCACACCCAGGCGTGCCTGGCCCATATAGGTGAAGTTGCGCGTGGTCCCGGTACAGGAGGGTGTGACGCTGCCCGAGACCAGGGTGAAATGGTCCGGGATGAAACGGCCGAACAAGGCGGTGGTGGCCGTGATGCCAAAGTTGCAACCGAATTTCCCGTAATTGGTGTTGGTGAGGAAAGTGCCGCTGGTGTCGCGTGTATTGGCGTAGCTGTTGGCGATGCAGTCAGAGGTCTGGTCTACCGCAGTCCAGGTGCTGTCGTACACCCCCCGCGCTGAAGTGGTGTCGCTGGCCGGGTTGTAGCCGAGGAACTGGAAGTGCCCCACCTCGCTGTAGGTGAAGGTGCCCGTGGAGCTTGACGCGCTGGCCACCGGGAAGCTGCCGGGGCTGACCGTGCCCAGAGTCCAGCTGGTGGTATCGGTCCTCATGGCCACGCCCCGGGGGGGGGTAAAGGCGGAATCCGTGGTGTTGTTGATGGTGGGCACGGCGGCTGCCCCGGCATAACCGGACGTGGCCGTGCCGACCGTCATGGTGAAAGTGTCGGTCCCGGCACGGAAGACGGGCGTGCCCGTGTACGTGCTGTTGCTGGCGGTGGTCGTGAGGCTGTTGAAATTGAGCGGACGCACCGAGAAAGCGTCGGTGGAGCAGGCCCAGGTGCCGTTGGCGTTGATGGTGGTCCCGTCGCTGACCAATGCCACCAGGTTGCTCCAGGCGTTGTTGATGGTGAAGTCGGCGCTCTGCTTCTGCCCCGCGTTCGACGCTGCGAAGCTCAGGGTTTGCGTACCGCCAGTTACGGCGCTTTTACTCTGGCAAGTCGCGCTGCAGTAGTTGGCTTGCGAGCTGTTGAGCACGCAGGCGCCGTCACTGTTGTCCACCAGCTTGACGTTGACATTCTTGGTACCTGAGAGAACGTACCCGGTCTGGATCTGGTTGTTGCTGATGGCGGCCACGTTCAGCTTGAAGGGGATGCCGGCCAGCTTGGTGTAGATGCGGCCGGTCAGGTAGTTTTGTACTGCGATGGCGGGTGTGCCATAGGCCTCGTCGATGACCGCAAAACCCGAAGCTACGCCACCGCTGGGCGGCACGAGAGCGCTTGCACAAATGCGCAGGCTGTCGATCTCGTGGATGTTGGTCGAACCGCCCGTAGAGCCGGTGAAGGAGATCTGCCAGTTGGCGGGCACCGCGGCCTGTGTGAAGCCCAGCGTGACGGCACGGGCAAAGGCGTCAAAGGAAGGGATCAGGGCCGTGTAGCTGTTGCCTACGCCCGTGGTGTCCCGGTTCACGACCACGAAGGTCTGCGGGGTGGTGGCACCGGCATTGCGCGCGTCCACCACGATCTGGTAGCGGTGTCCGGGCGAGCGTGTGGTGGAGCCGGCGTTGTCGATGGCGGGTGACAGGTTGGCGGCCGTGCCCTGCAGCCAGCGATAGCCCGTGGTGCCGGTGCCTGAGCCCCTTATGCCAACTGAATCGACATAAAAGCCCGGGCCGCCCACGCGCCCCTCGGTCGGGTTCTGGTAGTTGCCGTATTCGTCCAGCGCCACGCCGATCCAGCCGCCGGCGAACCCGTTGATGGCGGTCTGCTGCGCATAACCGAGTGATCCGCCATAAGCGCCAGGAACGGCCGGCACGGTGTAGTCCGACAGCGTGACGGCAATGCCGTCGGCGCCGCTGCCGTTGTAGGCATAGTGCAGGAATTCGACAGAGATGTAGTTGCCGGCGGCCGGGAAAGCGGCTGGCACGGTGGCTGCCTTGGCATTGTTGCCAGTGTTGTTGGTCAGGCGCAGCACATTACTGTTGGCAATGCTGGGCTGGATGCCGGTGCTGTCGCTGATGGAGGTGATCCAGTTCTGGCCAAAGATGGTTGAGGGGTCCAGGCTGGTGCGGTTGAAGTTGTCGCAGACGCAGGTCACGTTGACGCCGCTGGGGATGTTGGTCGGCGGGTTGCAAGGGGCATCGGTGACGTTGTAGACCTCGCCGGTGAAGTTGCCGTTGCCGGTGCCCGTGCCGCCCAGGCGGTTGCTCGCAGCATCGAGGATGGTGTCGTTGTCCACCAGGTTCAGGCCCAGGGTACCCAGGCCCACGCCAGTGCTGGCCGTGACCGTCCAGGTCGTGCCGCTGCCCGTGACACTGGTGATGGCAGCGCTGCTCACGCCGGTCTGCACCAGGGCGAAGTCGGCTGCGTCCACGGCTGTGACGCTTTCGCTGAAGATGACAGTCCATGACACGCTGGCCGCGCCCGCCGTCGGGTTGGGGCTGGCAGCGGCGATGGAGCTGACCGTCGGGGCCGTGCGGTCGATGTCGTAGACCGCGCCGGTGAAGTTGCCGTTGCCCGTGCCGGTGCCGCCCAGGCGGTTAAGCAGTGCATCCTGGATGGAGTCGTCGTCGACCAGATTCAACCCCAGGTTGCCGTTGCCGCTGCCTGTGTTGGCCGTCACGGTCCAGGTCGTGCCACTGCCCGTCACAGTGGTGAGGCTGGCGCCCGTCACGCCGTTGGTGGCGACCAAAGCAAAGTCCGCCGTGCCTACGCCAGTGACAGCTTTGCTGAAGGTGACGGTCCAGGTGACACTGGTGGCCCCTGTGGGGTTTGCGCTGCCCAGAGCGATGGAGCTGACCGTGGGGGGGGTGCGGTCTATGGTGTAGGTTGCGCCGACGCCTCCGGTCAGGCTGCCATTGCCGTTACCGGTGCCACCCAGCGCAACGCTATTGCTCACGATGCTGTCGTTGTCGACCAGATTCAGGCTCAGGGTGCCAGAGCCGCTGCCCGTGCTGGCGGTCACGGTACAGGTGGTGCCGCTGCAACTGCTGGTGCCTGTGATGGCCGCGCCAGTGACCCCGCCGGACTGGGTCAGACTGAAGTCCGAGGTGTCTACGCCGGTGACGCTGGCGGAGAAAGTCACCGTCCAGGTGACGCTGGCAGCGGCTGTAGGGCTGGCAGCCGCGATGGCAATGCTGTTCACGGTCGGGTAGACCGTGAGCGCGTTATTCATGGTGTAAGCGTTGAAAGTGGCGGCCGCGCCCGTGCAGTCATTTGAGTTGTAGGCTATCAGGGTGAGGTTATAGACCCCGGGTGCTGTCGGTGCCGTGATGCCATAGGCGCCGCTGTTGGTGCCGCTGCCATTGAAGTTGGGAGTAGTGTTGCAAGTGACTGTGCCGCCGCTGAATTGCCACGAGAAAGAACTCCAGTCGTTTGCTGTTCCACTGCCCGAAGTCGTCACGCTCAAGGTGACGTTGACACTGCTGCCGCCGGTGACGGAATTGCTGCTTAGAAAGGTCGAGGCGGCGCCAGTATTGATCGTGATAGCGGCCTGGGCCACCCCTGCCATGCACATGGCCAGACAGATCAGCAGGTGATGCAAGCGGGTTTTCATGTTGGTATCCGCATCAGAAAGTCACATCCAGACGCCGCTCGATATAACGGTCGCCGGGGCTGTTGTTGGGGCAGGCACCAGCCGTAGGCTGGTTGCAGGCCCACGATTGCACCTGGTAGGTGGTGGGGCCGCCATTGGTGCCAGCCGTGGCCGTGCAGGCCACGGTGATGGTATAGGCCGAAAGCGTGGGCGCGGTGGGGACGAAGCTGGTAGTGGCGGCGCAGCTGCCGTTGCGCAGCTGCTGGTATAGGCCCCATTCCACACCGCTGCGCGCGGCCTCGTAGACACGCACGCCCTGCACGTCTAGGCCCGAGCCGATCTGCTGGCCGGTGGAGACACTCAGGATGAAGGCGCCCAGCGCTGTCAGCACCACGAGGATGAAGATGGCCGAGATGGCGGTGAAGCCGCGCTGGAGCCGGGGAAAGCGGGTGCGCATCATGGCGAGTTGTCCACGCGGATCTGGTGCTGCAGGGTCACGGTCTCGGCGTTGGCGCCTGAGGTCAAGGTGAGCCGCACTTCCAGCAGACCGTTGCGCCCGCCGATGTTGGGGACATAGGATACGTCGCAGGTGACGCCGCCTGCGGCGAGCGGGGCCTGGCTGCCGCCAGCAGGCGGAGTGGGTTGTGCGTTGATGAAACCGTAGTTCCAGTAGCGTGTGAGGTTGCCCGCCGTTGCCGCCGAGCAGCTGTAGGTCACAGCACGTGTGGTTGCCGGTACCACCTGGAAGCGTCCACTCGGTGAAGGCAACGGGGGTGCCTGGCCGGCAAACGGGTTGGTGGCCAATGTGACGACATTGCCAGCCACGCCAGTGATGCGGGCGCGGTTGCAGGGCGTGGTGCAGTCGTTCGAGACATTGGCTGGTGCATAGGCGTCGGCCGGCGCGTTACCTGGGCCGAGGTTGTAGACCACGATGAAATCGCCCGCGGCCATGGCCGGCATGAGACCATGCACATCGAAGCTCAGGTCGGCCCCGTTCGTGAAGCTCAGGAAGTCGCCAGCCGTGGAACCATCGGTCGGATCACGGTAGCGGCCGCCGGCGCTGGTCATGATGAACTCTATGAAGAAAGAGTCCGTGCCATTGGTTGCGGGCGCGCTGACACGCAGGCTGTTGGGCAGGGCCAGGCGCACGTCGCGCGTCAAACGGCGCAGGGCCACATCGGCTGTGTCGGTGAGTTCGGCGCGGCGCACCGAGTCGAGATAGCCTTCCACCGGCGCGCGGATGAAAACGGCCACGATGGCGGCCAGGATACCCGTGATGACGATCACCATGATCGCTTCCACCAGCGTGAAGCCGGTCATGCGCCGCCGCGGTGTGGGTATGTGCTTGCGTTTCATGGCAGGGCATTTGGCGCGTAGCGCGTGCGGTAGCCTTCAAGAACCACGTTTTCGGTGCCGAAGGTGACGGTGACAAGGATGCGTAGCGCTTCACCGGCGGGGACAACGCTGCCCGCCGGACCTAGTGCCTCTGGCGTTATCACGACCGTGGCGTTGTAGCCGAGTGGAAATGCCGTGTTGGCCAGGCTGGCGGTGATGTTTGCGCCGTTGTAGTCCGTCACCTGGTCCCAGGGAGCGGTCGTGCTGCCACGAGCCTCGGTAGGAAGAGTGCCTCCCGCACAGCCGGCCGCGCTGGTGGCCGTGGCGACATTGGCGTCATCGGGGTCGCACCAGCCGTGACTCTGGAGTCGTACTTCTTCCATGACGCTCTCGGCGATGGCCAGCATCTGCTTGCGCACCATGGGGTCGGCGCTGCGGCTGCTGGTCTGGTTCAGCACCAGCAGGATACCGGCCAGGCCGACTGTCACGATGATGATGAAAAAGATCAGCTCGATGAAGGTCAGGCCGCGCTGGCGCGACCGATGCCGGAGCTGACGCGGTTCAGTGCACATGGCCAGTCTCCGCCTCCACAGTGATGGTCCAGGGCGGGGTGCCTGAGACGGTGTAGCTGGCCGCAGCCGAAGGGCGGCCAAGGGGCGTGAAGATCAGGGTGCCTGTCGCGCTTGTGAGCGTGATATTGGGCGGAGCACACAGCTGGTTGACAGGGATGGGTACCGGGCAGCGTCGATCGGGTGTTGGCAAGGCAAGCGCGCGCGGGAAGGTGCCGGTGGAACTCTCGGGGCCGACGTTTTCTATCGTCAGAGTCAGGTTGCTGGTGGCGAGGGCCACACTCACATTGCGCCGCTCTGCCACGGCCGTCTTGCGTGCAAATTCCAGCGTGGCGCGCACGGCATCGCGGTAGCCCACCTCGTCAAAGCCCCGGGTCAGCTCGATGCGTGGCAGCACGAAAACCGCCAAGATGCCCAGCACGATCAGCACCATGACCAGTTCGATCAGGGTGAAGCCAGGCGTGCCGCGTCGCGTCGCCAGGGTGTGCCGTAGAGGGGACATGCGGGGATTATCCGGGCGATCTCAGGTCGCTCGCAAGCCGGTCGCCACCGTGGGGTAACGCAATGTGAGACGCAATTCACGTTTCAGACGCGTGTTTTTTAGCCGGCGCGACTCGCTCATGAAGCTCAGCAGCGTGGGGGGAAGCTCCTGTGCGGCCTGCAGACGGGTGATGCGCGGAGGGCGTGGCAGGCCGTAGAGTCCGGCGGCGAGATCGAAATAGTCGCCCATTTTCAGGTCGCTGTCGTCGCTGGCGTGGTACACGCGCTGTGCTGCGCCGCGCCACAAGGCCGCCAGGCAGGCGCGCGCCAGGTCGTTGGCGTGGATGTGGTTGGTGTAGACGTCATCCTCCGCCCGCAGCACCGGGGTGCCCTTGAGCAGCCGTTCGCGCGGCGTGCCGCCAGCGCGGTCCGGGGCGTAGATGCCGGGGATGCGCAGGATGCTGGTACGCACGCCTGCGCTGCGACCGTAGAAGCGTGTGTGCTGTTCGGCAGCCACGCGGCGCCGAGCGCGTGTCGTGCCGGCCTGCAGGGCATGGGTTTCCGCCACCCATTCGCCGCCGCAGTTGCCGTACACCCCACTGGTAGAGCCATAGATCAGGGCGGTTGGCGGCGAGCGCAGCCGCAGGGCGCGCAGCAGGGCACGGGTGCGTGGATCGTCCTGTCCTTCTGCCGGGGGCGGCGCCAGGTGCAGCACATGGGTGGCCAGGCCAGCCAGGCGGTGCAGCGTGCTGCCCCGGTCCAGATTCCCGGACAGAGGGGTGATGCCGCGCGCTCGCAGTTCGGCATGGCGGGCCGGCGTGGACGTGAGTGCCAGCACCCGTACACGGGAGGGCAAGGCCGCGGCAGTGCGCAGGCCCACGTCGCCGCAGCCCACGATGAGCAGGCGCTGGCGCCGGAAGCGCATGGGCAGGGCGCCCAGAGGGGAATTCAACACTGGCAAAATTACGCCTTTGTGCGATCAAAACTGTTCAAGGATAACGAAAAGATGTCTTCCCATCAGGTCACGGTGCAGCCCAGCGGCCGTAGCTTTGAGGTTTTGGCGGGTGAAGCCATCCTGGCCGCCGGTATCCGCTCTGGCATCGGCCTGCCCTACGGTTGCAAGGACGGCGCCTGCGGTTCCTGCAAATGCAAGAAGATTTCCGGCACCGTGGTGCACGGCCCGCATCAGAGCAAGGCCCTGAGCGAGGCCGAGGAGGCCGCCGGTTATGTGCTGACCTGCTGCGGCCTGCCGCAGAGTGATGTGGTGCTGGAATCGCGCCAGGTGACCGAGGCCGGAGCTTTCCCCATCCGCAAGATGCCGGTGCGTGTGAACCAGATGGAAAAGCTCTCGCCTGACGTGATGCGTCTGGTGTTGCAGCTGCCGGCCAATGACAGCTTCCAGTTCCATGCCGGCCAGTACGTCGAGTTCCTCTTGCGCGATGGCACGCGCCGCAGCTACTCCATGGCCAATGCGCCGCACAGCCGAGCCGGCCAGCCTGCGGCCACCCCGCCCGTGGGGGCCACCATGGAGCTGCACATCCGCCACATGCCGGGCGGCAAGTTCACCGACCACGTTTTCGGTGTCATGAAGGAAAAAGAAATCCTGCGCATCGAAGGTCCTTACGGCAGCTTCTATCTGCGCGAGGACAGCGACAAGCCTATGGTGCTGCTGGCGTCGGGCACGGGCTTCGCACCCCTCAAGGCGCTGATCGAGCAGATGCAGCACAAGGGCATCACACGCTCGGCCACGCTGTACTGGGGTGGCCGCCGCCCGGCGGATCTCTATCTGCACGACTGGATGTTGCAGAAGATGCAGGAGATGCCGAACCTGAAGTATGTGCCTGTGGTGTCCGATGCCCTGCCCGAAGACCATTGGGTTGGCCGGACCGGCTTCGTGCACCGGGCTGTGCTGCAGGACATCCCCGACCTGTCGGGCCACCAGGTCTACGCCTGTGGTGCGCCTATCGTGGTCGATTCAGCGCGGCAGGACTATGTGCGGGCCGGCCTGCCCGAGGAGGAGTTCTACGCCGACGCCTTCACGAGCGAGGCAGACAAGCATGGTGCCGTCGTGCTGGCGGCGTAGCCACTCGCTGCGAGCTTTCGCGCCTGGCGCAACGCAAAAGGGCTGACAGTCGTCTGACGGTCAGCCCTTTTTGCGGAATCCGGCGAACGCTGGATCAGCGACGGCGGTTGTGTTCACCGCGCTCACCGCGTTCGGCATGCTGGGCCGGGCGATCCTTGCGGCCGTCGTGGTTCAGGTCGCGCTGGCGGTCGTGCTTTTCACGGGCAATGTCGCGGCTGGCTCGGTCCTGCATATTGCCCAGGTGGGCGCGCTCTTTGGCGGTGACCTTGCCGTCGGCCTTGGCCTTGTCTTCGGCACGTTCGATGCGGCCCTGCTGATTCTCCAGGCGATTGGCTTCACGGGGCGTGAGCTGGCCTGATTTTTCGCCCTGCTCGATGCGACGTTCCTGGTTGGCTTCGCGTTGGTCGACGCGCGGCGTGGCCGTAGGGCTGGGGGCGGTGCCCATATTGGCGGATTGGGCCTGGGCGCCCAGGGCGGCCAGTGCGAGGATACTGAACAACAGCTTGGTTTTCATGCGAATCTCCTTCGGTGTTGAAGCATGGAAAGGACTTCCATGGACCTGCAACGCGCTACGCCAGCCCGGTAGCCGACAAGCCTCTGCAAAGTCTTGTAAAGGGATGTGACGGGATTCTGCACAATGTCGGGCATGAAACGCCTATGCCTCCCCCTCGTCGTCCTGGCCGTGTTTGCCCTGGCCAGCGTCCCGGCCCTGTCCCAGACCAAGCCCATCCGTCTCATCGTGCCCTATGCGGCCGGAGGTCCCATCGACATCACGGCGCGTGCGCTGGCTGAACGGGTCAAGGACACGCTGGGCACGGTCATCATCGAGAACCGCGCCGGTGCCGGCGGCAATATCGGCGCCGATGCTGTGGCCAAGGCCGCGCCCGACGGCCTGACCATCGGCATCGCCGCCACGGCCACGCACGCCGTCAATCCCTGGCTCTACCGCAAGATGCCCTACCGGGCCGACGCCGATTTCACGCCCATCACCCAGATGCTGCGGGTGCCCAATGTGCTGGTCATGAATGCCGAGACCGCGTTGCGTTTGCACATCAACACGCTGCAGGACCTGATTGCCTATGCCAAAGCCAATCCGGGCAAGCTCAACTACGGCAGCGGCGGCAACGGCAGCGCGGGCCACCTCGCCGGTGAATTGTTCAAGGCCCAGGCCGGCATCTACGCCGTGCATATCCCGTACAACGGTGGCAACCCGGCACAGCTGGCCCTGCTCAGTGGGCAGGTCGATTTCAACTTCGATAACCTGGCCACGGCCTCCGCCAATATCCGTGCCGGCAAGCTCAGGGCCCTGGCCGTCACCACGCTCAAACGCTCGCCTGCGCTGCCGCAGGTGCCCGCCGTAGCCGAGTCGCTCAAAGGCTTTGCCGTGGACACCTGGTGGGGGCTGGTCGCGCCGACAGGCACACCCAGGGAGGTGCTGGTGCGTTTGAACGAGGCCTTCGTCGCCGCGCTCAAGGCGCCCGAGACGCAGACCCGTTTTGCCGCCCTGATGGCTGAGCCCGTGCCCACGACGTCCGAGGAGTTTGGCGCCTTCATGAAGGCGGAACTGGCCAAGTACGAGCAGGTGGTCAAGGCCTCCGGTGCCATGGTAGATTGACGCAGGCAAAGCAGCAGGCAGACATCTTCTTATTTCCCATACCCGACTTCACACCATGCCAACACAAACGCTTTCATCTGCGATCCTTCAGGGCCTGAAAACCGCGGGCCTGATCGGCGCCTTGCTCGTCTCCACGGCCTACGCGCAGGCGGTGGACCCGGTGCGCCAGCTGGCGGCCACCGAAAAGCCGAAACTGCTGGAGACGCTGAAAAGCATCGTGGACATCGAATCCGGCAGCACCAACCGCGCGGGCCTGGACAAGCTTTCGGTGCTCATCGCCGATCGCCTCAAGGCCCTGGGCGGCGAGGTGCAGCTGATCGAGCCGCGCGCGGAGGATGTCTACCGCATGGAAGACACGCCGGAAAACCCGTCGGGGATCGGTCGCATGGTGCAAGCCACCTTCCGCGGCACGGGCAGCAAGCGCATCCTGCTGATCGCGCACATGGACACCGTCTACCCGGCCGGCATGTTGGTGCAACAACCGTATCGCGTGGACGGCAACCGTGCCTACGGTTTGGGCATTGCCGACGACAAGCAGGGTGTGGCCACCATCCTGCACACCGTGGCCATGCTGCAGGCGCTCAAGATGCGCGACTACGGCACCCTGACCGTGCTGATCAACGGCGACGAGGAACTGAGCTCACCCGCCTCGCGCAAACACATGACGGCACTCGGCGCCGCGCACGACGCCGTGCTGTCCTTCGAGTCTTCGCGTGTGGAATCCGACAAGCTGTCCCTGGCCACCAGCGGCATCGCCCTGGCCGCGCTCAACGTGCGCGGCCGTGCTTCGCATGCCGGCAGTGCCCCCGAGCTGGGTGTCAATTCGCTCTACGAGCTGTCGCATCAACTCCTGCAGTTGCGTGATTTGTCCGTGCCGGACCGCGGCCTCAAGGTGAACTGGACGGTGTCCCGTGCTGGCGTGGTGCGCAACATGATCCCGCCGACCGCCCAGGCCTGGGCCGACATCCGCCTGCTGCGTGTCAGCGATCTGCAGGAGGTCGAGAAAACCGTGCGTGCGCGCATCCAGAACAAGCTGCTGCCGGCCTCCGAAGTGAGCGTGACCTTCGAAAACCGGCGCCCTCCGCTGGAAGCCACGGCGGCTTCGCGCACGCTGGCAGCCCATGCGCAGACCATCTACCGCGAGATCGGCAAGTCGCTGGTGGTGGACGATCAGCCCGAAGGCGGGGGCACCGATGCGGCCTTCGCTGCCTTGCAGACCAAGGCACCGGTGATCGAGCGCATGGGGCTGCAGGGTTTCGGGGCCCACAGCAACAATTCCGAGTACATCCTGGTCGATTCGATCGAGCCGCGTTTGTACCTGGCCACTCGCCTGATCAGCGATATCGCTGCGGGCAAGGGGCAGTAAGACTGCCCGCACGGGAGCGTCAGAGCCGGTTCGAGACCTCGATGAGGTTGAGGTCCGGGTCACGGAAATAGACCGAGAGGATGGGGCCCTGCGCGCCAGTGCGCTGTACCGGTCCTTCGCTCGCCGTGACGCCTTGGGCCGCCAGGTGAGCCTGGACCCGGGCCAGCGGTACGGTGGTGAGGAAACACAGGTCGGCCGATCCTGGTGTGGGCTTGTGGGCCTTGGGCTCGAACTCGCGACCGCTCTGGTGCAGATTGATCTTTTGCGCCCCAAAGGCCAAGGCTTTGCGGCCAGCGCCGAAAGTGACGACTTCCATGCCCAGGACACGCTGGTAGAAGGTGCAGCTGGCGTCGATGTCCACCACCGTCAGGACCAGATGGTCCAGGCTGTCGATGTGCATCAGCTTTCCCCCAGGTAGGCAGCGCGCACCGCCGGGTCGTGCAGCAGTTCCTGTGCCGGGCCGGAGAGTGTGATGAGCCCAGACTCCATGACGTAGCCCCGGTCGGCCAGGGCCAGCGCGCGGCTGGCGTTCTGCTCCACCAGCAGCACGGTCATGCCCTGGCTGGACACCTCGTGCACGACTTCGAAGATCTTGTCGACCATGATGGGGCTCAGGCCCATGGAGGGTTCGTCCAGCAGCAGCAGCTGGGGTCGGCTCATCAGCGCGCGGCCCATGGCCAGCATCTGCTGCTCGCCACCGCTGAGCGTACCGGCCAGTTGCGTGTGACGCTCCTTCAGGCGCGGGAACAGGGTGTACATGCGCTCCAGGTCGATGGCAATGCCATCCTTGTCATCGCGCGTGTAGGCGCCCATCAGCAGGTTCTCGGCGATGCTCATGCGGGTGAACACGCCACGGCCTTCGGGCACCATGGCCAAGCCCTGACGCACGAGGTCCCAGGGCCCCTGACCACGCAAAGCCTTGCCCATGTAGTGCAGCTGGCCGAGGCAGGGCAGGGTGCCGGTCACGGCTTTCATGGTGCTGGTCTTGCCGGCACCGTTGGACCCAATCAGGCAAACCAGTTCTCCGCGTTTGACCTCGAAGTCCACGCCCTTGACGGCCTGGATGCCGCCGTAGGCCACCTTCAGGCCATGGACCTGCAGCAGCACTTCTTTGTCTTCGCTCATGATGCGGTGGCCTCCGCAGCGGTCTTGGCGCCGCCGTGGCCCAGATAGGCTTCAATGACCTGCTCGCTTTTCTGCACCTCGGCTGGCGTGCCTTCGGCGATCTGGCGGCCGTAATCCAGCACGGTGACGCGGTCACACAGGCCCATGACCAGCTTGACGTCGTGCTCGATCAGCAGCACGCTGACGCCGTCCTGGCGTATGCGCTCGATCAGCGCGCGCAATTCCACTTTCTCGGTGGCGTTCATGCCGGCAGCAGGTTCGTCCAGGGCCAGCAGCTGCGGCTCGGTGGCCAGGGCGCGTGCGATCTCCAGGCGGCGTTGGTCGCCGTAGCTCAGGGTGCGTGCCTTGTAGTCGCCCAGATGGCCGATGCCCACGTAGTCCAGCAGCTCGTTGGCGCGCCGGGTGATGGCCGCTTCTTCGCGCTCGAAGCCGCGGGTGCGGAAGATGGCGCCCAGCAGACCTGAGCCCGAACGGGTGTGCCGCCCCACCATCACGTTCTCCAGCGCCGTCATGTCGGCGAAGAGGCGAATGTTCTGGAAAGTACGTGCGATGCCGGCGCGCGCCACCTCGTGCACGGCGGTCGGCCTGTAGGCCAGGCCGGCCAGCTCGAACTTGCCGCTGTCGGGTGTGTACAGGCCGGTGATGACGTTGAAGAAGGTGGTCTTGCCTGCGCCGTTGGGACCGATCAGGCCGTAGACCTGGCCGCGCCGGATGCGCAGGTGCACATCGTTGAGTGCCTGCAGGCCGCCGAAGCGCTTGGAGACGCCGCTCACGTGAAGCAGGACATCGCTCATGCCGGTCCCCCTTTGGTACGCCGTACCTTGCCATGCTCGGGCGAGGGCCAGAGACCGCGCGGGCGCAGCAGCATGACCACGATCATGGCCAAGGCGATCAGCAGCTGGCGCAGGATGGAAGCGTCCAGTCGCCCGTCCGTCATGGACTGCAGCGGGCCGGCCACGTAGCGCAGCACCTCGGGCAGGGAGGCCAGCAGCACCGCGCCCAGGATCACGCCCGGCAGGTGGCCGATGCCGCCCAGCACCACCATGGCCACCACCATCACAGATTCCATGAGGCTGAAGGATTCGGGTGAGATGAAGCCCTGGAAGGCTGCGAACATGGCGCCCGAGACGCCACCAAAGGTGGCGCCCATGCCGAAGGCCAGCAGCTTCATATTGCGGGTGTTGATGCCCATGGCCTTGGCGGCGATCTCGTCCTCGCGGATGGCCATCCAGGCGCGGCCGATGCGAGAGAACTCGATGCGGTGGCAGATCACGACGCTGACCACCACCAGTGCCAGGAAGAGGTAGTAGTACATCGTGACCGGTGCCACGTCAAAACCGAAGACGTTGAGCTTCTTGCCCAGATCGAAACCGAAGAACTTGATGGAGTCGATCTGCCCTATGCCTTTGGGGCCGTTGGTGATGTTGACCGGATGGTCCAGGTTGTTCAGAAAGACGCGGATGATCTCGCCGAAGCCCAGGGTCACGATGGCCAGGTAGTCGCCGCGCAGACGCAGCGTGGGCGCGCCCAGCAGCACGCCGAAAGCGCCGGCCAGCAGCGCCCCCAATGGAATGACCAGCCACAGCGGCGTGTGCAGGCCGTTGGGGAACATCGCGGCGAAAGCTGGGAAATGGTCGCTCAGGTGGGGCGAGGCCAGCAGGCCGAACATATAGGCGCCAATGGCGAAGAAGGCCACGAAACCCAGGTCCAGCAGGCCGGCGTAGCCCACCACGATGTTCAGGCCCAGGGCCAGCAGCACGAAGAGCAGGGCCATGTCCAGGATACGTACCCAGGCATTGCCGTAGCCCTGCAGGATCAGCGGCAGCACCAGCAGGCCGATGGCCGCGACCAGGATGGCGATCAGGCGATCGCGGGAGTTCATCTGGATGTGCTTCATCTCAAGCCCTGTCCGCCACGCGTTCGCCCAGCAGCCCCGAAGGCCGCAGCGTGAGCACCACGATCAACACGATGAAGGCGAAGATGTCGGCGTAGTGGCTGCCCAGCACGCCACCGGTCAGGTCACCGATGTAACCCGCGCCTATGGATTCAATGAGCCCGAGTAACACACCGCCTACGACAGCCCCGGCCAGGTTGCCGATGCCGCCGAAGACCGCCGCCGTGAAAGCCTTGAGCCCGGGCAGGAAACCCATGGTGTGTTGCACGGTGCCATAGTTGCTGGCCCACATCACGCCGGCGATTGCGGCCAGCACGGCACCGATGATGAAGGTGGCCGAGATCACGCGGTCCGGCTGCACACCCATGAGGGCGGCCACACGCGGGTTCTCGGCCGTGGCCCGCATGGCACGGCCCAGCTTGGTGGCGTGCACCAGCCACATCAGCGCGGCCAGCGTCAGCGCCGTGACGACCAGGATCATGATCTGTGTGGGGGTGATGCTGGCCCCGCCGAGCTGGATGGGGGTGCTGGGCAAGAGCGTGGGATAGGACTTGAAGTTTGGCTTCCAGATGATCATCGCCAGCGTCTGCAGCAGGATGGACATGCCGATGGCCGTGATCAGCGGGGCCAGGCGCGGGCTGTTGCGCAGCGGCCGGTAGGCCACCTTCTCGATGCTGTAGTTCAGTGCGGCGGCCAGCACACAGGCCACGATGAGGGCGATGATCAGCACCAGCCAGGGCGGCAGCAGGGGCTGTAGCAGGCCAACCACTGTCCAGCTCACCAGGGCCCCGACCATGAGCACTTCGCCATGGGCGAAGTTGATCAGGCCGATGATGCCGTACACCATGGTGTAACCGAGGGCCACCAGCGCGTACATGCTGCCCAGCACCAGCCCGTTGATGATTTGCTGCAGGAAAATGTCCATGCTATGCCTGTCGCAAGGTCTGTGCCACTTGCGTCAGGCTCCCTTCATTTCTTGTGATCTCGCCGGTTTTCGTTCAAGGCGCGCAGGGCACGCATCTTCTCGGCGATTTTGATCTCCAGGCCGCGCTCCACGGGTCGGTAGAAACCCGGCTCGGCCATGCCCTCGGGCAGATAGCGCTCGCCGGCGGCAAACCCGTCGGCCTCGTCATGTGCATAGCGGTAGCCCTTGCCGTAGTCCAGTTCCTTCATGAGCTTGGTCGGTGCATTGCGCAGGTGCATGGGCACCGGGCGGGTGCCGTCCTTTTTGATGAAGGCCTTGGCCTCGGTGTAGGCCTTGTAGACGGCATTGCTCTTGGGCGCGATGGCCAGGTACACCACGCACTCGGCCAGGGCCAGCTCGCCTTCGGGTGAGCCCAGGCGCTCGTAGACCTCGGCCGCGTCCAGCGCCAATCGCAAGGCGCGCGGATCGGCCAGGCCGATGTCTTCACTAGCCATGCGCACCAGGCGGCGCGCCATGTAACGCGGGTCGGCCCCGCCATCGAGCATCCGCATGAACCAGTAGAGCGACGCATCGGGGTCCGAGCCGCGTACCGATTTGTGCAGCGCGCTGATGGTGTCGTAGAACTGCTCGCCACCCTTGTCGTAACGGCGCATGCGCTCGCCCAGCACCTTGAGCAGCCATTCGTCGCTGATGCGTTCCTGCTTCTGCTGTGTGGCCGCCACGGCCAGGGTTTCGAGGGTGTTGAGCAGGCGGCGCGCGTCGCCGTCGGCATAGGCGATCAGCCGGTCGCGTGCCGCGTCGTCCATGGGCGGCACGGCCTGGATGTCCAGCGCGCGCTGGACGATCTGCTTCAGGTCGTCTTCGCTCAGCGACTGCAGCACATAGACCGCCGCGCGAGAAAGCAAGGCCGAGTTGACCTCGAAGGACGGGTTCTCTGTGGTCGCGCCGATGAAGGTGAAGAGGCCGGACTCCACATGCGGCAGAAAGGCGTCCTGCTGGCTCTTGTTGAAGCGGTGCACCTCGTCCACGAAAACGATGGTGCGTTTGCCCTGGCCCAGCGCCACCTGCGCCATCTCCACGGCTTCGCGAATGTCCTTCACGCCGCCCAGCACGGCGCTGATGCTGATGAATTGCGCGCCGAAGGCATCGGCCATGAGCCGCGCAATCGTGGTCTTGCCCGTGCCCGGCGGGCCCCAGAGGATGCAGCTGTGCGGTTGGCCTGATTCGAAGGCGATGCGCAGGGGCATGCCGTCGCCCAGCAGCTGCTGCTGGCCGATGACTTCGCCCAGGGTTTTAGGGCGGAGGCGTTCGGCCAGAGGCTGGTGCGGAGAAGCGGCAGGCATGCAGGGATTCTAGGGGCAGCACCTCGGTCTCCGTAACCTGCGAAAATCGAAGGTCAGCAGTTCCCACATACTATGACCTACTCCGTCAAAGAGATCTTCTACACCCTGCAAGGCGAGGGCGCGCAGTCCGGCCGGGCGGCTGTGTTCTGCCGTTTTGCGGGCTGCAACCTCTGGACGGGGCGAGAGGAAGACCGGGCCGGTGCCATCTGCAAGTTCTGCGACACAGACTTCGTAGGAACGGACGGCACGGGAGGAGGCAAGTTCACCACGGCCGACGCACTGGCCGAGGCTATCGAAAAAGCCTGGGAGCCTAAGGGTCGGGTGGGTCGTTACGTCGTGCTGACCGGTGGTGAGCCCTTGCTGCAAGTGGACGAGGCGCTGACCACGGCCCTGCACGCACGCGGCTTCACGATTGCCGTGGAGACCAATGGCACGCAGCCCGCCCCACCGGGACTAGACTGGATCTGCGTCAGCCCCAAGGCCGATGCCGAGGTGGTGCTTACGCATGGCCACGAACTCAAGCTGGTCTATCCGCAGCGCGAGGCCCAGGCTGACCCGGCGCGTTTCGTCGGGATGGATTTCCAGCATTTCTTCCTGCAGCCCATGGACGGGCCAGATCGAGTGGCCAACACGGAACGGGCCATTGCTTACTGTCAGAAACACCCGCAATGGCGACTGGGCATCCAGTCGCACAAGATGATCGGAATCCGGTGATGTACGAGATCAGTCAACGTTTTTTCTTTGACTCCGCCCACACCCTGCGGCGCGAGATCGAGGCGGCGGGCAGCCGGCGCGTGCACGGTCACACCTATTACGCCGAGGTCTTCGTGCGCGGTGAGCCGCAGGGCCAGTCGGGCATGGTGCTGGACCTGGGTTACATCCGCCGCGAGATCGAAGGATTGCGGGACAAGCTGGACCACCACTTTCTTGATGAAGTGGCCGGCCTGGGCATCCCCACGCTGGAAAACCTCTGCGCCTTCATCTGGAAGGAACTGCAGCCCAAGGTACCCGGTCTGTCGGCCGTGACCGTGGAGCGCCAGGCCCTGGGCGACAAATGCGTGTATCGGCCTCAATGAGGTGCCGCAAGGCGATTTGCGGGCGCAGGCTCAAAGTGCTGCAACGGGAATGGCGTTGGCATTCGTGATCACTTGGCGCTGTGGCATGTAGTCCAAGAGCAAATCGGTTTCCTTTTTGACCACAGCGTAGCACTCACAACTCAGAGCTTCAAGTTTCAACCGGTCTAGCACCTTGATCAATCCGCGCTGGTATGAAATCACGCCAAGCTGTTGCAACTTCGACGCGGCCTGGGTGACGCCTTCGCGGCGAACGCCGAGCATGTGGCTGATGAACTCCTGTGTCATGGTCAGGTGGTTGTGAGACAGGCGATCCATGGAAAGCAGTAGCCAGCGGCAGAGCTGCTGGTCGATAGAGTGGTGGCGGTTGCAGACGGCGGTCTGGGAGACTTGCGTGATCAGGGCTTGCGTGTAGCGCAGCATCAGCATCAGCAGCTGGCCGTGGCGGTTGAACTCTTCTTTCACCCGCAGCCTGGGGAGTCGATAGGCGTAGCCTGCACTCTGTACCAGCGACCGGCTCGGCGTGCTCTCGCCGCCCAGAAACAAGGTGATGCCCAGCAAACCTTCGTTGCCCACCACCGAGATCGCGGTTGACGCTCCGTTCTCCATCACATACTGCAGTGAGACGATGGAGTCGGTGGGAAAGTAGACGTGACGCATGGGGCGTCTGGATTCATACAGCAACGCGCGCAAGGGCAGTGGTACCAGCTCCAGGTACGGGAACAAACGGCCTTGAACTTCGGGCGACAAGGCTGCCAGCAAATGGTTTTGCTGGGGTTGGGGCTGGAGTTTGGCGGACATTCAGGTGGTTTGAAATGAGGTTGATAGAGATGGAACGACGGTTCGCCCAAATCCGTTCCAATATACTTTTTGTCCCCCGCGAGTGATGTGCGGCAGCACACAGATGGCAAGAGTGGATCCCATGCGAAATATCCTTGTTTCCTATTACGGCAGTGCGGATGCCCTCCGCAGCCGAAGCGTGAGCGATGTTGTGCTGACAGGAAAAATCGATGTGCCAGCGCCTTCTGCAAGTTTGGTGGCCGATTGGGAAAGGGAGATTTCGCTGCGCCTAGGTCTGGAGCCTGGAGATGTTGAGCCTCTGCCCTTGGCACGAGCGCGTATGCGCTGGCCGGACTACCGCCAATGCGTACAGGCTATGGCCGACTGGACGCGCTCGTTCGGTTTGCAGGAGGTGCTGGCTTCCTCTGACGTCGCCCTGATGGCCTGTCGCGGCGCGAAGTACCACCATGATGGCGAGCGTTATGGCGGTGCGGCTTTTTGCAATCTCTTCCTGAGCGAGGACAAGGGCCTGGACCTGCATTTCCCGGTGACGGGTCTTCGCATCCCCCTGGTCAGGGGGACGGCCGTGATCTTTGATACGGGCCAGCCGCACGCCGTCATCAGGCGCAACAGCAACGGCTTTGATGTGGCCGATTTCCCTCCCGATCAGGATCTCAGCCAGGTCTTCCTCAGCTGGGAGCTGCCTATCGAGAACGCTCACGTCGCACGAGGACTCCGGATCATTTTCGACATAGCCCCTGTCAACGCCTTGCAGCTGGAAGATGAGCAAGTCTGGCTGAACGGCGCGCGGGCCCAGGTGTGCCCCGCCACGGGTCGGTGGAGCCCGGCGGGTCCAATCTAACCCGTGTTGCGCAGCCCTGCCGCAATCCCATTGATCGAGATGTGGATGCCGCGGCGCACGCGTTCATCCGCCTGCCCGGCTCGGTAACGACGCATCAGCTCGATCTGCAGGTGGTGCAGGGGGTCGATGTAGGGGAAACGGTGACGGATGGAGCGTTGCAGGGCGGCGTTGCCGGCCAGGCGCTGTTTCTCGCCGGTCAGCAGCGTGAGCGCACTGACCGTGCGATGCCACTCGGCCTCGATCTGCGTGAACACCTTTTTGCGCAGCTTGGCGTCCCCCACCAGTTCGGCGTAGCGTGAGCCCAGGGCCAGGTCGCTCTTGGCCAGCACCATGTCCATGTTGGAAAGCAGGGTCTTGAAGAAGGGCCACTGGCGGGCCATTTTCTGCAGCAGCGCCAGGCGCTCCTTGTGTTCCTTGGCTCCACCAGCGTTCAGGAAGCTTTCCACCGCGGTGCCGAAGCCGTACCAGCCCGGCAGCGTGAGTCGGCACTGGCCCCAGCTGAAGCCCCAGGGGATGGCGCGCAGGTCTTCGATCTTCTGCGTGGCCTTGCGTGAGGCGGGACGGGAACCGATATTGAGTTCGGCGATCTCGCGGATGGGCGTGGAACCGAAGAAGTAGTCGGCAAAACCCGGGGTTTCGTAGACCAGGGCACGGTAGGTCGCCATGCTGTCTTCCGACAGCGCGGCAGCGGCTTTCAGATAGGCCGGGGCGGCCGGTTTGGTGGGTTGCAGCAGGGTGGCTTCGAGCGTGGCGGCGACCAGGGTTTCGAGGTTGCGCCGGCCGATCTCGGGGTTGGCGTACTTGGAGGCGATCACTTCGCCCTGTTCGGTCAGGCGAATCTGGCCGCGTACGGTGCCCGGGGGCTGGGCCAGGATGGCCTGGTAGCTCGGGCCACCGCCGCGCCCCACGGTGCCACCGCGGCCGTGGAAAAGGCGCAGCTGCACGGGGGCCAGCTGGTCAAACAGTTCGACCAGCGCGATCTCGGCGCGGTAGAGCTCCCAGTTGCTGGTGAAGATGCCGCCGTCCTTGTTGCTGTCGGAGTAGCCCAGCATGATGTCCTGCTCACCACCGCTGCGCCGGATCAGGGCGGCGATGCCGGGCAGGGCGTAGTAGTCGCGCATGATGGGCGCGGCCTGGCGCAGGTCTTCGATGGTCTCGAACAGGGGCACGACAATCAGGTCGTTCACGCAGTTCGGCTCGTCAAGCGCGCCGTGCATGAGTCCCACCTCCTTCTGCAGCAACAGCACTTCGAGCAGGTCGCTGACCGTCTCGGTGTGGCTGATGATGTAGTGGCGTATGGCCTCAACGCCGTAGCGCTGGCGTATCTGGCGTGCGGTTTCGAACACGGCGAGTTCGTTTTGCGTGTGCGCGCTGTAGTCCACGCCCACTACACGCAGCGGCCGCGCGTCGTTGAGCAGGCGCAGCAGCAGGGCGCGCTTGGCCATTTCGTCGAGCTTCGAGTACTGCGATTCGATGCGCGCCGTCGCCAGCAGTTCGGCGATGACTTCCTCGTGCTTGTCCGAACTCTGGCGCAGGTCCAGCGTGGCCAGATGGAAACCGAACACTTCCACCGCACGGATCAAGGGGCGCAGGCGCTGTTGCGTGAGCGCTTCGCCGTGGCGGGCGCTCAGCGAGGTTTCGATGGTCTGCAGGTCGGCCAGGAAAGCGGCGGCGCTGGCATACGGGTTCTGCGGTGCTACGGCATGGCGGGCGGCCTCGGTGCCGGTCAATGTCTGCAGCGTGGCCGCCAGGCGGGCGTAAATGCCGGTCAGCGCGCGGCGGTAGGGTTCGTCCTTGCGGTGTTCGCTGGTATCGGGCGAACTGTCGGCCAGCTTGCGCATCTCGGGGCTGCAGCCCGCCAGCAGATCGGAGACGGACAGCTCGGCGCCCATCAGATGCACTTCGGTCAAGTAGTGGCGCAGGGCCACCTCGGCCTGGCGGCCCAGGGCCATGGCCATGGTGCGCGCGCCCACATTGGGGTTGCCATCGCGGTCGCCACCGATCCAGTGGCCCATGCGCAGGAAGCTGTGCACATGGGGCTGGTTGAGTTCGCGCTCCAGATTGGCGTAGATGGCCGGGATTTCGCGCAGGAAGGTGGGTTCGTAGTAACTCAGTGCGTTGTCGATCTCGTCCTCGACCTGGAGCTTGCTGCTGCGCACCAGGCGGGTCTGCCAGAGCTGCAGCACCCGCGCGCGCAGCAGGGCCTCATTGGTTGCTAGCTCGCGTGGCGTGAGCATGTCCTTGCGCGGGTCCACGCCGATGGCGCGGGTCTTGATCTCGTCGCGTTGGGTTAGCAGACGCGCGATGTCGCGTTCGGCGTCCAGGATGCTCTTGCGCTGCACTTCCGTGGGGTGGGCCGTGAGCACGGGCGAGAGATAGCTGTGCGCCAAAGTGTTGGCGATCATCTTGGGGCTGATGCCGGCCCAGCGCAGGCGCGAAAGCGCCACGTCGATGCTGCCTTCCTGCTCGTTGCCAGCGCGTTCATGTACGGCACGGCGGCGGATGTGGTGGCGGTCTTCGGCCAGGTTGGCGAGGTGGCTGAAGTAGGTGAAGGCGCGGATCACGCTGACCGTCTGGTCGTCGCTCAGGCCCTTGAGCAGCTTCTTGAGGGTCTTGTCGGCTTCCTGGTCCGCGTCGCGGCGGAAGGCTACCGAGAGCTTGCGGATCTGCTCGATCAGCTCATAAGCAGGCGCGCCGGCCTGCTCGCGGATCACGTCGCCGAGGATGCGTCCGAGCAGGCGGATGTCTTCGACCAGGGGGCGTTCGTTGTCGCGGGAGCGGGCGGCGGGGGCGGGCATGGCGATAGGCTCGTGGTGTTAAATGGAGGGCGGAGCGATGCCATGCTAGCATCGCCGGCCCACTGATGAATCCGTGCTCCACGACTGATGAATCTGTGCTTTTGAACGACGAGTGCTCACCGAATGAAACTGACCATCGCTACCCGCGAAAGCCGCCTCGCCCTGTGGCAGGCCGAGCATGTGAAGGCCTTGCTGGAGCAGCGGGGCCACAGTGTCACACTGCTGGGCATGACGACCAAGGGTGACCAGATCCTGGACCGCTCACTGAGCAAGGTCGGCGGCAAGGGCCTGTTCGTCAAGGAGCTCGAAGTCGCGCTGGAAGAAGGCCGCGCCGACCTGGCGGTGCATTCGCTCAAGGACGTGCCCATGGATCTGCCCGAGGGCTTTGCCCTCGCCTGTGTGATGGAGCGCGAAGACCCGCGCGATGCCTTTGTTTCCCCGAAATACGCCAACCTCGCCGCGCTGCCCCAGCGCGCGGTGGTGGGCACCTCCAGCCTGCGCCGTGTGGCTCTGCTGCGCGCCAGCCGACCGGATTTGAAGATCGAGCCGCTGCGCGGCAACCTAGACACGCGCCTGCGCAAGCTGGACGAAGGCCAGTACGACGCCATCGTGCTGGCCGCAGCCGGTCTCAAGCGCCTAGGCCTGGAAAACCGCATCCGCTCGGTCTTCGCGCCTTCCGAGATGCTGCCCGCCGCCGGCCAGGGCGCGCTGGGCATCGAGATCCGCAGCGACCGTGCCGACGTGCAAGAGGCGCTGGCGCCGCTGGCACACCCTGGCACCTGGCTGCGTGTGGCGGCCGAGCGCGCTGTGAGTCGCGCCATGGGAGGGAGTTGTTCCATGCCCCTGGCAGCCTTTGCCACGCTGACAGGCGCGACCCTGAGCATCCAGGCCGCCTGGGGCGACCCCGAGGGGCATGTGGCTCTGGTGAGTGCCGACGCATCGGCCCCGGCGGCCGATCTGGTCGCCGCCGAGGTGCTGGGCACACAGGTGGCAGCCCGGCTCAAGGATGGCGTGTTGCGCGCCGGTGGTTCTCTCCTCTCTGGCCACGCCTAGCTCCATGCGTGTCATCGTCACCCGCCCGCAGCGTGAGGCGCAGGACTGGGTGCAGGCGCTGCGGCAAGCGGGCCTTGACGCCCAGGCGCTGCCGCTCATCACCATTGCCCCGGCACCTGATGCGGCGGCAGTCCATCAGGCCTGGCGGCAACTCGATCGCTACCTGGGCGTGATGTTCGTCAGCGCGAATGCGGTGGCCGGTTTTTTTGCCGGCCGTCCGGCCGATGCGCCGCTGCCGTCGCAGGCCTGGGCCACTGGGCCCGGCACGGTCCAGGCGCTGTTGCGCGCCGGCGTGTCCGAGTCCCTGATCACCGCGCCGCCCGCGGACGCGCCGCAATTCGATTCCGAGGCCTTGTGGGCCTTGGTGGCGGGTCGGATCGGGTCCGGGCGGACGGTGCTGATCGTGCGTGGGGCTGACGCGGCAGGAAGCGGCCCGCAGGGTGCCGGGCGCGACTGGTTCGCGCGCCAGGTGCATGCGGCCGGCGGTGTGGTCGATTTTCTCGCCAGTTACCAGCGCCAGCGCCCGCAGCTCGATGCGGCCCAATCGCGGCTGGCACAGGCCGCCGCCGGCGACGGCTCGGTGTGGTTGTTCAGCAGCAGCGAAGCCGTGGCGAACCTGCAGACCAGCCTGCCGCAGCAGGACTGGCGTGCCGCCCGTGCCGTGGCCACGCACGCGCGCATCGCCCAGGCAGCGCGCGCCGCCGGTTTTGCCGTGGTGTGCGAGTCACGCCCGGCTCTGGCCGATGTCCGGGCCTCGATAGAATCAATGCAATGACCACACCCGAGCCCCTGGAGCCCCAAGCCACCGGCAGCACGGAGCCTGCAGGCTCGACGGTGTCTGCGCCACCTGCCGTGGCCGATGCCGCGTCGGCGACCCCACTGTCACGGACCCTGGTGCTGATCCTGGGCGCTGTTGCTTCGCTGGCGCTTGTGCTCAGTGTCTTGCTGTGGGATCGCCTGTCGACCCTGCAGGACCAGTTGGCCCGTCAGACGGCTGATGCCGGGGCCAATGCAGCCGAGGCCCGCACGCTGGTGCGCCAGACCCAAGAGCAGGAACGCGAACTGGCAGCCCGCCAGGCCGTGATGGAAGCGCGTCTCGGTGAAGTGGCGCTGCAGCGCAGCCAGCTAGATGAACTGATGCAGAGCCTGACGCGCTCGCGCGACGAGAACCTGGTGGTGGACATCGAATCGGCCCTGCGCCTGGCGCAGCAGCAGGCCCAGCTGACCGGCAGCGTGGAGCCGCTGCTGGCGGCCTTGCGCACCGCCGAACAGCGCGTGCAGCGGGTGCCCCAGGCCCGGCTGGCACCGGTGCAGCGCGCGCTGGCGCGAGACATGGCACGCATCAAGGCCACCCCCCTGACCGACACCCCGACCCTGCTGGCACGCCTGGACGAACTGGTGCGGCTGGTGGACGAGTTGCCCGTGGCCAACGCGGTGGCGGTGGCCCCTGCACCGGCCGTGCTGGCCGAAGCACCCGCCGCGCCGCGTTCTGTGGCGGGCCTGCAAGCCTGGTGGCAGCGCAGCCTGCAGGCCGTGCTGGACGAGGTCCGCGGACTGGTACGGGTGAGCCGCATCGACCATCCCGAGGCCGTGCTGCTCACACCCGAGCAGTCCTTCTTCGTGCGCGAGAACCTCAAGCTGCTCCTGCTCAACGCCCGCCTGGGCCTGCTGGCGCGTCAGCCCGAGGCGGCCCGGGCTGATCTGCTCAAGGCGGCTGCCGCCCTGGAAAAATATTTCGATACCAATTCGCGCCGTCTGCGTGCCGCCGCCGCGCTTTTGCAGCAGACCCGCGAACAGATGAAATCACTCGAACTGCCCCGGGTGGACGACACGCTCACCGCACTGGCCACGGCCGCTGCCGGGCGCTGAAGGCAGCAGGCGACCCCCATGCGCAATCTGCTCTGGTTCCTGGCCCTCTTCGCCATGGCGGCGGCGGTGGCCCTGTTTGCCGGCAACAACCAGGGCACGGTGACGCTGTTCTGGCCGCCGTACCGCGTCGACCTGTCCCTCAATCTGGTGCTGCTGCTCCTGCTGGCCGCCTTCCTGCTGTTTTACGCTGCCCTGCGCGGCATGTCGCTGCTGCTGGCCCTGCCGGGCGAGGCGCGACGCTGGCGTGCCCGGCACCAGGAACGCGTGCTGCAGCAGGGCCTGCTCGACGCGCTATCGCATCTGACCGCAGGGCGCTACATCCGTGCCCGCAAAGCGGCTGAAAATGTGGTGACCCAGACTGAATCCCTGTCGCGCGCCGAGCAGGCCCTGCCGCACAGCGCACGGCTCATGGCCCTGGCGCATCTGCTGGCCGCCGAGTGCGCCCATGCCTTGCAGGACCGCGCGGGCCGTGACGAACATGTGCGCCAGGCCCTGGGCTTGACCCGGGGCAAGCGCCGCGATGAGCAGGAGGTGCGCGAAGGCGTACAACTGCGCGTGGCACGCTGGGCCTTTGACGACCGCGATGTACAGGTCGCCTTGCAGCGCCTGGACGATCTGCCCCAAGGGGTGGCACGCCGTACCTTGGCGCTGCGCCTGCGCCTGAAGGTCACACGCCTGGCGGGGCAATCCCGCCTGGCCCTGGAGACGGCGCGCCTGCTTGGCAAGCATCGGGCTTTCTCGGAATCGGCCAGCCGCAGCATCGTGCGCGGGCTGGCTACCGAATGGCTGCGCAACTGCCACGATCCGGCCCAGTTGCAGAAGGCCTGGAGCCAGCTGGACGAGGCCGAGCGCCGCATCCCCGAAGTGGCCCTGCAGGCCGGTGAACGCATGCTGGCCCTGGGCGGGGACTTTGCGCTGGTGCAGCAGTGGCTGTTGCCGGCGTGGGAGCAACTGGTGCGCCCGGGCTCTGCGTTGCCGCAGGAATTGCGCCTGCGTCTGGTGCTGGTGCTTGAGCGCGGTTTTCACCAGACCCCGGGCCAGCCCGACGCGGTCTGGCTGGCGCGCATCGAGGCGGCCCAGATGGGCAATCCGCGCGAAGCCCTGTTGCAGTACCTGGCCGGCGTGGCCTGCATGCACCTGAGTCTGTGGGGCAAGGCCCAGCAGCTCCTGCGCCAGTCGCTGACCCAGCTGGCCGATGAGGCCCTGCGCCGTCGGGCCTGGGCGGCGCTGGCCCGCCTGGCCGAACAGCGCGAGGACGGCGCCGCGGCGCTGGAAGCCTGGCGCCAAGCCGCCCGGGGCTGATTTCTTTCTGGGCGGTTCCCGGGAAAGCGGGGGTGACGTTTCGGATTTTCCCGGCTATAGTGGGTCGCACCATGGGGACGCTTACCGAACACCTGATCAAGCTGACCGATCACCGCGATCGTGATCTGCTGGAATTGACACTGGCCAAGGCTTTGATCGATCTGGCGCCGATCCAGCGCGTGGTGATCTCCCGCGTCAGCGCCGAAGACAACGAGAAACGCTGGCTGGACCTCGTATCGCTGGATGCGCGCGGTGGTGGCAAAGTGGTGGATCCGCTGCGTATCGATTTCCACAGCCTGCCCAAGCTGGAAGAGTCCTATGACAGGCTGCGCAGCCTCAACGGGCGCCAGGTCATCGAAGTCGCCTGGGCCGGACCCGAGGGTCCGCGCATCTACTACCTGCCGCTGTTTGCCGATTCACGCGCTGACGCGGAGCAGGGCGTGATCGAGGTCCACACTGCCGGTGTGCTGGAACCCGCAGACCGGCAGACCATCGAGCAGTTGCACCACATCTACCGCAATATGTACACGCTGCTGGCCTACAGCGACCGTGATGCGCTGACCGGCCTGCTCAACCGCAAGTCCCTGGACGATACCTTCTACAGCGCCGTGCTCGAGGAGATGGACGGCATCCTGGAAGACGCCCTGAGCGAACCTTCCCCCGGCAAGGAGCGCCGCCACCGCGTGCCGCCCAACTACTGGCTGGGCACCATCGCGATCGACAACTTCCATCTGCTCAACGACAAGCACGGCCACCTGATCATGGAGGAGGTCACGTTGCTGGTGGCCCGCATCATGAACAGCACCTTCCGCACGCATGACCGGCTTTACCGCTTCGGTGGTGAGCAGTTTGCGGTGCTGTTTCACTGCCCTGAAGAGGCCCTGGCCCTGGGCGCCTTCGAGCGCATGCGCGCCAATGTCGAGAAGTTCAGCTTTCCCCAGGTTGGCCGCGTGACCGTCAGTTCGGGCTTCACCCGCGTGCTGGCCGACGATTCGCCGAGCACCGCACTGGAGCGTACCGAGCAGGCCATCGACTTTGCGCAGAAGAACGGGCGCAACAAGGTCTGCAGTCATCTGGATCTGGTGCGGCGTGGTTTGTTTGGGGAGGTGGCGCGGACGGGATCGGTGGACGTGTTCTGAACCGTCTGGCCGCTGCTTCACGCTGAGCCCGCTTGATGCGGGCTTTTGCTTTTCTCGGGGTTTGAAATGAAAAAGGCACCCGAAGGTGCCTTTTTCGTCAGAGTCTCGTGACTCAGCCCTGAGCAGAACCCTGCTCAAAAGGCAGCTTCATGTCCCGCAGATCCTTGCGCGTTTCGACCAGGATCAACGGACCCTCGTCGATCACCACCGGGGCCGGACGCTCGCGCGGCACGTGCACCGGCTTGGGTTCGGCGGCAATGGCGGCCTGCACGACGGCGATCTTGTCGGCGTCGGAGTTGACCCACTGCAGGCCGGCGGTGCTGGCGATCTGGTTCAGGTCGGACAGAGGCAGGGTATAGCCTTGTACGCGTGGCAGTGCGCGCGCGGCCGGGGCGGCGGCAGGCGCCGCTGGAGCCGCGGTCCTGGCCTGAGCCGGTGCGCTGCGAATTTCGGCCACCGGTGCCGGTGTGCTCTCGCTGGGTGCGGTTGCCTCAGGGGCTGCGGTCTCCTGGGCCGGACGTTCCTGGCGCTCGCCACGTTCACCGCGCTGGCGGTCACGGCCATAACGGTCACGCGAGCGGCGCTCGCGCTGGCCATTGCTCTCGCCTTCAGGGCGAGCTTCATTCATGGGCTGGGTGTCGGCACCGTTCAGGGTTTCGACGGGCAGTTGCTGTTCGGCGTTGCCATCCTGTGGGCGGATGTCTTCGGCGGGACGGCGTTCGCCCTCGGGGCGCGGGGCGCGCTCGTTGCGCTCACCACGTTCCTGGCGTTCGCCGCGCTCGCCGTTGCGACCGCGTTGTTCGCCATTGCGAGGGGGGCGCTCTTGACGCGGCTGCTGTTCGCCACCGGCTTCTGCCGTCTGCGGCGTGCGTTGTTCGCCTTCGCCGCGCTGGCCCTGGCGGTCGCCACGGTTGCCACGGTCCTGGCGATCGCCACGTTGTTGGTCACCGCGCTCGCCGCGACCACGTTGCTCGCCGTTGCGCGGGGGGCGCTCTTGGCGCGGCTGCTGTTCGCCACCGACTTCTGCCGTCTGCGGCGTACGTTGTTCGCCTTCGCCGCGCTGGCCCTGGCGGTCGCCACGGTTGCCGCCGCGCTGATCGTTGCGGTCACCGCGTTCCTGACGTTCGCCACGGTCACTGCGTTCACCGCGACCGCCGCGGCCGCCACGGCCTCGGCCTTCACCACGACCTTCGCTGCGGTTGCCGTCGCGGCCACCACGGCCCTCGCGTTTTTCTTCCTTCTTCTCGGGGGTCTTGACCGGCTCGGCAGCCGGCTTGCCGCCACCGAACAGGCCCTTGAGCCAGCCGACGAAGCCTGCGCTGGCCGGTTGCTCGGCCTTGCGCGCCACGGGCTTGGCTGCGGGCTGCGGCTCGGCCACCGGCTTCGGTGCCACGATCGGGGCCGGCGCATCGGGCAACACGCCCTTGATGACCGGGGTCTGCTTGTTGGTCGGCTCTTGCGAACGACGCGTGACGGCGGTGGGATCCTCGATCTCTTCGACCATCTGGTAGCTGGCTTCGATGTGGTCCAGGCGCGGGTCGTCGTGCTTGAGACGTTCGAGCTTGTAGTTCGGCGTTTCCAGCGACTTGTTGGGCACCATCAGCACGTTCAGGCGCTGCTTGAGCTCGATCTTGGTGATCTCGTTGCGCTTCTCGTTGAGCAGGAAGGAAGCCACGTCCACCGGCACCTGGACGTGCACGGCGGCGGTGTTGTCCTTCTGGGCCTCTTCCTGGATGATGCGCAGGATCTGCAGGGCCGAGCTCTCGGTGTCGCGGATGTGGCCGGAGCCGCCGCAACGCGGGCAGGGGATGGAAGCGCCTTCGGAGAGGGCCGGGCGCAGGCGCTGGCGGCTCATTTCCATCAGACCGAATTTGCTGATGGTCCCGAACTGCACGCGGGCGCGGTCCTGGCGCAGCGCATCGCGCAGGCGGTTTTCCACTTCGCGGCGGTTCTTCGACTCTTCCATGTCGATGAAGTCGATCACGATCAGGCCGCCCAGGTCGCGCAGGCGCATCTGGCGTGCCACTTCGTCGGCGGCTTCCAGGTTGGTGCGGGTCGCGGTTTCCTCGATGTCGCTGCCCTTGATGGCGCGTGCAGAGTTCACGTCCACCGAGACCAGGGCCTCGGTGTGGTCGATCACGATGGCGCCGCCCGAGGGCAGGGTCACGGTGCGGGCGTAGGCCGATTCGATCTGGTGCTCGATCTGGAAGCGGCTGAACAGCGGGGCATTGTCGCGGTAGCGCTTCACGCGGGCGGCATGCTCGGGCATGACGTGCGCCATGAACTGCTGGGCCTGGTCGTACACGTCGTCGGTGTCGATCAGGATGTCACCGATGTCGTTGTTGAAGTAGTCACGGATGGCGCGGATCACCAGGCTGGATTCCTGGTAGATCAGGTAGGCGCCCTTGCCGCCCTTGGCAGCGCCGTCGATGGCGGTCCACAGCTTGAGCAGGTAGTTCAGATCCCATTGCAGCTCGGGTGCGGCGCGGCCGATGCCGGCTGTGCGCGCGATGATGGACATGCCGTTGGGGTACTCAAGCTGGTCGAGTGCTTCCTTCAGATCGGCGCGGTCGTCACCCTCGATGCGACGGCTGACGCCACCACCACGCGGGTTGTTGGGCATGAGCACGACATAACGGCCGGCCAGCGAGACGAAGGTGGTCAGGGCCGCGCCCTTGTTGCCGCGTTCTTCCTTTTCCACCTGGACCAGCAGCTCCTGGCCTTCCTTGATGGCGTCCTGGATGCGGGCCTGGCTGACCGAGACACCCTGCTGGAAGTACTGGCGGGAGATTTCCTTGAAGGGCAGGAAACCATGGCGGTCTTCACCGTAGTCGACGAAGCAGGCTTCCAGCGAGGGTTCGACGCGGGTGACAACCGCCTTGTAGATGTTGCCCTTGCGCTGTTCGCGCCCTTCGACCTCGATTTCGTAGTCGAGGAGCTTTTGCCCGTCGACGATGGCCAAGCGGCGTTCTTCAGCCTGCGTGGCGTTGATCAGCATCCGTTTCATGGGATGTTTTCCTTTACATCAGTACACATGCCCTGTGCGGGCGCACGATGCCGGAACTGACGCTTCGAAACGGATGGAATTGCCGGAGAACCGCAGGCTCAGCTGGTGAGCCGCGGCATAGGCGCGTGGATGGGGGCGAGGGGAGGTGAGTGTGGGGCCACCACCAACTTGGTGGCCCAGGCTGCCCGCACTGCGGGCGCTGACGGCTGAACCGTGCCAAGGAACAGCGCGCGTACGCGCTGCAGGCACATGAGTATCAGGCTCATCAACACAAACATTTCGCTTTGATCCGGCTGCCAGCTTATGGCTGACAGCACTGGGTATTCCGTTCAGTGTTTCAATGCGTCGGTTGCGCCTTCCGCCTGGCAGGCCACGGCAAGCAGCTGGCTTGCGGTTTGCGTGCAAAACGGTCGGTGACATCGACCTTCCAGCGGGGCCGGTGGTGTCATGTGGACTAAACTCCAGACAAATCAACCACTTACAGCGCGTCGCTAGTGAAACACATTATAGAGGGCAAATCGGCCCCCGTGAGCCCCGAAGTGAAACAGGTGGAAGTCGATGAGGAATCGGCTGGCCAGCGCCTGGACAACTTCCTGCTGCGCCAACTCAAAGGTGTGCCCAAGACCCATGTCTACCGCATCATCCGCAGTGGCGAAGTGAGGGTTAACAAAGGTCGCGCCTCAGCGGATACAAGGGTGGAGACGGGTGATGTGGTGCGAGTGCCGCCGGTGCGCCTGTCCGAGCGGGCAACGGAAAAGGCTGAAGCCATGGCTGGCCTGGTGGCCAAAGGGGCGCCAGCGCGGGAGTTTCCGGTGCTGTTTGAGGACGAGGCTGTGCTGGCCATCGACAAGCCGGCCGGGGTGGCCGTGCATGGCGGCTCGGGCGTGAACTTCGGCGTCATCGAGCAGTTGCGCATGGCACGGCCGCAGGCCAGGTTCCTGGAGCTGGTGCACCGGTTGGACCGCGAGACCAGTGGCATCCTGCTGCTGGCCAAGAAGCGCAGCGCCCTCAAACACCTGCAGGACCAGTTCCGTGAGCGCGAAACCGGCAAGACCTACCTGGCCCTGGTGGCGGGCCAGTGGCCGCTGAACAAGAAGGTGCTGGACAAGCCTTTGCACAAGTACCTGCTGGACGATGGCGAGCGCCGTGTGAAGGTGGTGGCGCGTGACGACCCGGAAGGCATGAAGTCTGTGACCCTGGTCAAGGTGAGGTCCCGTTCGGACGGCCCGGTGGCACCCTCCACGGCCGGTTACAGCCTGCTGGAGGTGACCATCAAGACCGGCCGCACCCACCAGATCCGCGTGCACCTGGCCTCCGAAGGCCTGCCCATCGTCGGTGATGACAAATACGGCGATTTCGAACTCAACAAGGCGTTGCAGAAACCCGCTGCCGCACAGGGGCGTGTGCCCCTGCGCCGCATGTTCCTCCACGCCTGGCGTTTACAGTTCGACCATCCGGTCAGCGGTGAACGCATCGAGCTGCTGGCCCCGCTGCCGCCGGAACTGGAGCAGTTCCAGGCCCAGGCCTTCTCTGAACCGACCTGACGATTGCATGAGTTTTCGCCCTAGACAGTACGACCTGATCGCCTTCGATTGGGACGGCACACTGTTCGATTCGACCGCCATCATCACGCGTTGCATCCAGGACGCGGTACGCGACGTGGGCGGCGCCGTGCCCAGCGACAAGGATGCTGCTTATGTCATCGGCATGGGCCTGATGCAGGCCCTGGCCCACGCGGCGCCTGACGTGCCGGCGGACAAATACCCCCTGCTGGGCGAGCGCTACCGTTTTCATTACCTGGCGCGCCAGAACGACCTGAGCCTGTTCAGTGGTGTGCTGGAGCTTTTGGCCGACCTGAAACAACGTCACCACTGGCTGGCGGTGGCCACAGGCAAGAGCCGGCGCGGCCTGGACGAGGTGCTGCAGACGGTGCAGCTCAAGGGGGTGTTCGACGGCTCGCGCACGGCCGACGAGACCGCGGGCAAGCCTCACCCGCGCATGCTGCAGGAGCTGATGCGTGAATTCGGCGTGGAGGCCGATCGCACACTGATGATCGGTGACACCACGCACGACCTGCAGATGGCGCTCAACGCTGACTGCGCCAGCGTGGGCGTGAGCTATGGCGCCCACGAGCCAGAAGCCTTCTATGCCCTGCAGCCCCTGCATGTGGCGCACTCGGTGCGCGAGCTGCATGATTGGCTGCTGGCCCACGCATGATCCCCATGGCGGATGAAGCGCTGATCCCCCTGTGCAATACGGCCGATCTGGCCGACGGCGGGCTGGCCGTGCCCTTCGACGTGGTCTACGGGGGCCAGACCTGCCGCGCCTTTGCCATCCGCTACCAGGGCCAGGCCCAGGCCTACCTGAACCGCTGTACCCATGTGGCCATGGAGCTGGACTACCAGCCCAACCATTTTTTCGACATGACGGGCCACTGGCTGATCTGCTCCACGCACGGGGCCCTGTATTCGCCCGAATCCGGTGCCTGCCGCGGCGGACCCTGCCGCGGGGGGCTGGTCAAGATAGCCCTGACCGAGCAGGATGGTGTCGTGCACTGGCATACTGCCTACAACCTGAAACCTCTAGAGTTCTGACATGAGTGACTACTTCGGCACCGAAACCGGCGGCCACAAGCAAGAAGCGTCCGGCACACCCGCGGCAGCCGCGGTGCCGGGCTGGGAGCGTGCTGTGCTGGAGAAACTGGCTTTTGCCGCGCTGGAAGAACAGCGCGCCGCGCGCCGCTGGAAAATCATCAGCCGCCTGATCACGCTGTCCGTCCTGCTTGTGCTGGTCTGGTTGGCCTTTGGCCTGGGTCAGGGCAGCAGTGCCCCCAGCACGCGGCATACAGCCCTGGTGGAAATCCAGGGAGAGATCGCTTCGGACAGCGAGGCCAGCGCCGACCTAGTGGTGGCCGCCATTCGCAATGCCTTCGAGGACCATGGGGCCCAAGCCGTGGTGTTGCTGATCAACTCGCCCGGGGGCAGCCCCGTGCAGGCCGGCATCATCAATGACGAGATCCGTCGTCTCAAGGCCAAGCACAAGAAGCCGGTCTATGCCGTGGTGGAAGAGTCCTGTGCTTCGGCGGCCTATTACATCGCTGTCTCGGCCGACAAGATCTACGTCGACAAGGCCAGCATTGTGGGCAGCATCGGCGTGCTCATGGACGGTTTCGGCTTCACGGGCCTCATGGAGAAGCTGGGTGTGGAGCGCCGTCTCATGACGGCCGGCGAAAACAAGGGTTTTCTCGATCCCTTCAGCCCGCAGACCGACAAGCAGCGCGCTTTTGCCCAGGCCATGCTGGACCAGATTCACAAGCAGTTCATCGGTGTCGTCAAGGAAGGTCGCGGCAAGCGCCTGAAAGAAACCCCTGACATGTTCAGCGGCCTGTTTTGGACCGGCCAGCAGGCCGTGGACCTGGGGCTGGCCGACCAGCTCGGCAACCTGGACTACGTGGCGCGCGAAGTGGTCCAGGCCGAGGACATCGTCGATTACACGCGCCATCCGAACGTGGCTGAACGCCTGATCAAGCGTTTCGGTTCGGCCATCGGCGAGGGCTCTGTCAAGGCCGTGCGGGCGCAACCGACTTGGCGTTGAGCGCGGCGTTCTCCCGCATCAAGACGGATTGTCGGGCTGTTTCACAGCCTCCTGGGGAGATGCGGGGGCGAGTTGTTTGTAGCCGTAAATCCTTTCCGGTGGCATGCGGGCGACCAGCGTCTTGTCGGCCACGCTGCCGACGATGGCGTACTGCGCTTGAGATGTGTCGCGCTGAAAGGTGTGCACCGTTGGATGGCCCTTGTCATCGGTGATGGCCGCAACGATGGGGGACTTCACGCTGTCCGTGCGCCGCATCACGATACCGATCTCTCCGTTGTTCAGCTTCACGACCTCACCTGGCGGGTAAAGTCCGAACTCCTTGATCACGGCCGATGAGAGCGGGCCGCCATGGTCTTCGCGGAACAGTTGCCGGGCGGCCTCCTGGATCGGCAGTGCAGCCCGCAGTTTGCGGGGGCTGATCTTGGAGGTGAAAACGTCTGCCACGCGCAAGGCGACGGCCAGATCGGTGACGTCGGTCCGGCCATGCGGATAACCGGTGCCGTCTGCATGCTCGTGATGCTGGGCAATAGCGGTCAACCAGTCGCCATCGGTGACGCCGGCCTCGGTCAGCCATTGGACCGCCAGTTCCGGATGGGCATGAATCTGCGTTCTCTGGCTCTCGCGCATGGGCTCATCCTGCTCGGCCATGGAACCCTGCAGTTGCAGGATGGGCATGTTCATGGTGAGGGCGGCGTGCACCAGGCTCAGGATCCTGGTTTGCGGCCATTCCAGCCGGCGCGCCATCAGCAGGCAGAGGACGGACGCATGGATGGCGTGGTTGTAGCCGTAGTAATACAGGTGCGCCGATTCCTGCCGGACCATGTGGTACAGGGCCATGTCCACGTCCTTGTCCACCAGGGCGATCAGCCGGGTGGCAAAGTCGGTGATCTGACCCGCCGAGGGGGGCGCTTCCGGCAGCTTGCCCATGAGCTGGTGCATCTCTTCGGCGCTCTGGTCCCAGAGGCTGAACAGATTCTCCGGACGTTTCAGAGAGGAAAGGTTGGCCCGCTCTTTTTCGGCCATCTCCTCCAGGTGAGCGACCGCACGGGCTTCCTCGATATCGACAAACGCACCGCGGGTCAGCAGGGCATCGAGCTGTTCTTCGCTCTCGATGATGTGGCCTCGTGACAGCAGGAGTCGGGTGCTCTCGTCACGGACATTCCATGGCAAAGGCTCCCCGAGCCTGACCTTTGAGCGGGGCAGTCGAAGCAGCTTCATGCGAGGTCATTATGGGGACGAAATGCTCAGGCAACAAGCGGAGTTGCCCTGCGTTGTGCTCAGCGCCCGATGGCGTAGACCGCAGGCGTGTCATTGTCCGGCACCAGCGGCTGCTGCTTCCAGTGTTTGATGGTGTTGCTGCGCAGCTGCGCGGTGGCCAGTGTCAAGCCGCTGGCCACCGCCAGACGGGTGTTGTGCTGCAGGGTCTTGATCAAGGCTTCCTGCAGGGCGGCGTTGCGGTAGGGTGTCTCGATGAAGAGCTGGGTCTGGCCGTTCTTGAGTGCCAGGGATTCCAGCTCGCGGATGCGTGCGGTGCGGTCGGCCGCGTCCTGCGGCAGGTAGCCGACGAAGGCGAAGTTCTGGCCTGACAGCCCGCTGGCGGCCAGCGCCAGCAGCAGCGAGACCGGGCCCACCAGCGGCACCACGGTGATGCCGAGTTCATGTGCGGCCCGTACCACCGAGGAACCCGGATCTGCCACGGCCGGCATGCCGGCTTCACTCAACAGCCCCAGATCGCGGCCGGCCAGCGCCGGGGCCAGCAGGGGTTTGGCGTCGAAACCCGTGCCGCCATGGTCGCCTTTCTTGTGGACTTCACGTGGCAGTTCCTGGAGGTCCATTGCCTGGATCGGGGCTGCCAGAGGATGCAGTTCACCCACGCGCTTGAGATAGGCACGGGCGCTCTTGGCGTTCTCGCAGATCCAGTGCTGCAGCTGCGCGGCTATGGCCAGGGTGCCAGCAGGCAGCACCTCGGTCAGCGGCGTCTGCGTGCTGCAACCGAAGTCCAGCGGCGCTGGCACCAGGTAGAGCTTGCCGAGTTGGTTGACCCCCGCGCTCTCCACTGCGTGGGCTGTGCTGCCCCCTGACGGCGGCAACGCGCCTTGGGACGGTCCGGCGGCGCTTATGTTGCTCATGCAGCACCCAGCAGGGACAGGCCCGCCGCGCGCAGCAGGCGGGTTGTGCGGATCAGCGGTAGGCCGACCAGCGCAGTCGGGTCATCGCTCTCTATGGTGTCCAGCAGGGCGATGCCCAGGCCTTCGCTTTTGGCGCTGCCGGCACAGTCATAGGGGGTTTCGGCACGCAGGTAGTTTTCGATCTCTGCATCCGTCAGCTCGCGAAAGCGCACGCCTACCGGCGCCAGTTCGACCTGTTCGAAGCCTGTCTCGACGCAGACCACGGCTACGGCGGTCTGGAAGATCACCGTGCGGCCTCGCATGCGGCGCAATTGCGCCACAGCGCGCTCGTGCGTGCCAGGTTTGCCCAAGGGTTCACCACCCAGGTCGGCGACCTGGTCCGAGCCGATCACCACGGCTGATGGTCGGCGTGCGGCCACGGCCCGCGCCTTGGCCAGGGCCAGTCGGAGGGCCAGATCGCGCGGGTTTTCGCCAGGCAAGGGGGTTTCGTCGACTTCGGGCGAGACCACTTCGAAAGGCAGGCGCAGGCGCTGCAACAGTTCGCGCCGGTAGGCTGAGGTGGAACCGAGTATCAGTGGGCGGGTGGAGGGGGCGCTCATGTGCCGATTCTCTTACACTGCCGGCATGACCCAAGAGTTTCATGTGCACCGTCTGGACATCAAGGCCTTTGCCCAGGCCGGTGCTGTCCTGTCCGGCCAGGATTTGCTATCAAAATATGAGCGACTGCTCGCAGAAGCGGGGGGCGCTGGCGCCGAGCGCCCGGTGCGCTGGGATGCCCGGGGCGAGCAGCGCATCGACGCCAGCGGTTTTGCCCAGATATGGCTGCACCTGAGCGCCCAGGTCACGCTGCCGCTGACCTGCCAGCGCTGCCTGGGGCCGGCTGACATAGAGCTGGAGGTGGTGCGCGACTTCCGCTTCGTGGCCAGTGAAGAGCAGGCCGAGGCCGAGGACGAGGAGGCCGAAGAGGATGTGCTGGCCTTGACCCGCGAGTTCAATCTGCAGGAGCTGATCGAGGACGAGCTGCTGATGGAGCTGCCCGTGGTTCCGCGCCATGAGGCCTGCCCGACCGAGGTCAAGCTGGTCGCCCAGGATGATGGGTTCGAGGCGGCCAGTGCGGCCAAGCCCAACCCTTTTGCCGCTCTGGCGGGCCTGAAAGGCGCCAAGAAGGGCTGAGGCCCGGGGCATTTTGTAAAACTGGCGTCAAATCAACAAGTTAGGCTATAATTCACGGTTTCGCGCAGTCCCAACCTGTGCCGATTCCGTCCAACCCTTGAACAACCCGTGCCGAGCGTTCTGCGCGCGGCCTGATTACCAGGAGCCAACCATGGCAGTCCAGCAAAACAAGAAGTCGCCCTCCAAGCGCGGCATGCACCGTTCGCACAACGCCCTGAACGTGCCCGGCATCGCTGTCGAGCCGACCACGGGTGAAACCCACCTGCGTCACCACATCAGCCCCAACGGCTTCTACCGTGGCCGCAAGGTGCTGAAGACCAAATCCGAAGCCTGACCATCTCAGGTTCCAGAGGGCCCGACGCTACACAGCATGTAGCTCGGGCCTTTGTCTTGATGCCGATCCTCTTTTCGGTTCCTGTTGCGCCTGATCGCGCTGCCTGCCCATGATCACCATCGCTGTGGACTGCATGGGGGGCGATCACGGCCCCCGCGTTACGCTGGCCGCGTGCCGCCATTTTCTTGAGCGCCATACAGAGGCAGAGCTCCTGCTGGTCGGCCTGCCTGACCAGTTGGCCGGCTTTGCGCATGCGCGTGCCCGGCTTGTCCCGGCTACCGAGGTGGTGGGCATGGACGACCCGATCGAAGTGGCCCTGCGCCGCAAGAAGGACTCGTCGATGCGTGTGGCCATTGAGCAGGTCAAGGCCGGCGTCGCCCAAGCGGCCGTCTCGGCCGGTAATACCGGCGCCCTGATGGCCATCGCCCGCTATGTACTCAAGACTCTGGAGGGTATCGATCGCCCGGCCATTGCTACTCAGCTTCCCAATGCCGCAGGCGGGGCGACCACGGTGCTGGACCTGGGGGCCAATGTGGATTGCACCGCCGAGCATCTGCTGCAGTTTGCCGTCATGGGTTCGGCCTTGGTGTCGGCGCTGCGTGACATACCCAATCCCACGGTGGGCCTGCTGAACATTGGTGAAGAAGTCATCAAAGGCAATGAAGTCATTAAAAAGACGGGCGAATTGCTTCGATCTGCCGCCAATTCCGGTGATTTGAATTTTTATGGCAATGTCGAAGGTAACGACATTTTCAAGGGCACTGCCGATATCGTGGTCTGTGACGGTTTCGTGGGGAATGTGGCCTTGAAATCGGTGGAGGGTATGGCCACGATGATAGGCGGGTTCCTTAAGCAGGAGTTTTCTCGCAATATTTTCACAAAATTGGCGGCTATTTGTGCTTATCCTGCTCTTTCTGCTCTTAAAAAGCGGATGGACTACCGCCGTTACAACGGTGCGGCCTTGCTGGGCCTGCGTGGCCTGGTCTTCAAGAGCCATGGCTCGGCCGACGAGCTTGCTTTTGAGCACGCTTTGAACCGCGCGTATGATGCAGCCCGGAACCAGCTGCTTGAACGAGTCCAAGCCCGCATCGCGCACGCCGCTCCCCTGCTGGCTGGCGTGGCCGACGCGCAGTAACCGAAGCGGGCCGACAGGCCGGCTCCGGAACCCAAACAGAACAATCCATGAGACGTTATTCCCGCATCACCGGTACTGGCAGTTTTCTGCCGCCCAAGCGCCTGAGCAATGCCGATCTGGTGGCCCAACTGGCTGCCGATGGCATTGAAAGCTCGGACGAATGGATCGTCGAACGCACCGGTATCCGTGCCCGTCACTTCGCCGAGACTGGTGTGACCAGCAGCGACCTGGGGTTCGAGGCTGCGCGCCGTGCGCTGGACGCGGCCGGTGTGGCCGCCAAGGACATCGATCTGATCATCGTGGCGACGTCGACGCCGGACATGGTATTCCCTTCGGTTGCCTGCATTCTCCAGAACAAGCTTGGTGCCAATGGCTGCCCGGCCTTTGATGTGCAGGCGGTTTGCAGCGGTTTTGTGTATGCCTTGACCGTGGCCGATGCCATGATCCAGACCGGTTCGGCCAGCAAGGCGCTGGTGGTGGGGGCAGAGGTGTTCTCGCGCATCATCGACTTCAAGGACCGCACCACCTGTGTGCTGTTTGGCGATGGCGCCGGCGCCGTGGTGCTGGAGGCCTCGGATGAACCGGGTATCCTGGCCAGCGATCTGCACGCCGACGGCAAGCACGTGGGCATCCTCTGCACGCCGGGCCATGTGTCTGGCGGGCAGGTGTTGGGCGATCCGTTCCTCAAGATGGACGGCCAGGCTGTCTTCAAGCTCGCCGTGGGCGTGTTGGAAGACGCCGCACGCGCCGTGCTGGCCAAGGCTGGCAAGCAGGAAAGCGACATCGACTGGCTGATCCCGCACCAAGCCAATATCCGCATCATGCAAAGCACGGCCAAGAAGCTCAAGCTGCCCATGGACAAGGTGATCGTCACCGTGGACCAGCACGGCAACACTTCGGCCGCCTCGATTCCGCTGGCCCTGGACGCCGGTGTGCGCAGTGGTCGTGTCAAACCAGGGGAACTGGTCATGCTCGAAGGCGTGGGCGGTGGGTTCACCTGGGGCGCCGTCCTGCTGAAAATGTAGACAGGAGCTGCCCACGAGCAGTTCCATTCCAAAGCAAAACATCCAATCCACACCATGAAACCGTTTGCCTTTGTCTTTCCTGGCCAGGGTTCGCAGTCGGTCGGCATGCTCGACGCCTGGGGTGAGCACCCCGAAGTGCGTGAAGCACTGCAGGAAGCTTCTGATGCCCTGGGTGAAAACCTGGGTCAGCTGATCAAAGAGGGGCCCAAGGAGGCCCTGGCGCTCACCACCAATACCCAGCCCGTGATGCTGGTGGCCGGTGTGGCCGCCTACCGTGTCTGGATGAGCGAAACGGGTGTAGCCCCGGCGGCCGTGGCCGGTCACTCCCTGGGCGAGTACTCGGCCATGGTGGCTGCCGGCGTGCTGACCCTGTCGCAGGCCGTGCCGCTGGTGCGCTTTCGCGCCCAGGCCATGCAGGAGGCGGTGCCCGTAGGAACCGGCGCCATGGCGGCCATCCTGGGCATGGATGCTGGCAAGGTGATTGCAGGTTGCGCCGAGGCGGTTCAGTCCTTTGGGTCGAACTCGAACGAGGTGGTCGAAGCCGTCAATTTCAACGACCCGGCCCAGACCGTGATTGCCGGCTCCAAGGCAGCGGTCGAGAAGGCTTGCGAGGTGCTCAAGGCCAACGGTGCCAAGCGCGCCTTGCCGCTGCCCGTGTCCGCACCTTTCCATTCCAGTCTCATGAAGCCCGCAGCCGAAAAGCTGCGTGAACGCCTGGAAGAGGTGGAGTTTGGCGCGCCGCAGATCACGCTGATCAACAACATCGACGTTGCCATCGAGGTCGATGCCGACCGCATCCGCGACGCCTTGTACCGCCAGGCTTTCGGCCCGGTGCGATGGGTGGAGTGCGTGCAGGCCATCAAGGCGCATGGCATCACCCATATCGTGGAATGTGGCCCGGGCAAGGTGCTGGCCGGTATGGTCAAGCGCATCGACCCGGACTTGACCGGCCTGCCCCTGCTGGACCCTGCTACGCTGGCGGAAGTGAAAGGACAACTCGCATGAGCGACATGAAATTCGACGGTCAGGTGGCCCTGGTCACCGGTGCTTCGCGTGGCATCGGCGCTGCCATTGCCCATGAGCTGGCGCACCTCGGCCTCAAGGTCATTGGTACTGCCACCAGCGATGAAGGCGCCGCCAAGATCAGCGCCACCCTGGCTGCTTTCAATGGCTGCAAGGGTATCAAGCTCAACGTTAACGACGCTGCGGGGTGCGATGCCGCGATAGATGCCATCGTCAAGGCGCATGGTGCCTTGCATGTGCTGGTCAACAACGCCGGCATTACCCGTGACAACCTGGCCATGCGCATGAAAGACAGCGAATGGGACGAGGTGCTGGACACCAATCTCAAGGCGGTCTTCCGCATGAGCCGCGCCGTGATGCGCACCATGATGAAGCAGCGGTATGGCCGCATCATCAGCATCACTTCGGTGGTGGGGGCTTCGGGCAACGCAGGCCAGGCCAATTACGCTGCTGCCAAGGCCGGCGTGGCTGGCATGACACGTGCGCTGGCGCGCGAGCTCGGTTCGCGTAACATCACGGTCAATTGCGTGGCGCCCGGTTTCATCGAAACCGACATGACGGCCCATCTGCCTGATGAACAGCAAAAAGCCCTGCTGGGCCAGATCCCGCTGGGGCATCTGGGCAAGCCGGCCGATATTGCGCATGCCGTGGCCTACCTGGCCTCACCGCAGGCCGGCTATGTGACGGGGCAGGAGCTGCACGTCAACGGCGGCATGCATATGTAAATTAGCGAGCAAGGTTCAAGCCGATTTATCCGTACGGCCGACGGCCTGGGAAAACCCTTTTCCCAAGCCAGCTAAAATCACGGATTCATTTACAACCCTCTGAGGGAAACATGAGCGATATCGAAGCACGCGTCAAGAAAATCATTGCCGAACAACTCGGTGTGGAAGAGTCCCAAGTGACCAGCGAAAAGGCTTTCGTGGCTGATCTGGGCGCCGACTCCCTGGACACCGTCGAGCTGGTGATGGCACTGGAAGACGAATTCGGCATCGAGATCCCGGACGAAGACGCCGAGAAGATCACGACGGTGCAAAACGCCATCGACTACGCCAAGGCGCACCAGAAGGCCTGATGGCCGTCCGGCGGCACCTCCGAGACGTGTCGCCCACCCTGCAAGCGGCCTGCCCAACGAGATGGCACTTCCCGCTTGCGGTGGTTCCTCTTTCCTAGCCAGCACATCCATCTATGTCCCGTCGTCGCGTTGTCGTCACAGGCCTGGGCTGCATCAGCCCGGTCGGTAATACCGTGGCCGAGTCCTGGTCCAGCCTGCTGGCCGGCCGCTCCGGCATTGATCTGATCACCAAATTCGATGCCAGCGCTTTCGCCTGCAAGTTTGCCGGCGAGGTCAAGGGTTTCGAACTGGAGAAGTACATCAGCGCCAAGGAAGCGCGCACGATGGACACCTTCATCCATTACGGCATCGCTGCGGCCATGCAGGCGGTGGAAGACTCGGGCCTGCCTACCGGCGAGGCGCTGGGGGAAGAGTTGTCGGTGCGCATCGGCTGTCTGATTGGCTCGGGCATCGGCGGCCTGCCGCTGATCGAAGAGACACATGCCGAGTACACCAACCGCGGCCCGCGCCGTATTTCGCCCTTCTTCGTACCGGCATCCATCATCAACATGATCTCCGGCCATGTCTCGATGCGGTACGGCTTCAAGGGCCCGAACCTGGCTATCGTGACGGCCTGCACCACGGGCCTGCACAGTATCGGCCAGGCCGGACGCCTGATCGAGTATGGCGACGCCGACGTGATGATTGCCGGTGGCTCCGAAGCCACGGTGTCGCCCCTGGGCGTCGGCGGATTTGCCGCCATGCGTGCGCTGTCCACCCGCAACGATGATCCCAAGACGGCTTCGCGCCCCTGGGACAAGGACCGCGATGGCTTCGTGCTGGGCGAGGGCGCCGGTGTCATGGTGCTCGAGGAGTACGAGCATGCCAAGGCGCGCGGTGCCAAGATCTATGCCGAACTGGCTGGTTTCGGCATGAGTGCCGACGCCGGTCATATGACGGCGCCGAACATGGATGGCCCGCGCCGTGCCATGCTGGGCGCGCTGCGCAATGCCGGCGTCAACGCCGATCAGGTGGACTACCTGAACGCCCACGGCACGTCCACACCCCTGGGTGACCTCAACGAAACCAACGCCATCAAGGCGGCCCTGGGCGATCACGCCAAGAAGACCCTGGTCAACTCGACCAAGTCCATGACGGGGCATCTGCTGGGTGGCGCTGGTGGCATCGAGTCGGTTTTCACGGTGCTGGCGCTGCACCACCAGAAGAGCCCGCCGACCATCAACATTTTCAACCAGGATCCCGAATGTGATCTCGATTACTGCGCCAATACCGCGCGTGATGTGAAGATCGACGTCGCGGTGAAGAACAACTTCGGCTTCGGCGGAACCAACGGTACCCTGGTTTTCAAGCGCACCTGACGCGCCGGATCTCCTCGCGACATGCACAACGCCCCAGCGGTTTCCTATCCGGTGGGGCGTTCTTTCGTGCGCGAAGCCTGCCTGTTGTTGCCCTGGCTGCTGGCAGGCCTGGTCTGTGCCGTCTGGGCCTTGCAGTCTGAGCAGTTCTACGCTGCCCATGGTCTGGGGCTGCTCCTGTGGCTGAGCGGGGCCTGGCTGGTCCAGGCAGAGCTGCGCCGCCCGACCGAAGGGCTGCTCGCTTGGGATGGTCAGTCCTGGGTCTGGGAGGCGGGCGGGCGGCGATATGTTGGTGCGCTGCGTCTGCGGCTTGACTGGCAGCAAGGTGTGGTGCTGGAGTTCCGGCCTTTGGATGGGGCGGGTGTCTGGCTGTGGATAGAGCGTGGGATGGCGCCACGACTGTGGGATGGGCTGCGGCGCGCCTTGTACGCCCCCGCTGCACCGGCTTCGGCTTCGACCGCCCAGGGGGCTGGAACATGAAGGACCTGCCGACTCCGCACGGCGATAGCGACGCCCAACTGGTGGCGCGCAGCCTCGCCGGCGATACCCGTGCTTTCGAACTGCTGGTGCTCAAATACCAGCGACGCATCCAGCGCCTGATTGCTCGCATGGTGCGTGACGTCGATCTGGTCGAAGACATCGCGCAGGAAACCTTCATCCGGGCCTATCGGGCGCTGCACCAGTTTCGCGGCGAGGCCCAGTTCTACACCTGGCTGTATCGCATCGCCGTCAATACGGCCAAGAAGACCCTGCTTGACCTCAAGAACGACCCCCTGGTGACCGAAGCGGCGCTACGGCCGGCCGGCGATGAGGATGAAACTTTTCAGCCAGGAAATGAACCAATAGCAGAGGAAACGCCGGAAACCCTGCTGGCTGCACGCGAAATCGCTGTTGCCGTACAGGAGGCACTGGAGGCGTTGCCGGAGGATCTGCGCCAGGCCGTGACGCTGCGCGAGATCGAGGGCTTGAGTTACGAGGATATCGCCGCCGTGATGGCGTGTCCGATCGGCACGGTGCGTTCACGCATTTTCCGTGCGCGCGAGGCGATTTCGGCGCGTGTGCGCCCGATGCTCGAGCGCCAGACAGGTAAACGTTGGTAGGAACAGAAATGCAACAAAGCAAAATTCAGCACGCGGATCCGACCCATGAACTGGTCTCGGCGCTGGCCGATGGCGAGTTGCAGGGTGAGGAACTGGTACGGGCCCTGGCTGTCCTGCAGTCCAGCGCCGAAGCGCAAGCCTGCTGGCACAGCTATCACCTGGTGGGTGATGTGATGCGTGCGGGGGGCGGTGCGGCCCTGGGTGCGCACGATCCCGCCTTCATGGCGCGTTTGCATGAGCGTCTGCTGGCCGAGGTCGGCGGACCGCAAACCGAGGTCCGGCTTGCTCAGATGCTCCCGCGGGACAGTGCCAACGACAGCGTTTGGCGCTGGAAGCTGGTGGCTGGGCTGAGTTCGCTGTCTGTGGTGGCCTTGCTGGCCTGGCAATTGGCGCTGCCATCGCCGCAGGCCGTCCAGCTGGCGACTCCTGGGCCGCTGCCGCTGGCGCCGCAGGTTTCTATCGCACATTCCAGTGGCGAGGCGCCTGTCATGATCCGTGACCCGAGGCTGGACCAGCTGATCGCTGCGCACCAGCAGTTCGGAGGCACATCCGCCCTGCAGATGCCTGCGGGTTTCCTGCGCAACGCCACCTACGAGCGCCCAGCCCGCTGAACCCGCCATGATGACGTTGCGCATGTTGCTCTCTTTCTGGCCTCGTCTGCTGCTGTTGGCGTTCCTGCTTTCTGGGCTGACGCTGCAGGCTCAGGCAGATCAGGCGGCAACGATTCCAGCCCAGGCGGCGTCGAAAGAGCGCAGTATTTCCGATTGGCTGCTGCGCATGCACGAGGCTTCGCGCCGACGTGCCTACATCGGTACGCTAGTGGTGTCTTCCGGCGGCAGCATGGCCAGTTCGCGTGTCTGGCACGTGTGTGACGGTCAGCAGCAGATGGAGCGCGTGGAGTCGCTGACCGGCGCGCCACGCTCGACCTTCCGTCGCAATGATGAGGTGATGACTTTTTCACCGCAGAGCCGCGTGGTCGTGGCGGAGAAGCGGGAGGCACTCGGCCTGTTTCCGCATCTGCTCAAGTCCGTGGATGCGGCGATCGAGCAGTTTTACAGCGCCAGCGCGCAGGGCAGTGAGCGGGTGGCCGGTTTCGAGGCCGACGTCGTCCATTTGCAGCCCAGGGACAGTCTGCGTTTCGGTTACCGCATCTGGAGCGAAAAACGCACGGGCCTTGTGGTCAAGCTTCAGACGCTGGATGCCCAGGGTCGGGTGCTGGAGCAGGTGGCATTCTCCGAACTGCAGCTGGACGCGCCGGTCAGCATGGACAAGCTCAATCGCATGATGGGCAATACCGAGGGTTACAAGGTTGAAACCCCCGCCCTGGTAAAGACCACGCCGGGCGCCGAGGGCTGGCGGTTGGCCCAGGAGGTGCCAGGCTTCCGTGCCATGAGCTGCTACCGCCGCCCGTCGGCTGCGGGAGGGGAGGCTGTGCAATGGGTATTTTCCGATGGGCTGGCTTCGGTCTCGTTCTTTATCGAGGCCTACGATCCTCGTCGGCATGGTCAGGAAGGGCAGCAGGCTATCGGCGCTACCCAAGCCTTGGTGCGTCGTGTCCAAGGCGGCAACGCTGCCTGGTGGCTGACTCTTGTGGGGGAGGTTCCGCCCCAGACCCTGCAAGCCTTTGCCCAGGCGTTGGAGCGCGTTCCATGAGGCGTGAAGGCTTGCTTTCCGTTTCTCTTTTATCGTTTCATCACATGAGGTTCAAGATGTCTGCGATGGTATTACCGATGCCTGCACAGTCCAGGCGCAAACTGTTCACACTGGGGCTAGGCCTGTTGCTGGCGATGGCAGCTTATGCCCTGAGCGGCACGGCCGCCGCTCAGGGGCGCAGCTTGCCGGACTTTACCGAACTGGTCGATCAGGTCGGGCCTTCGGTGGTCAATATACGGACACTGGAGAAGCCCAGTGCGCGCGCGGCTGAAGACGGTGGCGTGGACGAAGAGATGCTGGAGTTCTTTCGCCGTTTCGGCTTGCCGGTGCCGCCGAACGTGCCGCGTCAGACACCACGTTCCGGCCGGCCGCAGCCCGAAGAGCAACCGCGTGGCGTGGGCTCGGGCTTCATCCTGTCGGCCGATGGGTACATCATGACCAATGCGCACGTGGTTGATGGCGCCGATGAGGTTGTGGTTACGCTGACCGACAAGCGTGAATTCAAGGCCAAGATCGTGGGGGCCGACAAGCGCACCGACGTTGCGGTGGTGAAGATCGAGGCCTCGGGACTGCCGGCCATCAAGGTGGGCGACGTGAACCGTCTCAAGGTGGGCGAATGGGTCATGGCCATCGGTTCGCCCTTCGGTCTGGAAAACACCGTGACGGCAGGCATTGTCAGCGCCAAGCAGCGCGACACCGGTGACTACCTGCCCCTGATACAGACCGACGTAGCTATCAACCCCGGCAACTCGGGCGGGCCGCTGATCAATCTGCGTGGCGAGGTCGTGGGCATCAACAGCCAGATTTATTCGCGTTCCGGGGGCTATATGGGCATTGCCTTTGCCATCCCGATTGACGAGGCTATCCGCGTGAGTGAGCAGCTGCGCGCCAGCGGGCGCGTGACGCGCGGCCGCATTGGCGTGCAGATCGATCAGGTGACCAAGGAGGTGGCAGAGGCCATCGGCCTGGGCAAGCCGCAGGGTGCGCTGGTGCGCGGGGTGGAGACTGGCTCGCCGGCCGAGAAGGCCGGTGTGGAAGCTGGCGACATCATCACCCGGGTGGACGGCAAGGCGATCGATAAATCGACGGATCTTCCGCGCATGGTCGGGGGTCTCAAACCTGGCACACGCAGCGTCCTGACGGTGTTCCGCCGTGGCGCCAGCAAGGACTTGTCGGTCACCATCGGTGAATTCGAGGCCGAGAAGCCGGTGGCGCGCAAGGAGCGTGAAGACAAGCCGCGCTCCGGTGCCGCGCCGGCCTTGGGGCTGACCGTGACCGATCTGAGCGAGACGCAGAAAAAGGAACTCAAGCTCAAGGGAGGTGTGCGCGTCGAGTCGGCTGTCGAGGCCGCTGCCCGTGCCGGCCTGCGCGAAGGGGATGTGATCATGGCGCTGGGCAATGTCGAGGTGAGCAATGTGCGCGAATTCGAAGCTCTGCTCGGCAAGCTCGAGAAGGGCAAGCCTGTGCACGTGCTGTTCCGTCGGGGGGAGTGGGCTCAATATGCGGTGATCCGCCCGCAACGCTGAGATCTGGCTGGCCAGGCCCCCATCCCGACTCGGGTTGGGGGTTTTTATTTTTTACCCTGGGCAGAAAAATTTTCCCAAAAATTTTTCTGCGAACCCTTTGAGGAAAATAAGTTTGTATTCACTGACTTAATTGCCAAAAAAGGACAGTTTGGTTAGAATGCAAGGGGCTAAGACGCACATTAGGTGCATATAGTCTGGCTCCAAATCCACCATGCGGGATCTTTGGACCTCTATACAGAGGGATCCACAGATCACCCACAAGTTGTTCAGGCCTCACGCCTTTGAATCTGTTGATAAACTGTTAATAAAATCCTGTTGTGACGTCGCAACGACGGAAATTTGCGATTTTTGGCGCTGTACGGCCTGACCTTTTTGCCTACAATGAAGCTCCAACTATCGCAGTTGCCATAGATTGTTGGTTCAGGGCGCGTCACTACCCGACGCGCCCTTTTTTCTTGCCCGCGCCTTTTTAAATTCAACCACTTAAGCGTTTCCCTTGATGAAGCACATCAGAAATTTTTCGATCATCGCGCACATCGATCATGGCAAATCGACGCTGGCAGACCGGCTGATCCAGCGCTGCGGCGGGCTCGAAGATCGTGAGATGGAGGAGCAGGTGCTCGACTCCATGGATATTGAGAAAGAGCGTGGGATAACCATCAAGGCGCAGACCGCTGCGCTGCAATACAAAGCCCGTGACGGTCAGGTCTACAACCTGAATCTGATCGACACACCCGGCCATGTGGACTTCTCGTACGAGGTCAGCCGCTCTTTGTCGGCCTGTGAGGGCGCGCTGCTGGTGGTCGATGCCAGCCAAGGCGTGGAAGCGCAGACGGTGGCCAACTGCTACACCGCCCTGGACTTGGGGGTGGAGGTGGTACCGGTTCTCAACAAGATGGATCTGCCGCAGGCCGATCCGGATCGCTCCAAGGAGGAGATTGAGGACGTCATTGGTATTGATGCGTCGCAGGCCATCCCCTGTTCGGCCAAGACCGGCATGGGCGTGGACGACATTCTGGAGGCCATCGTGGCCCGGATACCGGCTCCGAAAGGTGACCCGGACGGCCCGCTGCGCGCCATGATCGTCGACAGCTGGTTCGACAGCTATGTGGGGGTGGTCATGCTGGTGCGAGTGGTCGACGGTCGGTTGCTCAAGGGCGAGCGCATCAGGCTGATGGCCGCCAATGCCGTTTACGAAGCCGGCAGCCTGGGCGTGTTCACCCCGGCCAACCAGCCGCGCGAATCGCTACGGGCTGGCGAGGTGGGCTACATCATTGCCGGTATCCGGGAGCTGCAGGCTGCCAAGGTGGGCGATACCGTGACGCTGGAAAAGAAGCTGCCCAACAATGCCGGTCCTGCCACCGAGGCGCTGCCCGGTTTCAAGGAGATCCAGCCGCAGGTGTTCGCCGGCCTGTATCCGACCGAAGCCAACCAGTACGAAGCCCTGCGCGACAGTCTGGAGAAGCTCAAGCTCAACGACGCTTCCTTGCATTTCGAACCCGAGGTGTCTCAGGCTCTGGGCTTCGGCTTTCGCTGCGGCTTCCTGGGGCTGCTGCATATGGAAATCGTGCAGGAGCGGCTGGAGCGCGAATTCGACCAAGACCTGATCACCACAGCGCCCAGCGTGGTCTACCAGGTGCTCAGGGGTGATGGCGAGGTCATCATGGTCGAGAACCCTTCCAAGATGCCGGACCAGAGCCAGATCCAGGAGATCCGCGAGCCCATTGTGACCGTGCATCTTTATATGCCGCAGGAGTATGTGGGCCCGGTCATGACCCTGGCCAATCAGAAGCGCGGCGTACAGCTCAATATGGCTTACCACGGCCGCCAGGTCATGCTGACCTATGAGCTGCCGCTGGGCGAGATCGTGCTGGACTTTTTTGACAAGCTCAAGTCGGTGAGTCGCGGCTACGCCAGCATGGACTACGAGTTCAAGGAATACCGCGCGTCGGATGTGGTGAAAGTCGACATCCTGCTCAATGGCGAGAAGGTCGACGCCCTGTCCATCATCGTGCATCGCAGCCAGGCCCCGTATCGCGGCCGGGCTGTGGCTGCCAAGATGCGCGAGATCATCAGCCGGCAGCAGTTCGACGTGGCCATCCAGGCAGCCATCGGTGCCAACATCATCGCGCGCGAGAACATCAAGGCGCTGCGCAAGAACGTGCTGGCAAAATGCTACGGCGGCGACATCAGTCGCAAGAAGAAACTCCTCGAAAAACAGAAGGCAGGCAAGAAGCGCATGAAGCAGATCGGATCCGTTGAGGTGCCCCAGGAAGCCTTCCTGGCGATTTTGCAGGTGGAGGAGTGATGCAGATCCTGACCTCCATGGTGCTGGCGGCTTTCGCCAGCTATATCGGTGCCTGGTATTTTGGCGCCGTCGAAGGCAATTTCGCACTGTTGCTCTTCCTGGCCTCGGTTGTCACCGGCCTGTACTGGCTGGCCGAGCGCTTCTATTTTCTGCCGCAACGCCAGGCGGCGGCGGCCAGGCTGGAGGCCGAGACGCTGGCGCGCCGTGCGGGCTTGCAGGAGCAGGGTATCGCCGTGGACGAAGGCGGGGAATTGAGTCAGGCACGTGAGCGCCTGCTGATGCAGCCCTGGTGGCTGGACTGGACGGCCGGCCTGTTTCCGGTGATCGTGGTGGTTTTCCTGCTGCGCTCTTTCCTGTTCGAACCCTTCAAAATTCCTTCGGGCTCCATGATCCCGACCCTGCTGGTGGGCGATCTGATTCTGGTCAATAAGTACCACTATGGCATCCGCCTGCCGGTGCTCAACACCAAGATCACCGAAGGCAACAAGCCCCAGCGTGGTGACGTCATGGTGTTCCGCTATCCCCCGCGACCCAGCCAGGACTACATCAAGCGCGTCGTTGGCGTGCCAGGTGACGAGGTGGCCTATATGAACAAGCGCCTGACCATCAATGGCCAGCCGGTGGTGACCAGTGAACTGCCCGAGTTCTTCGACGAGGAGGCCATGCGCTACTTCAAGCAGTACGGTGAGATTCTGGGTGAGAATCCGCACCGCATGATTGTCGACAGTGAGCGACGTGGCGGTTTTTCAGAGGCCGAAATCGGTGATTTTCCATACCGCCAGAGTTGCCGCTACAGCGTCGAAGGAGTAGTCTGCAAGGTGCCCGAGGGTCACTATTTCATGATGGGTGACAATCGCGATAATTCGCTGGATTCGCGTTACTGGGGCTTTGTGCCTGACCAGAACATCGTCGGCAAGGCCTTTTTTGTCTGGATGAATTTCGGCAACCTGAAACGCATTGGGGCATTCAACTGACATCGAAAATACCAATTTGGGGGAAACTATGGCAAGGCAACTGAAGTCGGGACAGCAAGGTATTACCTTTATCGGCCTGCTTTTCATAGGGGGCATCCTGGCGGTGACCGGCGTGGTTTTCGCGCAAGTCGTTCCGACTCTGATCGAACTGCAGGCGATCCACAAGGCGGCCAAGAAGGCAGCAACCGAGGGCGGAACCGTCGCGGAGGTGCAAGCTGTTTTCAACAAGGCGGCCCAAATTGATGACATCAAGTCTGTCGAAGGCAAGGATTTGACTGTGACCAAGGTCGGTGACAAGGTGGTCGTCAGCTTTGCTTACGAGCGCGAAATCCATCTCGCCGGTCCGGCTTGGCTCACTCTCAAGTACGAAGGAAGCACCAAATAGCGTGGCTGATGGATTGACCGCGTTGCAGGAGCGCCTGCAACATCATTTTTCTGACCCAGCACTGCTGGCGCGCGCGGTGACGCACCGCAGTTTCGCGGCCGATCACAACGAACGCTTGGAGTTTCTGGGGGATTCTGTCCTCAACCTGGCCGTGGCGGACCTGCTGTACCAGCGCCTGAGCGCCTTGCCTGAAGGCGATCTTTCACGTATCCGGGCCAATCTCGTCAAGCAGGAAACCCTGCATCAACTGGCCGTAGAGTTGGGCTTGCCAGATGTCGTTCGGCTGGGGGAAGGCGAGGTCCGCTCCGGCGGCAGCCGCCGGCCGTCGATCCTGGCTGATGCCCTGGAGGCGTTGATTGGCGCGGTTTACCTTGATGCCGGTTATGCCGCGGCCCAGGGGCTGGTGCACCGTCTCTTCCAGGCCGTGGAAATCAATCCGCAGATGCAGGCCAGCGCCAAGGATGCCAAGACGGAACTCCAGGAATGGCTGCAGGCGCGCAAGCTCAAACTGCCCCTGTACCGTGTGGTGGGCACACTGGGTGCGGCCCACCGGCAGACTTTCGATATCGAATGCGAGGTTGCCGAGTTGAACCTCAACGAGCGCGGCATCGGCAACTCCCGCCGCGCTGGTGAGCAGGCAGCAGCTGCCGCCATGCTGCAATCCCTCAAGACGCAGGACAAGGGCTGACGCCATGGAAAACACAGCTGAACTCCCGTCTTCCGGGTCGCCGCGCCGTTGTGGCCTCGTGGCCATCGTCGGCAAGCCCAATGTCGGCAAATCTACGCTGCTCAATGCCTTGGTCGGGCAGAAGATCAGCATCACCTCGCGCAAGGCGCAGACCACGCGTCATCGCATCACCGGCATGCGGACCCAGGGCGCGACCCAGTTCGTGTTTGTGGATACGCCGGGCTTCCAGACAGTGCACGGAAATGCGCTCAACAAATCGCTGAACAAGGCGGTAGTGGGCGCAGTGTCCGATGTGGACCTGATCTTGCTGGTCGTGGAGGCCGGCAGCTTCACCCCTGCGGATGCGCGCGTGCTGTCTCTCATAGGGCAAGGTATCCCCACGCTGCTCGTGGCCAACAAGCTTGACAACGTGCATCGTCGCGGTGACATCGCCCCCTGGTTGCAGGAGATGCAGGCCAAACATACCTTCGCCGAGTTCGTGCCCATGTCGGCCAAGAACCCCAAGGACATCGAGCGCCTGCTGGGTATTTGCGAAAAATATCTTCCCGAGCAGGACTGGTGGTACGCCGAAGACGAGCTGACTGATCGCAGTGAAAAATTCCTCGCTAGCGAGCTGGTGCGCGAAAAACTGTTTCGCCTCACGGGCGACGAACTGCCCTACACCTCTACCGTGGTCATCGACAAGTTTGAAGAAGAACCGCCGCAGAAGAAAGGGCAGAAGCGCCTGCTGCGCATTGCTGCCACCATCGTGGTGGAGCGCGACGGCCACAAGGCCATGGTCATTGGTGACAAGGGCGAGCGCATCAAGCGCATCGGCATGGAAACCCGGGTGGAGTTGGAGAAGCTGGCCGACGCCAAGGTTTTCCTGGAGCTATGGGTCAAGGTTCGCTCCGGCTGGGCGGATGACGAGGCTCGCGTTCGCAGTTTCGGCTACGAGTGAGTGGTCGCCAGGCCGGCTAGCGCAATGGCGACGAAACGCATTTCCGAAGAGCCAGCCTATGTGCTGCACCGCTACGACTGGAGCGAGACCAGCCTGATCCTGGAAGTGTTCACGCGCCACCACGGCCGTATTGCCCTGGTGGCCAAGGGTGCCAAGCGTCCGAGTTCCAGTTTCCGTCCCATATTGCTACCGCTGCAGCCGCTGCAACTGAGTTACGGCGGCGAGGCCGAGATACGCACGCTCAAGGGCGCGGAATGGATGGGGGGGCATGTCATGCCCACAGGTGAATCCCTGCTGTCGGGGTACTACCTCAACGAGCTGCTGCTGCAACTGCTGGCGCGCGACGATCCCCACCCAGCCCTCTTCGATGTCTATGCCAATGTGGTGCGCGTGCTGGCCTCCGAACATGATGAAATCCTGCAGGCGGCCCTGCGGACCTTTGAGCTGCTGCTGCTCAGAGAAATCGGCCTCCTGCCGCGGCTGGATGTCCAGACTTTGACGCTGGCGCCCTTGCAGCCCGATGTCCAGTACGTGCTGGTGCCTGAAGGCGGTCTGCGTACGCGCAGCGGATCGGACCGTGCAGGCCTGAGCGGCGTGCAATGGCTGGCCTTGCAGGGGGTGCTGGAATCCGGAGCGCCCTTTACGGATACCTTGCGTGCCTGCGCGGCGGCCATGAACGAGCTGAAGCCACAGCTGCGCACATTGCTCCACTACCATTGCGGGGTGTCCACGTTGCGAACCCGTCAGATGATGGTGGACATCCAGTCCCTATGAAAATGAAAACCGCACTTTCAGTCAATGTCAACAAGGTGGCCCTGGTGCGTAATACACGGCACCTGGGTATCCCCAGTGTCACGCGGGCTGCCGCCCTGTGCCTGCAGGCAGGCGCGCATGGCATCACCGTGCACCCGCGACCCGACGAGCGGCACATCCGGGCCCAGGATGTCTTCGATCTGGCTGTCCTCATGAAGGACTGGCCAGACCGCGAGCTCAATATCGAAGGCAATCCCTTCCACAACCTGATGGACTTCATCCGGCGGGTGCGGCCGCAGCAGGCCACCTTCGTGCCCGATGCTGAAGGCCAGTTTACCAGCGACCACGGCTGGAGTTTCCCCCAGGATGCCCAGCGACTAAAGCCCTTGATTGCCGAATGCCATGCCCTGGGCGTGCGCGTCAGCCTGTTCATGGATCCCGTGCCTGAACAGATGGCGCCAGCCCGGGCGGCGGGCGCGGATCGTGTCGAACTCTATACCGAACCCTATGCCGCTGCCTGGGGGCAGGCCGGTCAGGCCGCTCAGCTGCAGCGCTACGCCAAGGCAGCCCGGGCGGCTCTCGACGCCGGTCTGGGTGTGAATGCCGGCCATGACCTGAATCGCGATAACCTGAGCGCCTTCCTGCGCCAGGTGCCTGGCGTGGCCGAGGTCTCGATCGGTCACGCCCTCGTCGCCGAAGCGCTGGAGCTGGGCTACAGTGCCACGGTCCAGGACTACCTGCGCTGCATCGCCGAAGTTTCCAGATGATTTACGGCATTGGTACCGATATCTGTGACGTACGGCGCATCCGCCTCAGTGTCGAGCGTCACGGAGAGCGTTTTGCCCAACGTGTGCTCAGCGACGCAGAGTTCGCTGTCTGGAAGGCACGCAGTGTGCGCTGGCCCGAGCGAGGCTTGCGCTACCTGGCCACCCGTTTTTCGGCGAAGGAGGCTTTCTCCAAAGCCATAGGCCTGGGCATGCGCATGCCCATGACCTGGCGCTCCTGCGAGATAAGCAACCTGCCCAGCGGCAAACCCGTCATCGTGTTGCACGGGGAGCTCATGGCCTGGTTCGAGGCACGAGGCCTGAGTGCCCATGTGACCGTCACCGACGAGGCAGACTACGCAGCCAGTTTCGTGGTGGTCGAGAAAATGCCCGAGGCGCCGTCCCATCACTGAAGAGAAACGTATGAGCCAGCATGCCCCCCTGATCATCGATATCGCCGGTACGGCCTTGAGCGCCGACGACCGTCGTCGCCTGTCCCATCCCCTGGTGGGCGGTTTGATCCTGTTCAGCCGTAACTGGCTGGATCGCTTCCAGCTGGCCGCACTCTGTGCCGACATCAAGAGCCTGCGCGATGACCTGCTAATCTGTGTGGACCATGAAGGCGGTCGCGTACAACGCTTCAGGTCGGGCGGTTTTACCCATTTGCCACCCATGCGTGCACTGGGCGAACGCTGGATGACAGATCAGCTGGGTGCCACCAATGCCGCCACCGCCTGCGGCCAGGTGCTGGCCAGCGAGCTGCGGGCCTGTGGTGTGGATTTCAGTTTCACCCCAGTGCTCGATCTGGACCATGGCGGGAGTGGCGTGATCGGTGACCGCGCCTTCGGCCGTGACCCTCGCGTGGTGACCCTGCTGGCCAAAAGCCTGATGCATGGCTTGCGTCTGGCCGGCATGGCCAGCTGTGGCAAGCATTTCCCTGGGCACGGGTATGTCAAGGCCGATTCACACACCGAGATCCCGGTAGACAAGCGCAGTCTCAAGGCCATCCTGGCCGATGATGCTGCCCCTTACGGCTGGCTCACCACCTCACTGGACAGCGTGATGCCGGCGCATGTGATCTATCCCAGGGTGGATGAGCGACCTGCCGGTTTTTCGCAGAAATGGCTGGGTGACATCCTGCGCCACCAGTTGCAGTTTCAGGGCGCCGTATTCAGTGACGATCTCAGCATGGCGGGGGCACGCCTGATTGATGGCCGCCAAGTCAGCTACACCGAAGCCGCCGTGACGGCCTTGAATGCCGGGTGCGACATGGTGCTCTTGTGCAACCAGTCGCTGGATGGCGGCCTGGCGGTGGATGAGTTGATCACCGGCATGACCGAGGCACAGGTCAAGGGCAGGTGGCAACCGGACGAGGCGGGTGAATCCCGCCGCCAAGCCCTGCTGCCGCAGACGCCAGCACCTGCCTGGGACGAACTGATGGTCAGCCCTGCCTATATGCACGCATTGGATCTGCTTCCCTGAAGCCTGGGTCGAAGCGGTGGCGGGGTGTGTTGCGCTGCTTTCAGCCCGCCCCGGATGCGGCCAAATCCATCGGCCCCGCCATCTCCACTTGCGTCAGGTAGAGGCGCAGGTCGAACTCATATTGGTGGTAGTCCGGCTCCATGTGGGTACAGAGCTGGTAGAAGGCCTTGTCATGAGCCTTCTCCCTGAGGTGGGCCAGTTCGTGCACCACAATCATTTTCAGAAACTCGGGAGGAAGGTCCTTGAACAGGGTGGCGACGCGGATTTCCCGCTTGGCCTTGAGCTTGCTGCCCTGCACGCGTGACACGCTGGTGTGCGTGCCCAGGGCGTGCTGGATGACGTGCAGTTTGCTGTCGAAGCACACCTTGTTCAATGGTTCGGCGCTGCGCAGGAACTCGGTTTTGAGCGCCTGCACATAGTCGAACAGGGCCCGGTCGCTGCGGACGTCGTGGCGCGCAGGATAGCGGCCGCGCAGCAACTCGCCCAACTGGTTCTGAGCCAGCAGCTGTCGCACCTGGACCAGGATGGGCTCGGGGTAGCCCGTAAGGTATTTCACCCGGCCGCGCTCAGCCTTCGCGACGCAGCGCGGGGAAGAGGATCACGTCGCGAATGCTGGGGCTGTCGGTCAGCAGCATCATGAGACGGTCGATGCCGATGCCACAACCACCCGTAGGGGGCATGCCGTACTCTAGCGCCCGCACGAAGTCGTGGTCGAAGAACATGGCCTCGTCGTCACCGCTGTCCTTGGCGACCACCTGGCTCTGGAAGCGAGCAGCCTGCTCTTCAGCATCGTTCAGCTCGGAGAAGCCGTTGCCGAATTCGCGGCCAGTGATGTAGAGCTCGAAGCGTTCGGTCACGTCCGGACGGGTATCGCTGGCACGCGCCAGCGGCGAGATTTCCACCGGGTGTTCGCAGATGAAGGTGGGCTGCCAGAGCTTTTCTTCCACCACCTCCTCGAAGTACAGCACTTGCAGCGAAGAAAGCGAACGGGCCGATAGTTTGTGCTTCTCTTCGCTCATGCCGAGTTTGCGCAACGCCTTGACGAGCCAGTCGCTGTCGTCGACATAGGCACTGCCGGCTTCGCTGTGACGGATGATGGCCTCGCGGATGGTGAGGCGCTCGAAGGGCTGGGCCAGGTCCACCGGCTTGCCGCCATAGCTGAGCTGCAGGGTTCCGGTGGCCTGCTGGGCGGCGTGGCGCACCAGGCCCTCGGTGAAGGTCATGAGATCCTGATAGTCCCAGTAGGCTGCATAGAACTCCATCATCGTGAACTCGGGGTTATGGCGCACCGAGATACCTTCATTGCGGAAGTTGCGGTTGATCTCGAACACGCGCTCGAAGCCACCCACGATCAGGCGCTTGAGGTAGAGCTCGGGCGCGATGCGCAGGAACATCTCCTGGTCCAGCGCGTTGTGGTGCGTCACGAAGGGCTTGGCGTTGGCACCGCCGGGGATCGGGTGCAGCATGGGCGTCTCGACTTCGAGGAAGCCGTGGGTGACCATGAACTCGCGGATCGAGCTGACAGCCTTGCTGCGCGCCACGAAGCGCTTGCGCGCCTCCTCGTCGGTCATCAGGTCCACGTAGCGCTGGCGGTACTTCACTTCCTGGTCGGCCACGCCATGGAACTTGTCGGGCATGGGCCGCAGGCTCTTGGTCAGCAGACGTACGCTGCTGGCCTGGATGGAAAGCTCACCGGTCTTGGTCTTGAAGACCAGGCCTTCAGCGGCCACGATGTCGCCCAGGTCCCAGTGCTTGAAGGCCTCGTAAGCCTCCTCGCCGATCTCGTCGCGCTTCACGTAGATCTGGATGCGCCCGCTGCTGTCCTGCAGGGTGGCGAAACTGGCCTTGCCCATGACGCGCTTGAGCATCATGCGACCGGCCACGCTGGCGCGGCTGGCCTGTTCCAACAGACCCTCGGGCGTCTGGCCGGCATGGGCGGCAAAGAGGTCGGCGGCGTGGTTGGCTGGCTTGAAGTCGTTGGGGAAGGCTGGACCCTTGCCTTCGGCCTGCCGCTGGCGGATGGCCTTGAGCTTTTCGCGCCGCTCGGCGATCAGCTGGTTTTCGTCCTGGGCGGGGGCAACGGTGTTGTGTTCAGACATGAGAGAGCCGGGTTGGGGGTGGTCCTGAGAGAGGGCCAGAACCCGCTATTTTAATGACGCTATCATCCCTTCAGCTTTTTCCCTTCTGTCCGGGCCTGTCATGCTGTTCCAGATCTTTTCTCTCTTGCTCGAAGTCGTGGCTGGCGTGCTCGGCGGCGCCTGTCTCTTGCGTCTGTATATGCAGCATCAGCGCATCCCCATGTCGGCGCGGTCTGGCAACCCCCTGGGTCGTTTTGTCTTTGCCCTGACCGACTGGCTGGTGCTGCCGCTGCGGCGTTTTGTGCCAGCCGCCGGCCGCTGGGACCTGGCCAGCCTGGTGGCCGCCTGGCTGGTTGAACTGGCCATGTTCTCGCTGATCTGGGTGTTCACCAGCTTTGTGGCCAGTTATGTCTCGGTGCTGATCCTGGCCGCCTTTGGCGTGGTGCGTCTCGTGATCTCAGGCCTGACCGGTCTGGTGATCGTCTACGCTGTGCTGTCCTGGGTGCAGTCGCATACCGTCTTGTCCGACATCATCGAGCGCCTCGTGGCGCCCTTCCTGGCGCCAATCCGCCGTTTCGTGCCACTGGTGGGTGGGGTGGATCTGTCGCCTCTTGTGCTGCTGGTGCTGCTGCAGGTTGCGGCCATCGTGCTGAATCACCTGCAGGGGCTGGCGCTGCTGTAAAGAAAAAGCCGGCGCGAGGCCGGCTTCTGCTGGAACGGGTGCGCTTCAGATCACGGCATCGGCCGGCTGGCGCTGCAGCATGGCCAGGGTGTTGGCCACGGTCTTGCGCAACTCTCGCCGGTCGCAGATAAGGTCTACGGCCCCCTTTTCCTGCAGGAACTCTGCGCGCTGGAAGCCCTCGGGCAACTTTACGCGTACGGTGGACTCGATCACACGCGGGCCGGCAAAGCCGATCAGTGCCTTGGGCTCGGCGATCACCACGTCCCCCAGGAAGGCGAACCCAGCGCTCACACCACCCATGGTCGGGTCGGTCAGCACACTGATGTAGGGCAGCTTCTTCTTGGCCAGGCGCGTCAGTGCGGCATTGGTCTTGGCCATCTGCATCAGGGAGAGCAGGCCTTCCTGCATGCGCGCACCGCCGGTGGCGGTGAAGCAGAGGAAGGGCACCTTTTGTTCAATGGCGGTCTCGACGCCGCGCACAAAGCGCTCGCCGACGACCGAACCCATGGAGCCGCCCATGAAGCCGAATTCGAAGCAGGCCGCTACCAGGCTGATGCCATGCACGGCGCCGCCCATGACGACCAGCGCATCGGTCTCGCCCGTGGCTTCCAGGGCCTCTTTCAGGCGTTCCGGGTACTTTCGGCTGTCCTTGAACTTCAGGGCATCGACCGGCAGCACTTCCTGGCCGATTTCAAAGCGCCCTTCGTTGTCCAGGAAGAGGTTGAGGCGCGTGCGCGCATCGATGCGGTGGTGGTGGCTGCAGGTCGGGCAGACGTTCTGGTTCTGTTCCAGATCGGTCTTGTAGAGCACGGACTCGCAGCTCGGGCATTTGATCCACAGGCCTTCAGGCACGCTACGGCGATCCGCCGGGTCGGTGTGCTGGATGGTCGGGGGCAGAAGTTTTTCGAGCCAACTCATGGATGCTTCCTTTAATTGGGGTCAGATTCCAACGACGGTCAGGCGCAAGACCGGCATTATGTATCCAAAGCCAGTCGGATCTCCCGCAGGAAGTCCGAGGCCACGGTAACGACTTGTGCCCGGGGCAGGGGGTCGATCAGCTGGATGATGCGGCTGCCGATTACTACGGCGTCGGCCACCCGGCCCACGGCCTTGGCGCTGGCCGCATCCCGTATGCCGAAACCGACGCCCACAGGTACTTTCACGTGCTGGCGGATGCGCGGCAACATGGCTTCCACGGCAGCTGTGTCCAGCGTACCGGCACCGGTTACGCCCTTGAGCGAGACGTAATAGACGTAGCCGCTGGCCACACGGGCCACCTGGGCCATGCGTTCGTCCGTGCTGGTCGGTGCCAGCAGGAAGATCAGGTCCAGGCCGTGTGTTTTCAGCGCGGCGGCGAAGCTTTCGCACTCTTCAGGCGGATAGTCCACCACCAGCACGCCGTCCACACCGGCCGCGGCAGCGTCCCGGGCGAAGGCGTTGGGGCCGCTGCTCTGGTGCAGCTGGTCGTAGCGTTCGATGGGATTGGCGTAGCCCATCAGGACCACGGGCGTCGTGTTGTTCTTCCGCCGGAAGACACGCACCATCTCCAGCACCTGGCGCAGGCCGATGCCGGCCGCCAGGGCCTTGTCGCCAGCTGCCTGGATCACCGGGCCGTCGGCGCTGGGGTCGGAGAAGGGCACGCCCAGTTCGATCACGTCGGCGCCTGCCCCCACCATGCCGTGCATGAGCTCGGGTGTGATGTCGGGGTAGGGGTAGCCTGCCGTGATAAAGGGGATCAGGGCCTTGCGCTTGCTGGTTTGTAGCGCGGCGAAAGTGGAGGCGATGCGGCTCATTTCTTCAGCTCAATCTTCTGTTCGGTACCGCCCTTGACGGCCTGTCCCTTGCAACTCGGGCGGCAGTAGAAGTCAGCCTGGCTCAGGTCGGCCACGGTGCCGATGTCCTTGTCGCCCCGGCCCGAGAGGTTCACCAGGATGGACTGGTCGGGTCGCATCGCCTTCGCCAGCTTCATGGCATAGGCCACGGCGTGGCTGGATTCCAGGGCGGGGATGATGCCTTCGGTGCGGCACAGGTAGTGGAAGGCTTCGAGCGCCTCCTTGTCCGTGATGCCTACGTACTCGGCGCGTCCGATGTCCTTGAGGTACGCGTGCTCGGGGCCGACACCGGGGTAGTCCAGGCCGGCGCTGATGCTGTGGGTCTCCGTCACCTGGCCATCCTCGTTTTGCAGCACGTAGGTGCGGTTGCCGTGCAGCACGCCTGGGCTGCCGCGTTGCAGCGAGGCCGAGTGCTTGCCGGAGTCCATGCCTTCGCCGGCGGCTTCGACGCCGATCAGTCGGGTTTTCTCATGCTGGATGTAGGGGTAGAAGATGCCCATGGCATTCGAGCCACCGCCCACGCAGGCCACCACGGCGTCGGGCTGAGCGCTCGTGCAGCCGGTGCGCTGAAGCATGTCGGGCATCTGCACCAGGCATTCTTCGCCGATCACGCTCTGGAAGTCACGCACCATCATCGGGTAAGGGTGCGGACCGGCCACGGTGCCGATGATGTAGAAGGTGTTGTCCACATTGGCGACCCAGTCGCGCATGGCTTCGTTGAGCGCGTCCTTGAGGGTTTTGCTGCCTGATTCGACAGGTACCACGGTCGCGCCCAGCAGTTTCATGCGGTAGACGTTGGGGCTCTGGCGCTTGACGTCCTCGGAACCCATGTAGACCACGCATTCCAGGCCGTAGCGCGCGCAGATGGTGGCCGTGGCCACACCGTGTTGGCCGGCGCCGGTCTCCGCAATGATGCGTGTCTTGCCCATGCGCTTGGCCAGCATGGCCTGACCGATGGTGTTGTTGATCTTGTGCGCGCCGGTGTGGTTGAGGTCCTCGCGCTTGAGGAAGATCTGCGCGCCACCCTGTTCGCGACTCATGCGCGCAGCATGGTAGACCGGTGAGGGGCGGCCGACGAAGTGGGCCAGCTCGTATTTGAACTCGGCGATGAAGGCCGGATCGTGCTGGTACCTGGCGTAGGCCGCGCGCAGCTCGTTGATGGCGTGCGTCAGCGTCTCGCTGACGAAGCTGCCGCCGTAAATGCCGAAATGGCCCGAGGGGTCGGGCTGCTGGTAGTCAAACATGTTTAGCCTGCGAGTTGTGCGTCAGCCGCGCGTACGGCAGCGACGAACTGGTGGATCTTGATGGCGTCCTTAAGGCCCTTGGAGGCTTCGACGCCGGAACTCACATCGACGGCCAGCGATTTACAGCGCGGCCGCAACTGCTTGATGCCATCGGCTACGTTTGCAGGCGTGAGCCCACCACTTAAGACGAGGTGAGAGTCGACGCTTGGAGGAAGAAGTGACCAATCGAATGCCTTGCCGCCGCCCCCGAAGCCCTCGACATGGGCGTCGAGCAGGATGGCCTGGGCGGCCGAGTAATCCAGAGCGTATTTTACGAGGTCAAAGCGCCGCCCGGCTTCTCCCATGGGAATACGGGCGGCGCGCAGAAAAGATCGGGTACCGGCCGCGGCCAGGCACTCCTCGGGAGTCTCGTCACCATGGAATTGCAGGGTGGCGTTGGGAAGCCGCTCGCAGGCCCTGCGGACGGCCTCCGGGCCGGCATTGACCACCAGCAGCACCGGCGTCACGAAGGGGGGCAGGCGGCGCGCCATTTCGGCGGCGCGCTGGGCCGTCACGTGGCGGGGGCTCTTTTCGTAAAGCACAAAACCCACGGCATCGGCGCCCGCCGCCACGGCCGCCTCCACGTCCTGTTCGCGCGTCAGGCCGCAGATCTTGATCCGGGTGCGGGTTGAGGTGCTCATGGCAGCCAATCATACGCAGGCGTTCGATCCGGCAGGCCCCAGCGGGCCTCGTAGCGCGGTCCGAGGAAATACAGGCCGTCGGGCGCGAAGGTGGGGGCGGCTGCATCGCGGCTGCGCGCAGCCAGGACCTCGGCCATCCAGTCCGGGGGCTGCTTGCCCTGACCAATGACGATGAGGCAGCCCATGAGGTTGCGGATCATGTGGTGCAGGAAGGCATTGGCCTCGAACTCGAAGCGCCAATAGGCACCACGCCGGCTGATCTCCACGCGCATGAGGTTCTTGATGGGTGAGAGGGCCTGGCAGGCCGACGCGCGAAAGGAAGTGAAGTCGTGCTCGCCCAACAGGTGCCGGGCCGCCTCTTGCATGCGCGCCAGGTCCAGAGGCTGGAAGACCCAGCCGACGCGGTGGGCGTCGACACTGGGGCGCACAGGGGATTCGAGCAGCAGGTAGGCATAGCGGCGCGAGCTGGCGCTGGCGCGGCAGTGGAATTCCTGCGGGACGATTTGTGCCCATTGCACGGCGATATCGCGTGGCAGGAAGCTGTTGCTGCCGCGGACCCAGGCATAGGGTGTGCGCTCGGCCGTGGTGTCGAAATGCACCACCTGCATGAGGCCGTGCACGCCGGCGTCGGTGCGGCCGGCACAGAGGGTGGAGATGCGTTGGTCGGCGAACTGGCCCAGCGCCTTTTCAAGCTGGTCCTGGACCGTGCGGCCCGAGGGCTGACTCTGCCAGCCGTCGTAAGAGTGGCCGTCGTAACTGACGCCAAGGGCGACCCTCACGACAGGTCCTGCATGGCCGGGTCCGGCCGGATCAGCCGAGTTGAGCCAAGGCCTTCTGGGCGCGGGCCTTCATGTCGCCAGAGGCTTCGGCAATGATTTCTTCGATCAGTGCGCGGGCACCATCGGTGTCGCCGATGGCCTTGAACTCGTCGGCCAGTGCCAGCTTGGTGCCCAGCGGGTCGTCCGAGTCGGTGCCGGGTTCCACGGAAGGCGTGCCGAGGTCGAGCGAGAGCCCGCCCATGTCGAAATTCATCAGGTTGTTCCCGGCCGGGGCCGATGCTGCCGGGCTGCTGATCTGGGGCAGAGGCGGTGCTTCGAAAGCCAAGCTGTTGTCCGGGGCCGACGCGATCGGTGCGGGGACGGTGGAGGCCGACGGCGAGGATGCGCGTGATTCGGCCTCGTCAAGCGAGAAGTCGAGGTCCAGATCCAGGTCCATGCCGCCACCAGCCGCGGCCGGGGCGGCGGCTGGCGCCGCCTGTCGCACCGGCTGCGTGGCTGCATAGCTGCTGCTGGGGGTGGCCTGCAGGGGGGCCGGCGCGGAGGCCGGCGGTTCGCCGCCCTGGTACATGCTGTTGTTCGGATCGATACCACGACCGAGTTCGCAGATCTGATCCCATTCAGGACCGTTTCCACCGGTCACCTTGTAGGCTTCCTTGGCGATCACGCCAAAGTTCTTCACATCACGCCGTTTGGCGTAGATTTCCAGGAGCTTCTGGTGGATGGCGACGCGGCTCGGGTGGTTGCGCAGCGCTTCCTTGAGGATTTCCTCGGCCTGCAGGTCACGGCCATAAGCGAGATAGACATCGGCTTCAGCGACGGGGTCGACATCGTCGCCAGCATCAAGCTGGCTGGGCGAGTAGACCATGGACGAGGAACTGCTGCTGGCACCATTGTCATTGGTGTCAACTCGTTGTCCGCCGCTTGCTCCGAAAAAAGAGTCTGGCTGGAGACGGCTCTCCAAGTAGGCGCTGTCGACTTGTCCCGAATTCTTGCGCTGACGGCTGCGGTAGAAGGCCAGTCCGGCCAGCAGGGCCACCAGACCGCCGGCGGCAGCCGGAATCAGCGGGTTGTCCATCAGTTCGTCGAGCAGTGAGGGCTCTTCGACGGCAGGCGTTGGCGCAGGTGCCGAGGCCGCGGGACGCGGTGCCGGTGCAGCAGCCTTGGGAGCCGATGCGGCGGCGACCGGTGCTGGGGCCGGCGGTGTCGCGGGTGCGGCGGCGACCTGGGGGGCCGGAGCAGGCGTTGCTGCTGGTGCCGAAGCAACCGGAGCCGGTGCCGGTACCGCCGGTGCAGCAGGCTTGGCGGCCGGCGCAGCAGGTGCCGGAGCCGGCGCGGCGGCCTTGCTGAGTTTTTCCAGCTCGGCCACGTTCTTGGATAGCTCTTCGGTCCGGGCCGCTGCATCCTTGGCACTGCGTTCCTTGGCCAGCTTGTCTTCCGGGGCTTTGGCCTGGACGGCGCCCTTGGACAGGGTCAGCTTGTCGGGGGCCACGGTGGCCGGCTTCTTTTCCTCGACCTGGGGTTGCACGGCGCCCGCGGTCTTGCGGTCGGCGCCTGCCTCCGGGCTGGCCGGAGCACTGCTGGCAAGTCGCCGCCGGAATTCGTTGAAGTCCTTGCTCTGGGCCTGCAGGATCTGGCGGGCCTCATCGGCCGGCGTAACTTGCGCCTCTTCCGTGCCAGGCATGTCCAGCACAGCGCCCTTGCGCAGCCGGTTGACGTTGCCACCGATGAAAGCCTCCGGGTTGCCGCGCAACATGGCGACCAGCATCTGGTCCAGGGACACCTCGGCAGATTTTTGGGCCAGTGCCAGCTTGCCGGCGGTATCACCGGCCTTGACCGTCACGGACTGCCTGCCTGCCACGGCAGGCGGCGTTGGCATCGCGTTCTTCGCGGGCTCGGTGGCAGCCATGGGGGGCGGGCTGGGTTCGGCAGCCGCGGGGGCGCTGGCTGTTTCAGCGGCAGGTTTGGCCGCCTCTTCAGCAACGGGTGGCACCGGTGCCGGCTCGGCCGCTGGTGCTACCGGTGCGGGGGCCGGCGCCGCAGCCTCGACGGGTGCGGGGGGCGGTGCAATACGGATCGGCACCGAGCTGACTTGCGGTGCCTGCGGAGCTGCAGATTGGGCAGCGCTGAGAACCGGCGGATCAAAGAGCATCGTGTAGTCGCGCACGATGCGACCTGAAGACCAGTTGGCCTCGAGGATCAGGTCCACATAGGGTTCATTGACGGCCCGTACATTGCTCAGGCGCAGGTACTGCTGCCCGTTGCCGCGCTTCTGCAGGGAGATCTGCAGACCGTTGAGAGCCGAGCTGTATTCCATGCCGCTGGCACGGAAGGTGTCTGGCAGGGCCACACGGGGCCTGAGCGAAGAGGCTTCGTCTTCGCTGATTTCCAGGATCTCGATCTCGGCGCGCAGCGGTTCACCCAGCGCTGACTGGACCATGATGCGTCCCAGCGATAGCGCAGCAGCTTGTGACCCCCACAAACCGAGAACCGAGGCAGAGGCCAGGGCCAAGGCGGTTCTTTGCCAGCGTGTTTTGGAAATCAATTTAGGGGCCTCCGATGATCGGGCGACAAATAGCAAAATTGGTCATGCCCGGCAGCCTGCCTTTCATGACCCTTGAATCTGGAAAAGTACCTTAACATCAATACTTTAGCCTGACAAGCTGAGAAAGCGCTTAACCTTCTTGGCCTAAGCCGGTCAGCCTTCCTCGGGCCTCATTTGTTGTTCAATGGCAACGAGTGCGAGGCCCGAAGGATGTCAGGCCTGCAACAGGATGCGCAGCATGCGGCGCAGGGGTTCTGCAGCGCCCCAAAGCAGCTGATCGCCCACGGTGAAGGCGCCCAGGTAGTCATTGCCCATGGCCAGCTTGTGCAGACGGCCCACCGGCACGGTCAGCGTGCCGGTCACGGCAGCCGGGGTCAGTTCGCGCTCGGTGATCTCACGTTGGTTGGGGACCACTTTCACCCAGTCGTTGGCACCGGCCAGCAAACCTTCAATCTCCGCCAGGGGCACATCCTTCTTGAGCTTCACGGTCAGGCCCTGCGAATGGCAGCGCATGGCGCCGATGCGCACGCACAGGCCGTCGATCGGGATGCTGCCAGCGCTGCGGAAGGCCGGGTTGCCCAGGATCTTGTTGCACTCGGCGCCGCCCTTCCACTCTTCCTTGCTCTGGCCATGCTCGACCGGCACGTCGATCCAGGGGATCAGGCTGCCGGCCAGGGCCGTGTTGCGGAAGTTCTTGGTGGGGAAGCTGGCGCCGCGCATGGTGGCGGCCACCTTGCGGTCGATGTCCAGGATGGCCGAAGCCGGGTCGGCCAGCTCGGCCTTGACGGCATCGTGCAGAGCACCCATCTGGCTCAGCAGCTCGCGCATGTTCTGCGCACCGGCGCCCGAGGCGGCCTGGTAGGTCATGGCGCTGACCCACTCGACCAGGCCGGCCTTGAAGAGGCCGCCCATGCCCATGAGCATCAGGCTCACGGTGCAGTTGCCACCGATCCAGTTGCGGCCACCCTTGGTCAGCGACTGGTCGATCACATGGCGGTTGACCGGGTCCAGGATGATGACGGCATCGTCGGCCATGCGCAGGGCCGAGGCCGCGTCGATCCAGTGGCCCTTCCAGCCGGCGGCGCGCAGCTTCGGGTACACCTCTTTCGTGTAATCACCGCCCTGGCAGGTCAGGACGATGTCGCACTTCTTGAGGTCCTCGATGCTGTTGGCGTCCTTGAGTGTGGTCTCGTTCTTGGCCTGGACCGGGGCTTTGCCGCCGGCGTTGGAGGTGGAGAAGAACACGGGCTCGATCAGGCCGAAGTCCCCTTCGGCCTGCATCCGGTCCATGAGGACCGAACCCACCATGCCTCGCCAGCCGACGAGACCCACCACATTGCCTACTTTGCTCATCACATGCCCTTTCAAGTCAAATCCTGTTTGCCCGGCTCGTCGGCCGGGTGGGCGTGACGAACCGAGAGCTGTCTAGCCCTTGGTTTTCGTAATGGCGGCGACCACCGCGTCGCCCATCTCGCGGGTGCCGACCTTGCGTGTGCCTTCCGACCAGATGTCTGCCGTGCGCAGTCCGGACGCGAGCACGCTCTTGACGGCCGACTCGATACGGTCGGCAGCCTGGGTCTGGTTGAGCGAGAAGCGGAGCATCATGGCAGCAGACAGTATTGTAGCCAGCGGATTGGCGATGCCTTTGCCGGCGATGTCCGGGGCGCTGCCGTGGCTGGGCTCGTACAGGCCCTGGTTCCTGCTGTTCAGGCTGGCCGAGGGCAGCATGCCGATGGAGCCGGTCAGCATGGCGGCCTCGTCGGAGAGAATGTCGCCGAACATATTGCCCGTGACGATCACATCAAAGCTCTTGGGTGCCTTGACCAGCTGCATGGCGGCGTTGTCCACGTACATGTGCTCCAGCTTCACGTCCGGGTACTGGGCATGCACCTCGGTGACCACGTCCTTCCAGAACTGGAAGGTCTCGAGCACATTGGCCTTGTCCACACTGGTGACCTTCTTGTTGCGCTTGCGCGCCGCCTGGAAGGCGGTGTGGGCAATGCGCTCGATTTCAGGTTTGCTGTAGCGCATGGTGTCGAAGGCTTCTTCCGCACCGGGGAAGTGGCCATCGACTGCGGTGCGGCGGCCGCGCGGCTGGCCGAAGTAGATGTCGCCCGTGAGTTCGCGCACGATCAGGATGTCCAGGCCGGCAATCAGCTCGGGTTTGAGACTGGAGGCGCCGACGAGTTCTTCGTAACAGATGGCCGGGCGGAAGTTGGCGTACAGGCCCAGGTGCTTGCGCAGGCCCAGGATGGCCTGCTCGGGGCGCAGGGCGCGCTCGAGTTTGTCGTATTTCCAGTCGCCGACGGCACCGAAAAGGATGGCGTCGGACGCCTTGGCGAGGTTCAGCGTGGCATCGGGCAGGGGATGGCCCGCAGCCTCGTAGGCCGCGCCACCGACGGGGGCGGTTTCCATCTCGAACTTGAGGTCCAGGACCTTGAGGACCTTGACGGCCTCGGCCACGATTTCGGTACCGATGCCGTCACCCGGCAGAACTGCGATTTTCATGATATTGATTTGCTATTGAATTGAGAGCGGTCAGCCGAGCATGGTGTGAGCAAGCCAGGGCTTCTGCGCCAGGCGCTGGGCTTCGAAGGCGGCGATCTTGTCCTTGTGACGCAGGGTCAGGCCGATGTCGTCGAAGCCGTTGAGCAGACAGTATTTGCGGAAGGCCTGTACATCGAAGGCAATCTCCTCGCCCTGTGGCTTGACGATGACCTGACGTTCCAGATCGATGGTCAGCTGGTAACCGGGGAAAGCCAGGCATTCGTCAAACAGCTGGGCCACGACGGTCTCGGGCAACACGATGGGCAACAGGCCATTCTTGAAACTGTTGTTGAAGAAGATGTCGGCAAAACTCGGCGCGATGATGGCGCGAAAGCCGTACTGGTCCAGTGCCCAGGGCGCGTGCTCACGCGAAGATCCGCAGCCGAAATTCTTGCGCGCCAGCAGCACGGAGGCGCCGGCATAACGGGGCTGGTTCAGCACGAAGTCTGGGTTGGGCTTGCGGCTGGCCGGGTCCTGGCCCGGATAGCCGGGGTCCAGGTAACGCCATTCGTCGAACAGGTTGGGACCGAAGCCCGTCTTGCGGATGGACTTCAGGAACTGCTTGGGGATGATGGCGTCGGTGTCGACGTTCTCGCGGTCCATGGGAGCCACGAGGCCTTTGTGCACGGTGAATTTCTGCATGGTGGACCTCTCAGGAGAACTTGCGGATGTCGACGAAATGGCCATGCACGGCGGCGGCGGCAGCCATGGCCGGGCTGACCAGGTGGGTGCGGCCACCGGCGCCCTGACGGCCTTCGAAGTTACGGTTGCTGGTGGAGGCGCAGCGCTCGCCCGGTTCCAGGCGGTCGGCGTTCATGGCCAGGCACATGGAGCAGCCAGGCTCGCGCCACTCGAAGCCGGCGGCCTTGAAGATCTCGTGCAGGCCCTCGCGCTCAGCCTGCTCCTTGACCTGACCTGAACCAGGTACAACCAGGGCGAGACGGACATTCTTGGCGACCTTCTGGCCCAGCTTCTTGACCACAGCCGCTGCCTCGCGCATGTCCTCGATGCGGCTGTTGGTGCAGGAGCCGATGAAGACCTTGTCAATGCTGATGTCGGCCAGCGGCTTGCCAGGCTCCAGGCCCATGTAGGTGAGGGCGCGCTCGATGGCGCCGCGCTTGTTGGCGTCTTTTTCCTTGTCGGGGTCGGGCACGCGGCCATCGATGCCCAGCACCATTTCGGGCGAGGTACCCCAGGTGACCTGCGGCAGGATCTGCGTGGCATCGAGCTCAACCACCGTATCGAACTTGGCGTCAGGATCGGACTGGAGGTTTTTCCAGTAGGCCACGGCCTGATTCCACTCCACCCCGGTGGGCGAGAGCGGACGGCCCTTGACGTATTCTATGGTCTTGTCGTCCACTGCGACCAGGCCAGCACGTGCGCCGCCCTCGATCGCCATATTGCAGACCGTCATGCGGCCTTCCATGGACAGGGCGCGGATGGCTGAGCCGGCGAACTCGATGGTGTAGCCCGTGCCGCCGGCGGTGCCGATCTTGCCGATGATGGCCAGCACGATGTCCTTGGCAGTGACGCCCTTGGCCAGCGCGCCTTCCACCTTGACCAGCATGTTCTTCGCCTTCTTGGCCAGCAGCGTTTGCGTGGCCATCACGTGCTCGACCTCACTGGTGCCTATGCCATGCGCCAGCGCGCCAAAGGCGCCATGGGTAGATGTGTGCGAATCGCCGCAGACCACGGTCATGCCGGGCAAGGTAGCGCCGTTCTCCGGGCCGATCACGTGCACGATGCCCTGGCGCTTGGACAGGAAGGGGAAAAAGGCGGCGGCGCCCGATTCCTTGATGTTGGCGTCCAGCGTGGTGATCTGTTCCTTGCTGATCGGATCGGCAATGCCGTCGTAACCCTGCTCCCAGCCCGTGGTCGGGGTGTTGTGGTCGGCAGTGGCCACGATGGAGCTCACGCGCCAGACCTTGCGGCCGGCTTGGCGCAGACCTTCGAAGGCTTGCGGGCTGGTCACTTCATGGACCAGGTGGCGGTCGATGTAGAGGACGGCGGTGCCGTCTTCCTCGGTGTGGACGACGTGTTCGTCCCAGATCTTGTCGTAGAGGGTGCGTCCCATGGTGTTTTCCTTCGCAGGTCTTGAATTTTAGGCGGTGGCCGCTGGGGCCGTGAGGTGGTCCACCAGCAGCCGTGCGGTGACGGGCAGGGTGGAGAAATCGCGGGCAACAAGCTCGATGCGGCGGCGGGCCCAGTCGTCCTTCAGGGACACGCAGGCGAGGGCACCCACGCCTTGCATGAGTTCGAAGGCGCGGCGCGGCATCACGCCCACGCCCAGGCCGTTGTGGATCATGCGGCACATGGCGTCCAGGCCCGTGACGTGGATGCGCAGGCGGATGCTGCGACCCGCGGTCGCGGCGGCCGCGCGCATGGCCAGGTAGATGGAGCTGGTGGCGTGCAGGCCCACATGGTCCCAGTCCAGGGACTGCACGAAATCGATGGCACCGCCCGCGGCCAGCGCGTGGCCCCGGGGCACGATGAGCACAAGCTGGTCTTGTCGGTAGGGCAGGGTCTGCAGCTCCCCCGTGCCGACCCCCGCGTTACAGATACCCAGGTCGGCGGCGCCTTCCTGTACGGCGCGCACGACCTCGGTGCTCAGGTGCTCCTCGAGATCGATCTTGACCTGCTCATGCTCGCGGATGAAAGCGCCCAGGTCTTCAGGCAGAAACTGCACGATGGCGGAAATGCTGGCGTGCACACGCACATGGCCACGCACGCCGTCCACGTACTCGCTGAGTTCACCCTGCATCTTCTCCAGGCTGTAGAGCACGGAGCGGGCATGGTGTAGCAGACTTTCGCCGGCCGGTGTGAGGTCTACGCCGCGCGTGTGGCGGTAGAGCAGGGGGGTCCCGAGCGTGGTTTCAAGGTCGGCCAGACGCTTGCTGATGGCCGAGGCGGCGATGAATTCACGTTCAGCCGCTTTGCCGATGCTGCCGAGTTCGCAGACGGCCACGAAAAGCTGCAGGGACGTGAGGTCCATGCGGCGGGCAAAGCTGCGGTCGGCGGTTTTCATCGGGTGGATCAGGATTTGTCGTCGCGTTTGGCGATGAGGTTTCCATTTTCCCTTATGAAGCTGGGTCTTGCCATCGTGTTTTGCGATGGCTGTGCTGCCCTGCAGGTGATGCCGGTCCCGGGCGCAAGGGCTCAGTCGACGATCAAGGCTGGATTCAGCAGGCGCACGCGGTGGTCCACGTAATAACCACCGAACTCGGTGTAGCGCAGCACCAGACGCCGGCAAGTTCCACAACGCCAGACATCGCTGCGGTTGTAGGGGAACCAGGCTAGGGCCACCGGGGCGGTGGGATCGTCGTAGCGCGTGCCGGTCGGGTGGTATTCCTCGAAGGTGGGCTCATGGACCTCAGGGTCGCGCAGGGTGGCGAGCTGGGTCATGAGCGCGGCGGGCCAGCGTTCTTCGGTCAGGCTGGTCCAGCCGGTGTACACGGCCAGGCCGCAGGCGCAGGGCTGCTCGCCCGGCGCCTCGGTCTGCAGGGCGCGCAGTTCAGCGGCGTGCTGGATGAGTTTCATGGTGGGGGCTGAAATGAAAAAACCCGCCGACGTTGCCGTGCGGCGGGTTGTTCGGCGCGGCTTAGCGCTTGGCCAGCGGCGGCACGTCGCGGCGCGGCGAGCCGGTGAAGAGCTGGCGCGGACGGCCGATTTTGTACTCGGGGTCGCTGATCATCTCGTTGAGCTGGGCGATCCAGCCCACGGTGCGGGCCAGGGCGAAGATCCCGGTGAACAGGTTCACCGGGATGCCAATGGCGCGCTGCACGATGCCGGAGTAGAAGTCCACGTTCGGATAGAGCTTGCGCTGCACGAAGTAATCGTCTTCCAGGGCGATCTTTTCCAGGGCCATGGCCAGCTTGAACAGGGGGTCGTTTTCCAGACCCATTTCCTGCAGCACTTCCTTGCAGGTTTCCTGCATGAGCTTGGCGCGCGGGTCGTAGTTCTTGTAGACGCGGTGACCGAAGCCCATGAGCTTGACGCCGGAGTTCTTGTCCTTGGCCTGCTTGATGAACTCGCCGATCTTCTCGACGCCGCCATTCTTCTGGATGTCGCCCAGCATGTTCAGCGCCGCTTCGTTGGCGCCGCCGTGGGCCGGACCCCAGAGGCAGGCCACGCCGGCCGCGATGGCGGCGAAGGGGTTGGTGCCCGAGGAACCGCACAGGCGCACGGTGGAGGTGGAGGCGTTCTGTTCGTGGTCGGCGTGCAGGATGAAGATGCGGTCCAGCGCGCGCTCGAGCACGGGGTTGACCTTGTACTCTTCGCAGGGCGTGCCGAACATCATGCGCAGGAAGTTGCCTGCGTAGGACAGGTTGTTCTGCGGGTACATGTAGGGCTGGCCGATGCCGTACTTGTAGGCCATGGCGACCAGCGTGGGCATCTTCGCGATCAGGCGGATGGCCGCAATGTTGCGGTGTTCCGCGTTGTTGATGTCCGTGCTGTCGTGATAGAAGGCCGACAGCGCGCCGACCAGGCCGGTCAGCACGGCCATGGGGTGGGCGTCACGGCGGAAGCCGCGCAGGAAGAACTGCATCTGCTCGTTGACCATGGTGTGGTTGGTCACGAGCTTGTGGAAATCCTTCTGCTGCTTTGCGTTGGGCAGATCCCCGTAGAGCAGCAGGTGGCAGGTGTCGAGGTAGTCGCACTGGGTGGCGAGCTGCTCGATGGGGTAACCGCGATACAGCAGTTCACCCTTGTCGCCGTCGATGTAGGTGATCGCGGACTGGCACGACGCCGTGGACAGGAAGCCCGGGTCGTAGGTGAACATGCCGGTCTGGCCGTACAGCTTGCGGATGTCGATCACGTCCGGGCCGATATTGCCCTGGTAGACCGGCAGCTCCATGCTGGGCATGCCGTTACTGAACGACAGGGTGGCTTTGTTGTCAGCGAGTTTCATGGGGGCCTTTCAGGAGGTGGTTCTCAACATTTTCAAAACTTCTTGCACATCCGCGCGGTTCAGCTCGGGGCTGACTTCAGCCAGCGGTTTGCGACCCAGGTGCAGGTCCAGCAGGTCGTTGTCACTCAGATCCATCAGCGCGTTCAGCCCCTGCGACTGACGCACCGTCAGCGAGGACTCGAACTTGCGGAAAAACCGTTCGATGAAGAGATCGTTCTCGAGCAGGCCGCGGCGGCAGCGCCATTTCAGCTTGCTCAGCGCCCTCTCATCGATCAGATCATTGTCCACGGTATGTACTGTCAGCTGCCTTACACCGCGCGGGCGACCATCATTTCCTTGATCTTGCCGATGGCCTTGGTCGGGTTCAGGCCCTTGGGGCAGACGTCGACGCAGTTCATGATGGTGTGGCAGCGGAACAGGCGGTAGGGGTCTTCCAGATTGTCCAGGCGTTCGCCGGTGGCCTGGTCGCGGCTGTCGGCGATGAAACGGTAGGCCTGCAGCAGACCGGCCGGGCCGACGAACTTGTCCGGATTCCACCAGAAGCTGGGGCAGCTGGTCGAACAGCTGGCGCACAGGATGCATTCGTACAGGCCGTTGAGCTCTTCGCGCTCTTCGGGGCTCTGCAGGCGTTCCTTTTCGGGCGGCACATCCTCGTTGACCAGGTAGGGCTTGATCGAGTGGTACTGCTTGAAGAACTGCGTCATGTCCACGATCAGGTCGCGTACCACCGGCAGTCCGGGCAGGGGCTTGAGCACCACGGTGCCCTTGAGCGTGTTCATATTGGTCAGGCAGGCCAGACCGTTTTTGCCATTGATGTTCATGGCGTCAGAGCCGCACACGCCTTCGCGGCAGGAACGGCGGAACGACAAGGTGGGGTCCACGGCCTTGAGCTTGACCAGGGCGTCGAGCAGCATGCGCTCATGGCCGTCGAGTTCGACCTCGATGGTCTGCATATAGGGCTTGGCGTCCTTGTCCGGGTCGTAGCGGTAGATCTGGAACGTGCGTAGGGTCATGATGGTCTCTCGGCGTGACGTCTTAGAAGGTACGGACCTTGGGCGGGACGGACTCGACCGTCAGCGGCTTGAGGTTGACCGGCTTGTAGCTCAGGCTGTTGTTCGCGCTGTGCCACAGGGTGTGTTTCATCCAGTTGGCATCGTCGCGGCCCAGCGGCGAGACCGGGTCGTCGGCCGGGCGCTCGTAGTCGTACACGGTGTGGGCACCGCGGCATTCCTTGCGAGCAGCAGCGGAGACCATGGTGGCCTGGGCGCACTCGATCAGGTTCTCGACTTCCAGTGCCTCGATGCGCGCCGTGTTGAAGACCTTGGAGTTGTCCTTCAGGCCGATGTGCAGGCTGCGCTGGCGCAGGGCGGCGATCTTCTTCACGCCTTCGTCCATGCTGGCCTGGGTGCGGAACACGCCCGCGTGCTGCTGCATGGTGGCCCGGATGTCGTTGGCCACGTTCTGGGCGTACTCGCCCGTGGTGGCGGAATCCAGTCGCGCCAGGCGGGCCAGGGTCCGGTCGGCGGCGTCTTTGGGCAGGGGCTTGTGCTCCTTGTTCCTGGAAGCGAATTCGACGATATGGTTGCCGGCGGCCTTGCCGAAGACCAGCAGGTCGAGCAGGGAGTTGGTGCCCAGGCGGTTGGCGCCGTGCACGCTGACGCAGGAGCATTCGCCCACGGCGTACAGGCCGTTGACGACCTTGTTGCTGCTGCCGTCATGAACCACCACCTGGCCGTTGATGTTGGTCGGGATGCCGCCCATCTGGTAATGGATGGTGGGCACGACGGGGATCGGTTCCTTGGTGATGTCCACGTTGGCGAAGTTGTGGCCGATCTCGTAGACCGAGGGCAGGCGCTTGTGGATGTCCTCGGCGCCGATGTGGGTCATGTCGAGCAGGATGTAGTCCTTGTTCGGACCGCAGCCACGGCCTTCCTTGATCTCCTGGTCCATGGAGCGCGAGACGAAGTCGCGCGGCGCCAGGTCCTTGAGCGTCGGGGCATAACGCTCCATGAAACGCTCGCCATTGCTGTTGCGCAGGATGGCGCCTTCGCCGCGGCAGCCTTCGGTCAGCAGCACGCCGGCACCGGCCACGCCGGTGGGATGAAACTGCCAGAACTCCATGTCCTGCAGCGGGATGCCGGCACGTGCCGCCATGCCCAGGCCGTCACCGGTGTTGATGAAGGCATTGGTGGAGGCGGCGAAGATGCGGCCCGCGCCGCCGGTGGCCAGCAGCACGGTCTTGGCGTGCAACACATGCAGGTCGCCGGTTTCCATCTCCAGGGCGGTCACGCCCACCACATCGCCTTCGGCGTCGCGGACCAGGTCCAGCGCCATCCATTCCACGAAGAACTGCGTGCGGGCCTCAACGTTCTTCTGGTACAGCGTGTGCAGCATGGCGTGCCCGGTGCGATCGGCCGCGGCGCAGGCGCGCTGCACGGGTTTTTCACCGTAGTTGGCCGTGTGGCCGCCGAAGGGGCGCTGATAGATGGTGCCATCGGGGTTGCGGTCGAAGGGCATGCCCATGTGCTCCAGGTCGTACACGACCTTGGGGGCTTCGCGGCACATGAACTCGATGGCGTCCTGGTCGCCGAGCCAGTCGGAGCCTTTGACGGTGTCGTAGAAGTGGTAGTGCCAGTTGTCCTCGGACATGTTGCCGAGGGACGCGCCGATGCCGCCCTGGGCGGCGACGGTGTGCGAGCGGGTCGGGAAGACCTTGGACAGCACGGCTACGTTCAGGCCGGCGCGGGCCAGTTGCAGCGAGGCGCGCATGCCGGAGCCGCCGGCCCCGACGATGACAACGTCAAATTTGCGCTTGGAGATGGAATAGGACATGACTCAGAGTCTCCACAGGACTTGGATGGCCCAGCCGGCACAGCCGACCAGCCAGACGATGGTGAATACCTGCAGGGACAGGCGCAGCCAGACCGGCTTGATGTAATCCATCCAGATGTCGCGCATGCCAACCCAGACATGCCAGGCCAGTGCAACGATGATGGAGAAAGTCAGCACCTTCATCCACTGGGCGGCAAAGATGCCGGCCCAGGCTTCGTAGCCGATGGGGCCGCGGGTGAACAGCACCTGGGCCAGCACCACGAAGGTGAACAGGACCATGAGGATGGCGGTGATGCGCTGGCTGAGCCAGTCGCGCAGGCCGTAATGCGCACCGACGACGATACGCTTGGAGCCAAAGTTGACAGACATGCTTGCTCCTTGTTCTTAATAGATGCCGAACAGCTTGGCACCGAGCACCACCGTCAGGGCGATGCTCAGGACCAGGGTGACGATGGCCGAGCTGCGGCCGAATTCCTTGCTGACTGCGTGGGCCACGTCCATCCACAGATGGCGCAGGCCGGCAACGATGTGGTGCAGAAAGGCCCAGATCAGGGCCAACGCCACCAGCTTGAAGAACCAGCCCGGCACGAAACCGAGGCCGACCGAGAAAAGGGCGCTGAAGCGGGCGTAGGAATATTCGGAGGTGACCGAGGTATCGAACAGCCAGATGATGAAGGGCAGCAGCAGGAACATCAGCGCGCCGCTGACGCGGTGCAGGATGGAAACCCAACCGGCCGGGGGCAGGCGATAACTGGGAAGATCCTTGAGGGCGTGGATGTTGCGGAACTCGGGGCGCTGAGCCCGGGAGGGCGTGGCAAGTTCGGACATGATGGGCTTTCGATGGATGTAACCGCCTTGTAATTTTCAGGCGTTGTCGGAGTCAAATTCTATTGCAATGCAGCATCCATAAGCTTGTATCGAAAAATTCATTGTTCGAGCTTATGGTCGTAACCGAGTTTCTCAGCTCAGCACATTGCGGTAGTGATGAGTATCGGTCAAGTAGAGGCCGCGGCGCAGTTCCATGGGCACGTCGTTATAGGTGTAGGCGATGCGTTCCACGCTCAGCAGGGGGGTGTTCTTGGCCACCTTGAGCAGGGCGCTCTGGGCTGCGTCGGGCAGGACGGCGCGTATCTTTTCTTCGGCGCGCACCATGCGCACACCGAACTCGGTTTCAAACAGTTCATACATATGGCCATGGTGCTGGCTCAGGCGCTCGGCCGTCAGGCCTTTGAACGGGGTGCCGGGCAGCCACAGGTCCTCGAGGATGGTGGGGGTGCCGGCGAAGGACAGCACGCGCCGGGCCTGCAGCACGCTGTCACCGGTGCGCAGTGCCAGGGCGCGCGCGATCTCGGCGCTGGCGCGCAGACGCTTGCAGTCGATGATGTTGCGTTCGGCCGGGCCCTCGCTCTGGCGGTCGCCCTGGTCGGGCATGAGGCGCAGGAAGCGGTACTGCACATGCTGCTCGGCGTGGGTGGCCACGAAGGTGCCCTTGCCCTGGCGGCGTACCAGCAGATTTTCCGCAGCGAGTTCGTCGATGGCCTTGCGCACGGTGCCCTGGCTGACGCGGTAGCGAGCTGCCAGGTCCATCTCGCTGGGGATGGCTTCCCCCGGTTTCCATTCACCCGATTGCAGGCTTTGCAGAATCAGTCCCTTGATCTGCTGATACAGGGGGCTGAAGGCCGGTGTCGGCAGCCCTCCTGCCCCGGCGTCGACGGGGGTCGGGGTGCCGTCAGCGAGGGACGTTGCGCTGGAGTTCATGCGGATGACCAGGGGCGTGGAAGGGGGTCCATACATGTCGAATCATATCTTATATAAGACATAAGACAAATTGATAAATCAGGGTTTTCGCGCTACACTCGCGGGGAACATATGGGGTACCGCCGACCCGTCGTGCGGCGGGGCTCCGCAGTCCTCCCTTCCTCATCACTATCTGGAGTTCCACCATGAGCAAAAAGCCCGTCCGCGTCGCCGTCACCGGCGCCGCCGGTCAAATCGGTTACGCCCTGCTGTTCCGTATCGCTTCCGGCGAGATGCTGGGCAAGGACCAGCCCGTCATTCTGCAGCTGCTGGAAATTCCCGACGAAAAGGCCCAGAAGGCGCTCAAGGGCGTGATGATGGAACTGGAAGACTGCGCCTTTCCCCTGCTGGCCGGCATGGAAGCCCACAGCGACCCGATGACCGCTTTCAAGGACACCGATTACGCCCTGCTGGTGGGCTCGCGTCCGCGCGGTCCGGGCATGGAGCGCGCCGAGCTGCTGGCCGTCAACGGCGCCATCTTCACGGCCCAGGGCAAAGCCCTGAACGCCGTGGCTTCGCGCAAGGTCAAGGTGCTGGTGGTCGGTAACCCGGCCAATACCAACGCCTACATCGCCATGAAGAGCGCCCCGGACCTGCCGCGCAAGAACTTCACCGCCATGCTGCGCCTGGACCACAACCGCGCCGCGAGCCAGATTGCCGCCAAGACCGGCAAGGCCGTGGCCGACATCGAGAAGCTCACTGTCTGGGGCAACCATTCGCCCACCATGTACGCCGACTACCGTTTCGCCACCATCAAGGGTGAAAGCGTGGCCAAGATGATCAATGACCAGGAATGGAACGCCAACGTCTTCCTGCCCACCGTGGGCAAGCGCGGTGCCGCCATCATCGAGGCGCGCGGTCTGTCGTCCGCCGCTTCGGCTGCGAATGCCGCTATCGACCACATGCGCGACTGGGCCCTGGGTACCAATGGCAAGTGGGTCACCATGGGCATTCCGTCGGATGGCCAGTACGGCATTCCCAAGGATGTCATGTTCGGCTTCCCGGTCACCTGCGAAGGCGGCGAGTACAAGCTGGTCGAAGGCCTGGCCATCGACGAATTCAGCCAGAAGTGCATTGACAAGACCCTGGCCGAACTGGTGGGTGAACAGGACGGCGTGAAGCACCTGCTGTAAGTCCTGAGCGCCTGACGTCATGGCCCATCCGCGCGACATTCTCCTCGGCGCCCAGGCCGCGGCCGGTTTTCTGCCGGTCTGCGACCATTACAGTGGCGTCGAGGCGCGCATGCGCAAGAGCCTGCAACTGCAGGCCGAGATGACGGCTGAGTTCGGTGCCTGCGTGTTTGATGTCTCGCTCGATTGCGAGGATGGCGCCCCGGTCGGCGGCGAGCGCGACCATGCCCAGATGGTGGTGGCGCTGGCCAAGGAGGCGCAGGTTTCCGCGCACAAGGCGGGCCTGCCCGCCGTGCCGCGTATTGCGGTGCGTGTGCACCCGGTGGACCATGCGGCCTTCGAAGCCGACGTGGCGACCATCGTTGGCGGTGCCGGCAAGGCCCTGTGCCATCTCATGATCCCCAAAGTCGAGACGGTGGCCGATGTCGAGCGCGCCGTGGCGGCGGTCGATGCGGCGGCCCGCAGTGCCGGCCGTGCCGATCCGCTGCCCTTGCAGGTGCTGCTGGAGTCGCCGGCGGCGGTGCACCGTGCGTTTGACATCGCCGCGCATCCCCGTGTGCAGTCCATCAGCTTCGGGCTGATGGACTTTGTCTCGGCCCATGGCGGTGCCATTCCCGACAGCGCCATGAGCTCACGGCCTGACCGCGTGACGGGCGAGCTGGGCCAGTTCACGCACCCGCTGGTGCTGCGCGCCAAGCTGGAGATCGCCGCCGCCTGCCATGCCCACGGCAAAGTGCCTTCTCACTGTGTGGTGACCGAATTCAGCGACACTGAAGCCATGAAGGCCGCTGCCCGCAAGGCATCGCGCGAGTTCGGCTACACGCGCATGTGGAGCATCCACCCGAGCCAGATCCGCCCCATCCTGGAGGCGCTGGCGCCCAGTGGAGCCGACATCGAGCGCGCGGCCGCCATTGTCCAGGCGGCCGAACAGGCGCAATGGGCGCCCGTGAGTTTTGAGGGACAGCTGCACGACCGTGCCAGCTACCGTTATTTCTGGCAGGTGCTGGAGCGCGCCCACCAGACCGGGCGCGCACTGCCCGCTGCCGTGCAAGCTTATTTCGCGACCCCGGTCGCCCGAGAAACCCCCGCTGTTCCCGCCTGAGGCGGGAGCCTATTTTTGAATTTTGCTAAGAAGGAGTCACCATGTTGCAAGCCTACCGCGCCCATGTCGCTGAACGAGCCGCACTCGGCATCCCCCCGCTGCCGCTGACGGCCAAGCAGACTGGCGAGCTGATCGAGCTGCTGAAGAACCCGCCCAAGGGCGAGGAGACCACCCTGGTCGAGCTGATCACGCACCGCGTGCCCGCCGGTGTGGACGACGCCGCCAAGGTCAAGGCCAGCTACCTGGCCGCCGTGGCCCATGGCACCGAGAAATGCGCATTGATCTCGCGCGAGAAGGCCACCGAACTGCTGGGCACCATGCTGGGTGGCTACAACCTGACCCCGCTGATCGATCTGCTGGACGACGCCCAGGTGGGCAAGGTTGCCGCAGAGGGCCTGAAGAAGACCCTGTTGATGTTCGACCAGTTCCATGATGTGCAGGAGAAGGCTGCCAAGGGCAATGCCAACGCCAAGGCCGTGGTCCAGAGCTGGGCTGATGCCGAGTGGTTCACCAGCCGCCCCGAAGTGCCCAAGAGCATCAAGCTCACCGTGCTCAAGGTGACTGGCGAGACCAACACCGACGACCTGTCTCCCGCGCCCGACGCCTGGAGCCGCCCGGACATCCCGCTGCACGCCCTGGCCATGCTGAAGAACAAGCGCGACGGCATCACGCCCGAGGAAGACGGCAAGCGCGGCCCGATCAAGTTCATCGAGGACCTGCGCGCGCGCGGCAACCTGGTGGCTTATGTCGGCGACGTGGTGGGCACCGGTTCTTCCCGCAAGTCCGCCACCAACTCCGTGCTGTGGTTCACTGGCGAGGACATTCCCTTTGTTCCGAACAAGCGTTTCGGTGGTGTCTGCCTGGGCTCCAAGATCGCTCCGATCTTCTACAACACCATGGAAGACGCCGGTGCCCTGCCGATCGAACTGGACGTGAGCCAGATGAACATGGGCGACGTGATCGAACTGCGTCCTTATGAAGGCAAGGCCCTCAAGGACGGCAAGGTCATCGCCGAATTCACGGTCCGCAGCGAGGTGCTGTTCGACGAGGTGCGCGCTGGTGGCCGCATTCCGCTGATCATCGGCCGCGGCCTGACCGGCAAGGCGCGCGAGGCGCTGGGCCTGCCCCCGAGCACTCTGTTCCGCCTGCCCCAAGTGCCCAAGGCCACAGGCAAGGGCTTTACCCTGGCGCAGAAGATGGTCGGTCGCGCCTGTGGCCTGCCCGAAGGCAAGGGCGTGCTGCCTGGTACCTATTGCGAACCCAAGATGACCTCGGTCGGCTCGCAGGACACCACCGGCACGATGACACGCGACGAGCTCAAGGACCTGGCCTGCCTGGGCTTCAGCTCCGACCTCGTGATGCAGTCCTTCTGCCACACCGCGGCCTATCCGAAGCCGGTGGACGTGAAGATGCACCACGAACTGCCCGAGTTCATGAGCAACCGCGGCGGCATCTCGCTCAAGCCCGGCGACGGCATCATCCACAGCTGGCTTAACCGCATGCTGCTGCCCGACACCGTGGGCACCGGCGGCGACAGTCACACCCGCTTCCCCATCGGTATCTCCTTCCCGGCCGGCTCCGGCCTGGTGGCCTTTGCCGCCGCCACCGGCGTCATGCCGCTGGACATGCCCGAGTCGGTGCTGGTGCGTTTCAAGGGCAAGATGCAGCCCGGCGTCACCTTGCGTGACCTGGTGCACGCCATCCCGCTGTACGCCATCAAGCAGGGCCTGCTGACGGTCGAGAAGAAGGGCAAGAAGAACGCCTTCTCCGGCCGTATCCTCGAAATCGAGGGCCTGCCGGACCTGAAGGTGGAACAGGCCTTCGAGCTGGCCGACGCCTCCGCCGAGCGTTCGGCCGCCGGCTGCACGGTGGCGCTGAACAAGGAACCGATCATCGAGTACATCAACAGCAATATCGTGCTGCTGAAGAACCTGATCGCCAATGGTTACCACGATGAGCGCACCATCAGCCGCCGCATCAAGGCCATGGAAGCCTGGCTGGCGAAGCCCGAGTTGCTCAGGGCCGACAAGGACGCCGAGTACGCCCATGTGGTCGAGATTGACCTCAACGAGATCACCGAGCCCATCGTCTGCTGCCCGAACGATCCGGACGACGCCAAGACCCTGTCCGACGTGGCAGGCAGCAAGATCGACGAAGTTTTCATCGGTTCCTGCATGACCAATATTGGTCACTTCCGTGCTGCGTCCAAACTGCTCGAAGGCAAGAAGGACATCCCGGTCAAGCTGTGGATGGCTCCGCCTACCAAGATGGACGCACAGCAGCTGAGCGAGGAAGGCCACTACGGCGTCTTCGGCGCGGCCGGCGCCCGCATGGAAATGCCGGGCTGCAGCCTGTGCATGGGCAACCAGGCTCAGGTGAAAGAGGGCGCCACCGTGATGTCCACCAGCACCCGCAACTTCCCCAACCGCCTGGGCAAGAACACCAATGTGTACCTGGGTTCGGCCGAACTGGCTGCCATCTGCTCCAAGCTGGGCCGCATCCCGACCAAGGCCGAGTACCAGGCCGACATGGGCGTGCTGTCTGCCAATGGTGACAAGGTCTACAAGTACCTGAACTTCGACCAGATCAGCGAGTACAAGGACGTGGCCGACAAGGTCACCGCCTGATCCACGCGGGCTGTTGATCCGAAGCCCTGTGGCGCAAGCTGCAGGGCTTTTTTCATGGGTCCTACGATAATTCGGGGCATGAACACCTTCCAGTCCATCCCCTTCTCGCTGCAGACCGTGCTGCTGCTGATCGGCAGCAATGTCTTCATGACTTTTGCCTGGTACGGGCACCTGAAGAACCTGGCTGCCGCGCCCTGGTACTGGGCGGCTCTGGCCAGTTGGGGCATTGCCCTGTTCGAGTATCTGCTGCAGGTGCCGGCCAATCGCATCGGCTTCCAGCAGGCGGGCTATACGGTTGGCCAACTCAAGATCGTGCAGGAGGTCATCACGCTCAGCGTCTTCGTTCCGTTTGCCGTGATGTACCTCAAGGAGCCGCTCAAGCTGGATTACCTGTGGGCGGCGCTGTGCATGGTGGGCGCGGTGTATTTCATCTTCCGTTCGGCCTGAGGCGCCGCAGGCCGCAGAGGTCCCCGGTTAAACTCCACGCCAATCCAGTCCAACGACCGAACCAGAATCAGGAGTGCCCCATGCTGTTTGGAAAACTGATGCCGCGCGACGGCAATTTCTTCGAGATGTTCAACCAGCATGCGGATCGCATCGTGGAAGCGGCGCATGCCTTTTCCCAGCTGGTGGCCCATTACGGCGATCACAACCTGCGCGAGCAGTACACCCGCGAGGTGGACAGCGCGGAACGCGCCGCTGACCGCATCACCCACGAGGTCAACAAGGCCCTGCACAAGACCTTCATCACCCCGATCGACCGCGAACAGATCCATACGCTGATCAATACCATGGACGATGTGGCCGACCTGCTGCAAGATGCGACCGAGACCATGGCCCTGTACGACGTGCGCCACATGACCGAAGAGATCATCCGCCTCACTGAACTCAGCGTGAAGTGCTGCGAGCGCGTCAAGGATGCCGTGTCGCTGCTGGGCAATATCGGCGAGGCCAAGACGGCTGAAGCGGCGCTCAAGACCTGTGAGGAGATCGACCGCCTGGAGTCCGATGCCGACCGCGTGATGCGTACGGCCATGAGCAAGCTCTTCCGCGAGGAGCCCGACGTGCGCGAGGTCATCAAGCTCAAGGCCATCTACGAGCTGCTCGAGACGGTGACCGACAAGTGCGAGGACGTGGCCAATGTGATCGAGGGCATCGTCCTCGAAAACGCCTGAAGCGAGGGCGTTCCTTCCATGGAAAACATCCCCCAAGTCGCCCTCTGGGTGATCATCCTGCTGGTGTTCCTGGCGCTGGCCTTCGACTTCATGAACGGTTTTCATGATGCGGCCAACTCCATTGCCACCGTTGTTTCCACCGGGGTATTGAAGCCCGGTCAGGCGGTGCTGTTTGCGGCCTTCTTCAACGTCGTGGCCATCTTCATCTTCCACCTCAGCGTGGCGGCCACGGTGGGCAAGGGCATCGTGCAGCCGGGGGTCGTGGATACCCACGTGGTGTTCGGTGCCCTGATCGGCGCCATCACCTGGAACCTGATCACCTGGTACTACGGCATTCCCAGCAGTTCCTCGCATGCCCTGATCGGCGGCATCGTGGGCGCTGTGATAGGCAAGGCTGGTACTGAGGCGCTGCTGTCTGCCGGCATCCTCAAGACCGTGGTGTTCATCTTCGTTTCGCCGCTGCTGGGTTTCCTGCTGGGCTCGCTCATGATGCTGCTGGTGGCCTGGCTGTTCCGCCGCAGTTCGCCTTCTCGCGTGGATGGCTGGTTTCGCCGCCTGCAGCTGGTCTCGGCCGGTGCCTACAGCCTGGGCCATGGCGGCAACGACGCGCAGAAGACCATCGGCATCATCTGGATGCTGCTGATCGCCACCGGCTACGTCACGTCGACCGATGCCTCGCCGCCCTCCTGGGTGGTGGTGTGCTGCTATCTGGCCATCGGTCTGGGCACCATGTTCGGCGGCTGGCGCATCGTCAAGACCATGGGCCAGAAAATCACCAAGCTCAAGCCGGTGGGCGGCTTCTGCGCCGAGACGGGCGGGGCGCTGACCCTGTTCCTGGCCACTGCGCTGGGCATCCCGGTGTCCACCACCCACACCATCACTGGCGCCATCGTGGGTGTGGGGTCGGCCCAGCGCGCCAGCGCGGTGCGTTGGGGCATTGCCGGCAACATCGTGTGGGCCTGGATTTTCACCATCCCGGCCACCGCTTTCGTGGCCATCGTGGCCTACTGGATCAGCCTCGGACTGTTCTGAGTTGTCACGGTGTCATGAAAAAAGGGCCCTCGGGCCCTTTTTTCATGGGGAAGCACCGGCTCACTGGCTGATCTTGCGGGCTTCCTCGATCTGGTATTCGAAATAGCGCTGGAAGCTGAAAGCGATGCTGGACATCAGCACCGTGGTGCCCACCAGCAGGGCGCAGGCGACAGCGCCCACCGTCAGCCAGCCAGTGCGGCCGGCCGGTGCGTCGGCCGGGGCCTGCGGGTTGTAGCGGGCGTTCCATTTCTCCTGCGTCATCAGGCCAAAGACGATGGCGTTGAGCGCACAGCCAGCCATGGTGAATCCCAGCAGGGGGATCAGCACCCAGCTCCAGGAATCATCCAGCCCGTGTAGCTGCACGCGTTCGATGCCGTAGAGACCCAGGGCGGTGGGGATGGGCAAGAGCCAGCCGATCAGGTCATAGAAGCCGTGCAGATAGAAGCGGTGCAGGCCCAGGGGGCCGGCCAGAAAAGCCAGCCAGGCGGCCAGGGTCTTGTGTTTCAGCATGGGCTTATTGTGCCGGGAATGGGGGCGTTTCTGGGCTGACGGGCCAGTTTATAGCGCAGGCCGGCCCGCACAGGCTATAATCGCAGGCTCTTCGGTGTGCCGCTGGCCGGGTGGTCAGTTGCGTGTCTCAAACACCGGAAGAAATCCGACGCGCAAGCGTCACCGCGTTGTGGCCTGCTGCTATCTAGGCAGGCCACACGACCCAAAGGACAAATCATGGTCGTCATTCGACTCTCCCGCGGCGGCGCCAAGGCCCGTCCGTTCTTCAACATCGTCGTGACCGACAAGCGTAACCGTCGTGACGGCAGCTTCATTGAGCGCATCGGTTTCTACAACCCGATCGCTACCGCCAGCGAGGAAAGCATCCGCATTGCTCAGGATCGCCTGACCTACTGGCTGGGCGTCGGTGCCCAGGCTTCTCCCACCGTGGAGCGCCTGATCAAGCAGTCGGCTGCCAAGAAGGCCGCCTAAGACGGCCCATGGCGCTCGAACTCGAAGCCGCCGCATTGCCGGCGGACGCGATCGAAGTCGGGCGCATCCTTGATGCCTGGGGCATCAAGGGCTGGTTCAAGGTTCAGCCTTACAGCGCCTCTCCGGAGGCGCTGTTTTCTTCCAGGCGCTGGTTCCTGCTGCCGTCCGAAAAAGGTGCCAAGACCTTCACCGGTCCGGTGCAGCTTTCCATCAAGGAAGCAAAGGAGCACTCGGATTCGGTGGTTGCCACGTCGAACGACGTGCCCGACCGCGATACCGCCGAGGCCCTGCGTGGTGCACGCATCTTCGTTGCCCGTTCCAGTTTTCCCACGCCTGAGACCGACGAATACTACTGGGTCGACCTTATCGGCCTGGACGTGGTCAATCGTGAAGACCTGCATCTGGGAACGGTGCAGGAGTTGCTGTCTACCGGGCCGCAGACCGTGCTGGTCATCGCCTACGAGCAGGATGGCAAGCCGGCCGAGCGCATGATTCCTTTTGTGTCCGCCTACGTTGACGGGGTGGACCTGCCGGCGCGCCGCATCCGCGTCGACTGGCAGCCTGATTACTGAGACCGGACGTCTGCCCCATGCGCTTTGACGTCCTGACCTTGTTCCCCGAACTGTTTGCCCCGCTGTTGACCAGCGGCATCACGCGTCGCGCCTATGAGTCCGGCCAGGTCGAGGTGCACCTGCACAATCCGCGTGACCACGCCGAGGGCAACTACCGCCGGGTCGACGACAGGCCGTTTGGCGGTGGTCCCGGAATGCTCATGATGGCGGAGCCGCTCACGCGTTGTCTGCAGCAGGCCCAGGCCCAGCGGGCTGCGCGCGCGCCGGTGGTGCTGTTTTCTCCTCTGGGCCGGCCTCTGGATCACGCTCAGGTGGAGCGCTGGGCTGGCAGCGAGGGGGCTGTGCTGGTCTGCGGACGCTACGAGGGCATCGACCAGCGCTTTATCGATGCCTATGTGGACGAGCAAATCAGCCTGGGCGACTTCGTGCTTTCGGGCGGCGAGATCGCGGCCATGGCCCTGCTGGATGCCGTGGCCCGCCTGCAGCCCGGCGTGCTGGGTGACGCCGACAGCCACGCTCTGGACAGTTTCAACCCGGCCCTGGACGGCCTGCTGGACAACCCGCACTACACCCGGCCCGAAGTGTGGGAAGGGCGGGGTGTGCCCGAGGTGCTGATGTCCGGCCACCATGGCCAGATCGAGCGCTGGCGCCGTGAACAGCGCCTGGCGCTGACGGCCCGGCTGCGGCCCGAGCTGATCGCCCAGGCCCGGGCCGCCGGCCGCCTGAACCGCCAGGACGAAGCCTTCCTGGCCACGCTGCCCAAGCCCCTGGCCTGAAGCAGGCGCTTCCTGCTATAATTGAAGGCTCCCCGATCCTCTGGCCGGCTGGCAGACCATGGTGGTTTGACTTTGGTTCCTTGCGAACCGTATGCGCGGACAAGATCATTAGAGGTAAATATGAACCTGATCCAGACCCTCGAACAAGAGGAAATCGCCCGCCTGGGCAAGAGCATCCCCGAATTCGCCCCCGGTGACACCGTCATCGTGAACGTGAACGTGGTTGAAGGCACCCGCAAGCGCGTGCAGGCCTACGAAGGTGTGGTGATCGCCAAGCGCAACCGTGGCCTCAACAGCGGCTTCACCGTGCGCAAGATCTCCAGCGGCGAAGGTGTGGAACGTACCTTCCAGACCTACAGCCCGCTGATCGCCAGCATCGAAGTCAAGCGCCGCGGCGACGTGCGCCGTGCCAAGCTGTACTACCTGCGTGACCGCAGCGGCAAGTCGGCCCGTATCAAGGAAAAACTGGTCAGCAAGACCGCCGCCGCTGAATAAGCTCCGGCCCGCTGCCCGAACAAGCCGCCCTCGCATTCGCCCGGGCGGCTTTTTAATTTCTGCTTCGCACCGATGTCTTCCACCGATCACATCACCCCTCTCTCCAAGCTGCCTAACTTCGATCCGCGCACCGTACCGGTGATCGGGGTTGACGCCGAGCTGCCCCGGGTTCCGGCCGCGCGCCTGCAGGCTCTGGCCCTGCGCCAGCGGTTCGAGACCCCGCCCGCCTGGGAGCCCGAGGTCCGCGCCGAGCCGCGTTTCACCCAGCGCAAGCCGGTGCAGGCCGCCGTGTTGCTGCCGTTGGTGGCCCGGGCCGAGCCCACCTTGCTGCTGACCCAGCGCACCAGCCATCTCGCGAACCACTCGGGCCAGATCGCATTTCCCGGCGGCAAGGTCGATCCGACCGACATCGACGTGGTGGATGCCGCCTTGCGCGAAGCCGAAGAGGAGGTGGGACTGACGCGTGACTACGTGCAGGTGCTGGGCACGCTGCCCGTCTATACGACGGGCACGGCCTTCATCATCACGCCGGTGGTGGCCTGGGTGCGGCCCGGCTTCACGCTCAGGCCCAACGAGGGTGAGGTGGCCGATGTGTTCGAAGTGCCGCTGGCCTTCCTGCTCGATCCGGCCAACCACAGACGTCACGCCTTCGAATTCGAGGGGCTGCGTCGCGAATGGTTCTCCATGCCCTGGCAGGACGGCAGTACCGAGCGCTACATCTGGGGCGCCACGGCCGGCATGCTGCGCAATTTTTACCGTTTCATGGCCGCCTGAGCGCAGGCCGCAAGCCGCGCGTCAGTTTGCCGCCGCTATGATCGCAGCATGAGTTTCTTTGCCATCCTGCTGGCCCTGCTGATTGAACAGGCGCGTCCGCTGGCCCGCGGCAATGCGGTGCACACCGGCATGCGCAGCTGGTTGCGCTGGGTGGTGCGCAAGCTCGACGCCGGCGAACGCTCGCATGGCTGGCTGGCCTGGGGTTTTGCCGTGCTGCTGCCCAGTGGGATCGCCCTGCTGGTCTACTGGCTGCTGTGCACCTTCGTGGGCTGGCCGCTGGCCATGCTCTGGAACGTGGCTGTGCTCTACGTCACCCTGGGTTTTCGCCAGTTCAGTCACCATTTCACCAGCATTCGCGACGCGCTTGAGTCCGGCAATGAGCAGGAGGCGCGCCGTCTGCTGGCCGAGTGGCGTCAGATCGACGCCAGCGAGCTGCCGCCGCGCGAGATCATCCGCCACGTCATCGAGTTTTCCGTATTGGCGGCCCACCGCCATGTCTTCGGTGTGCTGAGCTGGTTCATCGTGCTGGCTGTCCTGGGCCTGGGCCCGGCCGGCGCGGTGCTCTACCGTCTTGGGGAGTTCGTCACCCGCTACTGGCCGCACGTCTCGCGGCGCCAGGCGCCGGCCGTCAGCGAAGCGGCCTGTGCTGCCGCCGCACGCGCCTGGTCATGGCTGGACTGGCTGCCCGCACGCATCACCGCATTGGGTTTTGCGGTGGTGGGCAGTTTCGAGGATGCGGTGGACAACTGGCGTCGTTATGCTGCCCTGCCCGAGAGCGAAGGTCCGGGGGGCAACGATGGCCTGATCGTCGCGGCCACGGCCGGCGCCATCAATGTGCGCCTGGGCACCACGGCCATGGCCCAGGGAGAGACCCTGGCCCAGTCCGACATGCCGGCCGCCTCGGCCCGCTACGAGCCGCAGCTGGCCCATCTGCGCAGCATCGTGGGCCTGGTCTGGCGCTCGGTGGTGCTGTGGATGCTCCTGCTGGCGCTGCTCACCCTGGCGCGCTTGATCGGTTGATTTCAGTAACGCGGCGCCTGCGAGAGCTCGGCGTGGAGTTCGCCGTAAATTCGATAGCGTGAGGGGCTGATGCCCGAGCCGCCTGCGCTCTTGTCCACGGCCGCGATGACACCGCAACCGGGTTCGTGCAGGTGGCTGCAGTTGTAGAAGCGGCACTCGGTATGCGCGCGCAGGTCCGGCATTAGGCTCGCCAGCTTGGCGGCTTCGATGTGCTGCAGGCCAAATTCCTGAAAACCTGGCGAGTCGATCAGCGCCGTGCTGCGTTCGCCATCCACCCAGTACCAGCGGGTGCTGGTGGTGGTGTGCTTGCCGGAATTTAGCGCGGTCGAGATCTCGCCGGTCTGTGCCTGCGCGCCTGGTACGAGGCGGTTGATCAGCGTGCTTTTGCCCGCGCCCGAAGGACCCAGCACCAGGGTGGCGCGTCCCTGCAACTGCGCTTGCAGCGTTGCCAACCCGCTGTCGCCCTGCGCCTTCAGGCCCAGCGGCAACACGGTGTAGCCCATGCGCCGGTACGGTTCCAGCCGGGTCCAGGCGCGCGCAAAAAGTTCGGTCAGATCGCTCTTGTTGAGCACGATCAACGGCGTGATGCGCTCGGCCTCGGCGGCGATCAGGGCGCGCGCCAACTGGCTTTCGGAAAATTCGGGTTCGGCCGCAATCAGGATCAGCACCTGGTCCAGGTTGGCGGCGAAACTCTTGGTGCGGAGTTCGTCCTGGCGGTAGAACAGGTTGCGCCGCTCCTCCACCTTCTCGATGCTGCCTTCGTCAGTGCTGGCCAGCCAGAGCACACGGTCACCCACGACGGCATGGCTTTTTTTCCCCCGCGGGTGGCAGATCAGTTGCCGGCCTTCCGGTGTTTCCACCACCACGTGGCGGCCATGGCTGGCCACGACCAGGCCGCGTTCGAGTCCGGGTGTCTTGCTCAAGCGCTGCCTCGCAGCGCATCGACCTGGGCCGCGCACTCGAAATCGATGCGCGTGATGCCACCGGCATCGTGCGTGCGCCAGTTGACCGTGCAGTGCCGGTAACTCAGCAGCAGGTCCGGATGGTGGTCGCGCTGCTGCGCGATCCAGGCCACGGCATTGGCGAAGGCCATGACCTCATGAAAGTTGGCGAACTCGTAGCGCCGGCTGATCGCGAGTTCCGCTCCGTCGCCCTGCAGGGCCCAGCCCGGGTGCTGGGCCAGCTGGGTCACGATCTCGGTCGGGCCCAGGGCCCGGCGCGCGGGGGCTTGCGGCGCGCTGTTCATGCCATGCCCAGTCGTGCCAGACGCTGGCTCGCCGGCGGGTGCGAGTAGTAGAAGGCCACGTAGAGCGGGTCGGGAGTCAGGGTCGAGGCGTTGTCCTCGTAGAGCTTGAGCAGGGCACTGGCCAGCTCCGGGCCGTTGGTCTGGGCCGCGGCGTAGGCGTCGGCTTCGAACTCGTGCCTGCGCGAGGACAAGGCCATGAGGGGGGCGATGAAGAAGCTGAACACCGGCGAGACCAGCACGAAGAGCAGCAGGGCCAGTGCGTCGTTGGGAACGGCACCTGCCGCGCCGAGCGCGGGCACCAGCAGCTGCAGGCTGGGCGTGACACCCAGGCCGGTGTAGAACCAGGCCTGTGTGGCCAGCCAGCCCAGCAGGGCGAAGCCAGCCAGGCTCAGGGCGAACAGGATCACGATGCGCTTGAGGATGTGCTTGTGCTTGAAGTGGCCGAGCTCGTGGGCCAGCACGGCATCCACCTCGCCCGGGCTGAGCTTGGACAGCAGGGTGTCGAAGAAAACCACACGCTTGGCAGCGCCGAAACCCGTGAAGTAGGCATTGGCATGGGCGCTGCGACGGCTGCCGTCCATCACGAACAGGCCTTTGGCGGAGAAACCGCAGCGCTGCATCAGCGCGGTGACGCGCGCTTTCAGTGTTTCGTCTTCCAGCGGCTGGAACTTGTTGAACAGCGGGGCAATGAAGGTCGGGTAGATCAGCAGCAGGAGCAGGTTGAAGCCCATCCACACGCCCCAGGCCCAGAGCCACCACAGGGTCCCGGTGGCGCCCATGACCCAGAGGATGAGGGCGGCAATGGGCAGGCCGATCAGCGCCCCCAGCAGAGTGGACTTCATGAGATCGACCAGCCAGAGCTTGAGTGTCATCTTGTTGAAACCGAAACGCTGCTCGATCACAAAGGTCTGGTACAGGGTGAGTGGTAGCTCGATCAGGCTGCCGATCAGCACGAAGCCGGCGATGAGCGCCAATTGCTGCAACATGCCCCCGCCCAGCCAGGTCAGCAGTGTCTGGTTCAGGGCATCCAGGCCGCCCAGCAGGGTCCAGCCCAACAGCATGGCGGCGCCCACAGCGGTTTCCAGCAGACCGAAACGCACCTTGGTCACGGTGTAGTCGGCCGCTTTCTGGTGCGCGGCCAGCGGCATGGTGCCAGCAAAGGCTGGCGGCACGCTGGCGCGGTGCTGCGCTACATGTCGCGCCTGGCGCGTGGCCAGCCAGAATTTCAGGGCCAGGCCCAGTAGCAGGGCTGCGGCAAAGAGCAGGGTCAGCGTCAGGCTGGGGTTGAAAGCAGAGGCAGGCGTCATGGGCAGGGAGTTTAGGCCATCAGCGACAATCCGGGGCATGAGCGACAACGTTACCCCACTGAAGAAATCCGATCTCAACCTGGTCTGGCTTGATTGCGAGATGACGGGCCTGGACCCCGAGAAAGAACGCATCATCGAAATCGCGGTCATCGTGACCAGCCCCAACCTGGACCAGCGCATCGAAGGCCCGGTGTTGGTGATCCACCAGGACGACGACATCCTCAACAAGATGGACGCCTGGAACAAGGGCACACATGGCCGTAGTGGCCTGATCGACAAGGTCAAGGCTTCCACCACCACTGAGGCCGAGGCCGAGGCCGAGCTCATAACCTTCCTCGGCAAGTATGTGCCCAAAGGCACTGCGCCCATGTGCGGCAACAGCATTGGCCAGGACCGGCGTTTCCTTGTCAAGTACATGCCCAAGCTGGAAGCCTTTTTCCATTACCGCAATATCGATGTCAGCACCTTCAAGGAGCTGGCCAAGCGGTGGAAGCCTGAGGTCTACAGCGCTTTCAAGAAGGCTCAGAAGCACACGGCGCTGGCCGATGTCCACGAGTCCATCGACGAACTGCTGCACTACCGGGAACACTTCCTCAAGCTGGGCTGAAACAGCGGTTTGACGGGCGATTAGGTGAAAACCCTGATCTGTGTCATAATTCGCCTTGCGCTGCAAAACGCGGCGCTTTTCGTGCATCTCCCCTCACACACCGGACTCCGGTTTCGATCTTCACGATCGTCAATCTGAATGAGTCCCCGGTGCCGGTCCCAACCGGTGCAGGTTTTGTTTGATGGTTGATGTCTTTTAACCATCAGCGAAACACCCGCAGTCCCTGCGGTGTTCGCGTGTGAGAAAAATCTAAATGACCGACGCTTTTGAAGTGACGGGCGACTTTGCGCCTGCCGAATCCATTCTTTCCACCGAAACCGCCATGGCGGCCGAGGTCGAAGTGACCGAAACCCTGCCCAACGGCTTTGTGCAGCTGGGCCTGGCACCCGAGCTGGTGCAGGCCGTGGCCGACCTGGGCTACACCCAGCCCACCACCGTGCAGGAACGCGCCATTCCCCTGGCCATGCCCTCGGGCGCGGCAGGTGAAGCCCAGCGTTATATCGACCTGATGGTCTCCAGCCAGACCGGCAGCGGCAAGACCGCGGCCTTCCTGCTGCCCGTGTTGCACACCCTGCTCCAGCAGCAGGCCCAGGCTGCTGAAAACGAGCGTGCCGCTTACGAGCGCGCCGCTGCCGAAGCCGCCGCCAAAGGCGAACCGGCTCCGAAGCGCCCCAAGCGTCAGGACCCGACCAACCCGCGCCATTTCAAGGCCGCCGCCCCCGGCGCCCTGATCCTGTGCCCGACGCGCGAACTCGCCCAACAGGTGGCGCATGACGCCATCGAACTGGTCAAGCATTGCCGTGGCCTGCGCATCGCCAATGTGGTGGGCGGCATGCCCTACCAGCTCCAGATCGCCAAGCTGCAGAACGCCAACCTCGTGGTGGCCACCCCCGGCCGCCTGCTGGACCTGCAACGCTCCATGCAGATCAAGCTCGACCAGGTCCAGTTCCTGGTCGTGGACGAGGCCGACCGTATGCTCGACCTGGGTTTCTCCGACGACCTCGCCGAAGTCAACCAGCTGACCGCCCAGCGCCGCCAGACCATGATGTTCAGCGCCACCTTCGCGCCGCGCATCCAACAGCTCGCCATGCGCGTGATGCACGACAACGGTTCGGGCGTGAAGAAGGTGCAGATCGATTCGCCCCAGGAAAAACATGCCAACATCAAGCAGACGCTGTTCTGGGCCGACAACGCCCAGCACAAGCGCCAGCTGCTGGACCACTGGCTGCGTGACGCTTCGATCGACCAGGCCATCGTGTTCGCCAGCACTCAGGTGGAGTGCGACGGCCTGGCCAACGACCTGCAACAGGACGGCTTCTCCGCCGTTGCGCTGCACGGCGCCTTGAGCCAGGGCCTGCGCAACCGCCGCCTGATGGCGCTGCGCCAGGGCCAGGTGCAAATCCTGGTGGCCACCGACGTGGCCGCGCGCGGCATCGATGTGCCCACCATCACCCACGTCTTCAACTTCGGCCTGCCGATGAAGGCCGAGGACTACACGCACCGCATCGGCCGCACCGGCCGCGCCGGTCGCGATGGTCTGGCCATCACCTTTGCCGAGTTCCGCGACCGTCGCAAGATCTTCGACATCGAGGCCTACAGCAAACAACCCATCAAGGCGGAAGTCATCCCCGGTATGGAGCCCAAGCAGCGCATGCCCGAGTCGCGCCCCGGCTCCAACTTCGGTGGCCGTAACAGCCGTGGTGGCAATGACAGCTTCTCGCGCGACCGCAAGTTCGGTGGCGGTGGCGCTCCCCGTAGCGGTTTCGGTGGCGGTAACAACCGTGGCGATTTTGGTGGTGCGCCCCGCGGTGACTTCGGTGCGCCGCGTGGTGATTTCGGCGCTCCGCGTGGCGGCTTTGGCGACCGCGATGCCCGCGGTCCTTTCCAGTCCCGTGACGGTGGTGGTTACCAGAACCGGGGTCATGAGGGTGCGCCCGAAGGCCGCAGCTACGAGCGCAAGGGTGGTTTCAATGACCGCTTCGCGGGTGATGGCCGACGTGAAGGCGCCGCACCGCGCGGTGATTTCGCGCCGCGCAAGCCGGCCGCTGGCAAGCCCTCCTATGCCAAGCCGGGTACCGGTACCGGCAAGGTCTTCGTGCCGCGTGATGCTGCCAAGCGTTCCCCGCGTCCGACGCGCTGATCTTCAGGCGATCTGACCCCAAAACCCGCCCGCAGCGATGCCGGCGGGTTTTTTCTCGCCTATTCGAGGCGCAGGCTCTTGTCGCTGACCACCAAGCGCTTGCCGGCCGGTGGTGTGAGCCAGGCGCGCGCGGGGCCCGGCTCCAGCCCGTAGGCGAAGCCGACGGGGCCGCCCGCCGTGCCGCCATAACCGCTGGCCTCGCCCAGGGCCGTGAAAGGCAGCTGGACCTGCAAGCCATTGGTGCAGCGCAGGTTGACGGTGCCGCTGCTGGTGGCGGTGTAGCGCAGCGTGCCCATGCAACTGAGCGCGGGTTCGGTCGCGGTCTGCAATTCCAGCGTGCCGCTGCGGTCGGAGTAGAGCAGGGCCTGACCTGTCAGCAGCTGTTCGCCCACCACAGCCCATGCCGGCGAGGGCGTGGCCAGCACGCGCATGGTCGCGTCATTCACCGCGGCGCAGCCCCCCAGCAGCAAAGCCCCTGCGAGCAGAAGGACGGAGTGGGTATATGCGTAGGATTTCATGATGAGGCCATCATAGAATACCGGCCAGCGGGCACAAGACCCTGCTTGATTTTCAAAAGTAAAGACGTCGTATGGACAACGAAACCACCATGCCCGGTCTGCTGACTCTGCCTGCAGAGTTGGACGGGCCGGCCGGCAAAGAACAAAGCCGCCCGCTATACAAGCTGATCTTCGTATTGGCGGTGCTGGTCCTGGGCGTGATCCTGTCCCTGATCTGAGTTCGGGGGCAGACTTCAGAGGGCGCCGGGCAGGGCCCCGATGTCAGTTCAGCAAGTCGTGCAGGGTGCGCGCCACGACTCGGGTGGCACCTTGCAGGTCGGCCAGGACGATATGCTCATCGGCTCGCTTGGCGTTGCTTTCGCGCACAGTGCGCGGCCCCGCCCCGTAGATGACACCCGGTATGCCCCGTTCCACGTAGAGCCTTACATCGGTGTACAGCGGCGTGCCCACCGCGGGGATGGGTAGCCCAAAGACCGCTTCGCCATGCTTTTGCAAGGCTTCCACGAGGGGGCGGTTGCCGGGCAGTGGCTTCATGGCCTGGGCCAGCAACATGCGACGCACTTCCACTTGCAGGGACTTGCCACCGCGCGGCGGTGCGAAGCTGGCTGCCGCTGCGGCGATGGTCAGTCTTAGACTGGCCTCGACCTCGGTGGCGTTCTCCTCGGGGATCATGCGGCGGTCGAGCTTGAAGACCACCTTGCCGGGCACGACATTGGTGTTGGTGCCGCCCTGGATCAGGCCGACGTTCAGATAGGGGTGGGTGATGCCCGTCACATTCGAGCTCACGCTCAGATAGTCGGCATTGAGCCGGTAGAGCGCGCCCAGGATATGGGTTGCACCCTGCAGCGCGTCGATGCCGCTGTCGGGGATGGCCGCGTGTGCCATGTCACCTTGTACGGTCACCTCCAATTGCAGGCAGCCGTTGTGGGCTGTGACGACCTGGTAGCTGAAGCCAGCCGCCATCATGAGGTCGGGTTTCGTCAGGCCGCGGCTGAGCAGCCAGCCCGGGCCCAGTTCGCCGCCGAACTCCTCGTCATAGGTGAAATGCAATTCGATGCAGCCGCGTGTGGGTTTGGCCACGGCTTCCAGCGCGCGTACGGCGTGGGTGTAGGTGGCGAAGTCGCATTTGCTGACGGCGGTGGCACGGCCGTACATCTTGCCGTCGACGATCTCGGCGCCGTAGGGAGGGTACGTCCAGCCTTCACCCGGAGGCACGACGTCGCCGTGAACGTTCAGGGCGATGGTCGGTCCGCCCGGCCCGTAACGGCGGCGCACGATCAGGTTGGTCAGGCTCTCCAGGCCGGCGGCTTTCACCTCAGGCGCGGGCACGGGATGTTCTTCCACCTCCCAGCCCCAGGCGCGCAAGAGTTGCGCCGTGAGTGCGGCGTGCGGGGCATTGTTGCCGGGCGGGGTGTCCGTGGGCACGCGCACCAGCTGCTGCAGGAAGGCCGTCTCTTCGGCGAAATGGTCGGCCACCCACTGGTCCAGGGCGGCATGCTGTTTGGTGCTCATCATTTGTCTCGGTGGGGGGTGGCTCAGGCCAGCTGCTGCAGGAGGTTCTGGAAGGCACGCACGGCGAGTTCCATGTCGTCGCTGGTGCTGGATTCCAGCGGGTTGTGGCTGATACCCAGGTTTTCGCCGCGCACGAAGAGCATGGCCTGAGGCATGACTTCATGCAACTTCATGGCGTCGTGGCCGGCCCCGCTGGGCAGCTTGAACACGGGCAGGCCCAGGGCGCTCACGGCCTGTTCCCACCGGGCCTGCCATTCGGGGGCACTGGGCGCGGCGCTGGCGCGCATGGTTTCTTCCAGCGTGTGTTGCACGCCCCGGCGCGCGCAGATGGCTTCGAGCCCGCTGCGCACATCGGCCAGCAGCGCATCGCGCAGGGCATTGTCGGGTGCGCGCAGATCCAGGCTGAAGCGGCAGCGGCCCGGAATGACATTGATGGAGCCGCTGGGCACCTCAAGCATGCCCACGGTGCCCACGCTGCCCGTGTGGCGGCGCGCCGCCTGTTCCACGTGCAGGATGAGTTCGGCCACGGCGGCGGCGGCATCGGCGCGCATGGACATGGGCGTGGTACCGGCATGGCTGGCCGTGCCGCGTACTTCGCCCAGCAGGCGCACGCTGCCATTGATGGAGGTGACCACGCCCAGCGGCAGGTCGTGCTGCGTCAGCACGGGTCCCTGCTCGATGTGCACTTCGACGAAAGCCAGGTATTTCGCCGGATCGCGTTGGAGCGCTGTGATGGCTTCCAGTGCAGCAGGCAGGCCCGCCGTCTGCATGGCCGCGCGCATGGAGATGCCGTCGGCGTCCACCTGGTCCAGCCAGGCCGGGTTGAAATCGCCACGCAGGGCGCCTGAACCCAGGAAGGTGGCTTTGTAGCGCTGGCCTTCCTCTTCGGCAAAACCCACGACCTCCAGCGCATAGGGCAAGCGCTGGCCGCGTTGATGCAGTTCGCGCACGCAGGCCAGGGGCACATAGATGCCCAGGCGGCCGTCGTATTTGCCGCCGTTGCGCACGGTGTCGTAGTGGCTGCCCGTGAGCAGCGCGCGCGCGCCAGACGTGCTGCCTTCGTAACGGCCCACCACATTGCCCACGGCGTCGATCACCACGCTGTCGCAGCCCACCTCGCGCATGGTCTGTGCGATGGCGGCGGCGCAGGCGCGGTGCGCCTCGGTAAGGTAGGTCACGGTCAGCTCGCCGCGTTCGGCGTAGGCCGGCTCGTTGTAGGTCGCCAGCTTTTCCTGCCAGTCCCAGACCAGATGGCCCAGCGCAGGTTCGACACCGAACTTGTCGTTGAGACGGATCTCGGCGATGCGGTGGATGTTGCGCAGACACTCGGCCAGCTCGGCATCGGGATGGCTCAGCAAGCGGCGCTCGAAAGTGGCCATGATCTGCTGCTTGCTGAGGCCGCTGCCGCGCGGGCCACGCACGGCCAGGATGAAGGGCCAGCCGAAACGCGCGTTGTAGTCCGTGTTGAGCTGCTGGATGCGCGCGAACTCCCCGGGTGTGCATTGCGTGAGGCCGGCCTTGTTCTGCTCGTTTGAGGATTCGGCCGTGAGGGTCTTGGCCACCATGGCCTTGCCAGCGAGTTCAGGGTGGGCGCGCACCAGCGCGATCTGCGCCTCGCGGCTGCTCTGTTCGAGCGCGCGGGCGCAGGCCAGCTTGAGGGCGGCGAGGCTGGCGAACGGGCGCTGCAGCAGCGCCTGCTGCACGATCCACGGTGTGTGCTCGTAAAGGCCGTCAAGCATCTGCGCTGCGTCTGACGGTGCGGCGGTGTTAAGTTGTTCCAGCGTGATGGCCATGAGTGATTCTTTCCCGGACCTCAGACCGCAGGGCAGGGGTGGGTGGCGCGCCAGTGGCGCGCGATGTCCAGGCGGCGTGCCACCCAGACCTGGGGCTTGGTCTGGATGTGATCGAGGAAGCGCTGCAGCGCTGTGATGCGGCCGGGCCGTCCCAGCAGGCGGCAGTGCATGCCGATGCTCATCATCTTGGGGCGGTCCAGGCCCGCCGGATCACCTTCGGCATACAGCGCGTCGAAGGTGTCCTTGAGATAGGTGAAAAACGGATCCGCGTGGGAAAAGCCCTGGGGCAGCGAGAAACGCATGTCATTGCAATCTAGCGTGTAGGGCACGATCAGCTGCTGCGTGTCGCTGCCGTCGCTCTTGCGCACCTTCATCCAGAAGGGGAGGTCGTCCCCGTAGTAATCACTGTCGTATTCGAAGCCACCGTAGTCGGCGACGAGGCGGCGCGTGTTGGGGCTGTCGCGTCCGGTGTACCAGCCCAGCGCCCGCTCGCCGGTGAGTTGCCGGAGGATCTGCATGGCTTCGGCCATGTGGGCGCGCTCGACGGCCTCGTCGAGGTTCTGGTAATGGATCCACTTGAGACCATGGCAGGCGATCTCATGGCCGAGTTCTGTGAAGGCGGCGCAGACCTCGGGGTGACGTTGCAGTGCCGTGGCCACACCGAAAACGGTGAGCGGCAGGCCGCGTTGTTCGAACTCGCGCAGGATGCGCCAGACCCCCTGGCGCGAACCGTACTCGTAGATGCCTTCCATGCTGATGTGCCGGGCGGGGAAGGCCGCCGGGTTGAACATCTCGGAGAGGAATGTTTCGGAGGCGGCATCACCGTGCAACACGCTGTTCTCGCCACCCTCTTCGTAGTTGAGGACGAACTGCACGGCGATGCGTGCGCCACCGGGCCAGCGGGCGTGCGGCGGATTACGACCGTAGCCGATCAGGTCACGCGGGTAAGGGGCGGTGCTGTCGTAGATCATGCGAGGGCCAGGGCGATGTCGTTGGTGGGCGGTTTGCGGTCGAAGGTGAGGTTGGCCATCACGTTATTGAGGTGCTCGTCCATCAGCCGCACGGCCATATCCTCGTCCTTGGCGGCCACGGCCTTGACGATCTCCACATGCTCATCGTTCGAATGTTCGGCCGCGCTCTTGGACTGGTAGACCAGGGTGATCAGGGCGCAACGTGAGATCAGTTCTTCCAGCAGCTCGGCCAGCACGCGGTTGTTCATGAGCTCGGCCATGCGCACGTGGAAGTCGCCCAGCAGTTCGTTGCGGCCGGGGACGTCGTTGCTGGCCACGGCCTTCTTTTCCTCGGCCACATGCGCGCGCAGGGCCTTGATCTTGGCCGGGGTGGCCTGGCGCACGAAGCTGCGCACCATTTCGAGCTCCAGCATGCGCCGCACTTCAAAGACCTGCTGCGCCTCCTCTACCGAAGGGGTGGCCACGAAGGCGCCGCGCGAGGGTTCGAGCCTGATCAGGCGGTTCTGGGCCAGCTGGAACAGGGCCTGGCGCACCAGGGTGCGCGAGACGCCGAAGTGGTCGCCCAGTTTCTGTTCAGCCAATTTGGTGCCCGGGTGCAGCCGATGCTCCACGATGGCGCGTGTAAGGGCCTCGACGATGTGACGTGTGCTGGACGATTCCATTGGGAAATGATATCGCCAATCGGAAAAACTGTATACACTTTCGGTGGACTGCTACGGTTTTTCAAAAGGACGATCACCATGGGCCTCAGCACCCACGTACTCGACACCATGCACGGCTGCCCCGCCGCGGGCATGGCGGTCGCGCTCTACACGACAAACGGCGCCCAGGCCGAGCTGGTCAAACGCTTCACACTCAACGACAACGGGCGCAATCCCGAGGGCATGCTCTACGAGAACAACCAGCTCAAGGCTGGTACCTACCGACTGGTTTTCGGCGTCAAGGCCTACTTCCTGAGCAAAGGAGTGGCGTTGCCCGAGCCGGCGTTCCTGGACCAGGTGTCGCTTGACTTCGGCGTAGCTGAGCCGGCCCAGCACTACCACGTGCCCCTGCTCGTCAGCCCCTGGAGCTATTCCACCTACCGGGGCAGCTGATGGACGCCTACCTGCTGGACTGGGCCAACCTGCTGCTGCGCTGGCTGCACGTGATCGTGGCCATCGCCTGGATCGGCTCCTCCTTCTATTTCGTCTTTCTCGACAGCAGCCTCACGCCGCCCGAAAACGACAAATTGCGCAATGAGGGCGCCACAGGAGAACTCTGGGCCGTGCACGGCGGTGGTTTCTACCACCCGGTCAAGTACGCGGTGTCGCCGCCGACGCTGCCGCCGCACCTGCACTGGTTCTACTGGGAGAGTTACAGCACCTGGCTCAGCGGCTTTGCGCTCTTTCTCGTGTCCTATCTCTGGAGCCCCAGTGTCTACCTGATCGATCCGCGGGTGATGGATTGGTCACCTGCCGCTGCTATCACGGCGGCGCTGTCCTTCCTGGTCGTCTTCTGGGTGCTGTATGACCTGGCGTGTCGTTTCCTGGGCGGGGGGGAGAAGGGCGATGCCAAGGTCGGCCTGGCCGTGCTCCTGCTGGTGGTGCTGGCGTCCTGGCTGGCCTGCCATCTCTTTGCCGGCCGCGCGGCCTTCCTGCTGGTGGGCGCCATGCTGGCCACAACCATGAGCGCGAACGTGGCCATGTGCATCATCCCGGGCCAGCGCAAGGTGGTGGCCGCGCTCAAGGCCGGTCAGCCCGTGGATCCCATCCATGGCCTGCGCGGCAAGCAGCGCAGCGTGCACAACACCTATTTCACGCTGCCCGTGCTGTTCGCCATGCTGAGCAACCACTACAGCTTCACCTACACGTCGGCCTACAACTGGGTCTTCCTCATTCTCATCATGGCTGCGGGTGCGGCGATCCGCCAGTTCTTTGTGCTGCGCCATGGTTACAAGCTGAGTCGCAATGCGCACCCCTGGCCTTATGCAGCCGCGGGGGTGGCTGTGCTGTTGGGGTTGATCGTCTGGCTGCGGCCGGCACCTGTGGCCCCCGTTGCGGTGGCGCCCAAGGCCGGTCTGGCCGAGGTGCAGGCTGTGGTGGCGCAGCGCTGTGTCATGTGCCACGGCGAGGCCCTGCAGTCCAAGGGCGTGCGCCTGGACAGTGCGGCCGAGCTGCAGCGCCATGCTCAGCAGGTCTACCAGCAGGCGGTGGTGAGCCGGGTCATGCCCATGAACAATGCCACGGGCATGACCGAGGACGAACGAGCCCTGGTGGCGCGGTGGTTCCGGGCCGGCGCCCGCGCTGACTGAGGCCTTGCCCGGCCTTCCATCGATCCTGGCCCGGGGTTTGCTAGTGTTTCTGCGAGAGTAGAAGCGTTCACCCAGTCAGTGCATGGCTGCGGCCGGAAATTGCTCTTGAAATTCACCTTTCAGGAGATCACATGGCCGCCAAGCTTTACGACCTTACCGAGTTGCAAAAAGAATCGCGCATGGGCGCGATCGGTGCGCTCGACACCACGCGCGAGATCCGTCGCATCGATCTGTCCAATTTCGAGGCGCGCAAAGCCGAGATCGCCGACCAGCTCTGGGAGGCGGCCGTGGATGTCGGTTTCTTCCAGCTCGTCAATCACGGCATCCGTCCCGAGGAGATCCACGCGGCCTTCGCCATGGCCGAGCGTTTTTTCGCCCTGCCGGATTCCGTGAAGGCGCAGTACCCTTTGAAGAAGGCGCTCAACGCGGGTTGGGAGAGCCGCGCCCAGGTACGCCCCTCGACCGGCACGCCGGACCAGAAAGAAAGCTACCAGATCACGCGCCCGCACATGGCGGAATTCTGGCCGGCCGAGGCCGAGCTGCCCGGCTTCCAGGCCGCCATGCTGGACTTCGAGCGCAGGAGCTGGGCTGTGGGCATGCGCGTGCTGTCCTGCTTCGCCCAAAAGCTCGGTTTTGACGAGGCTTTCTTCACCCGTGCGCACGACCCGGCCCAGCCGGACTACCAGAGCACGCTGCGCCTGCTGCACTACTACGCGATCCCGCCCGAGGTGCAGGACAAGCTGGAACTCTGGCGCGCAGGCGCCCACACCGACTTCGATTGCCTCACCCTGCTCTACCAGCAGCAGGGCCAGGGCGGGCTGGAGGTCTGCCCGGGCAAGGAGATGGAGGCGCAGGCCTGGACACCGATCCCGCCTGATGGAGAGGCCATCACCTGCAATATCGGTGACATGCTCATGCGCTGGAGCGATGACCAGTTGCCGAGCAACTTCCATCGTGTGCGCAACCCGCAGCCGGGTGGCTACATGGGGCCGCGCTACAGCCTTGCGTTCTTCGCCCAGGCCAACCGCAACGCCGTCATCGAAGGCCCGGCCCGCAAGTACCCGCCCATCACGGCCGGCGAATATCTCAAGCAGCGGGTGGCGGCCAACTTCAAGGCCTATTGATCGGCGGCGCGTTCAGCGTGTGTGCCAGAAATCGCGGTGCAGCGCCGCGATTTCCTCTTCCATGGCGGCCACGGGGCCGATGACCTCGACAGGTTTCTGGCCGGCGCCAAACACGGTGCGGCAGGGCAGGCCCATGGTGGGGTTCTCTTCGTGGCTGCCTGTCAACGCAAGCAGGCGCCGCTCGCTCATGCCAAACACCAGGCGCCCGATATTCGCCCAGTACTGGGTGCCTGCGCACATGGCGCAGGGCTCCACCGTGGTGACCAGGGTGCAGCGCCACAGGAAATCGGGCGCGTAGTTCTGCGCGGCACTGCGCGCCAGCACAGCCTCCGCGTGGTTGACCGTGTCCACATTGCATTGTTCGGCCAGCAGGGTCTCTCCGTCGGGAGCGATCAGGATGGCGCCGAAGGGATGGCGTCCGAGTTCGTCACGCGCGCGGCGCGCCACCTCGTTGGCGCACCGCAGGTGGCGGAGGACTTGCTCGGGAGACATGCCCGCTCAGCCCTGCGAGCCGCGGTGGGCCCAGCCCGTGGTGTGCTTTTCGATGAAACTGAATAGCTCGTACATGGCCATGGCCATGGCGCCGACCACCAGCAGGCCACTGAAGGCCAGGCCCATCTGCATGGCCGAGCCGGCCGAGATCAGCAGATAGCCGATGCCCTCATTGGCCGCGGTCATCTCGGACACCGTGGTGCCCACGAAGGCCAGGGTGATGGCGACCTTGAGCGAGCCGAAGAAGTAGGGCATGGAGCGCGGCAGCCCCACCTTGATCAGCACGTCCCAGCGTTTGGCGCCCAGCACGCGCAGCACGTCTTCGAGTTCAGGCTCCAGCGTGGCCAGACCGGTGGCGATGTTGACCGTGATGGGGAAGAAGCTGATCAGGAAAGCCGTGAGGATGGCCGGGCCGATGCCGATACCGAACCACACCACCAGGATGGGCACGAAGGCCGCCTTGGGCAGGGCGTTGAAGGCGGTCATCAGCGGGTAGACCGCCGCGTAGGCCAGGCGCGAACTGCCGATCAGGAAGCCCAGCAGCACCCCCACCACGATGGCGATGCCGAAGCCCGCCATGGTGACCCAGAAGGTGCGCCAGGCATGGGCCGCGATGACGGCCTTGTGCTGCAGGGTCTGTTCCCAGATGCGCAGGGGGCTGGGGAAGATGAATTCTGAGACGTTGAAAGCCGAGGTGATGATCTGCCAGAGGATGACGATGGCGACCAGCAGCAGCAGGGGGGACCAGCGTTCGAGTTGCTTGTGGTTTTTCATGTCAGGCTCCTCACTGGTTGATCACGGCGCCGGCCTTGCGCATGGCGCCGATATGGCCGCGCAGCTCATGCACGATGCCGGTGAACTCGGGGGTGTAGGTGATCTCCAGGTCGCGCGGACGCGGCAGGTCGATCTCGCGCTGTACGACGAAACGGCCCGGGCTCTTGCTCATCACATAGACAGTGTCGGCCAGGAAGACCGATTCGCGCAGGTCGTGCGTGACCAGGATGACGTTGAACTTCTGTGCCGCATGCAGGTCGCGCAGCGTGCACCAGAGCTCCTCTCGCGTGAAGGCGTCCAGCGCGCCGAAGGGTTCGTCTAGCAGCAGCATCTTGGGTTCGTGGATCAGGGCGCGGCAGATGCTGGCGCGCTGCTGCATGCCACCCGAGAGTTCCCAGGGGAATTTCTTGGCGTAACCGCCCAGGCCCACGGTCTCGAGCAGCTTGAGCGCGCGTTCTTCGAACTCCTTGCGCCGGTCCTTGAACTGCTGGCGATAGGGTTCGACGATTTCCAGCGGCAGCAGCACGTTGTCCAGCGTGGTCCGCCAAGGCAGCAGCGAGGGAGCCTGGAAGGCCATGCCCGAGACCTTGAGCGGGCCGGTCACGGGCTGGCCGTCGACGCGGATGCGACCCATGCTGGGCATCTTCAGGCCCGTGGTCAGTTTCATGAAGGTGGACTTGCCGCAGCCCGAGGGGCCGACGATGGCGATGAACTCGCCCTGGCGCACGTTCAGGTTGATGGCCTCCACGGCGAAGACGTTCTGCTGCAACAACTCGTCGTTGTAGGCCAGCCAGACATCGTCGAACTGGACGAAGGGGGGGGAGGTGGATTCGGTCGCCATGGTGTCTCGATACAAAAAAACGGCCAGACGATGCTGGCCAGTTGATTCAAGCAAGCATACCGCTCACTTCTTGGCCGGCGGCAGGATGTTGAGCTCGGCCGCGGTCGGCAGGAAGGAACCGTTCCAGATGGCGCCGGCATCGACGCGGGTCTTGGTGCCGAAGGCGTCCGACACCTGCGAGGCCATCAGGGACAGGCGGCCCGCGTTGATCTGGCCGAAACCTTCCTTGCGCGCATCGGGGCTGGCGACCACCGAGTCGATGGCCATCTGCAGGCGGCGGGTTTCCAGTTCCACATTGATGATGCCGTCGCGTGCCTTGACGGTCTCGATGCCGGCAGCCGGGTTGGCCATCACTTCCTTGGCACCCTTGGTGAAGGCCTTGAGGAAGGCCTTGATCAGCTCCGGGTTCTCCTTGATGAGCTTGGGGCTGGCGATGATGGCGTTGCCATAGAGCTTCACACCGTAGTCGGCGTAGGGCATGACCACCACGTCGTCGGCCTTGACGCCGCGCGCTTCCAGGTTGAGCAGGGATGTGAAGGAAAAACCGGTGATCGCGTCGATGTCACCGCGCACCAGCATGGTTTCGCGCAGCGGCGGGTCCATGGCGGTCCAGGCCACGTTGCTGACCTTGTTGGCCTTCTCGAAGATGGGGAAAGCCTTGCGGCCGGCGTCGAACACCGGTGCACCGAGTTTCTTGCCACTCAGGTCGGCCGGGGTCTTGATGCCCGACTTCTTGAGTGCCATCACGGCAGCCGGCGTGTTGTTGTAGACCATCATGACGGCCACCGGCTTGTTGGGGGCGTCGGGGTTGTTGGCGTGGAACTCCATCAGGGCAGCCATGTCGGCGAAACCGATGTCGTAGGTGCCCGAGGCCACGCGCGTGACCGTTCCGCCCGAGCCGTTGCCGCTGTCCACGGTCACGTCCAGGCCGGCGTCCTTGAAATGGCCCTTGGCAGCCGGCAGGGTGAAGAAGGCGGCCGGGCCTTCAAAGCGCCAGTCGAGCTGGAACTTCAGGGGCTTGGTCTGGGCCTGGGCCGTGGCGAAGCCGGCCGTCAATGCGAGAGCGACGACGGTCTTGAGGAGGTGGCGCTTGGACATGGAGATCTCCTGGGTAAGCCTGCCTGCAGGCAATGAATGAAAGTGATGGCAGCCATCACGGTACTATGACTTGAGCAAAAAGGGTGCCAGTTCGGATTCCGTGGATGCGGGATTGAAAACAGAGCTGTATACAGATTGTCTGGTCGATTTGGACTCCAGATATTCAGACAAACCCTAAAAGGTGCGCACAACGGCGGTGCGTTGCACAGGGATGGTGCAAATTGCGATGACGGAATGCCGAGTGCCGGCCTAGAATCTTTTTCGACTCTTGGAGCTTGAGCCTATGTCTGCTTCCCGTCGTCGCGTGCTCACCGCCGCTCTCGCGGCCCCGGCCCTGAGCCTGCCCGCACTCACACGTGCCCAACATTTCGGACACCACGATGGCCAGTTCGAACGCCTGAACCAGCCGGGCCGCATGGGCCTGCCCGAGATGCATGCGCGCCAGGCCGACATCGCCAGTCCCGCGCCCAAGGCGGCGCAACAGGGCCGCTGGACCCCACGTGCGCCCCTGCCCATCCCGCGCACGGAGATGGCCTGGGCCGTGGCCTACCGCAACCGTGTCCATCTGGTCGGAGGCTATGCGGAGCAGCGGGTGGACCGGCCCTACCACCACGCCTATGACCCCGCAGTCGACCGCTGGGACGAACTGGCGCCGCTGCCACGCGGTGCCAACCACGTGGGGGTGGCCACGCTGGGCGACCGCCTCTACGCCTTTGGCGGTTTCATCGAGCAGAACCGTACGCCGCACGACGAGGCCTTCTACTTCGATGGCCAGAAGTGGACTGCCATCCGGCGCCTGCCCGAGGCCTGCGGTGCCATCGCCTGCATCGCGCTCAATGGGCGCATCCACCTCATCGGTGGCGCCATCGGCAGTGACTGGCGCCGCTCCATCGACTGGCACCTGGTCTATGACCCGCAGACCGACCGCTACGAGCGTCGCCAGCCCCTGCCGGTGGGGCGCGATCACACGGGTATCGTCGTCGTGAACCAGCGGATCCATGTGATCGGAGGTCGCGTGGACAGCTTCCACACCAACAGCACTCTGCACCACTCTTACGATGCTCAGACCGACCAATGGACTGCTCGTACCCCCATGCCCACCGCGCGCTCTGGTCACGGCTGTGTGCTTTACCGCGGCAAGGTCTTCGTCATGGGCGGTGAGGGCTGGCAACGGGTCTACGGCCAGAACGAGGCCTGGGACCCGGTCGCCGACCGCTGGGAAGCCTGCGCGCCCATGCTCACGCCGCGCCATGGCATGGGCGCGGTGGTGGTGGGTGACGCGATCTATGTCGCCGGTGGCGGGCCGCAGATGGGTGGCGGCGTGAAGAGCGCGATCAACGAGGCTTTCAGTCTCGCCTAACGGCCCCGACTTCAGGGGGCGGTGGTGAAGGTGAACACCCCTTCGCGCATGAGGCGCGAGAACTCGGCTTCGATCATTTCCTGAACCACCGGTATGGCCAGCTTGCCCTCGGGCTCCAGGCGGGTGGCGAGCACCAGCAGGCGGGTGAGCTGGATGCCGGTGATCTGCGACATCACGATCTCCGTTGACGTGCCGATTTCCTTGAACACCGAGACCGGCATGATTGTGGCCCAGGGCCCCTTCTGGACCAGCGCGCGGATGGAGTCCACCGAGTCCAGCACCGCCTGCACGTTCAGGGTCTTGCCCAACGGCAGCAATTGCCGTTCGACGATGTCGCGGTGCAGGCTGGTCATGAGCAGCGGGATCTTGGCCAGCTGCGCCAGCGAGACGATGGGCCCCATGCCCATGGAGGCGTGCGAGATCAGGGCGAAGGGCTCGCCCAGCAGGGGTTGCAGCGAGACCGAGCGGCCGATGCCCGGGTTGGTGACGACCGCCATGTCGATGATGCCGCGCTCCAGCCAGTCCAGCAGCTCGGGCGTGAAGGCTTCGCGTGAACGCAGTTCCACGTCCTGCAGGGTGCGCATGCAATGCTCGAACAGGCCCGGCAACAGCACGCGTGCCAGCGTGGGCGAGACGCCCAGCACCACGGTGGTCTTGGTGTCGCCGGCCTTGCTGGCCAGGCGCTGGCGCACACGCTGGGCTTCGCCCAGGATGCGCTGCGCTGCCTCGTAGAGCGTGACACCCGCCTGGGTGAGTCGAACGCCGCGCGGCATGCGATGGAACAGCGGCACGCCCAGATCGGCTTCCAGTTCGCGCAACTGCCGTGTCAGGGCCGGCTGGGCGATCGAGATGGCGGCGGCGGCGGCGGTCAGGCTGCCGGCATCGGCAATCGCGACAAAGTAGCGCAGGGTCTTCAGGTTCATGGGAATGGGAAAAGGCGGTCAATCGATATCACGATGATATGGCATCGCGTGAATTGAGTATTGGACGGGGCCGCCGGCGCTGCCTACACTTCGGGACTTCCAGCTCACCTGAAACCGCTCTTGCGCTGATCCGTCCCAGACAGCCAGGCCCAGCCAGCTTATCGATAACCGATTGAGATTCCACGCGGATGCATGCAGCCCCCGCGTTCTTCTCCTGACCCGAAGAAAGCACATCACTTGAAAGCGCCCAACCCCAATTTCACGCAGGTCCTGCCCGGCACCCTGCGCGACTTCATCCAGTCCGCGTTTGTGAGCCAGGGTTTCCCGGAAGCGGACGCCCGCACCATCGCCTCCCTCATGGCCGAGGCCGATCTGCAGGGTTCGGACGGCCACGGTGTCATCCGCCTGCCGCAGTACATGAAGCGCATCCGCGCCGGTGGCATCAACAAGCATCCCGACATCAAGGTGGTGCGCGAGCGTCCCGGCATGGCGGTGCTTGATGGTGACAACGGTATGGGACACCTCGTGATGTCTCTGGCCGTGGATCTGGCCATTGAGAAGGCGCGCACCTGTGGCGTGGCCTGGGTCAGCGCGCGCCACAGCAACCATGCCGGCCCGGCCTCCCTGTATGCGCGCAAGCCCCTGCAGCACGACATGCTGGGCCTGTACTTCGCCGTGGGCAATGCCAACCACCTGCCGCCATGGGGCGGTACCGACATGCTGTTGTCCACCAATCCGATCGCCGCCGGCATCCCTGCCGGTGCGGAACCGCCCGTGGTGCTGGACATGGCCACCACGGTGGCGGCCTATGGCAAGGTCAAGGCCAAGGCCAAACGCGGCGAGATGATGCCCGAGGGCTGGATGATCGACCGCCAGGGCAAGCCCCTGACCGATCCGAACCGCGCCAGCGAAGGTTTCCTGCTGCCCATCGGTGACTACAAGGGCTACGGCCTGGCGCTGGTGGTCGGCCTGCTGGCCGGCACCCTGGGCGGCGCCGCAATGGGCAAGGACGTGATCGACTTCAATGCCGACCACGTCAGCGTCACCAACACCGGCCAAGCCATCCTGGTGATCGACCTGAGCGCCTTTGGCGACGTAGGGGTCTTCAAGGGCGCCGTGGATACCTTGGTCAAGGACATCCGCAACAGCGACCGCCTGCCGGGTGTGGAGCGCATCTGGTTGCCGGGTGAACAAAGCCATGAGCGCCGGCAGAGCTACCAGGCCGGCATCCCCATCGCCAACAGCCTGATCAAGGACCTGGAGGGTCTGGCCAAGGAACTCGGCATACGGCCGCTGGCCCAGGGGAGTGCCGCATGATGATGAACTCCTTCAACCCGGCCACCGATGCCCTGCTGGGCAAGTTCTCCATTCACGACGGCCAGGCCATCGAGAACCGCCTGCGTGTGGCCGCGCAATCACAGAAAGCCTGGGCTCGCATGGACGTGCGGCAGCGCACGCCCTACCTGTTGCAGGTCGCGGCCGTGCTGCGTCGCAAGAAGCAGGAGTTGGCCCTGCTGATCACGCTGGAGATGGGCAAACCCCTGAGCGAGTCGCTGGGCGAGATCGAGAAATGCGCCTGGAACTTCGACTACTACGCGCAGCAGGGCGAGACCTTCCTGGCGGACCAGGTCATCGCGAGTTCGGCTTCGGACAGCCGCGTGGTCTACGACCCGTTGGGCCTGGTGCTGGCCGTCATGCCCTGGAACTACCCCTTCTGGCAGGTCATGCGAGCGGCCGCCCCAGTGCTGGTGGGCGGCAACGGCATGGTCCTCAAGCACGCCAGCAATGTGCCGCAATGTGCGCTGGCGCTCGAAGATGTGTTCAAGGACGCGGGCCTGCCCGAGGGCCTGTTCACCACGCTGCTGGTCGAGTCCTCGGCCGTGCAGGGGCTGATCCAGGACGACCGCATTGCCGCCGTGACCTTCACCGGTTCCACACCCGTGGGGCGCAGCATCGCCGCACAGGCTGGCCAGGCGCTCAAGAAGCAGGTGCTCGAACTCGGCGGCTCGGACCCCTTTGTCGTGCTGGCCGATGCCGATATCGAGGCGGCGGCTGCAGTCGCCGTCAAGGCGCGTTTCTCCAACACGGGGCAAAGCTGCATCTCGGCCAAGCGTTTCATCGTCGAGCAGACCGTTGCCGACCGTTTCGCCGAAGCGTTCGTGGCCGGCGCCCGCAAGCTGGTGATTGGCGACCCCCTGCAGGCCGGGACCACCATCGGTTCCATGGCGCGCGGCAAGCTGCGTGATGAGTTGCACACCCAGGTCAAGGCCTCGGTGCGAGAGGGTGCGAAAGTCCTGATCGGTGGCCAGCCGGTGGAGGGTCCCGGTGCCTTTTACGAGCCGACCATCCTGGACCACGTCACACCCGGCATGACCGTGGCCATGGAAGAGACCTTCGGCCCTGCAGCCGCCATTCTGCGTGTGGTGTCGGCGGACGAGGCGATCGCCGTGGCCAACGACAGCCCCTTCGGCCTGGGCGCATCGCTCTGGACCCGTGACCTCGACCGTGCGCGACAGTTGGCGCGGCGCATCGATGCCGGTGCCGTTTTCGTGAACGGCCTGGTGGCCTCCGACCCCCGCCTGCCTTTTGGCGGCACCAAGCAATCCGGCTACGGCCGCGAGCTCGGCCACCTGGGTCTGCATGAGTTCATGAACATCAAGACGGTCTGGACCGGACCTGCTACAACCTGAAATTGAAAGCCTAGCTCAAAGGAGAAAACGATGAGTACCGCAACACCCGCACGCAATCCGACCGTGCTCAAGCCCGACCAGATCAAGAGCCATGACCGTGGTGGCGGCGCCCGTACCACGCCGCTGGTGACACCGGCGGTTGGGGCGCAGAGCTTCATCAACGGCATCACCGAGTTCGCACCCGGCACGGCCATCCCCTTCCACAGCCACAACTGCGAAGAGAGCGTGATGCTGCTGGCGGGCGACGCCATCATGGACGTCGCCGGGCAGGAGTCCCATGTGCTCAAGCCCCTGGACACCACCTGGATCCCGCCCAATGTGTCGCACCGTTTCCGCAATATGTCGAGCACCGAGCCCATGAAGATCCTCTGGATCTACGCCTCGCCCAACGCGACCCGCACCCTGACCGAAACCGGCGAGACCCGCATGGTGGCCGTCGAGCACAGCAAGTGATTTCCTGAAGGCCGCAGCACCGCTCTGGCCAGATGAACCTCAACAATATGGAGACAACAATGATCTTCTGCCGAAACTGTCTGCGCCTCCTGAGCGGCGCGGCCCTGCTGGCCCTCACGGGCCTGGCCCTGGCCGACAACTATCCCAGCAAGACGATCCGCCTGATCGTGCCGGCCTCGCCGGGCGGTGGTGCCGATTTTCTCGCGCGTGTCGTGAGCCCGGGCCTGGGTGAAGCGCTGGGCCAGAGCGTGATCGTGGACAACCGTTCGGGTGCCTCGGGCACGATCGCCGCCGACATCACGGCCAAGTCCGCCGGTGACGGCTACACCATGCTGCTGGGCCAGTCCACCAGCATTGCCGTGGCGCCGCACATGTACGAGAAGCTCAGCTATGACACCCTGCGTGACCTCAAGCCGGTGACGCTGGTGGCCGAGGTGCCCAACATCCTGGTGATCAACGCCAAGGTGCCGGCCAACACCGTGCAGGAACTCATCGCCCTGGCCAAGGCCAAGCCCAACAGCCTGAACTACGGCTCAGCCGGCAAGGGCGCGCCCAGCCACCTGGCGGGCGAGCTGTTCGAGATGGCCACCGGGGCCCAGATCACCCATGTGCCTTACCGCGGGGCCGGCCCCGCCGTGAACGCCCTGCTCGCAGGTGAGATCGACATCATGTTCGCGCCCATGGTGGCGGTGCTGCCGCAGGTCAAGTCGGGGCGCATCCGTGCCCTGGCCGTCACTTCCTCGCACCGCTCGGCAGCGGCCCCGGAGCTGCCCACCCTGGCGGAATCCGGCCTCAAGGACTTCGAGATCTCTTCCTGGTTCGGCTTCTTCGTGCCGACCAGCACACCCGCAGCCATCGTGGACAAGCTGCAGCGCGACACCGCCAAGGTGCTCAAGCAGCCCGGCGTGATCGAACGTCTGGGCAAGGAAGGCGCCGAGCCGGTGGGCAGCACGCCCGCTGATTTCGGCAAATACGTGCGTGCCGAATACGCCAAGTTCGGCAAGCTGGTCAGGGAAAAGAACATCAAGCCCGAGTGATGCCTTGACGCATTGCCCATCCGTGCATTTTTTCGAGTAGAGCATGAACAAACCTGATTTGACGACCCTGCGTCCCCGCGCCGACCAGCCCATGGCGCACAACATGAAGCTGATTTCGCACAACGAGCTGCAGGGCTTTGGCGGCATGGGCGAGGGCATCGCCATGCAGCTGGCCGACGACGGCCGGCGTATCCTGTGGATGGCGCACGAGTCCGCGCCCAAGAACTTCACCGGCGTCGACGTGACCGACCCCAAGAACCCGCGCGTGATCGTGCAGACCGAGCTGCCGCACATGAAGGTGCGTTCCAACTCGCTGGACGTGGTGGGCAACATCATGGTCGTGGCCAGCCAGGTCAAGGAGCTCGGGGCCAAGCCGGCCGGCCTCAACATCTACGACATCAGCAAACCCGAAGAGCCGCGCCTGCTGTCCCACTTCGACTGCTCGGGCCCGTACTCGCGCGGTGTACACGCCGTGTGGTTCGTGGACGGCAAGACCGTGCACATCTCCTCGGGCGCGCCGGACTTCCAGCCGCGCAATCCCAAGGACGACCAGATCTACCGCATCATCGACATCTCGGACCCGACCAAGCCTTTTGAGAAAGGCCGGTGGTGGTACCCCGGTACGCGTGAAGGCGATGTGGCGCCCCCGCCGGCGCGCCTGCCGGCCCAGTTCGACACGGGCTTCCGCGCGCACAACACCAATGTCTTCCCGCAGCGGCCCGACCGCGCCTATGTGGGTTACATCGACGGCGGCGCCATCGTCCTCGACATCGGCAATCCCGCGGACATCAAGATGGTGTCCCACTGGAACCATTCGCCGCCTTTCAACGGCTTCACCCACACGGTGCTGCCGCTGTTCGAGCGCAATCTGTGGATCGTCTCCGACGAGTGCGTGCAGGATGACGGCAAGGACTGGCCCAAGCTGGTCTGGGTGGTGGACTCGCGTACCGATGCGAATCCCTTGCCCATCGGCACCTTCCCGGCCCCGCCCTACGACACCTTCGCCAAGCGCGGCGGCCGTTTCGGCGCGCACAACCTGCACGAGAACCTGCCCGTGCCCTGTTCCTTCCGTTCGGAGACGCTGTTCATCGGCACCTTCTTCAACGCTGGCGTGCGCGTCTACGACACCAGCAACCCCTACCAGGTGCAGGAAGTGGCCTACTACGTGCCGCCGACACCTGCGCTGTCCTCGCGCGGTGCGGTGCAGCTCAACGACGTCTATGTCGACGAGCGCAAGCTGGTCTACACGGTCGACCGCTTCAGCGGCGGGCTCTACATCCTCGAAATGAATGTCTGAGTGGTCTGCGACTTCCAGCGGGCGTGACGCGCTGGCCGGCAAGATCCCGGTCACGCTGATCACCGGTTTCCTGGGTGCGGGCAAGACCACGCTGATCAGCAAGCTCGTGCGGCATCCGGACATGGACCGGGTGGCGGTGGTCATCAACGAGATCGGCGAAATCGGGATCGACAACGACCTGGTCAAGATGTCGACCGAGAGCGTGAGCCTGCTGGCCAATGGCTGCCTGTGCTGCTCGGTGCGCACCGATCTGCAGGACACCCTGCGCGAGCTCTTCGGTGACCGCCGCGCGGGGGTGATCCCCGACTTCGACCGCGTCATCATCGAGACCACCGGCCTGGCCGATCCCGGGCCGGTGATTCAGACGCTGTCCAGCGACACCATGCTGGGCGCGCACTACCGGCTGGACGGCGTGGTCACGCTGGTGGATGCGGTCAACGCCCGCGACCAGCTGGCCCACCAGCCGGAGTCGCAGCAGCAGATCGCGCTGGCCGACCGCATCTTCATCACCAAGAGTGACCTCGCGTCTGCCCAGGACGTGGACGACCTCATGGTCGACATCGCCGCGGTCAACACACGGGCTGACATACGCCGCTGCGTCAAGGGCGAACTGCATCCCCGCGACCTGATCGGCCTGGGCCTGCAAAGCGAACGCGCCGGGCAGGACACCCTGCGTTTCCTGGGCGAGGCTGTCTCTGGGGAGGGCACGGCCTCGGGGGAGGGCGCTTACCTGGCGGGGCGCCTGCCGGGCCGGCACCACCCCTCCGTGCGCAACCTGTCCCTGCGCTTCGATACGCCCTTTTCCTGGCCTGCTTTTTCCGCGGCCATGGAGCTGCTGATCTCCCTGCGGGGCCAGGACATGCTGCGCGTCAAAGGCATCGTGAACGTCGAAGGAAAACCTGTGGTGGTGCAGGGTGTGGGCCATGTGTTCCATCCACCAGTGACGCTGGACCGCTGGCCCAGCGCAGACCAGGGCAGCCGCATCGTCTTCATCACGCGCAACATCGATGCCGACAAGATCCGGGCCCTGTTCCAGGCGGTCGGCGGGATCGGGGCAAGCTCAAGCCCCGTCTGAGCGCGCGAGGCTGCGCGCCACGCGCTCGCCCGCCTTGCGCAGCAGATCCTTGAGCAGCGGCGGCTCCAGCACGTCGAACTCCGTGCCCAGCATCAGCAGCCAGTAGGCCACCGATTCAAGCTGGTTCGCGCCGCACAACATCAGACAGCGCGCTTCGTCCAGCGGCTCCAGCTTTGCAGCCGAGGGTGGGATGCGCCGTGCCATCACTTCGAGCGGCTGGTGCAGCACCACCCGCGCCTGCTCGGCATACGATGACACCGCGATGGAACGCGAGACGTAGGCGCGCAGGTCGCCGCCCTCAGGCGCGGCACGCGGCGCGAAATGTCCGCCGAGGGTGAACGTACCTTCGATGCGATCGACACGAAAGGTGCGCCAGTCTTCGCGTGCCGGATCCCAGGCCACCAGGTACCAGCGACGCTCGGTATGCACCAGGCCTTGAGGTTCCACTTCGCGTGTCGTGGCCTGCCCCCGGCTGTCGCGGTAGGCAAAAGCCAGGCGCAACTGGTCGCGACAGGCGACGGCCAGGCTGGCCAGCGCGGATGCGTCGACGGTGGGCTGCACGCTCTCCAGCGGCAGGATCACCGAGCGCAGCGCGGCGATTCGGCGGCGCAAGCGCAGGGGCATCACCTGCTCGAGCTTGACCAGCGCGCGCAGCGAACCTTCTTCCACGCCATGCACCGTACCGGCGGCTGCCGTTTGCAGCGCGATGGCCACGGCCTGCGCCTCTTCGTCGTCGAGCAGCAGCGGGGGCAATGCCTGGCCGGCACGAAATGCGTAGCCGCCGGCCACGCCGCTGCTGGCGTGGACGGCATAACCGAGTTGTCGCAGGCGATCGATATCCCGGCGCAGGGTGCGCGGGGTCACGCCCAGGCGCTCGGCCAGTTCTGCACCGGCCCAATGGCTGCGGGTCTGCAGCAGCGAGAGCACGCGCAACAGGCGGGAGGAGGAAGACAGCATGGCCTTAATGTAGCTCTTATTGAGGACTGAATATGTCCGCAATTGCTGAGACAGTGACAACACGTGTCCGGCGCCGTGCCGGACCGGCTTTCACCTTCAACCAGGAGTTTTCCATGTCCCTCGTCCTCTACTGGCACCCCATGTCCAGCGCCACCCCCATTGCCTGCGCTCTCGCCGATCTCGGCGTGCCGCACGAGCGTGTGAAGGTCGACATCACGACCGGCGAACAACGCCGCCCCGAATACCTGGCCCTCAATCCCAATGGCAAGGTGCCCACCCTGACCCTGGACGGCGCGCCCATGTTCGAGGCGCTGGCCATCGAGCTCTGGCTGGGCGATCGTTATGGTGTGGCGCGCGGCCTGTGGCCAGCCCCGGGAACGCCGGCGCAGATGCAGGCCTACTTATGGTGCACCTGGGCCTACGTCACCTACGGCGCCCAGCTCGTGCGACTGCAAGCCGCGCGCGCGATGGGTACACCCGATGACGCCCATGGCACCGCAGCCCACCAGGCCCTGGACCAGTTGCTGGCCCTGCTTGACGCCCGTCTGGCCCGTCAGCCCTGGATGCTGGGTGACACTTACTCGCTGGTGGACCTGTCGGTAGGCTCGGTGATCGGCTACAGCGTCTACATCGGTGCGCCGGTAGACCGGCATCCCCATGTGCAAGCCTGGCTGGCGCGAGTCCAGGCACGCCCCGCCATGCAGGTGGAGCACCAGGCATAGGGCCCATCCGCCGGTCTCCAGGGCGGCCCGAGCCGTTCGATGCTCAGGGGAGCAGTTTCAGCGTCAGCTGGCGCCAGTGACCGTCTGCCTTGTCGTCCACCAGCGTTGCGCCGCTGAAGTCCAGTGCGCGGCGATCGGCGGCAGGCAGGCGCAGGACCAGCGTGTCCTGCGCAGGAGGGCGCTGGCCTTCGCGCCGCACTTCAAACCGCAAGTGCTGCGGCGTGCAGCGCACCCGCAGCCGCCACTGACCGTAGGCGCCGTCGCGCCAGGCCTGGGTACGGCCATCGTCCTCGAAGCAGGTCGTCTCGAAGGTGCCGTCCCCCACGCAGGGAAACACCTGGAAGCCGCGCTTATCCTCGACTCGGCCGAAGTGGATGTCGCCAACATTCATCGCAATGGCGCAGCCTTCACGCGCCAGCAGGGGCGGCGGGCCATCCAGCGGTGCGTCCAGCGTCACGTGCTGGCCGGCCTTGAAATGCCGCGCGCTGTGCCACTCGTACCATCCCCCGGTGCCGGGCAGCCACACCCGGCGCTCGCGCAGGCCTGCTTCGACCACCGCGGCCGCCAGCAGGTTGGGGCCGAGCAGCATGTCGTCGTTCTCTTCCAGACAGCGCGCATCGCCGGGGTAGTCGTGGTAGGTCGGTCGGATGATGGGTTCGTAGGCGCTGTGGTAACGCCACACCAGGTCGTACAGATAGGGCAGGAGCCGGTAACGGAAAACAATCAGCGCACGGATCTGTGGCGTGATGGCTGGGTACATCCAGGGTTCGTTGACGGTCTGGTCGTCGTTCCAGGAATGGATGCTGAAGCGCGGCAGGAAGATGCCATGCTGCACCCAGCGCAGCAGCAGCTCGGGGCCGGGCGCGGGACCCGAGAACCCGCCGATGTCGTGCCCGGTGTTGGACACGCCCGACATCGCCAGGCCCAGGCCCATGCGAATGTTGTAGCGCAGGGTCTCCCAGGACGTGTAGTTGTCACCTGACCAGGTCTGCACATACCGTTGCATGCCGGCGGCGCCGGAGCGTGACACCAGGTAGGGCCGGTCCTGTGGCGCGAACTCGGTCTGGGCCGCGTGCGAGGCCTGCATCATCAGCAGGGTCTGCAGGGGCCGCGCCTCGCGTGCCGGGCGCGGGCTGCCGAAACCGTGGGCCAGGGCCTGGTCGCTCCAGACCTCGAACTCGTTGTTGTCGTTCCAGGTGGCGGGGATACCCAGCTTGAGCAACTGCTCGGTGACCTGCTGCTTCCACCAGGCGATGGTGGCGGGGTTGGTGAAGTCCAGATAGGCGCCCGTACCGTCCCAGAACTGCACGGCGGTGGGCCGTCCGTCCGGGTCGCGCACCAGCAGGCCGGCCTGCTGCGCGGCCTCGTATTTCGGATGGTTGCGCAGCAGGGCCGGCTTGATGTTGGGCACCAGGCGCACACCGTGCTCCAGGTAGCTCTGCACGAAGGCGGCGGGGTCCGGGAACTTGTCGCGGTTCCAGTTGAAGACATAACGACCCGGGCCGATCGAGGTGTAGCCCGAGGACAGGTGGAAGGAGTCGCAGGGGATGTCGTGTTCGGTGCAACGGGCGATGAACTCGCCCATGCGTTCCTGGGCGTTGGGCGCGTCCGTGTAGCTCATGGTCGAGCCCGAATAACCCAGGGCGTAGCGCGGCGGAAAGATGGGCCGGCCCGTGAGCCAGGTGTAACGACGCGTGATAGCGGCCGGATCGGTGCCGGCGATGTAGTACAGGTCCAGGTCACCATGGTCGGCCACGAAGTAGCGGTAGTGACCGTGGTAGTTGTCCATCTCGCGGCCCATGTCGAAGCTGCAGTCGGACAGGGTGTCGTAGAACAGGCCGTAACACAGGCCCGCATCCTTCGCGCCGCCCTTGCGGGTGATGTAGAAGGGGATGTGCTTGTACAGGGGGTCGGTGCTGCGCGCGCTGTAACCCATCGGGTCCAGGTTGCACATGCGGTAGCGCTGACCCGCGCGGTTGGCGTCGCCTGCGCGTTCACCCAGGCCGAAATAGGCTTCACCAGGATCGCGTTGCAGGTAGTGGTAGACGCGTTGGTCCCACCAGCCGAAGTTGTAGCTCTGGGTCGGCCGGTCGGCGGCGGTGGTCTGCCATTGGCCATGGTGCTGGCTCTCCCAGCGGCAGAAGAAGCCGGCCAGCGTGATGGTCAGGCGTACCGCGCCGGTGGTGATCTGCAACTGCCCTGCGTCCTGCTGGAGATCGAAAGCGGGCAGGGTGTAGCCACTGAGATCAAAGCGGTCACGACCCTCGACCGGCAGGTCCTCCAGCCCGGGCGCCACTGTCCAGCTGCGCGGCATCTGCAACCGGCCCTGCGGCAGCACCAGCAGCCGAACGATGTCCTCCTCCAGTACCCAGATATGGGCCAAGGCGTCGCCGCCGCTGTGCAGGACGAGGTGGTTGCCACTGTGTGATTGCAGGGCGAAGACAGGGGCTTGGTCGAGGCGCATGGTCGACTGTTTCATATGGCGTGGGGACCCGGGGTTCAGAGACGCAGTCCGGCCTGGTCGAAATAGTGCAGATGCTCTGCAGGTGCGGTGACCCTCACGGTGTCGCCGCGCTGGATGCGGGTCTGGCCGCTCAGGATGACTTCAAAGGGCGCGTCGGGCACCACATGGCCATGCAGGATGCTGCTACTGCCCAGCTGTTCGACCTGGGACACCTTCATCTGCAAGGGGCCGTGGTCGGACAGCTGCGCGTGTTCGGGTCGGATGCCCACGGTGCTGGTGCCGGCCCTGGCGCCGGGCATCAGGGCCACCGGTACGAAGTTCATGCGCGGGCTGCCGATGAAGCCGGCCACGAACTGGTTACAGGGCCGGTTGTACAGCTCCAGCGGAGAGCCCACCTGCTCGATACGGCCGGCGCGCAGCACCACGATCTTGTCGGCCATGGTCATGGCCTCGACCTGGTCATGGGTCACGTAGATCATGGTCGCCTTCAGCCGGGCGTGCAGATCGCGGATCTCGGCGCGCATGGACACGCGCAGTTCGGCGTCCAGGTTGGACAGCGGCTCGTCGAACAGGAAAAGCTTGGGTTCGCGCACGATGGAGCGGCCGATGGCCACACGCTGGCGCTGGCCGCCGGAGAGCTGGGTGGGCTTGCGCTGCAGCAGCGGCGCCAGCTGGAGCATGGCGGCGGCGGCATTGACCTTGCTCTCGATCACCGACTTTTCCACGCCCAGGTTTTCCAGGCCGAAAGCCATGTTGTCGTACACGCTCATGTGCGGGTACAGCGCGTAGGACTGGAACACCATGGAACAGCCACGGTGCGCGGCGCTCACGTCGTTGACGCGCTGCCCGTCGATGCGGATGTCGCCGCTGCTGGCCGGCTCTAGCCCGGAGATGATGCGCAGCAAGGTGGATTTGCCGCAACCCGAAGGGCCGACAAACACCACGAATTCTCCGTCGGAGACGGTCAGGTCTACACCATGGATGATGGTGCTCTTGTCAAAGGTCTTGACGACTTGGGCAAGTTCGAGAGTGGCCACGGGGTAGTCCTATCGGTTCATTTCACACCGGCACTGGCGATGCCAGTGGCGATGTATTTCTGCAGGAAGGCAAAGACCAGACTGATCGGGATCAGGGTGATCACGGTCATGGCCAGCAGGTAGTGCCACTGCGTGTTGAGTTCGCCTTGGAAGGCGTTGAGCGCGAGCTGCAGCGTGAAGTGCTCCGATTTCGATAGCACGATCAGCGGCCAGAGGAAATCGTTCCAGCGCCACATGAGCGAGAAGATGGCCAGCACCGCGATGGCCGGCGCCGACAATGGCAGGATGATCTTCCAGTAGATGCGCCACTCGCTGGCGTTGTCCATGCGTGCGGCTTCGAGCAGCTCGTCGGGGATGGTCAGCATGTACTGGCGCAGCAGGAACACGCCGGTGGGTGTGGCCACCGCGGGCAGGATGACGCCCCAGAGGTTGTTCAGCAGGTTCAGTTCCGAGATCACCAGGAAGGCCGGCACCAGGATGATGGTGGGTGGGATCATCAGCGTGGCGATGATCAGCACGAACACCGTCTTCTGACCGGTGAACTGGTATTTGGACAGTGCAAAGGCCGCCATGGAGTTGAACAGCAGCGTGAGTAGGGTGGCCACCACGGTGATGAACACGCTGTTCCACAGATAGCTGCCGAAAGCGAATTTGCCGAACAGTTCGGTGTAGTTGCCGCTGGCGAACTTGAGTTCGTTCACGGGCTGGCGGTCGTTGATGTTGATGCGCAGCTCGGTCTGCGGCGCTGCCGGGTCGACCATGGTGGCTACGATGCCGATACGCCGCACCTGGGCCAGCTCGCGGACCTGCCCCTGTTCATCCTTGGCCAGGAACAGGGGCAGGGGCTTGTCATGACCCTCGACCCGCACCTCTTTCTGGCTGTAGGGCAGGAAGCTCGGCGGGAACTGGCTCAAGGCGCTTTCGGTCTTGAAGGACGACATGATGAGCCAGAGCACCGGGCCGAACATGACGACCAGGCCGGCCAGCAGATAGACATAGGACAGCCAATCCGTCCAATGCAGGTACAGGCCGCCGTGTGCGCGGCCCCGGGTACGGGTAAGGAAATTTGCCATGGCCGCGTTTCCTATTTTTTGACCTTGCCGGCTTCGCTGGCCCTGGACAGCCTCAGCTGCGCCAGGGTGAGTGCCATCAGGCCGAGGGCCAGTATCAGCGAGGCCGCCGCCGCCAGGCCATAGAGGTGGATCTGCTCGGCAAAGCCGGTCTGGTAGATGTACTGCACTATGAAGGTGGTGGCCGAGCCCGGGCCGCCCCCCGTGAGCACAAAGACCTCGTCGAAAGTCTGCACCGCGCGGATCATCACCAGCACCAGCACCACGATCAGGTTGGGCATGAGCAGGGGCAGGGTGATGCGTGTGAGCACGCGCCAGGGCGGTGCGGCGTCCATCTCCGCGGCCTCGTACACGTCGTGCGGGATGGCCTGCAGGCCGGCCAGCAGGATCAGGGTGTAAAAACCCATGTGCGCCCAGATGGACACCACGATGACCCAGAAGAAGGCCCAGTGCCGGTCCAGCAGCCAGTTCACCGGTTCGGCGCCCATGCTCACCAGGCCGGCATTGAACACGCCCTGGCTTTGCAGCAGCCATTTCCAGATCAGTGCCACCACGACCGGCGAGAGGAGCACGGGGTAGAAGAACACCCCGCGCCAGAAGCCGCGGCCGATGATCCTGCGGTTCAGCACCAGGGCTGTAACCAGCGAGAACAGCACCATCAGCGCCACCTGGATGGCGCTGAATTTCACGGTGTTGAAGATGGAGCGCCAGAAGATGTCAGTGCGGCAGCTCTGCAGGTCCGCGTAGTCACGGCATTCCAGCAGGATGGAGAAATTCTCCACGCCGGTGAAGGGTCGCTGCGTGGGTAGCAGATTCACACCACCCGTGAAGGCATACACCAGATTCACCACGATGGGCAAAAAGGTGAAGATGCTGATGATCACCAGATTGGGCCCGACAAAGAGCCAGCCAAGGCGTGACGCCCCCAGCCATTTCTGGCCGAGCCGGAACACCGGCTCGAAGAGGTTGAAGAAAAGGCCCAGAAAGGCCGACAAGACTGACATACCGACTCCGATCTACTGTCCCTGCGCATGGCCCAACCGCGCCGTCGCTACATCACGGTTTTAGCCAGGGATACCACGGAGCTGGCTATGCCAGGCCGCAGGTATCGCCCCCTGCAAGGTGGGGGCGCGCACGCAGCGCGCGCCCCGGGGTGTGCTACTTCTCAGCCTGTTTGACCGCCTCGGTCATGTCGGCGCTGATCTTGGTGACGGCCTCGTCCACGCTGATCTCACCCACGATGGCCTGGGTCACGCGGGTCACGGTGGGCAGCATCAGGGCGCGGTTGTACTTGTAGCCCTGCAGTGCGTAGGCTGCGGGGGCCAGGGTGGATGTGCCGCTGGTGAAGACCCCCAGTGCCGCCTGCGCGGCGGGGCCCGCGCTCGGGTAGCTCAGGCCCTTCTTGGCCACACCGGCATGGGCCGGGATGTTGTTGGTGCGCGAGGCGAACTCGGCCACGTTGGCTTCCTGCGCCATGAAGTCGAGGAACTTGCCGACTTCCCTGGGCGACTTGGTGGTCTTCAGGGCCACCCAGGCCGCGCCGCCGGGCATGCCCGAGCAGGCTGCGGGGCCGCAGGGGTTGGGCACGGCAACCCAGTCGAAGGCGTTGCCGATTTCCTTCTGCAGGCGGTTGATCTGCCAGGAGCCCGACAGGATCATCACCAGGCGACCGTTCTTGAATTCGCCCACGGTGTCGGCGTAGCTGGAGCCGCCCGAGCCGCCCCAGACGTCCTTGAGGATGGTGCCGTCCTTGTGCCAGGCGACGAACTTGCTGATCGCCGTCTTGTAGCCTTCGTCCACCACCAGATTGCCCTTGGCGTCGAAGATCTTTGCGCCGTAGCTGACGGCCGGGCCGGCAAAGCGGTGGCCCGAACGGTCCCAGCCCATCGCGGCGGGCGTCTGTGTGGCCTTGGCCACCTTGCGCGCGGCCTCGGCCCATTCTTCCCAAGTGGCCTTGGGGCCGGGCATCGGCACCTTGGCCTGTTCGAACAGGGTCTTGTTGACGAAGGGGCCGGTCATGGTCATCTGCGACATGAAACCGTAGATGCCCTTGTCGCCGGTCTTGTTGCGCATCCAGGGCAAGGTGCTGCCGAAGTTGGCTTCCCAGTACTTGGTGTCCTTCACATAGGGGCTGATGTCGATGTAGTTCTTCGACAGGCCACCGATCTCGGCCACGCGTGCGATGTCCGGGCCCTGGCCGGCGGCCAGCTGGATCGGCAGCTGCTCAACCACCGTCTTGTAGGGCACGGTGTCGAGGGTGACCTTCATGCCGGGGTTCTGCGCCTCGTAGCGCTTGATGAGGTCGGCGGTCACGTCGCATTCATTGCCGTCCTGATAGCACATGACGCGGATCTCGGCCAGCGCTGCGTTGCTCAGGCTCAGGAGACCGGCGCCCAGGGCAGCCGCGGACAGGAGTCGGGATGGGAGTTTCATATGTCGTCCTTCATTCTGGGTGTGGATGTGCTCGGCTCGGCCTCAGGCTTTCGTCTGCTCGCCGCTCGGGACGCAGGCCATTCTTTGAGCCTTTTTCGCCACCGAAAAAATATTATGGCAAACGTTTGCCTTAAATGTCAAAATATTTCGGAACCGGTTCGGGAAAACCCGAGGCAGGGGGCCAGCCCAAGGTTTGTGCGCCCGCACTGCGACAATGGCCAGCGCCCTCGGTATGACCCCGGGACAGACCGCGGGCCAGGTGCAAAGCGGAGTTCGGTGATGGACAAAAAGGCTGAGGAGAACCATGAAAGATGCGGGTAGGCCCGGCGTAGGCCCGGTATCGCTGGCCACGGTCGCCGCACACGCGGGCGTTTCTATCGCCACGGTGTCTCGCATCGTGAATGGCGAAACCCGGCGCGCGTCGCCCGCGACGGTGGAGCGGGTCCGGCAGGCCATCAAGGCCGTGGGTTACCACCCGAACCAGCTGGGCCGTGCGCTGCGCAGCCGCGAGAGCAAGCTGGTCGCCATGCTGGTGTCCAACCTGCACAACCCCGTGATGGCCACCATCGCGGCTTCCACGGAAGCGGCGCTCAGGAAAGCCGGCTACGTGATGATCCTCTGCGACACGCACGATCAGCCCGAGCTGCAGGACGACTACCTGAACGCGATGCGCTCGCAGGTCGTGCATGGGTATGTCATGGTGGCCAGCCAGCCCAGCCCCGGCTTGCAGGAGTTCGTGACCCGCGGCGCACCCATGGTCTTCGTCAGCCGGCGCAGCCCCTTCGGCACCTGCTCCTTTGTCGGTCCTGACAATCTGGCGGCGGGCGCTACCGCGGCCGACTATCTGCTGGAGCGGGGGATCGAGGACCCGGCGGTGGTCTTCCCGTCCAAGGAGTCCTCCACCACCCGCGAACGGGTGCTGGGCTTCACGGAGCGTTTCGTCGCCAGAGGCATCCCGGCCAAGCGGATCCTCAGGGCCAAGGGGGCCGGCCTTTCACATCTGGAAAGCGGCTACGCTGCAGCCCGGCATTTCGCCGCCCCTCGCAGCTGGCCGCGCGGCATCATGTGCATCAGCGATCAGGTTGCCTACGGCGTGCACCGGTATGCACGCGAGAGCGGCCTGGGGGTACCGTCCGATGTCGAAATCGTAGGCATCGATGGCAATCCGACCAACGCCTGGCTGGCGCCCTGGCTGAGTTCGGTGGAGATACCGCACAAGGATTTCGGGCCGCACATCGTCGAGCTTTTGATCAGCCTTTGGGGCGGTGAGCCGCCCCGGGAACATCTGATGCCGCACCGGATGGTTGTCTCGCTCGAGAGATAGCCGTTGGCAATGAGGCGTGATATGAACGGGCCGAAGCATGCGTCCACGATGCCTGAGAAAACGGTGGTGGAGAGGAGGAGGATCGAACTCCCGACCTTCGCATTGCGAACGCGACGCTCTCCCAGCTGAGCTACCCCCCCACACGCAGAAATTCTAGCAAGCCAAGGCCCGCTCGGCCAGTGGGGGCAGTCTCTCAGACCCAGGAGACCAGTTCCCAGCGGTGCCAGTCTTCGCGTTGCCAGCTGAAGCCTCGGCTGTTGGCAATGCGGTACTCGCCCGTCACTTCGCGTGCCACCCAACGGCCGATGCCCGGTGCCAGCCACACGGTGTCGCGCCGTATGGTTTCCGTGCGTGATACATCGCGGTGCTGCAGGCGCGTGAGCTTCTCGACGCGCAGGGCGTGCATAGGGCCACTGACCAGCATCACGTTTTCCCAGCCCGGCACTGTGGTGTGCTGGGTGATCCAGTAGCGGAAGGAGTCGTTGTCGATGCGATAGTGGGTGCTGTACACGCTGCGGCTGCCGGGGCTCAGTTCTGCCGGCCACAGAGGCATGGCCTGCTCGTAGTTCAGCACCGTGTCCCAGCCGTACTCACGTTGCACCTGGCCCCAGGGTTGCTGCACCTCTTCCTGTTCGGTTGCGTCGGCATCGCTGCGGATACGGATGCGTACCCGTGGCTCCAGGGCGGTCACCTCGTGGGTTTCCGTGGCGAGCAGCGTGCTGTTGTAGCCGTTGTACTTGCGGTAGATCCAGCGCTGGCCCGGGGCAGGTGCTCGCACGCCGACCGGTTGGGCCGGCGCGGCCGCGGCTTCGGTGCGCAATCCGGCCAGAGGCTGGTAGGCGCAGCCGGCGGGCAGGGCCAGCAGGGCCAGCAGGGCCAGGCTGAGTTTTCGGCGGGTGAGGTTCATGAACTAAGCTCCGGTGTCTGGGCGCTATCATTCTGGCAGCCTATTTCTGCAGCCCCACCCCGAACAGGAAAGACCATGAAATCCAACGTGCCCTTTGCCCTGCTGCGCCGCAGCTTTTTCGCGGCCACCGTTTCCGCCCTGCTGGCCTTGCCGGCGCTGGCGGCGGACAATGTCAAGATCGGTCTGCTGTCCACGCTCTCCGGTCCGGGCGCGGGCCTGGGCATCGACATCCGCGACGGTTTCCAGCTCGCGGTCAAGCTCAATGGCGGCAAGCTCGGCGGGGTGCCGGCCGAGGTCATCGTGGCCGACGACCAGGCCAGCCCGGACGTGGGCCGTCAGACGGCGGACCGCCTGGTCAAGCGCGACAAGGTGGACTTCATGACCGGCATCGTCTTCTCCAACGTCATGCTCGCCGTGGGCGCGCCCACCTTTGCCGCCAAGACTTTCTACATCAGCGCCAACGCCGGCCCCTCGCAGCTGGCGGGTGAGCAGTGCAACCCCTATTTCTTCAGTGCCTCGTACCAGAACGACAACCAGCACGAAGCCGTGGGCAAGACCGTGGCCGACAAGGGATTCAAGCGCGTGGCCCTGATCGCCCCCAACTACCCCGCGGGCAAGGACGCGCTGGCCGGCTTCAAGCGTTTCTACAAGGGCGGCGAGATCGTCTCCGAAAGCTACACACCGCTGAACCTGCTGGACTACGGTGCCGAGCTGTCCAAGCTGCGCGCAGCCAAACCTGACGCGGTCTACATCTTCCTGCCGGGCGGCCTGGGCATCAACTTCATCAAGCAGTTCGTCGGCGCCGGCCTGTCCAAGGACATGATGCTGTTCGGCCCCGGCTTCTCGGGCGATGAGGACGTGATCCGCGCCGTAGGCAATCCCATGCTGGGCATGTTCAACAGCTCGCAGTGGGCGCATGACCTGGACAACGCGGCCAACCAGAAGTTTGTGGCTGCCTTCGAGAAGGAATACGGCCGCCTGCCCACGCTCTACGCGTCCCAGGGTTACGACGCCGCCCAGCTGATCGGCGCGGCCGTGCGCGACAGCAAGGGCAAACTGGACGACAAGGCCGCTGTACAAAAAGCGCTCAAGGCCGCCAAGTTCGATTCCGTACGCGGCAGCTTCAAGTTCAACAGCAACCAGTTCCCGATCCAGGACTACTACCTGCGCGTCATCACCAGCGACAGCAAGGGCCGCGTGACCAACCGCACCATCGGCACCATCTTCAAGAACCATGCCGACGCCTACGCCGCCCAGTGCAAGATGCCGGCGCTCTGATCTGGCGGCCCGCGTGTTTCGGTAGGCGATGACCGGTCTTCTTATCCTGGAGCAGGCCCTGAACGGCCTGCAGTTCGGGCTCATGCTCTTTTTGCTGGCCGCCGGGCTCACCCTGGTCTTCGGCATCATGGACATGATCAACCTGGCTCATGGTTCCCTCTATATGGTGGGGGCCTACCTGGTGGCCGCGGCCACCACGGCCAGTGGTTCCTTCTGGATCGGCCTGGGGGCCGGCATCGTCGGCGCGGCTGTCTTCGGTGTGCTGCTCGAGCTCATCGTGCTGCGCCGCCTCTACACACGTGACCACCTGTCGCAGGTGCTGGGCACCTTCGCCATCCTGCTCATGTGCAACGAAGCCGTGCGTTTCATCTGGGGCTCGCAGCCGGTGCTGCTGAGCCCGCCGGAGTCTCTTTCGGGCCCGGTCGAATTGCTCAGTGGTTTCTATTACCCGGCCTACCGCCTGCTCATCATCGGCGTGGGTCTTGCCGTGGCCCTGGGCCTGTGGCTGCTCATCACGCGCACGCGCCTGGGCATGCAGCTGCGCGCCGGCGCGTCGAACCGCGAGATGGCCCTGGCCATGGGTGTGCCGGTACGCGCGCTGTTCACCGCGCTGTTCGGCCTGGGCGCAGCTTTGTGCGCGGTGGCGGGCGGCATGCTGGGCCCGCTCTTGGCGGTGCAGGTGGGCATGGGCGAGAGCATCCTCATCCTGGCCTTTGTGGTCATCGTCATCGGCGGCATCGGCTCGGTGCGCGGCGCCTTGCTGGGTGCCTTGCTGGTCGGTGTGGTGGATACGGCGGGCCGTTCGCTGATTCCCTTGCTCTTCGGTGCCGTGCTGGGGCCCGCTGCGGCCGACAACGCCGTTCCGGCCGTGGCATCCATCCTGATCTATGTGCTCATGGCCGCCGTGCTTTTCTTCAAGCCGCGTGGCCTCTTCCCCGCCCATGGCTGATCCTGTCGTGTCGCGCGGTTTGCTGGACCATGCCCTGGGCTGGCGCTGGGCTTTGCCGCTCTTCGCGCTGTTGCTGGCCCTGCCGCTGATCACGCCCTTGATCGGTGGCGACTTCTACCTGGGGCTGGCCGCGCGCATCCTGATCTTTGCGCTGGCGGCCACCAGTCTCAATCTCATCCTGGGTTTTGGGGGCATGGTGAGCTTCGGCCACGCGGCCTTCGTGGGCGTGGGTGCCTACACGGCGGGTGTGCTGCTGCAAGCCGGTATCACTTCCGCCTGGGTCCTCTGGCCCGCCGCGATGTTCGTGTCCGCGCTGTTTGCTGCCGTGATCGGCGCCATCAGCCTGCGCACGCGGGGTGTCTACTTCATCATGATCACCCTGGCCTTCGCGCAGATGCTCTATTACCTGGCCATCTCCACCAAGGCCTATGGCGGCGACGACGGCTTGTCGCTCTCCGCGCGCGGCACGTTGGGCGCCGGGCTGGACCTGGCCAACGAACGCACGTTCTACTGGACCACGCTGGCCCTGGCCACGCTGGCGTTGCTGTTTGTCTGGCGCCTGCTCAACGCACGCTTCGGTCACGCCCTGCAGGCCATGAGCGAGAACGAGCAACGCATGGAGGCCGTGGGTTTCGCGGTCTACGGTCACAGACTGGCCGCTTTTGTCATTGCCGGGGCCCTGGCCGGCCTGGCCGGCGCGCTGCTGGCCAGCCTGGGTGGTTTTGTCAGCCCCTCCACCATGCAGTGGAGCCAGTCCGGCCTGCTCATGGTCATGGTCATCCTTGGTGGGGTAGGGCATCTCTGGGGCGGTGTGATCGGCGCCGTGGTCTTCCTGCTGCTGGAAGAGGTGCTGAGCCACTACACCATCTACTGGCAGTTCGTGCTGGGGGCTGCATTGCTTGCCGTAGTGCTGGCCGCGCCCAACGGGCTGATGAGCCTGTTCAGGCGCAAGGAGAGCGCATGAGCGGTCTCTTGCAAGTGCAGGGCTTGGTCAAACGCTACGGCGGCCTGGTCGCCACGGACCATCTCGAGCTGGGCGTGCGCGCCGGCGAGATCCACGCGCTCATCGGCCCCAACGGCGCGGGCAAGACCACGCTGATCCAGCAGCTCTCGGGCGCGCTGGCGCCCGATGCCGGGTCCATCACCTTCGATGGGGCCGACATTACGCCCCTGTCCATGCACGAGCGGGTGCACCGCGGCCTGGCACGGTCATACCAGATCACCAGCATCTTCACGCGCCTCTCGGTGCTCGACAATGTGGCCTTGGCCCTGCAGGCGCGCAGCGGTAGCAGCCTGCGTTTCTGGTCTGCTGCGCGAGACGAGGCCCGGCGTTACGAGCAGGCCGCAGCCCTGCTGGTCCGCGTGGGCCTGGGGGATCGGCTGGCGCAAACGGCGGGGGCGCTCTCGCATGGCGAGCAACGCCAGCTGGAAGTGGGCATCGCCCTGGCCACGGGCGCGAAGCTCTTGCTGCTGGACGAACCCATGGCCGGCATGGGGCCCGAAGAGTCCGAGCGCATGGTGGCATTGCTGCAAAGCCTGCGTGGTGAGCTGACCCTGCTGCTGGTGGAGCATGACATGGACGCTGTGTTCCGCCTGGCCGACACCATCTCGGTGCTGGTGGCCGGCCGCATCATTGCCAGCGGGGCACCTGCCCTCATTCGTGCCGATGCGGAAGTGCGGCGCGCCTATCTGGGTGACGAAGTCGGGGAGTCCGCGTGATGGTGCAGCAGACGATGTCACCGTTGGCTGCAAAGCGGTCCTCACGCCGTTCCTGGTGGCGTTTCCATCCCCTGACCTTGTTCATCGGTCTCGTGTTGCAACTGCACCTCGCGTATCTCCTGTGTGTGGACCCGCTCAACCCGGTTCCCGAACCCGAACAGCTGGTGCAGATCCCGGTCGAGGTGCTGCGCGTGCAGGACCGCGTGCCACATCTGCAGGTACGGCTGGCTGACGAAACGCAGCGCAGCATGGAGTTCCCGGTGTCGGCGGCCCTGCTCGCGACTGCGCACACGCCACTGGACGAAGCCGGGGAGCGGGACAGCCTGCCGGGCTGCATGGGTTATGTACTGGGCGTGCCTGTGCGCTGGGTGCGGGGCGAGCGCTTCCGCATCTGGGAGCTGCATTGCGGCCCCGTGCACCGGGTCTTTGCCGAATTCAAGGCCAGCTATGAAGCGGCCGCGCGGGATGCCCAGCGCGCCATGGAGTGGCATGGGGGTGCCATCCTCTTGCTGACCGTCCTGGTCCTTTGGCTGGAGCGGCGAACGCTGCGGCGCTGGGGGCTGGTATGAGCGCCTTGCTCGAAGTCGAGAACCTGCAGACCGCCTATGGTTCCAGCCAGGTGTTGTTCGGCATCAGCTTCAAGGTGGAGTCGGGTGGTGTGGCCACGCTGCTCGGGCGCAATGGCATGGGCAAGACCACCACGGTGCGGTCCATCCTGGGGCTCACACCGCCGCGCACTGGCGTGGTGCGCTTCCTTGGTGAACGCATCGACGGCCTGAGCCCGGACCGCATCGCACGCATAGGCCTGGCCCTGGTGCCCGAAGGCCGGCAGATCTTTCCCAACCTCACGGTGGAGGAAAACCTGCGGGCCTTTGCGGCGAACCGTCGCGCTTCTTCCCAGCCCTGGACGCTGGAACGGGTCTACGCACTCTTCCCGGCGCTGGTGGGGCGGCGTCGCCACATGGGCAACCAGCTCTCGGGGGGCGAGCAGCAGATGCTGGCCATCGGCCGCGCGCTCATGACCAATCCGCAGTTGCTGATCCTGGACGAGGCCAGTGAAGGCCTGGCCCCGCTGATCCGCGAGCAGATCTGGGCCTGCCTGGGTGACTTGCGCGCGCAGGGCCTCAGCATCCTGGTGATCGACAAATACGTGCAGCGCCTCATCGCCCTGGCCGACAGCCACACCATCATCGAGCGGGGCCGCGTGGTCTGGGCGGGTTCCTCGACCCAGCTGGCGGCCGACCCCGGCCTCTGGCATCGTTACCTGGGCGTCTGAACTTTCGTTCTGCCTCGCGTCGGATTTACAAATCGGTAGTCCCCTCTTCACCTAGGGAAAACACTGATGTGGCCTAATTCTTGCGAATCAAGCCCAAGTCTTGATGCACAAGCAAGCCGCCATGTCCCACCCAGCCCACGTCCTTTCCAGCCCGGCCCCGCGCCGGTCGGCATTGGTGCAGGCGCTGGTGTGGCTGGGCTTGCTGGGTCTGCTCTGGTCCTTGAACCTGGCCCAGGCCGGGCCCCTGGACAGTGAGCCGGCTTTACTCATGACCGACGTGGAAGTCGCCGAGGCGCAGGAGTCCGTGGCCGAGCTGGAGATGGGAGTGAGCTGCCGCAAGCCGGCATCACCCAAGTCCCCGGCGGCCGAACTACTGCTTCATGAGGTCGACCAGGCCGTCCTCCTGCACTGGCAGATCTGCCGGGTGCTGACGCATGCCGCTCCCGCGCCCGGTCCACAGCACATCCTGCCCGAGGCCGGACAACAGCCCCTGCTGCGTCCGCCAGCCGCTCTGGGCTGAACTCTTCGTTTTCCGTTTTCGACGGGTGGTGCGACCGGCCGGCTCCAGGCCAGGGTCGGGCTGCGCCATCCGCATGCTTCGAGGATTTTTTGATGAACTTGACGACCTTGCGTCCCTGGGTGAGCGGCTTGCTACTGTGGCCGGCTACCGGCCCCATGGCGCAGACCGTGGCCTCGCCCGCGACGCTCCCCATCACCACCCCGGTGGCCGTGGCCCCGGTCGGCCCGGCCTACGGCGTCGGTGAGCTGGTGAACATCGTGCTCACCCACAACCCCACGCTGCAGATGGCCCAGCGCTCGCGCGAGCAGGCGCAGGCTGGCATCCGCACGGCCGGCGCATTGCCCAATCCGCGCCTGGAATTCAGCGACGGCCGTTTGCGCCCCAACAATGGCGGCAGCAGCGGTAAGGTCAGCGCCTGGGGCGTCTCGCAGATGTTCGAGAACCCCTGGCTGCGCAGCGCCCGTGTCGACGCGGCCGAGCAGGGCCTGCGCAGCAGCGAGGCCCAGGTGGGCATGACACGCAGCGAAGTGGTCGCCCAGGTGCGCTTGCGCGCTTACGAGCTGCTGCTGCGCATCGAGGAGGCGCGCGCCGCGGCGGACGAGCTGGTGCTGCTGGAGCAGACCCGCGAGCGTGTGCGCCTGCGCGTGAGCAGCGGCGAGGCCGCGCGCTACGAAATCATCAAGGCCGAGGCCGAGTTCATCAGCGCACGCCAGCGCCGCCAAAGCGCCCAGCTGGCCGTGGAGCAGGCGCGCATCCGCCTGAACCAGCTGGCCGCCGGTCAGCTGCCCGCGGGCTGGAGCCTCAACGCCGACCTGGGCGACACCTTGCCGCCCCTGAACCCCAGCCTGCTGCGCGAGCTGATGCTGGCGCACAACCCCGAGTTGCAGGCCCTGGGCGCCGAGCAGGAACGCCAGCAGGCGCGCGTGCGCGAGGCCGGCGCCAGCCGCTGGCCCGGCGTCGAGCTGCGTTACAGCGACACACGCGAGCCCGACAACCAGCAGAGCATCGTGGGGGCCAGCATCCAGGTGCCCCTGTTCGACCAGAAGCGCGGCCCGCGTGACGAGGCCCAGGCCGAGCAGCTGCGTGCGCGCACCCGGCTCGAAGGTCGCCAGGTCGAGTTGCAGCTGCAGCTCGACGCCGCGGTGATGACGCTGGAGATGGCGCGCCTGCGCGTCGAGGCCCTGGGCACCGGCGCCATCCGCGACGCCGAGGCCGCCGTGCGCGTGGCCGAAGCTGCCTACCGTTTCGGCGAGCGCGGCATCCTCGATGTGCTGGACGCGCAGCGTGTGCTGCGCACCGTGCGCGCCGACCTGCTGCAGGCGCGTTTCCAGCAGCAGGCTGCCGTCATCGAAATCGATCTCCTGACCGGCCGTGACGCCGTCCAACCCTGAATTTCCGGGAATGAACACCATGAAGCACAAGACTTACCGATTGCCAGCCCTCGCGCTGCTGGCTGCCCTGCTGATCACCGGCTGCGGCAAGGGCAAGGACCAGGCTACCGCCGCCACACCCGACGTCGACCCCGCCCTGGTCGTCGTCAACGCCGAGATGGCGCGTAACTTCAAAGTGGCGCCCTTGGCCCTGCAGGCCCTGGACACCGAACGCGACGTGCCGGGCCGCATCGAGGCCAATGAACAACTCGTCACGCGCATCGGTGCATCGGTCACCGGTCGGGTGACCGAGGTGCTGGCCGAAGTGGGTGCGCGCGTGCAGGCCGGCCAGGTGCTGGCCCGCATCACCAGCCCGGAGCTGACCAACGCCCAGCTGACCTATCTGCGCGCTCACTCCGGCACGGCCCAGGCCGAGCGCGCGGTGGAACGCGCCCGTCTGCTGATCCAGGCCGACGTCATCGGCACGGCCGAACTGCAACGCCGTGAGGCCGAGTTGTCCATCGCCCGCGCCGAGCTGCGCGCCGCCGCCGACCAACTGCACCTGCTGGGCGTTCCCGACGGGCAGATCGATCGCCTGCGCGAGAAGGGGCAACTCAGCTCCTTTGCCGGCATCATCGCCACGCGTTCGGGTGTGGTGATCGAACGCAAGGTCTCTCAGGGCCAGGTCGCGCAGCCGGGGGATCCGCTGTTCACCGTGGCCGACCTCTCCAAGGTATGGGTCGTGGGCGCCCTGCCCGAGCAGGACGCCGCCGCCGTGAAGATGGGGCAGAAGGTCGAGATCAAGGTGCCAGCCCTGGGTGAGCGCCAGTTCAGCGGCCGGGTGGTCTTCGTCAGTGACACCATCTCGCCCGACACACGCAGCCTGACCGTGCGCACCCAGGTCGACAACGCCGACCGTGCGCTCAAGCCCCAGATGCTGGCCACGCTGCGCATCATCGGCCAGGCGCGCCAGCAGCTGGCCGTGCCCGAGGCCGCCGTGGTGCGTGACAACGACCGCGACCATGTTTATGTGCAGACCGCCCCCGGCCAGTTCCGCCTCACGCCGGTGGAGCTTGCCCCCGCTTCGCGCGGCCTGCGTCCGCTGCTCAAGGGCCCGACCGCCGGCACGCCGGTGGTGGTGGAGGGCGCCTTCCACCTGAACAACGAGCGCAAGCGCGCGGAACTGGAGTAATCCCATGCTAGGTTCCCTGATCCGCGCCGCGCTCAGCCAGCGGCTGGTGGTGGTTGCCCTGGCCCTGGTGCTCTGCGCATTCGGCCTGCGGGAAGCCACCCGCCTCTCGGTGGACGCCTTCCCCGACGTGACCAATGTGCAGGTCCAGATCGCCACCGAAGCCACGGGTCGCTCGCCCGAGGAGATCGAGCGTTTTGTTACCGTGCCGCTGGAGATCGCCATGACCGGCCTGCCGGGCTTGGTCGAGATGCGTTCGCTCAACAAGAGCGGTTTGTCCATCATCACCCTGGTCTTCACCGAGACCACCGACGTCTACTTCGCGCGCCAGCTGGTGACAGAGCGCCTGATCGAGATCACACCGCGCATGCCCGTGGGCATCACCCCGGTGCTGGGTCCAGTCTCTACCGGCCTGGGTGAGGTCTACCAGTACACGCTGGACCACCCGGACGATGGCCAGCGTGCGCTCACGCCGGCCGAGCTGGCCGAGCGCCGCATTGTGCAGGACTGGGTGGTGCGACCGTTGCTGCGTTCGATTCCCGGTGTGGCCGAGATCAACTCGCAGGGCGGTTATGTGCGCCAGTACCAGGTGCTGGCCAAACCCGAACGTCTGCTGCACCATGACGTGGCCATCGACCAGGTCTTCGAGGCCATCGCCAAGAACAATGCCAACGCCAGCGGTGGCATCCTGCCCCAGCGCTCGGAGCAATACCTGATCCGCGGCGTGGGCCTGATCCGCACGCTGGAGGACATCGCCAACATCGTGGTGCGCGAGAAGAACGGCGTGCCGCTGTATGTGCGTGATCTGGCCGAGGTGACCCTGGGCCATGAGGTGCGCCAGGGCGCCATCATCAAGGGCGGCTACACCGAATCGGTCTCGGGCATCGTGCTCATGATGCGCGGCGGCAACGCCAAGCAGATCGTCACCCGCGTCAAGCAGCGTGTGGCCGAAATCAACAGCAAGCACATGCTGCCCGGTGGCCTGCAGATCGTGCCCTACTACGACCGCACCGAACTGGTCGACTCCGCACTGTGGACCGTGGGCAAGGTGCTGATCGAAGGCATCTTCCTCGTGGTGGTGGTGCTCTTCATCTTCCTGGGTGATGTGCGCTCCAGCCTGATCGTGGTGGCCACGCTCATCATCGCGCCGCTGACCACCTTCATCCTCATGAACCGCTACGGCATCTCGGCCAACCTGATGTCGCTGGGGGGGCTGGCCATTGCCATCGGCCTCATGGTGGACGCGACCGTGGTGGTGGTGGAAAACGTCTTCCACCGCCTGGGCCAGGCCAAGGCCGGGGCTTCGCGCGTACGCCTGATCCTGGAAGCCACGCAGGAGGTGGCCACGCCCACGGTATTCGGCATCGTCATCATCATGCTGGTGTTCCTGCCACTCATGACCTTGCAGGGCATCGAAGGGAAGATGTTCGCGCCGCTGGCGCTGACCATCGTGATTGCGCTGGGCGTGTCCCTGCTGGTCTCGCTGATCCTCTCGCCCGTGCTGTGCTCCTACATCCTCAAGGGCGGTGCCGACCACGATACCAAGGTCATCGCCGTGCTCAAGGGGGCTTACCTCAAGCTGCTGGACCGCGCCCTGGGCAATCAGAAAGGAACGCTGGTGGTGGCCATCGTCCTGCTGCTGTTCTCGCTGGCGCTGTTCCCTTTCCTGGGCAAGTCCTTCATGCCGACCATGAAGGAGGGGGCGCTCACGCCGCAGATCAACCGTGTGCCCAGCATCTCACTGGACGAATCGATCCGTCTGGAAATGGGGGCCATGAAAGCCATCGCCGAAGTACCGGGTGTGCGCAGTGTGGTCTCCAAGCTGGGCCGTGGTGAATCGCCGGCCGATCCGGCCGGCCCCAACGAGTCCGATCCCATCGTGCTGCTCGATCCGAACAGCGACCGCACACAGGACGAGATCGACGAGGACATACGTCAACGGCTTTCCTCCATCCCCGGCGTGCAGATCGTGCTCTCACAGCCCATCTCCGAGCGGGTGGACGAGATGGTGACGGGCGTGCGTTCGCAGCTGGCCGTGAAGATCTTTGGCGATGACCTGGGCGATCTGCGCCGGGTGTCCGAGCAGGTGGCCAAGCTGCTGCGCAGCGTGCCGGGGGCGCGCGACATCCGTATCGAGCGTCTCTCGGGCCAGCAGGCCCTGACCATCGACATCGACCGCAAGGCCATCGCGCGCCACGGCATCAACGTGGCCGAGGTGCACAAGCTCATCGAAACCGCCATCGGCGGCAAGGAGGTGAGCCAGCTCTACGAGGGCGAGCGCCGTTTCGGCATCGCCGTGCGTTTCCCGGAGGAGTCACGTAGCAGCATCGAATCCATCCGCAGCATGCTGCTGCGCGCGCCCGACGGTGCCCTGGTGCCCCTGCATTCGGTGGCCACCATCGAGCTGCGTGACGGACCGGCCCAGATCAGCCGCGAGAGCGCCAAACGCAGGGTGGTGGTGGGCGCGAACGTCGAAGGGCGCGACCTGGGTGGTTTTGTGCAGGAGGTGGAGCAGCGCATCGCCAAGGAAGTGAAACTGCCCGAAGGTTTCTACTTCGTCTTTGGCGGCCAGTTCGAGAACATGGAGCGCGCCATGGCCACGTTGACCATCATCGTGCCCATCACCATCGTGGCCATCTTCTTCCTGCTCTTCCTGCTGTTCAACTCGCTCAAGCTGGCCTCGCTCATCATCCTGGTGCTGCCTTTTGCGTCCATCGGCGGTCTGATCGGCCTGGCTGTCACGCGTGAGTACCTCAGCGTGCCGGCCTCGGTGGGATTCATCGCGCTGTGGGGCATTGCCGTGCTCAACGGCGTGGTGCTGGTGAGCTACATCCGCCGCCTGCGCGAGGATGGCATTGCCGTGATGGAGGCGGTGCGTGAAGGCTGCGTGGCGCGGTTCCGTCCGGTCATGATGACGGCCACCGTGGCCCTGCTGGGCCTGGTGCCCTTCCTGTTCGCCACAGGTCCGGGCTCGGAGGTGCAGAAGCCCCTGGCCATCGTGGTCATAGGCGGCCTGATCTCGTCTACATTGCTCACCCTGGTGGTCGTGCCGGCGCTGTACCGCTGGTTCGACGAAAGCCCTATTGAAGCCTGAGGAAGTCTCGATATGAAAACAATGATGGAAATCCGCGCCATCGTGCGCCCCAGCCGCCTCTCGCAGCTGCGTGATGCCCTGCATGACATCCCCAACTTCCCCGGGCTCACGCTAATGAAGGCGGAGGGCTTCACGGCCCCGGCCGCCGTGGGCAAACGCACGGTGAAAGAGGAACTGATCGACTACTCGCCCAAGATCATGGTCACGGTGGTGGCCGATGAGGACATGGTGGCGGAGATCCGCAACACCATCATCAAGGCCTGCAGCACCGGCCAGATCGGCGACGGCCTGGTCTGGACCGTGCCCATCGCCAGCATGCACCGTGTGCGCAATGGCTCGGACATGTTGGCGGAGTAGGGCAGACGCATCCGTAGCCCAAGAGCCCGGCATGCCGGGCTCTTTTTTTGCCTCGAGTTCAATGTGCCTCAGGCGGCGATGGTCTGCGCCAGCGAATCGATGATCTCGGTCCACCCGGCTTCGTGCCCGGCGCGGGTGTCTTCAGGCAGGCGCTCGTGCGTGATGACGACTTCGGTGGCCTGGCCGTCGGGAAGGAAGTCCACCGTCACCAGCGAGTCGTGCTGCCCAGCGTAGGGTGAGTTCCAGGTGAAGACCAGTCGGCGCGGGGCATCGATGGTCTGGTAGACACCGGTGTGGCGCACGGGTCCTGAGGGCACATGCATCACGATCTCGAAGGCACCGCCGACACGCGCATCCACCTGGGCGTCAGAGCGTTGGGTGCCGCTGCTGCAGGGGCGCATCCATTCGGCCAGGGAGGCCGGGTCCAGCCAGGCGGCGAAGATCTTTTTCGCCGGGGCGGCGATTTTGCGTTTGACAGTGACCGTGGGGACGTTGGCGATGGCGCTCATGTGCGGTTTCCTTTCTTTGCGCTTTTGCGCGGCTGGGTGACAAAGGCTTCAAGGGATGCCAGCCGGTCTTCCCAGAACTGGCGGTAGAAATCGATCCACTCGGCCGCACCGGCCATGGCCTCGGCGTTGAGCGTGAGGATGTGCTCGCGCCCCTGCACCGTGCGTCGCACCAGCTGCGCGCGCTCCAGGATCTTGATGTGTTTGGAGACGGCGTTGAGCGACACGGGGAAATCCCCGGCGATCTCGGTCACGCGCGCATCGGCCTGGGCCAGGCGCGCCAGGATGGCGCGCCGCGTCGGATCGGCCATGGCACTGAAGCTGGCGTCCAGCCAGGCAGAGGCTTGGGCGGATTTGCTGGAGGATTTATATTCAACCATAAAGTTGAATATAAGAGGTGATCAAAACAAAGTCAAGCCTGGTCGGAAAAAGAGGGTTGGAGGGGGAGGGACCGGGTTCGCCATCCCGGCGATGAGCGCTTGAGGCTCTGGGCCGTCCATCAACTTGACGTCGCGGATGTTCTCCTGATGCGAGCCTGGGACCTGACTTGCACTGCGGCCAGGAGCGGGAGCGACCGCTTGTCTGATGCCAGGGCCCGGGTCCTCAACGCTTGGGCTGCAGGGGCTTCTCTCGGGAGACCTGCTGCCCCAGCTGTTGCGCGAGCCCGATGAGAATTCCTTCGGGACCCCGCATATAGCAAAGGCGGTAGATGTTTTCGTAGTTGACGATTTCATCAATGACCGTCGCACCGAGCCTGCTGAGGCGGGCAACGGTGTCGTCGATATCCTCGACGGTGAACATGACACGCAGGTATCCCAGCGAATTCACGGGGGCCGCGCGATGATCTGAAGCGATGGCGGGGGCGTTGAAGCGCGAGAGCTCAATGCGACTATGGCCGTCGGGGGTGCGCATCATGGCGATCTCGACGCGCTGGCCGCGCACTCCGGTCACGCGCCCAGCCCAGTCGCCTTCGATGGGCATGCGGCCTTCGAGGGTCAGGCCGAGTTCGATGAAGAATGCAATGGCGGCATCGATGTCTTCCACCACGATGCCTACGTTGTCCATACGCTTGACTGTCATGATGTCTCCTTGGCCTCGAACGTCTTACAGGAGGGGTGGAGGCGGGCGAAGCCCTTCGGAAGTGGTTGCCTGATGGAAGAGGCCGGCGTCACCTGGGTTCCGGCCATCCCGCCCAATGCGCTGCCTGGCCGTACCGGCTCACTTCATCCCGTTGCGCTGCGCCAGCTCCACGAACAGCCCAGACTGGTCCAGCTCGCTCAGGCCGTGGGCCACGCCCTCGGCGTAGAGCTGCTCCAGCAGCGCCGTGATGGGGGCGGTGAAGCCCATGCCCTTGGCCGTGTCCATGGCGTTGCGCATGTCCTTGAGCTGCACGGTCATCAGCGCGCGCGGCGCGAAGTCGCGTTCCACCATGCGCTGGCCGTGCACCTGCAGGATGCGACTGTCGGCAAAGCCGCCGCTGATGGCTTCGCGTACCTTGGCCGGGTCGGCGCCGCCCTTCTGGCACAGCAGCAGGGCTTCGGCCACGGCACCGATGGTGATGCCCACGATCATCTGGTTGGCCAGTTTGGCCAGCTGGCCCGAGCCGCTGGGGCCCACCAGGGTGGCGCGGCCCAACGGTGCGAAGACCGGCCTGGCGCGCTCGAAGGTGCTCGGCTTGCCGCCGGCCATGATGGCCAGGGTACCGGCCTCAGCGCCCAGGGTGCCGCCGGAGACCGGTGCGTCCAGGTGGGTGATGCCCATGCCGCCCAGGCGCTCGGCATGCGCGCGCGCTTCGGCTGGCTTGATGGAGGACATGTCGATCAGCACGGTGCCGGGTTTCATGGCGCCGGCCACGCCGGTCTCGAACAGCACCTGCTCGACCACGGGGCCGTGCTCCAGCATGGTGATGACGAATTCCGCGCCCTGCACGGCGGCTGTGGCAGTGTCGTGCACCGTGGCACCATGGGCGGCCAGGCCTTCGGCCTTGGCGCGTGAGCGGTTCCATACGTGCACGGTGTGGCCGGCCTCGCACAGGCGTCGTGCCATCGGGTAGCCCATCTTGCCGGTTCCCAACACGGTGATGTTCATCTTGTTACCTCCTACGCGTTTGCGGATATGCCAAGATAGCCGTATCCCCGCGAAATCGCACTATTGTCTTTCATCCGGAGCCCTGACATGAAGAAGCTCGATCCCGCCTGGCTGGACCGCATGTACAACAACCGCGCCCTGGTGCCCGAGCACGCCATGCACTTCGCCCGTTGGGCCGACGCTTCGGAGGATGCGCGTGAGGCGCACCTGTGCCAGACCAACGTCGCCTACGGGCAGGGCCCGATGGAGACGTTGGACGTCTTTCCCAGCAACAAGAGCGGCGCACCGGTGGTGGTCTTCATCCACGGTGGCTGGTGGCGCGCGCTCGACAAGTCCCAGCACTCTTTCATCGCCCCGGCTTTCAAGAACCTGGGTGGGTGTGTCTTTCTGCCCAACTACGCGCTGTGCCCGGCCGTGACCATTCCCCAGATCACGCTGCAGATGGTCCAGGCCCTGGCCTGGGTCTACCGCAATGCGAAGAAATTCGGTGGCGACCCCAACCGCATCTACGTCGTGGGCCATTCGGCCGGCGGCCACCTGGCCGCCATGCTGCTGGATTGCCTGTGGCCGGCCTATGGCAAGGACCTGCCGGCCGACCTGGTGAAGGGGGCCATGTCCATCTCCGGGCTCTACGACCTGGAGCCCATCATGCACACCCCCTTCCTCAAGGCCGATCTGCGTCTCACCCCCGAGCAGGTGCGCCTGGCCAGCCCGGCCTTGCTGCCCGCGCCGAAGAAGGGCGTGCTCTACGCCGTGGCAGGCTCGCAGGAGAGCGCCGAGTTCATCCGCCACAACAAGCTGATCCAGCAGGCCTGGGGCAAGCAGGTGGTGCCGGTCTGCGAGACCATACCCGAGCGCAACCATTTCAGCGTGCTGGAAGACCTGACCGCGCCCTGGCAGCACCTGCACCAGTTGGCGATACGACTGGTGTTCGGCAAGGGCTGACGGCGGCCTGACCTGCGGCAGGTTCCGCTCCGGGAAAACCCGGGGCAGTTGTAACAAATGCGCGCTCGCTCGGAGGGTGCTGAGGCAGGGATGCAACAGTGCCTCGCTTCTTTGCAGAATCTTGCCCGCCGCCGCCAGAGCGCTGGCTAAACTCGCAATCCGTGGGAACGGACAAGGTGCGTCAGACACCTCGCCGTTGTGCATAGAACAAAGAGCGAGACAAAAGATGAGACCCGAAGAGTATCTGCTGGCGAGCCATGCCATCCATGTCGAGATGGGCCGGCTTGCGGAGCGCCTGCTGGAGCTGGCCCGCTTCCGCTGTGCCGAGCCCTCCAACCAGGCCTTCCTGAACCTCATGAACCGGCAGGCCGAGCTGCTGGAAACGCTGTCCGAGATGCACGGCAAGGCGTCGACCGATTTCAAGACCTCTTCCGCCCGCATGCCGCTGAGCTGAGGCTGCAGCCCAGCCCGCCCGGGGGCTTTCCTACAATGGGGGCATGTCCTCTGTTTTGCCGCCCTCCGACGCCCCTTCTTCCCTCTTCTCCGCGCCCACCGAATCCCCTCTGCTGGCCAGCCTGAACGCCGAGCAGCGCGCGGCCGTGGCGCTGCCGCCCGCGCCGGCACTGATCCTGGCGGGTGCGGGCTCGGGCAAGACACGCGTACTCACCACGCGCATCGCCTGGCTGTTGCAGACGGGCCAGGTCTCGCCCGGGGGGCTGCTGGCTGTGACCTTCACCAACAAGGCGGCGCGCGAAATGATGACGCGCCTGTCCAGCATGCTGCCGGTCAACGTGCGCGGCATGTGGATCGGCACCTTCCACGGCCTGTGCAACCGTCTGCTGCGCGCGCACCACCGCACGGTCGGCCTGCCGGCCACCTTCCAGATCCTGGACACGCAGGACCAGCTCTCTGCCATCAAGCGCCTGTGCAAGCAGTTCAACGTGGACGAGGAGCGTTTCCCCCCGAAGCAGCTGGCCTGGTTCATCGGCGGCTGCAAGGAAGACGGCTTGCGTCCCAACATGGTGGAGGCCAGCGACCCCGACACGCGCAAGAAGGTCGAGATCTACCAGCTCTATGAAGACCAGTGCCAGCGCGAAGGTGTGGTGGACTTCGGCGAACTGCTGCTGCGCAGCTACGAACTGCTGCGTGACCATGACCCCGTGCGTGAGCATTACCAGCGGCGTTTCCGCCACATCCTGATCGACGAGTTCCAGGACACCAACAAGCTGCAGTACGCCTGGATCAAGCTGCTGGCGGGCTACAGCCCGGCCGGCACCTTGCGTGACGACGGTGGTGCCGCCGCCGTGCTGGCCGTGGGCGACGACGACCAGAGCATCTACGCCTTTCGAGGCGCGCGCGTGGGCAATATGGCCGACTTCGTGCGTGAATTCAATGTGCAGCACCAGATCAAGCTGGAGCAGAACTACCGCAGCCACAGCAACATCCTGGACACGGCCAACGCGCTGATCAGCCACAACAAGCACCGCCTGGGCAAGAACCTGCGCACCGACCAGGGCGCGGGCGAACCGGTGCGGGTGTACGAGGCCACGAGCGATTTCGCCGAGGCGCAGTGGATGATCGACGAGATGAAGCAGCTCATCCGCGAGGGCATGAGCCAGAAGGAGATTGCCGTGCTCTACCGCTCCAATGCGCAGAGCCGGGTGATCGAGACCACGCTGTTCAACGCCGGCCTGCCCTACCGCGTGTATGGCGGCCTGCGCTTCTTCGAACGCGCCGAAATCAAGCACGCGCTGGCCTACCTGCGCCTGCTGGAGAACCCGAACGACGACACCAGCTTCATGCGGGTGGTGAACTTCCCGCCGCGCGGCATTGGCGCACGCTCCATCGAGCAGCTGCAGGACGCGGCGCGCAGTGCCCGCACTTCCCTGCACGACGCCGTCAGCGCCCTGCCGGGCAAGGCCGGCGCCAACCTGGGCGCCTTTGTCGCCAAGATCGACGTGTTGCGCGAGCAGACCCAGGGCCTGACCCTGCGCGAGATCATCGAGCTGGTGTTGCAGCACAGCGGCCTGGTCGAGCACTACCAGACCGAGCGCGAAGGCGCCGACCGCATCGAGAACCTGGAGGAGCTGGTCAACGCGGCCGAGAGTTTTGTCTCCATCGAAGGGTTTGGCAAAGAAGCCGAAGCCATGAAGGCCGCCGAACAGCCCGCTGCGGCGGTGCCTGCCGAACCAGGTGCCCCCGACGAGAGCGGTGAAGTCATGTCACCCCTGGCAGCCTTCTTGACCCATGCCGCGCTCGAAGCCGGCGACAACCAGGCGCAGGAGGGCCAGGAGGCCGTGCAGTTGATGACGGTCCACGCCAGCAAGGGCCTGGAGTTCGACGGCGTGTTCATCACCGGCATGGAGGAAGGCCTGTTCCCGCACGAGAACTCCATGAGCGACTTCGACGGCCTGGAGGAAGAGCGCCGCCTGATGTACGTGGCCATCACCCGCGCGCGCAAGCGCCTGTACCTGAGCCATTCGCAGACCCGCATGCTGCATGGCCAGACCCGGTACCACATCCGCAGCCGTTTCTTCGACGAACTGCCCGAAGAAACCCTCAAGTGGATCACGCCCAAGAACCAGGGCTTTGGCAGCGGCTTTGCACCGCCGGCTTCAGGCTACAACCGCCAGCGTGAAGGCTGGAGCGAGGGCTGGAAGGGCGGCAACTCAGGCGGATATGGCCGCGACACGGGCAGCAGCCCGGCGCCGGTGTCCAAGGCACAGGAAGCGGCCACTGGGCTCAAGATCGGCATGCAGGTCTTCCACAACAAGTTCGGCGAGGGCAAGGTGCTCACGCTCGAAGGTTCAGGCGACGACGCACGAGCGCAGATCAACTTCCCGCGCCACGGCACCAAGTGGTTGGCGCTGTCCGTGGCGAAGCTGACGCCAGTGACTTGAAGGCTTTGCGGCTGGGCAACCGTTGCCCAGGGCATGTTTCCACTCCGAAGCGGGCCCTTCGAATTCCGCTGAAAAGTGAGTTGCAGGTTGGAGGCAGGATCCACTTCCATGTGCAATTTCGTCAGATCGGTGGACGGTAGCCGAGTCGATCGCTCAATCGGACCGCCGCTTTGCGAACCGCCAATTGGAAGCCCGGCTTCCTGCGTGATGTGGGCATGGTCAAGGTCACCGCCCCGACGAGCTCGCCATCCGCGCCGAATACCGGTGCCGAGATGCCGGTGAGATCCTTGACGCGGTCGCCGTCAAGTTCCGCATAACCTCGCTTGCGGATGGCGTCGTACATCGCACCCTTGGCGCCACCGAAGGCGCACAGAACACGACCTCCCGAGCCCCGGTCCATAGGCAGGAGGTCACCCGCCTTGGTGTGGTCGCGCACAAGGTGTGGCGAATCGACGCGATAGAGGCAGAGCCGCTGTTCACCTTGCCGCACATGGAACGCAGCGCTTTCCTGCGTCGTGTCGACGAGATTTCGCAGAGCAGGCATCACTTCGGACTCGAGCGAGAAGGATCCGGTGAAGATGCCATGCAAGCGCGCAACCTCCGGACCGAGGCCATAGGCACCGTCCCCCTTGCGGATCACGAAGCCCGCGTGCTCGAGAGAAGCAAGCAGGCGCAGTGCGGTGCTCTTGTAGAGCTTCGTCCGGGCGGCAAGGTCTGTCAGGCTGAGAGTGCTTTCGCCGCGCTCGAACGCTGACAGCAACGAGAGGGCGCGATCGACCGCGGCGACCCCGCCAGGCGCGGAGTTTTCGTCGGCAAGTGAAGGCTCAAGGGCTTTCCTGGGCAAGGCTGACATTCCTTCCACAAATGGGTCACGAAATGCGTTGTCTTGACATGACGCATTCCATCGATTTATCATTTATAGAACAGTATTCTATCTTATAGAACCATCAAAACAACCCTCGTCCTGAATTTTCCTGGAGACATCTCATGACCCCATTGCATCGTTGTCCGCTCCTTCTCGCACTTGTCGCCTGTTTGGCAGTGCCGCTGAGTAGCTTCGCGCAAGCCACTTATGCCAGCCAGCCCATCAAGCTGATCGTGCCTTTCCCGCCTGCCGGTGGCACGGACTTCGTTTCGCGTCTCGTCGCAGACAAGCTCCAGACCGGCGCCGGATGGACTTTTGTGGTCGAAAACCGGGCGGGCGCTGGCGGCAACATCGGTATGGACGTGGTCGCCAAGAGCAAGCCTGATGGGTACACCCTCGGTATGGGGCAGACGGCCAATCTGGCGATCAACCCGGCGCTGTACGCAAAAATGCCCTACGACGCGACGAAAGACTTTGTCCCAGTGGCGGTCGTTGCGTCGCAACCGGTCGTGCTCGTGGTGCGTGCCGATGCGCCTTACAAGACGCTCGCGGATTTCGTTGCCGCGGCCAAGGCCAGCCCCGGCCAGCTCACGCTTGCTTCGGCGGGTAGCGGAACGGTGGGGCATCTCACCGGCGAGATCTTCGCCAGGCAAGCCGGCTACCAACACGTGCATGTCCCGTACAAGGGGGCGGGTCCTGCGGCGACGGATCTGCTTGGCGGCCAGGTGAACTACTACTTTGCGACCCCCCAGGCTGTCGTGCAGTTCGTCAAGGCAGGCAAGTTGCGCGCGCTCGCAGTCAGCTCGAGCAAGCGCCTGCCTATCCTGCCTGATACGCCCACCATCGCCGAGTCCGGTTACAAGGACTTCGAGACGGGTGACTGGAAGATGCTGGTTGTCCCAGCCGGTACTCCGGCATCGATCGTGAATCGTCTGCATGCGGAAGTGGAGAAGGCGCTTGGCAAGCCCGACGCCATCTCGAAACTGCTTGCTGAAGGCAGTCTTCCGGGAAGCGGGACGCCGCAGCAGGCGGCACAGCTGTTGAAAGTCGAACAGCAGCGTTGGGCTGCGGTCGTACGCGATGCCAAGGTGAAGGCGGACTGATGCATATGGCACCCAAGCCACTGGAGGGCGTCCGTGTCCTCGACCTCACGAACGTGCTGGCCGGCCCGTTCTGCTGCCACCAGCTGGCCCACATGGGCGCGGATGTGATCAAGGTGGAGGCGCGCGAGGGCGGTGACCTCGCCAGGCAGCTCGGTGCAGACGACGAACTGAATCGCGCACACATGGGTGTGTCGTTCCTCGCGCAGAATCCTGGAAAGCGGTCGCTCACACTCAACCTCAAAAGCAAGGCTGGCAAGGATGTCTTCCGAAGACTTGTGCGTACGGCCCAGGTCGTCGTCGAGAATTTCCGCCCCGGCGTGATGGACCGGCTGGGCGTTGGGTTCGAGGATCTCCGGAAGGAAAATCAGACGCTGATCTATTGCGCAATATCGGGCTTTGGCCAGGAGGGGCCGCTGCGCGACCTGCCGGCATACGATCAGATCATCCAGGGCATGTCGGGTGTCATGAGCATCACCGGTGATGCCATTGCTGCCCCCTTGCGCGTTGGCTACCCGGTTTCGGACACCATAGGCGGCATGACAGCTGCGTTCGCTGTGGCCTCGTCGCTCGCGAATTCAAAGCGCAGCGAAGCCGTGTTTATTGACGTCTCAATGTTGGAGGCCACGATGGCTACCATGGGTTGGGCAGTGTCGAATTACCTCGTCGCGGGGCGGGAACCGCAACCGATGGGCAATGACAACGTCACGGCCAGCCCGTCGGGAACGTTCCGTACCGGCGACGGCCTGATCAACATCGCTGCCAACAAGCAGGAGCAGTTCGAGGCGGTATGCCGTGTCGTCAATCGGCCCGAATGGATCGCTCATCCTCATTTTGCAGACCGCCACGCCCGGCTGCAGAACCGCGCCGAGCTGAAGGCGCTGCTGGAGGATGCTCTTTCCGCGCAGTCTACCGAGGTGTGGTGGCAGCAGCTGAATGCGGCCGGGGTGCCGGCTGGCCCCGTCTACACCGTAGCGCAGGCACTGCAGCATCCGCAAATCAGCGGGCGCGACATGCTGGCAACGTATGAGAAGGTCCCCGGGGTCGGACGTGACGTACGCGTCGTTCGTACCGGTTTCAAACTCAACGGTCATGCCCCTAAAGTGACCGCACCGCCGCCGCGTCTGGGCGAGCACACGGATACCCTGTTGGCGGAACTGGGTTATGACGCCGCTGGCATCGCCCTGCTGAAAGAGGAAAACGCAGTATGACGACCACGAACGAAACGAGCGCCGAACAGGGCGTACGCGACTGGTGGCGCACGTCGATCATCGACATGTCGCCCGGCGTGATCCGCTACCGCGGCTATCCGATCGAACAACTGATCGGGCGTGTGAGCCTGCCGCACATGATCTGGCTCATGACACGCGGCGAACTCCCGAGTGACAAACAGGCGTTTCTTCTGGATGCAGCACTGATGGCCGCCGTGGATCATGGTCCTCAGGCACCCAGTATCGCAATTGCACGCATGGCCACGACCTGCGGTGTGGGGCTGAACAATGCAATGGCGTCGGCCGTCAATGTGCTTGGTGACGTCCACGGTGGTGCTGGCGAACAGGCAGTGGAACTTTACGAGGCGGTGGATGTGCTTATCCAGCGGGGTGATAGCTTGGAGTCGGCTGTGAAGACAGCACTTGACGAATCCATCGCCCTGCACGGCAAATTCGTCTCTGGCTTCGGGCATCGGTTCCACCCGGTTGACCCGCGCGCGCCTCGCCTCCTTGAACTCGTGGACGAAGCATCCTCTGCGGGCGATGTCAGCGGCCGGTACGCGCGTATCGCGCGGGCCGTCGAAGCGGAGCTCGCTGCGCGCAAGGGTAAGCGGATTCCGATGAACATCGACGGGGCGACCGCCGTGATCTATGCCGAGCTCGGATTCGCGGCCCCGCTGGCACGAGGCCTTTTTTGTCTTTCGCGTTCCGTCGGCATCCTAGCCCACGCCTGGGAACAAAGTCAGCAGGGCGGGCGCAACAAAGGGCCGATTCCGCGGCAATACATCTGGACCTATGACGGCCCGTCCGAGCGAACGGTTCCTGACCCACTCAGCCGCTAGGTTCTCGACCCCGCGAACGCCTGTTCCTGACAGGAAGACACTGCGGGCGAGACCGCTGCCCAGGGGCGCAGGCCTCAGCTGCCCAGCCCCACGAACATGTTCTGCACGTCGTCGTTGGCGTCGATGGCGGCCAGGAAGGCTTCCACTTCTTCCAGCTGCTCGGCGCTCAGGCTGGTCGGGTCCACGGGGTTCTTGGGCTTGTAGCCCAGCTTGGCGGACAGCACGGTGAAACCCTGGGCCGGCAGGGCGCGGCTCACCAGATCCAGGTCGGCGGCGTCGGTGATGAAGGTCGTGACGCCGTCTTCACCGGCGGCTTCAAAGTCCTGCGCACCGGCCTCGATGGCGGCCAGTTCCGGGTCGGCGCCCGCGGCAGCGGGTTCGGCTTCGATCAAACCCACGTGGTCGAAATCCCAGGCCACCGAGCCCGAGGTGCCCAGCTGGCCCTTGCGGAAGAGCACGCGCATTTCGGGCGCGGTGCGGTTCACGTTGTCGGTCAGGCACTCGACCATCACGGGCACGCGGTGAGGGGCAAAACCTTCGTACATCACGTGCTCGAAATTCACGGCATCACCTCCGATGCCGGCGCCTTTCTTGATGGCGCGTTCCAGCGTGTCCTTGGGCATGGAGACCTTGCGGGCCTGTTCCACGACCAGGCGCAGGCGCGAGTTCAGGGCGGGGTCGGCCCCGCCACGGGCCGCGACCATGATTTCCTTGGCCAGTTTGCCGAAGAGCTTGCCCCGGGCATCTGCGGCCTGTGCCTTGCCTTTTGCTTTCCACTGCGCGCCCATGTTCGCTGTTCCTTGATGTTGTGGCGCATCGGTGCGCCGGTCCTGCTTTGGGGGGTAGGCATGCGCACAATCCGTGGAGTCGCGACGCATGCTCGAAAGGGCGTAGTTATACACCCATGCGTTCACACGCCCGCGGAGGCGGGGGGCTGGCTAGCGCAGCAGCCGCCCGTCACGGCCTATCACCGTGACTTCCATGAACTTCGAGCCCGTGTGGTTGTCGGGTGCGAAGGTCACCCGGAAGCCACCCACGTCGTAGTTGTTCATCCGGTCGAGCTGGGTGATGACTTTCTGGCGTGTGAGGTCGGGGCCGCTGCGGCGCAGGGCCTCGACCAGGATCTTGGCCGCGATGAACGACTCGATGCTCGCGTAGGAGATCACCTTGTCGGGCTGGTACTTGGCCATCAGGGTCTGGAATTCGCGTACCACCGGCACCCGGGCTGAGTAGGGGTAGGGCATGACCTGCGAGATGCCGATGCCGCGGGCATAGTCCGGCCCGGCGTTGGTCAGCAACTCCTTGAAGTTCACCACCGAGATGCTGAACAGCTGGGCCTGGCTGCCCAGGGCGCGCAGCTTCTTGATGAAGGCTGCCGAAGCCCGGTTGACCGAGACCATGATGACGGCGTCCGGGTTGGAGGGTGCGATGGCGGCCACGGCCGCGTCGACCTCCTCAGGCTTGGTCCGGTCGTAGCTGCCTTTGGCTGCGAGTTCCAGGCCCAGTCTCTTCAGCGCGGTTTCGGCGCCGGCCAACCCGCTTTTGCCGAAGGCATCGTCTTGGTACATCACGGCAATGCGGCGCACGCCGATGGTGTGCAGGTGCTCCACCATGCCCGCGGTTTCGTCGGTATAGCTGGCACGGATGTGGAAGAGGTTGGGATGCATGGGCTCGCGCAGATCCTGCGCCCCGGTGTAGGGTGCCAGCAGTGCGATGCCGGCGTCCTCCAGCACTTTGTTCTTGTTCAGCGCCAGCACATTGGCTGTACCGATGAAACCGAACAGCGCCAACGGCTTGTCCTCCGCCAGCAGCTGACGCGTCAGGGCCAGGGTCTGGTCAGGTTTGTAGCTGTCGTCCTTGACGACGACGCGGATCTTGCGGCCGTGGATGCCGCCGTTGTCGTTCACGTAGGCGAAGTAGGCCGCCCCCCCGGCGACGTATTCGTTGCCGGTACCGGCGATGGTGCCGGTCAGTGGCGCCACCTGGCCGATCACGATCTCGTCCTGCGTGACGGCGGCCTGCGCTGTGGCAAGGCAGGCGATGAGTCCCAACGACAGGACCCGGTTCCATAGGTTCGACATGGTGGAGTCTCCTTGTATTTTTAGTCTGGCCGGCCATTATTTCTGCAGAGCAGAACAAATGACTTGCCTCGGACAGGAATTTTGTAAGTGATTGATCATGATCAACGTATCGGCGCCCGAGAAATGACACCATGGCGACAGTCTTGGCAAGGTATGTGGATGTGTTCATAATTCTGCTGTGCAGAACACACAGCCGAAATCGAAACCTGCGAAGGGTGGCGTCCGTCCCAAGGAGGACCGTCACTTCGTCACGGCGCTGGCGCGCGGCCTGGACGTGCTGAGCGCCTTCCGCTCGCGTGACCGCATGCTGGGCAACCAGGAACTGGCACGCCGCTGCGGCCTGCCCAAGTCCACCATCTCGCGGCTGACCTACACCCTGACGCGCGAGGGTTATCTCGAACCGGCTACGGACGGCCAGGGGGCCAGCGGCTACCGCCTGGGCAGTGCCGTGCTGGCGCTGGGCGGGGCCATGCTGGCGCGTCTGGACGTACGCGCGCTCGCACGTCCCCTGATGCAGGACCTGGCTGACAGCACGCAGGCCATGGTTTCGCTGGGCGTGCGCGACCGGCTGAGCATGATCTACGTCGAGAACTGCCGCAGCGAATCCGCACTGACGTTGAGCCTGGATGTCGGCTCGCGCCTGCCGCTGGCCAACAGCGCCATGGGCCGCGCCTATCTGGCAGCCTGCGGTCCGGTGGAGCGCGACGACCTGTTCGAGCGCCTGCGACACCAGGACGAGAGGGCCTGGCCGCGGCTGCGCCGTGGCATCTCGCAGGCCGCGACCGCCTACCTGGAGCACGGCTGCTGCACCTCGTTTGGAGATTGGCAGAAGGATGTCAACGCGATCGCAGTGCCGCTGCGGCTCGAGGGCGGCCCGCTGATGGTCATCAGTTGCGGCGGGCCCGGTGTCAGTCTCTCGACGGCATTCCTGATGGACGAGGCCAGGCCCAGGCTGCTGACGCTGGTGCGCAAGCTGCAGGCAACAGGCGTCGGGTACGGAGGGTCGGCTCGCTGAGCGGCCCGGTGCGCTCAGGCCGCTGGCGCGGCGGGCGGCTCATCGGTGACAAAACTGTCGCTGAAAGTGAACCAGATCGAGCTGAAGAACATGGCCGCCAGCAACATGGCGGTGGGGAACATCAGCGTGTGCATCAGGCCCGGCTGGCCCAGGAGGACGGCGACCAGCATCACGAGCATGCCCACGCCCATGAACAGGCCCATCCAGGCCAGCGTGTAGACCGTGAGAGCGCCGAAGTTGCGCGTGCAGGCCACGAAGCTGAAGAACAGGCTTTTGCCCGGGGAGATGCCGTGCCAGTGCACCAGGGCCGGGGCGTGCCAGAACAGCATGGAGAAGGGCAGGTACAGGCCCATGGCGATCCACATCGCGTTCTGGAAGGCGGCCGATTGCAGCAGTTCGGGGGTGAGCTCACCACCGACCAGGTACATGCGGGCAAAGGCGCCGCCGTCGGCCAGGGCGGAGGCGCCCAGTATGGCCAGGAAACCCAGGGCGTAGACCGCGCCCAGCCCGGCCATGGCCCGCGCCTGCTGGCGGCCCGCGCGAAAGGCGCTGATCAGGATGGTGGGCATGGGGAACTTGCCCTGGGCGGCCTCGCGTGTGGCGGCCATCAGCCCCAGGGTGGCGGCGGGCAGCAGCACCAGGGCCAGCACGCTGCCCACATAGGGCAACAGGCTGGCCACCGAGATCAGCGTGATGAACATGAAAAACAGGCCCGCCAGCGCCAGCGGCTGCCGCCAGAAGGTGCGGATACCGGCGCGTGCCCAGGCAAAACCGGTGCGGGCGGGAACGATGTTGAGTTTCATGCGGGCGTCGCTTCGAGGAGTTCAGCCGCGTGCAACGGATGCAGCACGCGCTGGCGCAGCACGCGCTCGAAATGTGCGGGGTCGTGTGGCTGCAGCATGCTGGCCTCTCGCGGCAGGTGGAAATCCCACAGACGGGAGATCCAGAAACGCAGCGCGCCAGCACGCAGCATGGCTGGCAGCAGCTGGCGCTCGGCCGCCGTCAGGGCGCGCACGGTGGCATAGGCCTGCACAAAGGCCGCGCTGCGTTCCAGGTCGGTCTCGCCGGTAGAGAGGTTGATGCACCAGTCGTTCAGGCAGACAGCCAGGTCGAACAGCCAGGTGTCGATGCCGGCGAAATAGAAATCGAAGAAACCGCTGAGCTCGGGCGCATCGGCCGGGCCGTCGAACATGACGTTGTCGCGGAACAGGTCGGCATGGATGGCGCCACGCGGCAGGGCCGTGTAGGCAGACGAGGCAGCCACGTGGTTCTGGAAGGCCAGTTCGCTGCGCAGCAGGGCGGCCTGCTCGGCGTCGATGTGGGGCAGCACCAGGGGCACGGTCTCGTTCCACCAGGGCAGGCCGCGCAGATTGGGCTGGCGGCGTGCATAGTCGCGCCCGGCCAAATGCATCTGGGCCAGCATGGCGCCCACGGCGGCGCAATGGGCCGGTGTGGGCGAGAGCTCGCTTTTGCCGCGCAGGCGGTTCACCACAGCGGCTGGTTTGTCCTTGAGTCGGTGCAGGATGTCGCCGTCGGCATTGGCGGCCGGGTCCGGCACTGGGATGCCCTGCAGCGCCAGGTGCTTCATGAGGTGCAGGTAAAAGGGCAGCTGCTCGAAGCTCAGGCGCTCGAACAGGGTCAGCACGTACTCGCCCTGGTCCGTGGTGGCGAAGTAGTTGGTGTTCTCGATGCCGCCCTGGATACCGCGCAGTTCCTGCAGCTGGCCGAGCTTGAGGCCTTGCAGCAGGACGCTGGCCTCGTCGAAAGAGACTTCGGTGAAAACGGCCATCGGGTCAGTACTTGAGAATATTCCAGCCGCCGGTACCACTGCGTTCGCGGTCGGTGCTGGCGGGGTTGCGGTTATTGCTTTCGGGCGCGACCTGGTAGGCCGGGGCATCGCCCTTGGGCTGGACGGTGATCTGCTTGGTTTCGCCACCCACGCGCAATTCCTCGATGCGCGAGCCCGCGTCTTCGTGGCGGATGCGTTCGATCTTCTGTTCGGTGGCGCCGGTCGAGGGGGGGGCGACGTCGCGCGGCAGTGCCGCCGGCTTCTGGGCCAGGGCAGCAGTTGCGGCCAGGCAGGAGAGGGCCAGCAGGGTGCGCAGGAGACGGGGGAGGAGAGCGGGCATCCTGCAATTGTAGGACCTGAGGGGTTCAGGCCTGGCACAGGCAAAATGGCCGGATGAGCGACAAGAAAACCCTGCTGCTGGTCGACGGTTCCAGCTACCTGTACCGTGCCTTCCACGCCATGCCGGACCTGCGCGCCGTGCCGGGGGACCCGACGAGTCCGCCCACCGGCGCCATCCGCGGCATGATCAACATGCTGCAGAGCCTGCGCAAGGAAGTGCCCGCTGACTACGCGGTCTGCGTGTTCGACGCCAAGGGCCCGACCTTCCGCGACGCCATCTACCCCGAGTACAAGGCCCAGCGCTCGCCCATGCCAGATGACCTGCGTGCGCAGATCGAACCCATCCACGAGGTGGTGCGCCTGATGGGTTGGAAGGTGCTGGACGTGCCCGGCGTAGAGGCCGATGACGTGATCGGCACCCTGGCCGTGGCCGGGGCCAGCCATGAGGTGGAAGTGATCATCAGCAGCGGCGACAAGGACCTGGCCCAGCTGGTCACGCCCCACATCACCATCGTCGACACCATGAACGGCAAGCGCCGCGACGTGGCGGGCGTGGAGGCCGAGTTCGGCGTGCCCCCGCACCTGATGGTCGATTACCAGACCCTGGTGGGTGATGCCGTGGACAACGTGCCCGGCGTGCAGAAGGTCGGGCCCAAGACCGCCGCCAAGTGGCTGCAGGAATACGGCTCGCTGGACAACATCGTGGCCAACGCCGACGCCATCAAGGGCGCGGCCGGCGAGAACCTCAAGAAGGCGCTGGACTGGCTGCCCACGGGCCGACAGCTGCTGACCATCAAGACCGATTGCGATCTCAACGGCTGGGTGCCCGGCCTACCGGCGCTGGACGCCGTGGTGGTGGGTGAGCCCGATACGGCGGCGCTCAAGGACTTCTACGAGAAGTACGGTTTCAAGGGCCTGGCGCGCGCCATCGGAGGTGAAGCGCCGCCCGCACCTGCGGCCAAGACCAAGGCCGCCGACAGCAGCAACCCAGGTCTGTTCGACGAACCTGCGGCACCCGCGGCTCCACGTGTGAGCCAGCTCAAGTACGACACCATCCTCGACTGGGAGACGTTTGACCGCTGGCTGCAGAAAGTGCAGGCCGCCGAGCTGGTGGCACTGGACACCGAGACCACCTCGCTGGACGAGATGGTGGCCGAGGTCGTGGGCATCTCCTTCAGCGTGGTGCCGGGCGAGGCCGCCTACATCCCGCTCACACACGACTACCCCGACGCACCCGCGCAGCTGCCGCGCGACGAGGTGCTGGCCAAACTCAAGCCCTGGCTGGAAAACCCCGCGCACAAGAAGCTGGGCCAGCACGTCAAGTACGACCGCCATGTGCTGGCCAACCACGGCATCGAGGTACAGGGCTACGCGCACGACACCATGCTGCAGAGTTATGTGCTGGAAGTGCACAAACCCCACGGCCTGGCCAGCCTGGCCGAACGCCACCTGGGGCGCAGCGGCATCAACTACGAAGACCTCTGCGGCAAGGGCGCCAAGCAGATTTCCTTCAGCCAGGTCGCCATCGACAAGGCGGCCGAATACTCCTGCGAAGACTCGGACCAGACCCTGGACGTGCACCGCGTGCTGTGGCCGCTGCTGCAGGCCGACGAGAAACTGAAGTTCATCTACGAGCTGGAGATGACCAGTTCCGAGTCGCTCTACCGCATCGAGCGCAACGGCGTGCTGATCGACGCGCCCACCCTCGCCAACCAGAGCCACGAGCTGGGCCAGCGCATCCTGCAACTCGAACAGGAAGCGCACGAGCTGGCCGGCCAGCCCTTCAACCTCGGTTCACCCAAACAGATCGGTGAGATCTTCTTCACCAAGCTGGGCCTGCCCATCGTGAAGAAGACCGCCACTGGCGCACCCAGCACGGACGAAGAAGTGCTGGAGAAGCTGGCAGAGGACTTTCCCCTGCCGGCCAAGATCCTGGAGCACCGCGGCCTGTCCAAGCTCAAGGGCACCTACACCGACAAGCTGGCCCTGATGGTCCACCCGCGCACCGGCCGCGTGCACACGCATTACGCGCAGGCCGTGGCGGTGACGGGGCGCCTGTCCAGCAACGACCCGAACCTGCAAAACATCCCGATCCGCACGCCCGAAGGCCGGCGCGTGCGCGAGGCCTTTGTCGCCCCTGCGGGCAGTGTCATTGCGAGCGCCGACTATTCGCAGATCGAGTTGCGCATCATGGCCCACATCAGCGGTGATGCGGCCCTGCTGCTGGCCTTCCACGACGGCATGGACGTGCACCGCGCCACGGCCTCCGAGGTCTTTGGCGTGCCGACCAGCCAGGTCAGCAGCGAGCAGCGCCGTTACGCCAAGGTCATCAACTTCGGCCTGATCTACGGCATGAGTGCTTTCGGCCTGGCGCGCAGCCTGGGTATCGACAACACGGCCGCCAAGAACTACATCGAGCGCTACTTCGACCGTTACCCCGGTGTGAAGCGCTACATGGACGACACGCGCCAGCAGGCCAAGGCCCGCGGTTATGTGGAAACCGTCTTCGGCCGTCGCCTCTACCTGCCCGAGATCAACTCACCCAACGGCCCGCGCCGCAGCGGCGCCGAACGCGCCGCCATCAACGCGCCCATGCAGGGCACGGCGGCCGATCTCATCAAGATGAGCATGAACGAGGTGCAACGCGTGCTCGACACCGAGGGCCGCAAGACCAAGATGATCATGCAGGTGCACGACGAACTGGTTTTCGAGGTGCCGGAGGACGAGGTCACCTGGTTGCGCCACGAAATTCCGAGGATCATGGCCGGTGTGGCCCAGCTCAAGGTACCGTTGCTGGCCGAGGTGGGCGTGGGGCCGAACTGGGACAAGGCGCATTGATGGCCGTCGCTCACGCGATCCGATAAAACGCAAGGGCAGGGAGGTCGGCTTGAAGACGCTGGTGCTGGGCGGTTATGGCAACTTCGGTGCGCGGATCTGCCGTGCCCTGGCCAGGGACTCCACGATAAAGCTCTTGATTGGCGGCCGTGACCTGCAGCGCGCGCAGGCACTGGCGCTTGAACTGGGCGCTGGAGTGCAAGGCGTGGCCATCGATTTGTCGGCTCCAGACTTCTCGCAAACGCTGCGTGGCCTCGGGGTGCAGCTGCTGGTCCACACGGCCGGTCCCTTCCAGCAACAGGCCTATGGCGTGGCCCAGGCGGCCGCTGCAGCGGGAGCCCACTACATCGACCTGTCCGATGGTCGCCGTTTTGTCTGTGATTTCCCGGCCGCCATGGATGCGGGTTTCAGGGCCGCGGGGCTGACCGCCATCTGCGGCGCCAGCACCGTACCGGCCCTGTCCTCGGCGGTCATCGACCAGCTGTGCCAGGGCTGGCAAAACATCGACACGATCGACACCTGCATCGCCCCGGCGCAGACGGCCCCCAGGGGCAAGGCCACGCTGGCTGCGGTGCTGAGTTATTGCGGTGGGCCCATACAGGTGTGGGACCAGGGGCGATGGCAGACCCGGCGTGGCTGGGCCCGGCCTGAGACCGTCCATTTCGCGCAATTGCGTCCCCGGCTGGGCGCGCTGTGCGACATCCCGGATCTGGAGTTGTTCCCTGCGCGGTACCGCGTTCGCCAGCGCGTCATGTTCAGGGCGGCGCTGGAGGTCGGTCTGACGCAAAGGGTGCTGGCGGCGCTGGCCGGTCTGCGGGCCGCCGGTGTGTTGACGCAACCCTCGCGCCTGGCCGGGCTGTTGAATGCCACGGCGCCTGCACTGGATTTTCTGGGAACGGCCAACGGCGGCATGGTGGTCCGTGTCCAGGGCCTGGATGCTGCCGGGCGAACGGTGCATCGCGCATGGCATGTCACGGCGGGACATGACCATGGGCCGGAGATCCCCTGCATGGCCGCCATCCTGCTGGCACGCAAGCTCGCGCGCGGGGAAGCGCTACTTCTAGGGGCCCACGCCTGCATGGGGCTGCTGCAGCTTGCAGAATTCGAGCCGGAGTTTGCTCGCTGGGGCATGGTCACGGAAACAATGGACGAGGTCGCGGTTCACGGCGCGTGAACGCCAACCTTCGAAGGGATCAACACATGCTCACATCACGCGACCAGAAGCTGTTGCGCTACAGCCTGATCTTTGTCTGGCTGGCCACGGCGCTGGTCAGCGTGCTGGAGCTGCATGGGCAAAGCGCGCAACTGCTGGTCGGGGTCCAGGGCCTGGACGCGGCCTCTGCATCCTGGTTGATCCTGAGCGGGGCTGGTGTGGATGCGGCGCTGGGTCTGGCCCTGTGGCTGAAGCCGAACAGGGTGATCTATCTGGCGGCCCTGCTTGTCATGCTCCTGATGACCCTCGTCGCGACGGTCCTGAGCCCATGGCTGTGGCTGCATCCTCTGGGGCCATTGACCAAGAACGTGCCCATCGCGGCCGTGCTCCTCGTCCTGGCCAGGAAAACCGCATGAACCTGTACCTCACGATGAAGTGGATCCACATCCTCTCCAGCGTCCTGCTGGTCGGTACAGGTTTTGGCTCGGCCTTCTACATGTTTTTCGTCAACCGCAGCCACAACCTTGCGGCGCAGGCTGTCGTTTCCCGGCTCGTGGTGCGCGCGGACTGGTGGTTCACCACCCCCACCGTTTTCATCCAGATGGGCACCGGCCTGCTGTTGGCGCATCTGGCCGGCTGGTCCTTGTGGACGCCCTGGCTGGCCCTCTCACTGGCCCTGTTCTTTCTTGCCGGGGCCTGCTGGTTGCCCGTGGTCTGGTTGCAGCTGCGCATGGCGGCCATGGCCCGGGTGGCGCTGGAGACGCACACCGAATTGCCTTTGCTCTACTGGCGCTACAGCCGCTATTGGGAGTGGTTGGGCTACCCCGCCTTTGTGGCCATGATCGTGGTGTTCTATCTGATGGTGGTCAAGCCGGCGTTGGGCGCATGAGCGTCGTTCAAGTCCGGAAATGGGGTCGAACCGGGATAAAGCGCACTGAACGGTCTGTTTTCTCCTCTTAACGGGCTTGGTAGCTGAGGCCATTTGGCAGGACAATTCAGCGGAACGCCCGAATCTTTCTATGCGTCCCCTCATGCCCCACCGACTCCAGCAGGCCTGCGCCGCCCCCGCACGGGCCGCGTGGGTGGTCGTGGCCGCTCTGCTGCTGGCCTGGTCGGTCCCGGCCGCTGCGTTGGAGCCCGGTTCGGCTGCCGACGGTGTCCCCCCCATGGACCTGCCCAAGCCCGCCACCAGGATCTACAAGTCCCTCGCGGGCGGCACCACCTCGTTTTCGGACCGGCCGCCCAGCCACGGGGCCTATGTGGTGCTTCGCCCCCAGTGTTTTGCCTGCAGCCCCACGTCCACGGTGGACTGGCATGCCACCCGCCTGTACCGCGATGCATTCACAGAAGAGATCAACGTGGCCGCGCACCAGTTCAAGGTCGACCCGGCCCTGGTGCGCGCCGTGATCCACGCGGAGTCGGGTTTCAACGTGCATGCCCGTTCGCCCAAGGGCGCGGTCGGCCTGATGCAGCTCATGCCCGCGACGGCGAAGGTGCTGGGCGTGGCCAATCCCCGGGTGCCCCGCGAGAACATCCATGGCGGTGCGAAGTACCTGGCTGACTTGCTGGTCCAGTTCAAGAACGACGTGATGCTGGCCACCGCCGCCTACAACGCCGGCCCCCAGGCCGTCCAGAAGTACGCGGGCGTGCCGCCCTATGCCGAGACCCAGGTCTATGTGCAGCGCGTGCGCATCCTGCACCAGCGCTACAAGAGCAGCCCCCAGAGCTGAGGCCTGCGGCCAAAAGACCCGGCCCAGCACGGGCATCGTCCCTGGCCGAAAATAGGCCCATGAAATCACTGAACGACATTGCCCTGTCCATGCTGGACCTGGTGGCCGTGCGCGAAGGCGGCACGGTGGCCGACGCGCTGGGCATCGCCCTGCGTACTGCGCAGCACGCCGAAGCCCTGGGCTTCACGCGCTACTGGCTGGCCGAGCACCACAACATGCCTGGCATCGCCAGCTCGGCCACGGCCGTGCTGGTGGGGCATATCGCGGGGGGCACGCAGCGCATCCGCGTCGGTTCGGGCGGCATCATGTTGCCCAACCACGCGCCGCTGGTGGTGGCCGAGGCTTTCGGGACGCTCGCCGAGCTCTACCCGGGCCGCATCGACCTGGGCCTGGGCCGCGCGCCCGGCACCGACCCCATGACCATGCGCGCGCTGCGTCGTGACCGCGTGGAGACCGAAGAAGATTTCCCGCGTGACGTGGCCGAGCTGCAGCGCCTGCTGGGGCCAGCCCAGCCCAGCCCGGCCAGCGCCTGATCGCCATGCCCGGTGCCGGCACCAACGTACCGATCTGGCTGCTGGGCTCGAGCCTGTTCTCCGCGCGCCTGGCGGCGGAGCAGGGCCTGCCCTATGCCTTCGCCTCGCACTTCGCGCCGCGCCTGCTGTTGCAGGCCATCGAGATCTACCGCAGCCAGTTCCGCCCCTCGGCCACGCTGGCGCAGCCCCATGTGGCCATCGGTGTGCCCGTGATCGCCGCGCCGAGCGACGAGGAGGCCGAGTTCCTGGCCAGCAGCACCTACCAGCGTGTGCTGGGCATCATCACGGGCAAGCGCGGCCGCCTGGCGCCACCGGTGGAGCATTTCATGGAACAGCTGCACCCGCAGGAGCGCGCGGCGATTGCCGACTTCCTGGCCATGGCCGTGATCGGCGGGCCGCAGACCGTGCGCACCGGCTTCGAGCAACTGGCCCAGGCCACGCAGGCCGATGAGTTCATCCTGGTGTCGGACGTCTACGATGCGGATCTGCGTCTGCGCTCGCTGGACATCGCGGCCGCGGCCCGCAGCCTGGCCCCCGTGGCGGCTTGAAGCACAATACGTCCCCATGAACGACAGCACCGCATCCCAGGCTACGCAGCGCCCCGAGCTGCCCGACCACCTCTCCATCGATCCGCGCAGTCCGCACTATGTGGCGGCCGTGTTCGAGCACGACGTGGGCATCACCTTCAACGGCAAGGAACGCAAGGACGTGGAGGAGTACTGCATCAGTGAAGGCTGGGTCAAGGTGCCCGCTGGCAAGACGCTGGACCGCAAGGGCAACCCGCTGATGCTCAAGCTCAAAGGCAAGGTCGAGGCCTTCTATCGCTGAACCATCCCCTGCACCCGCCGTCGCAAAAGGTTGCGGCAAGAAAAAAGAGGAGCGTGATACACGCTCCTCTTTTTTTATATGACTCCGCGCTGCCGGCATCCATAAGCCGGCAGCGCGGGGAAAGGTCGCCTCAGGCGGGGGCCTTGTCCTTGCTGACGGTTTTCTTCGCTGCCTGCATCACATGCTCGGTAGCCTGCACGGTATGGGTCTTGGCTTTTTCAACATGGGTTTGGGCACCCGTCTGGTCGCCGGAACCCAGCAGTCGGGCGGCATCCTTGTGGCACTTGGCTGCCTGCTCAAGGTGGTCGGCGGCCTGCACGTGATGCTGTTGCGCAGTCTGAGCGGAAGTGGTGTCGTGGTTTTTGGTTTCGTTGAGAGTCATTTCATATCTTTCAGATGGAGAGAGAGCTTCGAGATGCACGCCATGGCATGACGTCCATTTCATCTTTTCGATTTCAAGCGAATTGATCTGTCTGTTTGCCCACATAGATGGAGAAGATCTTTCATCTTTCCCCGGTATGTTTGTCAGCGCACAGATCAATCTCGCCAAGCGGCGCAGAGTGAGACATCGATGAATGGTTTGTTCCCAGTTCATCCGGATGTGCCCCTGGAAGGACAAGCCCGGGGTGCCGACGCACCGTCTGCCGGGACTTTCCGGTCCAACCCACCAGGGGAAGAAAATGAACAGATTCGAAAACGCAAACCGACCCGCTGCGCATTGGCTCATGGCCGCGCTGGCGGCTGCCGTGCTCGCCGCGTGCGGGGCAGGCAGCAACAGCAGTTCCACGCCCGCCACCCCGGTGAATTCCGGGCCAGCAGGCGCATCCCCGACCCTCGGCACGGCGGGCACCTACGGCATTTTTGCCAGCAGCGCGGCGATCACCCTCGCTGCGAATTCTTCGGTCAATGGCAATGTGGGATTGAACCCGGCCGGTGCCTGCAACAACTGCGTGGTCGGTGTGACGGTGCTCAACGGCGTGGTGCACAACGGCGACCAAGCGGCGATTGACGCGCAAACCGCCTTCAACGCGGCCTACATCGATGCCGCCAACCGCAGCACCAATGCCTGCGCCATCGTCGACGGCGAACTCTCCCACGCCCAGGCTGCCTGTGCGGGCGTGACCAACGGTCCCATCTATGTGCCGGGGCTGTATCGCACCGCCAACCCGATCGGTGTAGGCAACACCTTCAACATCACCCTCAACGCGGGTGGCAATCCGGACGCGGTCTTCATCTTCCAGACCGGTGCTGCCCTGACCACGGGGACCAGCAGCACAGTCACCCTGACCGGTGGCGCGCAGGCCAAGAACGTGTGGTGGATGGCGGGTAGTGCAGCCACGCTGGGCGTGAGCTCCGTCTTCAAGGGCACGGTCATCGCCAACGGCGCCGCCGTGCAGGTGCTGGGCGGTACGGCTCTGAACCCCACCGTGGTGGAAGGGCGCCTGTTCTCGCACGCAGCGGGCGTGGTGCTCGACACCTTCTCTTCGGTGACCGTGCCCCAGTAAACGGTACACACCGTCAGTGACAAGCCATTCCCTTGTGACACAAGGGAGTGGCTTTTCTCATGGGCTTGCATGCACGGCTCGCAGCCCGATCGGTCGCTTCTGTGCGTCAGCAGACGGCAGGCGTCGCACGCAAGGCCTACAAACGTCTTGCACATTGTTGTCATCACCAAAGGAAACGCATCATGAATCATCTTCGGAAGTCTCTTTCGGCCATTTGCATGGCCACCGGCGCGCTGCTTGCGGCAGTCAGCCCTGCATGGGCCCAGGTCTCGCTGGGAAGCGCTGCGGCTTTCTCCGTGCTTGGCGGCACCAACGTCACTTGCACCGCAGGTGTGGTCACCGGCGACATCGGTGTTTCCCCCGGCAGTGCAGTTCCTTACACCAATACCGGCTGTACCGTGACGGGGGCGATACCTCCCGCGACGAATGCGGCAGCAGTCCAGGCACGTACGGATTTCCTGAGCGCCTATGCTGCGCTCCAGTCCCAGGCGTGCACCCAGGTGCCCGGTAATCTGGCGAACCAGAACCTCGCGCCCGGTGTCTACTGCACCGATGCAGTCGCCAAGGCGGGTACCTTGACACTTACCGGGCCTGCCAACGGCGTCTGGATCATTCTTGTGAATGGGGCCTTGACCGGCACCAACTTCTCGGTTGCCATGGCCGGTGGCGCTCAGCCTTGCAACGTTTACTGGGCGCCCAGCGGCGCCGCAACCCTGACAGATTCGGCGCTCAAGGGCAACATACTGGCAGGGGACGCCACCATCGGATCCATCACCTTGACGCGCGGCACGCTGGCTGGCCGGGCCTTGTCCAACGTGGCCTTGACCATGACGGGTGCCAGCATCATTGGCTGCGGCGCGCTGTCGGTGCCAGGGATGCCTTCGTGTCACGACAGGGATCACCATGGCCATCGCGGTCATGGTGACGCCAACGATTGCGGGCACGACGCTGGCAAGCACGACCGCGATTGCGATGCTCCGGGCTCGGGACACAGCAACAATCCGTTCAAGCCCAACGACCGGAATGACAAGTCGGGTGGCAAGGGCGGCAGGAGCTGAGCACGTTGGAGGGGTCGGTTTGTCGCTGACGGCAAGCTGACCAATTCCTGTGGCTGCACCTGTTATTGTTGCGATACGCATTCCCTTGAGTGAATGTGTCGTTTACATCGTTGAACCCTAGGAAATCTGAATATGAACAAGTTGCTCGCTGCCCTGATCGCCGGCCTGTTTGCCGCAGGTACTTACGCCCAGGCTCCTGCTCCTGCCGTGGCACCGGCACCGGCGGTCGCACCGGCACCGGCCGTGGCCCCCACCAAGCCCGAGACCAAGCCCGAAGCCCGTGCTGACAAGAAGAAAAAGGCCAAGGCCAGCAAGTCGAGCAAGGCCAAGAAATCCAAGAAGAAGGCCGAGATGAAAGAAGAAGCCGCCAAGTAAGGGCTGCTGCTGTCTTTGCCGAAAAGCCCGCCTTGGCGGGCTTTTTTCATGGCGGCGAGGTTTGGGGTCGTCTTACACTCAAGGCTCTGAATATGACCTCCGTTTCGCTGTACCGCGCTGTGATGGGAGATGCGTTTGACCGTCTGGCCGGGCCCGTGCGCCGGTTTCACAGCCTGGCAGGTCGCCATGAGCTGCATGGCTGGGTGGACGTGCGCGCACCTGGCTCCTGGGCAGCCAGGCTCCTGGCCATCTGCCTGGGAGCGCCGAACCGATCTGCGCAGGGGCCCATCCGATTCGAGCTGTTGGCGCAATCCGGCGCCGAGACCTGGACGCGCTTTTTTCCGAACAGGACGATGAGCTCGGTTCTGAAGAAGGACGGGATCCGCGTCACGGAAAAACTCGGCGCTTCTCGTCTGGCGTTTGAACTGGTGGAGGTGGCCGGAGCACTCGAAATGCGTTTGAGGACCTTGCATTTCTGGGGCCTACCTTGCCCGCGCTGGCTGATGCCGGAGATCACGGCCCGGGAAACGGGCGAAGCGGACAGGCTCCATTTCCACGTTCAGGCCTCGGTCCCTGTGATCGGCCTGGTCGTCAGTTATCGTGGTCACCTTGTGGTTACAGCGCAGCAGGGAGCAAGCCGGTGATCGTTGTGTTTGATGCCCAGTGCCTGCTCTGCGATGGCTGGGTGCAATTCCTGTTGAAGCACGACCGCCAGGGCGTGTTCCAGTTCGCTTCCATCCAGGGCCAGGCCGGCCAGGCGCTGCTCGCCCAGGCAGGCCTGCGGGTAGAAGGCCTGCAGACACTGCTGCTGGTGGATGGGCAGAAGACCTGGCAGCACACGGCCGCCATTCTGCGGGTGCTGCATGGCCTGGGCTGGCCTTGGCGCCTGGCCTGGGTCGGGTGGCTGGTCCCGGCCCCCTTGCGCGATGCGCTGTACCGGTGGATCGCCCGCAACCGCTATTGGATGTTCGGTCGCTCCGACTCCTGTTTGCTGCCGGCGCCGGAATTCGCGTCGCGTTTTCTTCCCTGAGCAGCCTGCGGCCGCTTCAGTCCGCGCCGACCAGTCGGGCCTTCACGCTCTTGCCCTTGACCTTGCCGGCATTGAGCCGGGCCACGGCTTCACTCGCGATGCTGCGCTCCACGGCCACGAAGGTGCAGAACTCGGTGACATTGATCTTGCCGATCTGTTCGCGGGTGTAGCCGGCCTCGCCGGTCAGCGCGCCCAGCACGTCACCGGGACGGATCTTTTCCTTGCGGCCGCCGAGGATCTGCAGGGTCGTCATGGGGGGCAGCAAAGGTTCCTTGCTCGCGGGTTTCAGTTCGTCCAGCTTGTGCCAGACGGATTCCTGCGTCTGGTACTGCTCGATCTTGCCCACCGCCCCCATCTCGTCCATGCTGGCCAGACTCAGGGCCAGACCGGATTCACCCGCGCGGCCGGTGCGGCCGATGCGGTGCACGTGCACTTCGGGGTCGGGCGAGATGTCCACATTGATCACGGCTTCGAGTTGTGTGATGTCCAGCCCGCGTGAGGCCACGTCGGTGGCCACCAGCACGGAGCAGCTGCGGTTGGCAAACTGGGCCAGCACCTGATCGCGTTCGCGCTGCTCCAGCTCGCCGTACAGCGCCAGCGCGCTGATGCCCTGGTCTTGCAGCAGGGTCACCAGTTCCTTGCAGCGCTGTTTGGTGTTGCAGAAGGCCAGGGTGCTGACCGGGCGGAAGTGCAGCAGCAGCTGCGCCACGGCCTGCAGGCGATTCGCACGCGTCACCTCGTAGAAGCGTTGCTCAATCTTGGGGGCACTCTGCTTCGTTTCCACCTTGACCTGCTGCGGATCGCGCAGGAACTGGGTCGCGATCTTGGCGATGCCTTCGGGGTAGGTGGCCGAGAACAGCAGGGTCTGCCGCTCCTTCGGGCACTGCTTGGCCACGGTGGCGATGTCGTCGAAGAAACCCATGTCCAGCATGCGGTCGGCTTCGTCCAGCACCAGGGTGTTGAGGGCGGTCAGGTCCAGGGTGCCGCGCTGCAGGTGGTCCATGATGCGCCCCGGCGTGCCCACCACGATGTGGGCGCCGTGCTCCAGACTGGCGCTCTGCATGCGCAGTGGCACGCCGCCGCAGAGGGTGACGATCTTGATGTTGTCCTGCGCGCGCGCCAGGCGCCGCAGCTCCACGGTCACCTGGTCGGCCAGCTCACGCGTGGGGCACAGCACCAGGGACTGCACGGCAAAACGGCGCGGGTTCAGGTTGGTCAGCACCACCAGGGCAAAGGCGGCGGTCTTGCCGCTGCCGGTCTGGGCCTGGGCGATCAGGTCTTTGCCCATCAGTGCCAGGGGCAGACTGGCGGCCTGGATCGGGGTCATCGCGCTGTAACCCAGCTGTTGCAGGTTCTCCAGCATGGCGGGGCTCAGGGGCAGGGTGCTGAAGGCGTTGGGCGTGGACATGCCCGATTATCGGGCTTCGCTGCGTGGGGGATTGCACAAGCCCTGTGCAATGAAGCGGCGGGCCCCCTAGACTACGACCTTCCGAAAACCGACACGAGGAGTCCCTGATGATGAACCGCGATCTGGAAACTGAATTCAAGGCCCTGCTGCCGGGCCAGAGCACGGAGGCGGGCGCCACGCGCCGCACCGCTCTCAAGACCGCGCTGGGCGTGGGATATGCCGCTTCCGTCATGCCCATCATGGCGCAGACCGCGATCAAGACCCCGACGGACGGCCTGACCGTGGGCGAGGTCACCATCGATGTGAAGGGCTACAAGATGCCGGCCTACCGCGCCATGCCAGCCGGCGGCAGGAACCTGCCCGTGGTGCTGGTGCTGTCCGAGGTCTTCGGTGTGCACGAGCACATTGCCGACGTGGCCAACCGCTTCGCGCGTGCCGGCTACCTGGCCATTGCCCCCGAGCTCTTTGTGCGCCAGGGCGATGCGCAGAGTTACGGCGAGATCGCCAAGCTGATCGCCGAGGTGGTCTCCAAGGTGCCCGATGCCCAGGTGCTGGGTGACCTCGACGCCACCGTGGCCTGGGCCGGCGCCAACGGGGGTGACCTGGCACGTGTGGGCGTCACGGGCTTTTGCTGGGGCGGCCGCCAGACCTGGCTCTACGCCGCGCACAGCAAGTCCATCAAGGCCGGTGTGGCCTGGTACGGGCGTATCACCGGCAACCAGAATGATCTGACGCCGAAGAACCCGATCGACATCGCGGGCGTCATCAACGGCCCCGTGCTGGGCCTCTACGGCGAGGCCGACACCGGCATCCCGCTGGCCGACGTGGAGAAGATGAAGACCGCCCTGGCCGCAGGCAATGCCGCTGCCCGGGCCTCGCAGTTCGTGGTCTACAAGGACGCGCCCCACGCCTTCCACGCCGACTACCGCCCCAGCTACCGCAAGGAGGCTGCCGACGATGGCTGGAAGCGCTGTCTGGCATGGCTCAAGCAGCACGGCGTATAGCACTCACTTGCAGGGGCCGTTCACGCGCGGCCCTTTTCTTGCGTGTTCCGGGGCTCCTTGACACGTCTGCGAGAATCGGAACATGACTCTTCTTGCGATCCTTCTCGGCACGCTGGCGGCCGGCATCGGCAGCGTCTGGCTGGCCGCGGCCCTGAGCTTCGGCGTGTTGGCACGCTACACCCAGCACATGCTCAGCCTGGCGGCCGGTGCCCTGCTGGGCACGGCCTTTCTGCACCTGCTGCCCGAAGCCTTCGAGAGCGGTCTCGAACCGCAGGCGCTGTTCCTCACCTTGCTGGTCGGTGTGGTCTTCTTCTTCCTGCTCGACAAGGCCGAGCTCTGGCACCACGGGCATGAGCACCACCACGACGAGGCGGCCGATGCGCATGACCATGCTCACGCGCACCACCACGGTCACCACCATGACCACGGCCATGCACCGGAGCGCATGGCTGGCGGCTGGACCGTGCTGGCCGGTGACAGCGTGCACTGCTTTGGCGACGGCATCCTGATCGCCTCGGCCTTCATGGCCGATCTGCGCCTGGGCGTGATCGCAGCGCTGGCCGTGCTGGCACACGAGGTGCCGCACCATATGGGCGATCTCATGGTGCTGCGCAAGAGCAGCGGCACGCGTCAGGCGGCGCTGCTCAAGGTCACGCTGGCCGGCGCCATCACCGCCCTGGGCGGCCTGGTGGGCTACTGGCTGGTGGACCTGCTGCGCGACTACCTGACCTACTTCCTGGTGGTGGCGGCCAGCAGCTTCATCTACGTGGCCCTGGCGGATTTGATCCCCCAGTTGCAGAAGCGCCTGAGCCTGTCCGAGACTCTGGCCCAGATCGCCTGGCTGTTCGCGGGCATCCTGCTGGTCACCGTGGCCAGCGCGCTGGCGCACGCACACTGAGGCTCGCATGAAATTCAAGATGAACGAGCGCTCGCTCTTCGCGGTGCTGCTGCGCTCGCCCTGGTGGGTCAGCCTGCTGATCTCCCTGCTCATGTCCACGGTCGCGTTTGCCCTGCTGTCGCGCGAGTACGCGATGGTGGTGACGCTGGGCACCTTTCCCTTCCTGGTCGTGGCGGCTGTCGCGGCCTGGCGCCAGTGGCGTGCACCGGGCGCAGCCCGGCTCGACGCCGCGCTGGCGAGCGCCGCGGCCATGAACTGGCGTGACTTCTCGGCCTGGGTGCAGCAGGTCTACACGCAACAGGGCTATACGGTCACGCGCCTGGAAGGCGAGGCAGCGGATTTCCGTATCGAACGTCAGGACCAGGCCAGCCTGCTGAGCTGCCGCCGCTGGAAGGCAGCCACCCATGGTGTGGAGGCCTTGCGTCTGCTGCAGGCGGCTTGCGAGAAGCAGGGTGCGCGTGGCGTGTACCTGAGCCTGAGCCCTGTCTCGGATGCGGCTGAGCCCTATGCCCGGGCGCAGGGCCTGCAGCTGGTGTGCGGGCAGGACCTGGCGCTGCTGCTGGTGAAGTAAAGAAATACACAGGCTCTTGCAAGCCCGGTGATCACACCCATTTGCGACAGACGACCATGACTTCCATTCTCAAGACGATTTTGGGCCTGTTGCTGCGCATCGTGCTGGCGCTCATGGGCCTGGTGTTCCTGCTCAGCCTGCTGGCGGCGGGTCTGCTGCTGTTGATCTTCTGGGGCCTGCGCGCGCTCTGGGCCCGGCTCACAGGCCGGCCCGTGCAGCCCCTGGTCTTCACCCTCCTGCGCCGTGCGCAATGGCAACGCTTTTACCGCCCGGGAGCGGGGCAGTCCTCGCAGGACGTAGACGTGATCGACGTTGAATCGCGCCAGGTCGACGGCCCAGCCTCGGACCGCTTGGGGCGTTAGCCCGAAGCGTTCTCCAACGCCGGGTTCCACACCACTTCCCACAGGTGCTGGTCCGGGTCCTGGAAATAACCGGCGTAACCACCCCAGAAGGTGACCTGAGCGGGCTTGACGATGGCCGCGCCGGCCTGCGCTGCCCGCTTCATTACCGCATCCACCTCGCTACGTGAGGCCACGTTGTGCCCCAGCGAGAGCCCGGTGGGGCAGGGCGGGGTGAGAGGCAGGCCGCTGTCCCGCGCCAGGCTGCTGCGCGGCCACAGGGCCAGCTTGAGTCCGTGCTGCAGGTCGATGAAAACCACGGCCCCGTGCTCGAACTCGGTGCCGATGATGCCCTCGGTGGCAAAACCCAGGCCATCGCGGTAGAAACGCAGCGCGCGTTCCAGGTCCTCGACGCCCAGGGTGATGACGGTGATACGCGGCTTCATGTCCGCAGTCTAGCGCCGCAGCTTCAAAGCAGGCGGAAAGCCAGCACCGCCACCAGGGTGGGTGGCAGCGCGCCCAGCAGCAGGCCCAGCGGGTTGATCGTGTTGTCTTCGAACTTGCCGCGCAGGATGGAAACGCCCGCAGGGTTGGGTGCATTGGCGATCACCGTCAGGCCGCCGCCGGTGACCGCACCGGCCACCAGAGCCACCTTGAACTCGTCGCTCAGCCCTTGCACCAGTGAGCCCAGGTAGGTCAGGGCCGCATTGTCGGTGATGGCGGTCAGCCCCATGGCCCCGTAGAACACGGCCGTGGCGTCCATGCCCATGAGCACCGGTTGCAGCCACCACTGCTGCAGGCCACCCAGTACCACCAGGCCCGCCAGGAAAAAGGCCACCAGCAGGGCCTCACGCAGGATCAGACGGTCCTGGTGCCGTTCGTAGGCGTGGGCGAAACCCATGAAAAAGAGGAACAGGCCCAGGAACACCGGCGGGTAGTGCGCAAACAGCACGACCGCCAGCAGGAAGAGCAGGTGCACCAGCACCACGGTCCAGGGTACGGCGGGGCCCTGGCTGTCAGCGACCTGTTCCACGGCGCCCAACTCCTTGCGGAACAGCAGCGTGACCAGAGCGGCGTTCACGAGTACCGCGATGGCTGCCTTCCAACCGAAGGTCGAGGCCATGAAAGCCAGGTCCCAGTTCCAGGGGGCGGCCACCATCAGCACCGGGGGCGCGGCAAAGGGCGTGAGCGTGCCGCCGATGGAGATGTTGACGAAGAGCACGCCCACGGTGGCGTACTGCAGGCGGCGCGAAACCGCCCGGGCAAACAGCGTGTCGCGCAACATCAAGGCGGCCAGGGTCATGGCGGCGGGTTCGGTGATGAAGGAACCCAGCAGGGGCACCAGGGCCAGCAGCAGGAAGTACAGCGCCACGCCGCGCTGCAGCGGAAGCCGCTGCGCCAGCCAGCGCACTAGCGCGCCCGCGCATTGCAGCACGGCGCGGGTGCCGGCGATCACCATGATCACGAAGACGAACAGGGGTTCGGTGTAGTTGCGGCTGTCCAGATAGGCCGTGGTCTCCTGCTTGCCGCTGAGCGCGAACATGCAGACCACCAGCACCATGGCCCAGAAGCCGAACACCACCTCCACTTCGCCGAGCAGATGCCACAGGCCCGCATGGCGCGGCTGGGTATGCGCCAGATGTTCGAACAGCTTGGTCGAGAAGGTGTGGACGATGGCCAGTGCGAACAGCACGGCAGCGAGAATCTGGATGATGGTCGGGGGACTCATGACCCGACGATACCCCGGAATAGGCCTTGCGGTTAAGCTCCACGGCGTTTTGCTCATTTCACACGTCTTATGCCCAGCTGCTCGCGTTCCCCTTTGCCTCCCCTGTTCCTGTCGCTGAGTCTGGCCGGCGCCGGGGCCCACGCCCAGAGTTTCGATGCGGTCCGGCTCGCGCCGCTGCCGCCGGGACAGGACGGCGGGCGCATAGGCGCAGCAGTCACTTCCGGTTCACAGTACCGCGGTTCGGAAGAGCGGCGCGATCGGCTGGTGCCCGTGATCGACTACCAGTGGAGCAACGGCTGGTTCGCGGGGGGCGGCAGCGGCGTGGGCTACAACGCCTCGTCGGACCGTGCGCAACAGTACGGTGCGCGCCTGACCTATGACTTCGGCCGTGATGCGGGCGGTTCCGAAGCCCTGCAGGGCATGGGCGACATCGAAGGCCGGCCGGAGATCGGCGTCTTCTACAACCGTTTCTGGGCTCCGGGTTTCGCCTTCACCTCCTCGCTACGCTACGGCGCGGGCACGCAGCGCCACGGTCTGGTGGTGGACCTGGGTACGGGATGGTCCACGCCGCTGGGGGCGCAGACCCGCCTGGGCCTGGGCCTGGGGCTGAGCTGGGTGAATGCCGACTACATGCAGGACTTCTTCGGTGTCACGGCAGCGCAGTCGTCCACCAGCGGTTATGCCGTGTCCAACCCCGGTGCGGGGTGGCGCAACGCCCATGCCAGCCTGGCACTTACTCACCGGATCAGCCGCGAGACCTCGGTCTTCAGCGCGCTGAGTTTTCAGCAACTGATGGGTGAGGCGCGTGACAGCGTGCTGACGCGCCGCGCCAGCAGCCTGGGTGGCGTGGTGGGCGTGGCCTATGCCTTTTAAGGCCTAACCGCGCGCGACCGGGCGCGCCGCTTCGCCGCACCATTCGCTCCAGCTGCCGGCGTAGAGCGCGCCACGGCCCAGGCCCGCGATTTCCATGGCCAGCAGATTGGGCACGGCGCTCACCCCGCTGCCGCAGTGGTGCACCACGGTGGACGGGCGACGGTCTCCCAGCAGGGCCGTGAACTCGGTCTTGAGCTGTTCGGCCGACTTGAACTTGCCATCGGGCCCCAGGTTCTCGGCAAAGGGGCGGTTCAGCGCGCCGGGAATGTGGCCGGCCACCGGGTCCAGCGGCTCGACCTCGCCGCGAAAACGTGCCGGGGCGCGGGCGTCGATCAGGGTCTGGTCGGGCAGTTCCAGGTGCTTGAGTACGTCTTCGGTCGTGGCCAGCCGGGTGCGCGGCGCGCCGGCCTTGAAGTTGCTGGGCACACGCGGCAGGTCCGGGCCGGTGGCCACGGGGCCGTTGACGGCCTCCCAGGCCTGCAGGCCGCCGTCGAGCACGGCCACGTTCTCATGCCCTATCCACTTGAGCATCCACCAGAGGCGGCCGCAGTAGTTCGCGCCCTGGCGGTCGTAGACGACGGCCTGCATGTCGCTGGCAAAACCCATGCGGGCCAGCCAGGCCGCAAAGATCTCGGGCCTCGGCAGGGGGTGGCGGCCACCATTGACGGCCTGGGTCTTGTCTTTGGCGCTCAGGTGCCGGTCCAGGTCGGCGCGCACCGCACCGGCAATGCGCAGGCGTTCGTACTGGGCGTCACCCTCGGCGGGTTTCATCAATTCGAAGCTGCAGTCGAACACCATCAGGGGTTTGTGGTCGTGCACCAGATGTTTGAGCTGCTCGGCGCCGATCAGGGTCGTGTACATCAGTGTTCCTCGGCGGGAGTATTGGGAATGGCGCGTTCGCGCAGGAAGGTGGCGGCCACGCCGCTGGCGACGATGAGCGCAATGCCCAGCCAGCCGTAAAGCGGAATCTTGTCGCCGAAGAGGATCAGGCTGTAGAAGGCGGCAAAGACGATGCCCGAGTACTGCAGGCTGGCGACGACCAGGGTATGACCTCGGCTGTAGGCACGGGTCATGCACCACTGGCCCAGCGAAGCCAGGATGCCGATGGGCAGCAGCCAGATGGCTGCGTGCCAGTCGATCTGGTTCCAGGGGGTGAAGCCGGTCCACAGGATGCCGGCCAGACCGGTGACCGCCGTGCCTACGGCAAAGTAGAAGACGGTGCGGCCTTCGGGCTCGCCCGAACGGGCCAGTGCCGTGACCTGCATATAGGCCAGTGAGGCGCTCATGCCCGAGAGCAGGCCGATCACGCCGGCAAAGAGCTGGTTGTGGTCGATGGTGGGGCGCAGTGTGAGCACCACCCCCGCAAAACCCAGCAGCACAGTGGTCAGCAAAGGGCCCTGGCGCTCGGTCTTGCCGTAGAGGATGGCGCCACCCACGATGAAGGCCGAGACCCAGATGCCGCTCATGTAGTTCAGCGTCATGGCCGTGGCCAGAGGCAGGTAGGCGATGGCATAGAACCAGGCCGTCAGCGAGGCCGCTCCGATGATGCTGCGCCAGATGTGCATATAAGGCACGCTGGTGCCCAGCTTGATGCCACGGCTGCGCAGGATCAGGCCCAGGAAGACGATGCTGATCAGGCCGCGGTAGAAGACCAGCTCGAAAGTGCTGAAGGAGGCGGAGGCGTATTTAACCGCCACGCCCATGGTGGCGAAGAAGAAGGCCCCGAGGACCATCCAGAGGGCTTGCATGTCAATCTCGATTCAAGGTGGGCTTACAGGCTCATCTGCCGGCGATACCACTCATGGAAATGCTGCATGCCATCTTCCATGGGGCTCTGGTAGGGGCCAACCTCGTTGTCGCCCCGCTCGAACAGGGCCTTGCGGCCGGCGTCCATGCGCTCGGCGATCTCGTCGTCCTCGATGCAGGTTTCCATGTAGGCGGCCTGCTGGGCTTCGACGAACTCGCGTTCGAAGGCGGTGATCTCTTCGGGGTAGTAGAACTCCACCATGTTCAGCGTCTTGTTCGGGCTGATCGGGTGCAGGGTAGAGACGGTCAGCACGTGCGGGTACCACTCGACCATGATGTGCGGGTAGTAGGTCAGCCAGATTGCGCCGCGCTCGGGCTTCTGGCCGTTGCGGTATTTCAGCAGGGCATCGTGCCAGCGCTGGTAGACGGGTGAGCCCGGACGCTCGAAGGCTTCCGAAACGCCCACGGTCTGCACCGAGTAGTTGTCCTTGAACTCCCAGCTCAGGTCTTCGCAGGTTACGAAGTGGCCCAGGCCCGGGTGGAAGGGGCCCACGTGGTAGTCCTCCAGATAGACCTCGATGAAGGTCTTCCAGTTGTAGTTGCACTCGTGCAATTCCACGCGGTCCAGCGTGAAGCCGGTGAAGTCGAGCTGCGCGCGCGGGCCCATGCCGGCCAGGTCGGCCTCGATGTTGCGACCGTTGTCCTCGAACAGCAGGCCGTTCCACTCGCGCAGCTTGTAGTTGTTCAGGTTCAGGCAGGGGTCCTGCGCGAAATGCGGCGCGCCGATGAGCTGGCCCTGGGAAGAGTAGGTCCAGCGGTGCAGGGGGCAGACGATGTTGCCGCCGGCGCTGCCGGGCTGGGTCTGGTTCAGCGAGCCGCGGCCCTTGAGCATCACGGCCTGGCGATGCCGGCAGACGTTGGAGATGAGTTCCACGCCGGAGGGCGTGCGCACCAGGGCCCGCCCTTCCTTTTCCTGGGGAAGAGCGTGGTAGTCACCCACTTCGGGGACGCTGGCGGCGTGGCCCATGTAACGCGGGCCGCGCTGGAAGATCTGCGCCATCTCGCGCTGGAACAGCGCTGCGTCGAAGTAGCTGGAAACTGGTAGTTGGCTGTGCGCCTGCTGCAGTTGAAGACTTAAATCAGACATGGGTGACCTGACCTAAAGACTCCCCACAGGGAGGGTACGCCCAGAGGCGCCTGGAGGACATGAAAAAGGCCCGGGAGAGCATCCCAAGCCACAGGTGAGCAAAGGATTGTACCCCGGGGGCTGGCTGCAACTGAAAACGGAAGGCCGCCCGCTGCCCGCACAGGCCCGCCCTGCGCCTAAAATGCAGGGTTTGCACTCCGGACTCCCCATGCCCAAGGCCACCCCCTCCACCGCTCCCGCCGGCACGCCTGCCAGCTACGAGGCGGCCGTGCAGGAACTCGAACAGTTGGTCAGCCAGCTGGAGTCCGGCGAGCTGCCGCTGGCGCAACTGCTCACCGGGTACCAGCGTGGAGCCGAACTGCTCAAGTACTGCCGTGAGCAGCTCACCGCCGTGGAAGACCAGATCAAGGTGCTGGATGAAGGCGCCCTCAAGACATGGACACCCGAGTGAACGTCAAGAAGGATTTCGAGTTGCGCGCCTGGAGTGCGGAACGGCTGGCGCGCGTGGAGCGCGCGCTGGAAGCCTGGGTAGCGGCCGATGCGCCGGCCGGCCTGGGCGAGGCCATGCGTTATTCGGTGCTCGATGGCGGCAAGCGCCTGCGCCCCCTGCTGGTGCTGGCGGCCAGCGAGGCCGTGGGCGGCAACGAATGCGCCGCCCTGCGCGCGGCCTGCGCGGTGGAATTGATCCACGCCTATTCCCTGGTGCACGACGACATGCCCTGCATGGACAACGACGTGCTGCGCCGGGGCAAGCCCACGGTGCATGTGAAATACGGCGAGGCCGGGGCCCTGCTGGCCGGTGATGCGCTGCAGGCCCTGGCCTTCGAGCTGCTCACCCCCGTCGATGACGGCGTGCCCGAGGCCATGCAGGCGCGTTTGTGCCGCCTGCTCGCGCAAGCGGCCGGCAGCGCGGGCATGGCCGGCGGCCAGGCCATCGACCTGGCCAGCGTCGGACTGAAGCTTGATGAAAACGAATTGCGCCAGATGCACCGCCTCAAGACCGGCGCCCTGCTGCAGGGCAGTGTGCTCATGGGGGCGACCTGCGGTGAGCTGAGCGCTGGCGAGCGCCAGGCCCTGTCCGATTACGGCGCCGCCATCGGTCTGGCCTTCCAGGTCGTCGACGACATCCTCGATGTCACGGCCGATTCCGCCACCCTGGGCAAGACGGCCGGCAAGGACGCCGAGCAGGACAAGCCCACCTATGTGTCCCTGCTGGGGCTGGAGCGTTCGCACAGCTATGCGCAGGAGTTGTATGCCCAGGCATTGCAGGCGCTGGAGACCAGCGGCCTGGCCGATACGCGTGCCCTGCGCGCCCTGGCCGACATGGTCGTGAACCGCGCGAACTGAACGAGTTGAGCATGACTTCCGCTACCTATCCCCTGCTGCAGACGATCAACGACCCGGCCGACCTGCGCAAGCTCTCGCGTGCCGACCTGCGCACCCTGGCCGACGAGCTGCGTGCCTATGTGCTGGAGAGCGTTTCCAGGACGGGGGGCCATCTGAGCTCCAACCTGGGCACCGTGGAACTCACCGTGGCGCTGCACCAGGTCTTCAACACACCGTATGACCGTGTGATCTGGGACGTGGGCCACCAGACCTACCCGCACAAGATCCTGACGGGCCGGCGTGAACGCATGGACACGCTGCGCCAACTCGGTGGCATCAGCGGTTTTCCGCAACGCAGCGAGAGCGAATACGACGCCTTCGGTACGGCGCACAGCAGCACCTCCATTTCCGCCGCCCTGGGTATGGCCCTGGCCGCACGCCAGAAGGGCGAGGACCGCCACGCCATCGCCGTGATCGGCGACGGCGCGATGACGGCCGGCATGGCCTTCGAGGCGCTCAACCACGGCGGTGTCGAAGACTGCAAGCTGCTGGTCATCCTCAACGACAACGACATGTCCATCAGCCCGCCCGTGGGCGCGCTCAACCGCTACCTTGCGCAGCTCATGAGCGGGCGTTTCTATGCGGCCGCCAAGCAGGTGGGCAAGCAGGTGCTCAAGGGGGCGCCGCCCCTGTTCGAGCTGGCCAAGCGCTTCGAGGAGCACGCCAAGGGCATGGTGGTGCCAGCCACGCTGTTCGAGAAATTCGGCTTCAACTACATCGGCCCCATCGACGGGCACGACCTCGAGTCCCTGATCCCCACGCTGGAAAACATCAAGCACCTGCAGGGGCCGCAGTTCCTGCATGTGGTCACAAAAAAAGGCCAAGGCTACAAGCTGGCCGAGGCCGACCCCGTGGCCTACCACGGCCCTGGCAAGTTCGACCCGGCCGTGGGCCTGGTCAAGCCCGCCACGCCCCCGAAGCAGACCTTCACGCAGGTCTTCGGCCACTGGCTGTGCGACATGGCCGAACAGGACGAGCGCCTGGTGGGCATCACGCCGGCCATGCGCGAAGGTTCGGGCATGGTGGAGTTCCACCAGCGCTTTCCCCTGCGTTACTACGACGTAGGCATCGCCGAGCAGCATGCCGTCACCTTTGCCGCCGGCCTGGCCTGCGAAGGGCTGAAGCCTGTCGTGGCCATCTACTCCACCTTCCTGCAACGCGGCTACGACCAGCTGATCCATGACGTGGCCCTGCAGAAACTGCCCGTGGTCTTCGCGCTGGACCGCGCGGGCCTGGTCGGTGCCGACGGCGCCACCCACGCGGGCAATTACGACATCGCCTACCTGCGCTGCATTCCCAACCTGGCCGTGGCCTGTCCGGCCGACGAGCGCGAAAGCCGTCAGTTGCTGTCCACCGCTTTCGAGCAGGACCATCCCGTGGCCGTGCGCTATCCGCGCGGTGCCGGTGCGGGCGTGGCACCTCTGCCAGGTCTGGAATCCCTGCCCTATGGCAAGGGCGAGGTGCGTCGCGAAGGCAAGGGCATTGCGATCCTGGCCTTCGGTACGCTGCTGTATCCCGCCCTGGCTGCAGCCGAGAAGCTCGGTGCCACGGTGGTGAACATGCGCTGGGCCAAGCCGCTCGACGTGGAGTTGCTGCTCAAGGTGGCCGCGACGCACGAGGCCCTGGTCACGGTCGAGGAGGGCGCCATCATGGGTGGTGCCGGCAGCGCGGTGGGTGAAGCCTTGCAGGCGGCGGGTGTGCTCAAGCCGATCCTGCAACTGGGCCTGCCCGACGTCTTCATCGAACACGGCGACCCGGCCAAGCTGCTGGCCCTGCAGGGCCTCGACGCCGCCGGCATCCAGGCCTCGATCGAACGGCGCTACCCGGCGCTGACGGCCCAGGCCAAGCCCGCACTCAAGGTCGTGGGCTGAAGTCCCTGGGGCGGCTGGTCGTGGGCGGGCTTGCTCGACGGCGGACCGACCCCGACAGGGTTCACTGGGCGGTCTGCCGGTTGCGCTGCTCCATCTCACGTCGCTCCACACAGCTGGGGTGTCGCGCGTAGCGGGGCTTGTCGCACTGCTCTTTCATGCAGTTGAGGTAACCGAGCAGGATGCGCCCCTGGCATTCCTTGCTCGGATCCTGAGCACCGCCGCTGGCCGGGGTGCCCGTTGCGGCCTTGCCCGAGGTCTTCGGGTTGTCGCCGGGGCGCGGGGTCTGCACTGTGGTCTTGCCCGCGGGCGTCGTGTCCTTGACCAGGGCCGCGGGTTCGGGGGGCGGCACCACTGTGCGAGACAGGCCGAGGTAACCGACTGCGGTTGCTGCCAGTACCGCCGCAGCGACGCCTCCCAGAATCCAGCCACGCTTGCCACGGGCCGGTGCGGCCACACTGCGCTCATCGAAGGGGGCTTCATCCTGCCTGGTGGTGACGGCTTCCTGCAGATGTGCCGTTGCGCGCGGCGCCAGCTTGCGTGTGGCGTCGGGATCCTCTGCATCCGCGTGGCCCGCAGCTGACGCGGATATTTTTGTCGTCGGCCCGTCGGTGTCCTTGTCCGTTTCCAGGTCCGTCGACACGATCTCTGCCAGCCGGGTGCTGGTGCCGATGCCGGACTGGGAGCCGCTGTGTCCACCCCCGGGATGGCTCAGGCGCTTGATACGCCGGCGCGCCAGGTCGGCATAGATGCCGGAGGGAAACTTGAGCAGGAAATCCTGGAACTCATCGACGTCGACCGAGTCCTTGATCTCCTTCCAGTAGACCAGTTCCACCTCCTGCGTCACGGTGGAGCCGGGCAGGCCCGACATGCTGCCCGAACTGGTGCTGACCAGGGACTCGCCCTTGATCACGGTGGAGGTCCAGGTGGAGCTTTCACCCGAACGTGGGGGCGCCTTGGGCGGTGTGATGGTGGTGTCGGCCGCCGAACCGGTGGCGACCTGCAGCGCGGTGTTGAATTCGTGAGCGGTCGGGTAGCGTTCGTCCCGGGATTTGCTCAGCGCGCGCGCGACGAGCTGGTCGATGGCCGGCGGCAGTTGAGGGTTGATGGTCGAGGGCGCCGCCGCTTCCTCCGAGACGATCTTCTGGATGATCTCATAGTCACCCGTGCCGTCGAAGGGACGGGTCCCGGTGAGCAGCTGGTAGAGCACGATGCCCGCCGAGAAGAGGTCGGAGCGCGAATCGATGGGCAGGCCGCGCAGTTGCTCCGGCGACATGTACTTGAGCGTGCCCACCATGGTGCCTTTGGTGCGGGTGGCCTCGCCCGAATCCTGGATGCGGGCGACACCAAAGTCCGTGAGCTTGATGCGGCCGCTGGCTTCGATCAGCAGGTTGGCCGGCTTGATGTCGCGGTGCACGATGTTCTGCTGGTGCGCATAGTCCAGCGCCGAGAGCAGATCGCTCATGATGCTGGCAGCCTGTTGCAGGGTGTAGCGCACCCCCTGGTCCAGGTGATGCTTGAGGTCCTCGCCCTGGATGAATTCCATGACCAGGTAGGCGATGTCGCCGTCGCGGTCGGAATCGTAGACGCTGACGATGTTGGGATGCTGCAGCCGCGCGGCGGAACGCGCTTCGGTGCGGAAGCGGATTTCGTATTCGGCCGCCTCTTCGCTGGTCAGGTTCTCGACCTTGATGGTCTTGATGGCCACCCGCCGGTCCAGGTTGGGGTCGCGTCCCTCGTAGACCAGGCCCATGGCCCCCTTGCCCAGGACCCGGACCAGTTCGTAGCGCCCCAGTGTTTTCTGGTTCATGGCTTGGGGCCCAGGGTCTTGACCGAGAACGTGATCGACGGGGCGTCTTCCTCTTCCCGGGCACAGCCCAGCACGATCTGGCCACTGCCCACCAGATAGCATTCGGTGCGCCGCAGCTCCAGGGCTTCGTTCTGGTTGCCCAGGTAGACCCAGGTGCCGAAGCTGGAGGCGTCGGTCAGTAGAAACTGGCCGCCGCGCCACTCCAGCGTCGCGTGCAGGCGCGAGACCCGGGGGTCGTTCACATGCAGCGCCGCGTCGGCCGCACGCCCCAGGGATATCTTGCCGGCCTTGGCATCCAGTCGCAGCCGCTTGTCCCCGAAGGCCAGCTCCAGGTACTCCTCGCGCCGGGGCGCAACCGTGGAGCGTCCGATCATGGTGGCTTCGCCGTCTCGGCCTTCCTGCCATTCGACGCGGTAGACATGGCTGGATTCGGTCTTGCCGCGCAGGTACATGGGGCCCATGCTGCGCAGCGCGGCGCGTTGCACCGGGAAAATGGCGTTCCAGACGCTTTCGGTCGTGAGGATCTGCGAGGCGCCGGCCAGGTCGGCCAGGCGCGCGGCGGAGTTGACCGTGTCGCCGAAACAGTCGCCTTCGATCTCGACGACCTCGCCGCTGTCGATGCCGATCTGCAGTTCCACGGGGGCGCCGCTGCCACCAGGCCGGATCTGTTTTTCCAGCAGGTGGTTCTGCACCTGGATGCAGGCTGCCAGGGCCTCGCCTTCGTGCTGGAAGACGACGAAGAGACCGTCGCCGAGCACCTTGACCACACGGCCATGGTGTTGCCCGAAGATCTCGCTGAGCGTGCTCACCAGTTGGGTGACGAACCGGGAGGCTGCTTCATCTCCCAGTCGCTCGAAAAGACTGGTGCTGCCTACAAGATCAGCAAAAACGACGGTGGCCATCAAACGCCCGGGTTGGTTGGGGTCTGCCCACACTGTCTTGGGAAATCGGTGTGAACAGGCCAGCAGGGGCCATCACTCAACCGTCGGCCGCGCTGATGCCCCATCTTCGAGGAATGGTACCTGAAAAGCCTGGGCGACCCCCTGGTCTCCTGGTGGCGGGCCGGCTCCGATCCGCAGGGGTTTGCGGCTATTACCTAGGGTTTCCCCGGGCCCGGGGGCATACACTAGGGGGCTTCCCTGCACGCAAGGTGCAGGGAAATCTGCATCACTGAACTGGAGTCAAGAACATGGATCGTCGTTCCCTCATCAAGCAGGCCGGTATCGCCGGTGTGCTGGCCGCCGGTGTCGCCCCCGCTGTCCACGCCCAGGCCGCCGTGCGCTGGCGCCTCGCCTCGAGTTTCCCCAAGTCGCTCGACACCATCTTCGGCAGCGCCGAGAAGTTCTCGCAAACCGTCAAGGCCCTGTCGGGCGGCAAGTTCGAAGTCTCCGTGCACGCCGCAGGCGAACTGATGCCGGCCTTCGGCGTGGTGGACGCCCTGCAGGGCAACACCATCGAGATGGCGCAGACCGCGCCCTACTACTTCACCGGCAAGAGCCCCATCTTCGCCTTCGGTTGCGCTGTGCCTTTTGGCCTGACTGCGCGCCAGATGGACGCCTGGATGGAGCATGGCAACGGCCGCAAGCTCATGGACGCCTTCCTGGACCAATACAACATCAAGAGCGCCAGCGCCGGCAACACCGGCACGCAGATGGGCGGCTGGTACCGCAAGGAGATCAAGACCGTCAAGGACCTCAAGGGTCTGAAGATGCGCATGGGCGGTGGCCTGTTCGGTGAAACCATGGCCAAGCTCGGCGTGGTGGCGCAGAACATGCCTGCCGGTGAGGTCTACCAGGCGCTCGAGAAGGGCACGCTGGACGCCACCGAGTTCGTCGGTCCCTACGACGACGAGAAGCTGGGCTTCAACAAGGTGGCCCCCTTCTACTACTACCCCGGCTGGTGGGAAGGCGGCGCCGAGCTCGAGTTCTATATCAACAAGAAGGCTTATGCGGCCCTGTCTGCCGAGAACCAGGCCATCGTCGATGCCGCTGCTGCCGTGGCCGCGCGCGACATGACCGCCAAGTACGACGCCAGGAACCCGGCCGCTCTCAAGCGCCTGGTCGCGGCCAAGACCCAGCTCAAGCCTTTCTCCAAGGAGATCATGGACGCCGGCTACAAGGCGGCCATGGAAGTCTTCGCCGAGCACGAGGCCAAGTCGCCCGAGTTCCAGAAGATCCACCAGGACATGCGCACCTTCCAGCGCGACCAGATCCTGTGGGCGCGGTTCTCGGAGTTCCGCTACGACGGCTTCATGGCCTCCGCCAAACTGTAAGTCGCACGACAATGCGCACAAGAAGCGGGCCTGCGGGCCCGTTTCTTTTTTGCGTAGAAGTGCGTACGGGGGTAACTCCCTATGCCTGTGCTAGTGGGTGCTTCCTAGAATCGGCCCATCTCAGTTCCATACAAGGAGACATTCATGGACCGTCGTTCCCTTATCAAACAGGCCGGTATCGCCGGCGTGCTGGCCGCTGGTGTCGCTCCCGCGGTGCATGCCCAGGCCGCCATCCGCTGGCGTCTGGCTTCGAGCTTCCCCAAGGCCCTGGACACCATCTTCGGCGCCGCTGAAGTGTTCGCCAAGTCCGTCAAGGCCATGTCCGGCGGCAAGTTCGAAGTCTCGGTCCACGCCGCTGGCGAAATCATGCCGGCTTTCGGTGTGGTCGACGGCGTGCAGCAGGGCTCCATTGAAATGGCCCACACCGCTCCCTACTATTTCTTCGGCAAGGACGAGACCTTCGCCCTGGGTTGCGCCATCCCCTTCGGCCTGAACAGCCGTCAGATGACCGCCTGGCAGTACGAAGGCAACGGCCTGAAGCTGATGCGCGAGTTCTACGCCAACTACAACATCGTGCACTTCCCCGGCGGCAACACCGGCGCGCAGATGGGTGGCTGGTACCGCAAGGAAATCAAGTCGCTCAAGGACATCAAGGGCCTGAAGATGCGCATAGGCGGCTTCGGCGGCAAGATCCTCGAGAAGATCGGTGGCGTGCCGCAGAACATCCCCGGCGGTGAAATCTATTCCGCCCTGGAAAAAGGCACCATCGACTCCGCCGAATGGGTGGGTCCCTACGACGACCAGAAGCTGGGCTTCAACAAGGTCGCCCCCTTCTACTACTACCCCGGCTGGTGGGAAGGTGGTCCGCAGCTGGACTTCTACATCAACAACAAGGCCTTCGACGCCCTGTCGCCCGAGAACAAGGCCATCGTGCAGGCTGCGGCCAGCCACGCCCACGTGACCATGCAGGCCATGTACGATGCCCGCAACCCGATCGCGCTCAAGCAGCTCGTCGGTGCCGGCACCAAGCTGCGCCCCTTCCCGAACGATGTGATGGCTGCCGCCTACAAGGCCGCCATGGGCTTCTACGAGGAGTTGTCGGCCAAGAACGAAAACTGGAAGAAGGTCTACGCCGACTACGCCGTGTTCCGCCGCGACCAGAACCAGTGGTTCCGCTTCACCGAAGCCCGCTTCGACAGCTTCATGCAAGCGCAGAAGATGTAAGGCTGCCAGCCTCAAGAAAAAACCGCGCTACGGCGCGTTTTTTTTATTGGGGAGGGTCGGTGAACGCCGCACAGCGCGCGGCCCGCGGAGTTCAAAGCTTGCGGAATTCGGCCAGTTCGCGGATCAGGCGTTCGAAGTCCGTCAGCAGCACCGGGTCGGCTGCATAGAAGACGGAGAATTTGCCCATCAGGGTGCGCGCGTAGAGGCGCGGCGCGATCAGCCAGTCCAGCCCGCGCACGCGGATCAGCTTGCCGTAGGCCAGCTCACGCAGCTCCAGCTTCTTGTCCCAGACCCAGGTCTGGTGCAGCGCCGTTGCGTCCAGCCGCGTGCGGCTGCTCATGATGTGCCACCAGGTGTAGAGCATCAGGGCCAGGGCCGTGAGCAGCCATACCAGGCCCGTGCTGCTGCCCGAGCCCAGCGCGCCGGCATGCCAGAGTGAGGCCAGCCAGGCCGAGCCCGCGCCCACGATGACCGTGGCCAGGGCCTTGAAGGGGCGTGTGAAAGCCGGGCTCGAAAGCCCGGCCTGGGTTGGGGTGAAGCGAAAGGGGGGCGGGCCCAGGCTTTGCAACAGCTCTTCGTTCATGTGGCAAGCCTGGCCGCGCAGGGCGACCAGCCCTCTTATTTCTTGTTGTCCTTGAGCATGTCCTCAAGGCGTTTCTGGTCTTCGTCCGCGCTGGCGTCGGCGGCTTCTTCCGCCGTGGGTGCGGCTTCGCCGTTCTCGCCGGGCTCGATCACCACTTCCAGATTGACCTTGTCCAGATCGACGACTTCAGGCTTGTCCAGGAAGGCGGTCACGGTCTGCGGCACGAAGATCACGATGGCCACCAGCAGCAGCTGCATGATCACCCAGGGGATGGAGCCCATGTAGATGTCCTTGGACAGCACGGGCTTGGCGATGCGTTTTTCCTTGAACAGGGTATCGGCGATGCCGCGCAGGTAGAACAGTGCGAAGCCGAAGGGCGGGTGCATGAAGCTGGTCTGCATGTTCACGCACAGCAGCACGCCGAACCAGATCAGGTCGATGCCCATCTTGTCGGCCACCGGGCCCAGCATGGGGATGATGATGAAGGCGATCTCGAAGAAGTCCAGGAAGAAGGCCAGGAAGAACACGAAGACGTTCACCGCGATCAGGAAGCCGAGCTGGCCGCCGGGCAGGTGGCTGAGCATGTGCTCGACCCACTTGGCGCCGTCCACGCCCTGGAAGACCATGGAGAAGACGCGCGAGCCGATCAGGATGAAGACCACCATGGCCGTCAGGCGCATGGTGCTCTTCATGGCGTCCCAGATCAGGGGCCAGGTCAGGCGTTTGTGCATCGCCGCCAGGATCAGTGCGCCCACGCAGCCCATGGCGCCGGCCTCGGTGGGCGTGGCGATGGCGGTGTTCAGGCCGGGCAGGCCGCCCATGGAGCCCAGCACCGCGAAAATCAGGATGGCCGAGGGAATGATGCCGCGCAGGCACTTGGCCCACAGGGCCCAGCCGTTGAGCGTGCGCGCCTCTTTGGGCACACCCGGCACATGGTGCGGCTTGATCATGCTCAGCGCGAAGGTGTAGCCCGCGAAGATCAGGATCTGCAGGATGGAGGGGCCCCAGGCGCCCTTGTACATGTCACCCACGGGCTTGCCCAGTTGGTCGGCCAGCACGATGAGCACCAGCGAGGGCGGCACCAGCTGCGTGATGGTGCCCGAGGCGGCCAGCACGCCGGTGGCGTAGCGCATGTTGTAGCCGTAGCGGATCATCACCGGCAGCGAGATCAGCGCCATGGCGATCACCTGGCCGGCCACGGTGCCGGTGATGGCGCCGAGGATGAAGCCCACAATGATCACCGAGTAGCCCAGGCCGCCGCGCACCGGGCCGAAGAGCTGGCCCATGGAGTCCAGCATGTCTTCCGCCAGGCCGCACTTCTCGAGGATGGCGCCCATGAAGGTGAAGAAGGGGATGGCCAGCAGTAGGTCGTTGCTGAGGATGCCGAACATGTTGAGCGGCAGGTTGGCCATGAACTCGGCCGGGAACCAGCCCATCTCGATGGCGAAGAAGCCACTGAACAGGCCCAGGGCCGCCAGCGAGAAGGCGACGGGGAAGCCGATCAGCATCACCAGCACCAGGCCGGCGAACATGATGGGCGCAAAGTTTTCCATCTGCATTTTTTTATTCCTGAAGTCTTTGAGTAGGGGGCGGCAGATGGTGCTTATTGCACCGGCTTCTCGTAATGGGTGTCCATCTCGATCAGGCCCATCAGGTAGGCCACGCGCTTGATGATCTCGCTCAGGCCCTGCAGGAACATCCAGCCGAAGCCCAGGGGCAGCAGCAGCATGGCGGGCCAGCGGATCAGTCCGCCGGCGTTCTGGGACATTTCACCCGTCATGTACATTTTTACGAACAAGGGCCAGCTGAACCAGGTCAGCAGCGCCATGACCGGCAGCAGGAAGACGGTGAGGCCGAACAGGTCGACCAGGACCGGGGCGTGGTTCTTGAGCTTGCCGTAGAAGATGTCCACGCGCACATGCTCATTGAGCTTGAGCACGATGGGTGCGCCGAGCATCACGGTGGCTGCGAACATGTACCACTGGATCTCGAGCCAGCCGTTGGAGCTGATGTCGAGGCCGTAACGCACAAAGGCGTTACCAGCGGAAATCATTGCGGCGGCGAGTACGGCGACGGCGGCGATCTTGCCGAATTTGTCGCTGATCCAGTCTATGAGCTGGCTGAATTTCAGAAGGGCATGCATGCTCTCTCCAGGAGGGGTGGTCCGGTATTGCCCGGGTGGTCGGCAGCGCGGATAAGGCACTGGGCGGTACATCCGGCAAATCCGACGATTTTAATGGACGGCCGGCAGGTGCCAGGGGGTGTAAACACCAGTAGGTAGTTCTGCAGACCCGCCCGCTGCCAGTCAGGGAGAAGTCAGGTCGGCGGCGGGCAGTGCCTTTGGAAGATATAGGCCCATGGCCCTGGACATCCCCGGCTGTAAGCGCCCTTATCTGGCAATCGAGGAGTTGGGCTCGTCCACTCGGCGGCGTCCGACGCATTCAGGATGGGGAGCGAACTTCGCCTTCTCGCACTGGTCCAACATGCAGGTTTCGTAGCCCAGCAGGATGCGTCCATCACACTCCTTGCGCGGGTCGGGGATCTCTGCGGGCTTGGGGGGCGTCGCCGGGGTGGGTGCCTGGGCCGCGGGTGCCCCGCCTTGTGTCGGTGCCGATGCCGGTGCGGGTGCTGGTACGGACGTTGTGCCCTTCGCGGTCAGGCGCGACGCTGGCTTCGGCGCCACATCAGCCGCCGGGCGCACGGCCGACGGGGCCGGCGATGCGGTCGTCACCGGGGGCTGGGCCGGAGTGAAGGGCGCGGCCGGGCTGGCCGTCGGCAGAACTTCCCCGTCCTGGGTGCCGCGTCCGTTGCCGATGCTGAAACCAATGGCAATGCCGCCTGCGACGGTGGCGGCCAGCAAGGCCAGCAGCAGACCCCGGCGGCGGGTGCCGGATGGCGTTGCGCGTGTCGCCGCCACGCCTGCCGAGGCCGGGGTCAGCGCCTGCGTCGCATCATAGGAAGAGGCCTGATCCGCCGCAGGGCTGGCCTGGGCGCGCGGCCGGGAAGCCTGTCCCCCGTCCTGCAGGCGCTGGAGGCGCTGGCGCGCCAGGTCGGCGTAGATGCCATCCGGGAAGCGCAGCAGGAATCCGTGGAAGGCCTGTGCATCCTCCGAGTCCTTGATCTCCTTCCAGTAGACCAGCTCCACCTCCTGCGTCACGGTAGAGGAGGGCAGACTGGGCGCGCTGCCGCCGGTGGCCAGCAGCGACTCTCCCCGGGCCAGCGTGGATGTCCAGGTCGCGCTGTCGCCGGGGCCGCGTTGTGCGAGCGGCGGCACCATCGTCGGATCCGCGGCAGAACGCGCCGCGGCCTGCAGCGCCGTATTGAATTCTGCGGCGGTGGAAAACCGCCGGTCCCGGTTCTTCTCCAGGGCACGCGCAACGACGAGGTCGATTTCGTGTGGCAGGCTGGGGTTGAAGGCGGAGGGGGGCTTCACGCCCTGGGAGACGATCTGCTGGCTGACGTCAAAGTCACTTGTGCCCTCGAAAGGCCGGGCACTGGTCAGCAGCTGGTACAGCACGATGCCGGCGGAGAACAGGTCGGAGCGGGCGTCGACGGTCAGCCCCTGGACCTGCTCGGGCGACATGTACTTCAGCGTCCCGACCACGGTTCCGCGGGTGCGGGTGGCGTCGGCGGCATCCTGAATCCGCGCGACACCGAAATCCGTCAGCTTCACGCGGCCACTGGCCTCGATGAGCAGGTTGGCCGGCTTGATGTCGCGGTGCACGACGTTCTGCCGGTGCGCGTAGTCCAGGGCCGACAGCAGGTCGCCCATGATGGCGACGGTCTGCTCCAGCGTGTGGCGCGCGCCGCCATCGAGATGATGCTTCAGGTCATGGCCCTCGACGAATTCCATGACCAGATAGGCCACGTCGAGATCGCGATCGGAATCGTAGACGCTGACAATGTGGGGGTGCTGCAGGCGTGCGGCCGAACGGGCCTCGGTGCGAAAGCGCGCCTCGTACTCGATGGCCTCCGGCTCGCTCAGGGCGTCGACGGCGATGGTCTTGATGGCGACGCGCCGGTCCAGATTCGGATCCCGGGCTTCGTACACGACGCCCATGGCCCCCTTGCCCACCACGCGGATGAGATCGTATCGCCCCAGTTTGTTCAGACTCATCAGCGACTCCAGTACTTGCAGCGGATGTTAGCCGAACCCGCAGCCCAAGGCCCTTGCAAAGCCTGCGTGATCGGGGTGGCGACGGCAGTTCCGTGGGGCTGGTGCCGGCGTCCCGCAGGGGCGTTCGACAGCCGGCCGTGTCCGCGGAATAATGCGCCATGTCGTTCGAACTCCCCGTGCCCTCCTATTCGCGCCTGGACGCGGCCGACCTGCGCAGCACCGGACGCGATCTGCTGAGTCTGGCGCTGATGGACGCGCGCAACCACACCCTGTACCTGATCGGGGAGTACGAACAGGCCCTGCGTGTCCAGGGCCTGCAGGTGCCCCAGCAGGCCGGGCTCAACCCGCCACTGTGGGAACTGGGCCATGTGGGCTGGTTCCAGGAGCGCTGGATCGGGCGCAACCTGCAGCGCCACCAGGGCCCGCGTGCCGACCCGCAGGCCACGCTGCTGGCCTCGCTGCTGCCCCAGGCCGACTTCTGGTGGGATTCGAGCCGCATGCCGCACGAGCGGCGCTGGGCCCTGGAGCTGCCCCCGCTGGCCGACATCAAGGCCTATCTGCTGGCCACGCTGGAGTCCACGCTGGAGCTGCTGGCCAAGACGCCCGACGAGGAGGACGCGCTGTATTTCTACCGCCTGTGCCTGTTCCACGAGGACATGCATGGCGAGGCCTTTGTCTACATGGCCCAGACCCTGGGCCTGCGCCTGAAACTGCCTCTGCCGGTGCCCGCGCTGGCGCGTGAACCCCTGTGGGTGCCGGCCACCCGCTGGCGCATGGGGCTGGATGCGGGCCAGGGTTACACCTTCGACAACGAGCGCCCGGCACACGAGGTGGCCGTTCCCGAGTTCGAGATCGACGCCCAGCCCGTGTGCTGGACGCAGTACGTTGAATTCGTCGCCGACGGCGGTTATGACCGTCCCGAGCTCTGGTTGCCTGCGGGCTGGGACTGGTTGCAGGCGCGGGTGCGAGAGGAGGGCCGACGCGCCCCGCGCCATGTGGAGCAGATCGGGGTGGCGCGCGCGGGTGGCCATGGGGCCGTGTTGCAGGGCTGGTTCGGCCAGACCGTGCGCATGGCCGGCTGGTCGCCCGTGATGCATGTGAGCTGGTGGGAGGCCGATGCCTGGTGCCGCTGGGCCGGCCGGCGCCTGCCCACCGAGGTGGAGTGGGAGGTGGCGGCGCACCAGGCCGGTGCGCGCGGCTTCCGCTGGGGGGAGGTCTGGGAATGGACCGCCAGCACTTTCTTCGGTTACCCCGGTTTCAGCGCCGACCCCTATCGCGACTACTCAGAGCCCTGGTTCGGTACCCACAAGGTGTTGCGCGGCGCTTCGCTGGCCACGCGCCAGCGCATGAAGTCGCCCAAGTACCGCAACTTCTATTTGCCGGGCCGCGACGACTTCTTCAGCGGCTTTCGTTCCTGCGCCCTCTGAGGCGCAGACCCCGCAGCGCGTTTTTTCGAGGCCACGGGTTTTTCCTTGGGCTTGCGGTAATTCCACCAGGGCAACAGGCGGCTCATCGCCAGCACCTCGCCCATGCGCTCGGCCGGCTGGTAACCCGGTAGCAGCTGCAATTGCTGCAGCCAGCCCTCGGCCTGCAGCACGTGGCACAGCGCCTGCACGGCCGGCTCGTCCAGCGCGGACTTCAGGCAGACCAGGTGGTAGTCCTCCAGCACCAGGGGCACGAAGTCCAGGCCGCGCGCGCGTGCGGCCGCCTCGATCCCCAGGCCCGCGTCGGCCTGGCCCGCGGCGATGGCCTGCGCCACCGCCGCGTGCGAGGGTTCGGTGTGCCGGTAGCCCTTGATCTTGCCGGGCGCGATGCGTTGCTGCTTCAGCAGTTCGTCGAGCAGCACGCGTGTGCCCGTGCCCAGGGCGCGGTTCACGAAACGCGCGCCGCTGCCGGCCAGTTGCTGCAGGCTGTGCAATCTCAGCGGGTTGCCGCGCGCCACCATCAGGCCCTGGCTGCGCCGCGCGAAACCGATGATCTTGTGCAGGCCTGGCTTCAGCAGAGGCTTGTAGGTCGACTCGGCCAGTGAGCCTGCGCCCGGTTGCTGCACCGTGTGGAAACCCGCCATTACGCAGCGCCCCTCGTTGAGCGCGCGCAGCGCGTCCACGCTGCCCATGAAGCGCACGTCGAGGTGCAGCTGGTGCTGGTTGGCCGCATGCGTGCGCAGCGCGCTCAGTGCGTCGTCATGGCTGGCATAGAGCGTGAGCACATGCACCGTGTCGTCGAAGGCGAGGGCATAGGCACGTTCCAGGTCGGCGCGCAGCGACTCGATCTGCGGGGACAGGCGGGCCTGGGCCTGGCGCTCGGCCCACAGCAGCTTGTGGCCGAACTCGCTCAGGCGCGCGGCCTGGCCTTTTTCCCAGATCAGCAGCTCGTTGCCCAGTTCGTTTTCCCAGCGCTTGAGTTCGCCCCAGACGTGCCGGTAGGACAGTTCCAGCAAGCGCGCCGCACCAGAGATCGAGCCGCTTTCCTGCACGGCATGCAGCAGGTCCAGCAGGGGGTTGCGGATCAGGCCGGTCTGCGGCTGCGCCTGCGGGACGAATGTGTAGTGGAACTGCAACCTATGCACGGTAATTCATATGGTGGGGTTTTGAAGCAATTCGTACGATACCCCAGAACCCTCTGCGCCCCAGCCACCCGATGTCCACCTTCACCGAAAGCGCGAGCACAGCGCTGCAACTCATCTCATCCCTCGATCCCGCCCTGCTCGCCATCGTTGGCCGTTCGCTGGCGGTCAGCGCCACGGCCTGCGCCATCGCCTGCGTGCTCGGCGTGATGCTCGGCGCCTGGCTGGGCGTGGCGCGTTTCGCGGGGCGCGATGTGCTGCTCACCCTGCTCAACACCCTGCTGGCCGTGCCTTCGGTGGTGGTTGGTCTGGTGGTCTACCTGCTGCTGTCTCGCTCCGGCCCGCTGGGCCACCTGGGCTGGCTCTTCAACTTCCAGGCCATGGTGCTGGCCCAGGCCCTGCTGGTGTTGCCCGTGGCCACGGCCCTCACGCGCCAGGTCATCGAAGACGCCGAGCGTCAACACGGCGAACAGCTGCAGTCACTCGGCGCCGGCACCGGCCTGCGCGGCCTGCTGCTGGCCTGGGACGAACGCTACGCACTGCTCACCATGCTCATGGCCTCTTTCGGCCGCGCCATCTCCGAGGTGGGCGCCGTGATGATCGTCGGCGGCAACATCGACGGCTTCACGCGGGTCATGACCACGGCCATCGCCCTGGAGACCAGCAAGGGCGACCTGCCCCTGGCGCTGGCGCTGGGCATCATCCTGCTGGCCGTGGTGCTGGGCCTCAACACCCTGATCGCCCTGGTGCGTCGCTGGCGCGAACGGCTCGAAGGCCGCGGTCGCGGCATGGCGGTCGGCGTGGAGGCGGCGGTATGAGCGCCGTGTTGCCAGTCGTTGCGCTGGACGCGATGGGCGACGTCACGCAGCGCTCGGCCCGCCCGGTATTCGAACTCCAGTCGGCAGGCGTGAGCTTTGGCGCGCTGCGGGCCCTGCGCCAGCTCAGCCTCAGCATCGCTCCCGGCGAGTCCGTGGCCCTGGTGGGCGCCAACGGCAGCGGCAAAAGCACGCTGTTGCGCCTGCTGCACGGTCTGCTGCGTCCCAGCAGCGGGACCTGCCTGGCGGACGCCGGGCTGCGACAGGCCATGCTGTTCCAGCGGCCTTTCATGTTGCGCACCACGGCGCAGAACAACGTCGCCCTGGCCTTGTGGCTGCGCGGCACGCCCTGGCGTGAAGCCCGCTTGCGCGCGCTGCTCGCGCTCGAGCGCGTGGGCCTGCAGCACAAGGCCGGCCAGCCCGCACGCACGCTCTCGGGCGGCCAGCAACAGCGCATGGCGCTGGCGCGCGCCTGGGCCCTGGGGCCCGAGGTGCTGCTGCTGGATGAACCCACCGCCAGCCTGGACCCGCACGCCAAACGCGAGGTCGAGCAGCTCATCGCCGACTTCGCCGCCGGCACCGACGGCCGGCCCATGACCGTGGTCTTTGCCAGTCACAACCTGGGCCAGGTCAAGCGCCTGGCCAACCGTGTCATCTACCTGGAGATGGGCCGTGTGCTGGCCGATCTGCCCGTGCAGGAATTTTTCGACGCAGCACGCCTGCAGTCCGTCTCGCCATCCGCCGCATTGTTTGTCAAAGGAGAACTCGCATGAACCCCCATCTGGCCCTCTTCCGCCAGGCCGCCGTGGGCGCCGCCCTGGCGGTCGTTGCCCTGACCGCTTCGGCCCAGACTATCGTCATGTCCTCGACCACCTCGACCGAGCAGTCGGGCCTGTTCTCGCACCTGCTGCCGGCTTTCAAGGCGGCCAGCGGCATCGACATCAAGGTCGTGGCCCTGGGCACCGGCCAGGCCCTGGACATGGCGCGCCGCGGGGACGCCGATGTGGTCTTCGTGCACGACCAGGCGGCCGAGGAGAAGTTCGTGGCCGATGGCTGGGGCCTCAAGCGCCAGGCCGTCATGTACAACGACTTCGTGCTGATCGGTCCCAAGGCCGACCCGCTGGGTACCAAGGGCCATGACATCGTCGCGGCGTTGAAAAAACTCGCGGCCGTCAACGGCCCCTTCATCTCGCGCGGCGACAAGAGCGGCACGCATGCGGCCGAATTGCGCTACTGGAAGCTCGCTGACCTGGAGCAGCAGAAGGGCAGTGGCTACAAGGAATGCGGCTGCGGCATGGGCCCGGCGCTCAATATTGCAGCCTCGAGCGGCGCCTATGTGCTGGCCGACCGCGGCACCTGGCTCAACTTCAAGAACCGTGCTGATCTGACGGTGCTGGTCGAAGGCGACAAGCGCCTGTTCAACCAGTACGGCGTGATGGTGGTCAACCCCGCTAGGCACCCGCAGGTCAAACAGGCCGAGGCGCAGAAGTTCGTCGACTGGGTGGTCTCGCCCGCCGGCCAGAACGCCATCGCGGCCTACAAGATCGGCGGCGAGCAGCTCTTCTTCCCGAACGCTGGCCAGTAAGCCGGATCCCTGAGCCTCAGGCTGCGGCAGGAATCTGGGTTCCTGAACGGAAATTTCAGGCCGGGCCCACGGCTCGGATGTGCTGTTCTATCTTTCCAGTCAAATCGGCAGCGTGGGTCACGATCATGAAGTGATTGGCACCCTCCAGTGCCATGAGTCTCGCCTGAGGCAGGCAGTCCACCAGCAGTTGATTGCAACGTTGCATCGCCCGGTGGCTGGTGCTGCCGTAGATCACCAGTGTCGGTACCTGGACAGCGCTGAAGTCCGCGGCTTGGGGATGCTGTGCGTAGCCGGTTCCCCAGTCCAGGATGTTGGTGGGTGTCTGGGTGATGACCTTGTCCTGCACCGCAGGGGGGTAGGCATCGAACGTCCCGACGTCGCCATAGAAGTCGATCACATGTCGCACGGCCCGTTGATCGCCGTTTTGCCAGTCCGCCATATACCGGTCCGTCATGGCATGTACCTGCCGGTTCAACGCAGGCTCGTCACCCAGGAGCAGCAGATTGAAGGCCGTCGGCTCCAGCAGGGTCAGACTCAGCAGTCGGGGGCGGCGGTACATGGCCAGCGCCAACGCCACCCAGGCGCCAAAGGAATGGGCCACCAGGTGCACAGGCGCGCCGACCTGTGCCAGCACGGCTTCGAGCACATCCATCTCATCCTGCAGATGGTCACCCCCCGGCTTGCGCCGTTCCTGTGTCTTTCCATAACCCGACAGGCTGGTGGTGACGGTGCGATAGCGTTCCGAGAGTGGCGTACTGATGTTGCGCCAAGAAGCGCCGGTGGAAAACGAACCTGGCACAAACACCACGGGAGTTCCAGCGCCGCTTTCCTGGTATTCGACAGACCCTTGGGTTTGCGTGATCATGACCACCACTCCTTGTTGCTGCGCGCCAGGCGGGCGAAAGCCGGACGTGCGCCGCATCCGGGATCCGGACCCGCGCTCGACGGTTGCGGCTCACTATAAGCCCGCACGACCAGCGTCCCGTCAAGGGTTTTCACAGGGCTGCTCATACCTGATGAATCGCCAGGAGCAGGCCTTAGTCCTGCCGGAACAGTTCGTGCACCCGCTTGCGCAGCCAGGTGTGTGCGGGGTCTTTCTGGAAGCGCTGGTGCCAGAACAGGTGCACATCGATGACCGGTGACTTCATCGGCGTGTCGACATAACGCACGTTCCCGTGCTGCACGAAGAACTCCGCCAGGTCGCGTGGTACGGTGGCGATCAGGTCGGACGTCTCGACGATGGGCAGCAGGCTCATGAAGTGCGAGAGCTCCACCACCACGCGTCGCTGTATGCCCTTGGTCTGCAGGAACTGTTCGATCACGTGTTCCCGGCCGTCGGGCTTGACCACCGCGTGCGAGGCCTTGAGGAACTGCGCCAGCGTCAGCTTGCCCTTGCCCAAGGGATGCCCCTTGCGCAGCAGGCAGACGTGCGAGCTGCGGATCAGGCGCTGCTGATAGAAGCCCGCTTTCTGCAGGTCGGGGAAGTAGCCGATGGCAAGTTCGGCTGCACCGGACTCCAGCGCCGAGGCGGCGGCATGGCGAGGCATGGCCAGGGTCTTGAGGTTGATGTGGGGCGCCTGCTCGGCCAGGTGGGCCAGCAGGCGTGGCAGGAAGTTCATCTCGGCGATGTCCGGTGTCAGCAGGGTGTAGACACGCTGGCTGGTGGCCGGGTCGAAGGCCGTGGGCTGCAGGATCTCGGACTGGATGGTCATCACGATGGGCCGGACCACCGCGCCCAGGCTCTCGGCGCGCGGTGTAGGGTTCATCCCTGCGCCGGCACGCACGAACAGCGGGTCGTTGAAGAGCGTGCGCAGCCGGGCCACCGCCGCGCTCATGGCCGGCTGGCTCAGGCCCAGGGCCTCACCGGCCCGTGTGACGTTGCGGTGCTCAAGCATGGCGTCGAACACTACCAGCAGGTTCAGGTCGACCGATCGTATATCCATGTCATGGATTCTATGTATTTATGAAATCGACTAGATAAATACCTGGAGCCTCCCTAGACTCGCCCTCACATTGAAAAATTGATACGCATCAAGGTGCGGGATCGCATACGAGGAGACACCCGGATGGCAACACTCACGCTGGCCCAGGCGCAGCAGATCCTGACTGGCGCCCTGGCGCATTCCAAGTCCGCCGGCTACAAGCCCATGGGCATCGTCGTGCTCGATGAGGCCGGGCATCTCAAGGCCTATGTCCGCGAAGACGGCGCCAGCATGTTCCGCTTCGAAGTCGCCCAGGCCAAGGCCTGGGGCGCGGTGGGCATGGGCGCTTCCAGCCGCCTGCTGGGCCAGCGCGCCAAGGACAACCCCAACTTCTTCGTGTCCCTGGCCGCCACGGCCGGCGGCAAGTTCCTGCCGCAGACCGGCGCCGTGCTCATCAAGAACGCCGCCGGCGAGACCCTGGGCGCCGTGGGCGCCAGCGGCGGTACCGGGGACGAGGACGAGGCCATCTGCATCGCCGGTGTTGAATCTGCCGGCCTGGCTGCGGGCTGAGAGGCCGGCATGATCTGCAACTGCGGCGTGGACGTCCACGCCCACGTGATCCCCGGTGAGTTTCCCGCGTACCTGGGCGGCGCTGCGCCCAGCGGCTGGCCTTCCATGGCGCCCGCGCAGGATTGTCATCACCGCAGTGTGATGATCGACGGCAAGAACTACCGCACCGTCTCCGACAAGAGCTGGACGACTTCGCGCCGCCTCGCGGATTTCGCGGAGATGGGCCTGGCGCTTCAAGCCATCTCGCCCATGCCCGAGCTGCTGTCCTACTGGCTGGCGCCGGCCGTCGGTGCCCAGCTGGTGCGTTACCTCAATGAGCAGATTGCGGGCATGGCGGCCGAGTCGGGCGGCCGGCTCATCGGCCTGGGCGCCGTACCCCTGCAGGACCTGGACCTGGCCATCACCGAGCTCCACTATCTGAAAGAAAAGCTGGGTCTCAAGGGCGTGGAGATCGGCAGCAACATCAATGGTGTGGTCATGGGCGACCCGCGCTGGTTGCCTTTCTTCGAGGCCTGCGCCGCGCTGGACCTGCCGGTCTTTGTGCATGCGCTGCGCCCGGCCGGCATGGACCGACTGGTCGGCCCGCCGCCGCTGCAGCAGGTGTTGGCCTATCCGACCGATGTGGGCCTGGCCGCGGCCTCCGTGCTCACGGGCAATCTGCTCGCCAAGGTACCCGGCCTGCGCCTGGCCTTCAGTCACGGCGGCGGCACGCTGGCCATGCTGTTGCCGCGCCTGCAGCAGGCCATGAACGTTTTCCCCGCGTTGAAAGACAGCTTGTTGAAGTCGCCCACCGAGCAGGCGCGTGAACTCTATTACGACACCCTGGTGTTTGATGCCCCTACGCTGCAACATCTGGCGCGTACCTTCGGCGCTTCGCAACTGATGGTCGGTACCGACTACCCCTTCAATTTTCACGATGCCCGTCCGATAGCGAGCATCCGCGCTGCCGGCTTCGACGAGTCCATCGTCGACCAGCTGGCCCATGCCAATGCCCGGCGCTTCCTGGGGCTGCCCCCCGATACCAGAGGAACCAACACATGACCCATGCCTCTTCCCGCGTGGCCGCCTTGCGCAGCGTGGCCCTGAACGTGCCCGACCTGGCCCAGGCCGAAGCGTTTTATACCGGCACCTGGCACCTCAGCGTGGCCGAACGCACGGCCGACGCCATCTACCTGCGCGGCACCGGCACCGACCACCACCTGCTGGCCCTGCACCAGGCGCCGGGTGCGGCCCGCATCCGCAATGTCACGTTGCGCGCACGCTCGCGCGCCGCATTGGACGACGTCGCGCGGGCGGTGCTCACCGCGGGCGGCCGTGTGCTTGAAGCGGCCGCGCCTGTGCGGGAACCCGGCGGTGGCACGGCCGTGACTGTTGCCGACCCCGATGGCCGCATCTTCCGTCTCGTGCATGGCGACGCCTTGCATGCCGATGCACACGAAACCAAGGACCGCCCTGTGCGCCTGGCCCATGCCGTGCTCAACAGCCACGACGTGGAGGCCACCCGTGCTTTCATGGAGCAGGTCTTCGATTTTTCGCTGTCGGACCGTACCCGCATCATGGCCTTCATGCGCTGTAACAGCGACCACCACAGCATCGCACTGGGGGATACCGACAACGACGCGCTCAATCACATCGCCTTCCTCATGCCGGATCTGGAGTCGGTCATGCGCGGTGGTGGCCGCATGCGCGACGCGGGCTACGGCATCGAGTGGGGCCCTGGCCGTCATGGCCCCGGCGACAACGCCTTCAACTACTTCGTCGGGCCCTTCGACGTGGTCATCGAGTACACGGCCGAAGTCGAGCAGGTGGACGACAGCTACCAGGCCGGTCAGCCCTCCGACTGGACCTGGCCGCCCGGCCGCGTGGACCAGTGGGGCATCTCGCAACCGCCCAGTGCACGCCTCAAGCAGGCGCAAAAGGCCATCGTTTTCGTTTCCTGATTTTTTCTTTAGATATCGCTAGGAGTTTTCATGCGTTTCACCACTTACACCCTGGGCAAGGAGCAACGCCTCGGTGTCGTCGTTGGCAATGAGGTCATCGACCTCAACAAGGCCCAGCCTCAGATCAGCGCCGACCTGCGCACCGCACTGCGCCTGGGCCAGGACCTGGCTGGCGCCGCCAAGGCTGCCATCGCGTCCAATGCACCGCGGCTGCCCCTCGCCAGTGTGCAACTGGCTCCGGTGCTGCCCGAGCCCGGCAAGATAGTCTGCCTGGGCCTGAACTATTACGACCACGCCAAGGAGGGCGGGCGTGAGAAGCCGGTCTACCCCTGGTTCTTCCTGCGCTGCGCATCTTCGCTGCTCGCGCCCAATGCCAAGGCCCTGCGCCCCAGGGTGTCCGAGCGCCTGGACTGGGAGGCCGAGCTGGCCGTGGTGATCGGCAAGACGGTGAAGCACTGCACCATGGACAACGCACTCGACGCGGTCTTTGGCTATTCCGTGTTCAACGACATCTCCGTGCGTGACTACCAGAAGAAGACGCCGCAATGGAGCATAGGCAAGAATTTCGACCGCACCGGCCCCTTTGGCCCCGTGCTGGTCACCGCCGACGAGCTGCCTGCGGGCGCCACCGATCTGCGTATCCAGGCACGCCTGAACGGCCAGATCATGCAGGACGCGAACACCCGCGACATGATCTGGGGCGTTGCCGAAACCATCCAGCTGCTCACCGAGTGCATGACGCTGGAGCCGGGTGACGTCATCGTCATGGGCACGCCAGCCGGCGTGGGCCAGGCCCGCACGCCCCCGGTCTGGATGAAACATGACGACGTGGTCGAGATCGAGATCGAGAACATCGGCGTGCTGCGCAACACCATCGAGAACGAGGTCTGAGCATGGGGAGCGTGAAAGCGGCAACGCCTTTTGACGTTGCCATCGTTGGCTTCGGCCCGTCGGGCGCGGTCGCTGCGGGCCTGCTGGGCGCGCAGGGCATCCGCACTTTTGTGTGCGACAAGCTGCACGAGGTCTACGACAAACCCCGCGCCATCGCGCTGGACCACGAGATCATCCGTCTCTTCCAGCAAATGGGCGTGGCCAAGAAGATCAAGCCTTACCTCGAGCCCTTCACCGATTCGGTCTATTTCGGCGTGGACGGCCAGATCATCAAGCGCATGTCCACCGTGGCGCCGCCTTACCCGCTGGGTCACACGCCTTCGGTCGTGTTCACCCAGCCGCCGGCCGAGCGCATCCTGCGCGAACACGCGGTGTCCTTTCCCTCGGTCACCGTGGCCCTGGGCCAGACGCTGACGCAGATCACGCAGGACGCCAGGCTGGCGACGCTCACGCTCGAAGGCGACGACGGCAAGACCTCCACCGTGCAGGCGCGCTACGTGATCGCCTGTGACGGCGCGTCGAGCACCGTGCGCAGCCAGATCGGCATCACACTCGAAGACCTGGACTTCGATGAGCCCTGGCTCGTTGTGGACGTGCTGGTCAACGAACAAGGCCTGGCCAAGCTGCCCACAACCAGCGTGCAGTACTGCAACCCCGAGCGCCCCAGCACCTACCTGATCTGCCCCGGCAATCATCGCCGCTGGGAAATTTCCATCAACCCCGGCGAAGACCCCAAACAGGTTGCCACCGCGGAGGGCACCTGGAAGCTGCTGGCTCCCTGGCTCACGCCGGCCGACGCCACGCTCTGGCGTCAGGCCAGCTACCGTTTCCACGCCCTGGTGGCCGCCGAATGGCGCAAGGGCCGTGTCTTCGTGGCGGGCGACGCCGCCCACCAGCAGCCGCCTTTCCTGGGCCAGGGCATGTGCCAGGGCGTGCGCGACGTGGCCAACCTTTGCTGGAAGCTGCAAGCCGTCTTGCAGGCCGGTGCGCCAGAGCGCCTGCTCGACAGCTACGGCCCCGAACGCAAGGCCCACGTCATCGACCTCACCACCCGCATCAAGGGCATAGGCCAGATCATCTGCGAGCGCGACCCGGTGCGCGCCCGTGAGCGTGACGCGAAACTGCTGGCCGACTGCGGTGGCGTTGTGCAGCCCACGCCGCGCCAGGACGTGCAGCCCGCGCTGCGCGCCGGCCTGCTGGCGGCTCAAACGCATGCCGCACGCGGCACCATCTTCCCGCAGCCTTGGTTGCAGGCGGGAGCGGGCGAACCCAAACGCATGGACGATGTGCTGGGCAGCGGCTGGCTGCTGGTGCTGGATCGCCACGCCGATGCAGCCTTGTTGCAGCAGGCGCGTGTGCAGGCGCGGCCCGGCCTGACCGTCGTTCAGCTCGGCACCCCCGGCTGCACCGAGACCGAAGGCGTGCTGGCCCGCTGGTTCGAGCGCCAGGGCTGTAGCGCCGCCCTGGTGCGGCCTGACCACTACGTCTACGGCGTGGCGTCCGACGCACAGCAACTTGCAGCACAGCTTGCGTCGCTCGCTGCTTTCTGACATACCCAAGATTCAACAACGACAACCCAACGAGGAGACAGACATGCAACGCAGACACTTCATCCAGGCCAGCCTGCTGGTCACGGCCGTTCCCGCCGCCTGGGCCCAGGGCGGTGCCTGGCCCGACAAGCCCATCAAGTTCATCCTCTCGCAGCCTCCGGGCTCGGGTCCCGACAACGTGGCCCGCCTGCTGGGCGACCGCCTGGCCAAGGGGCTGGGCCAGGCCATCGTCATCGAGAACAAGCCCGGTGGGCAGAACATCATCGGCGCGCAGACCGCCGCACGCTCGCCGGCCGATGGTTACAGCTTCTACTTCGCCACCACGGCGGCCCTGGTCACGAACAAGTACCTGTTCAAGACCATGCCCTATGACCCGGAGAAAGACTTTGTGCCTGTGGCCTTCATCGCCAAGAGCCCCTTTGCCGTCGTCGTGAAGGCCGAGTCGCCCATCACCTCCATGCAGGACCTGATCGCCCGCTCCAAGGCCGATCCCGGCAAGCTGTCGGTCGCCAATGAAGGGCCGCGCACCTTCGGTGGCATCATCGCCCGCGTCATCAATGCGCGTACCAAGATGGAAGGCAACCTGGTGGGTTATGCCTCGGTGGGTGTGGCGGTGCAGAACCTGATCGGCGGACATGCCGACGTGGCCGTGGCCGATGTGGCTTCCACGGCCGCCCTGGTGCGCCAGGGCCGTCTGCGTTACCTCGCCGTCACGGCAGGCAAGCGCGTGGCCGGCTGGGAGCAGGTGCCGGCCCTGTCCGAACTGCTGCCCGGTTTCGAAATGGTGGGCTGGTTTGCAGTGGTCGCGCCTGCGGGCACACCGGCGGCCATCGTCCAGCGCATGAACAAGGAGATCAACACCTTGTTGGCTGACGCCGACATCGCGCAGCGCATGGCCACCATCGGCCCCATCGCCGAGTCCATGGGTGCGCCCGAGCAGACGGGTGCCTTCCTGAACCTGGAGCACCAGCGCTGGACCAGCGCCGCGCAGGAAATCGGCCTGCTGCCGGAATGAGCGAGGCCGCCATGAATAGCCTGCATCGCAGCTTCAAGGTCGGTCTGCTGCTGGTCGCGGCCGGTCTGCTCGGCGCCTGCGCCGGCCTGTCCAGTCCCTCGCCCTACAGCGCCAGCGGCTTCAACCTGGTCTCGCCCGGCCGCCTGGACAACGCCATGCTCACGCAACCCTACGCGGGCAAGAACCCGGCCAACCCTAACTGCGCGGGTGAGAATATCGCGCCGGCATTGAGCTGGGTGCGCGCCCCTGCAGGCACGCGCAGCTTTGCCATCGTGATGGACGACCAGGCCGGGCGCGGCGGCCTGGGCGTGAACCACTGGACGGCCTACGGCATCGCGGCCGACGTGACGGGTCTGGCCGAAGGCGAGGGCAGCGCGCCCGGCAGCAAGCTGGTGATGGGCAAGAACACGCTCGGCATGGCCTACCTGGGTCCCTGCCCGCCGCGCGGCAACGCACCCCAGCACTACGTCTACACCTTGATCGCTACCTCGCTGGCACCCGACGCGCTGCCGCCTGGCCTGAGCAAGGCTGAGCTGATGGAAGCGCTCAAGGGTAAGGCCCTGGGCGCGGCCAGCCTGGTGTTGCGTTACGCGCACTAGGACTCAAACGTCTCCAATGAAAAAGCCCCGCAGGTCGGGGCTTTTTTTCCGCCGCTCACTCATGGGGCGGGCCAGCAAATGCTGTCGACCCGCAGCGCACACCCGGCGTTCGAGCCGGGTAGGCAGCAACGTCGGCCCTGTGGGTCTGTCGTTCGCGCTACGCCCGAGCGAGGGACCAGGTCCCATTCGGCCGAGTGTTCACTTGGACGCCAGCTTGCCCGCCACATGGCGAGAGAAGCTATCGAGGATGGCTTGCCACCCGGTGCGTTGCTGGTCCTCGCTGTGCGTCGGTTCACTGTCGAAGGTCACTTTCACGGTCACTCCAGCCGATCCGTTGCTGAACTCGACCGTGCCGACCCGGTCCCCGAAGGCGTATTCGATCAGCTGGTGCGGCACGATCCTGGTGTACACCCCGGCGAAGTCGAAACCGAACGAGCCATCCTTGGCTTCCATGCGCGACGAGAACTTGCCCCCAGGACGAAGATCGACAAAGGCCACCGTTGTGTGCCAGTCAGGGGACGCCGTGTTCCAGATTTTGATGTCTTCAGGCGACGTGTAGGCGTGCCACACCTCGTGCATCGGAGCGGCAACAACTGTTGAGACGGTGATCTTCATGGGTGACTCCAGAGTGGCGTGGCGTGTTTTTTGATGCCTGACGTTTGAACCAAGCGCGTGCCACATTCAATCCTCGCTTGATTGAATGGCTCTGTAGATTCTAGGGAACACAGGCACCCCGGTATATCCCCCCAAGGGCCATCCAACCTAGCATCCGGCCGATCCCCGGCACGGGGTCGATTTGCCTATCCTTCGCCGGTGGGACAGCCAGACATCAGCTCTCGGGTGGGCGATGTACGGCGTTATGGCGTGTCACGCGTCAGCGCGTCAAACCCAAAACGATTCATGCTGCCGAACATGCCGGTGGCCGGGTGCGGCAGGAAACGCGTGTGGCAGTCCAGCACCGCGGGCAGGCCCGAAGCCACGGCTCGGGCCAGGGCTGGGCCCACATCTTCGGGGCGCTTGACGACTTCACCGTGGCATCCGAAACCGCGCGCGACCGCAGCGTAGTCCGTGCCTTCCAGGCTGGTGCCGAGTTCGAAGTCGAGTTGCTTCTTCTGGCCCGAGCGGATGATGCCCCAGGCCGCGTTGTTGTGGATCACGTTGATCACCGGCAGGCCATAACGACGCGCCGTGTCGAGTTCGTTCAGCGTGAAGCCGAAGGAGCCGTCCCCCGTGATGTTGAGCACCAAACGCTGCGGTGACTGCAGCTTGAGGGCCAGCGCATAAGGCAGGCCGAAACCCAGGTGGCTCATGCCGGGTTCGTGAAAGCGCGTGCGCACCTCGTGCACGGGCGTCAGGTCATTGCTCCAGAAGGTGGTGTGGCCGCCGTCATAGACCGCCAGCGCGTCCACGGGCAGGGCCCGGGCCAGTTCGGTGGCCAGTGCTGCGGGGTGCATGGGCGTTTCGGTTTCGCGCGCCATGGTGGCGAGCCCGGCTTCGTACTGCGCGCGCACGGCGCGCATCTTCGGCAGCCAGGCCGCATCGACTGCGAGTTTGGGTTGAGCACCCAGTTCGGCCTGCAGGTCCTGCAGGGCCAGGCCGGCATCGGCCAGCATGGCCACCTCATGCAGCACCGGCCCGCCCAGGGCGCCGGGGTCGGTATTGATGCTGATCACCTGGTGCGTACGTCGTGCCAGCGGACCGCGTTCGTCCCACATCCAGGACGAGTAGCGGCAGCCGATGGACAGCACCACGTCGGCCTGCTCGAAAGCCTGCTTGACGGCATCGCCTGCGATCAGGCCGCCGTGGCCGATGAAATGGGAGCTGCGGCTCGGTACCACGCCCAGGGCCATCTGCGTGGGCACCACAGGCGCACCCAGCAGGGCGGCGATGCTGCGCACCGCCTGCGCCGCGCCGCTGTGGACCACGCCGCCACCGGCCACGACGAGCGGACGTTGAGCGCTGCGCAGCAACTGCGCCGCCGCACGCACCGTCTCAGCCGCCGGGCGTGAGGCCACGGTGGCGCGGTAGCGCCCGGGCGCGAGATCGAATTCGTCGTCGGCAAAACTGCAGCGCGCGCTCAGCACGTCCTGCGGGATGTCCAGGTGTACCGGCCCGGGCCGTCCACCCAGGGCTTCACGGAAAGCCCGGCGCGCGAGTTCAGGGATGCGCCGCGGGTCCTGCACCACGGCGTTCCACTTGGTCAACGGCGCGAGCACGGCCTGGGTGTCCAGGTCCATGAACATGCCGCTGTGCGGGTACGACGCTGCGCGGTGCTGGTTGGTCGTGATGGCCAGCAGGGGCAGGTTGTTGTTGTAGGCCACACCCATGCCCGAGGCCAGGTTGAGCCCGCCAGGCCCCATCTCGCCCACGGCCACGGCCATGCGGCCCGAACCCGCATGCACCGCGGCGGCCATCATGGGGCCGGCCGCTTCGTGACGTACACCGACGTAGCGGATGCTTTGCTCCAGGGAGATCGCGTGCAGCAGGGGCGCCAGCTTGCCGCCCACGATCCCGAAGGCGTAAGGCACCTGTTCGGCAGCCAGTACGCGCACCAGCGCTTGCGCGCCTGTCAGGGTAATGGTCAAGGGTTCACTCCTCGGCGGTGAAGCCGGTGGTCTTGGCGATGACGGCCCAGCGGTCCAGGTCCGCGCGCATCTGGCTGGCGAATTCTTCCGGCGTGAGCAGCAGGGGCTGCAGGGAGTTCTTCGCCAGCGCTTCGACGAACTCCGGGTCTTTCAGGCTGGCCCGCACCAGCGCGCCGAGCTTGTTCACGGTTTCCATCGGCGTCCTGGCCGGCACGAACCAGCCCAGCCACTCGCGAGCCACGATGTCTGGGTAGCCCAGCTCGACAAGGTTGGGCACATCGGGCAGGAAGGCCGAGCGCGCGGGCCCTGTCACGGCCAGCGACCGCAACTTGCCCGCGCGGATGTGGGGCGCCACTTCCCCGATCACATTGATGGAAATCGGAATCTGCCCGCCCATCACGTCCTGCAGCAGGGGCGCGCCGCCGCGGTAGGCCACGCTGGCGAGTTCCACACCCGAGGCACGGGCCAGCATCATGCCCACGAAGTGCAGGGCCGAGCCGGCGGCGGGCACGCCGTAGTTGGCCAGCTTGGGGTTGGCCTTGCCCCACTTCAGGTAATCGGCCAGGGTCTTCACTTCGGCTGGCAGGCCCGGGCCCGCGGTGATGGAGAACTCGTAGGTCACCGTGGTGCTGACCGGAATGAAGTCACTCACCGGGTTGTAGTTGAGCTTCTTGTAGACGTTGGGGTAAAGCACCATGGGCGCGCTGGGGATCTGCAGGATGGTCAGACCGTCGGGCGCGGCGCGTTTCACATACTCCACCGCAATGCGCCCGCCCGCGCCGACCCTGCTTTCCACCAGCAGATTGGCCGCGTACTTGCCGCGCAGCTTTTCAGCCAGCGGGCGCGCGACGAAGTCCCCCATGCCTCCGGCGGGGAAGCCCGAGATGATGAAGGCGTTGCCCGTGGACTGGGCCAGTGCGGGCAGGCCCAGGGTCGAGGCCAGGGCGCTGGCGGCACTGCGCTGCAGCAGGGAACGACGGTTCAGGGTCATGTCTTGTCTCCTAAGGTGCCGGTGTTTCCGGTCTGGTTCCTACGATACGTCGGCTACCCCGTTCTGGACATGGACGAAAGGGCGGCAGGCCTGTACATTTCCGGCATCCGTTCTCGCCCTGCCTGCAGCCGCACGTCCATGAAACCCGCCGCCCCCCTGCTGATGATCCCGTTTCGCGAAGTCCGGCACGACCAGCCGGACGACGTGTTGCACTACGAACCGATCAAGGTGCGCGGCAAACTGCACCAATGGACGATTCCGGCCCACCGCCACGAAGGTCTGCACCAGTTCCAGCTGCTGGTGCGCGGTGGCATGCAGGCCACGCTGGACGGTGTGCAGCTGGATTTGCAGGCTCCCCTGGCGCTGATGGTCACCCCGGGCGTGGTGCACGGCTTCACCTACCAGCGTGACAGCGTGGGCTATCAGATCACCTTGCCCAGCAGCGCCTTGCGCGCCTCGCTGGCGAGCAACCCGGCCCTGCTGCCGCGCCTGGACCAGCCTGTACTGGTGCCGATGCAGGACTTTGGCGATGAAGACCGCCAGGAATGCGAGGCCCTGTTCCAGCGCCTGGGCGCCGAGTTCGAGCGCAGCCGCCCCGGACGCGCCGAGGCACTGCGCAGCCACGCAGCGCTGCTGGGGCTGTGGTTTCTGCGGCTTGAGGCCGGCACCCGCGCCGCGCTGCGCAGCGAAGCCCTGCGCGACGCCCTGGTGCAGCGCTACCGCAGCCTGCTCGAGCTGCATTTCCGCAAGCACAAGCCCATCAGCTTCTACGCCGGCGCACTCAAGGTCACGGCCGACCACCTGAGCCGCGTGTGTCGCCTCACCACCGGCAGCAGCGCGTTGGACCTGGCACACGAGCGCGTGCTGCTGGAGGCGCGTCGCCTGCTGGCCTACACGCCGGCCAGCGTGGTCGAGGTGGCCCACGAACTCGGCTACGAGGACCCGGCCTACTTCAGCCGCTTCTTCACCAAGCTCGCGGGCCAGGCGCCCAGCACCTACCGCGCAGCCATCGCGCAAGGCATCGCCCTGCTGCCCGACCAGCAGGTCGGCGCATGAACATGGCATGTCCTGACACAGTGCCGCGTTAACATCGGGGCATGAACAAGAAGGAGCAAGGGAGTGCGGCGGCCCTCGCCAGCCCGCGCCTGTCGGTGGCGCTGCTACAGGCCGAGAACCGGCGTCTGCGCGAGCAGCTCGACGACCTCATCACCGAGGCTCGCCTCAACCAGGACAAGCTGCGCCGATTCGACCAGCTCGAGCGCAAGGTCATCGGTGCCTCCTCCCTGGCCGACTTGCTGTCCACCCTGCTGAACGACTACCCCGCGCTGTTCGAACTCGACTGCGTCACCCTGGCCCTGGTAGACGCGCAGTACGAGGCCGCGCGCATCCTGGGCGAGGGCGGCGCTGCCCAGCCCGCTCATCTGCTTCTGTTGCACAGCGATCAGCCCCTGCAGCAGCTTTATGCCGGGGGCACACGGCCCTGGCTGGGTGCACCCACCGAGGCGCATGACTTCCTGTTCGAAGGGCAGGGTGCACCCCTGTCCACGGTGGCCCTGTTGCCCCTGGTGCACCGTGGCGCTTTCATAGGCAGTCTCAACCTGGGTAGCCGTGACGCCGCGCGTTTCGCGGCGCACAGCAGCACCGATTTCCTGGAACGCCTGGCCGCCCTGGTGGCCGTCTGCCTGGACAGCGCCCTGGCCACCGAGCGCCTCAAGCTGGCCGGCCTGACCGACGGCCTGACCGGCGTGCACAACCGCCGTTACTTCGAATCACGCTGTCTGGAAGAGGTGCAGGGCGCGCGCCGCAGCAAACTGCCTCTGGTCTGCCTGCTGCTGGACGTCGACCATTTCAAACGCATCAACGACACGCACGGCCACCCCGCCGGTGATGCCGTGCTGCGTTACGTGGCCCGCCTGATCCGTGCGCAGCTGCGTGGCAGCGACGTGGTGGCCCGCTACGGCGGCGAGGAATTCGTGATGCTCCTGCCGGCCACGCCCATGCCCGCTGCGCTCGAGATCGCCGAGCGCATCCGCCGTGTCATCGCGGCCCAGAGCATGCCGGTGCAGGTGGCCGAGCCGCTGCGCATCACCGTGTCCATCGGCGCGGCCCTGCTGCCGGGCGCGGGTGAGGGAGACGCCGCGGTGTCGGCTGCGGCCCTGGTGCAGCGCGCCGACCAGGCGCTGTACGCCGCCAAGCAGGGCGGACGCAACCGGGTACAGACAGCCGCCTGACCCTCTCAAACGACAAAGGCCGCCTTGTGGGCGGCCTTTGTCAGTACAGCGGTCGGGTCGGCCGCTGCGGGATCCCTGCGGGGATCAGGACTTGCGGGAATACTTGCCCGGCAGCACTTCGCTCAGCTTCTTGCCGCCGCCGAAGCTTTCGCTGTCGGTGGCGATGTCGCCGCTGCGCTGGGCTTCGATCAATTCGGCCTGAACTTGCTCACGGGTCTTGCCGGCCACCTTGGCCTTGGCGGGGTAGTTGCCCGGAACGATCTCGTTCATCTTGCGGCCGCGGTTGTCGGGGTAGTGCGGGGCGATGTCGCCGGTGCGGATGGCTTCGGCCAGCTCGGCCTGGACTTGCTCGCGGGTCTTGCCTGCGCCCTGGAACTTGGCGGGGTAGTTGCCCGGCAGGACTTCGTTCAGCTTGCGGCCGCCGCCGAAGCTTTCGCTGTCGGTGGCGATGTCGCCGGTGCGCTGGGCCTGGACCAGTTCGGCCTTGACTTCAGCGCGGGTCTTGCCAGCGGATTCTTCGGCCAGGACTTGGCCGGCGGACAGGGCGGCCACAGAGAGAGCCAGGATGGAGACGGTAGTGCGGTTCATGATGTCAATACTTTCCAAAAAACGAGATAACTGATCCCTGTCTGGCCGTGTGGGCCGGGCCGGGATCCCGTCGGTGCGCTTGCGTTTGGCGTTTGCTGCATCGATGGGATGAACTGTAAGATTTCGGAATCAATAGATAAATGGTCTGGATGGTCATGTGGTATTTCTAAAATAGAAATAATCGAGGGGTTGAAATTCCGAAAGCTCCCATGGACCGTCTGCTTTCCATGCGGGTGTTCCAGCGCGTTGTCGACGAAGGCAGTTTTGCCGCCGCCGCCCGTGTGCTGGACATGTCCGCCCCCGTTGTGACCCGCCTTGTGGCCGATCTGGAGGAACACCTGGGTTCCCGGCTGCTGCAGCGTTCGACCCGCCGTCTGGCGCTCACCGACGCGGGCCAGCTTTATCTGAACCGTGTGCGCAACATCCTGCAGGACGTCGAGGAAGCGGACGAGATCGTCGGCGCCCACACCCGTGAGCTCGGTGGCTTGTTGCGTCTGCATGCGCCGCCCGTGCTGGCCAGCTATGTGATCGCGCCCCTGCTGGCGGGCTTTCGCGAGCGCTATCCGAACATCCAGATCGACATGGAGGTCGAGACCGTGCGCGACCCGGCGGTCGAGGACTTCGACATCACGCTGGTGCCGGCCGATGAAAGCTTCAACGCCGATCTGGTGGCGCGCAAGGTCATCGAGTCCGACGCCATCCTGGTTGCCTCCCCCGCCTATGTACAGCGTCGCGGCTTGCCGCAGACCCCGGCCGATCTCGCGCGGCACGATTGCCTGCGCCACAAGACGCAGAACGGCCGCTACCGCCAGTGGCGCATGTGGCCCGAGGGCCAGCCCGGCCTGACCGAGGAAGTTGAAGTCAAGCCCGTGCTGGTGGCCAATCACACCGACACGCTGCTGCGCGCCGCCCTGGACGGCACGGGCATCACCTCGGTCACGATGGAACTGGTGGCAGCGTCCATCACGCGCGGTGACCTCGTGCGTGTGCTCTCGCCCTGGATCACCGGACGGCTCTCCATGTATGCGGCACTGCCGAGCCGCAAATTCATCCCCCAGCGCAGCCGCGTCTTCCTGGACTACCTGATGGAGCAGACGCGCGAGCAGAGCCAGCGCGCGCTGGAGGCCTGTGCCGCCTGCTGACACCGGGCGCTGTGTGTACTCATTGAGCTTCAGGTATTCTGGCCGGTTCAACAACAGGCTGGAGCGTGGTATGTGGGTACAGCGGCAGGTTCTGGAGACCAGGGATTGTTCCAGGGAGCACGCATGAGCGACACCGTGCGTTCCGTCGCGCTTCTGCTCTGGTCGGCCGATCTCTCGGCACCGCAACGCCTGGCCACACCTTTCGTGCTGGCCCAGGCCGCCGCCGTGATGGACCTGGACGTGGAGATCTACTTCACCGCGCAAAGCGTGCAGCTGCTCACGCCCCAGGCGGGCGCCACGCCCGTGGGTTTCGGGCCCGAGCAGCGCGTCCTGGCCGACTACCTGGCCCAGATGCAGGAGCTCGGCATCGGCCTCTACGCCTGCGGCCAGGCCCTGCATGCGGCCGGCCTCACACGCGGGCAGCTCATTCCCCTGTGCAGCGGCATCGGTGGTTCGGTGCAGTTCATGGGCCGCGCCGCCGACCCGGCCTGGCGCACCCTGGTGTTCTGAATACCTCCTCGCGGGGGGGGCGTGCCGCGATGCGGGGAACTTTATAGTTCCTCCTTTTCCTGCAGGAACATCGACATGTTTTCAAGACGGCAATTTGCCGCCACCGGTCTCGGCCTGGTGGGTGCTTCCATCGCCGGGGCGCAGAGCCTGCTGGCCGCGCCGGCACCGGGACCGTCCATACAGACTTATCTGGGTGAACTGGAAGCCGCCGCCCAGGGGCGTCTGGGCGTGGCCATCCTGGATACCGCGACGGGGCAGACCCACGGTTACCGCGCTGATGAACGCTTCATGATGCTGAGCTCCTTCAAGCTGCTGGCCAGTGCACTGGTGCTGCACCGGGTGGACGCAGGACGGGAGTCGCTGCAGCGGCGCATGGCCTATGCCGTGCGGGATCTCATCCCCTGGTCGCCCGTCACGCAGCAGCATGTCGACAAGGGCAGCATGAGTCTGGCGCAGTTGTGCGAGGCCACCATCACCACCAGCGACAACACAGCGGCCAATCTCATCCTGTCCAGCTACGGCGGCCCGGCCGCCTTGACCGCCTATGCACGCCAACTCGGCGACGGCATCACCCGGCTGGACCGGACCGAACCCGGGCTCAACATGCCCACGCCCGATGGCTTGATGGACACGACCACACCGCGTGCCATGCTCGGCACCCTGCACAAGCTGCTGGTGGGGGAGGCGCTTTCTGTGTCGTCGCGCAGCCTGCTGCTGCAATGGCTGGGCGCCAACACCACGGGTGGGCAGCGCCTGAAGGCCGGCCTGCCGGCAGACTGGCGTATCGGTGACAAGACCGGCACCAACAAGACCGATGCCAACGACATCGCCATCGTCTGGCCGCCGCAGCGCGCGCCGGTGCTGGTCACGGCCTACCTGGCCGACAGCCCGGCCAGCAGCCAGGTCAAGGAAGAGACCCTGGCGAAAGTCGGCCAGCTGGTGCGGCGCATCGCAGGCTGAGCAGGGCCACCACCTCCCATGTGAGTGCGTTCCTCGCCCGTGTTTGCTTCAGAATCGGGGAATGAACCGCAACATAGGCTACGCCCTGCTGGCGGCTGCGCTGTTTGGCGCCAGCACACCCCTGGCCAAGCTGCTGCTGGGTGAGGTCTCGCCGCTCCTGCTGGGGGGCCTGCTTTATCTGGGCAGCGGGGTCGGGCTGGCGCTGGTGCGGTTGCTGCGTGACCGTGCCTGGCTGGCCTCGGGTCTGGGCGCGGGCGAATGGCCCTGGCTCCTGGGTGCCATCTTCTTTGGCGGTGTGCTGGGGCCGGTGGCCTTGTTGTCCGGCCTGACCCAGACCAGCGCCTCCATTGCCTCGTTGCTGCTCAACCTCGAGGCCGTGCTCACTGCCGCGCTGGCCTGGATGGTCTTCAAGGAAGGCGCGGACCGCCGTATCGTGCTGGGCATGCTGGCCATCGTGGCAGGCGGCATCGTCCTGTCCTGGCCTGGGACCCAGGCCGGCTGGACCCACTGGACCGGGCCCCTGCTGATCGCGCTGGCCTGCCTGTGCTGGGCCATCGACAACAACCTCACGCGCCGGGTAGCCGCATCCGACGCCCTGTTCATTGCCGGCGGCAAGGGTCTGATCGCCGGTACCGTCAATGTGCTGCTGGCCTGGTTGCTGGGAGCCGCCTTGCCGGGTGTGGGGGCCGGCGCTGCCATGCTCGCGGTCGGTCTGCTGGGTTATGGCTGCAGCCTCGCGCTCTTTGTGCTGGCGCTGCGCGGCCTGGGCACGGCGCGTACCGGGGCCTACTTTGCCACCGCGCCTTTCATCGGTGCGGCCCTGTCCTTTGTCTTGCTGGGCGAGTCGGCGAATGGTGCGTTCTGGCTGGCGGCAGCGCTGATGGCCCAGGGCGTCTACCTGCATCTGACGGAGCGCCACGAACACGAGCACAGCCATGAGCCCTTGGCCCACGCCCATCCCCATGCGCACGATGCCCACCACCAGCACCCGCACGACTTTGCCTGGGATGGCCAAGAGCCGCACGCGCACTGGCACCAGCACCCCGCGGTAACGCACAAGCATCCCCACTACCCGGACATCCACCACCGTCACAGGCATTGAGGCCGGGAGGGCCCGGGCGCGTCAACCCGCCGCGGCCATCACCACGCCGGCTTCGTCCACCGCGGCCATCGCGGCCTGCCCTGCTTTCAGGCCATGGCCGGCCGCGGCAAAACCCACCAACTGCACACCACTGCCCAGGCGCAGGCCGACCTCGCCGCCCGCGGCCGCGCGCGAGGCGCGGGTCACCACCCCCTGCAATACGTTGCGCGTGGGGGAGGGCGCGATGCGCTGCGCCACCTGCACCGCCGTGGCCTTGCACAGGGCCAGCACCTGCAGGCCGGCCTGCAGGCCCAGCAGCTGCACGCTCTCGCGCGTGATGCGGGCATGGAGCATGGCGCCGTCGGCCAGCAGCAGCTGTACGCGCACCAGCCCCTGCAGCGGTTTGATCACGCCGACCGTGCAGGGAAACTGGTTGCGCATGCTGGTGCGCAGGGACAGGGCGGCGCGCCCCGGTGTGCCAGCCGCACCGGTGCCGAGCTGCGCCAGCACCTGTTGCCGTGCACGGGCCAGCACCTCGGCCGCCTCCAGCACGCGCTGGCCGGCAGGGGTCAGCGCCGCGCCGCCACCGCCACTGCCGCCCACGGCCTTTTCCACCAGCGGGGTGCCGGCCAGGTTGGCCAATGTCTCCAGCGCCTGCCAGGCCGCCTTGTAACTCACACCCGCGCCGCGCGCCGCTTCCGAGATGGAGCCCGCCTGCCCGATGCGGCGCAGGATGTCGATGCGCTTGTCGCTGGCCTCGAAACCCAGCACCTCGGCCAGAGGCAATGTCTTGCGGTTCATGCGGTGGTTTCGCTATTCATGGTGTGAATAGCGTAGCAGACTTCATGCTACAGTTTCGCTATTCATTTTCTGAATAGCGAGGTCTTGCATGAAACGCTTGGGTTGGGTTCTTTCCCTGGTCTGTCTTTCGTCTGCGGCGCAGGCCGCCGAAGTGTCTGTCGCGGTGGCGGCCAACTTCACCGCACCCATGCAGAAGATCGCCCCCCTGTTCGAGGCCGACACCGGCCACAGGGCCGTGCTGGCCTTCGGTTCCACGGGGCGCTTCCACGCGCAGATCAGGAATGGCGCACCCTTCCAGGTGCTGCTGGCGGCCGATGACGAAACGCCGGCCAGGCTGGAACAGGAGGGGCAGGGCGTGGCCGGCACGCGTTTCACCTACGCCATTGGCCGCCTCGTGTTGTGGAGCAGGCAGCCCGGCCTGGTGGACGACAAGGGCGAGGTGCTGAAGGCCGGCAAATTCGACAAGCTCGCCCTGGCCGACCCCAGGCTGGCCCCCTACGGCCTGGCCGCCATCGAGACATTGACCCGGCTGGGCCTGCTGGAAGCGCTGCGGCCGAAGTTCGTGCAGGGCGAGAACATCGCGCAGGCCTACCAATACGTCGCCACGGAAAACGCGCCGCTGGGTTTTGTCGCCTACTCACAGGTGCTGGCCGACGGCCGTCTGCAGGGCTCGGCCTGGCTGGTGCCGGCCGACCTGCACACGCCCATCCGGCAGGATGCGCTGCTGCTCGCCAAGGGCAAGGACAACCCGGCCGCTGCCGCCCTGCTGCAGTACCTGCGCGGCGAGAAGGCGCGTGCCATCGTCCGCTCTTACGGCTACGATCTCCAGGATGTGCAGAAATAGCGTGACAGGCCCTGGTCTGTAGCCCGGAGATGCCCCTCAGTTCCCAAGCCCTGCAGGCCGTCTGGCTCACCCTGGAGCTGGCCGCGCTCACCACCGTGCTCCTGCTGCTGCTGGCCACGCCGCTGGCCTGGTGGCTGGCGCAGACGCGGTCACGCTGGCGTGCGCCCGTCAGCGCCCTGGTCACGCTGCCGCTGGTGCTGCCGCCCTCGGTGCTGGGTTTCTACCTGCTGGTGGCCATGGGCCCGCAGGGGCCGCTGGGCCAGCTCACGCAAGCCCTGGGCTGGGGCCTGCTGTCCTTCACCTTCACGGGCCTGCTGATCGGCTCCATCATCTACTCGCTGCCCTTCGCGGTGCAGCCCCTGCAACACGCCTTCGAGTCCCTGGGCAGCCGCCCGCTGGAAGTGGCGGCCACCCTGCGTGCCCGCCCGCTGGACGCCTTCTTCACCGTGGCCCTGCCGCAGGCGCGAGCCGGCTTTCTGACCGCGGCCATCCTGAGTTTTGCGCACACCGTGGGTGAGTTCGGCGTGGTGCTCATGATCGGCGGCAACATCCCGGGGCAGACCCGGGTGGTCTCGACACAGATCTACGGCCATGTGGAAGCCATGGAATACGCCCAGGCCCACTGGCTGGCCGGCGGCATGGTGATCTTCTCCTTTGCCGTGCTGCTGAGCCTGGCCCTGCTGCGCCGGCGCAGCACGCGGGTGCTGCTATGAGCGTTGAAGAGCTGCAGATCAGCCTCACGCTGCCGCGGGTCGACTTCGATCTGCACGTCAACCTGGCGCTGCCCGCGCGCGGCATCACCGTGCTGTTCGGCGCCTCCGGTTCGGGCAAGACCAGCGTGCTGCGTTGTGTGGCCGGTCTGGAGCGCGCCCACCATGCACGCGTGGTGGTGGGGGGCGAGGTCTGGCAGGACGATGCGCAGCGCCTCTTCCTGCCCACCCACCGCCGCGCCCTGGGGTATGTCTTCCAGGAAGCCAGCCTGTTCGATCACCTGGATGTGCAGGGCAATCTGCGCTACGGCATGCAGCGCGCCCGCGCGCCCGGCGCCGAACTCACCCTGCACACCGCCGTGCAATTGCTGGGCATAGGTGACCTGCTGCGCCGTCGCACCGACCAGCTTTCGGGTGGCGAGCGCCAGCGCGTGGCCATCGCGCGGGCCCTGGCCACCGCCCCCAAGGTGCTGCTGCTGGACGAACCCATGGCCGCGCTGGACCAGGCGCGGCGCCAGGACATCCTGCCCTGGCTGGAGCGATTGCGCGACGAACTGCGCATCCCCATGCTCTATGTCACCCACTCGGCCGACGAACTGGCGCGCCTGGCCGACCAGCTGGTGGTGCTCGAACGCGGCCGCGTCAAGGCCTCAGGCCCTGTGCAGGAGGTGCTCTCGGCCATCGACAGCCCCGTGGTGGTGGGGGAAGACGCCGGGGCCCTGCTCGGCGGCAAGGTGGCCGAGCGCGACGCGCACTGGCAGCTGGTGCGCGTGGCCTTCGACGGCGGCAGCCTCTGGCTGCGCGACAGTGGCGTGCCCGTGGGCCAGGCCGTGCGCCTGCGGGTGCTGGCCCGCGACGTGAGCCTGACCACCGTGGAGCCCCAGCACACCAGCATCCAGAACCATCTGCCCGGCACCCTCGAATCCATCGCACCCGATGCCCACCCCTCGCAGGTGCTGGTGCGGGTGCGTTGTGGGGCCTCGGTGCTGCTGGCCCGTATCACGCGCCGGGCCCTGGATGCGCTGGGCCTGCAGCCGGGGCGTGCGGTCTGGGTGCAGGTGAAGTCGGTGGCACTGGTGCAATAGGGGCGTCGGGCCTGGGGGGGCGGCCCCGAAATGACTTGAAACAAACTTTCCTGGCCCGGGTATGCAAAGACGTGTATCGTGCTGCGGTGGTGACCGATATCAGGGAAGAATAAGCGTCGGCACACCGCCAGGGCATGGAGACCGTGAACGGGCTCTGGCCCCTGGTTTTGTGTTTCGTGTACAACCCAGCCCTGAACATGTTCGGTCTCTTCAAGCAGAAGCCCCCTGCGGCGCCCTCTACGCCCTTCGGCGAGGATCCCATCACGGACCTCGGGCCGCGGCGCATGAACCTGGAGGAACGCAAGCAGGTACGCCGCGAGATGGTCTACCAGTCCGTGCGCGAAAACCTGCTGCAGCTGGAAATCATCTCGGGCATGTACAAGTTCAAGGCGGTGGGCCTGGACGAGCGGCAGCACCGCTTCATGGTGGTCGTGGACGTGGCCACCGGTTTTGTCGCCAAACGCGGCGGCACGGTGATGCGCCTGAACGAGGTGGAGAAATTCCTCACCGAACGCACCTTCGCCCAATACGGCGTGCGCATCGATGCAATCTACTGGCGCTTCCACCCGGGTATCACCAGCTTCGTGCGCGGCGCCCGGCCCGGCGACGGGGGCAAGACCGTGGTGCCCAAAGCCGCGCCAGCGCCTGCCCCTGAAGTGCAGACCCCGGTACTCGCGCGCCGACCGGGTTCCCGCCATGAACCGGTGAGCCCGGAGGAGATGCGCGCCTTCGAGCAGGCCATCGCCCGCGGCGTCAAACCGCCGCCCCTGCACCTGGGGGATTTTGAGTACCAGTCCGACCTGGTGCCTCTGGAGTCCCAGCCCGCGTCCGGTGGCACGCAATACGGCTCCCTCTGAGGCTCACGCCTCGTCGGCTGCCGGCCTGATCCGCTCGCGCAGATCGTTCATCAAGCGCTCCAACGCCTCGCGTTCACGGGTCCCGAGCCCGCCGAACAGGTCCGTGGCCAGGCTGGCCTCGATGGCCAGGAACCACGCGCACTCCTTCTCGCCGGTAGGTGTCACGTTCAGGCGCCAGACCCGGCGGTCCTGCTCGTCCGGGGTGCGGGCCAGCCAGGCCTGTTCCTCCAGTTCGCGGATCAGCCGCGTGATCTGCCCCTTGTCCCGGCCCATGGCCTGGCCCAGCTGCTGCTGGGTCCAGCCCGGGTGACGCTGGCACAGGGTGAGGGCGCGCAGGTGCACCGGGCCCAGGGCGTGCCCGTCGTCCGCCTGCATGCGGTCCTTCATCACCTGCCGCACGCTGCCGAACAGGGTCATGAAAGCCTGAAAGATGGCCAGGGCTGAATCGGTGTCGCGGCGGCTGGGTTTGCTCATGGTCGTTGAAGGTTGATAAAGTCAACCATCTGCTACAATGTTGCTATTGTCAACTATTCAGGCCGCCATGAACACCACCCGTCCCGTCGCCCCTCCTGCCGCCCCGGTGCGCACCCTGCGCAAGCTCCTGCCCCCGCTGATCATCATGCCCTCGGTGGCGTTGGTCCTCAGCGCCTTCATGACCTGGGCCAACGTGGGTTTTGGCGCGGCCTATCTTCCCACCTGGTTGCGCAGCTTCTGCAGCAGCCTGGTCATCCTGCCCCTGGTGCTGGCCAGCCTGGGCCCGCTGGAGCGCCTGGTGCTCCGGCTCTTTCCCGCCATGCACGGCTTCGCACGAAAGATCATCGTGTCCCTGCTGACGGCCTTCACCATCGAAAGCGTGCTGGCCCTCGCGGTCACCCTCATCAACAGCCCCTGGGGCAGCGGCATGGGCCACTACTGGTGGACGGCCTTCAGCCGCTCCCTGCCCGTAGGCGTGCTGATCGGTTTCTTCATGGCTTTTTACGTGAAGCCCCGGCTGCAGCGCATGATGCAGGCCGCGCAGGCCTGAAATCAGGCGGACCTTGTCGCCAGCTGTTCGGTCAGGGCGCTGATGGGCATGGGCCTGGCATAGAGCCAACCCTGGGCGTAGGGCACGCCGTGTTCACGCAGGTAGTCGGCCTGGGCCTGGGTTTCCACGCCTTCGGCAATCATGCGCAGATGCAGTGAGCGGGCCATGTCGATGATGTGGAACACCACGTGCGAGGTGGCCGAGCCCGTGCCTATGCTGCTGACAAAACTCTTGTCGATTTTCAGATAGTCCACCTCCAGCGAGGTCAGGTAGGACAGGCTGGAGTAACCGGTGCCGAAATCGTCGATGGCCACATGGAAGCCCATCTTGCGCAGGTCGCGCAGATTGTGTTTGGCCGTCTCTGCGTTCATGAACACGCGCTCGGTCGCCTCCACGTGCACATTGTCCGCGCGTATGCCCATGTCGCGCACCGTGCTGCCCAGCCGTTCCACATTGGCCGGGTCTTCAAGATCGACGGGCGCGAAGTTCAGGCTGATGAAAAACTCCGGGCGGGCCAACAGCAGGGCCGAGGCGTCGCGCGCGAAGGTCTTCAACACGTAGGCGGTCAGGGCCTGGGCCATGCCACGTCGCTCGGCCATGGGGATGAAGAGGTCGGGGCTCACCATCGTTCCGTCACGTTGTTGCCAGCGCAGCAGTGCCTCGGCGCCCACCCAGTGGCCATCGCGCAGGTCCACGATGGGTTGGTACAACAGAAAGAGTTCCCCGGTCCTCAGTCCGTGTCGCAACTGGGCCGGCATGCCGATCTGCTGCAGGGTCCCGAAGTAGATGCACAGCACCAGGATGATGCCGGCGATGGTGCCTATCGGCAGCATCCACAGCATGTGCTGCCGGCCTCGCTGGGCGATGACCTTGACCGGGATGGCCGCATAGGCGGCGTAGTTGTAGGCCGCAGAGCGTTTCATCGCCACGACGTAATCCTGGTCCACCCAGATCGCCTGCAGGTCCTGGCCCAGGTTGTTCAGCCACTGCGGCTGCCAGACGCCGTGCTGGAAGAGCAGCTGTTTGCTGCGCAGGCCCACCAGGCCCACGGCCAGGTCCGGGTCGTCCAGCGTCATGGTGGAGGCAAGCTCGACGTGGGCAAACGCGGCGTAGCCGCTCTTGGCCGACGTGCTCACGCGGAAGGTGCTGGTGGCGCTCAGGGGCAGCTTCACGTCCTTGCGCACGTAGTAGCCGAAGATGCTCAGGAAATCGGGCGGCCCCAGGTCCAGTCCCTTGTCGTGCCGGCCCAGGGACGAACACATCAGCCGGTTGTTGGCGACGTAACCCACCACGTGCAGGCGGCTGGAGGTGAGCATCAGCTCGCGCATCAGCGCGATGTTGGCGTCGGAGCAGGGATCGGCGGCGCTGGTGGCTTCCAGTTTCTGGACCACGCTGATGATCTGGTCGGAGATGGTGACGTTGTCGCGCAGGACCTCTGTGGCGATCGCATAGGCGCGTTCTTCCTGCGCCAGGCGGCTCTGCCGGTCGGACAGCATGAGCGAGACGACGATGGGCGCGACAAATGCCAGCAAACCCATGCCGTAGGCCAGCGTCAGGACAACCATCCGCCTCATGCAGTCTCCCTGAGAGTTGTTCTAGGTATGTCGCTCTGCAGGGGCCGTTGTAGCATGAATCCGCAAGCATGACCACCTTGCGGAACGCGCCCACTGTGTAACAGGGGCGAGGCTTGCGCGCCGATCCTCAGCCGGGCGGCATCCGCTCGACGGCTGGCAAGGATGGATCGATGGTGTCCCAAGCCAGCCCGCGCACGCTGTAGGTGAGCACCTGCGGCGAGAAACGGCCCGGCTCGTCCAGGCTGGTCGCCGGGACCGCGATCAGGTCCGGCATGGCGGCAAAGCGCAGGTAGACCGGTGTTCCGCAGACCGGGCAGAAAGCGTGGACCTTCACATTGCCGCTGTCGCCCGCCACCTCCCAGTGCCTGGCCTCGCCGGTGATCGCCATTTCGGCGCGCGCGGGAAAGGTCAGCCAGGAGCCGTGCCCGGTGCCGCTGCGTCGTTGGCAGTCGCGACACTGGCAGTGGTTCTGGAAAACGGGCGCGTGCTGGGTGGCGTAGCGAATCGCGCCGCACGCGCATCCGCCGGTGTAGGGCTGGGTCATGAGCAACTCCCGGTTCAGGCCGTCTTCGGTTTGGCGAAGACGTCGATGCCTTGCCCGGTTTCCAGCAGAGACTTCAGGCTGGACAGCACGATAGGCCAGCCCTGCTGGATGCCCTTGGCCATGCCGCTGCCGGCCTCGAGTTCATCGTGGGTGACGGTCAGCTTCACCATGTCCTCGTACGCGGACACGTCGAAACTCACGCGGCTGTAGGCATTCGGATCGGCGGCCTGCGAGGGGCTGGCCCAGCTGATGACCAGGCGCGTCGGCGGCACGACCTCAATCACTTTGCCCACCACATTGACCGAGCGTTGCTCGTTGGCGCGTACATGCTCCCAGCTTGAACCGGGCTTCCAGTCGGAGACGTTCTCGTGGCCCCAGTAGCGCCGCGCGATCTCGGGCTTCGTGATGGCCTCGAACACCTTTTCCGGCGTCGAGCGGATGTAGGTCACATAAACGAAGCTGGTCTTCTCTTTGCTCATCGTCACTCTCCTTCGAGTTCCTTTTTCAGGTCGTGCAGCAGGCTGAGCCGCTGACGTTCGAATTTGCGCACCCACCGCTCGTAGACCTCGTGCAGCGGCACCGGGTTGATGAAATGCAGCTTCTCCCGGCCACGCCAGACCGTGCTCACCAGATTGGCTGCCTCGAGCAGCCCGATATGCTGGGTGGCCGATTGCCGCGCCATGTCCAGCTGTTCACAGAGCTCGCTCAGGGTCTGCCCGTTTTTTTCACAGAGCAGGTCGAGCAGCTTTCTGCGTGTCGGATCGCCCAGTGCCTTGAAAACCTTGTCTGCGTCCATTCGTTGTGTGGGTGCGTGAGGGAATTATATGCAGGTAAATACCTGCATGTCAAATGACGCATCAAACGTCCTGGGTCTTGGGCTTTTTCAGATCGAAGTGGCCTTGCGCCACCGTCAGGCCGTTCACCAGCAGTTCCACCGCGTGCCGCCCCGGGTAGTGCACGCGCGTGGTGAAGTTCGTGACAGTCTGCTTCTTCTCCAGTGCCAGTTCGGCGCCGCCTGCGAGTTCCAGCGTGCGCAGCTTGAAGACCTTGCGGCTGGTCTCGCCGTTTTTCTTCACGTAGTGGATGGCGTAGTCGATCACCAGCTTCTGCGCCTGTCGCGTGGCGGAGCGCAGTGCCGCGTTCAGCTGCAGCGTCTGCCCCAGGCGCAGCGTGGTCGGGCTCACCTCGAAAGAGGTCAGCTCCACCTTGGCTCCCCGCGCGACGCCTATGAGCTGGAGCGCACGCGGGTGGCCGGCCTTGATCAGGTTGCGCAGTGCGTGCTTGACGATCCATTGCGTTTCGGCCTGCTCGCGAGGCCAGCCCTCCAGCAGCGCCAGCACCCAGTCGGGGTGGTCCTTGGCCATGTCGTTGAGGTGGTTGGCCACCGAGCGGCGCACATAGTCGCTCGGGTCGGCCCGGAGTTTTTCCAGGATGGGTCGCGCGCGCTGCGGCTCGGCCGCCAGCAGCGGCAGGCGCCGGGCCCAGGGCAGGCGAGGGCGCGTGCCTTCGCTGGCCAGGCGGCGCACGTGTTCGTTGCTGTCCTCGGCCCAGCGCAGGGCCAGGGCCAGCACGGCCTCCGGGTCCCGCGCGATATAGGGGCGGATAGCGAACTCCGCGCTGCTGTAGGGCGTGAGCTCGCGCAGAGCCTCCAGCGAGAGCTCGAAGTGTTCCAGCCCGTGCCGGCCCACGAACTCGGGCAGCACCATATCGGCAAAGCCGCCGGGCAGCAGCGGTGCCATCTTGCGCACGATCTTCAGGGCCTGGGGGTAGTCCGCCGGCAGGTGCGCGCGCAGGCTGTCCGCAGCGCGGCTCATGCGCTGCATGATGGACAGCGCATCCAGGTCCTTGCGCGCCATGGCCAGATAGGCCCGCTCGTCAAACGCAGGGTGCACCTGCGCTGCCACGCGGCCGATCCCGGCCATCACCTTGGCGTTCAGCAGTTCTTTGAGCAGCGGTGCGGATTCTTGTTCTGTAGACATGGGGCGGGTGCGGTTTGCAGGACGGTTGTTGCCAGCACAGGCATTTCGGAGATGATGCCACCCCCGGTCCTGGGGGTCTGGCGTCCCGCGCTGCTGTTCGCCCTGCATCTGCCGCACATTGGCTGGGGTCGCCGCGACTCGCCGGTTGCACGACACAGGAAAATCCGGCCGGTGGCAACTGATGGGGGCGCTGCCCTTTCTCCGCTTTCTTGTGCCGATCGCCTTGCTCATCGAGGACAGCGTTCCGGTCAGCACCGCCGCAGCGTGAATCACAAGCGCCCCGTCCGATGTGGCAATAGGCCAAATGGATCAAGGGTATACCCTTGGCCTCTATTGACACCCAAGGCGCACAGTAAGGGACGGTGAAAACACAAAAGAAGGCCATGCGCGAGCCAATTCCTCACCAGCCCACGTTGCGCAACACCCCCCGGGTGTTACGTCGGGTAGAGACTTTATCCTCGCAGGTTCAGGGCAGGTGGATGCTCAGGTTGTATGTCGGCAGCCTGTATCGAAAATGCCCTGTCCATGGACACCCCGCATAACGAGCAGGCACAGCACCCGCACTTGCTCATCCACGCGGCAGGGCCGGCCGAGTACCGGTTTGCCTGGATGACCGCGCTGCTCTCGGCTGGCTTTCTTGCGCTGGTGCTGCCAAATGCCAGCATGCAGCTCAGCCGTTACCCGGCCTTTGTGCCCATCTATGTCACTGCCCTGGTCATCAGCGATCTGATCACCGCCGTGATGCTCTACGGCCAGTACTACGCCATGCGCGCGCGCGGCTTGCTGATCCTGGCCTCGGCCTACCTGTTCACGGCCCTGAGCACCCTGGGTTTTGCGCTGGTCTTTCCGGGCCTCTTCGCGCCCACGGGCCTGCTGGGTTCGGGGCCACAGACCACCTCGTTCATGTACATCTACTGGCACGCGGGTTTCCCGCTGATGGTGATGCTCTACGCCCTGTACAAGCGCGCACCGCCCTTGTCCTTGTCTTCGGCCCGGCTGCCACCCGCGCCGTACCCGATGCTCGCGTCCGTAGCGCTGGTGCTGAGCCTGGTGGGCGCGGGCCTGCTCTGGGCTGTGCTGGGGCACGACCATCTGCCTGTGGTGGTGGACGGAGACCGCGTCACCCCTGGCGGTTTCCGCTGGCTGACCGGCACCTGGCTGCTGAGTGTCGCAGCGCTGGCGCTGCTCTGGCGCAGCAAGCCACATACCGCGCTCGATGTGTGGGTGCTGGTGGTCATGTGTGTCTGGATCTTCGACGTGGCGCTGGCCGCGGTCTTCAATGCGGGGCGTTACGACCTGGGCTGGTACGCCGGGCGCGCCTACGGGCTGCTGGCGGCCTGTTTCCTGCTTGTCGTCTTGCTCGGCGAACAGGCGCGCAGTTATATGCGCATGATGCGCACCTCGGCCGAATTGCGCACCGCCAATGACCTGCTCTGGAAGATCTCCATGCAGGATGGTCTGACCCAGTTGGCCAACCGCCGTTCCTTCGACAAATACTTGCTGGAGCAGCGTGCCATTGCGGCGCGCCACGGGCGTTGCCTGGCCCTGGTGTTGATCGACGTAGACCACTTCAAGGCCTACAACGACCTTTATGGTCACCAGGCCGGAGACGATTGCCTCACGCAGGTCGCAGCGGCGCTGCGCTCCTGTTGCCGCCGGCCCTCGGACCTGGCAGCGCGCTACGGCGGCGAAGAATTCGCCCTGATCCTGCCCGACACCGAACAGCTCGGCGCCGTGCATCTGGCCGAAACCCTGCGCAACACCGTGCTGCGCTGCCAGTTGCCCCATGCCCGTTGCAGCACCGGCCCTTATGTCAGTGTGAGCGTGGGCGTCTCGGTGGCCAAACCCGGCAGCCCGACCGCCGTCGAACCCCTCCTGGCTGCTGCCGACGCCGCCCTCTACCAGGCCAAGAGCGGCGGCCGCAACCGGGTGGTCTATGCCGACGCCGCTACCCCGGCCCCGCGCGAGGCCCCCACAGGGCCCGCGCCTCTGCAGTTGCACCAGGCCTAGGTGGCGTAGGCCAAGCCGGAAGCCACCCCGCCAAACAGATCGCCCTCCACCAGCGGCACCCCCGCGAACTCCGTCTGCAGCGCGCGCTGGAACGGCCGCAGGGCCGAGGAGCCACCGGTGAGGTAGATGGCGCTGAGTGAGCTGTCGCTCACGCCGGCCTTGCGCACACACTCGCGCGCGCAGGCCACGGTGCGTTCCAGCAAGGTGTGCAGGTGTTCCTGCATGCCGGCCACGGTCATCTGCGCAGCCAGACCGGCTTCGATATCGGACAGGTCCATGGCCGCGTCGGCGTCCGCCTGCGAGCAGCGGATCTTGGCCTGTTCCACCTCGTGGGCGATGCGGTGGCCGTGGCGCTCCGTCAGCACACGCATCAGGCGCTGGTGCAGCTTGATGTCGGCGTAGTTGGTCCACAGGGCCTGGGCCTGCGCGAGGGCGCGGGGCTGGTACAGCCAGTGGATCAGGTGCCAGGTGGAGAGGTCGAAGAAGATGCGGCTGGGCACTTCGCGCCCTTCGGGGCCGATGTGGCGGTAGCCCAGCAGGGGCATCACCTGTTCCAGGCTGAGCTTGTGGTCGAAGTCCGTGCCGCCGATGTGCACACCCGTGGTGGCCAGCACATCGGTTGAGCGATCCTTGTTTTTGATGTGGTCCGGCCCCAGCCGCACCACGGTGAAGTCCGAAGTGCCGCCGCCCAGGTCCACCACCAGCACCGTGCTTTCCTGGCTCAGTCGGCGCTCGTAGTCCAGTGCCGCGGCGATCGGCTCCAGCTGGAAAGACACCTCCTTGAAACCCACGGTCTGCGCGGCCTGCAGCAGCGAGGCCTGGGCCAGTGCATCGCGCTCGGCATCGTCGTCCACGAAGTGCACGGGCCGGCCCATCACCACACGCGTGGGCGCCGCGCCCAGGGCCAGGGTGGCGCGTTCGCGCAGCGTGGCGAGAAAGGTGGCGATGATGTCCTGGAAGCTGATCTGTCGGTTGTTGACCACCGTGGTCTCCAGCAGCAGCGGGCTGCCCAGCAGACTCTTGAGCGAACGCATCAGCCGCCCCTCGGTGCCCTCCAGGTATTGCGTCACCGCGTCGCGCCCGAAGTGCGTGCTGAGGTCTTCGTGGTTGTAGAACACGGCGGTGGGCATGGCCGTGGCCGCACCCTCCAATGCGATCAGGCGCGCCGTGCCCCCGGGCTCGGCCCAGGCCATGGCGGAATTGGAGGTGCCGAAGTCGATGCCGAGGGTGCCGAGGAGAGCCATGAAGGGAGGTGTGAGGGCAGGGGACTGCTGGCAGTCTGAAAAGGAGCGGGGATTGTGCCATTGCCAATCCCGCGCAGTTTGGTGCGATATCTCCGCGCTGCTACCATCGCCGCTCTGAAAGATACCGCAGTGTTTCCCATGCCCGTCACCTTCACTCCCGAGTCCATGAGCGCCATGCGTTGCCCGTGCGGGGAGTGGTGCGCCGCTGTGTGCAAGACCTGGCCCCGCAAGCCGGTCGCACATTCCTCAGCCCGGCGATAACTTTTTCACTTTTTCTGCGCAAACCATCCATCGCCGGGCCCCCACCCAGCGCGATCGCGCCCCTGTGCATCTGGTGCAGCGGCGCGCCCCTGATGGAGATGTTGCATGTATTCCAACCCCAGTGCTGAACGCCAGCTCACCGAACTCGACTTCGCCCGCCTGTCCAGCCTCTATGGCAAACCCCTGCCTGCAGAACTGGGTGCAGCCCACCTCGTACCTTCGCGAGAGATCGCACCCGATATCGTCACCATGTACTCGCAGGTGGAGATCGTGGTGCTCGATTCCGGCCAGCGGCAAAAGCTCACGCTGTGCTACCCCCGTGATACCGATCCGGCGCTGGGTTGGGTTTCGGTGCTCTCGCCCATAGGCGCAGCCCTGCTGGGCCTGCGCCTGGGTGATATGGCCCGTTGGCGTCTGCCGCATGGTGAGGAGCGCTGCGCTGAAGTGGCGGCCATCCTCTTCCAGCCCGAAGCCGCGGGCGACTACGTCAGCTGATGTGCGGTCGGCTCAGCGGCGAATGATGCGCAGCAGGACCACCACGACGGCGATCACCAGCAGGATGTGGATGAAGCCGCCCATGGTGTACGAGGACACCAGGCCCAGCAACCACAGGACGATCAGAACGACTGCAACAGTTTCAAGCATGGTTTTCCTTCAGTGACCCATGGTGTTCCCCGCGGGTGGTGCTGTCAAGGCGATAGCACGCGCAGGTCCCGTTGAAGCCGCTACCCCTCAAACAGCAAACCCCGCCAAGGCGGGGTTTGCTGTTGGTGCCGGAGATGTGGGGGAGAAGGTGAGCTCAGCGTCCCGGATCCCC
>NZ_JBWKNN010000001.1:1176626-2099963 GCF_059415585.1 Hylemonella sp. GW821-FHT10B10 | reverse complement strand
AGATCTGCTCGAACAAGGCTTGCGGACGGGGGTTCAAATCCCCCCAGCTCCACCAAAAAACAAAACCCCGGCCGGGAACGGCCGGGGTTTTTTATTGTTCTGACGCGCTGGCGCTCAGTGCAACTCGCCGGATCGGCTGTCCAGCGGGGCGACGAAGGAGTCGTGTTTCCAGGTTGTCGACAGCTGGCTTTCGTAGGCATCGTGGCTGTGCGGATCGGCAGATAACAGGGCATCGAGACGTGCGAGTTCGCTGGCGCTGGGCTGGTTGCCGCGCTGGCGCGACAGGGCCGCCTTGAGGTTGGCGCGTGTCTGGTTGAACTCGGTCTCGGTGCGCACGCGTTCCAGTTCCTCCTTGAGCACGGCCTGTTCGCCCAGGAAGGCTGCGCGGATGGTGCTGAGGCTGGGCAGGTGTTCCGGGTCGACCACCCAATAGCGGACGTTGCACTGCGAGAGCAGGGTGTGCTTGAGCGTCTGGTTGCTCAAGGAGAGGCCCTGCGGGCCGGGCACGTCGACACAGCCGACCACCTGGCCTTCTGCATTGCAGATGGTGAAGGTGCAGTAGACACCGCTGAGGATCTGGAACCAGTGCTGACCTTCTTCGCGGACTTGCGGCATGGTGAAGCGCGTGACCGGCAGCTTAACCATGACATGATGGTCCTGGAAGGCGCGCAGCATCCAGCGCCAGACGAGCCGCTCCCGGCTGTTCACCATGGAGCGCACTGTCAGGGGCCATTTACGCGGGATGCGTCGCTTGGCCAGCTCCTGTTTTTTCAGGCGCGCGGCGTAAGCGTACGCGCCCAGCGCTCCGCTCACGGCCATCAGCCCTGCGACTATCATCCACCCTGTGTACCCGTTCATATGCAGCGGTATCGTTGTTTGTAACAAGTGTAAGGTCTACGGCCCCTATCCTGAACCAGATCAGCGAAGTTGGAGCACGTTGGAGGGGCTTTGGGATGAACTTTTGCACGGAATCGCGTGCTGATTGCAGAGTCCGAGGGCTGATTCGCTACACTTTTTGAGCTATCCCGGCACGCTGGGCGTGCTCCAGAGACCTTTTCATGCAATTGCAGGACATTCTTTACGCCCAGGGCTTTGGGACCCGTCGGGTCTGCGCCGGCCTGATCCAGCAGGGCCATGTGTACGTCTACCCGGTCAGCGGGGCGGGGGGTGCCGAAACCTGTACCGAGGCCACGGCGGAGTTCGATTACGAGGGCCTGCAACTGCGCGTGCAGGGGATGGAGTGGGTTTGCCACAGTCGGGCCTGCATCATGCTGCACAAACCGGCGGGCATCGAGTGCTCGCAAAAACCCTCGGCCTGGCCCAGCGTTTACACCCTGCTGCCGGCCCCGCTGCGTCAGCGTCCCAACAAGGGCGCCGTGCAGGGCGTGCAGGCCATCGGCCGGCTCGACCAGGACACCACGGGCCTGCTGCTGCTGACCGACGACGGACAACTCATCCACCGCCTGGCCTCGCCGCGACACGAAGTTCCCAAGGTCTACGAAGTGACGCTCAAGCACCCGGGTGACGAGAAGCTGTGTGAGAAATTGCTGACCGGGGTGGTGCTGGATGACGATCCGCGCCCGGTGCGCGCCGCCCAGTGTGAACTTGTGGCGCCGCAGCACCTGCGACTGACGCTGACGGGGGGCAAGTACCACCAGGTCAAGCGCATGGTGGCCGCTGCGGGCAACCGGGTCGAGGCCCTGCACCGCTCCCGGATCGGCGGTCTCGTGCTGCCCGCTGACCTGGCCCCAGGTCAGTGGCGCTGGCTCGAAGCCGCAGACCTGGCGCTGATCCCGGCCTGAGATCGGCGTCCCCGTTTTCGGCGCTGGCACTTGATGTGCCTCAAACCATCCACGCAGGTGCCCGCACGGCGACCGCTACACTTGCAGCTCCATAGCCATGAGTGTTCCATGCTGAAGTTTTCCCCCCGTGCCTTCGCCCTCCTGCTGGTTTTGATGGCCGGCTTGTCCATGGCGCAGCCGCGGCCGGCACCCATCTTCGTCCTCAACTCCAAGGATGCCGATGTCAGTGTGATCGACCCGGTGAGCTGGAAGGAAATCAAGCGATTTGCCACCGGCAAGGAACCACACCATCTTTATCTGACGCCGGACGAGAAGTCCCTGATCATCGCCAATGCCTTCAGCGATACCCTGACCTTCGTTGACCCGCGCACGGCCGAGGTACAGCGCACCGTGCGTGGCATCCTCGACCCCTACCAGTTGCGCTTCTCGCCTGACATGCAGTGGTTTGTCACGGCCGCCAACCGGCTCAACCATGTCGACATCTATCGCTGGGACGGCCGCGACCTGACGCTGGCCAAGCGAATCCCCACCGGCAAGACCCCCAGCCACATCTGGATCGACAGCAAGAGCACCACGGCTTACGTGACCATGCAGGACAGTGACGAGATGGTTGCCATCGACCTGCAAAAGCAGCAACTGCTCTGGCGTATCAAGACCGGTCCCTTGCCAGCCGACGTCTTCGGCACGCCTGACGATCGCTTCCTGCTGGTCGGCCTGACGGGTGGTGAGGGGGTGGAGGTGTATGACCTGGCCATGCCCATGCCTGCGGTCGTGCAGATGATCCCTACCGGCAAGGGCGCACACGCCTTTCGCGCCGTGGGTGACCGCCGCCACGTGCTGGTCAGCAACCGTGTGGCCAACACCATCAGCAAGATTGACTACAAGACCCTGGCCGTGGTCGATGAGTACCCTGGTCCCGGCGGCCCCGATTGCATGGACCTGACGGCCGATGGCCGCTACATCCTGCTGTCTTCGCGCTGGGCGCAGAAGCTCAGCGTGATCGACACGACAACACGCCAGGTCGTGCGCCAGGTGCGCGTGGGCAAGTCGCCGCACGGGGTCTGGACCCTGGACCATGCGCCGCGCCAATAGCCTATTCGCTGGCTGGCTGGCAGCCCTGCTGGTGCTTCTACCGGCCCATGCACAGGACTGTGCCAAGCCCCTTTACCTGACTTTCGACACTGGTCACATGGGGGTGGCCGAGCACATCGCCGGGGTGCTGGAGCGCCAGCAGGTACGCGCCACCTTCTTTGCAGCCGACGAACGCACCCAGGTGGGGGACGGCAGTCTCGGTTCGCACTGGGCGGCCTGGTGGCGCGCGCGCAGCGACGAGGGGCACGAGTTCGCCTCCCATACCCTGGACCACGTCTACTGGCGCGCCGATCTGCCGCAGCCCGACGGCAGTGTGAAGCTCCGCGTGCGGGCGTCGGCGGGTGCACAGGCCAACCGGGACCAGATCTGGACGGCGGCGCAGTATTGCTCCGCCATACGGGCGGCCTCGACTCGCCTGGAGCAGCTCACGGGCCGGGCGCCGCTGCCCCTGTTTCGTGCCCCCGGCGGCAAGACTTCACCGGCCCTGCTGGCCGCTGCCCGTCAGTGTGGTTACCTGCACGTGGGTTGGGCGCCAGCCGGCTTTCTGGGCGATGAGTTGCCCAGCGAAAAATACCCGGGCGAGATGCTGCTGGCAAAGGCTTTGCGCGACATCCGTCCAGGTGACGTGCTGATGGCGCATCTGGGCATCTGGTCACGCAGCGATCCCTGGGCGCCAGCGGTGCTGGAGCCCCTGATCGTCGGACTCAAGCAGGCAGGTTTCTGTTTCCGCACCTTGCGCGAGCATCCGGACTACCAGGGTTGGATCGCGCAGCGCGGGCCAGCCGGGAAATAATCGGGCATGGACACGCTGGTCAACGCCTTCAATGATCTTCAGCAGTGGCTGTTCGAAGCCCTGGTGCAGCCTCTGGCGTTTGCCATCGGCCTGGGCAACCGGCTGGAAGACGCCTACGACGGCACCGGCTGGCTGCTGGTGGGCCTGCTCCAGTTGCTGGTGATGCTGTTGGTGCTGGCGCCGCTGCAACGCTGGCGTCCGGTGGAGCCGGTGCGCGACCGCGCGGCCATTCGCGTGGACGTGCTCTACACCCTGATCCACCGCCTGGGCCTGTTCCGGCTGGTGCTGTTCTTCACGCTGACTCCCCTGCTGGACGATCTGATCGGCATGTTGCGCGTGGCTGGTCTGCCGACCCTGCACCTGGACGACCTGTGGCCGGGCGTGACCGATCTGCCCTGGGTCAGCCTGCTGATGTACCTGGTGGTGATGGACTTCTTCGATTACTGGTTGCACCGCGGTCAGCACCATTTCGACTGGTGGTGGCGCCTGCATGCGCTGCACCACTCGCAGCGCCAGATGACCCTGTGGAGTGACAACCGCAACCACCTGCTCGACGATCTGAGCCGTGATGTACTGCTGGTCACCCTGGCGCAACTGATCGGTGTGGCACCGGGCCAGTTCGTGGCCATCGTCGCCTTCACCCAGCTCAGCGAGAGTCTGCAGCACGCCAACCTGCGCCTGTCCTTCGGATCCTGGGGAGAGCGGCTATGGATCAGCCCGCGCTTCCACCGTGTGCACCACAGCATCGGTATCGGCCACGAGTCACCGGGCAAGACACTCGGGGGACACAATTTCGGTGTGCTGCTGCCCTGGTGGGACATGCTCTTTGGCACGGCCAACTTCGAGTTGCGCTACGACCCGACCGGCATCCGCGACCAGGTGGAGCAGGGGCGTGACTACGGGCACGGCTTCTGGGCCCAGCAGTGGCTGGGGCTCAAGCGCCTCGCAGGTCGCGCCTGACACAGCCTGTGACAGTGCGCCACGGTATGCTTGCCGGTATGGGACTGTTTCTCGACTCCTTCTGGCGCGCATTGGCTTATTGCCTGCAGCCGCGCATCATCGTGCTGTCCTTCCTGCCGCTGATCCTGCTGGTGGCCTCGAGCGTCGGCCTGTCCTGGCTGTTCTGGGAGCAGGCTGTGCTGGGCTTGCAGGTCTGGCTGTCAGACTGGGCTCTGATGGACAGCCTGTTTCGCTGGCTCGACAGTGTGAGCATGGGTCACCTGCGCAATGTACTGGCTCCGCTGTTGCTCATCATGCTGGTGCTACCGCTGGTGATCGTGCTGTCCTTGCTGGCCGTGGCCTGGCTGGCCACGCCGGCCATCGTGAGGCTGGTGGCAGAGCGCCGCTTTCCCCGGCTGACGCAAGAACGTGGTGGCAGCTTTGCGGGCAGCCTGTTGCAAGGCCTGGGCTCGGCACTGCTGGCCTTGCTGGCCCTGATCCTGACCCTGCCGCTGTGGCTGATCCCGCCACTGGTGATCGTGCTGCCGCCCCTGATCTGGGGCTGGCTGACCTCGCGTGTCATGGTCTACGACGCGCTGGCCCAACATGCCACCGCGGAGGAGCGGGAAGAGCTGATGCGCCGGCATCGATACTGGCTGCTGGGCATCGGCGTGGTCAGCGGCTACATGGGGGCGGCGCCCGGGCTGATCTGGGCGGTCGGGGCCATGGCCGTGGTGCTCGCGCCGCTGCTGGTGCCGCTGGCCATCTGGATCTACACCTTCGTTTTCATCTTCGCTGCACTCTGGTTCACCCATTACGGCCTGGCGGCGCTCGCCGCCCTGCGCGCCGAACCTTTGTCGGCCGCCGCCCCGGCGTCGACTGTGCTGCAGGCCATACCCTCGACCGACACCCATGTCTGACACCACGGTTTCTTTCGGCATCGTCATCATTGGCGATGAAATCCTCTCCGGCAAGCGTGCCGACAAGCATCTGCCCAAGGCGATCGAACTGCTGCAGGCGCGCGGCCTGCAGCTCGCCTACGCCGACTATGTCGGGGACGACCCCGCGCGCATCACGGCCACGCTCGCGCGCGCTTTCGAATCGGGCTCCGTGGTGTTCTCCTGCGGTGGCATCGGTGCCACGCCAGACGACCACACGCGCCAGTGCGCGGCGCGCGCCCTGGGGGTGGGCCTGGTCCTGCATCCGCAGGCCGAGCGCCTGATCCGCGAGCGCATGCAGGATGTAGCGCGCGAACAGGGGGTGCCCTATGTGCCGGACCGTGCTGACAATGTGCACCGACTGAACATGGGTGTGTTTCCTGTGGGGGCAGACATCATTCCCAACCCTTACAACAAGATTCCCGGTTTCAGCTGTGCCTCGCCCTCAGGCCGTGGCGCGGTCCATTTCGTGCCGGGTTTTCCGGTGATGGCCTGGCCCATGATCGAGTGGACGCTGGACACACTGTATGCCCCGCTTTTCAGCCGCAATGCCTGGCAGGAGCAATCGGTCATCGTCTATGGCGCCATGGAAGCGACCTTGACGCCGCTGATGGAGGCTATTGAAGCTCGGCATGTCGGTGTCAAGGTCTTCAGCCTGCCCAGTGTGGACCACCCCCAGCACGGCCGGCACATCGAACTCGGGGTCAAGGGCAAGCCCGACGTGACCCCCGCGGCCTACGCCGAGCTGTTGGCGGGCCTGCGCGAACAGGGCGTCAAGCTTGGCCCCGAATTGGTGCGCAATCAGTAGGTTACTATTTTGGTGCAAATTTAATGCACCAATATGGTGTTGTGTGGGTGAAAGTTTCTGCTCCGGTGCGTTCATGGCCCCTCGAAGGCCGGGAAAGTCAGGGCAAAATACCGAATTCCACGCAGGCCGGCGCAAGCAGGATTGGCACAGAAACTGCATTCATGTGCCTGCGTAACTTTTAATCAACCTTCCTAGCAGGAGTACCAGATGGCTAAGACCGTCGCAGACGTGATGAAGATGGTGAAGGAAAACGAAGTCAAGTTCGTTGACTTCCGCTTCACCGACACCCGTGGCAAAGAACAGCACGTGACCGTGCCGATCTCCGCTTTTGGCGAAGACAAGTTCACTTCCGGCCACGCTTTCGACGGTTCGTCCATCGCTGGCTGGAAGGGTATCGAGGCTTCGGACATGCAGCTCATGCCCGACCCGAACACCGCCAACATCGACCCCTTCTTCGAAGAGACCACCCTGTTCCTGCAGTGCGACGTGGTCGAACCCAGCGACGGCAAGGCCTATGACCGCGATCCGCGTTCGATCGCCAAGCGCGCTGAAGCCTATCTGAAGGCTTCCGGCATCGGTGACACCGCCTATTTCGGTCCGGAACCCGAATTCTTCATCTTCGACGGCGTGCGTTGGGCCAACGAACCCGGCAACGTGATGTTCGCCATCGACGAGTACGAAGCTCCCTGGAACTCCGGCAAGCAGCTTGAAGGCGGCAACCGTGGCCACCGTCCCACCACCAAGGGCGGTTACTTCCCGGTGCCCCCGGTCGACAGCACGCAAGACATGCGCGCCGAGATGTCCCTGATCCTCGAATCCCTGGGCATCCCGGTCGAAGTGTTCCACCACGAAGTGGCGGGCGCTGGCCAGAACGAAATCGGCACTAAGTTCTCGACCCTGGTCGAGCGCGCCGACTGGACGCAGAACCTGAAGTACGTGGTCTGGAACGTGGCCAATGCCTACGGCAAGACCGCCACCTTCATGCCCAAGCCCTACGCCGGCGACAACGGTTCTGGCATGCACGTGCACCAGTCCATCTGGAAAGACGGCAAGAACCTGTTTGCCGGTGACGGCTACGCCGGCCTGAGCGATTTCGCCCTGTATTACATCGGCGGCATCATCAAGCACGCCCGTGCCCTGAACGCCATCACCAACCCCGGTACCAACAGCTACAAGCGCCTGGTGCCCGGCTTCGAGGCTCCGGTGAAACTGGCCTACAGCTCGCGCAACCGTTCCGCTTCGATCCGCATTCCTTTCGTGGCCAACCCCAAGGGTCGCCGTATCGAGGCGCGTTTCCCCGATCCGTCTGCCAACCCCTACCTGTGCTTCTCGGCCCTGATGATGGCCGGTCTTGACGGCGTGGAAAACAAGATCCATCCGGGCGAAGCCGCCACCAAGGATCTGTACCATCTGCCCCCGGAAGAGGACAAGCTGGTGCCGACCGTCTGCCATAGCCTGGACCAGGCCCTGGACTATCTGGACAAGGACCGCGGCTTCCTGACCAAGGGTGGCGTGTTCACCGACTCCATGCTGGATGCCTATATCGAACTCAAGATGGCCGAAGTGACGCGCTTCCGCATGGCACCGCACCCGGTCGAGTACGACATGTACTACTCCCTGTAAAGGGCGACCCCAGGCTGTGATTCGTTACAGCCTGTCGCAAAAAAAGGACGGCTTCGGCCGTCCTTTTTGTTTTCCGTGAACTTCGGGGGTTTGATTTTCAGCGGGAATAGCCGATACTCTCAGACCGCCCCTGCATTTCCGATGCGCGGAGAACCCCATGAAGAAGCCTTTACTGATGTCATTGACAGCTACGCTTTTCGTAGCAGGCCTGGCTGCCGTTGATCTGGCCCAGGCCCAGGGCCGCATCTATCGCTGCGGCAATGAGTACACCAACACGGTGCAACCCGGTCAGAAGGGCTGCAAGCTGCTGGAAGGCGGCAATGTGACCGTGGTCCAGCGTCCGCGTGCGCCCGATACGGTTCGCATGGCTTCGGCCAACCAGGTCGGTACGCGAGTGGATGTGGACCAGCAGCGTCAACGGGATGCAGATGCCCGTCAGATCCTGGAGGCTGAGCTGCGCAGGGCCGAAGCCCGCAAGAACGAGCTGATTCAGGAGTACAACAACGGTGAGCCTGAAAAATCGGGCCCTGAGTTCCGCAACCACCAGAAATACCTGGACCGGGTGGCCGAGATGAAGGCCAACATCGAGCGCAACGAAAGCGATCTGGCCGGCCTGCGCCGCGAGCTCGATCGTCTGCCTGAGTCCGCTGCTTCATCTGAGTCAAAATAGGCGGCTTGAAACCGACCGCCATTTCCTCCGTCAGCCGCTTCCAGCCTTTCGACCTGCTCGCCACGCTTGTTGCCGTCGTGCATGGCGACGGCGCGGTGGTCTATGCCAATGCCGCCCTCGAGGACGCGCTGGGCATGTCCCGGCGCAGCATCGAAGGCTCCGCCCTGGCCGATTACTACACCGAACCCCAGGTTCTGGCCTCTGCCCTCGGGGGGCTGCGCGACAACGAATTTGCAGCCCTGCGGTATGACGCCTGGGTCAAGCGTCCTGGGCGTGATCTTTTGCCCGTCCACGTGATCCTCACGCAGACCGACAGACCGGGCGACATCCTGATCGAGATGCTGCCGCTGGAACAGCAGGCCCGTCAGGAGCGCGAGGAGCGCCTGCTGGACCAGGCCCAGGCCAACAAGGAGCTGATCCGCAACCTGGCGCACGAGATCAAGAACCCCCTGGGCGGGATCCGCGGTGCGGCCCAACTGCTGGAGATGGAGATCGACAGCCAGCTGACCGAGTACACGCGTGTCATCATCCATGAGGCCGATCGCCTGCAGACCCTGGTGGACCGCCTGCTGGCGCCGCACCGCCGGCCCCACGTGGTGGGCGACGTCAATATGCACGAGGTCTGCGAGCGTGTGCGCTCGCTGATCCTGGCCGAATTCCCCAAGGGCTTGCGGGTGGTGCGTGATTACGACACCTCCATCCCTGAATTTCGCGGCGACCGTGAGCAGCTGATCCAGGCTGTGCTCAACATCGCGCACAACGCCTGCCAGGCCCTGGCCGAGCGCATCAGCGCGGGTGAAGCGAGGCTGACCTTCCGTACCCGGATCGCGCGGCAGATCACCTTTGGCAAACAACGCTACAAGCTGGCACTGGAATTGCATGTCATCGATAACGGGCCCGGCGTACCGGACTCGATCAAGGACCGCATCTTTTTCCCGCTGGTGTCGGGACGGGAGGGCGGCTCCGGCCTGGGGCTGACGTTGGCGCAAACCTTCGTGCAGCAACACCATGGCCTGATCGAGTGCGATAGCGAGCCGGGCCGGACCGATTTCAAAATATTGATACCGCTGCCCTGAGAAAGGCAGCATGACCTAAGGGTAGAGCCGACATGAAGCCGATTTGGATCGCCGATGATGACCAGTCCATACGCTTCGTGCTGGAGAAGGCGCTGCAACGCGAGCAGATGCCCACGCGCAGCTTCACCAACCCGCGCGAAGTGCTGGCCGCACTGGACGAAGAGGGCGAGGGCCCGCAGGTGCTGGTGAGCGACATCCGCATGCCGGGCGGCTCTGGCCTGGAGCTGCTGGAAAAGGTCAAGGCTCGCCACCCCGGGCTGCCGGTCATCATCATGACGGCCTTTTCCGATCTGGACAGCGCCGTCTCAGCCTTCCAGGGGGGGGCCTTTGAATACCTGCCCAAGCCCTTCGACCTGCCCAAGGCCGTTGAGCTGATTCGCCGTGCGGTTGAGGAAAGCCAGCGCGAGGAAGTGGCGCAGGAAACCATCGACGCCGCTCCCGAGATGCTGGGCCAGGCCCCGGCCATGCAGGACGTGTTCCGCGCCATCGGCCGGCTCTCGCAGAGCAATGTCACGGTGCTCATTACCGGCGAATCGGGCTCGGGCAAGGAGCTGGTGGCGCGTGCCCTGCACAAGCATTCACCCCGCGCCAACGGGCCTTTCGTGGCCATCAACACCGCTGCGATCCCGAAGGATCTGCTGGAGTCCGAGCTGTTCGGTCACGAGCGTGGCGCCTTCACCGGTGCCCAGACCATGCGCCGCGGACGTTTTGAGCAGGCCGAGGGCGGTACGCTGTTCCTGGACGAGATCGGCGACATGCCCTTCGATCTGCAGACGCGCCTGCTGCGGGTGCTTTCGGATGGCCATTTCTACCGTGTGGGCGGACACAGCGCGGTCAAGGCCAATGTGCGCGTGATCGCCGCCACGCACCAGGATCTGGAGCAGCGCGTCAAGGAAGGCGTGTTCCGCGAAGACCTGTTTCACCGCCTCAACGTCATCCGCCTGCGCCTGCCCGCCCTGCGCGAGCGGCGCGAGGACGTGCCCATGCTCACGCGCCATTTCCTGCAGCAGAGCGCACGCCAGTTGGGTGTTGAGCCCAAGCGCATCTCCGATGCGGCGCTGGAGCGGCTGGGGCGTTTCGGCTTTCCCGGCAATGTGCGCCAGCTGGAGAACATCTGCCACTGGCTGACCGTCATGGCACCGGCCCAGGTGATCGAACCCAAGGACCTGCCGCCCGAGATCGGTCTGGTGGCGGGTGAATTTGCTGTGCCAGTCGCCGTCGCCAACACGGGGGTGCCAGAACCGGTGGCCCTGGCCGCTCCGCCGGCCGTGGGGCTCCCGGCGACGGGTGACTGGGAGAGCGGCCTGCAGGCCGAGGCCATGACCCTGCTGCTCAGCGGACGCCTGGACGTCTGGGACGAACTGACCAAGCGCTTCGAACGCAAGCTCATCCTGACTGCGCTGGACAGCACGCGTGGCCGGCGCATCGAGGCCGCCCACAAGCTGGGCATCGGCCGCAACACCATCACGCGCAAGATCCAGGAGCTCGGCTTGGAGGAGTGATCCTCCGTCCCCTTGCGGCGATTTAGTCAAAGAGCCCGGGGCCGCCGAAGCGCGCCCCCTCGATCTCCAGCATCTTCAGCTTGGTCTGTAGCCCGCCATGGGCCGAGAAGCCGCCCGTGCCTGTGAGTGCACCCACCACGCGGTGGCAGGGCACCACGGGCGCAAAAGGGTTGGCACCCAGGGCCTGTCCCACGGCGCGGGCCGCGCCCGGCTCGCCCAGGCGTTGCGCCACTTCACCATAGGTCAGCGTTTCGCCCGGCGGGATGCGTCGCGTGAGTTCGTAGACGCGCTGGTGAAAAGGCGGCACGCCCTCCATGTCCAGTGGCAGGTGCGTGAGGTCATGCGGTTCGGGGGGATGCCCTTCGAGCAGGGCCGTGATGGCGGCGACGGCCTCCTGCACAAAAAGCGGGGGTGGGCTTTCGTTTAGTGCGGGGAAACGGCGTGCCATGCGCGCCAGCAGGGTAGCCTGGTCCCGCTCCGGCAGATACACCCCCGTCAGGGCCCGAGCATTCCAGCTGATGCTGCAGGTGCCCAGCGGTGTGGTGAAAAGGGCGTAGGCCAGCGTAGACATGCGGCGCGCCCGGCGGGGCTCACAGCCCCTGCAGCTCCAGCACCACCGGCGCGTGGTCGCTAGGGCGCTCGTTCTTGCGCGGCGTGGGATCGACGGCACAGGCCGTGGCCAATGGCTTGAGCGCTTCACTGATCAGAATGTGATCGATGCGCAGGCCCTGCTTGCGGCGGAAGCCCATGTTGCGGTAGTCCCACCAGGAGTAGTTCTTCTCGGGTTGCGGGAACAGGCGGACCGAATCGGTCAGGCCCAGATCAACCAGAGCGCGCAGATGTGTGCGTTCCTCGACGGTGCAGTGGATGGTGTCCTTCAGGCCCACCGGGTCCCAGACGTCGAGGTCGTCGAAGGTGATGTTGTAGTCGCCCATGAGCACCAGCTTCGGGTGCTGCTGCAACTCGCTGCGCACCCACTCGCGCAGGGCATCGAGCCAGCGCATCTTGTAGGCGAACTTATCCGAACCCGGCTCCTGCCCATTGGGGAAATAGGCGCCGATGACACGCACGCCGTTCACGGTGGCGCTGATCACGCGGGCCATCTCGTCTTCGAAACCCGGGATGTTGCGCACCACGCCTTGCAGCGGTGCACGTGAGAGCAGGGCCACACCGTTATAGGTCTTCTGGCCGAAGCTCTGTGCCTGGTAACCCGCCGCTGTGAAGGCGTCGAAGGGAAACTTGTCGTCGGTGAGCTTGAGCTCCTGGAGCGCCAGCACGTCCACCGGGTTGGCGGCCAGCCAGTCCAGCACCTGGGGCAGGCGCACGGTCAGCGAGTTGACGTTCCAGGTCGCAAATTTCATCGACGACTTGCTATCAAATGTGAAGCACTGCCAGGCCGCCCACGACCAGGCCAAGCGCGCCAGCGGCAAACATGGCGTATTCCAGCCACTTCTTGCGCGTCAGCAGGGCGATGGCGGCCAGCGCGATACAGACCTGCAGCACGGTGGTGGCCTGGGCCCAGCGGTGGTGCAGGTGCATCTGCTCGTCGCTCTTCTTGTCCCAGTCGGTCGCATCGGCTTCCAGCTTCTCGGCGACCACCTTGATCTCGTTCTTTTCCTTCTCGTAGCGGTCGATCTTGGCCTGGTACTTTTCCTTTTCGGCTTCCTTGGGCGTCAGGTCGCGCGAGACCTCGGCCAGGGACTGCTTGGTGCTCTTGGACTGGAAGTAGTTCCACTGGTTGGACGCTTCGGTCTTCTTGATGGCTGCATTGTTCTTGTACAGACCGGCATTGGCCTGGGTGGCGCCGCCCATGTAGGCGAAGATGGCGCCTACCGTGGCGATGATGGCCGTGAACATGGCGATCTGGTTGGTCATGCCGCCGCCGTGGTCACCATGGCCGCCGCCCTGTTGCGCGTGTTCGAGTTCGTGGTCGTGCGGGCCGTGCACGTGAAAACCGCCTCCGGACATATCAGACTCCTTTTGTATTCGTGTAAGTCACAAAACTGAAATTCAGGCCGGTGGAGGAGACGTGACGCTCACGTCGCATTTCCTTCCACTCGGGTCCGAATTGTGGCGCAAAAGCATCCCCTTCGAACGATGCTTCGATCTCTGTTACCACTGCAGTACTGGCCAGAGGCAGGGCTTGTGCGTAGATGTCGGCGCCGCCGATGATCCAGGCGTCGCTCACCTTACCGCAGTGGGCCAGGGCCTCGGGCAGTGAATGCGCCACGTGAGCGCCTTCGGCGTGCCAGCCTGGCTGGCGCGTCACCACCACATTGGTGCGGCCGGGCAGGGGGCGAAAGCGCGCCGGGATCGATTCCCAGGTCTTGCGGCCCATGACAACGGGGCAGCCCAGCGTGGTGCGCTTGAAGTGGGCCAGGTCCTCGGGCAGGTGCCACGGCATCACACCATCCTTGCCGATGGTGCCATTGGCCGCGCGGGCGAAAATCAGGTGCAGTTTCATGCGGAGGCTTTCGGAGAGCGCGAAGGTAGCAGCACGGCGGCAATGGCCATCATCACGAACACGATGGCCACGTAATCCTGCCAGTGCGGCCATTCGCCGACGATGAAGGTGGCACTGAGCGTACCCACCAGGGGGATGGCCATCACGCTCATGGCGCTGGTGGACGCCGGCAGGTGACGTGCCAGGGTGGTCCACAGCGTCTGGGCAAAGCCGTAGTTGATGAAGGCGCCGTAAGCCAGGCTGATCCACATGGGACCGCTGAACTGCCAGGCGGGCCAGGGCTCGCTGGCGAAGGCGATGGCCCAGAGGCAGACGGAACTGAGGATCATCATCCAGACGGTCAGCGTCTCGACGGGCAGGGTCAGCCTGGCGCGGCGCATCATCAGCGTGCCAATGGCCCAGCTGATGGCGGCGATCTCCATCCAGACGATGCCCAGGGGGCGGCCCGCGAGTTTCGTGAACTCGCTGGAGGTCAGCAGCCCGATCGCCACGGCCACGGCGATGACCGCGATGAGGGTGCGACGAGTCAGGCGCTCGCCCAGGAAGAGCGCACCCAGCAGCACCGTCCAGATCGGCATGGTGAAGCCCAGGATCGCGGCACGCCCCGAGGCCAGTTCCTTGACACCCAGGATGGACACCGTGTGCCAGCACAGCATGTTGGGGATGCCCAGACTCACCACCGAACGCCATTCACTGCCCTCCGGCAGCACGCGCAAGCCTCGCGCGCGGTACCAGCTGTAGAGGAAGAGCGAGCCCGCCGTCATGGTCAGCGCGCGGAAGTACAAAGGTGAGAGTTCCCGCAGCGAGAACTTCATCATCGGCCAGTTGATGCCCCACATCAGCGTGAGGGCGACCAGCGTGAGCAGTTGTTTGCGACTGATCACACGGCCACCGGTGCCTTGATGGCCGGGTGGCACTGGTAGTCCAGCACCTCGAAGTCCTCAAACTGGTAGTCAAAGATCGAGTCCGGCTGGCGCTTGATGTTCAGCGTGGGGTAGGGATAGGGCGTGCGGCTCAGTTGTAGCTCCACCTGTTCATGGTGGTTGCTGTAGATGTGTTTCCGGAACCAAAATGAAAGTACCATCAAGTGAATCATAACAGTGGTTTCTGGTGCTGAAATCCTGGTGGCCTATCTTGTGGGTATGCCGCCGGAAGTTCCAGTAGATCTTCTCGGATGTCTCTCAGTGCAAGCTCACAATTCAACTGCGCGTCTCATACAGATCTTCCCTCCCAAGGAGCCTATCACCGTTCATTCAATGAACGAATCCTTGGATCTGCGAGCTGCGGCCAACAACAACCTTGAGAAGATCTACTCGGTCGTCGATTCGTACGGCGTGATTGTGCGGAGCATGCATGAATGGCTAAGCAAGTTGAACTTGCAGACAAACATTTCAATCTCCCGCGGTACCGTCGAGCAGTACGGAAAGGCGCTGACATATTTGTGCCGATGGATCGAGGCTCGGCCCCCATACTCCAAGCTCGACATCGAGCAGAACATCGCTAATCTCACTCGGGATGACTTGCTCAGTTGGATTCGTTATATGAAGACCGCCGGGGCAAAGAGCAGGAAAACGCTCCGACAGCGTGAGACCGCTGTGAAAGAGTTCCTTCTCTGGTTGACCACTAAAGAAGGCGCGCAGAGGCGCAGCCAGATGGACTCTCCGTACGGCCGCGACGGCATGCTCAAAGGAATCGTCAAGGGGTCTACTCCTAAGAGCCCCAAGTTTATTCCTACAAATCTAATTGTCGACGTCTTGAATGGGTTAAAGAATGAGTGCGAGCGGTGCCTTTTCCACTGTCAGTACGACACTGGTCTGCGCATCTCGGAACTTATTAACTTGAGGGCGTCTGATGTACCAGAACTCTCAAGTTTCTCTGAGACCCATGAATTCATTCCTATGTATGTCAGGGGTGTTAAGGGAAGCGCTGGTGACGTCAAGGAACGGATAACACTTATCTCGCGTGCAGTATTGAAGAGGATAAAGCGATATCACGCAAGCAAAGAGTATCGGCTGGCTCAGGGGTGGGATATCGATGACGCCAACAAGCCGGCATTTCTAACTGTCAACGCCTTCCAATGGTCGCTGCGCAATGCATCCAAGCAGTTCAAAAATGCAACTAGAAGAATTGGTGCAAATGAGTCATTTAGCACCCATTGGATGCGACATGGCACTGCCTTCTCTGTACTCCGGTCCGAAATGGGGAAAGATTATCAGGACAAAATTTTAATAATAATGAGTATGCTTGGACACAACGATATCAAGACGAGCCAGATCTACACGCAGATATCACCTGCGATGCTGACTGAATTAACCAAGGCTGGTGCTGCACTCAATCGCCTTGACGAGGCTGAAGAGATCAGAGCGCGAACCTACTTAGCTCCCCTCAAGCATCTGGAGAAGCGAGGGCATCGTGCGCATCACTGACAACGTAGTTCGCATTCATCGGCCGCCTCAAGCTACGCTAAGCGCCCCTCATGCTCAATTGCATTGGATTTTTGGACAGGTGGAGGCGGAGCAGGACAATGCTAGAACTTCTGCAACGCATGTGTATGCGAAAAGGAAATACTTCGATTTCCTTTTGGAGACATCGGCTTACTACGACGATCTGACGCCTGGTTCGCGATTTGAACTATCGAAATATTGGGAGGCAGATGCGCTTGTGCGATTCAACCGGTGGTTGAATTCCCAGAAACTGGCAAGCAAAACAAAATACTCGATCTACAAGATTGTTCGCAGTGTGATGGACTATGCATATGCACTACGCATTTTGGATATGCCCGTCTATCACGCCCCAATGTTCAAGGGGGTTATCGAAACAGAGCAAAGGACAGCCTACTCGCCTGAGCAGCAGGAATTGATAAATTCGGTCCTTGCCCGGTGGATATCGTTGGCAATTTCGATTGTTGAGGGCTATGTGCCGACAGGAAGGGGAATACCCTACCGCGCATCAGGTAGGAGGGCTGTTGGAAGTCGTCGGAAGAATCCAATTTCGAGTGCAATCGCAGGTGTCGAACTAGATACGAAAAGGAAGATCAGCCCGACAGGCCAAGCGATGTCTGTGGTCGTGGAAGGCATCACATACGCAAGCATTAGCAAGGCCGCTGCTGCGTATGGTCTGGATCATGGCACCGTAGCAATGCGGTTGAGGAGCGGGCGGACTCCAGAGCAGGCTGTTGGATTAGTACCCATCACTGTTCCGATGAAAGACGAAAGGGCTTTGCTGTGGATATTTGAGAACGAGTACGGTTGCGATCCGTTGCGGATGCTCCTCGATTTCAAGTCCCGCGGAATGAACTCAGTTGCGACTGCAACCGACCTTCGAAGGTGTTTTCTACGCTGGGGGGTATGGCCGTACGTTGATGACCGATTGGTGATGCCATTGGCGACCGAACTCGCTGTACTTACTGGCCTAAATGTGGAATCGTTGAAGTCGCTTACGCTAGATTCCTATCAACCTTCGCACCCACTCACTCATCAGGCAGCGCTTCAATTTGCTAAGGCGCGTGCAGGAAGTACGACCAGATCAAGTGGGCTCGAATTGCATCTATCGACACTTGAGAACCATGAAATCTATATCGATAGTGAGAACGTCGAGAAAGTACACCGACTTTTCCTGCTAGTCGTCGCTGTCACAGCCAAAATTCGTCCCTTCGCAAAACCTGAGATACAGGACAAACTGATCATTTTTGAGGATGTGGGGGCGAGCCGGCGGGAAGGTCGAAAGGTGATCGTCGACTATGGCGCGAGTAACAAGGCGGCACTTTGGCATCGTCGCTTCAAGAATGAATCAGGGTTCGCCGAGATTTTTGGCAAGGCAGCCAACTTTAATGTCGCCAAGTGCCGTCCTACGTTAGTGACCAATATGGTTCTTGATGGGGCAAGCATGACCCGTGTCCAGGCTGTCCTAACGCATGCTGATATTGGGTCCACTGTCACATATCTCTCCGAGCGCCAGCTTCGACCCCAATTCAATAAAACGATGAGCGAAGCGCTTACTGAAATATCACGCCGTTCGAAGGCAGCCGTCCAGAGGAAGGCTGAAGGAAACATTAATGCGAATGTTGCCAACATCAAGCCAATCAATTTCCACGAAACCTTGTCTGGGGCTGGTTGCAGCGATCCTTTCAACCCAAGTAATAACGTGAGAAAAGCATCGAACTACGTGCCAGGTTCAGTCTGCAAGTTCTGGAACATGTGTCTGTTGTGCGACTCATCCTTGGTGACAGAGAACTCGCTTCCGAAGCTGATTATTTACAGCCGACGCGTCAAGGCCGCGATTGATTTCGACTCTCCCGCCATTCAACCAAAGCTGATCTTGCTCAAACAAGTCGATGAGCTGCTGGACGGAATTTTGGAGCCTGATTCCATTTTCCCGAAAGAGGTGTTGGATGCCGCAGAAGTCAGGGCCGCATCGTTAGATGACGTCATGGCCGACATGCTAATTTACCAAGGAATCTGAGATGGCTGTTCAAGCAGATACAGATGTCGCCATCAACCAGCTCATGGCCGGCAGTCATTCTTTCAAGCCCAGTACGCCGCTTTGGGACAGTCGATTCGGAGATGATTGTTGGCACGAGAAGTCTACAGGTGTGTATTTAATTTGGATGGACTTTATATTTGGTCGCGGTACTGGAAAAAGCCACCCCAATGCCGTTAAGAACAGTAGATACGCGTACTGCCTGACGCCATCAATGGTCGCGGACTTGAAGGTTGCCGCTGCAATTCACGCCTTGTACCCCTCAATGTTGGCCAATGCCAGGTCCAATAAGCGCTCCACGGCGTTGTCTACTGTTGCTGGGCGTATTGAAGAAGTCGCGAAGTTGTTCTCGATCATTATCATCAAGAGAAAATTGACTGGTGGAATGCGACTTGAGAATCTGTCGGACTTCACGATCGATGATCTGAAGTATGGGATTCACGCGTTTACTGGAAGGCCTGAAGCACTAAAAAGAGGCCTGAAGTTGATATCTCATCAGAACGTACAGAAGAATTTTTCTTCTCCTCTGCAATGGACGCTTTTGGACGTCACGAAATCGACGTTTGCATGGGGAAGAAGCCCGGAATCTGAGCAGATTTCCACTCTGACTGACTCTCAATTTTTGATGCTTCTTGAGCATTCCAGGAGAAGCATCGGTGAATTCATGACAGGTATGAATTTTCACAGGGCTGAGCAAGAGATATTTCCGAAAGACTGCCCAACAAAATTCGACGCGGAATGCGTTAGTGCTGACGTTCTCAGCGCATTTCTTTGCAGTGACATTTCCTCCGAAGAGGCTGCAAAGCGCACGAGTATTCACCGAAGGAGATTCTCGCTTGCGCTTAGCGATGTACATAACTCGGCCATGATGATCGTGCTTCTCCTTACGGGAATGAGAGTTTCTGAAGTCGAATATCTCCTGGATGGATGCTTGGAAGAGAAATATGGCTATTGGTTCTTGAAGTCTAAGGTGGTCAAGGGTAAGTCGCGGTCAGCGCCACCTGTTGAAGGATGGTTGGCTGTTCCCTTGGTTCGTGATGCCTACGCTGTCCTGTCGTTCCTGTGTGGCCGTGTTGATGGGTCCCATCTCTTCTCCACCTTGCACGAGTCATATCAGAGGGATGAGAACGAGTCGTTTGCGCGCGGAGCCCTTAACACTAAGTTCAATCGCTGGATTGTAAGGATCGATACTGAGCAGGTTTTCAAAGGTCATTACTTTAGTGTGCATCAGTGTCGTGAGACTCTTGTCGCGCAGCTGGCGTCTCAGGAGGTTGGTCTGGCCTTCATCAGCATGCAGCTAAAGCATGTGCATGGCCAGCTAAACAACATGCCAAATCTTGTGACCGCTTCCTACGGTCAATACAGGTCGCAGCTTCTGACGAGTGTTTCCAACATGCTTGCTGTCGCTAGGGAAGATGCGTTACTCCAAGTTTATGGAGAGAATGCGAAACTCGCTGGGCCGGGTTCGGCCGCGCATAAGGTTCGAATCGATAGCTTCTTCGCGGGGCTTGGATTGTTTGGCGAAGATCGTGTCAAATATGTCAAGGATATGGCGCGTAAAGGCGTGCGAATCATGCCAACCAGCATTGGGAGTTGCACAAAGAGCTTTATTGCTCCTGATGGAGAGAAGCTACCGCCGTGCGCTGGTGACTACAACTGTGACCCGAATTGTGAAAGTCATGTCGTGACCGAGCGCGGCGTTCACGTAATTAAAGCCAGGAAAATTCACGCTGAAAGAGCTCGGGAACACGAATCTTTTGAGGCCTACAAGCATGCATGGACGAATTTGATAGACAAATTCGACATCGTGATTGGCGACATGGCGAAGAAGCAGGAGATGCAATGAGTCGGCCCGAAGCACTGTCGAGGCAGCAAGAAGAGACTGCTCAGAAAAACGACGAGCGAATCATCGAGGCACTCAAGCGGTTGGAACAAGGGGTGAGCGCTGATAAACCGCTGCCCACGGTCGAGGACATCTGCATGCAGGCGGGCGTCTCCCGTAACACCGTTCGGAATCGTGCCTGGGCCCGGGACAGGTTGAAGACGGTCAAGGATGCCTACAAAGCCGCCCGCGTCGCCAAGGCGGGGCCCGAAGAGGTTGGTTGCCAGGCTGCCGAAGCAAATCCGGCGCAGGCGGAAGAAGCCCTTCGGAGCCAGGTGGAGGCACTTCTGAAGCAAAATACACTTTTGTACGAGGAGGTGCTATATCTCGGCAAGCTCGTTGCCGTGAAAGATGTAGAGCTGGACGAACTCCGTAACTCCCGCACCTCCTCTGGCATAGTCAGGTACATGCGTTAACTTGCTTGGATTAGTGGATTTATGAAGCAATATTTGGAATTGCTCGAAGATATTCTTGAAAATGGTGTGGTCAAAGGTGACCGCACTGGCACGGGAACGACCTCAGTGTTCGGCCGGCAATTTCGTCACAACTTGGCGAATGGTTTTCCTTTGTTGACGACCAAGAGATTGCATTTCAAAAGCATCGCGAACGAGCTGATTTGGTTCTTGAGTGGTAACACGAATGTCGCCTGGCTAAATCAGAACGGCGTGACCATTTGGGATGAATGGGCTACGCCGGACGGGGAGCTCGGCCCCGTGTATGGCAAACAATGGACCGCGTGGCCCACCAGGGATGGTGGCTCTATCAACCAAATCGACTACGTTGTCAATACGCTCAAGACTAATCCCAACAGTCGGCGCATTCTTTTTCATGGGTGGAATCCTGAATACCTTCCCGATGAATCGAAAAGCCCGGTTCAAAATGCTGAGGATGGCTTGATGGCGCTACCTCCTTGCCATCTGCTCTATCAGTTCTACGTAGCGAATGGAAAGCTCTCATCTCAGCTTTATATCCGTAGCTCCGATAGTTTCTTGGGCCTGCCCTACAACATTGCTTCGTTGGCGCTTTTGACCCATATGCTGGCCCAGCAGTGCGATTTGGTCCCTTATGAGATTGTGATCAGCATTGGTGACCTCCATGCTTATGCCAACCATATGGAGCAAATTGATTTGCAACTCAAACGGGTTCCGAAGCCTTTGCCACGCTTGAGTATTCTGCGCAAACCAGATTCGATTTACGATTATCGGTTCGAAGATTTTCAGATCGAGGGGTACGACCCAGACCCCGGAATCAAGGCTCCAATTGCTATCTGACCATCTGAAATAGGTAGTATCGGTAGTCTCCCTGTGTAGATCTGCTTCAGATTGCGCCGCTGTTTCCGCGATTTTGTAGCCTCGATTCCTAGCCAGGTGGCTAGCTTCTCAGCATAGGGATCGAGCTTGCTTGGACTGGCCCGCTTTGCGAATGTGGGTTCGGTCTCATCTGACCGCAGGTACTTCTTCACCGTGTTGCGAGCCAGGCCTGTACGCCTGGAGATCTCGCGGATGGACATCTGTTCTCGCAGTGCCCAACGTCTGATGACATTCAATGTCGCCACGTCTATCACTCCTAATTTCCCCCTGCTTTTAAAACTAGCAGGGTAGGGCCTACGTGGGTCAGATTTCGGCGGAATTCAACACCATAGATACGAAGAGAGGTCTGCGCCAAACTTCTCATCGACATTCGATGAATCTCTCTGGGTTCTCCCAGTGTGCAGAGAACCCAGGTCGTCGGTGTTTATTTGACTGCCGTGACGACATACCCTTTCGTATCTTGCACAAACTCAAAGTTCACCTTTTTCCCCACAGTCAGTTTGTCGAACAGCATCTTGTCGTTAACCATGAAGCCCATGGTCATCGGGGGCCAGCTCATGCTGTTGACGGCCTCATGGGCGAGTGTGACGACGCCCGCTTTGGGATCAACCTTCATGACCACACCCGTGGCTTTGTGAGTCGCCTTCGCTTCGGCAGGTGCCTTCATGGCTGAGTCCCTGGGTTTCATATCCCCCATCTTTTGCTGGGCTAAAACCGCTGTGGCGGGCAATAGCAACGCGAGAATGAGGGCAGAGTACGAGAAATTTTTCATTTGGATTTCCTAGATTGCAATGATTTGAACGAAGCCCGTCGCTTGGCGGGCTTGAGATGGTTTCAAGGCAGCACCGTCACAGCCGGCGTTGAGTTGCCAGCCCTAGCGGCGCATGCGTTGCGGTCAGACATGGATCGCGGAGCTGTCCTTCGTCATGCTGCTCTTGGTCGCCGCTTCTTTGCAAGCCTTCATCTCTGCTTCAAAGGCTTCTTTGCGCTGCCTATTCAGGTAAGGCGTGGTCTGGGCACGCGGACCATGGTCAAGCGGCAGGACAAGGCGCTTTTCGGCGCACTTGTCGTTTGGTGCGGCCTTTTCCGCATTGACCGTCCGAGCTTGCGCATTTTTGCGCGCCTGTTCGATAGCCTGCCAGTCAGGGCCTGCAAATGCTGACAATGTGGCACCCAGAGTAATGGTACCGATCAGCGTCGCGATTAACTTTTTCATGATGATCTCCTGTGTGAATGATTGCAATGGTGTTGTTCAAACTCCGCTGTATATCAATTCAGCCACCTGGAGAATTCAATGCGCACCGGCAATCGGGGACGCCAAACGCCCTCAAAAATCCACGCCGCCTTTACTAGCGCTACGGCATGAACTTGCCATTGCGGTGCCTTAGCCTCCGTGCTTTCGCCGCTAAACCCCTGCGCAACGGGCACCGGCGCGACGTAGCAACGGACGCAGGGCGCGCAATCCTTCGCCATTGGTATCGAATCCGGCGACATTGCAGCCACCGCCATCGGCATGACTTCCTGTCTCGCGACCGTTGAGGCTTGCGCTAGGCCGCCAGTGAGTAACAGGCACAGATATATCCATGCGCCTAACAGAATGCGCCAGCGCAAGGCGCGCGAAGTTTGGTTAGGCGCTCGCACGGCTTCGCCTCCAGAACGCCCACTCCGACCCTTGCTGCTTACGTGGACGGCGCATCAATAGGTACACCGCAGGCACCACAAACATTGACAACAGCGGTGCAGTAATCATCCCGCCGACCATGGGGGCGGCAATGCGCTGCATCACCTCGGAGCCAGTTCCCGTCCCCCACATGATCGGAAACAGGCCGGCCAGGATGACGGCCACCGTCATGGCCTTCGGACGCACGCGCAGCACCGCCCCTTCTCGGATCGCATCCAGCAGGTCTTCGGTACTGACTTTGCCCTGCGCGATGAGCTCATCCCAGGCATGTTTTAGGTACAGCAGCATGATGACCCCGAACTCCGCCGACACCCCGGCCAGCGCAATGAAGCCCACGGCACCGGCTACCGACAGGTTGTAGCCCAGCAGGTACAGCAGCCAGATGCCGCCCACCAGCGCAAACGGCAGCGTGGCCATGATGAGCAAGGCCTCATCAAACCGTTTGAAGGTCAGGTACAGCAGCACAAAGATGATGAGCAGCGTGAACGGCACCACCACCTTGAGTTTGGCCGTGGCCCGCTCCAGGAACTCGAACTGCCCCGACCAGGATACCGAGTAGCCGGGCGGCAACGCCACCTTCTGAGCAACGGCCTTTTGCATGTCCTGCACTGCTGAGCGCAAGTCACGTCCGCGGATGTCCACATACACCCAGCCGGACAATCGGGCATTCTCGCTGCGCAACATCGGTGGGCCATCGGTAATGCGGATGTCGGCCACGTCCGCCAGCACCAGGCGTTGGCCATTTTCCGCGACGATGGGCAGGCTGCGCAGCTTCTCCAGCGAGTGGCGGATTTCACGCGGGTAACGCATATTGATGGGGAAGCGTTGCAAGCCCTCCACCGTCTCGCCGATGTTGTCACCGCCCACGGCGGAGGTGATGACGGATTGAACATCTGCGATGTTCATGCCAAAGCGGGAGGCCGCATCGCGGTTGATATTCACGTCCACATAGCGTCCGCCCGTCAGGCGCTCGGCCAAAGCACTGCTGACACCGGGCACGTCCTTGAGAGCCTTTTCGATCTCGCCGGTCAGGCGGTCAATGGTGGCCAGGTCGGTTCCGGCCACTTTGACCCCCACCGGGCTTTTGATGCCGGTCGCCAGCATGTCGATGCGGTTGCGGATCGGTGGCACCCAGATGTTGGCCAAACCTGGCACCTTCACGATGCGGTCCAATTCGTCCACCAGCTTGTCCTGTGTCATGCCGGGCCGCCATTGGTCTTTGGGTTTGAACTGGATGGTGGTCTCGAACATCTCCATGGGCGCGGGGTCGGTGGCGGTCTCTGCACGGCCTGCCTTGCCGTAGACACTCAAGACCTCGGGCACGGTTTTGATGAGCCGGTCGGTTTGTTGCAGCAGCTCGCTGGCCTTGCCTGCGGACAAACCCGGCAGTGCAGAGGGCATATAGAGCAAATCGCCTTCGTCCAGGCGCGGCATAAATTCACCGCCGATGTGCTGCAGGGGCCACAGGCTCAAACCCAGCAGCAGCGCGGCAATGGCCAGCGTGGTCTTGGGCCAGTCCAGCACGGCGTTCAGCAGCGGGCGGTAGATTGCAATCAGAAAGCGATTGAGCGGGTTGGCCTTCTCATCGGGAATGCGGCCCCGAATCAAGTAACCCATCAACACCGGGATCAGCGTCACCGACAGCGCCGCCGCTGCCGCCATGGCATAGGTCTTGGTAAACGCCAGTGGTGAGAACAAACGCCCCTCCTGCGCTTCCAGCGTGAACACCGGAATGAAGGACAGCGTGATGATGAGCAGCGAGAAGAACAACGCAGGGCCAACCTCGGCCGCAGACTCTCCAATCACCCGCCAGCGCGCGTCCCCTTCGAGCTTTTGGTCCAGGTGATCATGGCCCCACTGTTCCAGATGCTTGTGGGCGTTTTCTATCATCACCACCGCCGCATCGACCATGGCTCCGATGGCAATCGCAATACCCCCCAGCGACATGATGTTGGCATTCACGCCCTGGTAGTGCATCACGATGAACGCCGCCAGGATGCCCAGCGGCAACGACACGATGGCGACCAGGGCCGAACGCAGGTGAAACAGGAAGATGAAGCAGACCACGGCCACCACCGCAAACTCTTCCAACAACTTGTAACCCAGGTTTTCCACCGCCCGCTCGATCAGGCCGGATCGGTCGTAGACGGGAACGATCTCCACCCCCTTGGGCAGGCTGGATTGCAGGCTCTGGAGCTTGGCCTTGACGGCGGCAATGGTTTCCAGCGCGTTCTTGCCGGAACGCATCACGATCACGCCGCCTGCGGCTTCGCCTTCGCCGTCCAGCTCGCCAATGCCCCGGCGCATCTCTGGCCCGAGCTGGATGCGCGCCACATCACCCAGGCGCACGGAGATGCCGGTTTGGGTGGTCATCAGCGGCACCTTGCGGAAGTCGTCCAACGATTGCAGATAGCCGCTGGCGCGTACCATGTATTCGGCTTCGCCCAGCTCCAGAACCGAGCCTCCGGCCTCCTGGTTACCTTTCTGTATGGCCTCGACTACCTTGTTCTGCGGGATACCGTAGGCCGCCAGTTTTTCGGGCTGCAGCACGATCTGGTACTGGCGCACCATGCCACCGATAGTGGCCACCTCCGCCACGTTGGGCACGGTCTTGAGTTCGTACTTGAGGAACCAGTCTTGCAGAGCGCGAAGTTGGGATGCGTCCTGCGTGCCGCTGCGGTCCACCAGTGAATACTGGTAAATCCAGCCCACCCCGGTGGCATCCGGTCCCAGTGTGGCTTTGGCACCTGGAGGCAATCGGGATTGCACCTGGTTCAGGTACTCCAGCACACGAGAGCGTGCCCAGTACAAGTCTGTGCCATCCTCAAACAGCACATAGACAAAGGAATCACCAAAAAACGAGTACCCGCGCACCGTCCTGGCCCCCGGCACCGACAGCATGGTGGTGGTCAACGGGTAGGTGATCTGGTTCTCGACAATGCGTGGGGCTTGCCCGGGATACGTGGTGCGGATGATGACCTGCACGTCCGACAGGTCCGGCAAGGCATCCAGGGGCGTGCGCATCACGGAATAGACGCCCCAGGCCGCAACGATCAAGGTCGCCAGCAGCACCAGAAAGCGGTTCCCAATAGACCAGCGGATGAGCTTGGCAATCATGGCTTGCTCCCGGCTGGTTTGGCGGTGGCCGCCTTGGGTTCCGGTGTCATAGCGCTCATGCGGGTGAGCTGTGGCAAGCCCTCGGCATCCATGAAGAACTCGAATTTCACCTTGTCGCCGGGCTCCAGATTGCGCGGCTTGCCACTGGCAGGCAGCTTGAAGTCCATGGTCATTGCACCCCATTTGAGAGACGGAATCGGGCCATGCGACAAAGTGATGCTGTCTTTGCCAATGGCTTCAATCTTGGCTTCGCCGTCGTGGCGAGGGGCGGTGCTGGCCATGCTAGGTTTGGGCGCATCGTTCAAACGTGCCTCCACGCCCTTCAAGCTGGCCTCCGAGTCGATCAGGAACTGGGATGACACGACCACGCGCTGCCCGGCCTGCAGGCCGCGTTTGATCTCTGTTTGGCCGTTGCCTTCGATGCCGGTCTCCACCTCGACCGGGCGGAACCTACCGTTGTCTTCAGCCAGCATCACGACCACGCGCTTGCCGGTCTGGATGACCGCCTCGGTGGGAATCAGCAGGGACTTCTCTGCCCGTATGTTCGTGAACTGCATGTTGACGAACATGCCGGGCACCAGCAGATTGCCGGGGTTTGCTAGCTCCACGCGGGCCTTGAGCGTGCGGGTGGCGGCATTCACTTCTGGCAATATCGTCTGCACCGTGCCCTGCAGGTTCGTGCCGGGAGCGGCAGAGCTGTTGGCCTGCACCTTGGTGCCGGGGCGAATCAAGGCGGCCTGACTCTCGGGAACCTCGGCATTGGCCCACACGCTACCCAGGCCATTGATACGGAACAGCGTCGCACCGGGCATCACCGTCATGCCTTCGCGGGCCATCAGTTCCACCACTACACCGCTTGTCGGCGCGGTGAGGGTTATACGGGCTTGGGTCTTGCCGCTGCTTTCGACCAATCGAATATGCTCATCGCTCATACCCACCTGGCGCATGCGCTGACGGGCGCTGTCTACCAATGTCGCCAAGTCTGTGCCTTGCATACGTCGTACTGACAGGAACTCTTCCTGTGCGGCAATCCAGTCGGGCACGTAGAGTTCGGCCAGGGCCTGGCCTTTGCTCACACGGTCAAGGGTTGCTCGGACATATAGGCGCTCGATATAGCCGGTGGCACGGGCCTGTACAAAGGCCTGGTCGCGTTCATTGAAGGCAATATTGCCCACCGCAGAGACCTGCGGTGACAGCAGGCCTTCGGTGACTTCGGCAGTCCGTACCCCCAGGTTCTGCTGGATGCGTGGGCTGACCGTGACTTTGCTGCCGTCGCTGCCAGCATCCCCGTCGGCGTAGACCGGCACCATCATCATGTCCATGAAGGGGGACTTACCGGGCTTGTCGAACTTGTTGCCCGGCACCATGGGGTCGTGGTAGTAGAGGATCTTGCGTCCGGTGGTTGGGTCCACATCGCCGGCCTTGATGCCTTTTTCGATATGGCGGCGAGTGGCGTCTTCGCCTTCGGCAACGCTTTGGGGGACTGCGCCGGGCGCAACGCTTCCCGTTGCGGCTGCTCGTGCTGATGGGGCGGAGGAAGTAGCCATGCCCATGCCGCGCTGCATGCCTATGGCGTAGAGACCGTAACCGCTCGCGGCGAGCACGCCCGCACCGACCAGGCCCACCAACAGTGGTTTGAGTTTTGTCATGTTATTTCTCCGTTGCTGTAGTTGTGGGGAGTGAGGGCAGGCGCAACTCAGCAGTCGTTTGGTGCTCAACAGGAATCAGGTACTCCAATTGGGCCCACAGAGCGGCGGTTTCCATCGTCAAACGCAGGCGATCCATGTGGGTGTCGATGGCCATGCGCCGTGCTTCGAGCACCGCCGTGAGCGGGCCGCTGCCTCCCCGGTAAGCGGCAATCGCGGCACGGGTGCGTTCAGCGGCCAGCGGTATCAGGGCACTGTCGTACTGCGCCAAGCGCTCGCGGTTGCTTTGCCACTCCTGCAACCACATGCGGGTGTCGGCAACATGCTCCCGTGTGGCTTCCTCGCGCTGGGCGCGCATCTGTTCGGCGACAGCCAGCTTGGCCGAAAGCTCCCGGTCTTGCCGGTTTTTTTGATCCCACTGCAACGGAATCGAGACGTTGACGGACACCATGTTCGAGTAAGCCGAGCCTCGCTGGCTGTACATCAGCTCCACGCTCCAGTCAGCGCGTTTGTTGTTTTGCGCAACATCCGCATCGGCGCGAGCTAACTCCTCTTGTTTCGCCATCAAGGCGATTTGAGGGTGGTGAGCCAACTGATTTTCCAAACTGGCCAGATCGAGGTGGACGGCCTCCAGGCTGGGGGGCGTGTCCAGTGCCTGGGCGGCATCGTCACCAACCCATCGCGCCAGCTTGATCTTGGCGGTGCCAATCTGCTTTTCTGTTTGGCGGATGCGGTCATCAATCTGTGCCACCATCGACCGGGCCGCGAAAACATCCGCTTGGGTTCCACGCCCGCCACGGTAAGCGGTGTCAGCAGCTTCGATCTGCAAGCCTGCCTCGGTCCGCTGGGCGCGCAGCACGTCGAGCATGCGCTCCTGGTAGTGCCGGTCAAGCCATGCCATCGCGGTGTCGCGTCGCAAGTTGGCAAGGGCTACGGCGCGGCTGGCTTCTGCGGCCTCTGCCTCACGGTTAAAACGGGCGGAGCGGGCCTTGAGCTTGTCGCCCCGCGTGATTTCCTGCATCACACCGACCGAGCGCATGGTCATAAAGTCTTGCGTCAGACTGAAACGGTCTTCGCCATTAATCGGCAAGTTATTGACGCCAAATTTGAGCGTGGGGTCTGGCAGTTGCCCGGCAGCCAGGGCCATTTCACGGGAGGCTGCGGTGGCGGCATCTTGCGCGATGAGTTGGCGCGACCGGCTTTGGGCAAGCTGCAACGCTCTGTCAAGGGACAAAGTCTGTTGGGCATGGGCGCTCACATTGACGAGGGCCAAGCATAGGGCCAACAGGCGGGCCCAAGGGCGGTGGTGCCGACGGGATGGCGGACCTCCGTAAGAAATAGAAAACATGCGAACTCCAGACAACGAAACGAGATAGTTTCATGTCGGCCCGATACGGCAGCGCAGATTGAGGCTGAGGCGGTCGAGCACGACTCATGCGCCGAACCAGCCTAAATGGCTGTCAGCGCAATGTCGTCTGGAGGATCAAATTCGGAAGCAGCAGTGCAGAATAGTGTGCGGCGGAGACGTCACAACCAATGCAGTAGCAGGGGGCGCAGCTACGGAGCGCAGTCCGGCGGCTGTAGGAGCAGGCGACAGCGGCGCAAAGTACAGCGCCATCAGTGGAACAGTAGGCGCCTTCAGTATGGATGTCTGGTCGCTTTGTTGTCCAAACTTGCAATGTTCGGCACACAGATTGGCATTCTGGGGATCCATGGCGCCCAACGCCATGTCATCGCAGTTGGAAACTGATTTGCTGGCACTATCCATGAATGCCTTGCTTGAATCAGCATCAGTCGATCCCTGCATGGACATTTGCGCCCCGGCGGAGGGCAAAGTGGGGCAAGCATAGGCTGCGACGGCCAATTGCGCAAACAGCAAAGAACCTATGACTGCCTGGGCTACTGATCGTAGGAATGCCTTGCGCATAAGAATCTCCCGCAAAGTCAACACCAATGGCAACCACCAACCTGCGATGTGATACAGGCTGCTTTGACGGTTGAATGGGATAGGTATGACACGGGGTAAAAATACTAACTATGTCTCAGTATAGTATGCATTCCACGGGTTTCTAGGCAATCCGCGACCTCAGTGAGAAATGCTTCACATACTCGACCGGAAGGGTGATCTGGGCCCACGTCGCAGGTTCCTCCGCAAGAGAGGCTGCGAGAGAAATGCTGACCTTCCTTGGCCGCGCCATGCTCGCCACTCCATCCGTCGGGCAAGCGGATGGCAAGCTAGCCATCGTCGCACTGGCCGACAAGGCCAATGCGAAACTCAGCATGAGGGTCAGCAGCTTGCGCATGGCTGAAACGGGCGGATTCTTAGCGCCTCAAACGCAGCGCGTTGCCGATCACCGAAGCCGAGCTCAGGCTCATGGCCAGGGCTGCAATCAGCGGTGACAAAAGCCAGCCCGTGAAGGGGTAGAGCAGGCCAGCAGCCACCGGGATGCCCAGCGCGTTGTACAAGAAAGCGAACATCAGGTTCTGCTTCATGTTGCGTACCGTGTCCTGCGACAGCGTACGCGCCGCAACGATGCCGCGCAGATCGCCCTTGATCAGCGTGACCTGGGCGCTGTTCATGGCCACATCGGTGCCTGTGCCCATGGCGATACCCACATCGGCCTTGGCCAGGGCCGGCGCATCGTTGATGCCGTCGCCAGCCATAGCCACTACCCGGCCTTCGCGCTGCAGCCGTGCAACAAGGTCCAGCTTGTCGGCCGGCTTGACCTCGCCATGCACTTCATCAATGCCGAGTTTCAGGCCCACGGCTTTGGCCGTGGTCAGGCCGTCACCGGTGGCCATCACGATGCGCAGTCCCGCAGCCTTCAGGGCTTCCAACGCCTCCGGAGTGCTGGTCTTGATGGGGTCAGACACCGCCAGCAAGCCGGCAAGCTCTCCATCAACGGCCAGGTACATGACGCTGGCGCCTTCGGCTCGGAGTTTCTCTGCCTGGGGCATCAGACCTTCAACCCCGACACCCGACTGCTGCATCAATGCGGTGTTGCCGAGCAATATTTTCTGCCCTTGAATCAGACCACGCACACCTATGCCCGAGCTAGATTCAAACTGACTGGGCTTGTCCAGTGTCAGCCCCTGGGCCCGGGCGGCCTGAACGATGGCCTCGGCCAGCGGATGTTCGCTGCCTTGATCCAGGCTGGCGGCCAGACGCAAGACTTCTCGATCCGTGAACCTGAGCGTGGCAACAGCTCGATTAAAGGCCGGCCGTCCCTCCGTCAGGGTCCCGGTCTTGTCAATGATTAGCGTGTCGATCTTTCGCAGGTTCTCAATCGCCGCGGCGTCTCGAAACAAGACACCCTGGGTTGCGCCTTTGCCCGTGGCCACCATGATGGACATGGGGGTGGCTAGGCCCAGGGCGCAGGGGCAGGCAATGATCAAGACTGCCACCGCGTTGATGACACCATAGACCCAGCTAGGCTGAGGGCCCCAGAAGCCCCAGACCAGCAGGGTCAGGACGGCGATGGTCACGACGACCAGCACAAAACCGCCGGCGACAACGTCCGCCATACGTTGCATGGGGGCCTTGGAGCGCTGTGCCTGGGCCACCATCTGGACGATCTGAGCCAGCATGGTGGTCGAGCCAACGCGTTCCGAGCGCATGACCAGCGCACCGTTGGTGTTCAGCGTGGCCCCGATCAGCTTGTCTCCGCTCCTTTTGCTCACCGGCAGGGGCTCGCCCGTGAGCATGGATTCGTCGACCGCACTGGAGCCTTCCACCACAACACCATCGACCGGGACTTTTTCTCCAGGACGCACGCGTAGGAGATCACCGACATGGACATGGGTGAGGGGGACGTCTTCCTCTGTGCTGTCGTCGCGGATGCGGCGGGCCGTTTTGGGGGCCAGGCCCAGCAGAGACTTGATGGCCGCGGAAGTCTGGGAGCGGGCCTTGAGTTCAAGCAATTGCCCCAGAAGCGTCAGCGAGATGATGACGGCCGCCGCCTCGTAGTAGACCCCGACACGCCCCATCGAGATGAAGGAGGCGGGAAAGATCCGGGGAGCGACGGTCGCCAGGACGCTGTAAAGAAAGGCAGCTCCCGTGCCCAGTCCGATCAGGGTCCACATATTGGGACTGCGGTTCAGGACAGACTGCCAGCCGCGCGAGAAGAAGGTCCCGCCGGCCCAGAGTACGATGGGCAGCGACAAGACCAGCTCCACCCAGGTCTGGGTGGTGATGCTGAAAAGCGCTAGCTGATGGCCGAACATGGCCAGCACGGTGACGACCACAGTCAGGGGCAGGGTCCACCAGAAGCGGCGCTGGAAGTCCAGCAACTCCGGGTTCTCTTCCTCGTCCGTGACCGGTAGCAGAGGCTCCAACGTCATGCCGCATTTGGGGCAATTGCCCGGCTGGCTCTGCCGAATCTCGGGATGCATGGGGCAGGTATAGACCGTCCCTTCGACAGGGGGCTGCACTGGCATCAAAGGAGCACCATCCGGCTTGTGATGATGGTGCGTATGGACATGACCCTGATGATGCTCGTGCTGGCTATCTGCCTTCATGTATTACTCCCGCTGGTCTTGCTTGGATGGGTGGTTGGTGTGTCCGCCATGCCCGTGAAAAAGATGCATCAAGGGGCAGGCCAGGAGTAGCAAATAAGGCCACATTCCCAGAACATGTCCCCAATGCTCACGCAGCAGATAGAAGGCAACAATCACCAAAGCTGCTGCAGCCGCCAGGACCGCAGGGCGTCTCCAGAATGGACGTGATTGGCCGGGATGAGATTCGTGGCCCGTTGCTTGATCCATGATGCTTCACCTCTCAAAAAATGGGCACACACGAAGCAAAAAAGGGCTGGATTCAGGACAGATCCAGCCCGTGCACTATTGCTGGTCCCGACTCATTTTGCCGGTTGAACGTCGGTGAGCAACATCTTGCCCCCCTCATTGACAACCATGAACTTGATCATGTCGCCAGGCTTGATGTTGTTCAGCAAGCTCTTGTCCTTGGCGGTGAACACCATGGTCATGCCGGGCATGTCCAGATGTTTGATCTCACCGTGCTTGATCGTGACCTTGCCTGCAGCGGCATCTACTTTCTTCACTTCACCGTCGGTCATCATGGCTGTCCCGGCCATGCCCGCTTTGTTGTGTTCCGTCATGGCCTGAGCCGAGCTGAGCAGGGGCCATGCCATGCCTATGGATACCGCGCTGATCACCAAAATCTTCTTGATCGTATTCATGACTATTTCTCCAAATGGTATTGAGGGCTTGATCCAGAGTTTTGACCTGGATCAAGGCGCTTGCATGCTTATTTTTTTCCGACCCGAACGACGCCCTTCATGCCTGCCTCGTAATGCCCAGGCATCAGGCAAGCAAAATTCACGGGGCCTGCCTTGGTGAACTGCCAGATGATTTCGCCCTGCTTGCCTGGAGCCAAGGTGATCTTGTTGGGCTCGTCGTGCTCCATGTCAGGGAACTTCTTCATCTGCTCCAGGTGTTCCAGCAACTCCTGCTGCGTGCCCAGGCTCAGCTCATGCTTGACCTTGCCGACGTTCTTGACCACGAACCGGATGGTTTCGCCTTGTTTTACCTGAACGTCCGCGGGTGTATAGCGCATGCTGTCGTTCATTTCGATGGTGATGGTGCGGTTGACCTTCGCTGCCACGCCGGGCTTGCCGATCGCCGTCTCCTCATCGTCGTGGCCATGGCCACCGGCATGGTTGCCGCCGGCGAAAGCCGAACTGGACAGGGCAATCGTCATCAGGGCCATCACTTTGGCCAGGGTCGGTGTCTTATTCATCATGGGGATCTCCTAGGATTAAAAAATCAGTGCCCGCTGTGGGACTGAGGCTTGCGAACTTTGACTTCGGTCGGTTGGCTGGGGGTCTGCGCGCGAGGCATAGATTGGCCACCTTCGGCCTTGAACCGAGCAGGCTCGCTGAGCGGGCCTTCGTACTCGTGAGCCACCGTGCCTGCTGGATGTTTGAACCAGCCCGGGTCTTTGTAGTCCCCGGGCTTTTGATCGCGCCGCACCTTGAGCATGCTGAACATGCCGCCCATCTCCACCGAACCAAACGGACCCTCGCCGGTCATCATGGGGATGGTGTTATCCGGGATGGGCATCTCCATCTCCGTCATGTCCGCCATGCCGCGCTCCCCCATGACCATGTAGTCCGGGATCAGGTTGTTGATCTTCTTGGACAGGCCGCTGTGATCCACGCCGATCAGCGTTGGAACGTTATGCCCCATGGCGTTCATGGTGTGGTGACTCTTGTGGCAGTGGAAAGCCCAGTCGCCTTCCTCATCCGCGAGGAACTCAATCTGACGCATCTGACCGACCGCAACATCGGTAGTCACCTCATACCAGCGCGTGCTCTTAGGAGTGGGGCCGCCATCGGTGCCGGTGACCAGGAACTCATGGCCATGCAGGTGGATGGGGTGATTGGTCATCGTCAAATTACCAATCCGGATCCGGACCTTGTCGTTCAGGCGGACGTTCAGCGAGTCGATGCCGGGGAAGATGCGGCTGTTCCAGGACCACAGGTTGAAGTCCAGCATAGTCATGATCTTGGGGGTGTAGCTCCCAGGATCGATGTCGTAGGCATTGAGCAGGAAACAGAAGTCTCGCTGCACCTCGTCGATCAGCGGGTTCTTGACCTTCGGATGGGTCACCCAGAAGCCCATCATGCCCATGGCCATCTGCGTCATCTCGTCGGCATGGGGGTGATACATGAAGGTGCCCGGTCGGCGCGCCACGAACTCGTAGACAAAGGTCTTGCCGGGTTGAATCGCCGGCTGGTTCAGACCAGCAACGCCGTCCATGCCATTGGGCAGTCGCTGGCCATGCCAGTGGATGCTGGTGTGCTCCGGCAGCTTGTTGGTCACGAAGATGCGCACGCGGTCACCCTCGACCACCTCGATGGTAGGCCCGGGACTCTGGCCGTTGTAGCCCCAGAGATGGGCCTTGAACCCGGGCGCCATCTCGCGGACCACCGGCTCAGCCACCAGGTGGAACTCCTTGACGCCCTGGTTCATGCGCCAGGGCAGAGTCCAGCCGTTGAGCGTGACCACCGGGTTGTAGGGGCGGCCGCTGTTGGGAACCAAAGGGGCCATGGTGTCCGGGCTGGTCTGCATGACCGGCTCGGGCAATGCGGCCATGGCCACGCGGCTGACCGAGGCCGCGGCCACAGCACCGCCGGCGATGCCTGCGAATTTGAAGAAATTTCTTCTGGATGTCATTGCGGATTCCTTGGAAATCAATGTCCGGCAGCGGCAGCGCCAGAAGCTGGCGCCGCAGCAGAGAGCGCTACGCTGGTCGGGCGCCCGATGAGAGATGCCTGCAAGGCCGCGTCGGCCAGCCAGAATTGTTGCTCCGTATTGATGGCGGCAACGACCGTGTTGACTTGATCGCGGGCGTCTGCCAGCAGTTCGAACACGCCGATGATCATCCCGTTGTAGCGCAGCTGGTTTTCGTCCGAGATCACCTTGCGCAATGGCACCACCTCATCGCGGTGATGGCGTGCCACGTCGTAGGCAGTACGGTAGGCGGAATAGCTCTCACGCAGGCTCGATCCGGCTGCACGGACCGTGGCCTCCAGCTGGTTGGCTGCGGCCAGCGTGCGCGCGCTCATCGCATCGCGCTGCATGCCGCCCCAGTCGAAAATCGGCAGTCGAACGCCGACTTCAAACCCTTGAGGATCTGAGCGGGTCCCAGCCGCGCTGTCGGTTTTGGTATTGCGAAACGCTGTGAGTTCTATGTCGGTGAAGCTGGTCACCGTGGTCAAGCCCTGGGCTCTGGCATAGGATTCATAGCTCACTTGTGCGAGCCGGATATCCAGGCGGTTGCGCGTGGCGTGCGAACCTGCAGTTTGGGGATCCATGGCCTGCTTGGGTAGATCCGGCAAGCGCTCGGGGAGCTTGAGCTGCCGGGTTTGAGCCTCATCGAGGCCCAGCTGGCGAATCAGCTCTTCACGCGTGGCCGTGGCCTGGTGGTTGGCGGTGGCCAAGCGTGTGGCGGCATCTGCATAGAAAGCCTGCTCGCGTGCACGGCTGAGGCGGCTGAAGTTGCCTGCAGCTTGCATGCGCCGGGCGATCTCAGCCGTGGCTTCTGCGCTCTCATACACCTGGCGGGCATATTTGAGCGTCTGTTGCGCGGCGATCGCGCGCACCCAGGCCTGACGGACCTGGGTGACCTGGTCCACCACTTCGCTGGTCAGACGCAACTGCGACTGCTCGATGCGGTAGCGGGCTATCCCTTGACGCATCGGCAGCGTCAGCAGATCCAGTAGTCCGAACGATAGGGCGCGTTCAACTTCCAGCTCGTCGCCTGCGACCAAGCTCTTGTAGCTGAGAATAGGGTTGGCAATCCGGCCGACCTGAGCGGCATTAGCCGACTCCGCCCAGCCCTGGGCCAGCAAGGCCTGCAGGGACGGGCTGTTGACCAGGGCCAGTTGCACGGCTTCGCGCTGACCCAGAGGCTGGGCGAGAAGGGCTTGGGCGGCCTCAGCCCGCTCCTTGCGCTCCTGTTCCGTACGCGAGAGCGCCAGTTTCTTATCCGTGAAGCTGCTGGCCTCATCGTTCACGCGATTGACGTTTTGTTCGAGGCTGACGCTGGCGCAACCGGAAAGCACTGCCAAAGTCACGGCAGAAATCGCGAGCTTGGCGCCGCGGGATGTCAGGGGGCGTCTCATGGTTTGGAACCTCCGTGATGCCCTTCATGGGCCGGAGCTGCAGGTGCAGCAGCGTCCTTGGCCGGCTCCGCTGTTCTGGCTTCCCTGGCGTAGGTACGCCAGCCCCCGATGCGACCGACGGTGTCGTTGGCCTCCTGCCAGGACTGGACCGACTGGTCCGTATAGGCTTGATAACCGTTCAAGGGCGAGGTGTAGCTCAGTTGGGCCGGAGGTATCGGCGGGGTTTGCTCGGCCGTGGTTTGCGCCATGGCTGAGCCAGCAAGCAAAGCCATGGTCCAGGGAAGTAATTTCCCGAAAGACAGGCTGTGGGTAGGGATGGTCATGGATTCCTCATGGGTTGAGACGCTGATCTCAGGGGAAGATTCTGTGAATCCGACGCCGTCAGCAGGCTGACTTCCAGATTACATTTCTGTAATGTTGCTGACGGGGCTCAGAAACTGGTCAAACTGACACCATTCAGTCGTGGAGCGCATGCGTGAAGATATTGATCGTTGAGGACGAGCACAAAACCGGGGAGTACCTTCGCCAGGGTCTGAGGGAAGCCGGTTTCGTGGTCGATCTGGCACGAGACGGAACGGACGGGCTGCACCAGGCCCTCGAGGAGTCTTACGATCTGGTCATCCTGGATGTCATGCTGCCGGGCATGGATGGTTGGCAAGTCCTGCAGGGCATACGCAAGCGCGGCTTGCAGATGCCGGTGCTGTTTCTGACGGCGCGTGATCAGATCGAAGACCGCGTCAAAGGCCTGGAGCTTGGCGCCGACGACTATCTGGTCAAACCCTTTTCCTTTGCCGAGTTGCTCGCCCGTGTGCGAACCATCCTGCGGCGTGGCCGCAGTGGCACCGAGCCAACCTCGTTGCTGGTGGCCGACCTGGAGCTGGATCTGCTGCGCCGCCGAGTCACCCGGGGTGGCCGAAAAATCGATCTGACGGCCAAAGAGTTCGGCTTGCTGGAGTTGCTGATGCGTCGCCGCGGCGAAGTCCTCCCGCGCTCCCTGATTGCCTCCCAGGTGTGGGATATGAACTTCGACGGGGACACCAATGTCATCGAGGTCGCCATGCGGCGGCTGCGGGTCAAAGTCGACGAGGGCCGTGAGGTCAAGCTCATCCAGACGGTGCGTGGCATGGGCTATGTGCTGGAAGTTCCGGAGGAGTCCTGAGTGCTTCGCTCCCTGTCCCTAACCGCTCGCCTCACCTTGTTCTTCACGCTGCTCTCAGCGGCGATCCTCCTCGGCCTGGGCGCCATCTTTCTGGTGGCGTCCGAGCGTCATTTCATCGTCCTAGATGACATCGTTCTGCAAGACAAGCAACGCCTGGTGGGTGAGCTGCTGGGCAAGTCCATCTCGGAGCAAGAAGCACAAAGACGTTTGAAAGAGGCGCTGGATCATCACCAAGGTCTCTATGTGCTGCTTCGGGATGCACAAGGTCAGGTCTTTTTCCAATCTGACGATTTCAACCCGCCCGACGCTGCCGCGCTTCCCGAGCCCGGAAACGCCCCGAAATCCCTGCACTGGACCAGCCTCGGCCGTGGTTACCACGGGCTGGCTCTGTGGGCTGAGACCAATCGCGGTGGCGCGACCCGCATGCTCATCCTGGTTGCCATCGATACCGAGCACCACACCCATTTCATGGCACAACTGCAGCACACCCTGGTGCTATATGCCATCCTGGCCACGCTGGTCAGCGGGTTCGCCGGCTGGTTCGCCGCGCACCAGGGCATGGCACCACTGCGCGCCATGAAGTCCAGAGCCTCGGTCGTCAGCGGCCAGCAGCTCAATCCACGCATGCCGGTCGAGGCCGTGCCCGTCGAAATGGCGGATCTGGCCAATGAGCTCAACCGCATGCTGGATCGCTTGCAGCAGGATTTCCAGCGTTTGTCCGATTTTTCCTCCGACCTGGCGCATGAGTTGCGCACGCCGATCAGCAACCTCCTGACTCAAACCCAGGTGGCCTTGTCCAACCGGCGTGATGCCGAGACCTATCGCGACATCCTGGCGTCCAACGCGGAGGAGTTCCAGCGTCTGGCGCGCATGGTGTCTGACATGCTGTTCCTGGCCAAGACAGAAAGAGGGATCCAGCTCCCCGGCAAAGAGCTTTTCTCTGCGGCACACGAGGCCCAGGCCTTGCTGGATTTCTACGAAGCCGTGGCCGATGAGAAAAACGTCAGCATGAGCCTGCACGGCGGCGGCCACATCCTGGGCGACCGGCTGATGTTTCGCCGAGCGGTGAGCAACCTCTTGTCCAATGCACTGCGGCATACGACAACGTCCGGCGAGGTCCGCATCGAGATCAGCGACACCGAAAGCGAGACCCAGGTCGCCATCGAAAACACGGGCGATGACATCGATCCCAAAATCATGCCTAGGCTGTTTGACCGCTTCTATCGTGCAGATCCGTCACGCTCACAACCGGACGCTGAAGGCGCTGGGTTGGGGCTTGCCATCACGCGGGCGATTGTGGAAGCGCATGGGGGCAAGATCAAAGTTTCATCGGTACAAGGTCGAACGAGATTCATCTTGGAGTTCACCAAAGTGCGCTCGATGTAAGCGAGAGCACTAGCAGCAGCTTTAGGCGTGCTATGAGGTGGTAGACCTGACGCAAATGTAATCGCCGGCACATCTTGATGTCAGGGCTGGTCGACAGAATACAGGACGTGTATTCGCACAAGGTGCTTTGAGTGACGAAGCATCTGTATTCAAGAAAGGACCTGATATGAACACCCGAATCACCACGCTTCTCGCTGCCGCTGTGCTCAGCACCATGGTTTCGACCGCATTTGCCGACAACTCGGTGGCGAGCAATGTCGACAAGACCTACCGGCTCAAAGACGGCGGCACTGCGTTCGTTTTCAAGGACGGGAAAATGGCCGTGGCCGACAAGTTCGAACGCGCCGTCCGTGTCTTCAAGGGCCAAGTCCTGGAGACAACCGATGGACAGAAGATCACCGTGACCAGTAGCGAGAGTGCTCGCCTGGACTTCCTGCAGCGCCAAGGTCACGAGAACTGACCAGCCATCTAGGCATACCCCGTTTGAGGTAGTGCCTTTAGTTCCTTTGTGGGACGAGGCCTCACGCGCCTTGGCGATGATCAACGATCTTGCCAAGGCGCGTGAAATCTCTGCCATGAGAAACTCTGACCCAGTCCCTCGGTCTTCGCAAGATACGGCTGCGAACGCTTGCTTCGATGTATTTATTTCCGGCTACGCATCCTGTGTCAGGGCCGATTCGAACATATCTGATAGATGCATTAAACAAAGATCAGCACCAGCATTTTGCTGAACAGGCGGAATTCGGGCAGACTGAGCGCATGAGCAAGAAAACCGCCCCCCCGTTCTGGACCGATGTGTGGTCAGCGGAAATGGGGTTTTTGCACAGTTTCGTTAGGCCTCAGCGTAATTCCACAACCTGGACACGTGCATTCAGTCTGGATGTGGTTTCCCACCGCTGTGTGTCTTGTGCAGATGTCCGAATCTGCTCACATTGATTTTGCGTTGAGGTCGAGAAAGTTCACCAAGAATCCCGCAGTCTGCCGCCGCCTGAGCCTCGCAACAACGCTTCCGCAGGCTTATTAGCTGCTTCTCCAGTGCCCGTAGCTCACGGATCCGGTCGGCCACATGGCTGATGTGTTCGTCCAGGAGTGCATTCACTTCGCCGCAGTTGGATGCCGGGTCGTCCTTGAAGCGCAGCAACTGCCGGATTTCATCTAGGGTCATGTCCAGACTGCGACAGTGACGGATGAAGGCCAGCCGCTCAGCATGGGCCTCACCATAGATTCTGTAGTTGCCATCCGTACGGTCAGGCTCGGGCAGCAGACCTTCGCGCTCGTAATAGCGTATGGTCTCAACCTGGGTTTGCGTCCGTTTCGACAGATCACCGATCTTCATGAGGCAACTCCCGGGTCAAATCTCGACCGAGCGCGGCTGGAAAGCGATCAATGCCATTCCTAAAAGGCAGATGGCACCGCCCACCAGATCCCAGCGTGTGGGCGTCACGCCATCCACGCGCCAGAGCCAAAGCAGCGCCACCACGACATAGATGCCACCGTAGGCCGCATAGGTGCGGCCGGCTGCTTGCGGGTGCAGAGTCAGCAGCCAGGCAAAAAACGCCAGTGCCAGTGCCGCAGGCAACAGCAGCCAGGGTGTGCGCCCCTGGACCAGTACCAGCCAGGACAGATAACAACCCACGATCTCCGCCACGGCAGTGAGAACGAATAGAAGCGAAACGCGCAGAACTTCAAGCATGGCAAGCTGGGATGGGTTCAAGGTTGGAGCATCTTACCGACCTGACTCTGTAGCCGCTTCAGAGTTTCCTTGTCCCGTCTGTCACTTCTCGGCCATCGGTTCGTGCCGATGCTGATGATGAATGTCCGGGAAGTGCGGGTGTTTATGCGTCAGGGCCTCGTGGCGGTGCCTATGTTCGTGGGGCTTCTCGCTGCTCCAGGGACTGTCATGTTGGTGCTGGTGGTGCATGTCATGCACATGCGGGTGTGCATGCTCCATCGGCACGTGGGTATGCGCATGTTCATGGTGCTCCGTCAGGTGCAACCACACGCCCAAGCCCATCAGGCCGGCGGCGAGCCAGAAGGCGGGTAACGTCGACTCCCCCATGAGACCCAGCGCCACGGCCGCGCCCAGGAAGGGTGCCGTCGAGAAATAGGCACCCGTGCGCGCTGCCCCCAGGCCGCGCAGTGCCAGGACAAACAAAACCAGGCTCAGACCGTAACCCAGCAAACCGACTGCCAGTGTGGAAGCTGCAACCGGCAGACTGGGCAATTGCGCACCGAGGGTGAGGGCCAGGCCTGTGTTCACCACCCCGGCAATCAGCCCTTTGCTGCTGGCGATGAACAACGCGTCGGATGCCGAAACCTTCCGGGTCAGGTTGTTATCGATGGCCCAGCACAAGCAAGCGGCAGCAATGGCCAGTTGGCCCTGCCAATTGGATGAAGAGACTACGCCGGCAGGCCAGGATAGAACGACCCCACCACCAACGATGGCCACCATCCCCAGCACGACCCGCCGATCTGTGCTCTCCCGAAAAACGAGCCAGGCGATAGCCGCGGTCAGTACCGATTCGAGGTTGAGCAAGAGCGAAGCCGTCGAGCCGCTCACCAGCGTCAACCCGAACATCAGGGTAACGGGCCCGAGCACGCCGCCGAAAAGAATCGCCGCCAGAAGCCACGGCCACTCACCCGACGCCAGTCCCGAGTTTTTCCAGCCAAGGTCACGGACCCATCGTGCGGTGGCCAAACCCACACCGCTGCCCAGGTAAAGCAAACCTCCCAGCAGCACGGGGGCCATGTCGCCGACGAGCAGCTTGGCCACAGGTGTGCTGGCGCCGAACAGGGCCGCTGCCAGCAAGGCGTACAGAATGCTTCGGTTCATGCCGGGAATGTAGCCCAAGCATGTTGCGAATCCATATTTCCGTGCCTGGTTTGGCCCTCTGCATCTCCAGGGCTTGACTCTGTAGCCGCTACAGGGTTTCCAATGGAGTCCAACAAGGAGTGGAAATGCAGCGACAGAACAGCTTGGAACAGGACAGCGATCCCCATGGCACTTGCGACAGCGCATGCAGCGTCGCGCCCGCCCGTGTCGAGGCCGGGCCACCCGGCGCAGCAGGTGCTGTGTTCCGCATCCCGTCCATGGATTGCGCGGCCGAAGAAAGCGAGATCCGGCATGCGTTGGCAGAAATCACCGGTGTGCGCGGCCTGGACTTCCAGCTGTCGGCGCGCACCCTGCGCATCGATGCGCCCGCCGACGTCCTGCCACGCGCCCTGGACGCCATCCGCCAAGCCGGATTTGATCCCCAGCCCATAGCGGCACATGAACAGGATGATGACCACGCTCCCATGGCCGAAGGCTTGTGGCACCTGGGAGCCTCGTTGCTGCTGGCCATCGCGGCCGAGTTGCTGGACTTCTTCGCACCCGAGACGGCCCTTTACAAGGGCGCCGGCATGGCCCTGGCAGCGGCGGCCATCTGGCTGGCGGGTTTCTCCACCTACCGCAAGGGCTTCACCGCGCTGCGAAACGGCCGGCTGAACATCAGCGCCCTGATGGCGGTGGCGGTTACCGGCGCCTTCCTGATCGGCCAATGGCCGGAGGCGGCCATGGTGATGGCGCTCTACGCCATTGCTGAGCTCGTCGAGGCGCGGGCGGTGGACCGGGCACGCAATGCCATCAAGAGCCTGCTGGACCTGACGCCTGACACGGCCGAAGTCCGCCAGCCCGATGGCGCATGGAAAGAGCTTGCTGCGGCCGACGTGGCGTTGGAAACCATCGTTCGGGTCAAGCCCGGAGCGCGCATTCCGCTCGACGGCGTGGTGGTGTCTGGCAACAGTGCGATCGACCAGGCACCGGTGACGGGCGAGAGCATGCCGGTGGACACGGCCGCGGGTGATCCGGTCTTTGCCGGCACCATCAACGGCACCGGCACGCTCGAAGTGCGCGTGACCGCCGCTGCCAGCAACACCACCCTGGCCCGCATCATCCAGGCCGTGGAACAGGCCCAGGGCAGCCGCGCGCCGACCCAGCAGTTCGTGGACAAATTTGCCGCTATCTATACCCCTGCGGTCTTCGCACTCGGTGTGACTGTGGCGCTGCTGACGCCCTGGCTCATGGGCTTGAGCTGGATGGCGGCCCTGTACAAGGCCCTGGTCCTGCTGGTCATCGCCTGTCCCTGTGCCTTGGTGATAGCCACGCCTGTCACGGTGGTCAGTGGTCTGGCCTCGGCAGCGCGCCGCGGCATCCTCATCAAGGGCGGGGTCTACCTGGAAGGCGCCCACAAGATCAAGGTGATCGCGTTAGACAAGACCGGGACCATCACCGAGGGCAAGCCCAAGCTAGTGGCAACCGAGGTCTTGCCCTCTTCAATCCCGCAAGAGCAGGTACTGCGATGGGCGGGTTGCCTGGCCGGTGAATCGGATCACCCGGTGTCCAAAGCCATTGCCCAGGGACTGGAAGCTGGCAATGGGCTACTGGAACAGTTCACGGCCTTGCCCGGTCGAGGCGTCCAGGCCCGCATCGATGGCCAGACGCTGATTCTGGGCAATCATCGCCTGCTCGAGGAGCGTGGCCTGTGCAGTCCGGCCCTTGAGGCACGGTTGGCCGAACACGAGGCCCAAGGTCGCACGGTGACGCTGTTGGCCATGGACAGTCAAGTGCTGGCCCTTTTTGCCGTAGCCGACACCATCAAGGAGAGCTCGCGTGAAGCCTTGGCTAAGCTTCATGCCCTGGGGGTACGTTCGGTCATGCTGACAGGTGACAACCCGGCAACCGCGCAGACCATCGCACGGCAGGCCGGCATCGACGACGCTCGCGGCAATCTGCTGCCCGAAGACAAGTTGACGGCCGTCGAAGAACTAAAGGCACGCTACGGTGCTGTTGCAATGACGGGCGACGGCATCAACGACGCCCCGGCCTTGGCCCGCTCCGACATTGGCATCGCCATGGGCGCAGCAGGCACTGACACGGCCATGGAAGCGGCCGATGTGGTCATCATGAACGACGACTTGCGCCGCATACCCGAGCTTATTCAGCTGTCACGCCGCACTCGGGCTGTGCTCTGGCAGAACATCGTGCTGGCCTTGGGCATCAAGTCGGCCTTCCTGGTGCTGTCCATCCTGGGCAGTGCCACCATGTGGATGGCCGTGTTTGCCGACATGGGCGCGAGCCTGATCGTGGTGTTCAACGGCCTGCGTTTGCTCAAAACCAAGGTTTGAACAAAGCACCATGAAAACCAGTACCAGGCCCGCGAGGCGGAATCATCGATTCTTTCCCATTCATCTCCAAGGGTTTGCACAAAGCGTGAACCCATCCCATTAGAATCCAACTCATGCGCCGCTGGCTCGCCGTTCTTCTGTTAACCCTGCTCCCGCTGCAACTCAGTTGGGTAGCGGTGAGCGGCTATTGCCAGCACGAAACCGGCGCCGCAGCTCGGCATTTCGGTCATCACGACCATCAGCACCAGTCGAACGCAAAGGTTAAGAGCGACAACGGCGGTAAGACCTCGGGCGTATTTGACATTGATTGCTCGATCTGCCATGCCGCAAGCTGTCCCATGGCTTTCCAGGCTTCTCCCCTCGTGCCGAAGCTCCACACGGCAACCGGCATGCATAACGGGGACTTGGAACCTCTTACCTCTGCTCCGCCTGCCTTGCCTGAGCGGCCCAATTGGCGTCTCGCCTGATTCGGCGAGTGCGCTTTAGCAGGCTTCTTTTCCTCTTTCTCTGACCTGATCACTGCTGCTCTCGTCGAATCCTCCCGGCTGTTTTTGCAACTCTGGAGAATTCGATGCGCAGAATTTACGTGCCGCTGTTATGCGCGGTACTGATCCCCTCTCTCGCTTTAGGGCAGGCCACGTCGCCGCCTCAAAGCACACCTAATGTTGTTGTCACTCTGGCCCCGGGAACTTCCAGTTCCTTGCTGACGCTGAATCAGGCGCTGCAAACGGCTTTCGACAAAAACCCGCAACTGCAAATTGCAGTGCTTGAGGTCGAGGCCAGCAAAGGCGCCGTACGGCAAGCTGGCAATTTTCTCAACCCGTCCCTGGGCGTAGAGCAACAGGACACAGGCCGGGACACCCGCCAAACCACGCTCCAGCTGAGCCAACCCTTTGAACTGGGGGGCAAACGGTCCGCACGTGTTGAGCTGGCCAACAGTGGAAAGGAAGTCGCCACGGCCGAACTCGCCATGCGCCGCGCAGAACTGCGGGCGGTCACAACGCAGGTCTTCTTTGAGGCTCTGATCGCGCAAGAGCGCGTCAAGGTCGCAGAGGAGTCGCTGAAGATCGTTGCCAGCGGTACGGCGGCCGCAGCCCGACGGGTGCTGGCCGGCAAAGTCTCCCCGACAGAAGAGACCCGTGCCCGCGTGTTAGAAGCAAATGTACGCATTGAGCTGCGTCAAGCGCAGACTGACCGACTGGCAGCCTTGCGCACTTTGGCTTTGGTCATGGGGATTTCGGCAGGAAACCTGGGGCAACTCGATGGCCGTCCGGAAACATTGCCTGTACCACAAAGCAATGAGGCCATTCTCGAACGGATTGCGCAGTCTCCTGTGCTGAGGCGCGCGCAGGGCGAAGTGCGCCGTGCACAGGCGGCGTATGAGCTCGAACGAGCCCGGCGGATACCGGACGTCACCGTCAGTGTCGGTGCCATCCGTTCTCAGGAATTGGGACGTGACCAACCGGTAATCGGTTTGACGATTCCGATCCCGGTTTTCGACCGCAACCAGGGTGCGCAGCTTCAGGCTCTACGTCGATTGGACGCAGCCCAAGTCCAGGCGCAATCCGAGGAATTGCGTCTGCGCTCCGAGGTCTTTCAGGCCGTCGATCAACTGCAGGCTAGAAGCAGCGAAGTGCAATCCTTGCAGCAAGAAGTACTCCCTGGCGCCCAAAGTGCCTACGAAGCGGCAAGCCGCGGCTTTGAACTCGGAAAGTTTGGCTTCCTGGACGTGCTGGATGCGCAACGCACATGGCTACTTGCGCGCACGCAATACCTGAATGCTCTTGGCCAGGCGCATCGCGCATCGGCCGAACTTGAACGCCGACTTGGATCAACGAACGACCGCCTTGATGCGGGCAACCAACCGTGAGTTTGAACATGAATATCAAGACAAATCTGATCTCGCGCACCGGCGCAACCCTGGGTAGAAAGCAACTGATTGCGATCGCGGTTCTGATCACGTTAGGCACCATCGGTGGCGTGGCCATCATGAACTCCGGATCGACTAGGTCCGAAGTCCAGGAAGCTCACGAGCACGACGAAACCAAGGAGCATCGCAGTGGTGAGCACCAGGAGGAATCTGCCAAGGGTCCTCACGGCGGCCAGTTGCTGAGCGCAGGCGGTTTCGAGACGGAGGTGTTGCTCTCCGCGCAAGGAGGGGAGCCACGACTGCGCCTGTGGTTGTTCCAGAAAGAGCGCCCCATCGGTGTCAACGCCGCACAGACCACGGCCGAATTGATTCGCCCCGGCGGCGTAACTCAGAAAATCGCTTTCACTGTCGACAAGGACACGTTGATCAGCACCCAGGTTATTGAGGAACCGCACGTTTTCGAGGCGGCTATTGCGATTCAGATAGGCAAAGAGGCGCTCATCTTCCAGTTCAACCAGAAGGAAGGGTTGATCGCGATGACGGATGCCCAGGTCAAGACGGCGGGCGTCGCGCTGGACACGACTGGACCGGCCACGATTCGCTCCACGCTTCAACTCCCAGGCGAAATTGGTTTCAATGAAGATCGCACGGCCCACGTGGTTCCGCGTGTAGCTGGCGTGGTCGAGGGCGTTCCTGTCGCCCTAGGCCAGCAGGTCCGAAAAGGGCAATTGCTGGCCGTGATCAGCAGCCCGGCCATCTCCGAGCAACGGGCCGAACTTCAGGCTGCACAGATGCGGCAGAAACTGGCCCGCACAACCTATGAGCGCGAGAAAAAGCTGTGGGAAGAAAGGATCTCCCCGCAGCAAGACGTTCTTCAAGCTGAACAGGCGCTGCACGAGACTGAAATTGCTGTGGCCAATGTCCGACAAAAGCTGCAGGCCGTAGGCGCAGATGCCAGCAGCAGCGGCACACTAAACCGGTTCGAGCTTCGGGCCCCTTTCGACGGCACTATCGTTGAAAAGCACATCGCTTTGGGTGAGCAGGTTCGCGAGGATGCGAGTGTCTTTACCATTGCGGATCTCCGTACCGTCTGGGCGCAAATCAACGTTCCAGCAAAGGACCTCCCACTTGTTCGAGTTGGCGAAAAAGTCACGATCCGCGCCACCTCCTTTGAACAGACTGCCACGGGCATCGTGGCCTATGTGGGCTCTTTGATTGGTGAGCAGACCCGTACGGCACAAGCCCGTGTCACGGTCAAAAACCCGCAGGCGACCTGGCGGCCAGGACTGTTCGTCAACGTCGAGATCACATCCAGCGAAGCAACGCTGCCCGTAACCGTTGCCAGCGATGCCATCCAGACCATCGAAAACAAGACGGTCGTGTTTTTGCGTACATCAAGCGGCTTTGTTGCGCAGCCGGTGCAAGTCGGCCGCAGTGATGGCAAACGTGTGGAGATCGTCAAGGGCCTGGCATCCGGCGCTCGCTACGCAAGCTCCGGCAGCTTCGTCATCAAGGCCGAGGCTGGTAAAGCTTCGGTCAGCCACACAGACTAAGCGGAAAGAGTCAACATGTTTGAACGCATTATTCGATTCTCGATCGAGAATCGCTGGCTCACATTGCTGGCTGTCCTGGGCATGGCAGCCCTCGGTGTCTTCAGCTACCAACGTCTTCCCATCGACGCTGTGCCAGACATCACCAACGTCCAGGTGCAGATCAACACACAGGCTCCGGGCTATTCGCCACTCGAAACCGAGCAGCGGGTTACCTACCCGATCGAGACAGTCATGGCTGGATTGCCCGGCCTACAACAGACACGGTCCTTGTCGCGTTACGGGCTCTCTCAGGTCACAGTCGTTTTCAATGACAAGACGGATGTCTATTTCGCTCGACAACTTGTCAACGAGCGGATACAAAGCGCTCGCGACAACCTACCGCAGGGGGTGACACCTGCGCTTGGTCCGATTTCGACAGGTCTGGGGGAGATATATCACTGGACCGTGGAGGCGAAGGAAGGCGCGAAGAAGCCCGACGGTAACCCCTACACCCCCACTGATTTGCGTGAGATCCAGGACTGGATCATCAAGCCACAACTCAGAACCGTTTCGGGTGTGACTGAGATCAACACCATTGGTGGCTATTCCAAAGAGTATCAAGTCGCTCCGGACCCCTCCAAGCTATTGGCCTATGGCTTGACGCTCGGGGATCTGGTCAATGCCTTGGAGCGCAACAACGCCAACGTAGGTGCTGGTTACATTGAGCGCCGTGGCGAGCAGTACCTGATCAGGGCACCGGCTCAGGTACGCACGATGGAAGACATCAGGAATGTGGTTCTGCGCAATGAACGTGGTGTCCCCGTGCGCATACGCGACATCGCGACCGTAGAGATCGGGCGTGAACTCCGGACCGGGGCCGCAACGAGCAACGGTCGTGAAGTCGTGCTGGGTACCGTATTCATGCTCATCGGCGAGAACAGCCGGACGGTCTCAGATGCCGTCGACAAGAAGATGGCCGAAATCAATCGTAGCCTTCCATCCGGTGTTCAAGCCATCACAGCCTACAACCGAACCGTTCTAGTCGATAAGGCCATCAACACAGTCAAGAAAAATCTCCTCGAAGGCGCGGTGCTGGTAATCGCTGTCCTGTTCTTATTCCTGGGAAATATCAGAGCCGCCCTTCTCACGGCCATGGTCATCCCTCTCTCGATGCTGTTCACCTTTACGGGAATGGCGCAGCAAAAAGTGAGCGCCAATCTGATGAGCCTGGGGGCACTGGACTTCGGCATCATCATCGACGGAGCGGTTGTGATCGTGGAGAACTGTATCCGTCGCCTAGCGCATGCCCAGGCAACTGCGGGCCGCCAACTTACCCGGGAAGAGCGATTCAAAGAGGTGTTCGGGGCATCCCAGGAGGCTCGGCGCCCGCTGCTGTTCGGCCAGCTGATCATCATGATCGTCTACCTGCCCATCTTTGCGCTGACCGGTGTCGAAGGCAAGATGTTCCATCCAATGGCGTTCACGGTCGTGGCGGCACTGATCGGCGCCATGATTCTGTCCGTGACCTTTGTGCCAGCGGCGGTGGCCCTGTTCATCGGCGATAAGGTGGCGGAAAAGGAAAACCGCCTCATGAGTTGGGCCAGTGGTGTCTACGAGCCCCTGCTGAACCGGGTCATGGGCGCCAAGCCGGTTGTTCTGACCTTTGCGGCGATCACAGTCATCCTCTCCGGCCTATTGGCCACCCGTCTGGGTAGTGAATTCATTCCCAGTCTCAATGAGGGCGACTTTGCCGTGCAGGCGTTGAGGATTCCGGGAACCAGTCTGACTCAGTCGGTTGCAATGCAGCAGCAACTGGAAATTGCACTCAAATCGAAGTTCCCGGAAATTGAGCGTGTCTTCGCGAGAACCGGCACAGCTGAGATCGCTGCGGATCCGATGCCGCCGAACATCTCGGACGCCTATGTGATGCTCAAGCCCATGGACCAATGGCCCGAGCCGCGCAAGAGTCATTCGGAGGTTGTTGCAGCCATTAAAGCCGAGGCAGCCAAGATGCCGGGGCAGAACTACGAGTTTTCCCAGCCGATCCAACTTCGCTTCAATGAGTTGATCTCAGGTGTGCGCGCCGACGTGGCAGTGAAGGTGTTTGGGGACGATATGGATGTCCTCAACGGGACGGCTCAACGCATCGCCGCGCTGCTTCAAAGCATCCAGGGGGCAGCCGAGGTCAATGTGGAGCAGACTTCCGGTCTGCCGATGCTGACCGTGAACATCGATCGCCAAAAGACTGCACGCTATGGCCTGAATGTCCAGGACGTCCAGGACACCCTAGCAACTGCCATTGGGGGGCGTGATGCCGGCCTGCTGTTTGAAGGCGACCGCCGCTTCGACATCCTGGTGCGTCTGCCCGACTACCTGCGATCGGACGAAGAGGCCATCAAACGCCTTCCGATTGCTTTGCCTAAAAGCGCAGAGTTTTCTCAGAAGTTCATCCCCTTGAGCGAAGTTGCCGACCTGTCGCTGGCTCCAGGTCCCAACCAGATAAGCCGTGAGGACGGTAAGCGCCGAGTCGTGGTGAGCGCGAATGTGCGCGATCGCGATATCGGTTCCTTTGTGGGTGAAGCCGAAGAGATCATTCAGAAGCAGATCCAACTTCCCAGTGGTTACTGGATGAAGTGGGGTGGCCAGTTCGAGAACCTGCAGTCGGCTACTCAACGTCTCAAGGTGGTCGTCCCGGTCTCGCTGCTGCTGGTGTTCATTTTGTTGTTCATGATGTTCGGCAATGCCAAAGACGGCCTTCTGGTCTTTACTGGCATCCCGTTTGCCTTGACTGGTGGCATCGTTGCTCTCTGGCTACGCGACATCCCTCTGTCGATCTCGGCTGCCGTCGGTTTTATTGCCCTCTCTGGTGTGGCCGTTCTCAACGGCTTGGTGATGCTGTCCTTCATCCGCAGCCTGCGCGAGAATGGCACAAAACTCGATGACGCAGTGCATGAAGGAGCATTAACACGGTTGCGTCCGGTGCTCATGACGGCGTTGGTTGCGTCGCTTGGATTTGTGCCCATGGCACTAGCCACTGGGACAGGGGCCGAGGTTCAACGACCCTTAGCAACAGTCGTTATCGGTGGCATCCTGTCCTCGACGGCCCTAACGCTATTAGTCCTGCCTGTGCTGTACCAGCTGGTTCATCGACGTGACGAAGAATGAGAGATGTCGCCCGGCTTGTCCGGGCACATTTCATGGAAGCCGGGGGCCGGACCTGCTTGCACGCTTCTCGTACAGGAAGTCCGAAAGCAATGTCGTGCAGTTCTGTATGCCATTTCGAATGGTTTGCATGCGCCCAGCTAGTTCGAGAATTTTCTGGCGCGGAACTTCTTCATGCGCAATCTTCACCTTCTTGTCTTGGACTCTGAGTTTGAATCTCTTTGCAGCCACGCCGTTTTCCTCGTCCACGGGCCCCCAGACGGAATGAATCATCTGGTTTCGTTGGTCTTCCAGCGAATTGCATTCCTTGGTAAAGAAAATCATCTGAGAAACGATGCCAGGAATCGCTTCCTTCCGCCTCTCTTCTGCGGGACAACCAGGCCATAAGTAGTGAGATGGCTCTGTCGTCTCAAGGAAGTTCCAAAGCAGTTTCACTCGGCTTCGGAAAGGAAGCTCACCATCCTTGTACTCCCTCGAAGACCTCCTCACCCAGACCATTCTTGATCTGACAATAGCGAAGGCCGACAGCATCGAACCCCAGGCGACTCCGATGCGTGGCATATTCGGCTGTCTGATCATCATGGTGGTGTCCGTGAAAGCTCCTGACCACGTTCAGGCTACGTGCCAGTCCATCCAGCACCTGAAAGCCGCGAGGGTGGCAGCTTGGGGCCTCGTGCGTTACGAGGACATCCGCCCGTCTTCTCGCGAGGTTATCCAGGTCGTCCGGGTAGATGGCCGCGTCGTACTCGGGTGAAGGTCGGTGGTCGCCACGGTATTGAAACGTTCCTCGGCTCATGGCTGCCTGCTTAGAGGCATAAGTTGGCGCGCCCGGCGGCATCCAGACATCCTGGATGAAGTGACCACCCAGCCCAGCGACCATGACCCCTGAGAGATTCACAACCTGACCGTGCAACGCCACGGCTTCACCGGCGTCGTGCAGCATCTCCCAGTGCTCGTGGCTGCCTGCATCATGATTTCCGTGAATGAATGCGATCCCCAGATCGGGATCGAATCGACGCAACGGCTCCAGGATCTCCCGGAAAGGCTTGTGGTCGATGTCGATGTCACCAGCAAAAACGATCCATTGCGGCCTCAGTTGAGCTTGCAGCAGTGTCTGAGCGAGGTACCTAAACTCACCGTGAACGTCACCCACGAACCATATCCGGCGCAGGACATTGGAGCGATCTTGGTCAAACTCAGCAATTCTGATGGTGGTCATTTCTTCTTGGCAACTACTTTAAGACCTTGGTCGGCTTAACGGTAAAGAGCGATCACATTTTGAGTAGGCATGCTGCGCGGAAATCTTGACTAGGCGCTCCAGTGTGAGTTTGCGACGTCGGTCTATTGAGGCCCATCAGCCAGCAACCGTGTGCGCTTCATCAGCCATTGCACCTCAGCCTCATTGAGACTCCATCCTTGGCCTCGGACTCTGCGCTCTGTCTCCCTGTAGAAGGAGTCAAGATCGGATACGAGGCCGGCCGCCTGCTTGCGTAACGTCCGTGCTGCCAGCTGTTGCGCTAAGTCTTCGCAGTAATCCCAGCGTTCGTAGAGTTCCTCCTCCGTCAGTCCAACGACAAAGCGCCCATCGATCTTGCGGGCGAGAACTTTGGATTGCGTTCCTGGAATCGTCGCAGCGGTGACGCCACGGGGAAAGTCCTCTGGAACTCCTCTTGTTTCATTGTTGCTCATAGATCATTTGAACAAGTTGGCTTGCGGTGGAATGGAGATGAGGAAGACTTTAGTCATTTAATAGAGTGCTACGACTTAGCACTGTCGACATCAAGGTCAGTGCGGTCGCAGCCCGAAGGTTCGTTCTCTAGGCACTTCCCGCTCGATTTCAAAGCGGCTGCTCTCAAGCTCAATACTCCGCATCGCTAACAACCCAAATAGCGCTATACATCCTTATCAAGACATGCCAATAGCTCAGTGGCAAGTCTTTCGGCAGGAAATTCTGCAGCTAGTCCTGTGATTCGACTCACAATTTCCCGCTCAAGACCTAACTGGTAGAGCTTGATTGCATGAAAGACGCCATTCTCTGGAATGCTCAGTTCGTTTTCTGTTTGCTGGCGATTTGGAAGCCTGTGAAGCAGGCTCAACACAACGTACAGGGCTACAGCTAGAGACTCGGTATGTTTCGGTTCCGGTTTCGGTTCTGGCTCGTCCACATCTAGCGAGCCAATTACTTCTACGACTCGAAAATCGTTCGCGAGGAGTAGCAGGAGAGAGTCAGGGAGCGCCGGTGGCAGCAGGGCCATCCATTCCTTGTTGGCAAATCGGGACTTCAAATCGACAACATTTGACCCTCTGCTTGGTCGAAGAGCACGTAGTTCCATGTCCATTCCCTACAAATATTGAATAGGTAAGCCGCTCTCCTGTTTTCAAAGGAGCAGGAGGCGCAGTTCATTTTGTACCATAAATGCGGGTGCATAAATGAGTCAACCAAAGCAAAGTCTTAGGGATGCGCGAACTCCCAGACGCTTTGGTCATTGCCGCGATTTCAGCCGAAATAAAATCGCGCCGTGGCCACCTGAAGATCAGCCAAGAGGAACTGGCGCATAGGGCTAGCGTTCACCGGTCATTCATAGCGAGACTGGAGGTTGCAAGCACTCAGCCGTCTACTGCGGCCCTCTTTCGCCTTGCAAAAGCACTTGAAGTCGATGTTGAGGTGCTTGTCGCTGGCATAGCGAAACGCTACAAACGTGCAACGCGTCATCCCGCGAAGTCTTAGCCAAGTGCCAGGCCGACCTTCATCACTTACTCTAGGCCGGGCTCATGAGCTGTCGAGGACTCTGAATCGACCTCGGACATAGCACCCAACCCAGCGCTTGAAATGATTGCAGCGTCTCGGGCAGAATTGGCGAAAACGCCTCCACAAAGTTGGATACCCAGAGTGCCGCGGGGATGCATCCATAACTAACGCGTCTATCCAATGGTATGGACAGCAATCTTCAGAAATATGCGGAAAATCGAGCCTCCCATGGACAAACCGATATTTCTTCAAGCCTTTGTTTTTTAAGACTTTTTCCCCTGTCCATGGTCTATCACTACGCCGGCACACCGAGGCTAAGCGATGTGATCGCGTGTTGCAATGTGTCGTGGGTGGAGGTGCGGGGCTCTGTGATGGCACATTTTGGAAATGTGCCAGTTCACAATTCTGGGCGAAAGCCAGTATCAATGATAGGTTGGCCTTTTTTTAGGTTCCAGAAAGATATGGCAGTCGCCGCCGGTCCAGATGAAGTCGCCCACATCCAGATCGCATTGCTGTGCCAGCATGTGCGTGAGCAGGGCGTAGCTGGCGATGTTGAAGGGCACGCCCAGGAAGATGTCGGCACTGCGCTGGTAGAGCTGGCAGCTGAGCCTGCCCTCGGCCACGTAGAACTGGAAGAAGGCATGGCAGGGCATGAGCGCCATCTTGCTGAGTTCGGCCACGTTCCAGGCGCTCACGATGATGCGGCGCGAGTCGGGGTTGCTCTTGAGTGTCTTGACGACCTCGGCGATCTGGTCGATGTGGCCACCGTCGGGCGTGGGCCAGCTGCGCCATTGCACGCCGTAGACCGGGCCCAGGTCGCCGTCGGGGCGGGCCCACTCGTCCCAGATACTCACGCCGCGTTCCTTGAGCCAGTTGTTGTTGCTCGAGCCCGTGAGGAACCACAGCAGTTCCTGGATGATGGAGCGCAGGTGGACCTTTTTGGTCGTGACCAGCGGAAAACCTTCCTTGAGGTCGAACCGCATCTGGTGGCCGAACACGCTGCGTGTGCCGGTGCCTGTGCGGTCGGTCTTGGGAACGCCCGTGGTGTACACGTGGCGCATGAAGTCTTCGTACTGGGAGCGGACGGGGCGGGTGGTCATGGCCCCGATTTTCCTACAAGTCTGGGCTCGACCCGGCGCACCGGCGACAGCAGGGCGGACCAGCTCAGGCCGGCTGTTCCAGTCGTGCCAGCAGCCGGTCGCGGCCCGAAAGCACGTGGCGTTCGGCCAGGGTGCGGGCGCGTTTGGCGTCGCCTTTGGCGATGGCCTCGAAGATGGCGCGGTGCTCGGTGTTGGAACGACGCATATTACCCGGGGCGTTGAAGTAGCTGCGCCGGAACAGGTGCAGTTCCTTGATGTAGTCGTCGTAGGCCTGGTGCGCGCGCTGGTTGCCGCAGAGCTCCAGGATCACGGTGTGGAAGCGCAGGTTGAGCTCGTAATAGAGCGTGCCGTCGCCGGCTTCACAGGCCGTGTCCATGCGGTCGAGCAGTTGCTCCAGCTCAGTGCGGTGGCTGTCGTCCACGTGCTCGCTGGCGCGTTCGGCGGCGAATCCGAAGACCAGGGCGCGCAGCTCATAGATCTCCAGCATCTCCCGCACCGAGATCTGGCGCACGAAAACGCCGCGGTTGGGCACGGCCGTGACCAGGCCCAGGCCGGCCAGCATGCGGATGGCTTCGCGGATGGGGCCGCGGCTCGTGCCCATCCGCAGGGCCAGGGCGGCCTCGTTCAGGCGGTCGCCGGGCTGGATTTCCCCGCTGTAGATGAGGCGCTTGAGTTCTTCCGCGATGGCGGGTGAGAGCCCCTGCTCGGTTTTTTCTTTGGCGGATTCCATGGGGGAGGTGAGGCAATGGGCGTCGAAGGTGCTGGGATGGTAGCACCCGTGGCCGGTGGAGGATTGGGGAAAACCATTAAAAGTGTCATCTATTTATTAAAAAGTGTTGACACTTTTGGCTTGAAGCAGGACACTGCCTCCCAGTTTGACTTGCTGACATCTGTCCACCATGCCCCATACCCCTGCTTCCTCCGCCCTGGCGCGTTTTCGCGTGATCGACCTGACCCAGGTGCGCGCCGGCCCGACCTGCTGCCGTCAGCTCGCCGACTGGGGCGCTGACGTGATCCAGGTCCAGATGCCCGAGCACATGCGCGGCGACGACACCCTGGGCGGTCAGGACGGCTCGGACTACCAGTACACCCACCGCAACAAGCGCTCGATCACGCTCAACCTGAAAGAGGCGGAAGGCATTGCCGTGCTCAAGCGCCTGATCGCTACCGCCGACGTGGTGGTCGAGAACTTCCGTCCCGATGTGAAGTTCCGCCTGGGTATCGACTACGAGACGCTGGCCAAGGATCACCCGCGTCTGGTCTACGCCAGCATCTCGGGTTTCGGCCAGACGGGCCCCCTGGCCCAGCGCCCGGGTTTTGACCAGATCGCCCAAGGCATGAGCGGCTTGATGTCGGTCACGGGCAAGCCGGGCGACGGCCCCATGCGCGTGGGCATCCCGATCGCCGACCTCTGTGCGGGCATCTTCGCGGCCCAGGGTATCCTGGTCGCGCTGCTGGAGCGCGAGGCCTCGGGCAAGGGCCAGTTCGTGCACACCTCGCTGCTCGAGTCCATGGTCTACATGATGGATTTCCAGACCTCGCGTGTGCTCATCGACGGCGAAGTGCCCACGCAGGCTGGCAACTACCACCCGACCAGCATCCCGACGGGCGTCTACAAGGCGCGCGACGGCTGGATGAACATCGCTGTCTTCGGTTCCAAGATCTGGGAGCGTTTTTGCGACATCCTGGGTGCGCCCGAGTGGGTGACGGACTCGCGCTACCACGACAAGATGGGCCGCTCGGTCAACCGCGACACGCTCAACGCCGATATCAACCGCCGCCTGGCCGCGCAGGACCGTGCCTACTGGGTCCAGCGTTTCAACGAGGGCGGCGTGGCCTGCGGCCTGATCAACGACGTCAAGGAAGTATTCGAGGAAGAGCAGGTCCAGCACCTGGGCATGGTCAAGGAGGTGGTCTCGGCGCACCATGGCAAGCAGCGCCTGGTGGGCCAGCCCATGCAGCTGGAACGTACCCCGAGCACCATTGCACGGGCCGCGCCCAAGCGCGGTGAACACAGCGCCGAGATCCTGCGCGAGATCGGTCTGGGTGAAGATGACATGACACGCCTGAAGGCACAAGGAGTTTATTGAGATGGCAGAGATCACGTACCAGTCCCCCACCGAGCGGGTGCAGAGCTGGATGGACGCGGACGGCAGCACGCTGCACATCCGTTTCAACAATCCCGAGCGCCACAACGCGCTGTCGGTGGACATGTGGGAAGCCGTGCCCGTGTTGCTGGCCCAGGCCGAAATCGATGAACGCGTGCGCCTGGTCGTTTTCTCAGGCGCGGGAGAGAAGGCCTTTGTCTCGGGCGCCGACATCTCGCAGTTCGAGGACATGCGCGCCGCACGCGAGGCCGTGGCCCGCTACGAGGCCATGGCCGAGCAGGCCCTCATGGGCATCTACAACTTCAGCAAGCCCACGCTGGCCTGCATCCGCGGCTACTGCATCGGCGGCGGCGTGAACGTCGCCATGAGCTGCGACATGCGCATCGCCGCCAGCGACGCGGTGTTTTCCATCCCGGCCGCGCGCCTGGGCCTGGGTTACCGCTATTCGGCCATGAAGAACCTCGTGGACCTCGTGGGCCCGGGCGTGGCCAAGGATCTGTTCTTCACCGCGCGCCGCATCGGTGCCCCCGAGGCCAAAGAGGTGGGCCTGATCACGCGCGTGGCCGCGCCCGATCAGCTCGAGGCGCTACTCGCCGAATACCGCGAAGCTCTGGCCGCCAACGCGCCGCTGACTGTGCGAGCGGGCAAGGCCATCGTGGCCGAGATCCTCAAGCCCTCGCCCGAGATCGACTTCGACAAGTGCAAGCAGCTCATCCTGGGCTGCTTCCAGAGCGAGGATTACGCCGAGGGCCGCAAGGCCTTCATGGAAAAACGCAAGCCCGTGTTCCGCGGCAAGTGAGCAAAACGCGAGGAGACAAGATGAAGTCGTATTGGGCCAAGATCACGGGCGGCAAGATCGCCGTCGAGCTGCGCGATATTCCCCGTCCGGATCCCGGCCCGGGCCAGGTGCTGGTACGTGTGCGCGCCGCCGGCTTGAACCGTGGTGAATTCATCATCGGCCACAGTCTGCAGGCCGAGGGCAGCGCCAAGGCCGCGGGCATGGAGGCTGCGGGCGAGGTGGTGGCCTGTGGTGCCGGCGTCAGCGAGCTGAAGCCGGGTGACGCTGTCATGGGCCGCTGCGGCGGCGGCTTTGCCGAACACGTTCTCATGGACGCCCGCGAGGCCATGCCCAAGCCCGCGAAGCTGAGCTGGGAGCAGGCCGCGGCCGTGCCCCTGTCTTCCCTGGTGGTGCACGACATGCTGGTATTGCAAGGTCGTTTGCAGGCCGGCCAGTGGCTGCTGATCCCGGGTGTGTCCTCGGGTCTGGGCGTGACGGCGCTGACCATGGCCAAGGCCCTGGGCGCGAAGGTGATCGGCACCTCGGGCTCGCAAGCCAAGCTGGACCATCTCAAGACCCTGGGTCTGGACCTCGGTATCTGCACGCGCGCCCCCGATTTCCATGACGCCGTCATGCAGGCCACGGGGGGCAAGGGTGTGAACCTGGTGGTCAACGCCGTGGGCGGGACCATGTTCGCCGAGAGTGTGCGCTGCCTGGCCTTCCAGGGGCGCCTGGCCGTGGTGGGGTACGTCGATGGCTCGCTGCACGCCGAGATCGATCTGGATGCCCTGCATGCCAAGCGCCTCACGCTTTTCGGTGTGTCCAACAAGCTGCGCAACGCCGACATGAAGGCCGAGGGCCTGCCGCCCTTCACGGCCCAGATCCTGCCTATGCTGGCCGATGGTCGCATCGTGCCACTGGTGGACCGTGTGCTGCCTTTTGAGCAACTGGCCGAGGCCAAGAACGTCATGGAGGCCGGCCAGCACATGGGCAAGATCATTCTGGCCGGCCTGCCCTGAAGCTGCATTCCGTCACGACGTTCACCAACCATTCATAACGAGGAGACACGACATGGACAAACGCAAGCTGCTGGCTGCCCTGGTTCTGGGAGCCTGTTCTCAGGTCGCGCTGGCCCAGGCACCGGCCTACCCGTACAAACCTATCAAGCTCGTGGTAGGTTTTGCACCGGGCGGCGCCGCCGATTTTGTGGCGCGCGCGATTGGCGAGTCCATGAGCCGCGCCATGGGCCAACCCATCGTGATCGAGAACAAGGCGGGCGCCGGCTCCAGCATCGCGGCCGAGGCCGTGGCCAAGTCCGCACCCGATGGTTACACCCTGCTGATCGCCAGTCCGAGCAGCATCTCGGTCAACCCGGCGCTGAACACCAAGCTGGGCTACAAGCCCAGCGACCTGTTGCCCGTCACCAAGCTCACGGCCTCGCCCCTGGTGATCGCGGCCAACCCGGCAACCGGCATCACCTCGGTCAAGGAACTGATCGCCAAGGCCAAGGCCGCTCCCGGCACCTTGAACTACGCCACTTCCGGCAATGGTTCGGCGCCGCACCTGGGCGCGGCCCACTTCAGCCAGGTGGCTGATGTGAAGATGCAGCACATCCCGTTTCGCGGTGGTGCTCCGGCCATCCAGTCGGTCATCGCGGGTGATACACAGCTGACCTTCGGCACCCCGCCCTCGGTGCTGCCCATGATCCAGGCCGGCCGTCTGCGTGGGATTGCGGTCAGCACGCTGGAACGCACGGCCCTGTTCCCCGATCTGCCGGGCATGAAGGAGGCCGGCTTGCCGGACTACGCCATCGATTTCTGGTACGGCTTCTTCGTGCCGGCCGGTACGCCACCGGCCATCGTGCAGAAGCTGTTCGCGGCCACGCAGACAGCCATGCAGGTGCCGACCGTGAAAGCCGCGCTGGCGCGTGAAGGTACCGATGTGTCGGTGTCCAAGTCTCCCGCCGATTTCGCAGCCTTCCTGGCCAAGGACGAGAAGTTCTGGGTGAAGCTGGTCAAGGACGCCGACGTCAAGCTCGAGTGATATCTGGCGACGGGTTACGAGCTGGTTGACGTGGCAAGCCGGGTCTCGCCCCGGCGGGCGAGTCACCTTTCTTTGCTTCGCCAAAGCAAGGTAACCGAAAGAAAGGCGACCCTGGTGTCTGTGACCCCGGCTGCGCCCGGGCAACCTGCGATGCTCGCGTCAGGCGGGAGCCGCGCAAACTCGGCTAACGCCTCAAACATGCGCGTCTCTTGATCCGCCTGCCGCTGCGCTTCTCGGCACAGACACAAGGGCGGGGGATACCGAAAACCGAGGGTACAAAAGACAAGGGCACGCTATCGCGTGCCCTTGTCGTGTGGGAGTCGAGGGCGCGAAGGGAGCCCTGCAGCCTAGGCTGAACTCGGAGCGCCGAGCAGTGGAATGGTGAGCAGGTCAGAGACAAAGACTTCTAGCTGCCCAACAGCTGCTGAAACCGTATCGAAGGTTGGATAAGGCGTGCTGCCATGAACAAGAGAGCTTCTAAGGCCATAGCTGTAGGAGAAGAACTTGCCGGCAGGCATGTTCAAGTAGTTTCTGCTGCCGAGGCGATCCGCGCTAAGCCGTCGGCCCGCTTGGGAAATTGATTCATTCAGTAGCCACCGAAGTGCCCCGACCATTGAGTTGCGAGCTTCTGCGGGAAGTGCCGCATCTCGCGTGCTTTTGATAAGCCATTCGACGTGCGTCCGCTCCGCATCAGACCGTGGAACTGGCTCAAGCAACGCTTCAACTGCCATCATGAGCAGCAAGAAGCGACTATCGGCAGACTCTCGAAAGAACGAAGCGTTGAAGAGGGAGTAAGCCAGCCTCTCGCGATCAGTCAGTCTGGGTCTTGCTGCGACCGCAGCAGAGAAGGCTTGCTCGAACATTCCCTGGTTGACGCCTCGCAAAGGCTTGGCGCTGAAGAGAGCGAACCGCGGTCTTGGTTCGGTGGTGAAGGTCATGAGGCCATGAACGCTGTTGAGAACGGGTTGGCCAAGTTTCTGCTGAAGCATCGTCAAACCAGCCTCGGTGACGAAGCCCTTGGGCGCCCGGAGCCCGAAGTCTGCGCCCACACGATGGCGAGCTAGGGCGACAACCAAGGCGTCTTGGTATCGTTCGCCAGCAGCGAATGCTTCAGCTTCTGTGTCATAGCCATCGCCAGTAAGGGCCAATTGCGCCGAGTTGAGGATCGTGCCGCCCGATTCGGGGTTGTGCAGCCTCAGCTGTCGAACCGGTTGTTCTTCAACGGTGAGAACAATCTCGTTCGCTTCCGTTTGAATCGTATCTGTCGGAGAGCGATTGAGGCGGATGCGAAAAGAGTAGGTCATCGGGCCTGGCTAATCACCTCGACCGCGAATCATGCGGTTGGGGTTCATCAGATTGTGCGGGTCCAGCGCCTGTTTGATGCTGCGCATCAGCTCCAGCGCCACAGGCGATTTGTGGTCCGGCAGCTTGTCGACCTTGAGGCTGCCGATGCCGTGCTCGGCGGAGATCGAGCCCTGGTAGCGGTCCACCACCTCGTACACCACGGCGTTCATGGGGGCCTCTTCCTCGTTGAGGAAACGTGCCTGATCCTCGCCTTCAGGCGCCTGCACGTTGTAATGCAGGTTGCCGTCACCCAGGTGGCCGTAGGTCACCAGACGCGCGCCCGGGAATTTTTCCAACAGCAGGGCATTGGTCTCACGCACAAACTCGGGGATGCGCGAGACGCGGATCGAGATGTCGTGTTTGATGTTCAGGCCTTCCTGGGCCTGGGCCAGCGGAATGCTCTCGCGGATGTGCCATAGCGCGTGCGCCTGGGCCATGCTCTCGGCCACCACGGCATCCGTTACGCAGCCGGCCTCCATGGCGGCTTCGAGCAGGCGTTCGAACTGCTCGCGGGCATGGGTCTCCGATTCGTTGTCGGAGTTTTCCAGCACCACGCACCAGGGGGACTCCTGCCAGAAGGGAACGCGTTGCTGCGGGAAATGCTTGACCACCAGGCTCAGCGCAAACTGGCCCATGACCTCGAAGCCGGTCAGGCCTGCACTGAGGTGCTCATGCGCCAGCCCCAGCAGCTGGACCGCCGCTTCCATCGACGGCACGGCGGCAAAGGCCGTGAGTTGTGACTTGGGCAGGGGATAGAGTTTCATGGTGGCACCGGTGATCACGCCCAAGGTGCCTTCGGAACCTATGAAGAGGTGGCGCAGGTCGTAACCCGTGTTGTCCTTGCGCAGGCCGGACAGGCCGTCCCAGATTTCGCCCTGGGCCGTCACAACCTCCAGGCCCAGGCAGAGCTCGCGCGTGTTGCCGTAGCGCACCACCTGCGTGCCGCCGGCGTTGGTGCCCAGGTTGCCACCGATGGTGCAACTGCCTTCCGAGGCCAGGCTGAGCGGGAACAGGAAACCGGCCTTCTCGCATTCTTCCTGCAGGTTTTGCAACACGCATCCGGCATCCACCGTGATGCTCAGGTTGCCGGCGTCGAGCTGGCGCACCTTGTTCATGCGGGTCAGGCTGAGCACCACCTGGGTGCCGCTGGCATCGGGCGTGGAGCCCACCACCATGCCGGTGTTTCCGCCTTGCGGCACCATGGCCACGCGCGCTGCGGCGCAGGCCTTGACCACCGCGGCCACTTCGGCCGTGGAGCCGGGGCGCACCACGGCCAGGGCGCGGCCGCGCTCACGGCGGCGCCAGTCGAGTTCCCAGGCGCTGAGATCGCCCTCGGTGAGGACGTTGGGCGCGCCGACGATCTGGCGCAGCTGGGCTAGCAATTCGGTGGGGGTGCTCATGGGGTCACGGTCTCGGAGAGTGGGTGGGCCTGGGCCGACTTCTGGCGCAGGCGGATGTGCATCACACAGGCAGCGAACAGGGCCAGGCTCAGCAGCACTTCCAGCGCGGCCAGCCAGGCACCGGGGGCGGGTTCGCTGGTGGCGCGCACCACGCCCTCGGTGAAGTAGAGCCAGAGCAGCAGGCTGAGCCAGCGGTACGTGTACATGCGGTTCTTCAGCAGGCCGGCCAGCGGCAGGCACAGGGGCAGGACCTTGAGCGCCAGCCAGGAACCGCCGGGGCGCAGCGGTGCCAGCCAGAGTTCCCAGGCCAGTCCCAGCAGGATGAGCGCCAGCAGGCTGGCCACGGCCAGGTTGCGGCTGAGTCGTACAGGGGCGGGGGCTGGCGTGTGGGTGGCTTGCATGGAGGTGGCATCATAGCGGGATGAGCTTGTCCCCTCGCCTGCAAGCGTTGCTTGCCGACCTCTCGCGTTTCCCCTGGAAAACCACGGCCCTGACCCTGCGCGAACGCTTTCGCGAAGACCGGCTGGGTCTGAGTGCCAGCAGCCTGACCTTCACCACCACCATCGCCCTGGTGCCGTTGATCACGGTGGCGCTGGCCCTGTTCACGGCCTTCCCCATGTTCGCCAAATTCCAGGAAGTACTGCAGAAGTGGCTGGTGGAAAGCCTGATCCCCGACAACATTGCGCGCCAGGTGCTGGGTTACCTCACGCAATTCGCCGGCAAGGCCAGCCGCCTGGGCTGGGCCGGCCTGACCGCGCTGTTCTTCACGGCGCTGAGCCTGGTCTTCACCATCGACCGCACGCTCAACGCCATCTGGCGCGTGCGCCGGCCGCGCCCGCTGGGCCAGCGGGTGCTGGTCTATTGGGCCGCCATCACCCTGGGGCCACTGTTGCTGGCGGTCAGCCTGACCATCACGTCCTACATCGTCTCGGCCTCGCGCGACGTGGTGGGGGGCATGCACGGTGGCCTGCGTTTTCTGCTCGACACCTTGGAGTTCGTGCTGGTCGCAGGTGGCCTGGCGGCCACCTACCACTACGTTCCCCACACCCAGGTCAAATGGGGCCATGCCTGGACCGGTGGTCTGTTCGCCGCAGCCGGCATCGAGGTGGCGAAAAAGCTGCTGACTGTCTATCTGAAGCTGGTGCCCACCTATTCGGCGGTGTATGGTGCGTTCGCCACCGTGCCCATCCTGCTGGTCTGGATCTACGTGGCCTGGGCCATCGTGCTGCTGGGCGCGGTGATTGCTGCCTACCTGCCCAGTCTGCTGGCCGGGGTATCGCGGCGGGCCATGGTGCCGGGCTGGCGTTTCCAGCTGGCGGTGGAAATGCTGCAGGAACTGGAGCGGTCGCAGCGGGGCCTCACCCTGATGCAGCTGGCCGAACACCTGCGTGTCGACCCGCTGCAACTGGAGCCGCTGGTGGAGACCCTGGCGGGGCTGGACTGGCTGGGGCGCCTGATGGACGAAGGCGAGGGCGGCCTGCCGCGCCTGGTCCTGTTGGCGGACCCGGCCCGCACGCCGCTGGCACCGATGCTGCAGGCCCTGCTGGTGCCACGCGAAACCAGCACCGCCGCCCTGTGGCGCAGTGGCAGGCTGGAAGAACTCCATCTCTGCGACGTGCTATCTAAATGATAGCTTTCAGCAGTTTCAGAGCGGGATTTTCCCGGTCCAGATGTCCTTGTACATGACCCAGTCGCCCATGAAACTGTAGAGCGGGCGTTTGAAGCTGGCCGGTTTGTTTTTCTCGAAGCCGAAGTGGCCCAGCCAGGCAAGGCCGTAGCCGCAGAGCAGGGCGTAGAGGAAATACTGGGGCTTGCCCGTGGCGATCAGCATGCCGAAGCAGACCAGGCTCAGGCTGCTGCCCAGGAAATGCAGGCGGCGGCAGGTACGGTTGCTGTGCTCGCCCAGGTAGAAGGGGTAGAACTCGGCGAAGCTCGTGAAGCTGCGCGGGTCGGTGGCGGTCTGGCTGCTCATGACGGGTCTCCTCTCGTTGTGCTGGATACAGCAGCGCGGGGCGCAGGGCCCCGGGGCTGCAGGTGCTCCCGGTTATAGTGCCGCGATCATCCTGTCCTGCACAGAGGGAAAACCGCAATGTCCAGTGCCGCTTTGCGCCAACTCCGCATGCTCACGCGCTACAACGCCTGGGCCAATGTACGTCTGTACGCGGCACTGGCCGCGCTGCCGCCGGGCGACGTGACGGCGCGGCGCAACCATGGCACGCACAGCATGATGGGCACGCTGGCCCATGCCTGGGTGGTGGACCGGATCTGGCAGGCCCATCTGCAGGGGCGGCCGCATGGCCACAGTTCGCGTCAACCCGACAGCGAGCCCGCGCTGGCCCAGCTGCGGCAGGACCAGGCGGCACTGGACCAGTGGTACATCGCCTATGCCGACGGGCTCGATGCTGCGGCGCACGCCGAAGTGGTGAGCTTCCATTTTGTCGATGGCGGCACCGGTGCCATGACACGGGGCGACATGCTGCTGCATGTCGTGAACCACAAGACTTACCACCGGGGCTACGTGGCCGACATGCTCTACCAGGCCGGCAGCCGCCCGCCGGGGATGGACCTGCCGGTGTTTCTGCGCGACGAACCCCAGATCAAGGAGTGACACCGTGTTCATCGGTCATTTCGCTGTCGGCTTTGCCGCCAAATCGCTGAGCCCCAAGGTGTCGCTGGGCACGCTGTTCCTGGCAGCCCAGTTCATCGACCTGCTCTGGCCTACCTTCCTGCTCATGGGGCTGGAGCGGGTGCGCATCGACCCGGCCGCCACCGCCGTGACGCCCCTGGTCTTCGAGCACTACCCCTGGTCGCACAGCCTGCTGGCCGTACTGGGTTGGGCCGTGCTGCTGGCCGGCCTGCATTTCCTGCTGCAGCGTGACCGCCGCAGCGCCGGGGTGCTGGCCGCACTGGTGCTGAGCCACTGGTTGCTGGACCTGCTGGTGCACCGGCCAGACCTGCCCCTGTGGCCCTGGGGCGGCTCTGTGCTGGGCTTGCGTCTATGGTCTTCCCTGGTACTCACGCTGGCCCTGGAGGTGCCGTTGTTCATGCTGGGGGTCTGGCTCTACAGCCGCAGCACGCGTGCGCTGGACGGGGCCGGGCGCTGGGGGCTGGTGAGCCTGGTGCTTTTCCTGTTCGTGGTCTATGCGGGCAATGTGCTGGGCAGCCCGCCGCCCAGCGTCGAGGCCATTGCCTGGGTTGGCCAGCTGCAGTGGCTGCTGGTGCTCTGGGCCTACTGGGTGGACCGGCATCGGCGGGCGCTGACCCCGAACTGATACACAGGTGCCGGGCAAGCTGTTAACCTAGAAACCACTAGAACGCACATCAACAAGGAGCAGGGCATGGATCTGGGGCAGCTATTGCAGGGGCGCAGTTCGCGCGCGGCATCCATCCTGCTGGCCATCGTGTCGGTGCTGTTGGTGACATTGCTGTACTACAAGCAGAACGCCTTCATCGAGGGTTTCGAGGCACGCACCTACGACTTGCGCTTCAAGAGCCTGCGCGGCCCCATCCCGCCGCACCCCGACATCGCCATCATCACCATCGACGACAAGAGCATTACCGAACTTGGTCGCTTCCCCTGGAGCCGCACGCAGTACGTGCGGCTGCTGGAACGCCTGGAGCCGGTCAAGCCCAAGGCCATCCTCTTCGATGTCTTCTTCCCCGAGGTCGAGACCCCCGAAATCGACCAGGCCCTGGCCGAGGCCATCCGGCGTGCCGGCAATGTGGTGTTGGCCACGACCTTCGAGTTCGACCGGCAGTTCCGCGTCAGCGGCAGCACCGGCAGCCTGCCCGGTCTGGAGCGGGCGGCGGCGGGCATCGGGCACATCAACCTGATTCCCGAGGACGATGGTGTCAATCGCCGCAATCTCTTGCAGATCGAAAGCGACGGCAAGGCCACGCCCTCACTGGGCCTGATGGCGGCCATGCTGGCCCTGGGCGAGAGGCAGTTCAGCGCCGAATCCTTCCGGGTGCAGCTGGGCGAGCGCAGCATCCCCGTGGGGCGTGACGGGGCGATGTGGATCAACTACACCGGTGCGCCCGGTAACTACCCGCGTTACGCCTTTGCCGATATCGTCAACGGCCGTATCGACCTGGCACCGCTGCGCGGCAAGACCCTGTTCCTGGGCGCCACCGCACTGGGTGTCTACGACATGCGTGTCACACCCTTCCATCCCAATGCGCCCGGGGTCGAGGTGCACGCCGCTGTGGCCGACAACATCCTGAGCGAGCGTTACATCCAACGTACCGGCCTGCAGTCCCTGTTTGACCTGGTCATGATCCTGCTGCTGGGCGGGCTCAGCTTCTATCTGACGGCCCGCATGCGACTGCAGCGCGCCATCCCCACCGTGCTGCTCCTGGGGGCCGCCTATGTGGGTCTGAGCTACTGGCTTTTCCTGCAGGGGCAGTGGGTCAGCATGGTCTATCCGCCGCTGGCCGCCGCCGTAGCCCTGCTGGTGGGGGGCGGTTTCCGTTACATGGTGCTGGAACGCAATGCGCGCGAAATGCGCGCCATGTTCTCGAGCTACCTCTCCAACAAGCTGGTCAGCCAGCTCGAGAAGAACCCGGACGCAGCGCGCATCGGCGGCGATACCCGCGAGGTGACCGTGATGTTCACCGACATCAAGGGCTTTACGGCCTTCAGCGAGCGGCACAAGCCACAGGTGGTGGTGGCGCGCCTGAACGAATACCTGGCCGCCATGGTGCAGCTGATCTACGCGCACGACGGCACGGTTGACAAGTTCATGGGCGACGGCATCCTGGCCTACTGGGGCGCGCCGCTGGCCCAGCCCGACCACGCCAAGCGTGCCGTGGCCTGTGCCCTGGCCATGAAGCAGGTGATGGCCGAGCTGGGTGCGCGCTGGCACCAGCAGGGGCTGGAACCTTTCGTGATCCGCGGCGGCATCCAGAGCGGGGACGTGGTGGCCGGCAACATCGGCTCGCGCGGGCAGAAGATGGAATACACGGTCATCGGCGATACCGTCAACCAGGCGTCGCGTCTGGAAGGCATGGCCAAGTATTTCAGCGTGGACTTCGTGGTCGGCGACGCGACTTACCTCAAGACCTGCGACAGCTTCCGTTTCCGGCGCCTGGACCGCGTGCGTGTGGCGGGCAAGGATATTCCGGTGGCCATCCACGAACTGCGCGGCGCGGCCTCCCCGCAGGAAGACCCGCTGGAAACCAAGTTCGCCGCCGCGCTGATCGAGTTCCGCCTGCGGCACTGGGACGCGGCCGAACAGGCCTTCCTGGCCATTTTGGCTGAGTACCCCAACGACATTCCGAGCCGGCTATATTTGGAACGTAGCCTGCAGTTCAAGGCGACGCCCGTCTCTACAGACTGGGATGGCGTGTTCAACCGGCAGGACAAATAGACAGGGTCTCAGCGAATAAGTGGACCTGGCCCACGACGGCCGGGCGCGACATACCAGAGGACAGACATCATGCGTCTCATCACCATCGCCGCACTGGCCCTGCTGCTGCAGGGTGCCGTCCTGGCACAGAGTCCCGCGCCCAGCCGGGTTGAATACGTGCGCTTCCTGCAGGCCAGCGAAAGCCGCAAGCTGCTGGGCATGGGGGGCAACCGGCTCTATGTGGCCCGCAAGAGCGGGCAGGTGGACGTGCTGGACGCCGGCCAGAATGGCCAGGTCCTGCTCAGCCTGCAGGCCAAGGATGCAGGCGGTCGCACCCTGCTGACCCAGCCCGAAGGCGTGGCGGTGTCCGAAGACACCGTGTATGTGGTCGACAGCGAGGAAAACCGTGTCGTGATGTACGGCCTGGACGGCAAGTACAAGGGCCGCTTTGGTGGTCGCAGCAGCGAGGGCGGTCTTTCCTCGCCCCAGGGCATCGCTTTTGCGGGCGGCATCGTCTATGTGGCGGACACCGGCAACCGCCGCATCCAGATGTACGGCGACAACGGTGTGTTTCTGTCCACCTTGCCCATCGACAGCGCGCCGACCAACAAGGCCCTGGACGAACAGAAGGTGGCTTACAAACTGGACAAGCCGGCGGCGGTGGCCGTGGACCCGCAGGGCCAGATCTACGTGCTCGATGCCAGCGGCGGGCTGTTCAGCGACAAGTCGCAAGTCAAGGTGTACGCACAGGACGGCAGCCATCTGCGCCTGCTGCCCAAGAACGGCAAGCCGGTGGCGCTGCAGATGGCGCACGACGGCGTTTACGTGGCCGACGCAGAAGGGTATGCCGTGCAGAAGTACGACGGCAGTGGGCGCATGGTCAGCTACTTCGGCTCGCGCGGCGACGGGCGCGCCCAGTTCATGAGCCTGGCCGGCCTGGCCCTGGCCGGTGCCGATGTCTATGTGGGTGACCGTGAGCGCGGCCTGGTGCATCACTTCCGTACCGGTGCCGCACCGGCGCGCGCCCTCACGCCCCAGCTCACGGCGGTGCCCTATGTGCGCTGGCAGCAGAGCCTCGACCTGGCCGCCGGCCGTATGGCCTGGGACGGCAAGGACACGTTGTACGCGGTGGCGCGCGACAAGTCGGCCCTGCTGCGCATCAAGGACGGCGTGGCCCAGGACATGCCGCTCAAGGACCTGAGCCCCACGGCCCTGGCCGTGGATAAGGTTGGCGCGCTCTGGGTGCTGGAGCGCAACCGCGCGCGCCTGCACAAGATCGATGCGACGGGTAATCCGGTGCTCACGGTGGGCAGTAGCGGCAGCCGCAACGGCCAGCTCGACAGCCCGAACGACTTTGTCATCGCCAGCGATGGCAGCCTCTATGTGGCCGACAGCGGCAACGGTCGCATCCAGGGTTTCAGCGCCGACGGCGTGTTCTTCAAGGTGGTCGACAAGGGCGTGCGCGAGAAGCTGGGCCGTCCCTCGGCCCTGGCCATCGATGCCCAGGACCAGCTCTATGTGCTCGACAGCAGCCGCAACGCGATCACGGTCTACTCCGCCGCCGGTGAAGCGTTGCGTGAGTTCGGCAACGACCCGGAGCGCGCGGCCGAGAAACTCAGCCGCCCCGTGGCCCTGCTGGCCATGCAGGAAGAACTGTTCGTGCTGGACAGCGACCGTGTGCGCGTCTACAGCTTTGATGGCCGCCTGCTGCGCAGCTTCGCGAGCTCGGGCAAGGAAAACGGTGAGCTGGGCGACGCTGATGCCCTGGCCCAGCGTGATGCCAGCAGCTTTTATATTGCCGAGCGCGGTGGCCCGCGTGTGCAGCTGTTCAGCACCCAGTACAAACCCCGGGCACCGCTGCAGCTGGCGGCCCAGCCGGCCGTCCATGCCGTGGAGCTGCGTTGGGCGCCTTCGCCATTGGGCTATGTGAGCCAGTACCACGTCTACCGCGCCAGCAGCGAGGCCGGGCCTTTTGTGCGGATTGGCAGCAGCCCCAGCGCCCAGTACACGGACGGCAACCTCAAGCCCGATGAGCGTTTTCACTACCGCGTGGCCGCCGCCACCTCCAGTGGCCAAGAGGGCCTGCCGGGTCCGGTCGTGGCCGGTGTGGCGCTGAAGTACACACCGCCACCCTTGCAGGAGCTCAAGGCCGAAGCGACCACCGCGCGCGTGCGCCTCAGCTGGAAGGCGCTGGACCCGAAGCTGGTCGCGGGCTACCTGATCTACCAGAAGGACGGCGAGAAATACAACAAGCTGGCCGAGACCACCGCGCCCGAATTCCTGCGCGACAACCTCAATTCCGGTACGGCCTACACTTTCTACGTGGCCGCGCGCAGCGTGGACGGCGTCGAGTCCGACAAGCAGGCGGTGTCGGCCAGCACCCTGGCCGACAACCGCGCGCCGCTGGAGATCGATGCCGGCCAATTGCACAACGTCTTCTCCAACAGCTACAAGCTCTACGAGAAGGACGGCGTGGGCACGATCAAGCTGAGCAACAACACACGCTCGACCATGAACGACATCAAGGTCAGCTTCGTGCTGAACAACTTCATGGATTTCCCGACCGAGCAGCGCATTCCCTCCCTGGAGCCCGGCGCCAGCCGCGAGGTTGTGCTCAAGGCCGTGTTCAACAACAACATCCTGACCCTGACCGAGGACACGCCGGTGCAGGCCAAGCTGGAGGCGAGCTACTTCGAGAACGGCCAACCCCGCGTCTACAGCCAGATCAAGACCATCAACATCTACGACAAGCACCGCATGGGCTGGGACGAGCGCAATCGCTACGCCGCCTTTGTGACGCCCAAGGACCCGCTGCTCATCAATTTCTCGCGCTCGGTGGCTTCGGAGTTCGGCGCCAGCAAGGAGCCGACCCAGCTGGCCGCCGCCCTGTTCAACACCCTGGGTGCCCTGGGTGTGACCTATGTGCAGGACCCGATCAATCCCTACCAGGTCACCTCCAACAAGGTCGATTACGTGGACTACATCCAGTACCCGCGCGAGACCATCCAGCGTCGTTCGGGTGACTGCGACGACCTGGTGGCCCTGTACGCGGCTGCGCTGGAGAGCCTGGGCATTCCCACCCGCGTGTTGCTGGTGCCGGGCCACATGCTCATGATGTTCGCCACCGGTGTGGAGGCCGCCTCCGACGGTTACACCATGAACGACATGTACGTGGTGCACGACGGCATGCTGTGGATTCCGGTGGAAGCCACCCTGGTGGGCAAGTCCTTCATCAAGGCCTGGGAAACCGGTGCCGCGACCTATTACCGTGAGAAGGGCAAGGACGGTTTTGCCGTCTTCGACGTGCATGAGGCCTGGGAAAAGTACAAGCCTGCGGGCCTGCCCGACGATCCCTGGCGCGCCCCGGTGGTGGGCCGCGAGGTGATCGAGCGCAACTTCCCCGGTGACCTGCTCTCGGTGCTCAAGATCAGCTCGCAGACTTCGACACGGCGCTACCTGCAGACCATCCAGAAGAACCCTGCTGACATGGACGCCCACCTGCAGGTGGGCATCATCCTGGCGCGCCAGGGCGACCGGGCCGAGGCGCGCAAGTACTTCCGCAAGGTCGTCGACACCCAGCCGCGCAACGCTGCCGCGCTCAACAACCTGGGCAATCTGCACATGCTGGACAGCCAGTACGCGGACGCGCAGAAGTGGTACACCGACGCGAGCAAGGCCGACCCGAAAGATCCGGAGATCCTGGTCAATCTGGCCCAGGCCTACAAGGCGACCAAGAACGTGGACAAGGCCAAGGAGGCCTTCACGCAGGCCCAGAAGGTGGATCCGGCCATGGCCAACAAATACAAGGCCCTGGGCCTGGAGCTCATGAACGCCATGTCCACCACCGCGGCCCCCCGGGCCCGGCCGGCCGCGGCGGCCCCGCGTGAGAAAAAGTAGACATAAGGCGCAGATCGATGGATGTGCGGCTTGAATTCAGTACACATGCGCCCATACTTTGATGGAATGATGGGCGTATGTCTGGTACGGGGCCGGGTTTTGCCGGCCTGCGATAGAAACATAGGAGTTATGCCATGAAGAAGCTGATCATTGCCCTGCTGGCCCTGAGTCTGTTGGGTGCGGTCCATGCCCAGAACGCCAGTACCGCCGGTGACAAGGGCAAGGCCGACTCCTGGAGCGGCTTCTGGGAGCGCCTGCGCATGAAGGTGGAGCAGATGACCCCGCAGAAGAAGCTGGGCAGCACCACGGCGGTGGGCGGTGTGCGTGGCGCGGCCGTGGAGGCCAGCGACGTCTACTGGAAGGGGGAGGCCAAGCCCCAGTCCATCGACGCGGACGAACTGACGGCTTTCCAGAAGGCCATGGCCCTGGTCGAGTCTGACCAGAAGGACCAGGCCCAGGCAGCCTTCGTCGAGTTCGGCAAGTCCTACCCCAACAGCCCGCTCAAGGCCGATGCGGACCAGGTCATGGCCCGCCTGATGGCCGGCAAGTAGATCCCTGTGACCGGGTCGCCCAGGGTGGCGTCCTTGTCCTTTGCTGGCGCAGTGACGGTTTCAACCGCCTGCGCGCCATCTTTTCGCACCGGTTTCCTTGCGCTTCTCCTGTCCCTGTGTGCCTTGGTTCCGGCCCAGGCAGCATGCGAGGACACAGCCTCCGTCCCGGGCCAGATCTGCAAGCGCCTGGCGGACACCTGGAACGAGGGAGCGGATGACCTTTACGTGCCCTTCCGTACCATCCATCTGCCCTACGCCTATAGCGACGAAGCGATCCGTTCCTACCGCGAGAGCACTTGGGGACTGGGCTACGGGCGTAGCCGCTACGACCGGTCTGGCAACTGGGATGGTCTCTACGGCATGCTTTTCCTCGACTCGTACAGCAAGCTGCAACCCGTCGTGGGCTACGGACATCAGTGGCTGTGGGGCCCGCGCAAAGGCCTGCATGCCGGCCTGGGTTACACCGTCTTCGTGACGGCGCGTGCAGACTTCAGAAGCTACACCCCGTTTCCGGCGGTGTTGCCGATCGCCTCGATCAACTATGGCAAGGCCGCTGTCACTGCGGCCTTCCTGCCCGGAGGCACGGGCTACGGCAACCTCCTGTTTCTGTCGGCCCGGGTCGGGTTCTGACGGGCTTTCAGGAGCTGAGAAAGCGCTTGATCGCGGCCAGGGTCTCGTCCGGGGTTTCGGTCATCTGGTGGTGGCCGACAGCCAGCTCGACCACCTGTACCGTCTTCCCGGTTTCACGCGCCTTGGCGATCAGGCCCTGGGCTGCCTTGGGTTGGGTCATCTGGTCCACGCCGCCTAGCAGGAAGAGCACCGGGCAACTGATCTGCGCGATGGCCTGTTCGCCGTTTGCATAGCGGTCACAGGCCTGGAAACCGCGGTGAAAGACGTTCACGGCCTTGTTGCTGGCCAGCACGCGCCGGCCCAGGGCCAGGCTGCTGCCATAGACCCAGGTGCCCGGGCCCAGCGAGGAGGGTGGGGCGGCCAGGGTGCTGCGCATGAAGACGTTGATCATCTTCAAGGCCTTTTCCGGTTCGTTCAGCGAAGCGTCCAGCAGCGGCTGCGAGACCTTCATGGGGTAGGCCGTGCCCACCAGGACCAGGTGGCTGATGCGTTCTTTCAGGTGTGACGCTGTTTCGAGTGCGATCAGTGAGCCCCAGCTGTGGCCGACCAACGCGGCGCGCTGGATGCCTGCCGCGTCGAGCAGGGCGGTGACAAAGGCCGCAGCGCCCTCCACCGAGGCGGGGGCGTCGCCCGCGCTGCGGCAGTGGCCTGGCAAGTCCACCGCGAGCACGTTCCAGCCGTGGTTGGCCAGGTAACGGCTCTGCAGGCCCCAGACGCTGTGGTCGTTGAGCACGCCGTGGATCATCACGACCGTGGGCTTGGCGGCATCAAAAGCCTTGCCGCCGGTGTAGCAGTAGGTCTTGGCGCCGTTGACGGTGAGCTCCATCATGCACCTGCCTTTTCTGCGGCCTTGAGCGCACGCTTGAGGTCTTCGATCAGGTCGTCCGGATCTTCCAGGCCGATGGAGAGGCGGATGGTGCCCTGCGAGATGCCGGCGCCGGCCAGGGCCTCGTCGCTCATGCGGAAGTGGGTGGTGCTGGCTGGGTGGATCACCAGGCTGCGGCAGTCGCCCACATTGGCCAGGTGGCTGAAGAGCTTGAGCGTTTCGATGAACTTCTTGCCCTGCTCCCGGTTGCCCTTGAGGTCGAAGCTGAATACGGAGCCGGCACCGCGTGGCAGCAGCTTCTTCGCCAACGCGTGGCTGGGATGGCTTTCCAGCAGCGGGTGGCCTACACGCGACACAAAAGGCTGGCTGGCCAGGAAGGCCACCACCTTCTCGGTGTTGCTCATGTGGCGCGCCATGCGCAGGGGCAGGGTCTCGATGCCCTGCAGGATCAGCCAGGCTGTGTGCGGGCTCATGCAGGCGCCGAAATCGCGCAGCCCCTCGCGCCGGGCGCGCAGCAGGAAGGCGCCGGTGGTCGACTCCTCGGTGAAGACCATGTTGTGGAAGCCCTCGTAGGCCTGGCTCAGCTCGGGGAAACGCCCGGAGGCTTCCCAGTCGAAGCTGCCACTGTCCACCACCACACCGCCGATCACCGTGCCGTGGCCGCTGAGGAACTTCGTGGCCGAGTGGTAGACCAGGTCGGCCCCGTGCTCGAAGGGCTTGATCAGCCAGGGGGAGGTGAGGGTGGAGTCCACCAGCAGGGGCACACCGGCTTCATGGGCGATAGCGCTCACCGTCGGAATGTCCAGCACGTCCAGGCCCGGGTTGCCCACGGTCTCGCCGAAGAAGAGCTTGGTGTTCGGCCGTACCGCAGCACGCCAGCCGGCGATGTCGCCTGGTTTCACGAAGGTGGTGTCGATGCCGAAACGACGCAAGGTGTAGTGCAGCAGATTCTGTGAGCCGCCATACAAGGCCGTGCTGGCCACGATGTGCGAGCCCGCGCCCATGAGGGTGGCGATGCTCAGGTGCAGGGCCGCCTGGCCGCTGGCGACCGCGATGGCGCCGATGCCGCCTTCGAGCGCTGCCATGCGTTGCTCAAAAACCGCGTTGGTGGGGTTGCTGATGCGGCTGTAGACGTGGCCCGCGCGCTCCAGGTTGAACAGGGCCGCGGCGTGGTCGCTGGACTCGAAGACGAAAGAGGTCGTGAGGTGGATGGGCACTGCGCGTGCCCCCGTGGTCGGGTCGGGTGCGGCACCGGCATGCAAGGCAAGGGTGTCGAAGCCGGGATCGGAATAGCCGGGCATGGGTATCTCCTTGGGCCTCTTCATCAGGGTAAACCGGAGTCTGCTACCGGTTGACCTGCGCGGGCATTAGCGTTTGAATGATGCCATTGTGGGCTATATTCATAGCAAACCGAGCCGCATAGGCGTCACGAGGAGCACACCATGAAAGTCAACGACATCCTGCGCGTCAAGGGCAGCACCCTGTACACCGTGACCCCTGAAGAGCCCCTGGCCAAGGCGCTCAATGCCATGGCCGAGAAGGACATCGGCTCCCTGGTGGTCATGGAACACGGAGACCTGGTGGGCATGTTGACCTTCCGCGAGGTCATCCAGCAGGTCGTGAAGAACAAGGGCAGTGTGGGCACGACCCTGGTCCGCACGGCCATGGACGACGCGCCCCTGACCTGCACCATGGAAACCGAGCTCGACGAGGTGCGTCGCATGATGCTGGACCGCCACGCGCGCTACATGCCCGTGATGGACAAGAAGATGCTGATGGGCGTGATCAGCTTCTACGACGTGGCCAAGGCCGTGGTGGACAGCCAGAATTTCGAGAACAAGATGCTCAAGGCCTATATCCGAGACTGGCCGGAAGACGACGTTCCCGACTCCAAATTCTGAGTCAGGCCTCTCTGCTCAGGGCTAGCCCATGCTGGCGTGGATCATGTCGCGCACGCGCGGGTAGATCTGCTGGTTCCACTTGCGGCCGCTGAACACGCCGTAGTGCCCCACACCGGTCTGGATGTGGTGGGTTTTCATGTAAGGGCGGATGCCCGTGCACAAATCCTGTGCCGCCACGGTCTGTCCGATCGAGCAGATGTCGTCCCGCTCGCCTTCCACCGTCATCAGCGCCGTGCGCCGGATCGCCTTGGGGTTGACCAGGCGGCCCCGGTACATCAGCTTGCCCAGGGCCAGGTCATAGGTCTGGAAGACCTTCTCCACGGTCTCCAGGTAGAACTCGGCAGGCAGGTCGTTCACAGCCAGGTACTCGTCGTAGAAGAGGCGCACGGCGTTGGCCTTCTCGATGTCGCCTTCCACGAGATGGCGGTAGAGGTCCTGGAAGGATTTCTTGTGCCGCTCCAGGTTCATGCTCAGGAAGGCGCCAAGCTGTACGAAGCCCGGGTAGACCCGCCGCATATAGCCCGCGTGGGGCAGGGGCACCGGGCTGATCAGGTTCTGCTCGAACCAGTCTATGGGTTTGCTGGTGGCCAGCTCGTTGACGCCCGTGGGGTTGACGCGGCAGTCCACCGGGCCGGCCATCAGGGTCAGGCTGCGCGGCTGGGCCGGGTGGTTGTCCTCGGCCATCAAAGCTGTGGCCGCCAGCGCCGCCACGCAGGGCTGGCACACCGCCACCACATGGGTGCCCGGGCCGATGGTGTCGATGAAACGGATCATGTGCTCGATATAGTCGTCCAGGCCGAAGGGGCCGTGGCGCAGCGACACGTCGCGCGCGTTGTGCCAGTCGGTGATGTAGACATCGTGGTCCTGCAGCAGGGTGCGCACGGTTTCACGCAGCAGGGTGGCGAAATGGCCCGAAAGCGGGGCCACCAGCAGCACCGGGGGCTGGTAGGGCAGGTCGGCCGGGGTTTCCTTGCGGAAGCGCAGCAGCGTGCCGAAGGGGGTGCGCAGCACGTTTTCTTCGGTGACGGGTAGCTTGCGCTCACCGACCATGACCGACGTGATGCCGTAGGCAGGCCGGGAATGGGTGAGCCGCATGCGCGAGAACACCTCCATCGAGGCCGAGAGCTTGCGCATCAGACTGCCTTCGGTGCCGGAAAGCCAGAGGCTGGCGCTGCCACCCTGGGCCAGGAGCCGGAACGGTGACATCAGGTCCGATTGGGTCTGGTAGGCCTGGTAGAGCATGGTGCTTCCTGACTCAAGATGGGGCATGCGACCCGGATGTCTTGAGAAGAGGCAAGTTACGGGCCAGTTTGGGCCTGGGCCGGCCCGAAGCGCATCTGGGTTGGCACAACCCTTGCGGAGCAACTTCAACCAACCACGTTGAGGAGTGCGCCATGGCCACAGCCATCCTGACGATCAGCAGCAAAAACTACGGTGCCTGGGCTCTGCGCGGCTGGCTCATGGCCAGGCTGGCAGGGCTGGAGTTCAAGGAGAAGGTGATCCCTCCCGACGATCCGGCCATGAAGGCCGAGATGCTGCTGCTGGCGCCCAGCATGCTGGTGCCGACGCTGCAGCACAACAGCGTCAAGGTCTGGGACACGCTGGCCATCGGTGAATACCTCAACGAGATCAAGCCCGACGCCAAATTGCTGCCCACCGATGCCAAGGCCCGCGCGCACTGCCGCGCGGTCTGCGGCGAGATGCATTCGGGCTTTGCTTCCCTGCGCGCGGCCCTGCCCATGAACATCAAGGCGCATTTCCCAGGCTTCAAGATCTGGTCGCGCGCCCAAGGCGACATCGACCGTGTGATCGAGATCTGGCGTGACTGTCTCTCCACCTACGGCGGGCCCTATCTCTTCGGCAAGAAACCCTGCATGGCCGACGCCATGTATGCCCCCGTGGTCACACGTTTTCTGAGTTACGACGTGGCGCTGGACAAGAGCTGCGCCGCCTATTGCAAGCGCATCATGGACCTGCCGGCCATGCAGGAGTGGGTGGCCGCGGCCAAGCTGGAGCCCGAAGAGATTGACGAACTGGACGCCGAGTTCTGACTACTTCCAGGGAGTCGGGTCCGGAATGGGGCAGACCGGCTCCACGTCGACAGACTTGAAATCGGCGGGGGAGACGATCTCCAGGTACTCCATGTCGGGTGAGTAATCGAACAGGTAGTGGCGTATGCCCGGGCGCTGGTGGACGACGTCACCGGCCTCGACCAGGGTTTCCTTGTCCTCGTACATGAAGCGGGCCCAGCCCTTGATCATGATGACGATCTGGAAATCCGCCTCATGACGGTGCCATCCGGTGCCTTTTTCTGGTGCCATGTTCGCCTTGACGAGGTGCGCGATGACCTTGCCATGGGTGGCGTCGGCGATGCCCAGATCACGGTACAGGAAAAAATCTCGCAGGCCGCCAGAGACGAACTGGGTGTCTCCGGGCTTCACATGCGAGAACTTGGTCGCGGTGCGGTCCAACATGCTGTCCTCCTTCGCAGAAGCGGATGGTGCAGCGCAGCAAGCACAATCCGTTCCAGCGCAAGGCCTGGGGCGGCCGGGGCTGGTCGCGGTGTCGGGGATAATCCAAGTCCATGAGCGGCAACACCTTCGGACTTCTTTTCTCGGTTACCAATTTTGGTGAATCCCACGGCCCGGCCGTTGGCTGTGTGATTGACGGTTGCCCTCCGGGCATGACCCTGAGCGAGGCCGACATCCAGCCCGAGCTGGACCGCCGCCGACCCGGCACCTCCAAGTTCGTGACGCAGCGCAACGAGGCCGATGCGGTGGAGATCCTCTCCGGCGTCTACGAGGGCAAGACCACGGGCACGCCGATCTGCCTGCTGATCAAGAACACTGACCAGCGCAGCAAGGACTACGGTCAGATCCTGCAGACTTTCCGCCCCGGCCATGCCGACTACACCTACTGGCGCAAGTACGGCTTGCGCGATCCGCGCGGGGGCGGTCGCTCCTCCGCCCGCCTGACGGCGCCCACGGTGGCTGCCGGCGCCGTGGCCAAGAAATGGCTGAAGGAAAAATTCGGCACCGAGTTCCGCGGCTGCATGACGCAGATCGGCGAGCTGGCGATTCCCTTCGAGTCCTGGGACCACGTTCCGAACAACCCCTTCTTCGCTCCGGCGGCCGATGTGTCCGCGCTCGAGAGCTATATGGAAGCGCTGCGCAAGTCGGGTGACTCCTGCGGCGCCCGTCTGCGTGTGACGGCGATCCGAGTGCCTGTTGGCCTGGGTGAGCCGCTCTACGATAAATTGGACGCCGACATCGCCTACGCCATGATGGGTCTGAACGCCGTCAAGGGCGTCGAGATCGGTGCCGGCTTCGACGCCGTCGCCGACAAGGGCAGCACGCACGGCGACACGCTCACGCCTCAGGGCTTTGTGGGCAACAAGGCCGGCGGCGTGCTCGGCGGTATCAGCACTGGCCAGGACCTTGAAGTCTCCATCGCCATCAAGCCCACGAGTTCCATCCTGATCCCGCGCGAGTCCATCACCACCGATGGCCAGGTCACGGAGCTCATCACCAAGGGCCGCCACGACCCTTGCGTGGGCATCCGCGCCACGCCGATTGCCGAGGCCCTGCTGGCCCTGGTCGTCATGGACCATGCGCTGCGGCATCGCGCCCAGTGTGGCGACGTGCAGTTGCCCGTGCCCCCGATCCCTGGTTCGGTGTGAACACCATGTCGACCGAGGCCGAGCGCGCCACGCGCATCGATCTGGCCGCGGCCTACCGTCTCGCCGCACTCAACGGCTGGGACGACACCATCTACACCCACATCTCGGCCGCCGTGCCGGGCGAAGAGGGCGCCTACCTCATCAACCCCTACGGCCTCCTGTTCGATGAGGTCTGCGCCTCCAATCTCGTCAAGGTCAACACGCGTGGCGAGAAACTGGGCGACTCGCCGCATGCGGTGAATCCCACGGGCTTTGCCATCCACGGCGCCATTCATGCGGCGCGCGCCAGTGCACGCTGCGTGCTGCACCTGCATACCGAATGGGGCCTGGCCCTGGCCATGGTGCCCGGCGGGCTGTTGCCCACCACACAGCACGCCATGCGCCTGTACGGTCGCATGGGTCGCCACGCCTACGAAGGCCTGGCTCTCACTGCATCCGAAGGCCGGCGCCTGGTGCGCAACCTGGGCGAACGTGATGGCTTGATCCTCGAGAACCACGGCACGCTGACCGTGGGCCGCACGGTGGCCGAGGCCTATATGCTCATGCACCATCTGGAACGCGCCGCGCGTGCCCAGCTGCGCGCCATGGCCGCGACCGGCGGGCATGTGCTCGTCGTCGGCGATGAAGTCGCCGCCAAGACCTACACCCAGTGGATCGGCGACGGCAGTGAGCGCGACGGCGATGCCGAATGGCCGGCCCTGCTGCGTCGCCTGGACAAGATCGATCCTTCCTACCGCAACTGAAATCCAAGGAGAGCACCATGCCCACCATCCGTGTTGACATGTTCGAGGGCCGTACGCCCGAGCAGAAAAGGGAATTCGTCAAGGCCATCACCGAGGCCACCGTCAAGACCTTGGGCACCACGCCCGAGGCTGTGGACGTGATCCTCACCGACATCAAGAAGTCCGATTGGGCCACGGGTGGCGTGCTCTGGAGCGAGAAGAAGAAATAAGGCGCTCCCCGGTGTCAGCCGCGCGTCGCCACCTGCTGCCTTTCTCGGCCCTGTCGGCGACTTATTTCGCGCACATCGGCTTCTTCAATCCCTACCTGCCGCTCTGGCTCAAGGACTTGGGCTACAGCCTGATGACCCTGAGCCTGCTGATGATCGTGCCCCCGGCTACGCGCCTGGTCGGGCCCCTGGCCTGGGGCTGGCTCAGCGACCACACGGGCGAACGCGTCAAGCTGTTGCGTTATGCGGCCAGCGCCGCGCTGCTGACCTCGTTGGGTTTGTGGGTGGACGGCGGTACGGCCTGGCTGGCGCTGGTGCTGTTCATCGTCTTCCTCCACACCAGCGCCATGATGCCGATGAGCGAAGCCGCGCTGGCCCACCTCGTGAGCGCGGGCGGCGCCTTCGACGCCAAGCGCTACGGCCGCGTGCGCCTATGGGGCTCGCTGGGTTTCCTCGTCACGGTCTTTGCGGCCGGGGCCTGGTTCGAGGTCTGGGGGCTGGGCCATTTCCCGGCCTGGACTGTGGGCTCCCTGGCCCTGGTCACTGCCAGCGCCTGGTGCCTGCCTGATCTCAAGGAAGAACACACAGAGCACCAGCCCAAGCCTTCGCTGCGGCCCGTGCTGCGCCAACGTGCGGTGCAATGGTTCTTTGCTTCGGCTTTTTTCCATGTGCTGGCGCACATGGGGCTCTACATCTACTTCTCGCTGCACCTGGACGCACTGGGCTACGGCAAGGCCGTGATCGGCCTCATGTGGGGCCTCTCGGTGATCGTGGAGATTGTCTGGTTTTACACGCAAGGCCGCTGGCTGCCGCGTCTCCCGCTGACCGGTTGGCTGGTCCTCTGCGCGCTGCTCACGGCCCTGCGCATGGGGCTCACGGCCGGATGGGCGTCTGTCTGGGTCGTGCTGCTGTTCGCCCAGTGCCTGCACGCCTTCACCTTTGCCACGCACCACACGACCTGCACCGCGCTGCTCTCGCACCATTTCCCCGGGCGGCTGCGCGGACGCGGCCAGGCCCTATATGTCACGCTGGGCTATGGCGTGCCCGGGGTGCTGGGCGGTCTGGCGGGCGGTGTGATCAGCAGTCGCCTGGGCCTGCCCGCCGTGTTCTGGGCCTGCACGGTGTGCGCGCTGCTGGCGGCTTTCTGTGCCTGGCGGGTCTGGCGTCTATCACACCGGCCTTGCCCAGCCTGAGAGTCGCGTCGCGGCCTCATCCTGCTCGCGCGGCTCCAGCTCACGTGTGGGCGTGCCTATGCAGGTGAAGCCCACCAACTGCTCACCCGGCTCGCAGAAAGCCTGCACCAGCGCCGGGTGCTGGCATTTGCGCCCGCTGAGGATCTTGGCGCCGTAGCCCATGATGTGCACGGCGTTCATGAAGTTGCCCATGGCCGCACCTACGCAGATCCATTGCTCGTGAGCCGGTACCTTGGCCACGCTGTCGTCGATACGGGCCACCCAGGCCACCAGCACCGGGCCATTGAAGGCGCGCTCGCGCTCCGCCGCCACGTCTTCCTCGCTTTTGCCCGCGTCGCGCGCGAACCGCTCAAACAATGCGGCCAGGGCCGGGCGTTGCGCCTCGCTGATCGTCACCACACGCCAGGGTTGCAGGCGGCCGTGGTTGGGCGCGCGCAGCGCGGCCTGCACGGCCAGTGCCAGTTCCTCGGGGCCGGGGCCGGGGGCCACCATCCAGCGGGGGCCGAGGGAGTGGCGGCTCAGCAGGGCTTCGAGGGCGGCGCGAGGCGTTGCATCCGTCTTGCTCATGAGAACTCAGTACATCAGACGTTCATGGATGCGTTGCGCAGCGGCCAGCAGCCTGTGGTCTTCGCCCATGCGGCCCACCAGCTGCAGGCCTACGGGCAGGCCTTTGGCGCCGGTCGCAAAAGGCAGGTGCACGGCCGGTAGGCCCAGTAGGGACCAACTGCGGCAGAACAGCGGGTCGCCCGTGGCTTTCAGCCCTTCTGGCGCCGCGCCCATGGTGCTGGGCGTGAGCAGCACGTCGTGCCGCTCGAACAGGCTGTCGATGCGCAGGCGCCATTCGGTTGTGCGCCGCAGCCGGGCTGCGTGGGAGGCACCGTCGATGGCGATGCCGGCATCCAGCAGGGCCACCAGGGCCGGACTCAGGGCTTCGCGGTGGCGCAGACGCTCGAAGCTCAGCGAACGTGCCATCTCGAAAGTCATCACGTCCTTCTGCAGCTGGATCAGTTCGCCAAAGTCCTGCGGCAGGGCCACGTCCCGGCAGTCATCGCAGTTCTTGGCCAGGACCTGCGTGGCCCGTTCCCAGGCCTTTTGCGTGTCGGCGTCGGCCTGCGGCCAAGAGGGCGACTGGACCAGGCCGATGCGCAGCGTGCCGTGCGCATGTGTGTCCAGCAGGCGCAGGTCGCCCGTGAGCACGGCACCCAGCAGGGCCACGTCGCGCACGCCCTGGCCGAAGCCACCGATCACGTCCATCGTGGGGGAGAGGCTTTTCACACCGGCGCTCACGACACGACCCAGGCTGGGCTTGTAGCCCACCACGCCGCAGTAGGCCGCCGGCCGGATGATGGAGCCCGCAGTCTGCGTACCCAGGGCCAGCGGGACCATGTGGTCGGCCACCGCCGCGGCCGAGCCGCTGGAGGAGCCCCCCGGGGTGTGCAGGGCGTTGTGCGGGTTCACCGTGGGGCCCGGGGAAAAGTAGGCGAACTCGGTGGTCACGGTCTTGCCCAGCACCACGGCGCCGGCTTCGCGGCACAGGGTCACACTGGCCGCATCGGCCACTGGGCGGTGGTGGGCGTAGATGGCCGAACCGTAGTTTGTCGGCAGGTCGGTGGTATCGAACAGGTCTTTCACGCCGATGGGCAGGCCGTGCAGCGGGCCGCGCACAGGGCCGTTGTCCAGGGCACGGGCCTGGGCCAGGGCCGAGACGGCGTCGAAGTGCACGAAGGCGTGGATGTCGTCGTTGCGCGCGGCCACGCGTTCCAGGCAGGCGCGCATCAGGTCTTCGGCTTTGAGCTCGCGCCGCGCCAGCAGGGCGGCGGCCTGGGCGGCGCCGAGTTCATTGAGTCTGGAATCTTTCATCTTGTTCCCCTAGGAAACCCTGAATTCAATCGCGGATTGATCTGATATGTTCGATATTCGATCACGTTTCCAGGATCAAGACGGAAAAAATCGAAGGACTTTGATCAAAGTGCGCCCCTTTTTTATGACCCGGGCCCGCTTTTTATAACCAAGGAGACATCCTCATGCATAAACGCTTTGCCCTTCAACTTCTGGCCGCTTCGGCCCTGGTGGCGGCCACGACGATGGCCTACGCCCAGGAGGCGATCAAGATCGCCAACATCGTCGAGCTGTCTGGCGCCGGCGCCACGGCTGGCACCAATTTCAAGAACGGCGTCGAACTGGCCATCAAGGAGATCAACGCGGCCGGCGGCATCCTGGGCCGCAAGGTCCAGTCCAGCACGTCGGACACGCAGAGCAACCCGGGCGTGGCCAAGGGCCTGACCCAGAAGGCCGTGGACGACGGCGTCTTTGCGATCTTCGGCCCCGTGTTCTCGGGTTCCATCATGGTCAGCATGGCCGAGTCACGCCGCGCCGAGGTGCCCAACTTCACGGGTGGCGAGGCGGCTTCCATCACGGAGCAGGGCAACCCCTATGTGTTCCGTACCAGCTTCGGCCAGTCCACCTCCTTCCCCAAGCTCGCGCGTTACATCAACGGCAAGGCCAAGACCCTGGCGGTGATCTATGTGAACAACGACTTCGGCAAGGGTGGCCGTGACGCCATCGTCAAGCTCATGGAAGGCAGCCCGACCAAGGTGGTGGCCGACATCTCCACCAACCAGGGCCAGATCGATTTCTCCGCCGCGGTGCTCTCTGTCAAGCAGAGCAATGCCGATGCGGTTTTCGTCTACTCGAACGAGGAAGAGTCGGCGCGTCTGCTGCGCGAGCTGCGCAAGCAGGGCTGGACCAAGCCCATCATCGGCGAGACCACGCTGACGGGGCAGAAGGTGATCGAGCTGGCCGGTGAAGCCGCCAACGGCGCCGTGGCCCACGTGGGCCTGACGGTGGATGCGCCCCCGACCAAGGCCTTCGGCGCCAAGTTCCAGCAGGAATACAAGTACGTCTCGGACCACAACGGCATCAAAGGCTACACCGGCATGTACGTGCTGAAGGCCGCGATCGAGAAGGTGGGCAAGCTGGACCGCGTGGCCGTGGCCCAGGCCCTGAAGAACACCACCTTCACGGCCAAGCAGCATCCGGGCGTACTGATGGACGTGAGCTTCGACGCCAAGGGGGACATCGACCGCGAGAGCTTCATGGTCGAGGTCAAGAACGGCAAGCAGGAGGTGGTGGCCACGCTGCCGCCGCTGAACAAGAAGTGATGCGCTGAATCCCTGTCCCGGTCGCGGCGCTTGCTCGCGCGCAGCCGGGGCGGGGTAGGTCGCTTGTGTTCGTCCTGCCTGTGCAGGGTGGGCGGGGTTTCGATGACTGATTTTCTGCAACTGCTTTTGAGCGGCCTGGCGACGGGCAGCATCTATGCGCTGGCCGCACTGGGCTTCACCCTGCTGTGGCAGGCCAGCGGCACCATCAACTTTGCCCAGGGCGAATTCGTCATGCTGCCGGCCTTCATGATGCTGGGCTTCATGGCCGTCGGCGCGCCACTGTGGCTGGGTTTCGTGCTGGCTGCGCTGTGTTCGGTGCTGGTGCTGGGCTGGGTTTTCAAGCGTGGGGTGGTCGACCCGCTGTACCGCTACGGCATGATGCCCATCGTGGTCGCCACCATCGGCCTGGCCATCGCGATGAGCAACGGGGTGCGGGCCGGCTACAGTGCCGAGGCACATCCCTTTCCCAACATCTTCGGCGACCATGTGTTCAATCTCGCGGGCGTGACCGTGAGCTCGGGCGGCATCGGCACCCTGGTCGTGGCCCTGTTGCTGGTTCTGGCCACCCAGGCCTTTATCACGCGTACGGTGACCGGCCGCGCCATGCAGGCGGTGGCCCAGAACACCGAGAGCGCCACGGTGCTGGGCATCAACGTGCCGCGCATGATCCTCTACGCCTTTGTCATCAATGCGCTGCTCGCTTGTGCGGCGGCCCTGCTGGTCACGCCGACCTACCTGGCCAAGTTCGACATGGGCGAAGGCCTGGGCACCAAGGCCTTCTTCGCCGCCATCATCGGCGGTTTCAACAACTCGCGCGGCGCACTGCTGGGCGGGGTGATCGTTGGCGTGGCAGAGAACCTGGCCGCGGCCTATATCTCGCCCGCGTACAAGGACGCAGTGGCCCTGATGATCTTCATGGTGGTCATTCTCTTCAAACCCCAGGGTCTGCTGGGCAAGAAGGAAGAGCGCAAGGTCTGAGTCCGCAACCATGAAGAACGTCAAATTCATCCTGATCGCGCTGGCGGCCCTGGGGCTGCTGGTTGCTCCGCAGTTCCTCAAGAACTACGGCACCTATCTGTTGACCTACTGGTTCATCTTCATCATTGCCACCATGGGACTGAATCTGACGGTGGGCTATGCCGGACAGAAGTCGCTGGGCCATGCGGCCTTCTTCGGCATCGGGGCCTACACCTCGGCCATCCTGCTGAAAGCGGGTGTGAGCTTCTGGATCGGTCTGCCAGCTGCTGCCTTGATCTGCTTCAGCGTCGGCCTGATCCTGGGCTTCCCGGCGCTGCGTGTGCAGACCATCTACCTGGCTTTTGCCACCCTGGGTTTCAACACCGCGGTCTGGCTCGTGATGCGCAACGAAGAATGGCTGACGGGCGGCACATTCGGTATCAACAACATCGCGCGCCCGAACCTGGCCGGTTTCTCCCTTGAAGGCAACAAGGCCTACTACTACTTCGCCCTGGCGATGGTGGTCCTGCTGGCCGTCGCGCTGCGTGCGCTGCTGCGTTCACCCTGGGGCAAGGCCTTCACGGCCCTGCGCGACAACCCGATCCGGGCGGAGAGCCTGGGCGTGGACATTCGCAGCTACACGCTGCTGAGCTTTGCCATCGGTGCAGCCTATGCGGGTGTTGCCGGCGCGCTGTTCGCGTCCCTGGTCCAATTCATCGAGCCAGCGCCTTTCACCGTGAGTGCGTCCATCATGATGTACCTCATGGTGGTGGTGGGCGGAGCCGGCTATTTCTTCGGCCCGGTTGTCGGCGCCGCTGTGGGTGTGCTGCTGCCCGAGTGGCTGCGCTTCGCCCAGGCCTGGTACCTGTTCGCGTTTGGTACCGCCGTCGTTCTGCTGATGATCTGGTTGCCCGACGGCCTGCTAAGCATCCCGGACCGCATCCGGGCACGTCGCCAGTCGCGTGAGGCCTCGGCTGCACGCGCCCGGGCCGCAGCATCGGGAGGCCAGGCATGAATACCCCGGTCCTCAAGGTCAGCGGCCTCAAGAAGGCCTACGGTGCCATCCAGGCCGTGGGCGGCGTGAGCTTCGAAGTGCGACCCGGTGAAATCTTCGGGGTCATCGGCCCCAACGGTTCGGGCAAGACCACCATGTTCAACAGCGTGCTCGGGCAGATCCGGCCCGACGAAGGCGCGATCGAGCTCAAGGGCCAGTCCATCACCGGTCTGTCACCGCTCGAGCTCAACCGGCGCGGCGTCGGGCGAACTTTCCAGACCCTGCAGGTCTTCGGCAAGATGAGCGTGCGCGACAACCTGCTGGTGGCTGCGCAGGAACACCAGGGCAGCATGTTCAGCCGCCTGTTCGCACCCGGCGACTCGGGTCTGGGCGCGAAGGCCGATGAACTGATCGACCTGTTCCGCATCCGCCACGTAGCCGACCAGCCGGCTGGCAGCCTGAGCTATGGTCAGCAGAAGCTGGTCGACATCGCCATGGCCTTCATGAGCGAGCCTGATCTGGTGCTGCTCGACGAGCCCTGCGCCGGGGTCAACCCCAGCCTGGTGGGGAGCATCTCGACCCTGCTCAAGCAACTCAACAGCACACGCAGGGGCTCGTTCGTGGTGATCGAACACAACATGGATTTCGTCATGGACCTGTGCCACCGCGTCATGGTCATGGTGGAGGGGCAGGTCATGGCCATAGGCACGCCGGACGAGATCCGTGCCAATAAGCAGGTGCTCGACGCCTACCTGGGGAACTGAGATGTCGAACGCCATCTGCATTGAATTCGACGGGGTCGTGGCCGGCTACAAGGATTTCATGATCCTCAACCAGCTGTCCTTCCAGGCCCGGCGCGGCGCCATTACCCTGCTGCTCGGGCCCAATGGCGCGGGCAAGTCCACCGTGCTCAAGACCCTGTTCGGCCTGCTCAAGCCGCGCCAGGGTCGCATTCTGCTGGACGGGGTCGAGATCGGCGGTGCCAGCCAGAAGGACTTGCTGGCGCGTGGCATCGCCTTTGTGCCACAGGGACGCAACCTCTTTGGCCAGCTCACGGTGTTCCAGAACCTGGAACTCGGTGGCATTACCCTGGGCATGAAGACCACCCATGAGCGCATCCCCGAGGTGCTGGAGCTTTTCCCACGCGTCAGGGAACGTCTGCACTCGCAGGCCTCGGCGCTGTCGGGGGGCGAACAGAAGCAGTTGGAGATCGGGCGTGCGCTGCTGCTGCGGCCCAAGGTGTTGCTGATCGACGAACCTTCCATCGGCCTCTCGCCGCTCGTGGTGCAGGACGTGTTCAAGCTCCTGCGCCGCCTGGCCGATCAGGGCACCACGGTGCTGATGGTGGAGCAGAACGTGAAGAGTGCGCTCAAGATTTCCGACGAGGCCATTGCACTCGAATCGGGGCGCCTGGTGCTGCACAAGCCGGCGTCCGAACTGCTGGCCGACCCGCACCTCGAGCGCTTATTCCTTGGTGGAGCCCAGGCAGCCGCTATAGTGGCTTGATGTCCAAGCCCGTACGCCAGCGGTCTTTCACGCTGGTACTGCTGCTCCTGCTCGGGGCGCAGCCCATTGCCACCGATCTCTACCTGCCCGCGCTGCCCGCCATTGCCCGTGACCTGGGCTCGGCCAGCACCAGCCTGACGCTGTTCACCTTGGCCCTCGGTATCGGGCAGTTGCTCAACGGCCCGCTGGCGGACCGCTACGGCCGACGCCCGGTGCTGCTGGCCGGCCTGGCGCTGTACACCGTGAGCGGCCTGGGCGCTGCGCTGGCGCCGACGGTCTGGGTGCTGGCCGCGTGGCGGGCCATGCAGGGCTTGGCCATGGCGGCCATTCTGGTCTGCGCGCGTGCGGCGGTGCGGGACCTGCATGAGGCCCATGAAGGGCCGCGCATCATGGCCAAGGGCCTGTCCGGCCTCGGTGTCGTGGCCCTGCTGGCGCCCTTGACCGGGGCGGCGGTCGTACAGTTCCTGAGCTGGCGCTGGACCCTGGTCTGCATGGCCCTGTATTCGGTGGCGGTGCTCTGGCTCTGCTGGGTCCGATTTGCCGAGACCCGACAACCCGAACACGCCCAGGCCGGCGGCAGCGTGAAGGACGTGTTGGCCAGCAACAGCTTTCGCGCCTGGACCAGCCTGACGGCCAGCACCTACGGCGGTGTGTTCTGCTTCCTGCTGCTCTCGCCGGCCATCTATGTGGAGTACCTGGGGTTGTCGCCGCTGGCCTATGGCTGGGTCCCTGCCAGCGGCTCCCTGGTCTACATCCTCAGCACCACCTGGTGCCGGCGCCTGCTCAAGAAGCACACGGCCCTGCGGGCCGTGCGCTGGGGCGCGCAACTGAGCATCACGGGTGCCCTGGTCCAGCTGGCAGGGGTGCTGTGGGCTCCGCACAGCATCTGGCCGTTGCTCCTCGGGCACTGGATCTATGCGGTGGGCCATGGCATCCACCAGCCCTGCGGGCAGGCGGGCGCCGTGGGCGATTTTCCGCACCTGGCGGGCCGTGCGGTGGCATGGTCCGGTTTCCTGACCATGGGGGTGGCCGTCGTGACCGGGCAGGTGATGGCGCGTTACGTGGACGCCAGCCATGCCCACGGGGCCTGGCCCATGGTCATTCCCATGGTTGTGGCGGGCCTGCTGCTGATGCTGATCACCCATCTCTGGTTGCCCAGGACCGCGGCAGTGGTGCCGACGGAGCTCGAAGTCGAGTCACAACTCGACTGAATTGCCCGTATGGCTGCCTGATAATGACGGACAGTACCTACCCATGCGCTCAAGTCAAGGAGCTGAAAGTCCGACCATGAAAACCGCCCTCGTTCTCAACGGCCCCAACCTCAACCTGCTCGGCACGCGCGAGCCGGCCGTCTATGGTTCCCAGACCCTGGCCGATGTGCAGGAGCTGTGCGAGCGTGCCTGCGCCGCCAATGCGCTCAAGCTGGATTTCCGCCAGAGCAACCACGAGGGCGAGTTGATCGACTGGATCCACGAGGCCGGCCGCCAGCAGGCCGCGGGCAAGCTGCTGGGTGTCATCCTCAACGCCGGGGCCTACACCCACACCAGCATCGCCCTGCACGACGCCATCAAGGGCGCGGGCGTGACCCTGATCGAGCTGCACATCAGCAATGTGCACGCGCGCGAGGAGTTCCGCCACAAGTCCTGGATCTCGCCGGTGGCCAAGGCCGTGATGGCCGGCTTCGGCATCAATGGTTATGCCCTGGCCATCGCCGGCCTGGTGCAGCTTACGGAGAAGAAGTGAGCCGCCAGGCCTTGGCCTGATCCCGGGCCGCGCCAGCCATGACCGTGCCCGCACCGCTGCAGGTTGTCGAAGACGAGGTGCAGATCAGCGCCATCCGCGCCCAGGGGGCGGGTGGGCAGAACGTCAACAAGGTCTCCAGCGCAGTGCACCTGCGTTTCGACATCCCGGCCTCATCCCTGCCGGAAGACGTGAAGGAACGCCTGCTGGCCTTGCGCGACAGCCGTATCACACAGGAAGGCGTGCTGGTCCTCAAGGCCCAGCAGCACCGCAGCCAGGACATGAACCGGCTCGATGCTTTCTCCCGTCTGCATGAGCTGGTCAACAGTGTGGCCCGCCCGCCCAAAACGCGTCGTGCCACCAAGCCGACCTATGGTTCCAGGCAACGACGGCTCGAGGGCAAGAGCCAGCGCTCTGAAACCAAGGCCCTGCGTGGGCGCGTGAAGGACTGAGCGGGGCTCGCGCCGATCGCTCAGTCGATCTTGATGTTCTTCTTGGCGATGATGTCGCCGTAAAGCGCCGTGTCGCTCTTGATGCGCTGGGCCAGTGCCGTGGCCGAGGCGTCACCCGCTTTCCAGCCCTGCTGGAACAGCTTCTGCGAGATGTCCTGCGACTGCAGGATCTTGCCGATCTCGGCGCTGAGTCGGGCCTGGTGTGCGGCCGGCATCTGGATCGGGGCCATGACGGCGTTCCAGACCTCGATGTTGGTGCCCTTGGCGCCGATCTCCTGCATGGAGGGCAGTTCCGGCAGCAGGGCGCTGCGCGTGGCCGAGGTCACGGCGATGGCTTGCAGCTTGCCCGACTGCACCAGGGGCATGACGGTCGAGCCCGGCAGCAGCGTCATCTGCACCTGATCACCGAGCATGGCGTTCAGGATGGCGGGGCCGCCGGCAAAAGGCACGTGCAGCGCTTGCAGGCCCAGGACTTCCTTGACCAGTTCCATGCCCAGGTGACCACCCGAGCCGGCGCCGATGGAGCCGTAGGCCAGCTTGTCGCCGCTGGCGCGCGCCTGGGCGATGTACTCGGCCGGCGTCTGCGGCTTGGCGGATTTGGTCGTGACCCAGACCAGCGGGGCGCTGCCGATCAGGGCGATCGGTGCCAGGTCCTTCTGCGGGTCGTAGGGCAGCTTGGCGTAGAGGAACTTGGAGCTGGTCAGCGGGCCGTTGCCGATCACGCCGATGGTGTGGCCGTCCGTGGCCTTGGCCGTCATGTCGGCCCCGATATTGCCGCTGGCGCCGGGCTTGTTTTCCACGATCACGGGCTGGCCAAGGGCGCGGGCCAGGGGTTCGGCCAGCAGCCGCGCCTGCACGTCCGGCGAGGAGCCGCTGGGGTAGCCCACGATGATGCGCAGGGCCTTGCTGGGCCAGACATCTGCGTTCTGGGCCTGGGCCCACAGGGGCAGCAGGGCGAGGCCGAGCAGGGCGCCGATGAGGGAGGGATGCTTTTTGCGTGTCATGCGAGGTCTCCTGTTTTGAATGTACCGAATAAATCCATGCGGGCCGCCGGGCGCGGCCCTGCGGGCGGGTCCAACTCGCCTTGGCGCACCAGGCTGAGCAGTTCGAAGAAAGCGGGTGGTTCGGCGAGTTGCCAGTCGGAACGCGCGATGCGGGCCATGGCCTCGACGGTCTGCTGCAGGCTGGTGAGGTCCAGCCCCTCGAGCATCACGACATGGTCGTGACCAGGAGCGGCGGCATCGCCGACCTGGTTGGCCAGTGGGAAGGCCGCGCTGCTGCCCACGCTGCCCCAGCGGGCGCGGACGACCCGGGCCTGCTGCACCTGCTCCCGCAGCCAGCCGGCGGCGGCGGCCGGAAAGTCCGGGTTCTGGCTGCGCAGCTGCAGCGTTGCGAGTTGCGCTGCGCCGGATTGCCCGTAACTGCCTTGCAGCGTACAGGGCAGGCGCAGGAATTCACGCAGCTCGCCGCGCATGCGCGCGGACCAGGGTGTGGGGTGCGTGAAGACGTCTCGGTACTGCGGTGTCTCCAGCGCAGCCATTGATTCCAGCCAGTAGCAGGTGTAGTAACGCGGCGTGCCGCCAGCCCCGGCGTGCGAACGGTAGCGGCGCGCCTCCACGAAGCCGGGCAGGCTCACGCGCTCGGGCACATGCTCGAAGGTGTGCCAGACCTCGTACTCTGGCTGCAGCCTGGCGCTGCTGATGCTGTTCCAGAGCGCGAGGAAGGCCGTGGCAGCGGGCTGCGTCATGCGCTGAGTGGCTCCGTGGTCGTGTCGGGGTGATAGATCATGACCTTGGTGGCTATTTTGCTGCGAGCCAGCGCGAAGCCTTCCAGGGCCTGCGTGAGCGGCAGGCGGTGGGTGATCATGTGGCGCAGGGTGTCCTGGTGGGTGCGCATGTAGTCCACCACCAGGGGCCAGTTCTTTTCGGGCGCCCGGTAGGAGCCTCGGATCTGCTGGTGCTGGCGCACCAGGGCCGTGAGGTCGATGGGCACAGGGGCAGGGTGGATGCCGGTGATGACCAGCACGCCATGCGTCTTGAGGGCCTGCAGGGCTGGGGCGATGACCGAGGGCGCGCCCGTGGCCTCTATCACCACGTCGAACTTGCCTTCCCGCAGATAGGGCGCCAGGCCCTGTTCCATGCCCTGGCCGGCGAAGTCGATCACGTCCTCGAAGCCCATGGCGCGCAGCACGGCCAGGCGGGCGGCGTCGCCGTGCCCGGCTACCACCACCTGGCGGGCGCCGGCCTGCTTGGCGAACAGGGCAATGCCCTGGCCGATATTGCCGGGGCCCAGCACCAGCACGCGGTCGCCAGCCTGCACGCCGCCCGTGCGCACCGCTTCGTGGCTGACGGTCAGGGGTTCGGTCAGCGCGGCGATCTCGGCGTCCACGCCGGACGGTATGGCGACGCAGTTGCGTGCCGGCACCAGCACCCAGGGGGCGAAGCCGCCGTCGCGCGTGACGCCGATGCCGCGGCGTTTGACGCAGGCGTCGTAGTTCTGCGCCAGACAGGACTCGCACTGGCCGCAGACCACCGAAGGGCGCACGGCCACGAGCTGCTGCGGCGTCAGGCCCTGAACACCCGTGCCGCAGGCTTCGATCACGCCGCTGAATTCATGGCCCACCGTCACGGGCAGGGCGGCTGTGACGAAGTGGTAGCTGGGCGTCCATTCGTCAATGTGCAGGTCGGTGCCGCAGACACCGGCGGACTGCACCCGCAGCAGCACTTCACCGGCGGCAGGGGCAGGGGGCAGGGCCACGTCCTGGAGCGTGAGGCCGGGGCCGGCTTGGGTCTTGCGCAGGGATTGCATGGGGTCGTCGATCCGGTTGGAAAACTGTGCGCAGTGTCGGCGGCCTCAATCCATACGTCAAAGACTGATTTGGTATAAAAAGCATATCTTTTGAGTATGGATAGGATGGGCCATGGAACTGAGACATCTGCGTTATTTCGTCACCGTGGCCGAGCTGGGCAGCGTGAGCCGTGCGGCGCAAAAGCTGTTCATCGCCCAGCCGCCGCTGTCGGCCCAGATCCGCCAGCTGGAGGAGGAGCTGGGGGTCAGCCTGTTCACGCGCCAGCCGCGCGGGGTGCGGCTGACCCAGGCGGGCACTTCTTTTCTGGAGGATGCGCGGGCCATCCTCGCGCGAGCGCAGCAAGCCGCCGTGCGCGCTCGGGAGCGCCAGGCCGGTCAGCGCGCCACCTTACGCCTGGGCCTGGTGCCGTCCACCATCCACTCGGTCCTGCCGGGCCTGCTGCAGCGCCTGGTTGGCGAGAAGCTGGCGGTCAACGTCGAGGTGCGCGAGATGATCACCACCCAGCAGCTGCAGGCTCTGCACAACCGCGAGATCGACCTCGGGCTGGCGCGTCCGGGCGAGGGCAGCCAGCCAGCAGAGATGGTGGCCTGTATCGACGATCCCTACTGTCTGGCCATGCCCCTGGGCAATCCCCTGGCACGCAGCCGTAAACCGCTGGCGCTGCGAGAGGCGGCACGCGAGCGCTTCGTGAGCTTTTCACGCTACCAGGACGCCGACTACTACGATCGCACGGCAGCACTGTGCATGGAGGCCGGTTTTACGCCAGATATCCGTCATGAGGCGGGCCAGTTTGTGAACGTGCTGGCCATGGTGGGCTGCGGGTTGGGCGTGGCCATCGTGCCGGCCTCTTTCGCCACCCTGCCGCAGGGGCAGGTGGCCTTCCGTCGTCTGGACGGTTCGCGCTTCAAGAGCACGCTGGGTCTGCTGCGCGGGCCGCAGCAGGAGCAGGACGACTGGTCGGCACGTGTGGTCGCGCTGGCCGTGCGCGAACTGGAAAGTCTGGGGAAACGGCTGGTGTCCAGGCAGAAGTGAGCCCTAGGGCTCACCTGCCTGCACCCGATTGCGGTTGCCTCGCCGAGGCTGTATGCGCACTACTGAAGTGAGCGCGCTGATTGAAGCTCTAGGACTTCATCAATGGAGGCGGCGCTCGTGCGCATCGTCACGGTTTGCTTGATGAGCCTTCTATCCTTCTCCGAATACCAAGCGGTGATTTGTCCTCGGACTTGGACAATGGGGTTGGCATTGAAGACAAGCGTGCCATCAATGCGGATGGCGTCAAAGGTGCCAGCATTGGTGGAGATCCGCTCTGCGCCCGCATGCTTGACTTGAACAACACACTGAAGTCGCTGAGAACACTCTCCAGCACCCTTAACTTTCATCTCGGGAATTGAGGACTGGGTATCCCAGTGCGGGCTGAAAACGAAACCCGCTTCGGTGGGAACGGCGATCACTTCAGGTTGATTCTTATAGAGCCATGGTTGAGATGGAATGCCATCAATGACCACTTCCTCTACCACGCCATCCACTTCTACGGATTTGGTGCGCCATACCAATTTCTTGCGCTTGCCATAGATTTTGTCTGCGGCCAGGTACTCCCATTCATCGCCAACCTGGGGTTTTTTTCCAGTATTGGGCGACATGCGGGTCGACCCGGTTACAACAGAAGCCTGTACAGCTTTGGATGACGAGGTAGTGATGGCTGGGATCGTTGGGGCAGGGGTGTTGGGGACCACCGCGATGACCTTGGGGGCAACAGGCGCAGCAGCTTGGGTTCTGATGACATCGCCGGACGCCAGCAGCGGCTTGATCAGCTGGTCTTTGCCCATTTCCAGTGCCTGGTAGTAGGCGTTGGTCAGGCCCGGAAATTTTGGAGGCTCATCCCATTTCTGGTCAGTGCCCTTGTTGATAACGACGGGTTCGTACCATTCATAGCCATTGGTTGAGAGATTGACCATATAGCCGGCGGCCTCGAACAAGCCCTTGGGATCGCTGGTCGGTATGTAGTTGGCGTAGCTACGGGTGAAGCCCAACGCCGATATGTTCAGGACCAGGAGTTTGTCAATCTGATACTTTTGTTTGAAGGCGGCGAAGCTCTTGGTCGCCGCATTGGGCGCCGCCCCGGCGTGGTCTGGCAGGGTACTGATATTCAGGGTCTCGTCAAGGACGATCACCGAGGCGCCATTCTTACGCAGTAGCGCGGCGACTTCATGCTTGAATTGGGGCAGATCCTCATAACCCAGGGTTCGGGCATGCGTGGTGAGCCCGGAGTTCATCTGGATGGCGACAGCGAGGCATAGCAGGCAACCGGCTCCTGGCACCTGGGTGTCCAACTGGGGTAAGGTCGTCATCACCACACCAATGCGCCCAGATTCGGCACTGATCGACGTTTTGGACAAGGCGATGGGTGCTTGTTGAGGTGTTGCGCATCCAGTCAGCAAGACCAATGCAGTAACGACGATGACTCCGAAGCAGCTTTTTTTCATTTTTTGCTCTTTCCTTTATGGGTTTGACGGGTTGTCGCAGTTGCTGGCCGGGTTGTTCCCGGGCCGTGCGGCCGGGACCGACATCAGGGCGCCACGCAGCGTGCGTAACAGGACGCGGCTGCAGCGGTCGGCAAGAACCTGAGCCCGTTCCATCTTCTCGATGGATCCTTCACGGTAGCGCACTGTCTTGTAGGGGGCGTCGGGCCTATGCGTTTCTCCCGACAGGTCGAGCATGGCAATGTCCAGTGAAAGCGCCATGAGTCGGGCTTCTTCTTCCTTGAGGTCTTCGCCGTTGTTGCTCGTCCAGTAGGCGACCGGGTCCGTTGTCTCCCTAGGCTCGGAGATCACCCGAAGGGTCATTCGATGGCTGGTGACCGCACTGCCGGCCGGCGCATGCAGCACGATGGTGTTATCGAGCATGATCGCGAGCTGGTCGTGCGTCATGGAGAAGACAGGGGCACTCTCGATGCCCTTGCCCCTGTCCGCGACATTGGTGCTGGCATTCCGCGTGAGGGTCATGCTCGCGCGCGATGCCGCCTTTGGCAGGGCCCGCTGCATCAGCTCGCGATGGCCAAAATTTTCTAGGATCGGTAAGTAGGGGGCCCAGATCTTGTCGGCGGCCTCCTGCTGCTGGTTTCTCTGGTCCTCTTTTATCTTGTCCACGACGGCTCCATGCGTCAGGACGCTGACCAGAAACCCCGCCACATTGGGGGCCGGGTACAGGATCGCACCGTTGGCAACGCCTGCATTGTCCAGATCGGGCAGTCCACGGTGCACGAGTCGGTCACTCTGCGGCATGTTCAGCAGCCAAGCAGGCTCGGTCGATACAGCGGTGGGCGGGGGTGTTCCCGCGAGGGGCGGATTGGTTGCTAGCGCGGCAAATGGCAAGGCCAAGGCAGCGCAAAAAGACAGAACAAATGCCTTGTTCATGACGCCCACTCCCGTATGTTTTTTGTCCACCCTGTGACAAGGGTTAGAGGACTATACCCAGAAACCACCTACTTCTCATCCGTTCGCACACTCTCGGAAACCCCTATGAGCGTTCCTCTACAAATCAATTTTCTCCGATGCGGACAGTCTCTGGTGTGCATTGGGTTTGGGTGGCTTGGAGCAGGACGAGGGGCCGGTCCGAGCACGCGCACTGGCCGTGCACGAACTGGAAAGTTTGGGTCAGCGGCCGGCATCGAGGCAGACGTGAGCCTTGGCGCGTGTCCGACGCGCATGCATTCGATTGAGTTCCGTTTCATGGCTCAGTTCCGTGGAGTGCCCAGTCCACGAGGACTGGCGTCCATCGCTCTGCGGAGTCTTGACCCTTTGCTCCTGGGCTGGGCAGGAGCAAAAAGTTTGATACTCGCTACTGGAAAGTACGTGCCGACTGGAGCTCCACGGTCTCATCAATATTGGTGGCGTTCGAGCGCAACGTTACGGTTTGCTTGAGCAGCCTTCTATCTTTCTCAGAGTACCAGGCGGTAACTTTTCCTCTGAATTGGAAAGCCGTGAGCTTGACGAGAAGCGTGCCATCGATACGCACAGCGTCAAAAGTGCCTGCATTGATGGAGATCTGCTCCGTGCCTGCATGTTTGGCCTGAACAATGCACATAAGTTGTTGGGCGCAATCCCCAGTGCCTTTGACTTTCATCTCGGGGATTGAGGACTGGGTATCCCAGTGCGGGCTGAAAACAAAACCCGTCTCGGTGGAAACAGCGATCACTTCAGGCTGATTTTTATAAAGCCATGGTTGAGCTGGAATACCGTCAACGACCAATTCCTCTACGACCCCATCTGTCTCTACCGATTTGGTACGCCAAAGCAGTTTCTTGCGTTTGCCATAGATCTTGTCCTCGCTCAGGTATTCCCACTCGTCCCCAATTTCAGGCTTTTTCCCCGAATTGACGGCCAGCGGCCCCAGTGTGCGAATGGCAGATGGATTCGTTGCGGCCCGAACTGCGGCAGTCGGCTGGGCAGTGGTGTTGGCCTGGCTTTCGGATTCCTTCTTGCCTGGTGCCCGCATCAGGACGCGGACCATGGTTGGATATTGGTATGCGGCACCGCTGTTGTGATCGATCAAGGCACCGATACCGCCGCCGATGAGGATGTTGCCGTACATGGACCCCAGGGTTTCGGATACGACAGCCTGGTTGCCAGCTTCCAAGCCATCCTTGGTGCAGTTCACCTGCATATCCTGATTGGATTTCTGAATGGTGGTGGTACCAGGGGTTTCAAGGCTCCAACGGCCCTTGTTGTTGATCAGCGTGCATTTGGCGCCCTTGACCTCGTCGCCGGTCTGATCGCGCGTCTGGACGGCCATGTTTTGCGTCGGTGAGCCCGTAACGGAGGCACAGCCGGTGGTGAGGGCGGCCGCAGCCACAAAAAAAGCCAGAACCAGTGTTCTGTTCATGATGTCTACTCCCTTTGGTGTTTATCCGCCCTGTGACAAGGGCGACTCAACTATATCTAGAATCGACGTTTTTCTTTCTGCCCAAGCATCCTCGCAAACCCCTATGAGCACCACCCTTCAGATTGATTTCGTTTCCGATGTGGCCTGCCCCTGGTGCGCCGTGGGCCTGGGCGGCCTGGAACAGGCACTGGACCAGTTGCTGGGCCAGGTCGACGCCCACATCCAGTTCCAGCCCTTCGAGCTGAACCCCGCCATGGGTCCAGAGGGCCAGGACGTGGCTGAGCACCTCACGCAGAAGTACGGCTCTACGCCCGAGCAGCAGTCGCAGATCCGCGAGACCATCCGCGCGCGCGGTGCCGAAGTGGGGTTCAGCTTCAAGCCCGAGGGGCGTGGCCGCATCTGGAACACTTTCGACGCCCACCGCCTGCTGCAGTGGGCCGGCGAGCAGGGTCCGGACAAGCAGTACGCGCTCAAGAAGGAGTTGCTCACGGCCTACCACAGTCGGGCCGAGAATGTCTCCGATGCCGAGGTGTTGGTGCGCGCCTGTCGTACCGTGAGACTGGACGAGGCCCGCGCCCGTGAGATCCTGGGCGGCAACGAATACGCTCTGGCCGTGCGCGAGAACGAGATGCAATGGCAGCAGGCCGGCATCAGTTCGGTGCCGGCGGTCATCGTCAACCGCCAGTACCTGATCTCGGGCGGTCAGCCCGTGGCCATGTACGTGGACGCCCTGCGCCGCATCGCGGCCGACGTGACCGAAACGAGCTGAACCGGGGCGGGCGCCGGCCAAACTGCAAGCGTTTGTTTCCGCCGTCCGCCAGCCGGGCGGCTTTGGTTTAATGTCGGGAATACCTTCCCGGAGGAAAACCATGTCGGTCCTGCTGCGTTATGTGATGATCATCGTCGCCTGCATCTGTCTGCTGGCGGGCATGCAACTGCCCCATCTGACGGACCAGTACGCCAAGCGCGTGGATGCCACGCTGCGCGAAGTCACCATCAACTTCCAGCCTTTCCTGATCATTGCCAACCAGCACACGGGCGGCAATGTCGAGGCGCTGATCACCATGCATCGCCAGAGCAATGTGGCCGCTTTCCAGGCCGAGGGTGACGCCATCGAACGCATGTATCAGCGCAAGCTGCGCTTCGAGGGCGAGGCCAAGGCGCTGCAGACCCACCTGCCGGGGCGCCTCTGGCATCTGCTCGTCAAGGCCGATCACGACCTGCGCGAGCAGACCCTGCTCCAGTACAACGCCACCGTGCCGCTGACGCAGGAAGCCCTGATCGCTGGTGGTGTGGTGGCACTCATCATGCTGCTGCTGCTGGAAGCGGCCATGGCCTTGGGCCGTCGCCTGCAGGCGATCGCCACACGCCAGATCAACCATCGCTGGCGCGGCGCCGATTGACTGTGATGGTTCCCTCGTCGTCGTACTCCCGCGTGCTGCGTTTCCTCACCCTCGCTCTGGCCACCCTGCTGGCCCTGCCGCTGGCGGCCCAGCCTTTTTCCTTTGCGCTGTTCGGTGACACCCCCTATAGCCGTTGGGAGCGGGATCAGCTGCCAGCGATGATGGCCGACATGGCACAGCAGGGGGCGGCCTTTGCCGTGCATGCCGGTGACATCAAGAGCGGCTCCAGCGTCTGCCGTGACGAGGTCTACCAGGACATCCTGGGCGTTTTCCAGGCGGCGCCGCTGCCCCTGATCTACGTTCCCGGTGACAACGAGTGGACCGACTGTCACCGCCGCAGCAACGGCGGCTACGATCCGGTGGAGCGCCTGGCGCACTTGCGTGCGGTGTTCTACCGGGACGAGCGGACCCTGGGCCAGCCTTCCTTTCCTCTGGAGCGGCAGAGCCGGGATCCGGCCTATGCGGCCTACCGCGAGAACGTGCGTTGGGAGCAGGGTTCGGTGCTCTTTGTCGGACTGCATGTGCCGGGCAGCCAGAACAACTACCACGGTGTCGACGGACGCAGCGGACCTGTCGCCGAGTACATCGAGCGCAGTGCCGCCAACCGCGCCTGGCTGGCCCAGGCCTTCGACCTGGCGCGCAGTCGCAAGCTGGCCGGCCTGCTGATCGTGATCCAGGCCAATCCGGGACTGGAAGCCGCCGCTGCGGGGCAGGCCCGACCGGGTTACCGCGACCTCATCGAGCAGTTACAGCTGGAGACCCAGGCCTATGCAGGGCAGGTTGTTCTCGTGCACGGTGACACGCACAGCTACCAGCTCAACCAGCCTTTGCTGGATGTCACGGGAAAGAAGATGCTGGAGAACTTCACCCGGGTCGAGGTCTATGGCTACCCCTTCATGGGCTGGGTGCGGGGCCGGGTCGATCTGGCCGACCCACGGGTGTTCGGCTTCACGCCGCAGCGCTGGAACCCGCAGCCGGCCAGCCCGCCCTAAGGCACTGCCGTCGGGCCTGCCATATCGACGGGGTCGACCGTCACGGCCACTTTCAGCGTGTGCTGCCCGCCACCGTGGATGACACCGCGGATCGGCGAGATGTCGGCATAGTCGCGCCCCGTGGCCACGGTCACATAGTCTTCACCGGGCGTGCCCCAGCCATGCCGGTCATTGGTCGGGTCCAGGTCGTACCAGCCCTGGCCCTCCTGTGCGCCCGGCAGGTCCGGCAGGTAGATGGACACCCAGGCGTGTGATGCGTCGCTGCCCACCAGCCGGGGCTGACCGGGTGCCGGTCGGGTCAGCAGGTAACCGCTGACATAACGTGCCGCCAGGCCCAGGCTGCGCAGGCAGCCCAGCATGATGTGGGCGAAGTCCTGGCACACGCCCTTGCGCAGGGCCAGGGCCTCCAGCGGCGGTGTGTTGACCTCGGTGCTGGCCGTTTCGTAGATGAAGTCCGTGTGGATGCGCGTCATCAGGTCGCGTGCGCCGGCCAGGGCCGATACGCCGGGGCCGAAGCTGGGGCGCGCGTAGGCCGCGAAGGCTTCATCTCGCGGGGCGCGCGCCGAAGCAAAGCTGAATTCGGCGGCCGCACTCCAGGCCGCACCCGAGTGGTAGCGGAACTGCTCGCGCAACGCCTCCCAGGCGATGCGGCTGTCCACCGCCTGCGGCACACGCGTGCGCACCTCGCTGATGGCCGCCACGCGCAGCTGGGTGTGCGGTGTTTGCAGTGAAAAAAAGACCCGGTGGTTGCCGTAGATGTCGACGCTGCGGGTGATCTGTGCCGGTGTCGGAGATACCTCGAGCCGGTGGCTCAGTGTCGTCTGGCAGGAGGTGTCCAGGGGCTGCAGATAGGCCACATGCTGCGCGGTCTCGACCGCGGGCGTGTAGTCGTACAGGGTCTCGTGCGTGATGCGCAGGTGCATCAACTCAGGCCCCCAGGCTCTGCCCGGACTCGCCCGTGTGTGTGAAGTAACGCAGGCTGATCTCGTCGGAGATGCGCCAGGCGGCTTCATTGCACCGGGCCAGCAGTTCGGCCAGCTGGGGCAGCGCGCCATCTTCGCTGGTCTGGCACAGCGCCTCCAGGGTCCAACGCTCGGGGTCGGGGGCCATCAGGGCCAGGGCATCCAGCTCGCCTTGCGGGCTGCCGGCCAGCTTGGCCAGGCGGCCGCGCAGGGTCTGGGCCACCCAGCTCAAGGAGCGCGGGTTGTCGCGGTCCAGCACCAGCAGGTCCAGCAGGGCCGGCACTTCGCGGCTTTGCTGGTACTGCGCGTGGAAGGTGATGGTGCTGTCGAAGAGCGCGATCAGCGCCTCGAAGCCGCCGTCATCATGAACGGCGCCACTCTCGAAGCTGCCGGCCAGGGCCGGAGCCAGGAAACACAGGCGCTCGATCTGGCGGCCGATGGACAGCAGGCGCCAGCCATCGTCGCGTGTCATGCGGTCGGTCTGGGCGCCGGTGATGGCGGCCATGTGGCCGCTGGCCGATTCCAGCGCACGCAGGGCCTCCACGGCGGAGTAGTCGCCCTGGCTGGCCTGCTCGGCACAGTATTGCGTCATCTCGGCTTCGGCGCGGGTGATGACGTTCCACTGTTCCTGCGAGAGCCGTTCGCGCACCGCGGCGGCGGCCAGCTTGAGCGCGCGCAGGGTGTAGCCCACGCTGGTGGCCATGTCCTGGCTGCCCAGGCTGGCGATCAGCGAACGCTCGAACACACGGCGTGCCTGCAGCGCCGTGGGCACGTCGGGCAGCACCAGAGTGTTCTTTACGGCCAGCTCGCTGAGCCAGCTCAGCAGCGCGGGGGAGCAGGGGTCCTGCCCGTTCAGGCTGTCCAGCGTCAGGCGGGCCAGCCGGATGTTGTTCTCGGTGCGTTCGGTGTAACGACCCAGCCAGTAGAGGTTCTCGGCCGCGCGGCTGGTGACCAGGCGTTTGCGCTGCGTGAGCAGGGGCGAGGCGTGGTGGGGGGCCAGCAGGGTGGTACGGTCCACCGCGCCATTCGTCATGACCCAGGTGTCGGCGCTGCTGCCGCCACGCTGCATGGACGCCATGCCGGCACTGGCGTTGACCAGGCGGGTCAGGCCGCCGGGCAGCACGCGCCAGGACTGCGGGCCGTCGGCCACGGCGAACACGCGCAGCATGGCCGAGCGCGGCACGATCTTGTCGTCCTGCCAGGTCGGCATCTGCGAAGGGGGCAGGTAACTCTGCACCGTGTGCTGGTCGCCTTCGCGCAGCAGACGGCCGGCCCATTCGTCCAGGCCGCTGCGGTTCAGGTTGCGGCCCAGCACAGCCTCGAAGCTGCTGGCCGTGCCGGAATAGGTGGCCTTGATCACCGATTCGCCCAGGCGCGGCAACGCATCTTCCAGGCCTGCGCGTTCGCCACACCACCAGGTGGGCAGGGCCGGCAGGGAGAGCTCTTCGCCCAGCAGGTGGCTGGCCAGGGCCGGCAGGAAACCCAGCAGCGCACTCGACTCCAGGAAGGCCGAGCCCGGTGCATTGGCCACCAGCACGTTGCCGGCGCGGATGGCCTGCAACAGGCCGGGTACCCCCAACGTCGAGTCGGGACGCAGCTCCAGCGGGTCCAGGAACTCGTCGTCCAGGCGCTTGAGCAGGCCGTGCACCGGCTCCAGGCCGCGCAGGGTCTTGAGGTAGAGCTTCTGGTCGCGCACCGTCAGGTCGTTGCCCTCAACCAGCGTGAGGCCCAGGTAACGCGCCAGGTAGGCGTGTTCGAAATAGGTTTCGTTGTAGGGACCGGGTGTGAGCAGGGCGATGTGCGAATCGGCGCCGGCCGGGCTCATCTGCTTGAGCGACTCGATCAATGCGCGGTAGGTGGCAGCCAGGCGCTGGATGTGCATGCCCTCGAAGGCCGGTGCGAACTGGCGCGAGATCGATATCCGGTTTTCCAGCAGATAGCCCAGGCCCGAAGGCGCTTGCGTGCGCTGCGAGATGACCCACCAGTTGCCGTCGGGCCCGCGCGCCAGATCGAAGGCGGCGATGTGCAGGTGCGTGCCGCCCACAGGAGCCACGCCATGCATGGGGCGCAGATAACCGGGGTGACCCTGCACCAGGGCGGGCGGCAACAGACCGGCCTTGAGCAGTTCCTGCGGGCCGTAGACGTCGGCCATCACGTGTTCGAGCACGCGCACGCGTTGCAGCACGCCCGTCTCGATCTGCTGCCAGCTTTCGGGTGTCACGATCAGCGGAAACAGGTCAAGTGACCAGGGCCGCTGCGGGCCGCTGGCATCGCTGTAGACGTTGTAGCTGACACCGTTGTCGCGGATCTGCCGCGCCAGGCTGCCGGCGCGGTGGTTCAGATCGGCAAAACCTTCGGTGCCCAGGTGTTCGAAGAAGTCGCCCCAGGGCGGGGCCACCTGCTTGCCGGACAGGCCGCCGCGCAGTTCATCGTAATGACCGTCGGCGGAGGGGGGGGCCAGCGCCAGCGCCCGCTGTGCGGGCGAGGGCAGGGGTTCGGCGTCGAAGAGATCGGGGTCGGCGTGGTCCACTGTGACGGTATTGTTACATCACTGTCGACGCGTGCTGCCCTTTTCCTTCACCTAAGGTCCAGTGTGAAGGGGAATTCGCGGCTTCCAGGCAACGCACTGGTGGCTGCTGGCACCTTGATGGAGCCCTGGGTATGGCCCATGCGGAAGAAACGCGCCAGGCGCCGGCTCTCGGCCTCGTAGGAATTGACCGGGAAGGTGTCGTAGTTGCGCCCGCCCGGATGCGTCACGTGGTACTGGCAGCCGCCCATGGAGCGTTTCATCCAGGTGTCCACGATGTCAAAGGTCAGCGGCGCGTGCACACCAATCGAAGGGTGCAATGAGGAGGGCGGGTTCCAGGCTTTGTAGCGTACACCGGCCACGAACTCGCCCACCGTGCCCGTGGACTGCAGGGGCAGGGCCTGGCCATTGACGGTGACGGCGTAACGACTCGGGTTCAGGCCGCTCACGCGCACCTCGATGCGCTCCAGCGAGGAATCGACGTAGCGCGCGGTGCCACCCGATGTGCCTTCTTCACCCATTACGTGCCAGGGCTCCAGGGCATTGCGCAGGGTCAGCTCGATGCCCATGCTTTGCACCTCGCCCACGAGCGGGAAGCGGAACTCGAAGTGCGGCGCGAACCAGGCGTCATCAAAAGCGAAGCCGGCCTGTCGCATCTCGGTCATGACGTCGGCGAAGTCCATGTGCACGAAGGCAGGCAGCAGGAAACGGTCGTGCAGCTCGGTGCCCCAGCGTGTGGCGGGGGCCAGGTAAGGCGTGTCCCAGAAGCGGGCCACCAGGGCGCGCAAGAGCAGCTGTTGCACCACGCTCATGCGGGCGTGCGGCGGCATTTCGAAGGCGCGCAGCTCCAGCAGGCCCAGGCGGCCGGTGGCGCTGTCAGGCGAGTACATCTTGTCGATGCAGAACTCGCTGCGGTGCGTGTTGCCCGTGATGTCCACAAGGATGTTGCGCAGGGTGCGGTCCACCAGCCAGGGTGGCATGTCGGCGCCGTACTTCTGGCGGTTGGTGTGGATCTCGCGCAGCGCAATCTCCAGCTCATACAGCTGGTCGTTGCGCGCCTCGTCCACACGCGGGGCCTGACTGGTCGGGCCGATGAACATGCCGCTGAAGAGATAACTCAGCGAAGGGTGGTTGTGCCAGTAGAGCAGCAGGCTGGCCAGCAGCTCGGGCCGACGCAGAAAGGGGCTGTCGGTGGGCGTGGCGCCGCCCAGCACCATGTGGTTGCCGCCGCCCGTGCCGGTGTGGCGGCCGTCGGTCATGAACTTCTCAGCCGAGAGCCGGCATTCGAAGGCCGCGTTGTAGAGGAACTCGGTGTGGTCCACCAGCTCGCTCCAGTTGTGCGCGGGGTGGATGTTGACCTCGATCACGCCGGGGTCCGGCGTGACCTGCAGCAGCTTGAGGCGCGGATCACGCGGCGGCGGATAGCCTTCGAGCACGATCTTCATGCCCAGCTCCTGCGCCGTGGCTTCTACCGCGGCCAGCAGGTCCAGGTAGTCTTCCAGGCGAGCCAACGGCGGCATGAAGACATAGAGCAGGCTGGACTTGCCGCCGTGCGCGCGCTCGGCCTTGGGGCCATTCGCGCGCATGGGGTCGCGTGCTTCCACGCACAGGGCGGTGCGTGTGATCCAGTCCGCGGACTCGAAACGTTTGGGTTCCTGGGTCTGTGCCGCACCTGTCGTACCGGCAGGGCCTGCGCCCCTCGTCTGTCCCGTGCCCGCTGCGCCAGCCGTAACGCCCCTGGCTGCGACGCTCGTACGTTGGTGTGGCGCGTACTGCGCGCGCAGCTGTGCCGCTTGCGGCAGCGGTGTACGCGGCGCGTAGGGGTCCTGTTCGATCAGGTAGGGGTAGTCGCCAGGCTTGACCCAGGGCAGGGACTCCAGCGGCAGGCGGTAACCCATGGGCGAGTCGCCGGGCAGCAGGTACATGCGGTCGTCGCGGAAGAACCAGGGGCCGGTGGACCAGGTGGCACCGGCCAGCGTGGTGTCGTTGGCCTGCAGGGGCAGCACGTAGCCCACCACCGCATCGAGCTTCTGCCCGAAGACACGGCGCAGGCGGATGCGCTCCATCTCGTCGTCGAGCTTGGATTCGAAGGGGTCCACATTGACGGGCAGCTTGCGTTCACGCCAGAGGTAATAGAAAACGTCTTCGTAGCCCGGCTGGATGTACTGGTCCGTCATGCCCAGTTTGCGCGCCAGGGTGTAGGTGAAACGGCGGGCGTCTTCGCTGGTGTAGGCGCCCGGTTCACGTTCGTCGGCAAACAGTTCGGGTCGGCTCCAGACAGGCTGGCCGTCCTTGCGCCAGTAGATGGACAGGGCCCAGCGCGGCAACTGCTCACCGGGGTACCACTTGCCCTGGCCGAAATGCAGGAAACCACCTTGCCCGTATTCGGTGCGCAGCTTGTGCACCAATTCGGTGGCATAAGCGCGTTTGGTCGGGCCCAGCGCATCCGTGTTCCATTCCGGTGCATCGCGATCGCTGGCGGCCACGTAAGTAGGTTCACCACCCATGGTCAGGCGCACGTCGCCAGCCTGCAGACGTTCCTCCACGGACTCGCCCAGTTGCATCACGGCGGCCCACTGATCGTCGGTATAGGGTTGGGTGACACGGGGCGATTCGTAGATGCGCGTGACCTGCATGTGGTGGGCGAACTCCACTTCGCTTTCGTCCACCGCGCCTTCCACCGGTGCTGCGCCCGAGGGCTGGGGGGTGCAGGCCAGGGGAATGTGGCCTTCGCCGGCCATCAGGCCCGAGGTCGGGTCCAGCCCGATCCAGCCGGCGCCGGGCAGGTAGACCTCGCACCAGGCGTGCAAGTCGGTGAAATCCACCTCGGTGCCGCTGGGGCCGTCCAGTGATTTGACGTCGGGCTTGAGCTGGATCAGGTAACCCGAGACAAAACGCGCGGCCAGACCGCAGTGGCGCAGCAACTGCACCAGCAACCAACCCGTGTCGCGGCAGGAGCCGCTGCCCAGTCCCAGGGTCTGCTCGGGCGTCTGCACTCCGGGTTCCATGCGGATCAGGTACTTGATATCGCTTTGCAGCTGTTGGTTGAGCTTGACCAGGAAATCGATCGTGCGCATCTTCGTGCGGTCGATCCGGGCCATGTACACCTTCAGGTGCGGCGTGAGCGGGCTGGCCGCCAGATAGGGCGCCAGTTCCTCACGGGTGAGTGCGTTGTAGCTGAAAGGGAAGTGCTCGGCCTCGGGTTCCAGGAAGAAATCGAAGGGGTTGTAGACCGCCATCTCCACCACCAGGTCCACCGTGACCTTGAATTCGCGGGTGGGGTCCGGGAAGACCAGGCGGGCCTGGTAGTTGGCAAAGGGGTCCTGTTGCCAGTTGATGAAATGGGTGGCGGGCTCGATCTTCAGCGAGTAGGAGATGATCTTGCTGCGGCAATGGGGTGCCGGACGCAGCCGGATGACCTGGGGCCCCAGGTTCACCAGGCGGTCGTACTTGTAATGCGTGACGTGGTTCAGTGCGGCGTGGATGGACATGGCGGGGCTCGGTTCAGGTAGGGCCCACAATAGCAGTACAGGCCCGGTTTCAGGACCGCAAGAACCGAGCCAGAACTTTGCTGGGCCCGGAAATTGCTGTAGTCGTCACAGGAGAGAAGGCGCCATGCTGAAATTCGACGAGATGTACCCCACACCGGCCGCGGCCGGGCAAAGCCAGAGCCAGAGCCAGAGCGCTGGACCAGGCCAGTCGCAGTCGCAATCCCACGGGCTGTTGTCTGATGCCCAGGCGCGGGAACACTACCGCACCTATGCCCAGTGGCTGTCGCGCCAGAGCGCCGACGTGATGAAGGCCCGGCGCGATGAAGCCGAGATGATTTTTCGACGCGTGGGTATCACTTTCGCGGTCTACGGCGCCAAGGACGAGGACGGCGCGGGCACCGAGCGGCTCATCCCCTTCGACCTGATCCCCCGCATCATCCCCGCGCGTGAATGGGCCAGCATGGAAAAAGGCCTGGTGCAACGCGTCAACGCGCTCAACCGCTTCCTGCACGACGTCTACCATGATCAGGAGATCATCAAGGCCGGTGTCATCCCGGCCGAGCAGATCCTGAACAACGCGCAGTTCCGTCCCGAAATGATGGGCGTGAACCTTCCCAACCAGGTCTATTCCAACATCGCCGGCATCGACATCGTGCGTGCGCCCAATGCCAAAGGCGAGGGTGAGTACTACGTGCTCGAGGACAACCTGCGTGTGCCCAGCGGTGTGAGCTACATGCTCGAAGACCGCAAGATGATGATGCGGCTCTTTCCCGACCTCTTCAGTGCCCATCGCGTGGCGCCTGTAGCTCACTACCCCGACCTGCTGCTGGAAACCCTGCGCGCTTCCGGCCCGGAGACGTCAGCCGAGCCCACCGTGGTGGTGCTCACGCCCGGCATGTACAACAGCGCCTATTTCGAACACGCCTTCCTGGCCCAGCAGATGGGCGTGGAACTGGTCGAGGGCCAGGACCTGTTCGTCAAGGACAACTTCGTCTACATGCGGACCACGCGGGGCCCGCGCCGGGTGGACGTGATCTACCGCCGCGTCGACGACGACTTCCTGGATCCCAAGGTCTTCCGGCCCACCTCCACCCTGGGTTGCCCCGGCCTGATGGACGCCTACCGCGCCGGCCACGTGGCCATCTGCAATGCCGTGGGCACCGGGGTGGCGGACGACAAGTCCATCTACCCCTATGTGCCCAAGATGATCGAGTTCTACCTCGGCGAGAAACCCATACTCAACAACGTGCCCACGCACATGTGTCGCAATGCCGAGGACCTGAAGTACGTGATGGCCAACCTCAAGGACCTGGTCGTCAAGGAGGTCCATGGTGCCGGGGGCTACGGCATGCTCGTGGGGCCGGCGGCCACCAAGGCGGAGATCGAAGACTTCGGCAAGGCCGTTCTGGCCAACCCGAGCAACTACATCGCCCAGCCCACGCTGAGCCTGTCCACCTGCCCCACTTTTGTGGAGAAGGGCATTGCCCCGCGCCACATCGATCTGCGGCCCTTCGTGCTTACTGGCAAGGAGGTGCAGATGGTGCCGGGCGGCCTGACGCGCGTCGCACTCAAGGAGGGGTCCCTGGTCGTCAACTCCTCGCAGGGCGGTGGCACCAAGGACACCTGGATCCTCGAAGTCTGAACAACCGGAGATCATCATGCTGAGCCGTACCGCTGATCACCTCTACTGGATGAGCCGTTATACCGAGCGTGCCGAGAACACCGCGCGCATGCTCAATGTCAACTACGAAACCTCGCTGCTGCCGCAATCGGCGGCCGTGGCCCAGGTCGGCTGGCAGGGCCTGCTGTCCATCAGCGAGTTGCTGCCTTCCTACCAGGCGCTGTACGGCGAGGTCACGGCCAAGGGCGTCATGGAGTTCATGGTCAGCGACGAGGACAATCCCTCGTCCATCATCTCCTGCCTGCGCGCCGCGCGCGAGAACGCGCGGGCCGTGCGCGGTACCCTGACCACCGAGGTCTGGGAGACACAGAACCAGACCTGGCTTTCGGTCATCCGCATGCTCAAGAGCCGCGAGTTCGAACGCGACCCGGGCCAGTTCTTCGAATGGGTCAAGTTCCGTTCGCACCTCTCGCGTGGTGTCACCGTGGGCACCATGCTGATGGACGAGTCCCTGCACTTCATGCGCCTGGGCACTTTCCTCGAACGCGCCGACAACACCGCGCGCCTGGTGGACGTGAAGTTCCATGCGGTGCAGAGCGACTTTTTCGGCAACGGCACAGAAAAGGACCAAGAGTACGACTTCTACCACTGGAGCGCCATCCTGCGCAGCGTCAGCGGTTTCGAGATCTACCGCAAGGTCTACCGCGACGTGATCAAGCCCGAGCGTGTGGCCGAGCTGCTGATCCTGCGCCCGGACATGCCGCGGTCCCTGCACGCCAGCATGAACGAGGTGGTCAGCAACCTGCGCCTGGTCAGCAGCGACGAGGACAACGAGACCCTGCGCCAGGCGGGCAAGCTGCGCGCCGAGCTGCAGTACAGCCGCATTGACGAAATCCTGGCCACAGGCCTGCACGCCTACCTGACCCAGTTCCTGGACCGGGTGAACAGCATCGGCTCGCGCATCAGCCAGGATTTCCTCATGCCCGAAGTCGCCTGATCCCGCGCCGGCCCTGCCACCGCCTCGTTAAGATGGCGGTTGTTCAACACCACGGGTGATCCCGCATGACCTACTGCGTCGCCGTCCGCAATGAAGCCGGGCTGGTCTTTCTATCCGATTCGCGCACCAATGCCGGCGTGGACCAGATCAACACCTTTCGCAAGATGCACATCTACGAGGTGCCGGGTGAACGGGTCATGGTGCTGCTGACCGCGGGCAACCTGGCCGTCAGCCAGTCCGTGGCCAGCGGCCTGCGCGTCCAGATGCAGGCCCAGGGCGAGAAGCACCTGGGCAATGCGCCCAATATGTTTTCCGCCGCCAAGATCGTGGGCGATGCCGTGCGCAAGGTGCACGCGCGTGACGCCGAGTCGCTCAAGGAATTCGGCATCGAGTTCAACGTCAGCCTGATCTTCGGCGGGCAGATCCGGGGCGAGGAGCCGCGCCTCTTCAACGTCTACTCGGCCGGCAACTTCATCGAGGCCACGCCCGAGACGCCGTATTTCCAGATCGGTGAATCCAAGTACGGCAAGCCCATCCTGGACCGCGTGGTGGGCAACCAGCTCAGCCTGGATGAAGTGGCCAAGTGCTGCCTGATCTCCATGGACTCGACCATGAAGTCCAACCTCTCGGTCGGTCTGCCGCTGGACCTGATGTGCTATGAAAAAAATAGCTTAAAGGTGCAGCGCCATGCCCTGATCGACAGCAAGGAACCCTACTTCGCCTCCCTGCGCGAACGCTGGGGCGAGCAGTTGCGCAAGGTCTTCAACGAGCTGCCCGCGCCGGGCTACTGGAAGTCATAAAGACGACGACCCGCTCAGAGGTCTTAAACCAGGGCTCCCGCGGAACTGGCTACGCCAGGCCGCTGGGAGCGCCCCCCTTCCGCCGCAGGCGAGAAAGGGGGGAGGGGCGTAGCCCCTCGGGGGTTAACTTCCAATAACTCCGCCATCGCGCTTGCGGATCACCACCGTGGCCGAGCGTGGGCGGGCGCCGGGCTTGCCCGAGGGCCAGTTCGAGAGCTTGCCCGGTTCGGCCGGGTCGCTGCGTTCCGTGGGGCTCTCACCCGGGTGCTGGATGTTCACGAACATGGTGCGGCCGTCCGGTGTGCCGGTGGCGCCGGTGATCTCGCAGCCACTGGGGCCGGTCAGGAAGCGGCGGATCTCGCCCGTGGCCGGATCGGCTGCCAGCATCATGTTGTTGCCCAGGCGGGCCAGATCGCCTTTGCCCATGGCCGAGGTCGACATATCGGTCTGGATCCACAGCACACCGCGCGTGTCGGTCCACAGGCCGTCCGGGCAGGCGAACATATCACCCTTCACATTGCCACGGGCCTCGGCGCGCTCGTTGGCTGGATCGCCGGCCAGCACGAAGTGGTTCCACTTCAGCGTGCTGCCGTGGAAGTCACCCTCGTCTTTCCAGCGGATGATGTTGCCCATGCTGTTGTTGGCGCGCGGGTTCATCGCATCCACGCCCGGGTTCTTGCCCATGGCGCGGTTGCTGTTGTTGGTCAGCGTGCAGTAGACCCAGCCCTGCGGGTCGACCTCGATCCACTCGGGGCGGTCCATCTTGGTCGCGCCCAGCAGGTCGCTGGCCTGGCGGCTCTTGATCAGCACCTCGCCCTGGTCGGCAAAGCCGTTGGCCGCCGTCAGCGGGCCCTGGCCGTGCGTGAGCGGCAGCCACTGGCCGGTGCCGTCGGCGTTGAACTTCGCGACGTAGAGCGTGCCATGGTCCAGCAGCGTGGCATTGGCGCGCGCGCCACCCGGCAGGATGCGGTCGCGGCTGACGAACTTGTAGATGTACTCGAAGCGCGAGTCCTCGCCCATATAAACCACGGCGCGGCCGTCCTTGGTCACGGCCACGGTGGCGCCCTCGTGTGCGGCGCGGCCCAGGGCCGTGCGCTTGACTGGCGTGGAACTGGGGTTGGACGGATCGATCTCCACGACCCAGCCGAAGCGGTTGGGTTCGTTGGGGTTCTTGGTGGCGTCGAAACGCGCGTCGTGCTCGTGCCAGCGGTAACCACCGGCGCCACCCTTCTTCAGACCCCAGCGGGCTTCATGCGGCGTGAGCGTGTCGCCACCGTTGAAGTAGTTGATGAAGTTTTCCTCGCAGGTGAGGTAGGTGCCCCAGGGGGTGACGCCACTGCCGCAGTTGTTGATCGTGCCCAGCACGCGGCGCCCGCTCGGGTCAGCGGCGGTCTGCAGCAGCGGGTGGCCGGCGGCGGGACCACCCAGGGTCATGGGCGTGTTGGCCGTGATGCGGCGGGCCCAGGGCGAGGGGTTGATCAGGGCCCACTGGCCGTTGCGCTGTTCCACTTCAATGATCGATACACCATGCGCGGCCTGGGCCTTGCGCACCTTCTCCGGCGTCCAGGTCTTCATGCCGTCGGGGAAGAGCAGGCCCTCGTCGGTGTATTCGTGGTTCATCACCAGCATGCCGCTCTGCGAGCCGTTCAACGCATAGTAGTGGATGCCGTCATGGTGCATGCCCAGCTGCGTTTCCTGCTGGGCGGCGTTGTTGCTGGCGTCGTCCTTGAACGCATGGTTCTCGCCGGACAGGCCGACGGGGTCACCCCAGGGCGCGATCACCTGGACCGTGTAGCCCTCGGGTACCACGACCGTGTCGGCCGTCGAGGTGGGCACGCTCTTGAAACCCAGCAGCGTTGAGCCACCCATGCTGGCGCAACCGGCCAGGGCCGAGGCACCAGCCAAGGGCGCCAGCAGCTGACTGACCGTCGCGCCCAGGCCGCCTTGCAGCAGCGTGCGGCGCGTCAGCGTGGAAATCTCGTGGATGCTGGGGTTGGAGGAGCTGTTGCTGTCCTCCATGGTGGAAAAGTCTTTGGCCATGATCTTGCTGAACCGGGAGATGGATGAACACCGGTCAAACGACCGGACCTGCCCCGGTTTTAAGGCAGCAAGATGACAGGATGAAGACAGTCACCGACCCCGTGGGGGCGGTGTATCAGAACGGGTTCAGGCGCTGAACTTGGCGTAGGCCGTTTCGTCCATCAGCGCGTCGAGTTCGGTGGGGCTGGACAGCTTGAGCTTGTAGAACCAGCCCGCGCCCAGCGGTTCGCTGTTGGCCAGGGCCGGGTCCGCGCGCAGCGCCTCGTTGACTTCGGTGACCGTGCCGCCGACCGGGCTGTAGACGTCGGCCGCGGCCTTGACGGACTCCACCACACCGGCCACGTCCTTGGCGGCCAGGGTCTTGCCGATGGCCGGCAGTTCCACGAACACGATGTCGCCCAGGGTGTCCTGCGCGTGCACGGTGATGCCCACCACGCCCGTATCGCCTTCCACCCGCACCCACACGTGTTCGTCGCTGAACCTGATCATGACCATCTCTCCGTTATCGAGGGGCTGATCTTACCCGCCCGGCCCGCGTCACTCGCAGGCATAAAAAAACCGGCCCTTGAGCCGGTTTTCGGGGGAAGCCGAGGCTTCAGTAACGGGGACGGCCACCGCCGGCGCCGCCACCGTAACCGCCGCCACCGCCTTCACGACGGCCGCCGCCACCGCCGCCGAAGCCGCCGCCACCACCGGTGCGGGGTTCCATCGGACGGGCAACGTTCACGACCATGTCGCGACCGTCAACGTTCTGGCCGTTCATGCCGCGGATGGCAGCTTCGGCTTCAGCCGGGCTGGACATTTCCACGAAGCCGAAGCCCTTGGAGCGGCCGCTGTCGCGGTCCATCATGACCTTGGCGGACTGGACAGAGCCGAATTCGCCGAATTTCTGTTGCAGATCGTCGTCCCGCACCGAGTAGGAGAGGTTACCGACATAAAGTTTGCTGCTCATGAGTGAGCCTTTCAAAAAAAGCGCCGTGGGTCGCAATGCAACTTGTGACGCAGGGGGAATGACCGTCTGGTTAGGCGGTCAACGGAACGTGCGCCGGGCGGGCGCGGGTGCGCCGCCGGTGCGGGGAGGGAGGTGGCGGAAGGTGATGCGGCCCTTGCCCAGGTCGTAGGGCGAGAGCTCGAGCGACACCTTGTCGCCCGCCAGGATGCGGATGTGATGCTTGCGCATCTTGCCGCCGGTATAGGCGATCAGGCTGTGGCCGTTGTCCAGTGTCACGCGAAAGCGCGAATCGGGCAGCACTTCTTCAACCTTGCCTTCCATTTCGATCAGTTCTTCTTTGGCCATGGTGTCTTCCTCGTGGGTATATGACAGTGTAGGGGGTCAGGCTGCGCAGCCCTGGCGCTGCTGCAGCCAGCTGTGGCCTTCGGCCACGGCGTACTGGAGGGCGCTTTCGCGTGTGGCGAATTCGGGGACGAAGCGGTACACACGGTCGGAGGTGCCGCGGCCACTGCCGCTACGGATGGACACGGAAGCCGTGTAGTTGCCCGATTCGGTGGTTCGGGTCAGGGGTGAGACAAGGTACTTGCCCACCGAGAATGCTTTTTCTAGGGTGGTAATCATCAAAACTAAGGGCGCGCGTACGGTGACGCGTCGCAAAAACAGGAAAAACCGTCAGCCCAGGGGCTGGACGTTGCGGCACACGCCGCTTTGGGTGTCCGGTCCTGGAAAAGAAATACAGACCGGGGATAGGGCTCGCCGCTGAAGGGGGGAGTTTGACAACCGGGGGCCGGTGAGAGCGGCCAGAGGGTGAAGGAGGGCGGCTTGTAGGTGCCGCGAACCAAGTCAGACAACAGCTGATGCACAGGTAAGCAAGTTGCAGCAGCTGGCGGATTGTACCCGGTATTGAAGGATTGCGCCGATAAATCTTTGCGACACGCCCCAGGGGGCTGTACCGCTGCTCCCCGGACCTGCAGAATGGACCCCGCGCTTGCGGGGGGCTCTCTCTCCCTGGACTCACCAAGAATTCGAAGATGAGATACCTGGGCAGTACTTACATCGCGGTGGCCATCCTGGTCCTGACCTTTGTGCTGGGGGCCTATGTGGACGTGCGCAGCGAGGACATGCACGTGCGCCATCTGGGCATCAGCACCCGGCTCGAGCGCATCGTGCGCCTGGAGCAGGAGCTCACCAGCCTGCTCAGCGGGGCCGTGCTGGAGCAGAAGATCATGCGCGTGAGCCGCTACGACAGCGTCAACGAGAACCTCATGGCCACGGTCAGTGCGGTGGCCGATCTCAGCCGCGAACTCAACCTCTCGGGTGATATCTCGGTCCTGCACGATCTGCAAAGAGGCCTGCGCACCATCGAGGCCCGCTCCCTGCGCCACATGCGCGCGGGCAACTGGCCGCGCGCGCGCGCCGTGCTCTTCGAGGAAGACTACGTGCTGGCCAAGAAGATCTACGAGATCACCACCGAGTCCGTCATCACCGCGCTCACCGATGAGCTGGCCGACAAGGCCCGCCGGCTGGAACGGATGCGCAACGCCGCCTACGCCCTGCGCCTGGGGGCGTTGGGCCTGATGATCTGGGTCGGCCTGATGTTCTCGCGCCGCCTGCGCCGCGAAGTGGCCCAGCAGGCCCGCCTGCAGCAGACCATCCAGAACGCCAACGAAAAGCTCGAAGCCAGCGTGCGTGAGCGCACAGCCGAACTGGAAGCCGCCAACCACCAGCTCGCTGCGCTCAGCAGCACCGATGCGCTCACCAGCCTGGCCAACCGGCGCCGGTTCGACGAGGTCTGGGAGATCGAATGGCAGCGTGCCGCGCGCTTGTCCCTGCCCCTGGCGCTGGTGCTGATCGATGTGGACGAGTTCAAGGCCTACAACGACCACTATGGCCACCAGGCCGGCGACGAATGCCTGCGCCGCGTGGCGACCACCCTGGCGGGCGAGGCTCGTCGCGCCGGTGAATTGGTGGCGCGTTACGGCGGCGAGGAGTTCGTCCTGGTGCTGCCCGGTTCAACCGCGCAGGACGCCCGCACCTTTGCGGAGAAGATCCGCGCCGCTGTCGAGGCCGTAGCCATGCCGCACGCCCACTCGAAAGCCGCCAGCGTGGTCACCATCAGCCTGGGTGTGGCTTCGGGGGTGCCGCGGCATGCCGCCGACGCCGAAGCTATGCTCAAGAAGGCCGACGTGGCGCTCTACCTTGCCAAGAACCAGGGGCGCAACCGCGTCATGACGGCGGCGTGAGCCTCATGGGCCCGGGCCATTTGTCCCGCGCCTTTTTGCAGCGCGCGGGTTGTGCCTTGCATGCATGGGATGAGCGCCTGTGGCTCGCCATGTGCGCGCAGGCCGAACGGCCGACACGCCAGGTTCCGCGCTACCGAGTGCTGCGGAGGAAGTCAGTCCCCAACTTTGAGCGCCCCGCGGCGGATCTGGTCGCGCTCCAGGCTTTCAAAGAGGGCCTTGAAGTTGCCCTCGCCAAATCCCTCGTCGGCCTTGCGCTGGATGAACTCGAAGAACACCGGCCCCAGCAGCGTCTGGCTGAAGATCTGCAGCAGCAGGCGGGGTTTGCCATCCTTGGTGGAGCCGTCGAGCAGGATGCCGCGCGCCTGCAGCTCGGGCACGGGTTCGCCGTGGCCGGGCAGGCGCTCCTGCAGCATCTCGTAGTAGATGTCGTTGGGTGCCGTCATCAGCGGCACACCGGCCATCTGCAGCGCGTCCACCGTGGCGATCAGGTCGTCGCTGAGCAGGGCGATGTGCTGGATGCCTTCGCCGTTGAACTGCATCAGGAACTCTTCGATCTGCCCGCTGCCGCCGCGCCCGGATTCTTCGTTCAGCGGGATGCGGATCAACCCGTCGGGTGCTGTCATGGCGCGGCTGGTCAGGCCCGTGTACTCGCCTTGGATGTCGAAGTAACGAATCTCGCGGAAGTTGAACAGCTTCTCATAGAACTGGCTCCAGAAACTCATGCGCCCACGGTAGACGTTGTGCGTGAGGTGGTCGATGATCTTCAGGCCATGCCCGCGCGGGTGCCGGTCCACGCCTTCGACAAATTCGAAGTCGATGTCGTAGATGCTCTTGCCGTCTTCATAGCGGTCGATCAGGTACAGCGGCGCCCCGCCTATGCCCTTGATGGCGGGCAGGCGCAGTTCCATGGGACCTGTGGGCACGTCCACCGGCTGCGCGCCCAGCTCCAGCGCGCGGGCATAGGCCCGGTGCGAATCGCGCACGCGAAAGGCCATGGCGCAGGCGCTGGGCCCGTGCTCGGCCGCGAAGTAGCCAGCCAGGCTCCTGGGTTCGCGGTTCACGATGAAGTTGATATGGCCTTGGCGGTAGAGCAGTACGTCCTTGCTGCGGTGGCGCGCCACCAGGGTGAAACCCATCTTCTCGAACAGGGGTTCCAGGCTGTGGGGGGCGGGTGAGGCGAATTCAACGAACTCGAAGCCGCACAGGCCCATGGGGTTGTCAAACAGATCGGCCATGAGGGGTCTCCAAAAAAGATCAGGAGCGCACCGAGGCTGGTGCGCGCGCAGGGTTCAGCGGGCGCCGACCGGGGGCGCGCAGGGCCGACCGCGCGTGCTGCGCGCCAGGTGCTGGCCGATGATCAGGAACTGGATATTCATGGGGAGTGACGCCTGCAAGGGTAACCCATTGCGCCGGCCGGTGCCAGCGGGTTTCCCGGCAGCTCAGCTCGGCGCCAGCAGGCAGATCGTCACCAGCGCCGAGGCGTCGGCCTTAGCGCGCAGGGCGTGGGGTTCACCACCGCGCAGGTGGATGAAGTCTCCCGCTTCCATCATCTGGGTACCCGTCGGGGTGCTGAACTCGATGCGCCCCTCGATGCACAGGACCGTGATCTCGCCGGGTGTCTGGTGTTCGCGCATCGTGGCGCCCGCAGGCAGCACGACGCGCACCACCTCCAGTTGCGCGGCCTTGAGCAGAGCGGTGGTGCGTGCGCCTGCCAATGCAGCGCCCAGCGGGCGCACGCTGACCACTGCGCCTGATTGCGCGTGAGCTTGTGCCATGGTCTGATCTCCCGGTGATGAACCGGATCCATGGTGCCCCTGCGGGAAGCGCTTGTCCAGCCGGTGTCAGTGGCAGCCGCAGGCCGTGCCCTGCGCCGGCTGCGGCGTCTCGAACTGCGGGAACAGCACATTGTTCTCCAGGTGGATGTGGTTGATCAGGTCCTCGTTGAGCTGGGCAATGCCCGCGTACAGTGCGCGCCAGGTGTTGCAGGCGCTGGCCGGTGGTGTGGCGTCATGGGTGAGGGCGGCCAGACGATCCAGAGCTTCGCCATGGTCCACGTGTTCGTGCCGCATCATGCCGATGGGCTGCACCACGAAGGCGTTGCCGCCCGTGCGGAGCATGGGGAAGAGCACCTGCTCCTCCTTCATCATGTGCGAGAGCAGTTCCTGCTCCATATGTTCAAGGAAATCGGCCAGGCCCCTGGGCACGTCCGGGTGCTCACGGTGCACGGCCTCCACGCGCCGCGCCATGCGGATCAGCTCGGGCAGTTGTGCGCGGTGCACCTCGTGGTAACGCGCCAGGATGTGGTCGATCAGCGGGCCCGGTTCGGTGGCGGCCGGCAGGCCGGCAGGGCGCTGCAGGGTGCCCAACTCCTCGAGCAGGGCGGGCAGGTTCAACCCCTTGTCGTTCGCGGCCTGCCGCAGGCTGATCTGGCCGCCGCAGCAGAAGTCCAGCTTGAGCCGGCGAAAGACGGCGGTGGCGCCGGGCAGTTGCACGGCAATCTGGCCGATGGCCTGGTCGGCGTCCAGCCGGTCGGGGGCGGTGGTGTGCAGTCGGGCATTCATCTTCATCACTCCTGTGTTGCTATGAGAGTGATTAGAGAGAGGAGCGAATAACCCTTTCTTGAGTTAGCGCAAGGTTTGCGGGCTTGGCCAGGATGCCCCCGAAGAGCGTCAGGGCATTCACAAACCCGGACGCACCATGTCTTCGGCCCGCACCCAGCGGTCGAAGTCCGCCGCGCTTACATAGCCCAGGGCCAGTGCGGCGGCACGCAGGGTGCTGCCGTCCTGGTGCGCGCGCTTGGCGATCTCCGCGGCGCGGTCATAGCCTATGTGCGGCGCCAGCGCCGTCACCAGCATCAGCGAACTGTCCAGCAGCGCCTGGATGCGCTCGCGTCGGGGCTCGATGCCGCGCACGCAATGGGTATCAAAGCTGGCCATGCCCTCGGCCAGCAGGCGGATGCTCTGCAGCAGGTTGTGGGCGATCAAGGGCTTGAAGACATTGAGCTCGAAGTGTCCCGAAGCCCCACCGATGCCGATGGCCACGTCGTTGCCCATGACCTGGGCGCAGAGCATGGTGAGCGCCTCACACTGCGTGGGGTTCACCTTGCCCGGCATGATGGAGCTGCCCGGCTCGTTCTCGGGCAGGGTGATCTCGCCCAGGCCCGCGCGCGGGCCCGAGGCCAGCCAGCGCAGGTCGTTGGCGATCTTCATCAGCGCCACGGCCAGCGTGCGCAGCGCGCCGTGCATGGCCACCAGGCCGTCGTGCGCGGCCAGGGCTGCGAACTTGTTGGTTGCGCTGCTGAAGGGCAGGCCCGTGGCTTGCGCCAGCGCGGCCGCCACGCGCGTGCCGAACTCGGGGTGGGTGTTCAGGCCCGTGCCCACGGCCGTACCGCCGATGGCCAGGGGGTAGACCGCGTCCAGCGCCGTGCGGATCTGCGCCTCGGCCTGCGTCAGCTGCGCTGCGTAACCCGAGAACTCGTCGCCCAGGGTCAGCGGCGTGGCATCCTGCAGGTGGGTGCGGCCTATCTTCACGATGTCATGGAAGGCCCGGGCCTGCGTGGCCAGGGTCTGGCGCAGGGCGGCCAGCGCGGGCAGCAGGGCCTGGTGCAGCGCCAGGGCTGCCGCCAGGTGCATGGCTGTGGGAAACACATCGTTGGAAGACTGGCCCAGGTTCACCTCATCGTTCGGGTGCACCAGGCGCCCCATGCCGCGCGCGCCGCCCAGCAGTTCCGAAGCCCGGTTGGCCAGCACCTCGTTCATGTTCATATTGCTCTGCGTGCCCGAGCCCGTCTGCCAGACCGAAAGCGGAAATTCGGCCCTGTGCCGGCCGGCCAGCACCTCGTCGGCAGCAGCCGTGATGGCCTGGGCTTTCGTGTCGGGCAGCAGGCCCAGCGCCTGGTTCACCTGCGCACCGGCCCGTTTGATCGCGGCCAGGGCCAGCATGAGTTCGGGTGGCATGCGTTCGGTGGAGATGGCGAAGAAGGCCAGCGAGCGCTGCGTCTGCGCGCCCCAGAGCCGGTCGGCCGGCACCTCGATGGGGCCGAAGCTGTCGCGTTCGGTGCGTGTGGCGGGCGAGGGGGCGATGGTGGACACAGTGATGCTCCCATTTTCGAGGTGGTCATTACACACCCGCCATTGTGCGCAGTCCAATATGCGGGTTCAATACGCCCTGTACCGTTGGCCCGCCGGGCGCGGCAGGAAAGGAAGCCAGATATGTCACCCCATTACCACCAGTTCTGTGAACTCTTTGCCCAGCTGGGCCTGCCCAGCGATGTGAAGGACATCGCCGCCTTCATCCAGAGTCATTCCCCCCTGAACCCCGCCACCCGGCTGGAGGACGCCGGTTTCTGGACACCTGCCCAGGCCGCCTTGCTGCGCGACGAGCTGGTGGGCGATTCGGACTGGTCTGCGGTGGTGGACCAGCTCAACCTGGCCCTGCGCGAGCCGGCGCGCTGAAACGGCGCGGCCGCAATGCCCCTGCGCCAGCAGGTGCTGCCCAGCGGCTCCACAATGCGCGCTGTTTCATCATCAGCTCTATCCCGGAGACACCATGACCATTTCCATGTACCAGGCCAGCGTGCCGCGTTTCATCAACATCCTGGGCAACCTGTCTGCCATCCTGGCCAAGACCCAGGCCCATGTGGAAGCCAAGAAGCTTGACGAGCTGGCGCTCACCGGCTTTCGCCTCTATCCTGACATGCTGCCCATGGCCCGCCAGATCATGATCGCCACCGATACCGCCAAGGGTCTGGCCGCGCGCCTGGCTGGCGTGGATATCCCGGTCTACGAAGACACGGAAAAAACCCTGCCGGAACTGCAGGCCCGTATCGCCAAGACCATCGCCTACCTGCAGACTTTCAAGCCCGCCCAGATCGACGGCACGGAAGACAAGGAGATCGTCATCAAGCGGGGTGACAAGGAAACTCGCTATACCGGCATGCAGTTCATGCTGGGCCATGCCGTACCCAACTTCTATTTCCACGTCACCACCACCTACGCCATCCTGCGCCACAACGGCGTGGAGATCGGCAAGCGGGACTACCTCGGCAATCCTTGATGTCTGAGGGCTCCTAGCGGTACAGCTTGGGGTAGCTGCTGCGCAGCTTGTCGAGCTTGGGCAGGTCGTGGATCACGATATAGGCCTGCGTGGGGTGCAAGGCCAGGTAGTTCTGGTGGTAGTCCTCGGCACGGTGGAACTGCTGCAGCGGCGCGATCTGCGTCACGATCGGTCTGGGGAAGGTGCGTGCCTGCGTGTACTGCTGCACCTGGGCCTGCGCCTCCCTGGCCTGATCGGCACTGGTGGTGAAGATCGCGGAACGGTATTGCGTGCCCACGTCCGGGCCCTGGCGGTTGAGCTGGGTCGGGTCGTGCGCCACGGTGAAAAAGACTTCCAGCAACTGCCGGTAGGACACCTGGTCCGGATCGAAGCGCACACGCACGACCTCGGCATGACCGGTGCCACCGCCGCTGACCTGTCGGTAGCTGGTGCGTGTGGGGTCGCCTCCGGCGTAGCCAGATTCCACCTCGATCACGCCCTTGACGTGCTTGAACACTGCATCCACACCCCAGAAGCAGCCGCCGGCAAACACGGCGGTCTGCTCCCTGGTGGTCGCCGCCTGGGCCGGTGCGAAGACCGGCAGGATAAGCAATAGGGCCAGCAGGGCGGCCAGCCGTGAGAAGGTGAGCTTGAGTGATAGTGCGGGCATGACGGCATTCTCCGTGGACGTGTGTGATGCGATACCTGCCGCAGTCTGCGCCCGGGCGGAAAACCTGGGTGCCCGCGGGGTCGCAAACCTGGGTGAGGCCGGCACAGGGCGCCGCCTCACCCCTCCCTGAACTTACTTCTTCATGGCGTCTTTGGACATGCTGTCCTTCGCCATCGAGTCCTTCTTCATGGTGTCCTTGGACATGCTGTCTTTTTTCATGCCGTCCTTGGCCATGGAGTCCTTCTTCATCGAATCCTTGGCCATGCTGTCCTTGGCCATGGGATCCTTTTTCATCATGGCGTCGTCGGCCATGGCGGCGCCGCCGGTCAGCAGCAGCGTGGCGGACAGCAGGGTGGAAATGAGCTTATTCATGTTGAACTCCTTGGTGGTGGTGATGTGTGGCAGTGATGCCGGTTTTTCAGGGCAGACGAGCTTGGGAGCTCAACTACCTCCGAACCAGTTGTACCCCTGGTCTTCCCAGTAACCGCCGGGGTAGGTGTTGGTGACGAAGATCGCCTGGATGTGCTTCGGGTTCTTGTAGCCCAGCTTGGTGGGCATGCGCAGCTTCATCGGGAATCCGTATTTGGGGGGCAGCGGCTGCCCGTCGTAGGTCAGGGCCAGCACCGTCTGCGGATGCAGGGCCGTGGGCATGTCGATGCTGGTGTAGTAGTCATCCGCGCATTTGAAACCCACGTACTTCGCGCTGAGGTCGGCGCCGACCCGGCGCAGGAAATCGGCAAAAGGCACACCGCCCCACTTGCCGATGGCGCTCCAGCCCTCCACGCAGATGTGGCGGGTCACCTGGTCCGTCTGCGGCAGGGCCTGCAGTTCCGGCAGGGACCAGCGTCGTTTGTCCGCGATCAGGCCGCTGAGCTCCAGACGGTAGCTGCCGGCGTCGATCTCCCGCACCTCCTCTTCACCGTAGAAGGCGTTGAAGGGGAAGGGGTGCGTGATCATCGATTCGGGGTAGGTGGGGGCCAGCCGCGCGGGATCGAACAACCAGCCCTGTGCCGCGTCGTTCAGGCGGGAGACACGCATCAGCGCCGTCTCCACGCTGTTCTCGTCGGCCAACGTACAACCCGTCAGCATGGCCAGGCCGCCGAGCGTCAGCGAGCGGCGCAGAAAGTCGCGCCGGGCAGGCTGGTTGGGGGAACTGAGGCGCTGGACGGCCTCTTGCAGGATCAGTTCGCCATCGGCGATGGGGCGTAGGGGAGTTCGGATCTTCATACCTTGTGTTCCTCAGCGACCGCTCAACATGGCGCGCAGCGTGCGCGGTACCAGTGCCACCATCAGCACGTGCACCAGCACGAACGCGGCCAGGCCCGCCATGCTGAAAAAATGGACCCAGCGCGCGCCCTCATAACCGCCCATCAGTTCACGCAAGAGCGGAAACTGCACGGACTTCCAGAGCACCAGGCCTGAGAGCACCAGCAGCACGCTGTCGACCATCACGAAGAGATAGGCCAGGCGCTGCACGGTGTTGTAGTGCTGCGGGTCGGTGTGGGACAGACGCCTCTGCAAGGCTGCGCGCAGATCGGCCAGCAGGGCCCGGGGGGCAAGAGGAATGAACTTGCGCCGCAGGCGGCCGGTTCCCAGATTGAGCAGCAGGTACAGCAGGCCGTTGGCCACCAGCACCCACATGGCCGCGAAGTGCCACTGCAGGGCGCCCCCCAGCCATCCCCCCAGGGTGATCCCGTTCGGGATCGAAAAACCCAGGAAGGTCGTGGCGTTGTAGATGCGCCAGCCGCTCATCATGAGCACGAGCACGGCCAAGGCATTGAGCCAGTGCGTGGCGCGCAACCATCCAGGATGGATGACGGGCAGGGGTTGTGTGTCGGTTGGCTTCATGGCGTGTTGTTGTGCTGGTTCCGGGTAGTAGTTCGGTGTCGCACCGGCACGGGTTACAGTTCCCGGCAGAAAACCAAAAAATATTTTTTGCGCCCGCTGTAACCCAAAGCCTTCATGGAACGAACAGTAGAAAGAGATGCCCGCTTCTCGGCCACCGAGCAGCGGCTGCGTGATTTGCTGCTGCAGGGCCTGCGAGGTGACGCGCCGGCCTACCACCGCTTCCTGAAGGACCTGAGCGCCTACCTGCGCGCCTATTTCAGGAAGCGGCTTTTCCAGCGACCCGACGACATAGAGGACCTCGTGCAAGAAACACTGCTCGCGGTGCACAACCAGCGCCATACCTACCGGCAGGACCAGCCCCTGACGGCCTGGGTGCACGCCATCGCCCGCTACAAGTTGGTGGACCTGTTGCGCGCCCGCGCCTCGCGTGAGGCGCTGACCGATCCGCTGGACGACGAAGTCGAGGTGTTTGCCGCGTCCGACACCGATGCCGCCGACGCGCGCAAGGATCTGGGCCAGTTGCTCACCACCTTGCCCGATCGGCAGCGCTTGCCCATCGTGCACGTCAAGCTTGAGGGCCTGTCCGTGGCAGAGGCCGCCAAGCTCACGGGCATGTCGGAGTCGGCCATCAAGATCGGCGTGCACCGCGGCCTCAAGGCCCTGGCCGCCAGAATCAAGGGGACCCCATGAAAACCGAAGAACTCGTTTCGCTGCTGGCCACCGGCGCGGCCACCGTGCCCGCGCACGCCGTGGGCCGGCGCTACGCCATCGGCCTGGGCCTGGGCCTGCCGGCGGCGTTTCTGCTGCTGTTGGCCACCCACGGCCTGCGCCCCGATCTGTCGCATGTGTTGGTGGAGTGGACCTTCTGGCTGAAGTTTGTCTTTGCTGGCCTGCTGGCGCTGGCCGCTCTGGTCGCGACCGAGCGCCTGGCCCGCCCCGGCATGCGCCTGGGTCGCGTATGGGCGGCGCTGGCCGCCCCTGTCTTGCTGCTGTGGATGCTGGCCGGTGTGGTGCTCTTGGAAGCCACGCCCGATCAGCGTCCCGGCCTGGTCTTGGGCAGCACCTGGAAGACCTGCCCCTTCAGCATCGCCCTGATCTCGTTACCGCTGTTCGCGGCCACGCTCTGGGTCCTGCGCGGCCTGGCGCCCACGCGGCTGGCACTGGCCGGTGCTGGCGCCGGCTTGCTGGCCGGTGCGATGGGCACGCTGGTCTATGCACTGCACTGTCCGGAATCGGGGGCGCCCTTCATCGCGCTCTGGTATGTCCTGGGCATCGCCATCCCCACAACGGCGGGGGCGCTGCTGGGGCCGCGGGTGCTGCGCTGGTAGGCGGCATGACACCGGCGATTTCTCAAGCCAGTTTTGTTTTGAAAAGGTTCACCGTGCGTGACCAGGCCAGCCTGGCCGCTTCGGCGTCGAAGCGGGGCGTGGTGTCGTTGTTGAAGCCGTGCTGGGCGCCGGCATAGACAAAGGCCTCATAAGGCTTGCCGGCCGCCTTGAGCGCAGCCTCGTACTCGGGCCAGCCCGCGTTGATGCGCGGGTCTTCACCGGCGTAGTGGATCAGGAGCGCGGCCTTGATCCTGGCCACGTCCTGCGCGGGCGGCTGTCGCCCGTAAAAGGGCACGGCCGCCGCCAGTTCGGGGACCTGGGTGGCCAGCAGATTCACGATGCCCCCGCCATAACAAAAGCCCACGGCCCCGACCTTGCCAGTACTCTCTGGCAGGGCGAGCAGGGCGCGTGCAGCGGCCAGGAAGTCGTTGGCGGTCTTGCCGCTGTCGAGCTTCGCAAACAGCTCGCGCGCCTTGTCTTCGTCACCCGGATAACCGCCCAGGGTCGTCAGCGCGTCGGGTGCCAGGGCCAGGAAACCGTCGAGGGCCAGTCGGCGCGTGATGTCTTCGATGTGTGGGTTGAGCCCACGGTTTTCGTGGATGACCAGCACGGCAGGCAGTCTGGCGCTGGTGCGCGCCGGTTTACAGAGATAGCACCTGATCGTGCCATTGCCCTCGGCGGAAGGCAGGGTGATGAAACGTGTTTCCAGGCGCGGGTCATTCGGGGGGGACCTGCTGCGCCTCGGCGAATTTGGGGCTCAGCGCCACCAGCAGCCCGGCAGCGGCCGTGGATGAGCCGACCAGCTTGCTGGCCATGTCCAGGAAACTGCGCCGGCTGATGTCGCCATGCACATAACGGTCGAACAGTTGCAGCACTTCGGGCTGGAAGTCCTGGGCGGTCAAGCGTGTCATGGCGCGTCTCCTTCAGGTGTGGGGGCTCAAACAGACGAGTTGTGAAGCTCAGGGCTGCGCCGGCAGCATGCCCTTCGCGCGGATGGTCTGCGCGGCCTCCGTGCTGCTGAGGGTCGCCAGGAAAGCCTGGGCGGCCTGCGCGTGGCTGCTGCCCGCGCTCACGGCACCGGCATAGGTGGTGTAGTTCTGGATGGCTTCGGGCAGCGGGGCCACCAGCTGCGCACCCTGCACGGGCAGGATCTCGCTGATCTGGTGGATGGCCAGGTCGGCCTCGCCGCTCACCAGCTTGTCGGCCACCAGGCCGCCGGGCACCAGCACGGCCTTGGCGCGCACGGCCTCGGCGATGCCCATGCGCTGGAACAGCCCGTCCAGGTAGATGCCGCTGGAGCCACCGGCGGCCGGGTCGATGTAGGCCACCTTGCGCGCAGCAAGTACCGCCTGCTTGAAGTCCTCCACGCTGGCCATGGCTGGCTGGGGGGCGCCGGCCTTCACGGCCACACCGATGGCCACCTTGGCCAGCGTGGCCACGCTGTCAGCTTTCACCTTGCCCTCGGTGGCCAGGGTCTTGAGCCCGGCCGGCGTCAGCACCAGCACGTCGAAGCTTTCACCGGCGGCGATGCGCTTGGCCAGCGCGCCGGCGGTGTCGTTCTGCACATCGACCTTGTGGCCGGAGCGCGCCTCGAAGGCCGGCACCAGGGCCACCACCACCTGCTTGAAGGCCCCCGTGGTCAGCACCTTGATGGTGTCGGCCTGGGCCAGGGTGCCCGTGAGGGCCAGGGCGGGGAGCAGCAGGACGGAAAGCAGGCGCATGTGAGATCCCTTGTATAAGTGTGGTGGGGGCATTCTAGGGAGCATGTCCGCCGCCGCCAAGAGCAAGGCTCTGGCATGCATCATGCTTTGATCAGGGGGTGTCTTTGACGGGAGGAAGCTTGCGATGCTGATTGAACTACTGCTCCTGGCGCTGGGTATCGTGATTGGCTACAACATCCGCTACGAAAAGCGCCTGCATGACGAGAATCTGGTGCTGGACCAGGTGGACGCCAGGATCAGGCGCGAACTGGCCGTCGCCCAGAACCTCAACGACAGCCTGCAGAAGGATGTGGCCGAGTTGAAGGAGCAACTGTCGGCAAGGGCTTCCTCCGCGCAGCGTGAGGGTCCGCGTGCCAGGGCGGGCATGGAGGCCTCCCTGCAGATCGGAAAATGAGAAGGGGCCTTGGGGCCCCGTTCTTTTATTTGATCCGGCTGTCCCTGAAAGCGGACACCACCTTCTGCCGGGAGAGCAAGGCGCTGATGAACGCAGTGCGCTGCATGGCGGGGGAGAACTCCGGATTGCGTCGGGACCAGCTTGCATAAGCAGGGCAGGACGAATGCGGCTGGCACGCACTGACCTCCTGCTCTTCAAGGTACTGGCATTGGTGCAGCTGCTCGTTGGTGGCGGCGTAACCGTCGAAGATCTCGGTGACCGGGCCGCGCTTCATCAATGTCGCGCAGCGCTCCAGCGTCACCTTGAGTTCCTGTGGAGTCTTCTCGGGTGGAAAGGCCACCTTCACTGTCTGTGCCCAGCTTTGCGGGGCCAGGGTGGCGATGAGGGCGCACATCAACACATGGTTCAAAGCAGTCTTCATGGGATCCTCCTGTATGTTTTCCTGTCAGACAGTCTAGGAATCAAACAATGACGCAACGGTGACGACAAAAGAGCCGAAGGCACAGTGAGTGAACGGAATGATGTGTCTGTGCAAATGGCTGCTTTCATCCATCAAGAAACGTGCCGGCCGAAACCGGGGGGCGCTCGCTGGAATGGCACTTCCCTGCGCCAAAAGTGGGGTCATCGCACCGGATGCATGCGCGCGCCGCACCAAAAAGAAACGGGCCCCAGCGGGGCCCGTTTGTCATGGCGGAGTGGCTTACATGCCGCTGTAGTTCGGCCCGCCGCCGCCTTCGGGCGTGACCCACACGATGTTCTGCGTCGGGTCCTTGATGTCGCAGGTCTTGCAGTGCACGCAGTTCTGCGCGTTGATCTGCAGGCGGTCGCTGTTGTCGTCGTTCTTCACGAACTCGTAGACGCCGGCCGGGCAGTAGCGGCTCTCGGGGCCGGCGTACTTGGCCAGGTTGATGCTCACGGGCACGCTGGCATCCTTGAGCGTCAGGTGGGCGGGCTGGTCTTCAGCGTGGTTGGTGTTGCTGATGAAGACGCTGCTCAGGCGGTCGAAGGTGAGCTTGCCATCGGGCTTCGGGTACGGGATCTGCGCGCACTCGGCCGCGGGCTTGAGGCGGGTGTGGTCGGCTTCCTTGCGGTGGATGGTCCACGGCGGATTCTTGATGCCGAGCTTGGGCAGGAACCACTGTTCGATGCCCGTCATCAGCGCGCCGACGAGGTTGCCCTTCTTGAACCACTGCTTGAAGTTGCGCGAGCGATTCAGCTCGGTGTGCAGCCAGCTCCGTTCAAACGCGGCAGGATAGGCGGCCAGTTCGTCGTGCTGGCGGCCGGCGCCGACAGCTTCGTAGATTGCTTCGGCGGCCAGCATGCCGGTCTTGATGGCGGCGTGGCTGCCCTTGATGCGGCTGGCGTTCAGGTAGCCCGCATCACAACCCACGAGGGCGCCGCCCGGGAACACGGTCTTGGGCAGGCTCAGCAGGCCGCCGGCCGTGATGGCACGTGCGCCGTAGCCGATGCGCTTGCCGCCTTCGATGTGCTTGCGGATAGCCGGGTGCGTCTTCCAGCGCTGCATTTCCTCGAAGGGGCTGAGCCAGGGGTTCTGGTAGTCCAGGCCGGTGACAAAACCCAGCGTGACCTTGTTGCCCTCGGAGTGGTAGAGAAAACCACCGCCGTAGGTGCTGTTGTCCATGGGCCAGCCGGCGGTGTGCACCACACGGCCGGGCTGAGCCTTGTCTGCCGGTACTTCCCACAGTTCCTTGACGCCGATGGCGTAGCTCTGCGGGTCCTTGCCTGCGTCGAGCTTGTACTTGGCGATGATCTGCTTGCCGAGGTGGCCGCGCGCGCCTTCCGCAAACACGGTGTACTTGGCATGCAGTTCCATGCCGAGCTGGAAGCTGTCTGTGGGCTCGCCGTCCTTGCCTATGCCCATATTGCCTGTGGCCACGCCCTTGACGGAGCCGTCCTCGTTGTAGAGCACTTCGGCGGCGGTGAAGCCGGGGAAGATTTCCACGCCCAGGGCTTCGGCCTGTTCCCCCAGCCATTTGGTGACCAAGCCCAGGCTGATGACGTAGTTGCCTTCGTTGTGGAAGCAGTCGGGCACGAAGAAGTTGGGGGTGCGCTTGGCGCCGGTCTCGGACAGGAAGAGCACGTCGTCGCCGGTGACGGGCTGGTGCAGCGGGGCGCCGAGTTCCTTCCAGTTGGGGAAGAGTTCGGTCAGGGCGATCGGGTCCATGACCGCGCCTGAGAGGATGTGGGCGCCGGGCTCGCCGCCTTTTTCAAGCACGACCACGGAGACGTCCTTGCCTTTTTCAGTCGCCAACTGCTTGAGGCGGATGGCCGTGGCCAGGCCACCGGGGCCGCCGCCGACAACGACCACGTCGTATTCCATGGCTTCGCGAGGGCCGAACTGGGCGAGGATTTCCTGGTTGGTCATGGTCGTGTCTCTGTACTGATCGCTTGATAATGGGGCTGAAGCCGGGCCGGATGTTAGGGGCAAACCCGACCCTGGCCTGTCGGATCCGTGACTGATTTTAAATCGGAACGGCTGCAAAATAGAACGGTCGTTCTATTTTTGTCGGGTATTTTTCGAAAGGGCCCACCATGGCTTACAGCATCGATCTTTCCGGCCGTGTGGCCTTCATCACCGGCGCCTCGGGCGGCTTGGGCGCGCAGTTCGCCCGCACCCTGTCCAAGGCTGGCGCGGCCGTGGTGCTGGCGGCGCGCCGCATGGAAAAGCTCAAGGACCTGCGCGCGCAGATCGAAGGTGAGGGGGGCGACGCCCATGTGGTGGAACTCGACGTGACGGACCTGGGTTCCATCCGTGCAGCCGTGGCGCGGGCCGAGACCGAGGTAGGCTCCATCGACATCCTGATCAACAACTCGGGTGTGAGCACCACCCAGCGCATCGTCGACGTGACGGAGGAAGACTACGATTTCGTGCTGGACACCAACACCAAGGGCGCCTTCTTCGTGGCGCAGGAAGTGGGCAAGCGCATGCTGGCGCGCGCCAAGGGTGCGGCGCCGGGCACGTTCACGGGCGGGCGCATCATCAACATCGCTTCCATGGCCGGGCTCAAGGTGCTGCCGCAAATCGGCATCTACTGCATGAGCAAGGCCGCCGTGGTGCACATGAGCCGCGCCATGGCGCTGGAGTGGGGCAAGTTCGGCATCAACGTCAACGCCCTGTGCCCGGGTTACATCGACACGGAGATCAACCACCACCACTGGCAGACCGAGCAGGGCCAGAAGCTCATCGCCATGCTGCCGCGCAAGCGCGTGGGCCAGGCGGCAGACCTGGATTCCGTGCTGGTGATGCTGTGCGCCAACGAGAGCCATTTCATCAATGGCGCCGTGATCCAGGCCGACGACGGCTTCGCGACCTGAAGGTCCCCGGCCGCGTGGCCGGGTCTTGATGCAGGTCATGAACAGACAGGCAAAGCGGCGCAAAATCCGCGCATGCCTGTCATCAAAATTCCGCCCGCCGAGTTGCGTCTGGCCGTTGATGCCGACGCCCTGGGTTTTGCCGACACGTCCGAGCTCCTGGGCCTGCCACTGCCCTGGATAGGCCAGGAAAGGGCCGAGCAGGCTGCGCGTTTCGGCCTGCAGATGGACGCGCCGGACTACAACCTCTTCGTGCTGGGTGAGGTGGGCAGCGGGCGCAGCACGTTGCTGACGCAGATGATGCGCGAGGTGGCTGCCGGCCGGCCGGTGCCGCCGGATCTGTGCTACCTGCACAACTTCGATGCGCCCGAGCATCCGCGCGCGCTGCGCATGCCACCGGGCCAGGGGCGCCAGCTGCGCAGCCTGATGCAGCAGCTGCTCAAGACCCTGCAGGCCGAAATCCCCAAGCGTCTGGATGGTGAGGACTTCCGCGCCGAAAGCGCACACCTGCAGAAGACCTACAAGGCCGAGGACATGCGCGTCTACGCCGAGCTGGACGCGTACGCGGAGGCGCGCAGCTTCGCCATCATCCGTGACGAGGGCCACCTGGTGCTGACCCTGCGCGACGACAAGGGTGAGCCCATGACCGAGGGCAAGCTGCTGGCCCTGCCCAAGGAAAAACGTGCCGAGGCGGACCGGCTGGAAGAGGAGCTGCGCGGCGAGATCACCCGTTACCTGGAGAAGACGCGCGCGCTGGAGCGCGTGAAGAACGAGGGCCTGGCCGCACTGCGTCGCCAGGTCATCAAGCCGCTGCTGGAGCATGAGTTGCAGGAGATCCGCAGCGAGCTGCGCAAGCAGATCAAGGACACGGTCAAGCTGGGGAGCTACCTGGACCAGGTGGCGCACGATGTGCTGGAGAACCTGGAGCTGTTCCAGCCCGTGGACGAGGAGGACGAGGTGCGCCAGCTTGCCCTGGCCGAAGTGCTGGCGCGCTACCGCGTGAACCTGGTGGTGGACAACCAGGGCCGCGAGGGCGCACCGGTGATCGTAGAGGACAACCCGCTGTTTCGCACCCTGTTCGGCAGCATTGAGTACCAGAACGAAAACGACGTGCTGGTGACGGACTACTCGCGCATCCGCGCGGGCAGCCTGCTGCGCGCGCATGGCGGCTTCCTCATGCTGCACCTGCGCGACCTGCTGGCCGATGAGCCGGTGTGGGAAAAGCTGCGCCGTTTCCTGCGCAGCGCCCGCCTGCAGATCGAAGAGCCCGGCATGCTGTACGCGCCGATTGCCGCCGTGTCGCTGCAGCCCGAGCCGGTGGACGTGGACGTGAAGATCATCCTGGTGGGTTCGGTCGAGGAGTACTACGCCTTGCAGGAGGGTGACCCCGAGTTCGCGCGGCGTTTCCGCTGCAAGGTGGATTTCGCCGAGAGCTTCACGGCCAGCGATGCGACGCGACGCGCCACCGCCATCTTCGTGGCCCATACCTGTCGCAAGCTGGGCCTGCCGCATTTCAGCGCCGCTGCGGTGGCTGTGCTGCTGGAGGAGGCCCACCGCGAGGCCGAGGACCAGGCCCGCCAGAGCGCCATCTTCGCGCACAGCGAGGCGCTGCTGCTGGAGGCCGCCGCCATGGCGCGCGCGCGCGGCGCGGCGCTGGTGGATGCCGCAGACGTGCGGGCGGCACGGCAGGCGCGCACCCACCGCCATGACTACCCCGAGCAGCGCCTGCAGGAGACCATCAGCGACGGCGAACGCCTGCTCGACGTGGACGGCGAGAAGGTGGCACAGGTCAACGGCCTGACCGTGGTGGACCTGGGTGACTACCGCTTCGGTTTCCCGGTGCGCGTGACGGCCCGCACCCACGCGGGCGACGAAGGGCTGCTCAACATCGAGCGCGAGGTGGAGCTTTCCGGGCCTATCCACGACAAGGGGGTGCTCATCCTCAACAGCTACCTGGCAGCGCTGTTTTCCCATATCGCACCGCTGGCGCTCAACGCCGCGGTGGTGTTCGAGCAGGAGTACAGCGGGGTGGAGGGCGATTCGGCCTCCTGCGCCGAGTTCTATGCACTGCTTTCATCCCTGAGTGGCCTGCCGCTGCGGCAGGGCATCGCCGTGACCGGGGCAGTCAATCAGCACGGTGAGATGTTGCCGGTGGGCGGCATCAACGAGAAGATCGAGGGCTACTTCCGCAGCTGCGAACGCCTGGGCCTGAGCGGCGACCAGGGGGTGCTGATCCCGCAGCGCAATCGGCGCCATCTGATGCTGGAGCCGCGGGTGCTCGAAGCTGTCGAGCAGGGGCGCTTTCACATCTGGACGGCGGATTCGGCCGGCGAAGGCATGGAGCTGCTGACCGGCCAGCCCTTCGGCGCGCTGGAGGCCGGCGCGTATCCGGCCGGCACGGTGCTGGGCCGTGCGCAGAAGACACTGCAGGATTATCGCAAGGCCTGCCAGGCCTCGGGCACCAAGCCCGAGCGTCGCCCGCGCACGCTCAAGTAACGCCTTGCAAGGCAAGGTACATGGTGTACTGAAATACTCATCTACGTATACCGGTATTGGTATTATTCCGGCAATTCGTGTATCGTTCCGGCATCAGAAGATCACAGGGAGCCGGTGTCCGTGGCCGCGCATGATGGCCGTCAGCGGGCGTTTCAAAGGTTTCCTATGCTGAATCGGCTCAGTTTCAAGTTGAAGATCGCCCTGCTGGTGGCCGTTGCCCTCATTGCCGTTGCTGCGCTGACCGTGGTGACCACCTTGCAATCGCGCACGCAGACCACCGAAGCTCGCAAACAGCAATTGATCACCGCGGTCCAGGCAGCCCACGGCATCGTGGCTGGCTATCAGGCCCTGGCTGCCTCGGGCGCCATGCCTGTGGCCGAGGCGCAGAAGGCGGCGGCTGAAGCCGTGGGTCTGTCGCGTTACGGCGGCCCGGAGGGCAAGACCGAGTATTTTTATGTCTGGACGCTGGACGGCGTGGGTGTGATGCACCCGATCCGTCGCGAATGGAACGGCCAGAACATGATCGGCAAGATCAAGGATGGCTCCGGGGTGGACATCATCGTGGCCCTGATGGATGGCATGAAAAACAGCCGTGACGGCAAGGCCTTCGTGCCCACCAATTTCCCGCGCCCCGGCACCACCGTGCCCGTGCCCAAGCTGCAGTACGTTATCAAGGTGGACGGCTGGAACTGGATGGTGGGCTCGGGACTGTACACCGACGACCTCGATGCCATGGTGCGCCGCCAGATCATCCTCGGCGGCGTGGAGATGCTGGTGGCGCTGCTGATCATCGGGGGCATCGGCGGAGTGGTGTTCCGCTCGGTCATCCGCCAGATCGGCGGTGAGCCAGGCGTGGCCTATGAGGCCATGTCCGAAGTTGCGAAGGGCAATCTGGCGGTGGACCTGCCGCCGGCTCAGCCGGGCAGCATCATGGACGGCCTCGGGCAGATGGTGGCCTCGCTGCGCAAGCTGGTGGCCGAAGTACGCGGTGCTACCGACAGCATCGCCACCGCATCCAGCGAGATCGCACAAGGCAACGCCGACCTGTCGCATCGCACTGAGCAGACCGCCAGCAACCTGCAGCAGACCGCTTCGTCCATGGAGGAGCTGACCAGCACGGTGCAACAGACCTCGGCCAGCGCCAGACAGGCCAACCAGCTCGCGTCCTCAGCGGCCGAAGTGGCGGGGCGCGGTGGGGCGGTGGTGTCGCAGGTGGTCAGCACCATGGACGACATCAATGCCAGCAGCAAGAAGATCAGCGACATCATCGGCACCATCGATGGCATTGCCTTCCAGACCAACATCCTTGCGCTCAACGCGGCTGTGGAGGCCGCCCGTGCCGGGGAACAGGGCAGGGGTTTTGCCGTGGTGGCCAGCGAGGTGCGCAGCCTGGCGGGCCGCAGTGCCGAAGCGGCCAAGGAGATCAAGGCCCTGATCGGTGCTTCGGTGGAAAAGGTGGAGAGTGGTACCCGCCTGGTGGCCGATGCCGGCCAGACCATGGGCGAGATCGTCACTTCGGTCAAACGGGTCAACGACATCATTGCCGAGATACATACGGCCGCCGCCGAGCAGAGCCAGGGCATTGCCGAGGTGAATCAGGCCGTTGCACAGCTCGACCAGATGACGCAGCAGAACTCGGCCCTGGTGGAGGAAAGCGCCGCCGCCGCCAACAGCATGCGCGAACAAGCCCAGAGCCTGGCGCAGGTGGTGTCGGTATTCCGTCTGGGGAGCGAGGAAATGGGCTCCGCCAGCGCCGTGTCGCCTGTGGCTCGTCGCGCCGCAGCGCCAACGCCCGCAGCGATGAAGAGAGCATCGACACCCAAGGCCGCTACGGCCACGCCGCCTACGCTGGCGGTCGCCCCCAAGCCCGCAGTCGTGAAGGTCGCCAAGGCCGGGGACGACGACTGGGAGACCTTCTGACTCCGGGCTGAGCCGACCTTACTTGCCGCGCGCTTGCAGCGCGGTTTCGTAGGATTTTTTCAGATCGCTGTATTCCTCGCAGGGCAGGAAGCAGAGTCTGTTCAACGCGTCCAGGTGCTGCTTGGCCTTGTCGAGCTGTCCAAGCTGGATATAGGCTTCGCCGATGTACTCGTGCGCGCCGCGGTGCTTCGGGTCCAGCGTCAGGGCCTTGTTGTACGCGGCCAGCGATTCGTCGTAGCGCTTGAGATGGCGATAGCTGTAACCCAGCAGGTTGAAACCGTCGGCGCTGCCTGGGTGGCTGCGGGTGTAGGTGGCCAGCAGATCGGCGGCGGCGGGCCAGTCCTTCTTCTCGATCAGGGCACGGGCCGGCTTCAGTTCGTCGGAGGCCGCCGGGGCCGGGCTGATGTCGGCGGCCCAGCAAAGCTGGGCGCCCGACAGGACGAGTGAACCGGCGAGTAGTGCAAGTGACCTCATGGTGATGCTCCTGTGGGGAAGTGCGCCGGCGAGCCAGTTCGCGCGGCTTCCAAGCATAGGCGCCACAGGATGCCTTTGCAAGTCCAGTGGCGCACGCTGCTGGCGGACCGCAGCCTGGTCTGCGCGGGATGATCCCGGGTTGCGGATCCAGCCGATTGCGTTCTAATCCATGCACAGGAATCATTGGGGGGATCGCATGAATCTAGCCGGCAGGCCTCGTCTTTGGGGCCGGATGTTGCTTGGTCTGCTCATGGGGCTGTTGCTGGCTTCAATGGCCTTTGCGCAGGAGGATGCCATCGAGGCATCCTTCCAGAAGCTGTCCGCCGAGGATGAGCGACGCCTGCGCGCGATCCTGGCCGAGCCCCTGGTGCCTGGACAGCGCAGGCGTGATCTGGAGCGACAGGTGAGGGAAAAGAGCTTTGCAGCGCGACGCATGTCGGACGCGGTGGAGGAAGAGCGTGTCTTGCGTGAAGCGTTGCCCCTGCTTCCGCAGAGTTGGGTGCGCAATGATTTGGCCAACCTGCTGCGCGGGCGCGATATCCGTCAGGCCATCGCATTGCACCAGGAAGTTGCGGATGGGGCCGGCTACCTGAACAAGCCCTTCTACATGGGCAATCTTGCCTACGACTATTTCCTGGCATACGACAATTCGCAAGCCGTTGCCGTTCTGGACCAGGGGCTTGCCTTGCTGCAGCAAGGCCTGGACAAGGAAAACAGGGCCTTGCGTCGACGCGAACTGTTGCGCGGCGGCTACCGCCTGAACAATGTGTTGTCCTTGCTGGAAGAGCGAAGGGGCAATTGGCTGAAATCGATCGACGCGGCGCAACACTCGCTGGACTTCGCCCAACAGGCTTACGCCGTCCGGGTCGCAGGTGATCAGCCCAAGACGCAACAGCATCTTGCCGAGGATGTGGCCGGTGCCTGGGCCCGCAAGGCGCAGGCGCAGCGCGCGGCTGGGCGTTTCGCGGATGCCGAGGCCACCTTGCAAGGGTATGTCGGGTTTGCGGCCAAGGCCGCACTGCCAGTCTCTTACCGCGCAGGCATCTATCACGTCGCCGCCGCATTGAGGTTTGCGCAGCGCGATTTCGCACGGTCCGAGCAGCTGGCGCGCAAGTCCGACGCGATCCTGGAGGGACTGGGCAAGGACGCGCTCGACCCCGATCGCCTCAGTCGACGAAACAACCTCATGATTGCCCTGGCGGGGCAGAACAAGTGGCGCGAGGCGCTGGCGGAGATCGAGCGACTGGACCGCCTGGCCCAGGGCAATGAGGCGGCGCAAAGGCGCGTGCTGATGCGTTACGAGCGTGGCTGGGTCTACTTGGGCAATCAGCTCTACAGCCAGGCGGCACCCTTGTTCGAGCGGGTCGCTCGCGGAAATCTGCAGCTGTACGGCGTAGGGCATTACTTCGTCGCCCAATCCCAGGGCTTGCAGGGCGTCTGCCTGTGGCACATGGGCGGGACCGAGAACCGGCGCAAGGGGCTGGCACTGCTGCAAAAAGCTGTGGCCGATCTGATCAGTTCGCGCAATGCCGATTACCTGGACCAGTTCGGCATGCGTCCGGACGTGAGGCAGCTCATCGTCTCGACCTACATCGAGGCTGCAGCGCAGTCCGATAAGGACCTGGTGCTGGAGGCACTGGGTCTGGCCGACTGGCTGCGCGCCGGGGCGGTACAGGAAGCAATGGCCGATGCCGCCGTGCGCATGGCGGCCGGCACGCAGGGTCTGGCCGAACTGGTGCGGCAGGAACAGGATGCCAAGCATGAGATTCGGGGCTTGCGGACGTATCTCGAAGCGCAGGGCGGGACTACGCAGCTACTCTCATCCGACGCCGAGGCCAGTATGCGCGAGCGCGTGGCGCAGCTGGAGCAACAGCGAACCCAGTTGCAGGCGCGCATCAGGTCCGGTTTCCCCGAATACGAGCAACTGGTCCGTCCCTTGCCGCCTCGGATCGAGGAGGTCGGTGCACGGCTGGGGGATGACGAGGCTTTGCTGGTGGTCATGCCGGATGCCCAGGGCGTGAACCTCTGGGCCGTTCGTCAGGAGGCGGGGCGCACGCTCGCCCGGTTCCATCGGGCGCCCGTGCCTCATGCGCAGTTGAGCACCTGGGTGACCGGTCTGCGGCGCGGCCTGGAGAGTTATGCCCATGGGCAGGTGCAAGCCTTTGACGACGCGCTGGCTTACCAGGTCTATCAGGCGCTGGTGGAACCCCTGGCCGCTGAGCTCACGCCGCGTCGCAACTGGATCGTGGCGGCGTCGGGGCCCATGGCCGCACTGCCGCTGGCGGTGCTGCAAAACCGGCGCCGCGGCGGCGACGGGCAGCCGGCGTGGCTGATCCGGGAGGTCAGTCTGACCCAGGTGCCCAGCGTCGCGTCGTGGCTCAGTGTGCGCGGGCTCGACCGGCGGCAGTTGCCAGCACAGGCGCTGCTGGCCTGGGGTGACCCGGTGTTCGACAGCGTGCGGGTGGCGGCCAAGGGCGCGAAGATCCGCAATCTGGTCGTAGCGCGCGTCGAGGCGCCGCAGGTCGACGCTGCTCCTGCAGCGCCAGCGGCATCACCGTCCGCATACAGCGGCATTCCGGCGCTGCCCGATACCCGCGAGGAACTGCTGGAGATTTCGCGCGCCCTGGGGGCGGATGCCACCCACGATCTGCTGCTGGGCGCGCGTGCCACGCGTGCCAGCGTGCTGCAGGCGAATGCCAGCGGCGCGCTGGCGCAGAAGAAGGTGCTTGTCTTTGCCACGCACGGGCTGAAGGCTGGTGATCTGCCTGGTCTGACGCAGCCCGCGCTGGCGCTGGCCGCGGACGGAAGTGAGCAGCGCAACCCGCAGGGACCGCTGCTGCTGCTGGAGGATGTACTGGGACTCAAATTGAACGCCGACTGGGTCGTGCTTAGCGCCTGCAACACGGCCGCGTCGGATGGTCGCGCCGAGGAGGCTTTGAGCGGGCTCGCGCGAGGTTTTCTGTACGCCGGCGGACGCAGTCTGCTCGTCACGCATTGGGCGGTGGAAAGCGAGAGCGCCCGGCAGTTGACCACGCGCACCTTCGAACACTTCATGCGCGAGCCGCGGAGCTCACGTGCCGAGAACTTGCGCCAGGCCATGCTGGAGGTGATGGCCATGCCACAGTATGGCCATCCAGCTTTCTGGGCACCCTATGCCCTGGTCGGTGAACCGCGCCGATGACGGGGCTTGCTTCTTCTTTTCCGGCGCCCGGCCCGTCAAGACGGGAGGGTGCAGGGCTTTCTTTGGCCTGCTTGCGCAGGCCAACAACTACTGCAGCATGAAGGTCTGGTATTCGAGTGCCTCGAGCTTGCGGTTGAGGATCCACAGGCCCAGCAGCACCGTGAGCAGCATGGCGAAAGCGAAGCCGTAGCCGAACCACTGCGCGCCGAGTTGCAGGGAAATGGCCGTGAAAAGGATGTTGAAGACCGGCAGCATGCCCGTGAGCAGCAGCACGGCGCGGCGCTGGTCCAGGTAGAACAGCACGTTGAGGATGCCCAGCATGACCACCTGCAGGGCCGCGCCGACGACGTCGATGTAGAGCAGTTGCAGGTAGAGCGTGGAGATGCCCAGCGCCCGTAGGATGGATTCGCCCAGCACCAGGGTGATGAGCACGGCGATGGCCTGGATCTTGGCGATGTCGAACAGGCCGCGGCGCACGTAATAGACCATGTGGTTGCGCATGCGCTCGATGTAGTCCAGCGTGGCGCCTTCGCGTACGGCATCGTAGAACTTGATGTAGTACTCGACGAAGTCGGTCTCGATGCGCACCAGGAACACGGCCATGCCGGGGATGACCGAGAGGTAGGCCAGAAAGATCGGGATGTCGTAGATCACCGAGGCATGCAACGGCCCGATCACGGCCTGGCCCGTGTCCGGGTAATACCAGAACATGATCTTGTCGACCCAGGCGCCGAGGTTGAAGAACAGGCCCGAGGCCATGAGGCTCTTGTACATGGCCCCGGGCTTCCAGATGTCGAAGGCGATGAAACGGTCGGAGTGGTAGTTGCGGTAGATCAGCCCGACCATGCCCATGAGCAGCAGCACGTGGCCGGCCACAAAACCCAGCAGCAGGCCCTCGAGCCCGATCACGTAACGCAGCAGCAGGGCCAGCACGATGGTGGCGGTGTAGCCCAGGAAGAAGATGAGCACGATGGCGCGGTAGTGCTTCATGCCGGTGAGGAAGACGGTGGCGACCCAGATCGCGGTCATGACCGACAGGCCCATGACAAACAGCAGGCGGTAGAGCACGCTCTGCTCGGGGAACAGGAAAGCCACGGCGGGCAGGGCCAGCGCGATGCTCAGACTCATGGACAGCAGGATCAGCCCGTTGAAGTTGGGCATGATGGCCGAGTCGTTCTTGGCGAAGATCTGGTCGGCCACGTAGCGCGTGAAGGAGAGCTGGACCAGGCCGGTGAGGACCAGCGAGATCAGGAAGAGGTAGGTCACCGTGACCTGGAACTGGCTGATCGAGGCCCGCGCGTCGATGGCGCTCAGACTGAATACACCGATGAGCAGGATGCCGACGATGGACAGCACCCAGGGGCCGGAGCTGATGATGCCGGCGTAGGCGTAGGCCTGCAGCAGACCGCCGTAGGTCTGCTTCTTGAGCAGCTTGCGCAGTTCGAAGCCTATGCCTGCCATGCACTGCTCTTTTCGAAGTTCTTCTCGTAGAGCTCGCGGTAGCGGCCGAACATCATGTCCTGCGAGTAATAGGCCTCGACGCGACGGATCGCGGCCTCGCTGGTGCGTTGCCAGAGTGCCGGGTCGCTCAGCAGTTCGACACAGGCGCCGGCCAGGGCTTCGGGGTCGGCGATGCGCACCACCCGGCCCGAGGCGCCGATGGCCGCGTCCGCGCCGGGCAGGCCGTAGACCAGCTGGTGGCAGGAGCCCACGTCGGTCGAAACGGTGGGCACGCCCGCGGCATAACCTTCGAGGATCACCAGGGGCAGGGCCTCGCTGATGGAGCTCAGCACCACCAGGCCCACCTGGGGCAGCAGCTCGGTCAGTTTCTGGAAACCGAGGAACTTGACCTTGCCCTCCAGGCCGAGCTGGGCCACGAGGTCGTGGCATTCGCGCGCGTATTCGGGCGACTCGTCCTCGGGGCCGGCGATCCAGCCTTCGGCTTCGGGCATGCGGTTGACCACGCCGCGCATGGCGCGGATGAAGGTCTTGATGTCCTTGATGGGCACCACGCGGCCGATCAGGCAGAGCACGGGCGGCACGGCCACGGGGCGCTGCGTGCGCAGCGGCGCGAAACGCGCCACGTCGATGCCGTTGGGTACGTTGCAGGTGCGTTCCTCGGGGGCACCGTCGGTCAGCTGGCGCTGGCGGTTGGCCTCATACAGCGCGACGATGTCGTCGGCCGCCTGGTAGGTGAGGTAACCCAGGTGCTCGAAGAAGCGGATCCAGAGCTGGCGGAAATAGCTCAGGCGCGAAGGGTCCTGTTCGAACACGCTACGGTTGTCCTTGAGCCACTGCGCCTGGTAGAGGTCGATCTTGCGTTCCTTCACATAGATGCCGTGCTCGCTGAGCATGAAGGGGCGCTGGTTGCGGTGCTTCAACAGCAGGCCCAGGATGCCCGCATAACCCGTGGAGATGGAGTGGTAGATGCGCGCCTTGGGCGCGCGTTCCGCCACCTCGCGCATGCGCCAGAAGGGCGTGTGGATGTTGCGGATGGTCCAGAAGTAGTCGACGAAGGAGGGGTCCGAGCTGCGCTGGCGGTAGCTCTTCTTGATGTAGTCCCAGGACTCACGGCTGTGCAGGAAGACGTCGTGGCTCAGCCGGCCGCCGGGTGCAGCCTCGTCCATGAGGTGCGAGAACTGGCGCAGGCATTCTGGATGGCGGATGTCGCTGTAGAGCTGCTCGTGCATCTGCTCCACCTCGCGCATGACGCCGGGCGGGGCCTGCACCGGCATCACGGGCGGCGCTTCGCGCACGTCGTAGAGGTAGCTCACGTCCATGTGCACAAGGTTGTCGGGCAGCGGGTAGCGCAGAGGACCGTAGTCTTCGGGGCGCGAGCCGAGAAAGATGGCGCCGAAGCGCAGCTCGGGAAAGCCCCGGATGATCTGGTTGACCCAGCTTGAAACGCCGCCGGCCACATAGGGGAAGGTGCCTTCCAGCAGCAGCAGGACGTCGACTTCCGCGGCGCGCCGCGCGCCGGGATCAGAGGTGGGGGAGGAGGTGGCGGTCACTGATTTTGCTCACGGTTTCGCGCCCGGTCCAGAGGTTGACCACGGCGGTGGTGCGGGCGGCGGTATTGATATCGGCCAGTCCTTCGAGATGGCGATGGACCTCGTCGTAACGATGGTGGACGAAGGCAATCTCCGCCAGGTAGGGCAACACCGAGCTTGCGGGCAGGCCCTGCAATAAGGCCTGGCGGAAGACTTCTTCGGCCGCACCAAAATCCTCCTGGGCCAGCAGGATGCGGCCTTGCAACATGCGCATGCCCGGACTGGGCTCGATGCCGGTGGTGAGCGCGCTCTCCAGGTAGTCATGTGCCTGGCGCAGGATGTGGCGGCGCAGCTCGCCCTGGGCCAGGCAGGCGTAGACCAGTTCCCAATGCAACTCGGCCAGGTGGTGCAGACAGTCGTAGCGCTGCGCCGGGCTGAGGTCGGTGTCGAGCTGGGTGCGTTCGTGCTGGATGTTCTGCGAGATGCGCTTTTCCTCGCTGTCGAGCATGCCGAAGGCGAGCAAGCGCACATCGTCCGTGCTGTCGCCCAGCAGGTTTTCAAGTATCGGGTTGGCCACACGCCCGGGCACGGCCTGCAGCGTGAGCAGCGCCTGCATGCGGATATTGCCCGGCACCTCGGCGCCCAGCCGCGAACGGATGGCCACCTGGCTGCTGCGCACGGCATCACGCCCCTGCACGTCGTACACGGGCAGGGCGACCGAGGTGGGCTGGGCCTGGCGTGCCTGCTGCCGGGCCTTCTTCAGGGAGATACGCGTGATCACCAGCACGCACAGGGGGCCCACGACCGGGGCGATGAAGGCGAAGTTGAAGAGCAGCAGCAGCGCGGGCGCGCGCGGCCGGCGCAGATGCTTGGGCATCCAGTGCAGGCAGGCGATGGCCGAGACCAGGCCGACCAGGCTGTGCAGGCACAGCAGGCTCACCAGGATAGGCAGGCTGGTCGATTCCGCCAGCGGCGCCAACAGCTGCTCCACGCTGGCGGGCAGCACCGCCCAGGGGAGGTAGGTCGTGGTGCTGCTCATGGCGACGGTGTGCCCAGGGCCTGGACCAGGGCGCCCAGGGGGTCTTCGTCGGCGAAATCGATGGGGCGCAACTGCACGCCCAGTGTTTCGAGGCTGCCCTGAAAGCGCTGGTCCAGCCACAGTTCGATGCGCTGGATGAAACCCGCCATGGCGGCCGGGCTGGCCAGGGGCATGAGCACGGCGATGATCGAGGTGTTGCCCACCTCGGTCTGCCAGTAGACATCGAGCCCACGCTTGATGCGCAGGAATTCGGTCACGATGGTGCGGCGCAGCTCGCCGTCAAAACGCATGACGAGGATGTGGCTGGCCATGCCGCTGCGGCCTTGCAGGCTGCGCATGCGTGCAAATTCCTCGGCAAACTGCGCTGGCAGGCCGGGCAGGCGCTGCTGCACTGCGTGCACTGCGGGGCCGCTGCGCACGCAGTCGGCGTAGTAGCCGAGGATGACCGAGAGCATCTGCAGGTTCTCGACATTGAGGGCCACAAAAGGCATGCGGGTGACAGCCAGCACGCCGACGAGCTGGTCGCTGCCGGCCAGCAGCGGCGCGACCACGAGCTGGCGGGTTTCGCGGTTCAGGCTGGTGTCCGCGCTTGCGATGTGGGCCAGTTCGCGCTGCTGCAGCGCAAGCGCCAGCAGCGCGTCGTCGGCCAGCAGGGGCTCGGGGTCACCCAGATGCCGGATGCTCGGGCCCAGCCGGGGTTCGCTGTGGCTGGTGTCAAGTTCGTAGAGCGTGGCCGCCTCGATGTTGACGTACTGCGCCAGCAGGTTCAACAGCTCGCCGGCCCCGGGCCAGGCCTGTTCCACAGGATCGCCAGTGGGCGCCGCCGAGGCCAGCAGGCGCAGCCGGACCAGCGCGTCGCGCAGGGAGTTGGGGCGCGAGAGCATTTCGTGCTCGAGCCGGTCGTGCGACAGGTTGAGCAGCAGGTGGCGCTTCGTGATGCGCGAGAGCCGTTCGGCCAGGTAGACGTTGGCTTCGTCCAGGCGCGCAGCGCGGTCACGCCAGACGTCACTGAATTCGCCGCACAACAGCACCAGCAGGGCACCAGGAAAGAAATACTCGAGTCCGAACACATCGGGCAGGCGCAGGAGCTGGTCGGCGACGAACCAGCTCACGATCAGGGGCACGCAAGCCACCAGGCCGGGCATGACGCCGTAGCGCAGCGAGACCAGCGTGGGGGCGAACCAGATCCAGGGGAAGAGTGCGCGCGTGAGCATCGGATCCTGCGGCGCGAACAGCCAGGCGAGCGCACAGGCCAGTGCGGGGATCAGCAGGATCTCGATCCACTGGGCCATCGGGCCCAGCAGTTCCGGGATGAACTGGAGTCCCCGCGTGATGCGATGGCGCAGGCGCTTCAGTAGCGAGGTCGGGGGCAGGGGATGGGGCATCGTGTCGCGGCGTTTCCAGGGGCCGGTGAAGCGATCAGGAGCCGCGTCGTGCGCCGTCCTGCGGCGTGGCCGCGCCAGTCGATTCGACCAGCTTCAGGCCCCCGACCAACTGACCGACCAGCTTGAGTGCCACCGAGGACAGGCCTTCGCGCAACCAGCCGCTGCGCGAGCCCGAGGCGCTCCAGACCACGCGGTTGCTGCCCAGGTCGATCACACGCAGGGTCAGGCCGACGACGGGGTCGCCGTCCAGGCCCACCTTGTAGCGCCACTCTTCCACGCTGCCCGTGATGGCGTAGCGCGCGCCCTGGGCGCGGGCCCACTGCAGGGCTTCCTCGGCCTGCTTGCGCTCGGCCGGCTCGAACAGGCTGTCGCGCGCCAGGGTGGCCGGGTAACGCTGCAGCTCCTGCACGCCGCGTGCGCGCAGATGGTGCTCGACCAGTGCTTCGGCCGAGAGGCCGGCCTGCGGCGTCTCGGTGTTGTTGACGATGGGCAGCAGGACCCAGGCGGCCTTGCTGCTGAGCGTGGGGTCGCCCACGATGGAGCTGGTGCCCGCGCAGGCGGACAGCAGCGCGGCAAGCAGACCCAGCCACAGGAGACGGTGCAGTTTCATGGTTTTCATGGTAGTCGCTTCTAGAAATAAAGTCGGTAACGAAGAGAAATTGTGTGCGTGGCGGATCCGCCTGGGATGTTGCCTGCACTGGCCTGCCATTGCAATGCCAGCTGGTCGGCGCCGATCACCGCCCCGGCCAGGCCCAGCGCGCTCTCGTAACCCGCACCCACGACCGAGTTGTTGAGCAGGCAGACGTCGGCATAGGGTCGCCAGGCGCGGCTGTAGCCATTCTGCAGGCTCTGCCCGCCCAGGTTGTCCCCGCCGCTCAGGCAGGCGCCCAGCGTGGCGCTGTCCTGCGGGATGAAGTAGCCCACACCGTCCAGCGTGCCTGCGTTGATGCCGTTTTGCAGGTCGGGGGACAGGCGCTGCACCGTGGCAGTCGAGAGGCTGCCGTCGCGCGTATAGCCCTGGTTCTGCCAGTACAGCCGCAGGCGCCAGTCGGGGTAGACACTGCGCAGACGGTAGCCGGTTTCGAGATGGGTGGACAGGCCGCGGCTCAGGTAGTCGTCGTACTGGGTGTAGAAGCTGCTCTGTCGTGCGCTGGCGCGCAGGTAGAGGGCCTGGTCCAGCGCGTAGCTCGCGCCGGCCGAGAGGCTGTCCGCGTAGCCAGCGGTGCGCAACGGCAGGCTGTTGAGCGCCTCGCCCTTGGACACGAGTTCGAATTCGTAGTTCAGGCGTTGTGACCAGCGCCCGTAGTGCTGCAGGCGCAGGCCCCGCACCTCGGCCATGGCCGTGCGCTGGGTGAGCGCAAAGCGGGTTTCCTGCTGCAGGGTCTTCCAGCGCAATTCGGCACTGTTCAGCCGGTCGCTGTCGGACAGCAGACTGCCCAGGTCCGTGTTGGAGGTGCTTTGCCGGAGCTGCGCCCAACCCAGCAGCAGTTGCAGGCGCGCGTTGAGCGTGAGCCGTGCGCCGAACTCCACACCCTGGCGCTTGACCAGGTCGAAGTCGTCGCTGAAGACACGGGTCTCCACGTAATGGGCCTGCCCGACTGCATTCTGGCGGAAGCGGTCGTGCAGGATACCGCTCTCGTCCTCGCGTCCCATGTCCTGGAAGGCAGTGCTCACGGCCAGCGACGTGCGGCCTGTCATCACGGCCGACTCCACGCGGCTGGCCGCAGGCAGGGGGCGGTCGGGTGCGTCGAGCAGGGCCTCGACGGCCACGCGGTCGTTGCGCATCAGGGCAATCTGGTTGGCCGTGGGTGCGGGCAGGGGACGGCCCAGGCGCAGATAACGCTCCCAGGCCCAGCGGCCCGCGCTGTCGGGCTGTTCGCGCACCAGTGTCCAGGCCAGAACCAGTTCGTCGCTGGCCTGACGGTCCGCGGCGGGTTCCAGGCCGCGCAGTTCTTCCAGGGTCTGGCGCATGAAGCGCAGGCTGGGGTCGCCCGGGTGCTGGCGCAGCCAGGATTGCAGCCAGACCCGGAACTCGGGCCGCTGCTTCCAGGCCTGGGCATCGCCCTGAGCCCTGCGCAGGGATTCCATGCGCTGCCAGGCCTGCTGGCGCATGCGCTGGGCCTGGGCGTGGCGTTGCTGCTGTTCGAGCACGTCGGCGTAGGCGGCGAGCAGCAACGGATCCTCCGGCGCGCGGGCCAGGGCCTTGCGGTACCAGGCCCCAGACAGGCGGGCCTGCCCGAGCAGCTGGTGGCCTGCCGCGTAGGCAGGCCAGAGCAGGGGCGTGCCACGGGCCTGTTCTTCGTAACGCGCCAGCATCTGGCGCAGCTCGCGCTGCCAACCGGCATCGATGAGGAACCACAACAGGGTCAGCACGGTGTTTTCGTCACGCGGCCCGAGCTTGATGGCCTTTTGGAGATCGGCCCAGGCTGCCGTGGGTTGCTGCTGCCGCTGGTGGTACTGTGCGCGGCCGAGCAGGAAGGCGATCTGCCCCTGCGCGCGGCTGCGGGCGCGGTCGTCGAGGCTGTCGTAAATGCGCCCCTGGGCCCGAAGATCACCAAGACTGGCGTAGATCTCGAGGGCTTGCTGCAGATGGTCCACGCTGCCAAAGCGCTGCCATGTCTGTAGAGCCAGTTCGGCGGCACGGCGCGGCTGCTGCTGGCGGGTCAGATAGATCAGGCGTGTCCAGTCGCCGAGCCCGGACTGGGGCCCGCCGATGCCCAGTGCGTAGGCCTGCGTCGCCGTCGGGTAGTCGCCAGACTCCCAGGCCACCTGGCCCAGCAGACGCCAGAACTCCTGCTCCTGCGGAGGCACGCGAGTGGCGTTCGCACGCATCAGGGTGAGCGCATCCTCCAAGCGGTCGCGACGCAGGTGCAGAAAGGTGGCGCGCAGCAGGGCTTCGATGGACAGCGGCGAGCCCTTGACGCGCTCCTGGTACAAGGCCAGCGCGCGCTCGTCATCGCCCGCGTTTTCCGCCAGTCGGGCCGCATGTTCGAGCAGCCGGAGCTGGCCGTGCGCGCGGTACTGCTCCTCGAAAAAGACCGAGCCGCGCAGGGGTTCGGAGGAGTTCTCGAACTGCCAGTAGATGTCGTCCCACTGGGCCGGCGTGAGACGGCCGCGGCGCGCGAGCCAGGTCCAGAGCGGCAGCGCATCGGAGGGCTGGGCCAGTGAGGGCGCCAGGCGTACCAGGGCGGTCAGCGTGGCGTCCGAGCGGTCGCCCATCTCGAACAGGGCGCGCCACTGCTCGGCCGCGACGTCGGTGTAACCCAGCCATTCGGCGACCTGCGCGAGGCGGCGGCGCCAGTCCCGGTCCCGCGGCAGGGACAGCACGGCCTTGCGCGCCACGCGCATCGCGTCTTCCAGCCGGCCGGTGCCGATGAAGACCTGGTAGGCCAGCGTGTAGTCGGCCTCGTCGAAACGGCGCAGCGGAACCTCGGCCGCATCGGCCGGCGGGGCCGGCGCTGGCACGGTGCTCTGTGCCTGCGCCAGACCGGCACCCAGGCAGAACAGGGGCAGCAGGACGTCGCGCAGCTGTTTCATCGCGCGGCCCTCTCCCGCGAGGGATCGCGGTACACCAGCAGCCGCGCGTAGTAGGCCGCGCGTTCGGGCTGGCCGCAGGCGAGCGCCAGCCGCACCATGTAGCGTACGGTGGCCAGGTCGGTCACGAGCGACCCAATCTGTTCCTCGGCCGTGCGCAGGGCCAGGGCATGGAAGCCGCCGGCAAGCAGCACGTCGAGGCCGAGCTGGAAACGCCGGCGAGCCTGGGCCCGGTCGGTGCTCGCCGTGTGCGCGAGCAGGAAGAGGTGGGATGCCAGCCGGTATTCCTGGCGGGCCTGCGCCCTGTGGCCCAGGCCCTCGAGCGCACCGGCCGAGAGACTCTTGAGCAGAGGCTGCAGCAGGCGCTCGCCCAGCACCGGCAGATCGAGCCGGAAGGCCAGCGAGGCGTAACCCTGGGCCAGCGCCGCTGGCAGGGGAGGGATGTCCGGCAGATCGTTCAGGGCGTCCTGCAGCCGTGCGCGCAGCGCTGCGCGCATCTCCGGGGTGAGGTCTTCGCGCAGCTGCCCTTCGAAGGCCTTGATCTGCAGCTCGCGTGCGAGCTGGCGCTGGCGCGGATCGCTGCTGCGTATGTAGTCGCGCACCAGGATCTCGAGCCCGCGCGGCTCCAGGTCCTGCACGTGGTGGCGGGTCATCAGCAGCTTGGCGTCGAAGTTGCGGGTGTCGGCGCGCAACAGGTTCTGCACATAGGACAGCGACAGCTCGTCCAGCGGCTCCTGGTCGTACAGGCGCTGTACCAGGGCGCGGCGCGGGTAAACCAGATAGAACAGGGTCAGCACCACGAGCAGGATAAGCAGCAGCTGCCAGCCGCTGGTCAGGTGCTCACGGGGTATGTCCCCGTCAACGCTGGCATATCGCTTCGAGCGGGCGGGCAGCATGGGCTGGCAGGGCGTAGTGAGACAGGGAGGCCTGGCGGCGCTGGGGCTGCAGTTCGCGACCTGCCACACGCACGTGGCAGGTCTCGGCGTCGGCCAGGGTGAATTCCAGTGGGACCTGGCCTTCAAGCGTCCAGCGGCGCACGTTGCCTTCGACGCTATAGGCGCTGATGCGTGCATTGGCCGACACGAGCCGCGGTGCCGCCAGACTGTCTGCAGCCGGCACCAGTTCGGCCGCCGCATTCGCCAGATGGACGTAAAGCCCTTCGGCTCCGTCACGGTAGCCGGCCACGCCACGGCTGCGCGCCAGGTCGGGCTGCCCCAGGGCTGCGGGCAGGCGCAGGGTGCGCAGGTCTGTCGCGCCGCGGATGCGCCAGCCCTCGGCCGTGCGTGCCACGACCAGGCGCTGGAAATCCTGCACCTTGCGCGCGTAGTCGGCCGCGTGCACGGGTGCGGTCTCCTGACCCTGCGTGTAGGCCATGATGCGTTCGAAGGACTGCATGCCGGCGCGTTTGGTCAGCAGGTAGGTGTGGAAATAGAGGTTGATGGGCTTGAGCCGGCGCGGCTTCTCGGTGAATTCGTAGGTCTCGATGACGCGGTCGAAGCCGTGATAGGGGCCGCGCCAGTTGTTGGTGTAGACGTTCTCGTTCTGGTTGGGTGCAAAGACCTGATAGCCGTGCCCGCGTGGCAGACCCAGGCCTTCCACCCGCGTGAGCGTCGGATAGCTGCGGGTGGCGGTGGTGTCGCCGCCGTTCATGTTGAGCAGGCCGATGCGCTGCGTCCATTCCACGGCATCGGCACCGGGCACGCAGTCCCCGGTCCACAGGAACAGCTCGACCTTCTTGCCCGCTGGCGCCAGGCGGCTTTCGATGTAGCGCACCGAGCCTTCGATCTCGCGCTGCAAGTCGAAGCGGTAGCCGGGCAGCTTGAGGTGGTAACCCTCTTCGCCCTCGTCCTGGCCGGCCTGTGCTCTGGCCTGCGACCAGTTGAAGGGGTGGGTGTAGCTGTGCGAGGCGATGGCCACGTGCGGGGCACTGAAGATCTCGCGTGCGGTCTTTTCCGCCTGCGCCGACAGTGCCGGGTACAGGCCCTGGGGCGAGAGTTCGGCCTCGATGACCGAGAGGGTCATGGGCAGGGGGTAGCGCCGCACCACGCGGTCACGCAGCACTTCCCCGGCCAGCTGGTTGCCCGGGAGTTCGCTGCGGCTCACGAAACCGTCGCCGTCCATGTGGATCAGCAGCATGCGCCGGCCGCTTTCGGTGGTCACGTCGGGTACGGGCATGTCGGGCAGGCGCAGGCTGCGGCGGAAGAACTCGAAGGGGTTGATGACCCAACGGTTGCCGCTGTCGGTGCCGGGCACCGTGGTGACCGCATAGGGATCGATCACATACCCGCCCCACGGGGTCAAGGCGGCCGCCACCTGGCGCGCCTGGCCCCGGCGCAGTGTCAGCAGCGGGGTGCCGCCTTCCAGCTTCAGCGCAAAGAAGCCATCGGCCGGAGGCCGCACGCGGCTCTCGAAGCCCAGCAAGGCATCCTGTCGCTCGATCTCCACCCGTGACAGGTCGACGGGCGACGCGCCGGGCGTGAGCCCCAGCCGGCTTGCCAGCGGGCTGCCGAACAGGAAACCGATCTGGTTGACGAAGCTCAGCGCCAGGCCATCGCTGTTCTGTTGTTCGAGCCAGGCCAGCAGGCGTTCGCGTTCGGTCGATTCAGGTGTATGACCCAGCCAGACCACAACGCCTGCATACCGCCCTGCCAGGGGCTGGCCCGGCAGCTGCGAGGAATCGATGAACTCGGGCACATAACCCAGATGCTGCAAAGGCAGGGACCCGAAGACTACCGGGTCACTGCGACGCAGATCGAATTCATTGGCCACCGGGCTGTGCACCACCAGCACCTTGCGGGGCATGACCTCGACCGAGCTCACACCCAGGGTGTCGAGCGCGGGCGTGGCCACCCAGGGCACGAAGCCCAGGGCCTGGATGGCGCGCGCGGTTTCGCGGGCCAGTTCGCGTTGGGCGGGGGGCACGTAGTCGATGGCGATGGCCGGGAGGCGGTAGCGCTCCCGCACCTCGCGCAGGCGCGCCTGCAGCCAGGTCCGGTCGGCTTCGGGCACGGGCACATAGCTCTTGCTGGCGGCGTCGTAGCGGCGGAACAGGGATTCGGCGGCGACAGCATCCACCCACTCGTGGGTCTGGGGCAGGATCTCGAAGCCGCGGTTGTAGACCAGGCGGATGCTAGGGTAGCGCCGCGCGAGCTCACGGACCACGGCCACCATGCCGGCTTCCTGTGCCGCACGCTCCTCGTCCGTGCGCGCGAAGAGCTGGTAGGAGTCGAGCGTGTCCACAAAGAAGGTGCGCAGGCCGCGCTGCCATAGCGGCCCCACGACCTGCTCGGCGAAAAAGTCCGGCCAGCCAGGCTGGCTCTGGTCGATGAGCCGGCTGCCCCAGGCGCTGTTCTCGCCGCGTAACCAGGCAGCGGGCAGGCGCGCTGCGTAAGCCCGTGTAGGCTGGACCTCGCCCAGGGAAATATAGGCGGCCAGGCGCGTGTGGCCGAGGTCGGGCAACGGGCCGGCCGGTAGATGGTCAGGCTCGACGATGGCCAAGTCGAACGCCCTGAGTTCATCCCAGGGCGTTTGGGCGCCGTAGTGGAAGGCAACCGATGTAAGTGGCTGGGGGGCGGGGAGGGACGGCTGTGCAGCCGCCAGGCCGGGTGCGAGACTGAAGAGGAGGCTAAATAGGTATCGGATCGCCATCAATGCTTCCCGAAGCTCGGTCTGGCTCAGGCCGGACTCGAATGCAGGGGGGATGTCCTTCTGAGAGAGAGGACATCGAAGGAGTTCCCTTGTGTGACTGGAATCAAGCATACTCCTGCGCACTGGAATCTTCCAGTGCATAGTTCACGCATACGGCAAGAGATTGCCTCGTGAACAGGAGGGCGCTCAGCCCTGTTTCGCGCGCTGTAGGCCGTACTGCGGGGACTACTTATGCTTGCGTGTTCCTATAGCCCTCGGGGTTGCCCTGTTGCCAGCGCCAGCTGTCGACGCACATGTCATCGAGGCCCCGCTGGGGATGCCAGTCGAGCAGGCGCGCGGCGAGTTCCGGTGAAGCGTAGGAAGAGGCCACATCCCCAGGTCGGCGCGCTGCGAACTGGTAGGGCACGGCCCGGCCGCTGGCCTTCTCGAAGGCCCGAACCAGTTCCAGCACGCTGTAGCCCTTGCCGGTGCCCAGGTTGAAGGCCGTGCAGCCGGCCTGCCGGTCGAGGTAGGCCAGGGCCTTGACATGACCGATGGCGAGGTCGACAACGTGGATGAAGTCGCGCACGCCCGTGCCGTCCGGGGTGGGGTAGTCCCGGCCCCAGACCTGGAGCTTGTCACGCCGGCCCGCGGCCACCTGGCTCACATAGGGCATGAGGTTGTTGGGGATGCCCTGCGGGTCTTCGCCAATGCGGCCGCTGACATGCGCGCCGATGGGGTTGAAATAACGCAGGATGCCGATGCGCCAGGTCTCGTCGCTGCGGTACAGGTCGCGCAGGATGTCCTCGATCATCAGCTTGGTGCGGCCATAGGGGTTGGTGGCCGACAGGGGGTGGTCCTCGGTGAGGGGCAGGCGAACCGGGTCGCCGTAGACGGTGGCGGAGGAACTGAACACCAGCTTGCGCACCTGGGTCTCGCCCATGGCCTCCAGCAGGCGGACCGTGCCGACCACATTGTTGTCGTAGTAATGCAGCGGCTGGGCCACGGACTCGCCAACGGCCTTGAGCCCGGCAAAGTGGATCACCGCAGCGGCCTGGCTGCTGCGCAGGGCGGCCGTGAGCGCCGCCTTGTCGCGGATGTCGCCCTGCACGACGTGCACCGAACGGCCGGTGATCTGCTCCACACGCCGGATGGATTCCGGGTTGCTGTTGGAGTAGTTGTCGTAGACCGTGACCTCATGGCCTGCCTGCAGCAGTTCGATGCAGGTGTGGCTGCCGATGTAGCCTGCGCCGCCGGTGACGAAAATCATGTGGGAATCCCGGACTGGAGTGGAGGACCGATTCTAGGAGCGGCGGGTCGATACACCGTCGAATTTCTTCACGGATTCATCAGGATTTGCGGTCCCGGGGCACACGACCCATCAGATAGAACTCGGTGTTGGGCAGCATGTTGCTGAAGCTGGCCATGCGGTTGGACAGGCCAAAAAAGGCTGTGATGGCGGCGATGTCCCAGATGTCGTCGTCGGAAAAACCCTGCGCGTGCAGGGCCTGGAAGTCGGCTTCCTCGACCTCGTGCGAACGCTGACAGACCTTCATGGCGAAGTCCAGCATGACACGCTGGCGCGGCGAGATGTCGGCCTTGCGGTAGTTCACCGCCACCTGGTCGGCCACCAGGGGTTTTTTCTCATAGATGCGCAAGAGCGCGCCGTGCGCCACCACACAGTAGAGGCACCGGTTGGCTGCGCTGGTGGTGGTGACGATCATCTCGCGGTCGCCCTTGCTCAGGCTGCCTTCCTCCTTGAGCATGAGGGCATCGTGGTAGGCGAAGAAGGCCCGCCACTCGGCCGGGCGACGGGCCAGTGCCAGGTAGACGTTGGGCACGAAGCCGGCCTTCTCCTGCACTTCGAGGATCCTGGCGCGGATGTCCTCGGGCAAGTCCTTGAGCTCGGGATGAGGGTAGCGGTTCATGCAGACTCCGATGGGCGGGACGGGCCCTGTCATTATCTGCGCCGTTTTGCGGCCGGTGGCTACCTGTCCTGCAGGGTCTCAAAAGGCAGGAGCTCGTCTATGCGGGCGCGGCCCAGGCGCTGGATGCCGGGGCCGGTATAGGCCAACGCCTGCACGGCCATGGCCTTCGCCTGTGACCGATCGGGGCGGACATGGCTGGGCTTGCTGCGGTCCGTGCTGTCCCGTTCCTGCGCATTGCCGCCTGTCACCGGCGTGCGGGCGAATTTGCTGCGCAGGAAGCGGATCAGGTCACCGACGGTTCCGCGCAAGTTGTGCAGGCTCCAGCGGCGGATCATCTGCACCTTTTTCACGACAAACACCTCTGCCTTCCAGCGACGCTTGTAGTCGGAAAAGCCGTTCAGCAGGTTGACGAATCTTTCCTGGCGCTGAATGGCAGTGTGCACGAGCAGCAGGTCCAGCAGGATGCCCGGGCCCAGATCGGCATAGCTGAGGTCGTAGGCCATTTCAAAACCCCACACCCCCCGGGCCTGGGCCGGGGCGTCGGTGTTGGAGCCGTTCATCGTGCCGGCCACCAGAAAGCCGTCGATCAGGATGCCGATGAATGATGGTGCGAAACCGCCCTGGCCTGCCATGAGCTGCCGGAAGCGCTCAGCCCTGTGCGCATCGCCGACGATGGCTGCGGGGGTGTTGTGCTTCCAGCTGCGACTTTCCAGCTCCAGGTAGGCGTCGAACCAGGCGCTGGTGGCCTGGGCGCCTTCGGCAAACACGATCTCGGGCTCGCCGGCGGCCACGAGCAGACGCGCGCAACGCGCCACATTGCGACGCCAGGACGAGGACAGTGCGCGGAAGTAGCTCTCCAGATCCGGCCAGGTGATGGAGATTTCATTGTAGGGAGGCTCTTCAAATTCGCGCACCCGGAATCGCGCATCGGCGGCCTGGCGCAACACCTTGTACAAGGTGCTATCGGGGCGCTGACCCACGAGCTCGAGCATGCCCAGGCGGGGCTCGCAGTCGCGCAGGTGGTGGACGAGCGCGTTGGCCACACGCTCTTCATCGCCCGGTGCGCACAGCATGCCCAGCTGTTCGTTGGCGACGGAGGCTGGAAAACAGAGGCGCGCAGCGCGCAGCGGCCCGAACCGGTCCTCCATCTGTCGCAGTGACAGGCAGCCGATCAACTGGCCCTGTTCCCAGACGGTGTAGAGCCGCAGCGCATCACCGTCGAGGGCATCCTCGTTGTACAGGCTGAAACAGCGCACAAAGCCGGCGGAAAGATAGGGATTCGGCCGAGCCGACAGGTGGTTCAACGCATCGATCCGTTCTCCCAATTGTTCCAGGGCGGCAAGACCCGAAAACGATTGAACGGTGAGTGTTTCCTGCATATGTCCCTGCGTGGTGAGACCGCCCTGGCTTAAGGGGGCCGCATTCTTGAATTTTTGTACCACCACATGGTGACGGCTCGGGGAATTGTTCCATACAGCTCCCGGCCGCAGCAAATTTGTCCCCTGTACTTTATAGGGACGATAGGCCCGGGCCTGGTTCAACTACGTTCGGGCGGAGGCTGGTAGTCCTGGACCCAGGCCTGGAAGGCCTCGGCCGGCATGGGCCGGGCGATGTAATACCCCTGGGCGATGTCACAGCCCAGCGCGGCCAGCTGCTCCCAGTGCTGGCGAGTTTCCACGCCCTCGGCCACCACCTTGCGGCCGATGTCGTGGACCAGGTCGATCGTGGAGCGCACGATCAGTTGAGAGTCCTTGTTGACTGGCATGTCGCGCACGAAGGACTGGTCGATCTTGATGTAGTCCACGGGCAGCTTCTGCAAGTAGCTCAGCGAGGAATAACCCGTACCGAAGTCGTCGATGTAAAGAGGGATGCCCTGTGCACGCAGGCCGTGCAGCACACGCAACGCGAACTCGGCATCGTCCATCACCGCGCTTTCGGTTAGCTCGATTTCCAGCAGTCCGGGTTGCAGGCTCCAGGTGGCCTGCAGCTGCTTGATCCTCTCCAGCAGGCTTTCGTCGCGTAGGTTGCGCGCCGAGAGGTTGACGGCGATGGGCAGTGCACAGCCGCGAGCTGCCCAGGCATGGTTGAGCCGGAAGGCCGTTTCCATCACCCACTCGGTCAGCGGCCGGATCAAGCCGGTGCGCTCGGCCAGGCCGATGAACTCGCCTGGTGGGATCATGCCGCGCGTGGCGTGCCGCCAGCGCACGAGGCCCTCTGCGCCGCAGATGCGGCCACTGGGCATCTCGACCTTGGGTTGCAGGTAGAGCTCCAGGTCGCCGCCCTCGATGGCGCGGCGCAGCTCGCCCGCGACATTCAGGCGCTCGGTCGGGTTGGGGTCTTGCAGGGGATCGAAGACGGCATAGCCGGTGCCCCACATCTTGGCCTGGCGCACGGCCATGTCCATGTGCCGGAACAGGTCGTGCGTATTGAGGCCGTGTTCCGGGAAGACAACCACGCCGATACGCACCGCCACGTCGAGTGCCAGGTCGGCGACGGCGAAGGGTTGCGCCAGCACCTCGCTGACGCGCTGCCCCAGGCTGGCGGCTTCGGCCTGGCCCCCAGGCAGCAGGATGGCGAATTCGTCACCGCGCAGCCGCACGACACTGGCCCCGGCCGGGGCGGCCCCACGCAGGCGTGCGGCGAATTCGCGCAGCAACTGGTCGCCGTGGCTGAAGCCGAGCGCGTCGTTGATCTCGCTCAGGCGTTCGATATTGGTCTGCAGCACAGCGAAATGCCGCCCCGAGCGCAGGCCGTCCTCGATGGCCGCCGTAAGCAATTCAGTGAACAGTGTCTCGTTGCCCAGCCCGGTCAGGGCGTCGTGGTGGGTCAGGTGCCGCATGGCTTCCTGCATGCGCTGCTGTTCCATGCGCGCGCGCATGGTGCCGATGCCGAAGGCCAGGTCTTCAGCCAGTTCAGTCAGCAATTCGAGCTCAGCTTCGCCGAAGGCCGCTTCATCGTTCGAATAGATGGCCAGGGCGCCGATCACCCGTCCGCCGACGTGCAGCGGGCAGGCCAGGCCGGCTGCCACGCCGAACAGGCGGGTGCGCCAGGGCGTGTATGCCGGGCTGTCGAGCAGGTCGCGTGCAACGCTGGGCTGGCCTGTGCGGACGGCCGTGCCGACCACACTGCGGCCGCGTTCGTTGTCGGCCCAGCTTGGAGCATGGGCGGCCAGCATTTCGCTGCCGTCGGGGTAGCCGCTCTGGGCCATCAGGCGCATGGAACGCTCCTCGTCGTCGTTGCAGTACCAGACCGCGGCAAAACGGTAGCCACCGCGGCTGACGATGACCTCGCACATATTGGTGAGCAGATCCAGCTTCTGAGTGGCGCGTACCATGACGCGGTTGCCCGCGCTCAGCGTTCGCAAGGCACGACCGGTGTGCTCGAGATCGTCGAGGCGTCTGGCCAGTTCGGCATTGAGCTTGCCGATTTCGGCCTCGGCCCGTTTGCGTTCGGTGATGTCGGTGCCCAACACATAGCAGCCGACCACCTGCCCGCTGGCGTCCCGCCGCGGGACATAATTGCTGGTCTGCCAGAGCCCTGCCGCGGGTTGCCAGTCGAAGCGCTGATCTTCGCCCTGCAATGCCCGGTCCAGTGGGGCGCCAGCGATGGCATAACGTGCTTCGCCCACGACATCGCGCACCGTGCGTCCGGTGATGTCGCCCCCGGAGGCGAAGCGTTCGCGATAGAGGTGGTTAGCGTAGACGTACCGCTGCTCCGCGTCGACGTAAGCGATCAGTGCAGGAACGCCGCCAATGATGCTGTACAGATGGTCTTCCGCTTCCTGCAACTGGCTGGTGCGTTGCAGCACCCGCTGCTCCAGCAATTCGTTCTGCTGCTGGGTCAGGCGTTGGGCAACGCGTTCCGCGGTCACGTCGCGAAAGACCAGTACCGTGCCCCTGATTTGGCCTTTGGCATCGCGTATGGGGGATGCGCTGTCGGCGATCGGGCATTCGCTGCCGTCGCGCGCGATGAGCGAGGTCATGTCGGCGAGACCTTGTGGTTCTCCCGTGACGAGAACCGTGTCCACCGGCATCTCGGCCGGTTCCCTTGTGTCCTCATGCACGATCTGAAACACTTCCTGGGCCAGATGTCCCAAGGCCTGGGTCTGGGTCCATCCGGTCAGGCGTTCGGCCACGGGGTTCATACGCGTGACGCGTCCGCGCACGTCAGTGACCAGCACGCCATCGCCGATCGAGTACAGGGTGGTGGCCAGGTCTTCTTCGCTTTGCGCCATGGCGCGGCGACTGGCCTCGGTCTCATTCAGCTGGCGCCGGATCAGCGCCAGGGTGGCGCCCAGCAAGACCAGCAGCAGGGTGGTGACCAGCGCGCCCACGGTCGCCATGCGTTCGCTGGCCTCCTCGTACAGGGCATTGCGGGTCTGCAGCAAGCGCTGTTCCTCGCTCTCCATCTCGCGCAGCAGTGCGTAGGTGCGGTTGCGGGTCTCCTCCAGCGGGGCGGTGGCCACGTAGGCACTGGCGGCCTGCTGCCCCTGGGTCTTGCGCAGGTGCTCCACCTGCCGGGAGATCGCGAGGCGTTCGTCGACGACCTTGCGAAGCTGCGTCCAGCGTGCATGCTGGGCGGGGTTATCGGCCGTCAGCTGCCGGATCCGGTCCAGGTGCAGTTCACGCCTGGCGATCGATTCATCGCGATCGACCAGCCGGGCGGGATCGCCCGAGATCCGGAAGCTCTGGGTGTTGAACTCGATTTGCAGGGTATGGGCTCGTACACGCACGAGGCTGTCCACGACCGCATGCGTATGGTTCACCCATTCGACCGCCTGACGGGCATTGCTTGCGACGTGCCAGGTGGTCGCCGCCAGCCCCGCCAGGATCAGCATCGCCGTCACAAAGGCGGCCAGCACCTTGATCCCAAAGCTGGAGTTCACTCTCACAGTCTCTGTCTCCCTGCGTGCCGTGGAGGTGGCACGAGGTCATTTTGCCATCCTTGATGTAGATCAAAAACCACAGGGCGGCGACCCTGCCGGGAGTCCGGTTATGCCAGGCTCAGGCGTCCTTTGAGGCAACAGCGCGGTCGCGGCCCGATGCCTTGGCCCGATAAAGGGCCTGGTCGGCACGACGCAGCAGGGATTCAGCATTCTCGCCGTCATGCCATTGCGCAAGCCCCGCACTGATGGTGATGTGTTGCGGCAGGCCGGGAATGTTCAAGGCGGCAACAGCGGCGCGCATGCGTTCCACGAGGATGAAGGCGGCATCAATCCCAGTCTCGGTCAGCAGGATCACGAACTCCTCGCCCCCCAGGCGAGCGACATGGTCGCTCTGGCGCAGATTGGCGCCCAGGCTGTCGGCGACCAGGCGCAGCACCGCGTCACCGACATCGTGGCCGTGGTTGTCGTTGACCTGCTTGAAATGGTCCAGGTCGAAGTAGGCGGCCGTCAGGTCTCGCTTGTAGCGCTGCGCGCGCAGGATCTCGTCATCCAGCCGCAGTTCCAGCATCCGGCGGTTGCCGACCCCGGTGAGCGGGTCGGTCAGCATCAGGTGCTCAAGCTCGTGGCGGGCCAGCTCTTCCTTTTTCATCGTGCGCAGCACGATGGAACCGAGCATCATGGTCAGAACCGTCAGCGTCAAGGCCACGATCACGACCACGGCGGTGTGTTTGCGCCAGCTGTCCAGCAGGTCGTCCAGGGCAGTCGAGACGGCGACCACCAGGGGGTAGTCCTGCACACGCATGTAGGTGACAACCCTGGCCATGCCATCGACGGGGCTGACACCGGTCAGGTAGTTGCCCCTGGGATTGGCACCCATGTGCTGGGTCCACATGGGGCTCTGTGCAACGGAGCTGCCAATGATTTTGCTGTCCATCGGGCTGCGAAAGAGGAAGAGGCCGTCGGTCCGGATGAAGGCGATGGTGCCGCGGGGCTTGATGCGTTCTGCCTCGAAGGAGTCGGCGATGCGGTCCAGCTCGATGGCAGCGAAGATGACGGCGACCTTGCCGCCGGCCTTGGTGACCGGCATCGAGATGGGAATGCCCAGCTTGCCGGTAACCCGGCTCACCACAGGCCGGGCCACGTAGAGGCCACGGGTCTGCTGGTCGAACTGGGCCTTGAAGTAGTCGCGGTCCGAGACATTGGTCTGCCGGGTCTGTCCGATGTCGGGGACGTAGCGCAGGGTGCCGTCGGTGGTGACCATGCGGATGTCAATCAGGCCATTCGAGGCCTGGCGCAGTTCGTCGACCATGCTGATGAAGCCAGGGGCCTTGCCGGGATCCTGGTCGGGATGCTCGGCCATCCAGTGCCGGGCGGCGATCAGCGAGAGTTCAGCCTGTTTGAAGAGGGAGTGGGTCTGCTCGTGCACGGCCGTGCTCAGCTGTTCGAGCACCTGGGCATTGGCGTTCAGGAGGCTGTTGCGTTCCCACCAGGACCAGAAACCGACAAAGCCCCAAAGACAGACCAGCAGACTGCCGACCAGGCCGAAAACGATGCGGCGATTGGCCCTGGGCAATGCCCCGAGCTGTCTGGCCTTCAAGCGGTACACACTGGAACTCCTCAACGACGGCGTATTTTTCTGTGAGCGGGTTGCGCTCTACCGGCAGTCCCTGTTGATGCTTGGAACTCTAATGCATATCTCCTGCCCCGTCGAGGCGGTCTGGCCTGGACAAACGCCAAAGTGATGAAGAAGTCACATCGGGCGGCGTTCTGTCGCTCAGGGTTGCAGCTGCTCCGACTCGATGACCTGTTCGCCCGGCGCTTCGCGCAGCACACCGGCCAGCAGGGCCTGGGCGATGCGCGCGGCCGGTACGGGTCGGTAACGGCGCGGGATCAGCGGGCCCAGGACGCGGGCGACTGCCAGGCCGATCCGTTCACCAGGGCGTACTTGTTCGCGCTCGGCCACGATCAGCGAGGGGCGCACCACCGTGTAGACCGGGTAGCCCAGGGCGCGGATGCCGGCTTCGGCCTCGGCCTTGGTGCGCAGATAGAAGTTGCCACGCGGGCTGGTGCCCAGCGCGGAGGTGAGCGCGTAACGGCTGGCGCCGGCCGCGCGGGCCAGCCGGCCGGCCTGGATGGGCAGGTCGCGGTCTACCGCAGCAAAGGCGGCCTGCGAACCCGCGACCTTGATCGTGCTGCCCAGGGCGCAGATGACGGCATCCACCTGCCACCAGGGTGCGTCGGTGGGCAGGGCGGCGAAGTCGACCACGGGGTTGGTCAGCTTGGGGTGCAGTGCCAGGGGGCGGCGCGTGGGGGCGACAACCTGGCTGATGCGCGGATCGGCCAGGGCGGCGGCCAGCGCCTCGCGGCCGACGGCGCCGGTGGCGCCGACCAGCAGCAGGCGCAGGGGAGGGGTGGGAGAGATCATGGGGTCAGCCGGCTGTGAGTTTGTGCACCAGGTCGGCCGTGGTGCTGGCCTTGTACTTGCGCATGAGGCGGGCGCGGTAGATCTCTACCGTGCGGTAGCTGATGGCCAGGGCCTTGCCGATCTCCTTGGAGGTCAGGCCCTCCAGCAGATGGGCGGCCACCTCGCGTTCGCGCGCAGTCAGCTCGGCCCGGACCGGTCGGCGCGAACTCAGGTCTTCGAAGGTCCAGATGCCGGGGCCGTGGGGTTCGGCCGGGTCCAGCGCGCGGCCGGTGACGTGGCACCAGAAGACCTCCCCCTTGAAACGGCCGTCAACCCGTTTCATGATGCGGTCGTCCGCGTAACTGCCCTGTCGGTTCATGATGGGGGTGATGCGCGCGCCGGTGCGTTCGAATTCGTCGGCGCTGGGATAGAGCACCAGGAAGGACTGGCCCACGAGCTCTTCGCGGCTGGTGCCGAACATGTCGCAGACATGACGGTTGCAGTCCATGATGATGCGGTTGCGTGAAAGCACCATGCCGATGGGAGCGAGTTCGAAGGCGAGTCGGTAATCAATGTCCATAGGGCAGGGATTTTAGGCATAACTACGTATCTTGGTAAGTAGTATCGTTGCGGGTCTGCTGCTTTAATATTTTTAAAAGGAGAACAGCGTGAACAAGGTGTACCCGAGTGCGGCTGCCGCCATCCAGGGCGTGGTCCGCGACGGCCAGCTGATCGCCGTGGGCGGTTTCGGCCTGTGCGGCATCCCCGAGGCCCTGATCGACGCTGTGCGCGTCAGCGGCATCAAGAACCTGACCGCCATTTCCAACAACGCCGGCGTCGATGACTTCGGCCTGGGCAAGCTGCTGCAGACGCGGCAGATCAAGAAGATGATTTCCAGCTACGTGGGCGAGAACAAGGAGTTCGAGCGCCAGTACCTGGCCGGCGAGCTGGAGCTGGAGTTCACGCCCCAGGGCACGCTGGCCGAGAAGCTGCGCGCCGGCGGCGCGGGCATCCCGGCCTTTTTCACCAAGACCGGCGTGGGCACGGTGGTGGCCGAAGGCAAGGAGCTGCGCGAGTTCGACGGCGAGACCTATGTGATGGAGCGTGCCCTGCTGCCCGACGTGGCGCTGATCAAGGCCGACATCGCCGACCGTTCGGGCAATCTGCGCTTCAACCTGACGGCGCGCAACTTCAACCCGGCCGCGGCCATGGCCGGCAAGGTCTGCATCGTGGAAGTGGAGAAGATCGTCGAACTCGGCGAGCTTGCACCCGACGACGTGCACCTCCCGGGCATCTACGTGCACCGCATCGTGCTCAATGCGACCCCCGAAAAGCGCATCGAGAAAAAAACCCTCACCGAGAAAGCAGGAGCCTGACCATGCCCTGGACCCAAGACCAAATGGCCGCGCGTGCGGCCAAGGAACTGCAGGACGGTTTCTACGTGAACCTGGGCATCGGCATGCCCACGCTGGTGGCCAACTTCGTGCCCGACGACATGGAAGTCTGGCTGCAAAGCGAGAACGGCATGCTGGGCATCGGTCCCTTCCCGACCGCTGACCAGGTGGACCCGGACCTGATCAACGCCGGCAAGCAGACCGTGACCACCATCAAGGGCACGAGCATCTTCGGCAGCCACGAAAGTTTCGCAATGATCCGCGGCGGCAAGATCAACCTGTCCATCCTGGGCGCCATGCAGGTCAGCGCCAAGGGCGACCTGGCCAACTGGATGATCCCCGGCAAGATGGTCAAGGGCATGGGCGGTGCCATGGACCTGGTGGCCGGTGTGGCGCGCTGCATCGTGCTGATGGAGCACATTGCGAAAAAGAAGGACGGCACGGAAGATTTCAAGATCATTCCCGAATGCACGCTGCCCCTGACCGGCAAGGCCGTGATCGATCGCATCATCACCGACCTGGGCGTGATGGACATCACCCCGCAAGGCCTCAAGCTGGTGGAGCTGGCCCCGGGCGTGACACGCGAGTTCATCCAGTCCAAGACGGGTGTGCCGCTGGTCTGAGCTGCAACGGTTTCAGCAAAGGGCCCCATCGGGGCCTTTTTCTTTCCGCTTTGTACGATAGCGCACAGAGCCGGAATTGACCGTGGATCATGCTGCTGTTGTGCCCATCGGCATGTCTTGGGAGCAGCATGATGAAGACTGACATAGAGGTCGGACGCCTGAACGGCGTAAACCGTATGCGTTTAAGGGACAGTTTCTGGGCTCTGCTGGGCCGATCCGATACTGAGCCGCCCGAGGCCGTGGTGGAACGTGTGCGCGAGGCCATCCAGGCCGCGCTGGTCGAACAGTTGGGAGCAGACGGGGTTGACCTCATCGTGCGGCTGCGCTTCGCGCGCGGCATCGAAGGCCTGTGGTATCTGCGACCGGAAATCATGAACGCCCTTGCGACCCACCGCGGGGAGGCGGCGGCGCACGCTTGCATGACGAGGTTGACCCTCCTGTTCAAGGGCCATCACGCTGGCGCGGCCTCCTCACGTTTCGGCGGGTTTTAGCTCAGGGCGGACCTGCGCTGGGCCGCAGCCTCCCAGGCCAGTTCGTCTTCAGCCAGGTTCTCGATCATCTTCAGCAGCACCTTGCGGGTCGTGAGCAGGTCTTCCGGCAGGACATGCCGCGTGCTGATGCGGTTGGTGTCCTCGGCCAACGGCACCAGTTTCTTCTTGAGTGCCCGGCCCTTGGCAGTCAGGTGCACGTACACATTCTTCTTGTTGGTCGGCAACTGCTTGCGCAGCACATAACCCTGCGCCTCCATGGCCTTCATGGCGGCAAAGGTGGTGGGTTCCATCACACCGGCCTGCGCGCTAAGTTCCCGCTGTGTCAGGCCGTCCTTTTCCCAGAGGATGCGCAGGAAGGACCAGTGGCCGAAGGGCACGGCGTGTTCGGCCAGCCGCACTTGCAGGGACTTGCGGAAGGCCCGCTCGGTATCGCGGACCAGGTGCGCCAGGCGGTCGTTGGGCACGGCCTCGCGCCAGCGCCGCAGGATGTTCTGGTTGTCCTTGCTCAGGGCTCGGGGGTTTGACTGGGAAGTGGGCATGGCCTATTATCTTAGTTCCCTAAGTAAAAATCGGCAAGCTGCCGACCGGCTCCGCCGGAAGAACCAGGAGACCCGCCATGGCATTACGTCGTTCCGTCCTTTTTGTGTCTGCACTGTTGGCTATTGGGGCGCTGGGCGCCGCCGGTGCCGTGCAGGCCCAGGCTGCTTATCCGAACAAGTCCATCCGTCTGGTCGTTCCCAATCCGGCCGGCGGCCTGCCCGACACGGTGGCGCGCCTTTTTGCCCAGCGCCTGGGTGAACGCCTGGGCCAGCCGGTGGTGGTGGACAACAAGCCCGGTGCGAACGGTGTGGTGGCTGCACAGGCCCTGGCGACCGCACCGGCCGATGGCTACACCTATCTGGTGACCGACGGCTCCATGTTCTCCATCAACCCGGCGATCTACAAGAACCTGAGCTACGACTACAAACGCGATTTCCTGCCGGTGTCGCTGGCGGCCCGCGCCCCTCTGTACCTGGCGGTGCATCCCAAGGTGGGGGTCAGTACCCTGCAGGAGCTGATCACGCTGGCCAAGGCCAGGCCGGGCAGCCTGACCTACGGCTCCTCGGGCGTGGGCAGCACCCACCACCTGACGATGGAAGCCATGAAAAGCGCGCTGGGCATCGACCTGCAGCACATCCCCTACAAGGGCAGCGCCCAGTCTGTACCCGCATTGATCGGCGGGCAGGTGGACATGGCCTTCTCGGCCCTGCCTTCGCTGGCCGGCTTCGTCAAGAACGGCCAGGTCAAGCTGCTGGGCAATAACGCGGCGCAGCGCTCCAGCCAGGAGCCGGGCGTGCCGGCCATCGCCGAGACGATTCCGGGTTTTGACTTCGCTCCCACCATCGGCGTCTTTGCCGCCCGGGGCACACCGGCTGCTGTCATTGAGCGTTTCAGCGCGGAGATGGCCAACGTGGCACGGTTGCCGGAATTGGTCCAGGCGCTGAACAGCGCCGGCATCGTCGCCGTGGGGGCTGGCCCGGCGGAGTTCGACCAGGCCATCCAGGGCGAGATCGCGCGTCTGGCGCAAGCCGTCGGCGCTGCGGGCCTCAAGCCTGAATAAATCTTTGTCTCATGTCCAAACTCAAACTCACCTTCGCCTGCTGGAACTACGACCGCACCCGTGCCCTGATGGATGGCAGCATCCAGCCCGATGGCATCGATCTGAACTACCTCAACCTGCCGGTGGAGGAGACCTTCTTCCGCATGCTGCGGCACCGGGAGTTCGAGGTGGCGGAGATGTCGCTGTCTTCCTACACGGTGTCGATGTTCCGCGAGCCGCGGCCCTTCGTCGCGATCCCGGTCTTTCCTTCGCGTTTCTTCCGCCATTCCTGCATCTATGTGAATGCGAAGTCCGGCATACGCGAGGCCAGAGACCTGATCGGCAAACGCGTCGGCAACCCGGAGTACCAGATGACGGCGCCGGTGTGGATACGCGGCATCCTGTCCGACCACTATGGCGTGCCGGTGGACAGCGTGACTTACTACACTGGTGGTGAGGAGGAGCCCGGCCGCTCCGAGAAGATCCAGCTCGACCTGCCGCCCAACATCCAGGTCGAACGCATAGGCCCGGAGCAGACCCTGTCGCAGATGCTGCTCGACGGCGAGATCGATGCGCTTTACACGGCGCGCATGCCCTCGAGTTTTCTCAAAGGCGGGGGCAAGGTCCGGCGCCTGTTCGAGGACTATGAGCCGGTGGAACGCAACTACTTCAGGGAAACCGGCATCTTTCCCATCATGCACACGGTGGCCCTGCGCCGCGATGTGTACGAGGCCCACCCCTGGATTGCCCAGTCGATGATGAAGGCGCTGACCCAGTCCCAGCAGCGCAGCTACGAAGACCTGTACGAAACCGCCGCCCTCAAGACCATGTTGCCCTGGCTGACGGCCCATGTGGAACAGGCCAAGCGCGAGATGGGCGATGACTTCTGGCCCTATGGCTACGAGAAGAACGAGGCCACCCTGCGTACCTTCCTGCGCTACTCCTTCGAGCAGGGCCTGTCCAAGCGCCTGCTGGAGCCGCGCGAGCTGTTCGCCCCGCAGACGCTGGAGTCGTTCAAGATCTGAATCAGCCGATCCAGCGCACGCCACCCTGCACGATCTCGTCGAAGAAGCCGCGCAACGAGGACGGGCTCATGCTGTAGGGATCGAACTCGGACTTGCGCGAGTACTTCAGGAAGATCTGGCGATTCTCGGCGAGCGAGGAGATCAGGCCCATGTTCCAGTTGCTGAAGCGGCGCGAGGCGATCTCGCCGAAGTCCAGGATGGATGGCTCGGTATGACGGCTATCCTTGAGGATGCGCAGATAGACTTGGTTGACCACGTCCCGATCCCCCTCGAGTTGTTGCAGGAAAATGCCATTCGCCAGGCAGAGCGCACCGGTCACGCCAACGGCCGCGTTGTTGCGTTGCGAAGCCTGCAAGATGTCTTTAACGTCCGCGGGGCCGAGGACGCGGGAAGAGTGGCTGGCGTAGGTCAGTTGGATCAGCATGAAGTCTCCTGTGTTGGGAGTGATTATCTGGAAGGCAAATAGCCCTTGCTGCGCACGGACTACGGGGCAATAGCCCACGTTTGTGCCCCAGGACTGTTGGAGATTTTTATGTTGGATCCGAAGCTAATGGGTGACGCCCTGTTGGGGCGTATGACGTTCAGGTTGCCATCGCCCCCCGGCGAAGCTCCGCTGCCCCCGGGCCGCCATGCGCTGCAGTTTCCCGAAGGGCGCGAAGCCGTGTTGGTCGTGCCCGAAGGGCTGGACCTGGAACGTCCCGTTCCCCTGCTGGTCATGTTCCATGGCGCGGGTGGCGACGCCAACAAGATCCTGCCGCATTTTGTGCGTTGGGCCCGTGCCCGGCGTTTCCTGCTGCTGGCGCCGCAGTCCATGTTCCCGACCTGGGACGTCGTGATCGGCGGTCACGGTCCGGACCTGGAGCGCCTGGACATCGCCTTGTCGCAGGTGGCCTCACACTTCCATATCGATTCGGGTCACCTGGCCTTTGCCGGTTTTTCGGACGGCGCGAGTTACGCTTTGTCGGTCGGCCTGAGCAACGGTGACGTGGTCAGCCATGTGATCGCGCTGTCAGCGGGTTTCATGAACACCTTCACACGCCACGGTGCACCTCGGGTGTTCATGGCGCATGGCCGCACGGACACGCAATTGCCGTTGGAGACCAGCGCCCGCCTGCACGCACTGCGTCTGCTGCAAGACGGCGTGGACCTGACGCTGCTGCCTTTCGATGGAGACCATGCGATCGTGCCCGAGGTGGTGGAGCGGGCGATCGGGTTTTTCATGGGAGCACAAGAGGGCGTAACGGGCGGGTAATTGCCCGGTCCGGCAAGAAAATCGCGCTGCTGTGTGACGACTGTCACATCCGGTAGGGCGTCACTCCGGCAGGGGCGGGAATTCGTGTCACACTTCTTTCGTGGGATCGTCCAGCTTCTTGCGGAGGTGAATATCTTGTTGCACCGGTTTGCCCGTTGGTTTGTCTTGTCGGCCGTGATGCTGGTGGGGTTCCAGGCTCATGCGGAGCCCGAGATCGTGGTTCAGGCCGGGCACGCCAGTGCCCTCACCAGTGCCGTCTATTCGCCCGACGGGCAGTACGTGCTGACGGCGGCGCTGGACAGCACGCTGCGGCTGTGGGAGGTTCGCACCGGCCGCGAGATCCGCACCTTCAGCGGACACACCGGGCCCGTGACCGACGTGGTGTTTCTGGCCGATGGCCGGCGGGTGGCTTCGGCCTCCATGGACGGCAACGTCAAGATCTGGGACACCGAGACCGGCAAGGAACTGCGCACCCTGGCGGGCCACACCGACTGGGTCAATCGCCTGGCCCTGGCGCCGGACGGCCGCTACCTGGCGAGCGCCAGCGGCGACGAGTCCGTGCGTATCTGGGAGGTGGAGACGGGCCGTGAAGTGGCCCAGCTCAAGAGCCACGGCGACGTGGTCTCCGCCGTCGCGTTTTCGCCCGATGGCAAATGGGTCGTCAGCGGCAATGGCCTGAGCAAGTACCGCCCCTGGCCGGTCAACGTGGTCTTCTGGCGCACCAGTGACTGGCGCGAGGACCACACCATCACCTTGCCCCGCGATGACATGCGCGGCCAGCAAGGCATCACGGGGCTCACTTTCTCGCCGGACAGCCGGCGCCTGATGACCAGCGGCGTCGGCTTCGCCTTGGGCAACCATGTCCGCGTCTACGATGTGGCACGCGGCAGCCAGGAGTTCGCCCTGCAGGCCGACAACGGTTTTGCCCGGGCGGTCTTTTCTCCCGACGGCAGGCTGATCGCCACCGCCGGCTTTGACGGCAAGGCACGCCTGTGGGACAGCGCCAGCGGCAAGGAAGCGCAGCCGCCGCACCAGCATGAGAGCTGGGTGACGGCGGTGGCGTTCTCTCCGAACGGCGACACGCTGCTGGCGGCCGATGCCAGCCGCAACGCCACCTTGTGGAGCGTGGCCTCCGGACAGAAGATCCGCGACCTCGGCGGCGCCGTGCTGCCCAAGACGGCGATCGCGCTGACCGCCGGCGGCATCCTGACGGGGGGGCGCGCCGGTACGCTGCAGCGCTGGAACCCCGGCACCGGCCAGATGGAAGTCACCCTGCTGCGCAAGCCCGAGATTCCCAGCAGCATTCCCCCAAACAACCAGGCGCGCATCTTCTTTGTCGGCCGCGGGGAAGGGGGCGAGTTCGATGCGGCCTTGCAGCGCAACCAGAACTACTGGGTGATCCAGCAGACACAGCCGGCGCGCAATGTCTATGCGCTGGCCGCTCTGGCGGCCACGCCCGATGGCGCTCAGGTGGTCTACGCAGCGGACGACCATCAGATCCGCAGCTATGACCTGGCGAGCCGCAAGAGCAGCGAGCCGTTCGCAGGCGCAGGGCATACCGCCTATGTGAACAGCCTGGCCCTGTCGGCCGATGGTCGGCTGGCTGTCTCCGGCAGCATGGATAGGGGTGTCTTCCTCTGGGATGTCGCAGCCCGCAAGAAGGTCCGCGAGTTTGCCGGTCTTGGGCAGGGTGCTCCCGGACGGGCCGCTGCCGCGCGCTCGGTGGCCATCTCGCCCGACGGCCGCCGCGTCGCCGCGGCCAGCTGGGACGGCACGACCCGCATCTGGGATGCTGGCAGCGGTAACCAGTTGCAAAGGCTGGAGCGCCGCAACAGCGAACGCTATTGGGCGGTCGCCTTCTCTCCCGACGGCAAGACGCTGGCCACCGGCGATACGCAGCAGATCACCCTGTGGGATGTGGAAAGCGGGCGACAGCTCAGGGCACTGACGGGCCACCGCAACTACATCTTCTCGCTGGCCTTCATGCCGGACGGTCGCCAACTGGTCTCGTCCAGCGCCGATGGCTCCGTGCGTGTGTGGGATCTCGCGTCCGCGCAGGGCAAGGCCCTGCCGGGAACAGACGCGGTCGCCATGCAGGTGGCGGTCACGCCCGATGGCCGGCGCATCTACGCGGCCGGCGTTGATGGCGCGATGCGGACCTGGGATGCGGCGACGGGCAACCTGCTGGCGAGCTTCGTCAGCTTTGCGGATGGCGAGTGGGTGACGGTGGCCAGCAATGGCTACTTCAACACCTCCTCCAACGGCGCCAAATGGCTCAATGTTCGCAACGGCCGCCAGATCTTTGGCCTGGAACAGTACTACGACGCTTTTTTCCGTCCCGATTACGTCAAGCTTGCGCTGCAAGGCGAGGGACTGGGCGGGAGCGCCACGGCGCAGGCCGGCGGCGAGCGGGCGGAACAGGTCCGCGCCGAACTGGCCAGGGCCGAGCGTGCAGACGCGGAGGCGCGCGCGCGACTGGCACAGGAGCGCGCCCGTCAGGAGACCGAAGCACGCCTGAAGGCTGAACAGCTGGCGCAGGAGCGCGCGCGTCAGGAGGCGGAGGCCGCGCGCGTGAAGGCCGAGCAGGCGGCGGCGCTGGCCCGGGCCGAGCAGGAACTCGCCCATGCACGCGAGGAGGCGCAACGCACAGCGCAGCTGGCCGACGCCAGGGCTCGTCAGGAAGCTGAGTCGGCACGCCTGCGCCAGGAGCAGGAGGCGGCGCGGTTGCGCGCCGAGCAGGCGGCAGCCCAGGCCCGTGCCGAGGAGCAGGCGCGGATGCAGCGTCTGGCCGAGGAGCGTGCGCGCCAGGAAGCCCTGGCTGCACGGCTTCAGGCCGAACAGGCGGCCGCTCGCGTCAAGGCCGAACTGGACCTGGCCAAGGCACGCGCCGAAGCGGAGGCCGTGCGCCTGGCCGCAGCCGCGACAACCACGGCTACTGCTGCCTTGTCGGCGGCCCCGCGCCCAGGCGCGGGGCGTGTCTCGCGCATGGAGCAGATCAAACCCGCACCACGTGTGGCCGTGGTGGGGCTACCGGCCAAGACTGCCGAGCGCCAGATCAACCTCGCACTGCAGCTGGCCGACGCGGGCGGTGGCGTGGGCGATGTGCGCATCTTCCTCAATGGTGCAGCCGTCACCAACGACGGGACGCGCAATCTGGCCGTGGTGGCAGTGGGCGAACGTCGCAATTACCCAGTGCGCCTGGTCAGTGGCGTGAACCTGCTGCGCATCGTGGCCTATAACGCAGACAACACCATGCAGAGTGACCCGGTGGAGGTCGAGGTCACCGCCGAGTTTGCCGCGCAGAGGCGGCCCACGTTGCATGCGGTGGTCATCGGCATCCAGGAGTTCGACAACCCGGGGCTCAATTTGCGCTACAGCGTGACGGATGCCGACCTGTTTGCCGACGTGATCAGCCGCAGCGGGCGCGCGCTGTTCCATGAGGTGAAGATCACCAAGCTCACCAGCAAGACCGAGACCACGCGCGACCGCATCCTGCAGACGCTGGATGCCGTGCAGAAGCAGGTGGAACCCGAAGACGTGTTCGCGTTCTATGTGGCCAGTCACGGCACGGTGGATGACGGCGAGTACTTCCTGATCCCGTCCAATGTGGGCTCGACCACCACGGCGCGCCTGCGGCGCGATGCGATCAGCCAAAACGATCTCAAGGGCCGCTTGGCCAACAACCCGGCGACGAAGAAGTTCATCGTGCTCGATACCTGCAACTCCGGCCAGTTGGGTGATGCGCTGCAGGTGGCCATGCTCACGCGTGGCATGAACAACGACACGGCCATGAAGATCCTCAGCCGCTCCATGGGCACCACCATCCTGTCGGCGGCCACCTCGACCCAGGAGGCCCTGGAGGGCTACAAGGACCACGGCGTCTTCACCTATGTGGTGGCCATGGGGCTGGGGGGGGCGGCGGACGCCGACAAGGACGGTTTCGTCAAGACCACCGAGCTGGCCGACTATGTCGACAACGAGGTCCCGGAAATCGCCGAGAGGATCTTCAACCGCAAGCAGTACCCGGTGATTTCACCCAGCGGGCAGGCGTTTCCGATCGGGCAGAACCGGAAGGAATGAGCCGATGGGTCGATTCCTCATCGAACCGCAGAATGAAAAACCGGCCGCAAGGGCCGGTTTTTCATTCTGGAGCGGGTGATGGGAATCGAACCCACGTTATTTGCTTGGGAAGCAAGAGTCCTACCATTGAACGACACCCGCAGATCTGTTGCTGCAGTGCGTAGTTTACTAGAGACCGTGGCCTGTGGGCTCAGGGTAGGCCGGCCATCAGGCGCTGATGTGGGCAAGCATCCATCATCTGGCGGATGGCGTGCCAAAAGGCAGGAGTGCGCAGATTTTCACATGAGTCCGCTTTCTTTGATGTGCAAAGTGAACTGCGCCAGAGGCTTGTGGGAAAATTTGCAGGATGATTTCGGACGAAACCCGCGTCTGACTTCAATCGAAGTCGCCGGCAGGGATGAATCTGCAACGAGTCTCGTGTCCGCGGCGGACTCGAATACTGGATGGAATAGTCCCGCCATGCGCATCACCTCTGAAGACATGGCGGATACTCGTGCGCGGGTAGCCTGTGGCCCTGCGTCGATTTTCGACCTTGATCAGGATGAACGATTGTGCGTATAGGGATCGTCGGTGCGGGTGTGAGCGGGCTCGCCGCTGCCCGGGTGTTGCTTGCGTGTGGCCATAGTGTCGTTGTTTGGGATGCGGTGAGCGATCTCGGCGGCGTCTGGAGCGCGTCTCGGCGCTATCCTGGCATCGGCCTGCAGAACGATAAGACCACGTATGGCTACTCAGACTTTCCGATGCCGGCCGACGCGCCCGAGTACCCGGACGGTGAGACTACACGTCGCTGGCTCGAGGCCTACGCCGAGAAGTACGACATTCGGTCCCGGGTTCGACTGTCCACGCGGGTCGTGGAGGCGGACCAGGACGCAAACGGCATCTGGACAGTCGCGATCGACGGCCCTGGTGGCATGGCGACGGAGCAAGTCGACTGGTTGATCATCGCGGTCGGTATCTTTTCAGAGCCTCATCTGCCCGATTGGAAGGGTAGATCCGAGTTCGAGGCGGCGGGCGGGCGGGTGATGGCGCCGTCTGACGTCGGCGCCGGCGAGCAGCTGCGCGACCGCGCCGTGCTGGTTGTTGGTTGGGGCAAGTCGGCACTCGACCTTGCCACAGCTGCCTCCCGCATCGCCAAGACCACAGCGGTGGCTGCGCGCACCATACGTTGGAAGTTGCCGCGTCGCATGGGTCGCATCACTTTCGGGCACATCCTGATGACCCGACTCGGCGAACACCTGCTATGGGGCGCGTACCGGTCCCGTATTGGTCGCTTGATACGCGCCGGCACACGCCCCATCCGCTGGTTGGCGGTACGTTCCCTGCATCGCAAGCTGAAGAAACACGTGCCGCTGCTGCGACTCGGTCTGGCGCCACGCACCGGCCCGACGGACGTTGACAGTCTGGTGACGGACGGTTTTTTCGAGGCGGTCGATGACGGCCGTATCGTCGTGCACGGTCACACTGGCATCGCGGAGCTGCTCGTCCTCAACGGCGCACCAGCCGCCCGCCTGACCGACGGCTCCGTGGTGCGCGCCGACGTGATCGTCTCCGCGACCGGGTACGACCAATCTACCGGCCCGCTTTCCCCGGCGGTGCGCGCGCGCGTCGTCGATGACGCGGGTGCGCTGAAACTGTTTCGCGCCATCCTGCCGGAGCGCGTTGACCGCCTCGCTTACATTGGTTGGATGCACTCGTTCCGTAGCCCCATCGGCGCGGAGTTGGAGTCGATGTGGATTGCGGCGCTGATCGCAGGGTTGATGCCCCGCCCGGCTGTGCCATGGCGGCCGAAAGACGTGTTCACGTTCTGGCTCACGCGCCAGCGGGCCGCGCAGAACGGCGCCGCTCAGATTCCGCAGAATGCCTCTATCCTCGATCTGGACATGATGATCGAGGACTTTGGCGGCGTGGTGCCGCTTGCGACGCGGATACGCGAACTGACGCATCCGCTGAACCCGGCTGACTACGCTCACCTGCTTCCCTGGTTGGCGGCGCGTATCGCCGCGCACACCCCGACGGTCCAGACTCCCCAGCACGCTCTGCACTGAGCTCGCCCCATGCGCCATGCCACGTACGGCGGTGTACGCGGCGGCATCTCGTTCTGGGTCTTTTGCCCCGTACAGGGTTGCATCCCCAAATCGGGAGTCTTGGCCTACTTGGTGGTCTTGGTCTCGAAAGGCAGGAGTGCGCAGATTTGCGCGTCGTTCAGATGCAGAATGCCTGGCCTACCGCAGGCTAAGGCTTGTGCGGCTATGGCCTTGGCCTGGGTGCGATCAGGGCGGGCGGGAGTCTGTCGAGCGCTGTTGCGGTCGCCCTTGTCCTGAGAGCTTGGTGCGGGCCCCTTTTTGGGGGCCATCCTCTGGCGCAGGGAGCGCATCAGCTCGCCGATGGTCCCGCGCAGATTGTGCAGGCTCCAGCGACGGATCAATTGCACGTTCTTCACGGTGATCATCTCCGCCTTCCAGTGATGCTTGTAGTGGGAGAAGCTGTGCAGAAGGTTGACGAACTTCTCCTCGCGCTGGATGGCGAGGTAAACGGTCAGCAGGAGCAACGGCACGCCGGGGCTCAGGTCGGCATAGCTGGCGTCATAACTCAGATCAAAATTCCACATGCCGCGGGTCTCGGCGGGCCCATCGATGCTGGAGCCGTTCAGGTTGCCGGCGATCAAGATGCCGTCGCTCAGGATGCCGACGAAAGAGGGGGTGAAGCCACCACGGCCCGCGAGCAGTTGCCGATGGAGTTCGACCCGGCGAGCGTCCCGGACAATGGCCGCAGTGGTGTTGAGTTTCCAGCTGCGGCTTTCCAGGTCCAGGTAGGCGTCTAGCCAAGCGCTGGTCGCCTGTGCACCTTCGGCAAACACGACTTCAGTCGTCCCCGCATTCAACAGCTTGCGCGTGGAGCGGGCCACGCTGCTGCGCCAGGACGAGGAGAGCGAGCGGAAATATTCCCCTACATTCGACCAGACGATGGGGATTTCATTGATGGGGTCGACGTCGATGTCCCGTATCCGAAAGCGCCCGTTGCTTGACGCGTGCATTGCCTTGTACAGGGTGCTGCCGGGGCGCTGGCCCATCAGTTCGAGCATGCCGAAGCCTTGCTCGTGGTCGATGATGTATTGCACGATGGCCCGCGCGGCACGCTCCTCGTTTTCTGGCGCGCACAGAAGGCCGGGTTGGTCGATGTCAAAGGGAGCCAGGAAACAGATACGGGAAGCACGCAGGGGCCCGAAACGATCATCAACCCGACGCAGCGGCAGGCAGCCGATCAACTGATCCTGTTCCCAGACGGTGTACAGCCGGATGCCTTCGGTGTCTGGGAAATATTCGTTGTACTTGGCGAAACAGCGCAGGTGATCCGAGGACAGGTAAGGATTGGGGCGCGCTGAAGACCGGTTCAATGCATCAATCTCTCCGGCAAATTTTTCTAGAGCTGCGAGGCCGGCAAACGAGCGAACGCTCGGCGATGTCTGCATAAATTTTCGAGGCGGCGTTGATGGAATGAGATAAGACCGACCCTCCATATTTTTATGGACTCAGAGGGTCTGATGCAATGAACTCCCTTCCGGATTCTATGGGCCGTGCAGAGCTGCTTTCCGCAAGCTGGTGTGGAAAAATTGACAAGATCGCACGGGGCAAACCCTAGGCCCCGTCCTGAAAGCCGTATCGCCAAGCGCGATGCGGCTTTATTTCAGGATGTCGCCCAGACAGAGGAACTTCAGTTCCACGTAGTCTTCCATGCCGTGGTGCGAGCCCTCGCGGCCCAGGCCGGATTGCTTGACGCCGCCAAAGGGCACGTGTTCGGTGGCCAGTACGCCGACGTTGATGCCCACCATGCCGTACTCCAGCGCCTCGCTGACGCGGAAGATGCGGCCCACGTCACGGGTGTAGAAATAGGTGGCCAGGCCGAAGATGGTGTTGTTGGCGGCTTCCACCACTTCCTGCTCGGTCTTGAAGCGGAACACCGGGGCGAAAGGACCGAAGGTCTCTTCGGTAGCGCACAGCATATTGGCCTTGGCTTCGGAGACCACGGTGGGTTCGAAAAACTGCCCTTGCAGCTTCTTGCCGCCCACCACGACCTTGCCACCCTTGGCCACGGCGTCGGCCACATGGCGCTGCACCTTTTCCACGGCGGCGTCTTCGATCAGCGGGCCCTGCGACACACCTTCCTCGAAGCCGTTCCCGACCTTGACGCCTTTGACCTTCTCGGCGAACTTCTTGACGAACTCATCGTACACGCCGTCCTGCACATAGATGCGGTTGGCGCAGACGCAGGTCTGGCCGGCGTTGCGGTACTTGCTGGCCATGGCGCCCTCGACGGCGGAGTCGATGTCGGCGTCGTCAAACACGATGAAGGGGGCGTTGCCGCCGAGTTCGAGGCTGAGCTTCTTGACGGTAGGCGCGCTCTGCGCCATCAGGATGCGGCCCACTTCCGTGGAGCCCGTGAAGCTGATGTGGCGCACCACCTCGCTGGCGCAGAAGACCTTGCCCACGGCAATGGAGTTGTCGGCGTCGGCGGTGATGATGTTGATCACGCCGGCCGGGATGCCGGCGCGCACGGCCAGCTCGGCCGCGGCCAGGGCCGTCAGCGGGGTGAGTTCGGCCGGCTTGATGATGACGGGGCAACCCGCGGCCAGGGCCGGGGCCACCTTGCGCGTGATCATGGCCAGGGGGAAGTTCCAGGGCGTGATGGCAGCGCAGACGCCGATGGGCTGCTTGATGACCATGAGGCGGCGGTTGTTGTCCCAGGAGGGCAGGGTCTCGCCGTTGACGCGTTTGGCTTCCTCGGCGAACCACTCGACGAAGCTGGCGCCGTAGCTGACCTCGCCCTTGGCTTCGGGGAAGGGCTTGCCTTGTTCCGCGGTCATGATGCGGGCCAGGTCCTCGCGGTTGGCCATGAGCAGGTCGAACCATTTGCGCAGGATGGCGCTGCGCTCGCGCCCGGTCTGGGCGCGCCAGGCCGGCCAGGCGGCATTGGCGGCCTTGATGGCGGCTTCGGCGTCGGCCGGGCCCAGATTGGCCACGTCGGCCAGTTTGCTGCCGTTGGAAGGGTCCAGCACGTCGAAGCGCTTGGCGCCCGCACCCTTGACCCACTGGCCGTTGATCAGCGCGTCGGTCTTGAGCAGGGAGGGGTCTTTCAGCAGGGAAAGCGGGGCGGTTTTCATGTCCATGGCGAAATCTCCTGGGTAGAGGCGGGATTCTGCCTCAAGCAGCCGTCAGCGCAGTCTCAAGGATGACAAGTGCCTTTTCGAGGCGGGCTTGTACGCCGGCCGTGTTCGGGACGCACCGGGCGTAGCCGCTCGCCGCGATGAAGGAAAGGTTCATGATCGCAGCGCCGCGTTGAAGGCCAGCGCGCGTGCTTGCAAGGCCGCAGCTGGCATGCCAGGCTGGTACAGCGCCGAGCCCAGGCCCAGGCCGCTGGCGCCGGCAGCGCGGTAGACACCCACGTTGTCCGGGGTGACGCCCCCCACGGGCAGCAGCAGCGTGGAGGACGGCAGCACGGCGCGCATGGCCTTGACGCCCGCAGGCCCGGCCAGCTCGGCAGGGAACAGCTTGAGTCCGTGTGCGCCAGCTTCCAGTGCGGCGAACATCTCGGTGGCGGTGAAAACGCCGGGCAGGCAGACCATGCCCAGCGCCAGCGCCGCCTCCAGCACCCGCGGGTCGAAGTTGGGTGATACGACCAGCCGCGCGCCGGCCTGGTGCACCTCGCGGACCTGCGTGGCATTCAGCACGGTACCTGCACCGACCAGCATGTCGGGGAAGGACTGCGCCAGCGTGGCGATACTGCTCAGCGGGTCGGGTGAGTTCAGCGGGACTTCGACCAGGGACCAGCCGGCGTCATGCAGGGCCTGGCCGATGGCCCGTGCGTCCGCCGGTGGCAGCCCGCGCAGGATGGCCAGCAGGGGCAGGCGGGCCAGGTGTTGGTGCAGGGTGCTGGTGCCCCAGTCCACCGCGAGCAGGGGTCTCACAGCAGGGCTCTCACCTGTTGCGGGCGCGGCAGCGGTGCAACTGCGCCATAACCCTGCACGGCCAATGCGGCAGCAGCGTTGGCATAGCGGGCCGCATCGGACAGCGAGGCGCCGAACGCCAGTTGCGCCAGCAGGTTGCCGCAGAAGCAGTCGCCTGCGCCGGTGGCGTCGACCAGGGGGACACCATGGGCGGGCAGGCGCTGACGTTGCGTGCCGGTGCTGACCAGGACACCTTGCGCGCCGAGCTTGAGCACGATCTGCTTGGCGCCCAGCGCGTGTCCCCAATCGGCGATGGCGTCCGGATCCTGCAGGCCGGTTAGCGCCGTGATGTCTTCCAGGCTGGGCAGGAAGACATCACTGAGTGCCACAGCCTGCTGGATGCAATCGCGCGCGCGGTCCAGCGGCCAGAGCTTGAGGCGCAGATTGGAGTCGAAGCTCACCCGGGTACCGGACTCGCGAGCCAGACGCATGGCGGCGAAGACGGTGTCGCAGGCGCTGACGGAGATGGCCTGCGAGATACCGGAGACATGCAGATAGCGGGCCGAGGTGATGACAGCGGCTGCCGGCCCATCGCGCAGCCATTGCGGCGTCATGCGGCTGGCGGCCGAACCCGCGCGCAGGTAGCTGAATTCGTGGCCGTGCGCGCCGTGGCTGACGAAATAGATGCCGGTGGGCGCCGAGGTGTCACGCTCCACCGCCCGGGTGTCCACGCCTTCGCCGGCCCAGAGTTCCAGCAAGCGTTCGCCGAAGGTGTCCGCGCCGACGCGGCTGACGTAGGCCGTCCGGGCGCCGGCGCGCGCGGCGGCGATCACCGCATTGCTGGTGTCGCCGCCAAAACCCTGCAGGTAGTTTGGATCGCCAGGGCGGGTCTGGTTGAATTCCAGCATGGCCTCACCCAGGGCGACCACGTCGAGTGTCTTGTCCATCGTTCACGCCAGGCCGTGCAAGGCGTCGGCCGGATAACCAGGCTGTTGCCGGCAGTCAGCGATGTATTGCTCGATGATGGCCTTGAACGAGGTGTCCGCCTGCAGGCCCAGGGCCTGTGCGCGCTCGCCCGTGGCGCCGCGGGCCCAGCCGGCCACGATGCCAGCGATGCGCTCGTCGCGCTCGAAGCGCACGCGCTGCCGTACATGCGGCCCGGCCACATCTTCCAGGGCCTGCAACATGTCGCCGACACGCACGTTCAGCGCCGGCAGATTCAATGCCAGGCGCCCACCCAGCTCGGCCTGGCTCGCCTCATGGACCGCGATGAGACCGCGCACGGTGTTTGCTGGCGAGGAGACCGGGTGCGTGACGTCCGGGTCGACCGGGCAGGTGGTCTCCACGCCGGCCAACGGCTCGCGAATGATGCCGCTGAAGAAGGACGAAGCCGCGCCGTTGGGCCGCCCCGGGCGCACGCACACCGTCATCAGCCGCGCAGAGCGTCCGTCGATGTAGCCCTTGCGGGTGTAGTCCGCGATCAGGTACTCGCACATCAGCTTGTGCGTGCCGTAGGAGGTCTGCGGTGAGGGCAGGGTCTTGTCCGTGACCCGATCGGGCAGGGGGTTGGATGGATCCGGGCCGAACACCGCCACCGAGCTGGAGAACACCAGGCGCGGCGCATTGCCGGCGCGGCGCAGCCCTTCGAGCAGCAGGCGGGTGCTTTTCAGGTTGGAGCGCAAACCCAGCTCGAAATCGATTTCGCACTCGCCCGACACGGCCGAGGCGAGGTGGAACACGCTGTCAAAGCCGCTGGCAAACAAGGGACCCTGTTCCAGCAGGGGGCCTGTGTGCGCGCGCACGCGGGCGTCGGCAAGCAGGTCCCCCGGCGGGGCTACCTGGTCGGCTATCGCCAACTCGCTGATGCTGCGCCCCTGGAGCCGGCCGCGACCGAGCAACTCGCGCGCCAGGCGCGCGCCGACGAAACCGCCACCACCGGTGATGAGGACTTTCATGGGAGATCCATTTCAGACGCCGTGATTGTGGCTACGACATCACATCGCCGCGCGATATGAGTCTTAGCCGCAACCGGGTGGTTGTGGCTGTGGCCGACGCTGCGCGCCTCAACTTGGATGCGCCGAAACCATTGAAACGCATAGCGTTTCAATGGTTGTCCTTGGGCACGAAGGCCCCGCGCTGGCCGACCAGGAAATCCAGGTCGGCACCCTCGTCGGCCTGCAGCACGTGGTCCACATAGAGCTTCCAGTACCCGGATTTCAGCGGCGGCTCGGGCGCCTTCCACTTGGCCAGGCGCGCCTTCAGCTCGTCGTCACTGATCAGCAACTGCAGGCGGCGTTCGGGCACATTGAGTTCGATCATGTCGCCGTTCTGGACCACCGCGAGCGGTCCGCCGGCGGCCGCCTCGGGGGCGGTGTGCAGCACGACCGTGCCGTAGGCCGTGCCGCTCATGCGCGCGTCGCTGATGCGGACCATGTCGGTGATGCCTTTCCTCAACACCTTGGGCGGCAGCGGCATATTGCCCACCTCGGCCATGCCGGGGTAGCCTTTGGGGCCGCAATTCTTGAGCACCAGGATGCAGTTCTCGTCCACGTCCAGGTTCTCGTCGTCGATGCGCTTGTGAAAGTCGTCGCTGTTCTCGAAGACCACGGCACGGCCCTTGTGCACCATCAGCGCGGGCGTGGCGGCGCTGGGCTTGATGACGGCGCCGCGCGGCGCCAGGTTGCCGCGCAGCACGGCGATGCCGGCCTTGTCCTTGAAGGGTTCCTTGAAGGTCTTGATGACACGCGGGTCGAAGTTCTGCGCCTCGCCCACGTTCTCGGCAACGGTCTTGCCGTTCGCCGTGACGATGTCCTTGTGCAGCAGGTGCAGGATTTCCTTCATCACCACGGGCAGGCCGCCGGCGTAACAGAAGTCCTCCATCAGGTGCTGGCCCGAGGGCTGCAGGTTCACCAGGCAGGGCAGGTCACTGGCCAGGCGGTCGAAATCGTCCACCGTGAGCTTGAGCCCCAGGCGTCCGGCAATGGCGATCAGGTGGATGACCGCATTGGTGGAGCCTCCGATGGCAGCCAGGGTGCGGATGGCATTCTCGAAGGCCTCGCGCGTGAGCACCTTGCCGATGGTCTGGTCCGTGTGCACCATCTCGACGATGCGCCGGCCCGCGCTGCGCGCAAGCACATTGCGCCGGCCATCCACGGCGGGGTAGGCGGCGTTGCCCGGCAGGCCGATGCCCAGGGCTTCGACCATGCTGGCCATGGTGGAGGCCGTGCCCATGGTCATGCAATGACCGTGGCTGCGGTGCATGCAACTCTCGGCCTCGAAGAAATCCGCCAGCTTGAGGGTGCCGGCGCGCACCTGCTCGCTCATGCTCCACACGCCGGTGCCCGAGCCCAGTTCCTGGCCGCGCCACTTGCCATTGAGCATGGGGCCGCCGGAGACACCGATGGTGGGCAGGTTCACGCTGGAGGCGCCCATCAGCAAGGAGGGCGTGGTCTTGTCGCAGCCCATCAACAACACCACGCCGTCGATCGGGTTGCCCCGGATGCTTTCCTCGACGTCCATGCTGGCCAGGTTGCGGTACAGCATGGCCGTGGGGCGCAACAGGGTCTCGCCCAGCGACATCACGGGAAATTCGAGCGGGAAACCACCCGCCTCGTAGACGCCGATCTTGACCTGCTCGGCCAGGGTGCGGAAGTGCGAGTTGCAGGGAGTGAGTTCGCTGAAGGTGTTGCAGATGCCGATGACGGGGCGGCCGTCGAACTGGTCGTGCGGCACGCCTTTGCCCTTGACCCAGCTGCGGTAGGCAAAGCCGTCACGGTCCTGGCGGCCGAACCATTGCTGGCTGCGGAGTTGTTCGGGCTTCTTGCGCGGTGGTGTTTGGGTCATAGGGTAAGTCCTGAATTTGCATTCGTATTATGGTCATACGATTGGCGCTTACCTCAGTAAAAACCATGATGAAGAACGTCCACGGCAACACGGTGGATCACCTGGGCGCAGCCATTGTGGCCGGGCGCTACCCTGTTGGCGACACCATTCCGCCCGAGCCTATCCTGTGCGCGGAGCTTGGCGTCAGCCGCACGGTGGTGCGCGAATCCGTGAAGTCGCTGATAGCCAAGGGCCTCCTGAGCACGGGGCCCAAGGTCGGCACGCGTGTGCTGTCCGACGAGCAGTGGAACTGGTTCGACCCGGATGTGATCGCCTGGCAGGCCCAGGCCGGCCTGACACCCGATTTCCTGCGCGACCTGATGGACCTGCGACGGGTGGTGGAGCCCGCTGCCATGCGGCTGGCCGCGCAGCGCGCCACGGCGGAGGACATCACCTTCGTGGAGGCCGCCTATGCGGGCATGGCCCGCGCCGTCGCCGAAGGGGGTGACTATGTGACCCATGACGTGCGTTTTCACCTCGGTTTGCTGCGCTCCTGCCGCAACCGCATGCTGATCCAGATGAGTCGCGCCTTCGGTGCGCTGCTGCGCACCAGCTTCGAATTGGCAACCGTCAAGAAGAACGGTCCCCGGGACTCCCTGCCACTGCACCGCGCCGTGCTCGACGCCGTCATTGCCCGCAAGCCGGCCCGTGCGGAACGCGCCATCCTGGTGCTGATCGACGGCGCGCACCAGGACATCGAGGACATCCTTGCCTCTCGCAGACGCTTGCCGCGCCTGGCGATCCAGGCTTCGCAGCTCAGGGTGGCCTGAGCACTCTTTACCCAGACCCTGCACACCATCCCATGAACAAAACCATAGACCTCTTCTACCGTTTGCTGGGATTTCTGGTGGTGGTCTGCATGGTCGCCATGGTGGTCATGGTCTTTGGCAATGTGGTGCTGCGCTATGGCTTCAACTCAGGCATCGACGTGTCTGACGAGCTGTCGCGCTACTGCTTTATCTGGCTGACCTACCTCGGCGCCATGATCGCCATGCGCGAAAAAGGGCATCTGGGCGTGGACACACTGATCAAGCATCTGCCCTTGCTGGGCAAGAAGTTGTGCCTGTTCCTGAGCGAAAGCCTCATGCTGTTCTGCAACGGCCTGTTCCTGCTGGGGACCTGGAAGATGCACGAGCTGCAAGTCACCAACACCTCACCCGTGCTCGGCATCTCGATGATCTGGGTGTTCGGCATCGGCTACGTGGTCAGCGTGGTCATGGGGCTGCTCAACCTGCACGTTCTGTACCGCCTGTTGAGCGGGCAGCTGAGCGAGGACGAACTCGTGCAGGTGCAGGAGGCTGAAGGCCTGGCCGACGTAGAAGAACAACTCAAGGAAGTGAAAGTCTAATCATCATGACGGTTGCTGTCTTCATACTGAGTCTGCTGGCTGCCATGGCCATCGGCATGCCGATTGCCTATGCCTTGCTGGTTTGCGGCGTCAGCCTGATGGGTTTCCTGGCCACCACCACGACTCTGGTCACTTTCGACAGCCAGATCCTGGCGCAGCGCTTCGTGGAGGGGGCCGACAACTTCCCGCTGCTGGCCGTTCCCTTCTTCCTGCTTGCCGGCGAATTCATGAACGCCGGTGGCTTGAGCCGGCGCATCGTCAACCTGGCCATGGCCTGGGTAGGGCACTACCGCGGTGGTCTGGGTTATGTGGCGGTCATTGCCGCCATCATCATGGCCTCGCTGTCTGGTTCAGCCGTGGCCGATACGGCCGCACTCGCCGCGCTGCTCCTGCCGATGATGAAGGCGGCAGGTTACAACGTCAGCCGCTCGGCCGGACTGATCTCGGCCGGCGGCATCATCGCGCCCGTCATTCCACCGTCCATCGGTTTCATCATCTTCGGTGTGGCCGGCAATGTGTCGATCACCAAGCTCTTCCTGGCCGGCATCGTGCCGGGCGTATTGATGGGCGTGGCCATAGGCGCGGCCTGGTGGTGGGTGGCCAAGAAGGAGCAGGTGCAATCCGCACCGCGCATGCCCCTGCCCGAACGTCTCAGGGAAACGGCCCGTGGTGGGTGGGCGCTGGCCTTGCCTGTCGTGATCATCGGCGGCATGAAGATGGGTGTATTTACGCCCACCGAAGCCGCCGTGGTGGCCGCCGTCTACAGCTTTGTTGTGGGCATGTTCATCTACCGGGAGCTCAAGGTCCAGGAGCTGTACGGCCTGATCCTGGCGGCCGGCAAGACCACGGCGGTGGTGATGTTCCTGGTGGCCGCGGCCATGGTCAGTGCCTGGCTGATCACCGTGGCCAATATTCCGGCCGAAGTCGCGCGCATGCTCGAGCCCTTTATGGGCAACAAGATGCTGCTGATGTTCGTCATCATGGTGCTGATCGTCGTGGTGGGCACCGCGCTGGATTTCACGCCTACGGTGCTGATACTCACGCCCGTGCTGATGCCGGTCGTGTTGCAGGCCGGCATCGACCCGGTGTATTTTGGCGTGCTCTTCATCATGAACAACGCCATCGGCCTGATCACGCCGCCGGTGGGTACCGTCCTCAACGTCGTCTGTGGCGTGGCCCGGATCAATATGGACGAGGCTTTCAAGGGTGTGCTTCCCTTTCTGCTGGCCGAACTGGCCGTGCTGTTCCTGCTTGTGCTTTTCCCCGACATCGTGCTCGTGCCACTGAAGTGGTGGATGCGATGAGTGCTTTTCCAACCCGCTGCAATCAACCAAGGAGACCATCATGATCATGCGTAGAACCCTTGCCTCGGCCATTGCCATCGCCGCCCTTGCCGTCACCGGCATGGCACAAGCCCAGTTCGCCGAGCGCACCATCAAGTTCACCAACGGCGTGAACGCAGACCACCCGGTGGGCGCGGGTGTCAAGCGTATGCAGGAAGTCCTCGACGCCAAGACCGGCGGCAAGATCAAGATCAACGCTTTCTGGGGCGGCTCGGCCGGCGGTGACCTTCCGGCAACGCAGGCACTGCGTGCCGGCACGCAGGAGATGGTCTGCACCTCCAGCTCGCCGCTGGTGGGCATCGTCAAGGAACTGGGCGTGTTCGATCTGCCCTTCCTCTTCGCCAACGAGAAGGAGGCTGATGCCGTGCTCGACGGACCTGCCGGCCAGTACTTCAACAAGAAGCTGGAAGCCGCCGGCCTGGTCAACCTGGCCTACTGGGAAAACGGCTTTCGCAACCTGACGAACAGCAAGCGCCCGGTAGCCAAGGTGGAGGACTTCGACGGCGTCAAGGTGCGCGTGATGCAGAACAACATCTTCCTCGACACCTTCAAGACCCTGGGCACGAATGCCGTGCCCATGGCCTTCGGCGAGGTGTTCACCGCGCTGGAGACCCGCACGATCGATGGCCAGGAGAACCCTTTCGTCACCATCGACACATCCAAGTTCTACGAGGTGCAGAAGTACCTGAGCGTGACACGCCATGCCTACACGCCCTTCCTGATCCTGTACAGCAAGAAGCTGTGGGACCAGCTGAACCCGCAGGAGCAGGCCGTGCTGCGCGAGGCTGCCATGGAAGGCCAGAAGGCGCAGCGCGCCACCATCCGCGCCCAGAGCGACAAGGCGCTGGCGGACCTCAAGACCAAGGGCATGCAGGTCAACGAAATCACGCCGGCCGAGCAGCGCCGCATGTTCGAGAAGGTCAAGCCCGTGTATGACAAGCACGCGGCCACCATCGGCAGCGATGCCATCAACGTCGTGTTCGATGAACTGAAGAAGGTGCGCGGCGGCAAGTAAGTTGTGCGCCAACGGCCGCGAGGGCTTGCCCTTGCGGCCTTTTTTGTGGGCCTTTGCATCCTCGCCAGATGCTCAGGCGCGGCGGGCTGCCATGGAGGCATTGCATGAAGATCACCCAAGTTGAAACCTTGCGCCTGGGGGAATTTCCCAACATCGTCTGGGTCCGGCTGCATACCGATGAAGGCCTGGTCGGCCTGGGCGAAACCTTCATGGGCGCGCAGGCGGTGGAGGCCTATGTGCATGAATGGGCCGCACAGAAGCTGCTGGGCAAGGACCCGCTGGCCATCGAGGCGCGCAACCGCGAGCTGACCGGCTACCTGGGCTGGCGCGGCTCGGGTGTGGAAACACGCGGCAACTCGGCGCTGGACATCGCGCTGTGGGACCTGTTCGGCAAGGCCGCCAACATGCCCCTGCACACGGCCCTGGGTGGCAAGAGCCGCGATGCGATCCGCATCTACAACACCTGCGCCGGCTACCAGTACGTGCGCAGCACTGCCAACCAGAACACCGCCAACTGGGGGCTCGGACACAAGGCTGGTCCCTATGAAGACCTGGAGGGCTTCTTGCACCGGGCCGACGAACTGGCCGAGTCGCTGTTGGGGGAGGGCGTCACGGCCATGAAGATATGGCCCTTCGACATGGCCGCGGAGAAAAGCGATGGCCAGTACATCAGCCCTGAAGACCTGGACGCGGCGCTGGAGCCTTTTCGCAAGATCCGCAAGGCGGTGGGCGATCGCATGGACATCATGGTGGAGTTCCACAGCCTGTGGCGCCTGCCCATGGCGCGCCGGATTGCCCGGGCGCTGGAGCCTTTCAACACCTTCTGGCACGAGGACGCGATCCGCATGGACAGCCTCGACCTGCTGAAAGCCTATGCCGAGGACTGCAAGGCGTTGATCTGCGCCAGCGAGACCCTGAGCTACAAATGGGGCTTCAAGGACTACCTGCAGACCGGCGTGGCCGGCGTGGCCATGCTGGACCTGAGCTGGTGCGGCGGCCTGTCCGAGGCGCGCAAGATCGCGGCCATGGCCGATGCCTGGCAACTGCCGGTGGCACCGCACGACTGCACCGGTCCGGTGGTCTGGGCCGCGTCCACCCATCTGTCACTGCACGCGCCCAATGCCCTGATCCAGGAAAGCGTGCGTGCCTTCTATACCGGCTGGTACAAGGAACTGGTGACCGAGCTGCCCAAGGTAGAGCGCGGCATGATCAGCCTGAACGACAAGCCCGGCCTGGGCCTGGAGCTGCTGCCCGATCTGCACCGCCGAGCGGATGCGACAGTGCGCGTTTCGCGTCTCTGATCGGCCGCGCAGTGGGGCAGTTCAGATGGTGATTCCACCATCGATGGAATACGTCTGGCCGGTCACAAACGTAGCTTCGTCGCTGGCCAGAAACACGACCAGCGGGGCGATTTCATGAGCCTGTGCAAGCCGGCCCATGGGCTGGCGGGCAATGAAGTTTTGCCGAGCCGCAACCGGGTCTTCGAAGGCGTTGATGCGATCCTGCAGCGAAGGCGTGTCCACCGTGCCCGGGCAGATGGCGTTGCAGCGGATCCCCTGCGCCACGTGGTCCACGGCCACACTCTTGGTCAAGCCGATGACGGCGGCCTTGGTGGTGCCGTAAATGAAACGGTTGGGCAGGCCCTTGATGCTGCTGCAGACACTGGCCATGTTGATGATGCTCCCGCGGCCCTGCGCCAGCATGCCGGGCAGCACCGCCTGGATCATCCAGAACTGCGAGCGCACATTCAGGTTGAAGGCGAAGTCCCACTCTGCGTCCGTGGCCTGACCGATGGCGCCGTTGTGCACGAAGCCGGCGCAGTTGAACAGGATGTCCAGCGGCGGGAGTTCGGCCGCCATGCGATGGATGGCCGCCTTGTCCAGAACATCGAGGGGTAGTGCGCGGATGCCGGCCACGCCGGCGTAGTTTTCCAGTAGCCGGGTGTTCACATCCGTGGCCCAGACCTGCGCGCCCTCGGCCGCCAGGGCCAACGCACTGGCGCGGCCGATGCCCTGGCCGGCCGCAGTCACCAGGGCGGTTTTACCTTTGAGTCGCATGCTGTCTCCTGAATTCGGCGCACCCTCAGGGTTTTGCCGGATGTTGTTTCGATGGCTTGATGGCACCATAAATTGGCCTTACCACTTGGCCAATTCTGATTAACCCTTAAGCCGCCAACCTGGCCCAGTCCCCATGCCATTGCAGTCCGTCGAGCCGCAGCGCCTTTACCGACAGATCGCCGAGCAACTGCGCTCGCTGATCGGATCGGGGGAGTTCGCCGTGGGCGAACGATTGCCGGCCGAGCGTGATCTGGCACGGCAACTGGGGGTGAGCCGCCCTTCGGTGCGCGAGGCACTGATCGCGCTCGAAGTCGAGGGCTGGGTCGAGGTGCGCACCGGATCGGGTGTCTATGTGCTGGACCGCAGCGCGGGCGGCAGGCCCGCTCCGCTGGATCAGGTGGCCACCAACGAGTGGGGGCCTCTGGAGCTGATCCGCGCGCGCCGCTTGGTGGAAGGTGAAACCGCCGCCCTGGCCGCCATGCATGCCAAGCGCAAACATCTCGACGCGATGCACAAGGCCATCTCCAACATGCGGGCCGAGGCCGACCATGGCGTCGTGGGCATGGAAGCCGATCGCGCGTTCCACGCAGCCATCGTTGAATCCAGCGGCAATGCCGTGCTGATCGAGACGGTGCAGCGTTACTGGGACTCCCGCCTCAGCCCGCTCTACACGCGCCTGGGCGCCCACTTCGAGACCGTGGAATCCTGGCGCAGGGCCATCGAAGAGCATGGAGACATCTATGACGCGGTGCGCGCGCGCGATGCCGAAGCCGCGCGCGCCGCCATGCATCTGCACATGGACAGGGCGCACGAACGCTTCACCGCGAGCTGGCGCCGCACCAAGGGCGGGAAAAGCCCGAAACCATGAGTTTCATCAACCTCATCAACTTGAGAAAGCGTAGGACAGAGCATGAGCATCCTGACCATCAAGCAGCAACTGCTGGCCTGTTCGCTGCTTGCCCTGGCAGCCCTGGGTTCTCCCGTGCAGGCGCAGGACTATCCCAGCAAACCCATCGAAGTGATGGTCGCTTTCCAGCCTGGCGGCGGCACCGATTCGCTGGCCCGCGCCTATGCCGAGGCCGCCAAGAAGTACACGACACAGTCGGTGCTGGTCTATAACAAGCCAGGGGCCAGTGGCGCGATCGGCCTGGCCGATGTGGTCAATGCCAAGCCGGACGGTCACAAGATCGCCATGCTGTTCGTGGAGGTGACCATCCTGCCGCACCTGGGTATCACCAAGATCACGCAAGACGACTTCATCCCCATTGCGCGATTGAACGCCGACCCGGCCGCCATCACCGTGCGCGCCGATTCGCCTTACACCACGGTTGAAGAGTTCCTCGCCGCCGCAAAGCAGCCCGGCAAGGACATCAAGGTCGGCAATGCGGGTAATGGCTCCATCTGGCATCTGGCTGCCGCCTCGCTCGAAGACAAGACCGGTGCCAGGTTCAACCACATTCCCTTCCAGGGTGCGGGCCCGGCGGTGCTGGCGCTCCTGGGCGGCCATGTGGATGCCGTTGCCGTGAGCCCGGCCGAGGTCAGCACGCACGTGGCCGCGGGCAAGTTGAAGATGCTGGCGGTCATGGCCGACCAGCGTGCCAAGGGCTTCGAGAACGTGCCCACGCTGAAGGAACGCAAGATCGATCTGTCCATCGGCACCTGGCGCGGCCTGGGTGTGGCCAAAGGCACCCCTCCCGAGGTGGTCAAGGCCATCGAAGCGATGACGGCCAAGGCCGCCAACGAACCCAATATGCGCGAGGTCATGGACAAGCTGAACCTGGGCTACTCCTACGCCGATGGCACCACCTTCAAGGCGCAGATGGTGCGCGACAACGAGTCCTTCATGCAGCTTGTCAGCAAGCTGGGTTTGAAGCCCAACTGACCTAGGTCTCAGGCGGTACGCATACTGGCGCGCGCATCGCTCCCGCTTCCTGCCAGCAACTTTTCCCTCCAAGGAGACAAACCATGAATGCAAACCAGAAGAAGCGCATCACCCTCAAGGCCGTCACGGCCTGTGCCCTGATGGCAGGCGCCGTGGGCTTCAGCGGCCTGAGCGCCGCACAGACCAAGCTCAAATGGGCGCACGTCTATGAGACCGCCGAGCCTTACCACAAGCAGGCGCTGTGGGCCGCCGACGAGATCAAGAAGCGCACCGCCGGCCGCTACGAGGTGCAGGTGTTCCCGGCTTCCAGCCTGGGCTCGGAGACCGAAATCAACCAGGGCCTGACCCTGGGCACGGTGGACATCATCTACACCGGCCAGGCCTTTGCCGGGCGCGAGTACCCGCCGATCGCCATCGGCGGCGCGCCTTTCATGTTCCGCGACTTCGATCACTGGCAGAAGTTCTCGCAGAGCGCGCTGCTGCAGGACCTGGAGGACGCTTACTTCAAGAAGTCGGGCAACCGCCCGCTGGCCGTCACCTACTACGGCGTGCGCCACACCACGGCCAACAAGGCCATCAACAAACCCGAGGACATGGTGGGCATGAAGCTGCGCGTGCCGCCGGCGCCGCTGTACACCATGTACCCCAAGGTGGTGGGCGCCAATGCCACGCCGATCGCTTTTGCCGAGGTCTACCTGGCGCTGCAGAACAAGACCGTGGACGGGCAGGAGAACCCGCTGCCCACGATCGAGGCCAAGAAGTTCTATGAGGTGCAGTCGCACATCAGCCTGACCGGCCACATCACCGAAATGCTGCTGACCATCGTCGGCGGTCCGACCTGGGGCAAGCTGTCGGATGCCGACAAGAAGACCTTTGAGACCGTGCTCAAGGAAGCCGGTGCCAGGGCCACGGCCGACATCGTCGCGGCGGAAAACAAGCTGGTGGACGACTTCACCAACAAGTACAAGAAGATCGTGGTCAAGTCCGACCGTGCCGCCTTCGGTGCCGCGTTCCAGAAGTTCCACCTCGGACCGGACGCCACCTGGGACAAGGCCACCTACGACCGTCTGCAGGCCATCAAGTAAGGGGCTGTCATGAAAGAACCGGTAGACATCGGTGCGCTCCCCAAGGTGATGGGCGACGACGGCGAGTTCCACGCACAGGATGAGGCCGTCGACCTCTCGGGCACACCCACCGAGGCCTGGCTCACCGTGGGCATCTTCTGGACCCTGGGCGCCATCGTGTTCTACCAGTTCTTCACCCGCTACGTGCTCAACAACTCCGCCTCGTGGACGGAAGAGATCGCGCGCTACTTCCTGATCGGCATCGTGTTCATGGGCGCGGCGATCGGCGTGGGCAAGAACAATCACATCCAGGTCGATTTCTTCTACCGCTTCATGCCCCCCAGGCTGGCCCGCATCCTGGCGACCGTGGTCGATCTGTTGCGCATCGCCTTCTGCTTCGCCGCCGTGGTGCTGACGCTGATGATGATGAACAGGCTGGGCAGTAACTCGCGCATGTCGATGATCGACCTGCCGATGAACGTGGTCTACGGCGTGTGCGCCCTGGGCTTCGCGTTCATGGCCTGGCGCAGCGTGCAGGTGGCGCTGATCCACCACAAGCGCGGCTACAGCGTGCTCGAGCGGGTTGAAAGCACGATGAGCGACCGTTGAGCGCCCCCATGAACCAGAACAACCGGGATCTTCATGCTTAAAGTCATCTTCCTGTTCCTCATGAGCGGAGGCCTGCCCGTGGCCATGGCCATGGCGGGTTCGGTGTTGCTCTACATCCTGTGGACAGGCAACCTGCCGGCCTTCGTGGTGGTGCACCGCATGATCAGCGGCATCGACAGCTTTCCGCTGCTGGCTGTGCCCTTTTTCATCTTCGCCGGCAACCTGATGAACAACGCCGGCATCACCAACCGCATTTACAACTTCGCCCTGGCTCTGGTGGGCTGGCTCAAGGGCGGGCTGGGGCATGTGAACGTGGTCGGTTCGGTGATCTTCGCCGGCATGAGCGGGACGGCCATCGCCGACGCTGCCGGGCTGGGCACCATCGAGATCAAGGCCATGAAGGACCATGGCTACGACACCGAGTTCGCCGTCGGCGTGACGGCCGCCTCGGCCACGCTGGGCCCCATCATTCCACCCAGCCTGCCCTTCGTGATCTACGGCATGATGGCCAATGTGAGCGTGGGCGCCTTGTTCCTGGCGGGCATCCTGCCGGGGCTGCTGATGGCCATCCTGATGATGCTGACCGTTGCGTACTTCGCGCACAAGAACGGCTGGGGTGCCGACATCAGGTTCGAATGGCCGCGTGTGCTCAAGGCGCTGCTGGAACTGGCCGTTGTCATGGGCTGGCCGCTGGCTTTGTACTTCCTGATCGAAAGCGTCGGCATGCCGGCGCAGCCAACGGTGTTCGGCGGGCTGCTGGTCCTGTTCGCCGCGGACAAGATCTTCAAGTTCCAGGCCGTGCTGCCCATCATGACGCCGGTGCTGCTGATCGGCGGCATGACCACCGGCATCTTCACGCCGACCGAGGGCGCGATCGCCGCCTGCATCTGGGCCATGGTGCTGGGCTTCGCCTGGTACCGTACGCTGAGCTGGAAGATGTTTGTCAAGGTCAGCCTGGACACGGTGGAAACCACGGCCACCGTGCTGTTCATCGTGGCAGCGGCCAGCATCTTCGGCTGGATGCTCACGGCCACCGGCATCACCGCCGCCATCGGCCAGTGGGTGCTGGGCTTCACCAAGGAACCCTGGGTGTTCCTGCTGCTGGCCAACCTGCTGATGCTGTTCGTCGGCTGCTTCCTGGAGCCCACGGCCGCGATCACCATCCTGGTGCCCCTCCTGGTGCCGATCTGCCAGTCGCTGGGCATCGATCTGGTCCACTTCGGCCTGGTGATGGTGCTCAACCTGATGATCGGCCTGCTGCATCCGCCCATGGGCATGGTGCTGTTCGTGCTGGCGCGTGTGGCCAAGCTCTCGGTCGAGCGCACCACGATGGCCATCCTGCCCTGGTTGCTGCCCCTGCTGGGCAGCCTGGTCCTCATCACCTATTTCCCCCAGCTGGTCCTGTGGTTGCCCAAACAGTTCTACTGACATGAATCCCTACATCCGCCTGCACCCCGCCGATGACGTACTGATTGCACGCAGCCAGCTCCTCGGCGGCAGCACCGTCGAGAATGTCGCCGTCAAGGGCTTGATCCCGCCCGGCCACAAGATCGCCACTCGCGCCATTGCGCAAGGCGCGCCGGTACGGCGCTACAACCAGATCATCGGCTTTGCGTCGCGACCGATCGCGCCGGGTGAACACGTGCACACGCACAACCTCGACATGGGGCCGGACAAGGGCGGGTTTGCGCGTGACTACGCCTTTGGTGCCGATGTCAAACCCGAGCCGGCGCGACGGGAAGCCACCTTCATGGGCATCAAGCGGGCCGACGGCCGGGTCGCCACCCGCAACTACATCGGCATCCTGTCCAGCGTCAATTGCTCGGCCACGGCGGCGCGGGCGATCGCCGACCATTTCTCGCGCCAGACCAACCCTGCTGCGCTGGCCGACTTCCCCCATGTCGATGGCGTGGTCGCGCTGACGCACGGCACTGGCTGCGGCATGGACACCGAAGGCCTGGGCATGCGGGTGCTGGAGCGCACGCTGGCCGGCTACGCCACCCATGCCAACTTCGCGGGCGTCCTGGTGGTGGGCCTGGGCTGCGAGGCCAACCAGATCAACGCCTGGCTGGCGCACAGCAGCCTGCGCGAAGGCGAGACCCTGCAGGTGTTCAACATCCAGGATGCGGGAGGTACCCGCAAGACGGTGGAGAAGGGCATCGCCCTGATCCGCCAGATGCTGCCGGCGGCCAACCGTGCCCGGCGCGAACCCTGCAGCGCCGAGCACATCACCATCGGCCTGCAGTGCGGCGGCTCCGACGGCTATTCGGGCATCAGCGCCAACCCGGCCTTGGGCGCGGCGGTCGATCTGCTGGCAGCGCACGGCGGCACCGCCATCCTGTCGGAAACCCCCGAGATCTATGGCGCCGAGCACCTGCTGACGCGGCGTGCGGTGCGCCCCGAGATCGGCGAGAAGCTGATCGCGCGCATCAAGTGGTGGGAGGACTACACCCGCATCAACAACGGCGAGATGAACAACAACCCCTCGCCGGGCAACAAGGCCGGTGGCCTGACCACCATCCTGGAAAAGTCGCTGGGCGCGGTGGCCAAAGGCGGAACCACCAACCTGCAGGCCGTCTACGAATACGCCGAGACCGTCAAGGCGCACGGCTTCGTCTACATGGACACGCCGGGTTACGACCCGGTCAGCGCCACGGGCCAGGTGGCCGGCGGCGCCAACATGATCTGCTTCACCACGGGGCGCGGCTCGGCCTATGGCTGCGCGCCTGCGCCCTCGATCAAGCTGGCCACCAATTCGGCGCTGTGGCAGCGCCAGGAAGAGGACATGGACATCAACTGCGGCCAGATCATTGATGGCACGGCCACGATCGCGCAGATGGGACAGAGCATCTTCGAACGTGTGCTGGCGGTGGCCTCGGGCGAGCACAGCAAGAGCGAACTGCACGGCTACGGCCAGAACGAATTCGTGCCCTGGCAACTCGGCGCGGTGATGTAAAGGGCGGGCATGCCCAGCGTCATCTCCGCATCCGAGCTGCGCGCCAGGGTGGCGCGTGTGGTTCGCGCCGCTGGCAGCCATGAGGCCGAAGCGCAGGCCGTGGCCCACAACCTGGTCCTGGCCAATCTGAGCGGGCACGACTCCCACGGTGTGGGCATGCTACCGCGGTATGTGGACGCCGTGCTCGAGGGCGGGCTGCTGCCCAACAGCGCGGTACGTGTGACGCTGGACACGGGGAGCCTGTTGGCGCTGGACGGCCAGCGCGGCTACGGCCAGACCGTGGGCGAGCAGGCGATGGTGATGGCCATCGAGCGCACGCGCCAGCACGGCAGCTGCGTCATGACGCTGGGACAGTCGCATCACCTCGGCCGCATCGGCCACTGGGCCGAGATGGCGGTGGCAAAGGGTCTCGTTTCCATCCACTTCGTCAACGTCTTGTCGCGTCCCGTGGTGGCCCCCTGGGGCGGCGCCGACGGACGTTTCGGCACCAACCCCTGCTGCATCGGCGTGCCGCTGGCGGGGCGCGATCCCTTCGTGCTCGACTTCGCGACCAGCCGCGTCGCGCAGGGCAAGATGCGCGTGGCTTACAACGAGGGCCGCCAGGTCGAGCCGGGTTACCTGATCGACCCCAACGGACATCCCACCACCGATCCCAGCGTGGTGGTGGTGCCGCAGGCGCCGGGTGCGGGCGGCAATCTGTTCGGCGCCCTCATGACTTTCGGCGAGCACAAGGGTTACGGCCTGGCCGTGGCCTGCGAGTTGCTGGGGGGCGCACTGAGCGGAGGTGGCACCTGGCACCGCCAGGCCGACGCCCGCCGCTCGGTCTACAACGGCATGCTCGCCATCCTCATCGACCCGGCCCGGCTCGGCACGCAAGAGGTCTTCGAGCGCGAGACGCTGGCCTTCGTCGACTGGTTGCACCAGGGGCCGGCAGCTCCCGGTATCGACGCCGTGCAACTGGCGGGTGAGCCGGAGCGCATGGCGCGCCGGCAGCGTGAGCGCGAGGGCATCGCCATCGACGACGTAACCTGGGGCGAGCTGCAGCAGGCGGCCCAGCGGGTGGGCACCGCGTTCTGACCTGCGCCAAACCGCCCGGGCGGCCGCTCAGCGGCGCCGCGCCAGGTCGCGCATCAGTGCGCGCGCGCCGTAGGTCCAGGGCGCGATCTTGTCCGAAGTGTTGACGCGGTTGACCAGCGTGCCCAGCAGGGGCGTGGAGACCGTGGCGATGTCGCCGATCTCGTGTGTGAAGCCTTGTCCCGGGCCGTGGCGGTCCTGGATCGGGGCGAACATGGTGCCCAGGAAGAACATCACGCCGTCAGGGTATTGGTGGTGTGCACCGATCACATGCTTGACCAGTTCCAGCGGGTCGCGGCTGATCTGGCTCATGGAACTGCTGCCCTTCATCACGAAGCCGCCGGCACCGCGCACCTCCATGGCCAGGTCGCAGCGGCGCACGTTGTCCATGCCGAAATGTTCGTCGAACAGGCGGATGAAAGGGCCAATGGCGCAGGAAGCGTTGTTGTCCTTGGCCTTGCCCAGCAGCAGGGCGCTGCGGCCTTCGAAGTCGCGCAGGTTGACGTCATTGCCCAGCGTGGCGCCCATGACCTCGGCCCGGCTGTTGACCGCCAGCACGATCTCGGGCTCGGGGTTGTTCCAGTGGCTGCGCGGGTGGATGCCGACCTCGGCCCCCACGCCCACCGCGCTCATGGGGGCGGATTTGGTGAACACCTCGGCATCCGGGCCGATGGCCACTTCCAGGTACTGGGACCAGGCGCCCTGGGCCACCAGCACCTCCTTGAGCTTCGCCGCTTCATCCGAGCCGGGTTTCACCTGGCCCAGGTTGTCGCCGATCACGGCCACCACGGCGCGTCGCACCGACTCGGCCCGGGCGGCATCACCGCGCGCCTGTTCCTCGATCACGCGCTCCAGCACCGAGTTCACAAAGGTGACGCCGGTGGCCTTGATCGCCTGCAGGTCGCAGGGCGCCAGAAACCAGGGCAGGGCCGTCTTGCGTTCGTCGTACGCAGAGTTCCGCAGGATGGCTGCCGTGTCGCCCAGGCGCGCGCCTTTGCTCTTACGTACGGCCGCGGCTGCGTCGGCGCGCTCCAGCAGGTCTGACATGGTCGGGGCCACCGCACCCAGGTCGTACACGCCATCGGGGCGCACCTGCGCCAGCACCGGTCCGGTGCCCTCGATCCAGAGGCGTCCCACCAGCGTGGCGTCTTCCGCATCACGCGGCAGGCAGGTCTCGGGTGTCAATTGGTTCAGCATCTCTTGGTCTTCCTCTGGTTTTGTGTTTGGATCAATCATATGACGATTGGCCAGGTTTCGTCCGACTGAGGCCGAGGTGCCCCCCATGCGTCGATGCGTGGTCCGACCTGCCGGGACGGCGGGATGGCCAGGGGCCGGGCGCAGGCCGGCGGGGCACAAAATCTATAATCGATAGTTCAAGTAAATCAAGCAGTTACGTGCGCGCCGCAATCCCCCGGGGAGCGACCGCCCGGTCCAGGAAAACCATGAGCCAACCCGTCATCTCCGTTGCCGACATCCGCAAGACCTTTCTGGACTTCTTTGCCGCCAAGGGCCACACCGTCGTACAGTCCAGCCCGCTGGTGCCGGGCAACGACCCGACCCTGATGTTCACCAACTCTGGCATGGTGCAGTTCAAGGATGTTTTCCTGGGCAGCGACAAGCGCAGCTATGTGCGCGCGGCCTCGGTACAGGCCTGCCTGCGCGCCGGCGGCAAGCACAATGACCTGGAGAACGTGGGCTACACCGCGCGGCATCACACCTTCTTCGAAATGCTGGGCAACTGGAGCTTCGGTGACTACTTCAAGCGCGAGTCGCTGAAGTGGGCCTGGGAGCTGCTGACCGAGGTCTACAAGCTGCCCAAGGAACGTCTGCTGGCCACCGTGTACGCCGAGGACGACGAGGCCTACGACATCTGGACCAAGGAGATCGGCCTGCCGCCCGAGCGCGTGATCCGCATCGGCGACAACAAGGGCGGCCGCTACAAGTCCGACAACTTCTGGATGATGGCCGACACCGGCCCCTGCGGCCCCTGCAGCGAGATCTTCTACGACCACGGCGACCACATCGCCGGTGGCCCCCCGGGCAGCCCCGATGAAGACGGCGACCGTTACATCGAGATCTGGAACAACGTGTTCATGCAGTTCAACATGGACGAGACCGGTGCCGTCACGCCGCTGCCCGCGCCCTGCGTGGACACCGGCATGGGCCTGGAGCGCCTGGCCGCCATCCTGCAGCACGTGCACAGCAACTACGAGATCGACATCTTCGCGGCGCTGATCAAGGCTGCCGGCCGCGAGACTGGCACGCAAGATCTGGGCAACCCCTCGCTCAAGGTCATCGCCGACCACATCCGTGCCACTGCTTTCCTGGTCAGCGACGGTGTGATCCCCGGCAACGAAGGCCGCGGTTATGTGCAGCGTCGCATCGTGCGCCGCGCCATCCGCCACGGCTACAAGCTGGGCCAGAAGAAGCCTTTCTTCCACAAGCTCGTCGCCGAGCTGGTGCGCCTGATGGGCGACGCCTACCCCCGCCTCAAGGCCGAGGAAAAGCGCATCACCGAGGTGCTCAAGGCCGAGGAAGAGCGGTTCTACGAGACCCTGGCCAATGGCATGGAAATCCTGGACGCGGCCCTGGCCAACGCCAAGGTGCTGCCGGGTGAGGTGGCCTTCAAGCTGCACGACACCTATGGCTTCCCGCTGGACCTCTCGGCCGACGTCTGCCGCGAGCGCGGCCTGAGCGTGGACGAGGCCGGTTTTGCCGCCGCCATGGACAAGCAGAAAAACCAGGCCCGTGCCGCTGGCAAGTTCAAGATGGACAAGGCCCTGGAGTACAGCGGCGCCGGCAACCAGTTCGTGGGCTACGACAAGCTTGAAGCCAACGCCAAGATCGTGGCGCTGTATGTCGACGGTACGTCGACCGCGGTGCTCAAGGCCGGCCAGCAGGGCGTCGTGGTGCTCGACACCACCCCCTTCTACGCAGAGAGCGGCGGCCAGGTGGGCGACGAAGGCGTGCTGATCGCCGGATCGGCCCGTTTCGATGTGGGCGACACGCAGAAGATCAAGGCCGACGTGTATGGCCACCACGGTACCCTGGCCCAGGGCACGCTCAATGTGGGCGACACCGTGACAGCCCAGGTGAACCTGAGCGTGCGCGCGGCCACCATGCGCAACCACTCGGTCACGCACCTGATGCACAAGGCCCTGCGCGAAGTGCTGGGCGCCCACGTACAGCAGAAGGGCTCGCTGGTGAACGCCGAGCGGACCCGCTTCGACTTTGCGCACAACGCCCCGGTGACGGAAGCCCAGATCCGCGCGATCGAGGCGAAGGTGAACGAGGAGATCCTGGCCAATGCCGCCACCCAGGCCCGTGTGATGGACATCGAGTCCGCGCAGAAGACCGGTGCCATGATGCTGTTCGGCGAGAAGTACGGCGACACCGTGCGCGTGCTCGACATCGGCACGAGCCGTGAACTCTGCGGCGGCACCCACGTGCAGCGCACGGGTGACATCGGCCTGTTCAAGGTCGTGGCCGAAGGCGGCGTGGCCGCGGGCGTGCGCCGCATCGAGGCGGTGACCGGCGCCAACGCGCTGACTTATCTGCAGCAGCTGGAAGACACGGTGACGCAGGCCGCGAGCACGCTCAAGGCCCCGAGCACGGAGCTCAACGCCCGTCTGGGCCAGGTGCTGGACCAGGTCAAGTCGCTGGAGAAGGAAATCGCCGCGCTCAAGGGCAAGCTGGCTTCGAGCCAGGGCGACGAACTCATGGCGCAGGCCGTGGACGTCAAGGGCCTCAAGGTGCTGGCCGCGCGCCTGGAAGGCGCCGATGCCAAGACCCTGCGCGACACCCTGGACAAGCTCAAGGACAAGCTCAAGACCGCGGCCATCGTGCTGGCCGCGGTGGATGGCGACAAGGTGCAGCTTGCTGCCGGTGTGACCGCCGACAGTACCGGCAAGGTCAAGGCCGGTGAGCTGGTCAACTTCGTGGCCCAGCAGGTCGGCGGCAAGGGCGGCGGCAAGGCCGACATGGCCATGGCCGGCGGTACCGATGCCAGCAAGCTCGGCGCGGCCCTGGCCAGCGTGCAGGGCTGGGTCTCGGACAAACTCTGATGCAGCGTCGTGGTGTCCTGGGCTTGACACTCGCCGCGTTGGCGGGGCCGGTCCTGGCCCAGCGAGGCTACGACGTGACGCCCTGGCCCACAGGCCGGGCTGCCCCAGCGCTGCAGGCCCTGGACCTGCAGGGCAAGACCTGGACCCTGCCGGAGTTGCGTGGCCGCGCCGTGCTGCTGAATTTCTGGGCCACCTGGTGCCCGCCCTGCCGTGCCGAGATGCCTTCGCTGCAACAGCTGGCCGAGATCTACGGCCCCGAGCAGTTGCAGGTGCTGGCCATCAATGTGGGGGAGGGGCCACGGCGCATCACGCAATACCTGCAGTCCAGCGGCCTCGAACTCACGGTGCTGCTTGATCCGCAGAGCGAGGCGGCCAAAGCCTGGGGCGCCAATGTGCTGCCCACCACCATCCTGATCGACGCCGAGGGGCGCCCGCGTCAGCGCGTGCGTGGTGAGGTGGACTGGTCTGGGCGCGAGGCCTCGGCACTGGTCGAGCCGCTCCTGCGCGGCAAGCCCCAGCGCGCCAGCGGCGTTTCGACGTAACGCTCGAAAGCCCAGGCCAGCGCCATGCTGGCCAGCCAGTAGCCCAGCACGACGCAGGCCAGCGTGGCGGCGCTTGCAGAGCCCAGCTGTGCATACAAGGCGTTGACCAGCATCAGCACGGGAAAGTGGATCAGGAAGAGCGCATAGGAGGTCTGTGCGCCACGGTGCAGCAGTTGCCGCAAGGGCTCGGGCAGCGGATGCTCCCGCCGCGGATGCTGGCGCCGGTGCCGTACCAGGGCGCCGAGCAGCAGGGCCAGGACCAGCGCCAGGGCAATGCGCTCACGAAATTCCAGCCACAGCGCGACGGTGCCGATCAGCGCCAGCAGGCCCAGCGCTGCCAGCGGGTGGCGCGAGCGCCCGGCCCACCAGGCCGCGGCCCCCAGACCATAGGAGCCGAAGAAGTACAGGGCCCAGGGCTCCAGTTCGGGCTGGCGGTTGAAGAGCAGCAGCGACACCAGCATCAGGCCCAGCACCATCAGAACCGTCACGGTCTTGCTGGCATCCAGCCGGTAGCCCAGGCGCATGAGCAGGGCCAGCAACAGGAAGAGCTGGAAGTCGATGGCCACATACCAGGTGCCGGCCGACAGGGCTTCGATGTCCAGCACATCCTGCAGCAGCAGGGCATGCGCCAGGATCTGGCCCCAGCCCGGTGCGCCCGGCACGAATTCGTCATTCAGCCAGAGCCGTGTCAACGCCGCGCTGGCCACGGCCAGCAGCAGGGCGGCGAAGAAGGGCAGGACCAGGCGCTGGTAGCGCCGTGCCAGGGCCACGCGCAAGGAGGACTGGGCACTGGCCATGGGCCCCAGGTGCTGCACCGCCAGGAACCCGCCCAGCACCAGGAAGAACTGGACCGCCATGCGGGCGTAGTCGTAGAGCCAGCCGCCGACGGTGGGCACCTGGCGGTGCAGGGCCTCGGCCAGCGGACCATAGGCCGAGAGATGGTGCAGGACGATGAGCTGCGCGCCCAGGGTCTTGAGCCCGTCGACAAAGGTGTGCCGAACCTGCATGCGTCTGCGCGTGACGCTCAGGTCCTGGGGATGGGCATGTCCGACGTGCCTGGCCGCACCCAGCGCGCGAACTCGCGCGTGGTGTCCATGCAGCCGCCGGCTTCGGTGTAGACACCGCGCGGCTCACGCCAGCGGGTCATGCGCGCCATGACCTGCGCCAGCTCGGCCGGATCGGCCAGGGTGGCGGCGATCAGGGGCTTGATGCGCTCTTCGTCGATGCGCGCTTCGCCCTGGTCGTCGCGGTACAGGCCGTGGCGCCAGTGGTAGATCTCCACGCACTTGTCGATCAGGGTGTAGGGCTGCTGCTGTTTCCAGAAGTTGGTGAACAGGCCGCCCCCCAGGTACATGACCCAGGAGCCCTCGAAGCCGCAGGCATCGGCCGAAGGTTCGTCGGGGTTGCGGAACCAGACGCGGTCACCCGGCACGTAGTAGAGCGGGGGGAGCGGATCCTCCATCGAACCCTGCTCGCGCAGGAAGACGGTGTGGAACTCCTCGGACATGATGGCGCGCTGGCGCCAGACACCCTGCAGGCGCTCGAACAGTTCGGCATTGCTGCAGGCCAGTTCCTGGGCAATGCCCAGCAGGGTCACGTATTCGGTGGCGCGGTAGCAGGAGAAGGAGTAGAGGCGGCCCGAGACCTCGGGCTGGGTGGTCTTGACCAGGGCGTCGATCAGCGGAACGTCGGGCAACAGGGTGAAGCCCTTGTCTTCGTGGTAGGTCCAGCAGTCCTCTGGGCGTTCCGCGGCATCGGTCTCGAAGGCCAGGGTCGTGCGGTGTGCGGCGCGCACGATGTTGCGCCGGATGCGCAGGGCCGATTCCAGTTCGTCCAGGCTGGGAAAGTCCAGGCCGGTCGGGCTCATGAGCAGGGTCAGCAGGATTTCGCGCTGCAGGTCGGCGTCCTGGTCCTGGGTGCGCAGGCCCAGGGTGCGGGCCAGATGCATGGTGTTGTAGCCCGGTGCCCAGGCCCGGGCGGTGCCGGGGGCCAGCCACAGGCGCAGCCAGGGGCCCACGGTGTCCGCGCCGGTCTCGGTGTTCACCCCCGCTGCCAGATCGCTGGCGGCGAGCCGCTCCAGGATGGCCTGCACCGGGCCGGGCGAGGCGCCCCCCGTGCCGCGCAGGAGGATGCCGCGACTGGCAGGCGAGTGCCCTGTCTGCTCCATCGTGTTGTATGTCTCCAGCAGCTTTCTCATGGGTATGCAGATCAATATACCCCAAGGCTGGTGGGGTCAAGCTCGGGGATTACTCCGGGGTAGTGGGGGCTCGATAATCGGGGCAGCCACGAACTTTCTTCGTGTTCACGCCGTTCCGGGGCATCTTGACCTGCCCCGGCGGCGTTTTCCACACCATGACGGAGCTCTCTTGATGACCACCGAACGTCGAACCTTTCTGAAGAACGCGGCAACCCTGTCGGCCGCCTACACGCTGCCGGCCCTGGGCCTGGCCCAGACCACCCCGGCGCAACGCCAGTTCCTGCCCAAGCCCGGTGCCTGGCGCACTTTCGAAGTCACCACCCGCGTCGACATCCAGCAGGCCGACGGTGCCACGCGCGTCTGGCTGCCGGTGCCCTCGGTCGACTCCGACTGGCAGCGTTCGCTGGACAGCAGCTATGCCAGTAACGGTTCCACCCGTATGACCAGTGACGCCATGTACGGCGCCCGCCTGCTGCAGGTGGAGTTCGCCCCGGGCGAGAAGAAGCCCTGGGTCGAGCTGACCAGCCGCATCCAGACCAACAGCCGCGCCGTCAACTGGGACGTGAAGAAGCCGGTGCCCGAAGCCGCTGCCAACCTCCAGTTCTGGACCCGGCCCACCCACCTGCTGCCCACCGACGGCATCGTGCGCAAGACCGCGCTGCAGGCCACGCGTGGCGCCAAGACGGATGTCGAGAAGGCGCGCGCCATCTACAACTGGGTGGTGAGCAACACCTGGCGCGAGCCCAAGGTGCGCGGCTGCGGCGAAGGCGACATCAAGACCATGCTGGAAACCGGCAACCTGGGTGGCAAATGCGCCGACCTCAACGCCATCTTCGTCGGCATGTGCCGCTCCGTGGGCCTGCCCGCGCGCGACGTCTACGGCCTGCGCCTGGTGCCCTCGGCTTTCGGCTACAAGGAACTCAGCGGCAACCCGTCCAGCCTCAAGGGCGCGCAGCATTGCCGCGCCGAGGTCTATCTGAAGGACTACGGCTGGGTGGCCGTGGACCCGGCCGATGTGGCCAAGGTCATGCGCCTGGAGACGCCCGAATGGATCAAGACCGTGGACAACCCCGTGGTCGCTCCTGTCAACAAGGCGCTGTTCGGCGGCTGGGAAGGCAACTGGCTGGCCTGGAACATGGCGCATGACGTGGCCCTGCCCGGCACCAAGGGCCCCAAGCTCGGTTTCCTGATGTACCCGGTGGCCGAGACCGGTGACGAGCGTCTGGACTCCTATTCCCCCGACGCATTCAAGTACCAGATCACCGCGCGTGAGCTCACTGTCTGAGTCCGCGGCAAGGGGATCAAAAAAGGGCGCCGATGGCGCCCTTTTTCATTTGCGCTGAAGGCGCGTGCCTAGTTGCGCAGCCTGCCGCCACGCGTGACCATGCCCAGCTCCACGTACTTGCTGCCGTGGTTCTGTTCTGGGCTGTAGGTCACGGTGAAGCCGCCCGTGTCGTAGCTGCCCAGGTTGCGCAGCGCGGCCAGCAGGGCCTTGTGGTCGCCCGGCTTCTTGCTGCGGCGCATGGCCTCGGTCAGCACCTTCGCGCCAATGCAGGCTTCCAGGTGGGTGGTGTTCATGTTCTTCACGCCCACGTCCTCCAGGGCCTTGTCGCACTCGCGGATGATGGGCAGGGAGGCCGAAGTGTTGGGCACCACCTGCGAGATGGAGACACCGGCCCCGGCATCACCGGCCGCGTCGATGTACTGCTGCGCGCCGACGAAGGACAGGCTGGACATGGGGACAAAAAGGCCCTGGGCGACCAGGCGCTTGCTGATCTCTGCTGCCGGTTCCGAGAGCACGGTGTTGATGATGACCTCCGGCTTGAGGGCCAGCAGCTGGCTGAAGCGGGCGTCGTCGATCTTGGCGTTACGCTCCAGCGCGAAGGCCAGAGGCTGTTTGCCCTGGCGGGCCAGGTAGTCCTTGACCACCCCGAAGTTCTGCACGCCGACCTCGTCGCTGTAGTGCACCACCACCACCTGCTTCATTCCGAAGCCGGTCCAGAAGGACAGCATCTTCTCCAGCTCGTCGCCGTAGGAGGCGCGCAGGGTGTGAACCACGGCGCTGGCCTTGCGCACCGGGTTGGCGCCCGAGAAGGGGGCGAAGAAGAGCACGCCGGCCTTCTCGGCCTGGGGCATGGCGTCCAGGCTCAGCGTGGCCGAGGCATAGCCGAACAGGGCCACCAGATTGCGGTTTTGCAGCAGCTTGGTGGTGTTTTCACCGGCGATCTTGCGCTGGTTCTGGTCGTCCAGCGAGATGAGTTCGATGGGCGCACCGGCCACGCCGCCCTGGGCGTTGACCAGCTTGAAATAGGCCAGGGCGCCATCGCGGATGTCCTTGCCGAAGACGGCATTGCTGCCGCTCAGGGGCGCAGACTGGCCCACGACCCAGGCGGTCTGGGCCATCAAGCCACCATGAAAGAGTGATCCCAACGCGACATACAGCGCCGCTATTTTCATACGCATAAGCACTCACCAATAAAGGCGTCGCCAGAGCTTGCGACCCCTTATATGCTGACAGATTAGTCAGGATTAGGCGATAGCGTTTGTACTTATGAATTTATCCACCTGCGCATCGGTATAGCCAAATTCCTTCAGCAGTTCGCGCGTGTGCTGGCCCAGCAGGGGGGCGGGACGTGTGATGTGTGTCGGGGTGGCCGAGAAATGGATGGGGCAGCCCAGGGCCCGGGTAGGCCCGGCTTCGGGGTGTTGCAGCTCCACCACCATGCCGCGCGCCAGGGTCTGCGGGTGGCTCAGGGCCTCGCCTACCGTGTGCACCGGGCCGGCCGGCACGCCGGCCGCGTCAAAGGCGGCCTGCCACTCGGCGCGGGTGCGCTGGCGCAGCACGGCGTTCATCAAGCCCACCAGTGTTTCGCGGTGGGCCATGCGGTCGCTGTTGGTCTTGAAGCGTGGGTCCTCGCGCCACTCGCTGTGGCCCAGCACCTCGGTTATGCGCTCCCAGTTGGCCTGGTTCGCGCCGCCGATATTGATCCAGCCGTCGCTGGCCTGGAAGGCTTGGTAGGGTGCGGTCAGGATGTGGGCCGAGCCCGTGGGTTCGCTGGATTTGCCGGTGGCAAAAAAGATGGCGGCGTGCCAGTAGAGCTGTTGTAAAGCCGCATCACTCAGCGAGGTATCGACGATCTGGCCCTCGCCCGTCTTGAGCTTGTGCACATAGGCCGCAACGATGCCCAGGGCGCCCAGGATGCCGGCGTTCATGTCCGACACCGCATTGCCGTTCTTGGCAGGTGCGCCGCTGGGCTCGCCCGTGATGGACATCAGCCCGGCAAATCCCTGGGCGATCAGATCAAAGCCGCCTTTGCCCGCATAGGGGCCGTCCAGGCCGTAGCCCGTGATGGCGCAGTAGATCAGGCCCGGGTTGATTTTCGAAAGCACCTCGTAGCCCAGGCCCAGCTTGTCCATGGTGCCGCCGCGGAAGTTCTCCACCAGCACATCGGCGTCCTGCACCATGCGCAGCAGGATGGCCTTGCCGTCCTCGTGCTTCAGATCGATGGCGATGCCGCGCTTGTTGCGGTTCATCATCATGAAGGGGGCCGAGACGCCGTTGACCAGCGGGTCGCGGTAGGCACGGGCGTCGTCGCCGCCGGGCAGCTTCTCGACCTTGATCACATCGGCCCCCATGTCGGCCAGCATCTGGCCGCAGGTTGGGCCCGACATGATCTGGGTGAGTTCGAGCACGCGCAGCCCGGCCAGGGGGCCTGCTTTGGGGTTCGCCATCACTGTCCTTTCCAGCTCGGGGGGCGCTTCTCGACGAAGGCCGCGATGCCCTCGCGGAAGTCGGCGCTGCCATAGGCCGTGCGGATCAGGTCTTCATCGGCAGGCAGGCTATGGACGGTCAGGCGGCGCAGGCCCTCCTTGCTGACGCGTTGCGTGACCGGGGCCAGCGTGGCGAGCTTGCCCGTCAGGCGCTGCAGGGCCGCGTCGATGGCGGCTGGCTCGCACAGTTCCTGCAGGTAGCCGCAGGCCAGGGCCTCGTCGGCCGTGATCATCTCGGCCAGCAGCAGGATGCGCTTGACGCGCTGTGTGCCGAACGCCGCGCTCAGGCGCGCCAGGTTGGCCATGGACAGGCAGTTGCCCAGGGTCTTGGCAATCGGCACGCCGAACTTCGAGGCGGGGGTGGCGATGCGGAAGTCGCAACCCGTGGCAATGGCCAGGCCACCACCTACGCACCAGCCCTCGACCACGGCCACCGTGGGCATGGGCAGGCTGCCCAGCAGCTCCATGCAGGCGTCGATCTTCTGCTCGTAGGCCACACCGTCTGCCCCGCCCTGTGGGCCGCTGCCAAAGTTCTGGAACTGCGCGATGTCGGTGCCGGCCACAAAGGCTTCGCCGCCGGTGCCGCGGAAGGTCACGACGCGCACAGAGGTGTTGTCACGCAACTCGCGGCAGATGGCCATCAGCTGCTCGTACATGGCCCAGGTCATCGCGTTGCGCGCCTGGGGACGGTCGAAGAGCACCGAGGCCACGCCGGCCTCGATGCGCAGGGTGACCTGGCCTGATTCATTCATGGGAAATATGCCCTGTGCGGGTACGAAGGTCTGCGGGGTTCATTCGCGGGACGCCGTGGAACCGGCTCCGCCGGGCCACTGGCGTCACCCCCTTGAGGGGGAGGCGGCGTCAGCGCCGCCACGGGGGTGTTCAACTGTCCAGCGTGACCTTCGCGTCCTTGATCACCTTGCTCCACTTCTGCTGTTCGGAGCGGATGAAATTGGCGAATTGCTGTGCCGTGCCGCCGCCATCTTCGGCGCCGTACTGCTCCAGCTTTTCCTTCACGTCGGGCATGGCCAGGACCTTGTTGATGTCCTCGTTCATGCGCTGGGCCATGGCGGCGGGCAGCTTGCCCGGACCCACCAGGCCATACCAGGTGGTGGCTTCGAAGTCGGGGAAGCCAGACTCGGCCATCGTCGGCACCGTGGGGTGGCCGGCGGCGCGTTTGGCGCGTGTCTGGGCAATGGCGCGCAGTTTGCCGCTCTTCACGTGCGGGGTGGCGGCCGTCATGGTGTCGAAGGAGTACTGGATCTGACCGGCGATCAGGTCCACGATCATCGGGCCCGAACCCTTGTAGGGGATGTGCAGCGCGTCCACGCCTGCAGCCAGCTTGAAGGACTCCAGGGCCATGTGCTGGGCCGAGCCCTGGCCGGCTGAGCCGAACGCCACCTTGCCCGGGTTGGCCTTGCATTGGGCCACCAGCTCGGCCACCGTCTTGGCCGGCTGGTCCACGTTGGCCACCAGCAGATTGGGTGTGACGCCCACGAGCGTCAGCGGCGTGAAGTCCTTCTCCACGCTGTAGCTCAGCTTGGGCACCAGGCCGGGCGCCAGCGCGTGGCTGTTGATGTGGGCCATCAGCAAGGTGTTGCCATCGGCCGCGGCCTTGGCCACGTAGTCGGCGGCGATCACGCCCGAGGCACCGGCCTTGTTCTCGACCACGATGGTGGTGTTCCACATGGTCTGCAGTTTCTGGCCCACGATGCGGGCCAGCACGTCGGTGCCACCGCCCGGCGCGAAACCCACGATGATGCGCACCGGCCCGCTGGGCAGGGTCTGCGCCTGGATCATGGGAGCGGCCAGGGTGGCTGCCGTGGCGGTGACGAAGGTTCTGCGTTTCATCGTGTGTCTCCTCGGGTCGTTTGTTATGGAATCTGTCTCAGGCGGCCTTGCGCAGCGGCACGGCCGCCGGGTGGCCGGCGTAGTAGTCCATGATGGCCTGCACGCCCGAGCCCGCCAGCTTGACGCCGCCGAGCTTGAGGCCCATCTCGCAGGCCGCCACGGTGCCAATCAGCGTGAGGTCGTTGCTGTCGCCCAGGTGGCCGATGCGGAACATGCGGCCCTTGATCTTGCCCAGGCCCGTGCCCAGCGAGCAGTCGAAACGCTCGTAGATGATCTTGCGGATCGCATCGGCGTCCACGCCCTCGGGTGTCATCACGCCGGTCAGGATGGGCGAGTACACGCCCGCGTCGGCGCACTGGATGGGCAGGCCCCAGGCGTTCACCGCGGCGCGCACGCCAGCGGCCCAGCGCTGGTGGCGTGCCAGCACGGCCTCCAGGCCCTGGCCCAGGATCATGTCGGCCGATTCGCTCAGGCCGTACATGAGGTTGGTGTTGGGCGTGTAGGGCCAGTAGCCCGTCTTGTTCATCTCGATGATCTCGTCCCAGGCCCAGAAGCTGCGCGGCAGCTTGGCGGACTTGCTGGCCTCGATGGCCTTGGGCGAGACGGCGTTGAAGCTCATGCCCGGCGGCAGCATCAAGCCCTTCTGCGAGCCGCTGATGGAGACGTCCACACCCCATTCGTCATGGCGGTAGTCGGCCGAAGCCAGGCCAGAAATGGTGTCCACCAGCAGCAGGGCCGGGTGCTTGGCAGCGTCGATGGCCTTGCGCACGGCGGCGATATTGCTGGTCGCACCCGTGGAGGTTTCGTTGTGCACCACGCAGACAGCCTTGATGCCGTGGCCCGTGTCGGCCTTGAGGCGCTGCTCGATCAGGTCGGCCTGCACGCCACGGCGCCAGCTGGCCGGCACGCCGTTGTCCATGCCGGGCAGGGCGATGACCTCGGCCTTGAGGCCCAGGCGCGTGGCCAGGCGGTTCCAGAGGAAGGCGAAGTGGCCGGTCTCGTACATCAGCACGTGGTCGCCGGGCGAAAGCGTGTTGCTCAGCGCGGCTTCCCAGGCGCCAGTGCCCGAGGCCGGGTAGATGACAACCGGGTGCTTGGTCTGGAAGATCTTCTGGATGTCGGCCAGGATCTTGAGGCCCAGCACGCCGAACTCGGGGCCGCGGTGATCGATGGTGGGCAGGCTCATGGCGCGCAGCACGCGCTCGGGCACGGGCGAGGGGCCCGGGATTTGCAGGAAGTGGCGGCCGGTGGGGTGGAAATCAGTGGTCAGCATGGCAAATAGGAGAAAAAGGATAGACGCATTTTTTGCATACAAAATTTGTTTGTCAATCAGAAAGACCCTAAAATCGCCTGAAATCCATTATTTTTTGAATACAAACCCTGAACATGGCTGAAATCCTGAGCATGCCCACGGCCCTGCACGGGCAAGTGACCCAACGTCTGCGCCAGTTGCTGGTGGAGGGCCAGATCGCTCCCGGCGCCAAGCTCAACGAGCGCGAACTGTGCGAGCAGATGAAGGTCTCGCGCACGCCGTTGCGCGAAGCCATCAAGACCCTGGCCGCCGAAGGCCTGGTGGAACTGCTGCCCAACCGCGGCGCCATCGCCGTGGAGCTGGGCGAGGCCGACATCCTCAATACCTTCGAGGTCATGGCCGGCCTGGAGGGCCTGTCCGGTGAACTGGCGGCCCAGCGCATCACACCGGAAGAGCTGACCGAGATCGAGGCCATGCACTACGAGATGAAGGCTGCCTACACCCGGCGCGATCTCTCCACGTATTACCGGCTCAACGCCGCCATCCACCGCGCCATCAACAACGCGGCGCGCAACCCGGTGCTGACCGCCACCTACCAGCAGGTCAACGCCCGCCTACAGGCACTGCGCTTCCGTTCCAACCAGGACGGCGAGAAATGGACCCGCGCCATGCGGGAGCACGACCGCATGATCGAGGCCCTGCAAAAACGCGACAGCGCCGCCCTGCGCACCGAGCTTGTCGCCCACCTGGGCCACAAGCGCGACGTGGTGATTGAACAGATGCGCATGGTCCAGGTCGTGAACGCGAAAGATTGAGATTGAGATTGATATGAACGCCCCCCTGCCCGCCAACGTGACACAAGCCTCCCAGACCTATGAGGCCGTCTCCCGCATCAGCAACGAGGTGGCTGGCCGCCTGGCCGCGCGCCTGCGCGCCGAAACCCAGGGCGAGGTGCTGTTCAGCCCGGCCGACCGCGGCCGTTACGCCACCGATGCCTCCATCTACCAGGCCATGCCCGTGGGCGTGTTCCTGCCGCGCGAGGCCTGCGACGTGCGCATGGCGCTGGACATCTGCCGTGACCTGGGTGTGCCCGTGGTACCTCGCGGTGGCGGCACCAGCCAGTGCGGCCAGACCGTGGGCGCGGGGCTGGTGATTGACAACTCCAAATACATGCGCAAGATCCTCGAGGTCAACGTCGAACAGCGCACGGCCCGTGTGGAGCCCGGCCTGGTGCTGGACCATCTCAATGCCGACCTCAAGAAGCACGGCCTCTGGTACCCGGTGGACGTGTCCACCAGTGCGCAGGCCACGTTGGGTGGTATGGCCGGCAACAACTCCTGCGGCAGCCGCTCCATCGCCTACGGCAATATGGTGCACAACGTCATCGGCGCCCAGGCCTGGCTGGCCGACGGCGAGCTGTTGAACTTCGGCCGTTACGACCAGGCCAGCGGCCGCGTGAAGCAGATCGGCGACTTCGTGCGTGGCCTGGCCGGCCTGCACCGCGACGAGATCGAGGCGCGCTGGCCCAAGGTGCTGCGCCGTGTGGCCGGCTACAACCTGGACATCTTCCACAACCAGAACGAGAAGCCGTATACGGCCGACGGCTCGGTCAACCTGGCCCACCTGCTGGTGGGCAGCGAGGGCACGCTGGCCATGACCCGCTCGCTGGACCTGCGCCTGAGCGAACTGCCGCGCGCCAAGGTTCTGGGCGTGGTGAACTTCCCCACGTTTTACAAGGCGATGGACAGCGCGCAGCACATCGTCAAGCTGGGCCACAACATGCAGGGCGGGGCGCTCACAGCGGTAGAGCTGGTCGACCGCACCATGATCGAACTCTCGCTCAAGAACCCGGCCTTCGCGCCCACCATCCGCACCGCGCTCTCGCCCGCCATCAACGGCGGCAAACCTGAAGCCGTGCTGCTGGTGGAGTTCTCTGGCGCCAGCAAGGCCGACATCGTTCACAAGATCAAGGAGCTGGTGGAACTGATGGGCGAGCTGGGATTGCCCGGCAGCGTGGTGGAGATGCTGGACGACGTGCCGCAGAAGAACCTGTGGGAAGTGCGCAAGGCCGGCCTCAACATCATGATGAGCCTGCGTGGCGACGGCAAGCCCGTGAGCTTCATCGAAGACTGCGCCGTGCCCCTGGTGCACCTGGCCGAATACACCGACGCGCTCACGCAGGTCTTCCGCAAATACGGCAGCCGCGGCACCTGGTACGCCCACGCCTCGGTGGGCACGCTGCATGTGCGCCCCATCCTGGACATGCGGCGCGAAGGCGCCAGGAAGATGCGCGCCATCGCCGAAGAAGCCAGCGAACTCGTGCGCAAGTACAAGGGCGCCTACAGCGGCGAGCACGGCGACGGCCTGTGCCGTGGCGAATGGATCGAGTGGCAGTTCGGCCCGCGCCTCACGCAAGCTTTCACCCAGATCAAGGAGTACCTGGACCCGGCCAGCCTGCTCAGCCCCAAGCGCATGATCAACCCGCCCAAGATGGACGACACCACGCTGATGCGCTTCCCGCCCAGCTACAAGGTCGTGCCCATCCAGCCCGCGCTGGACTGGAGCGCCTGGAACGTGCAGAACGACCCGGTGACCGAAGAAACCACCGCCCCCGGTACGGGCGGCGACCCGGCCCAGGGCCTGGCCAAGGCCGTGGAGATGTGCAACAACAACGGCCACTGCCGCAAGTTCGACGCCGGCACCATGTGCCCCAGCTACCGCGTCACACGCGACGAAAAACATTCAACGCGAGGCCGGGCCAATACCTTGCGCCTCGCGCTCTCAGGGCAGTTAGAGCCCCTCACCTTGAGGGGAGGGGACGGGGGTGGGGAGAGCAACAATGCCGCCGCCGGCGTCCTGACTAGCGAAGCGGTCAGAGACGCTATGGACCTGTGCGTGAGCTGCAAGGGCTGCAAGCGCGATTGCCCCACGGGCGTGGACATGGCCAAACTCAAGGTCGAGTTCCTGCAGCACTACAAAGCCAAACACGGCCACACGATCAAGGACAAGCTGGTGGGCCAGCTGCCCGACTACGCGCACCACGCCGCGAAGATCGCACCGCTGCTGAACTTGCGCGACAAGGTGCCGCTGATGGCCCAGCTCAGCGAAAAGCTCTTCGGCTTCTCGGCCCGACGCAGTCTGCCGCAATGGAAGAGCAAACACTTCTTCAACACACCCGTACAAAGCGCCACGCGCGCCGAAGTGCTGGTGGCGCCCAAGGCCGTGGTGCTTTTTGTCGACACCTTCAATGGCTACTTCGAATCGGAAAACGCCCACGCCGCCCTGCTGGTGTTGCAGGCCGCGGGCTACACCGTGCACGTGGCGAGCAAGGTCAAAGATGACGGCAAGCACTTGTGCTGCGGCCGCACCTTCCTCTCCGCCGGCATGGTGGACCAGGCCAAGGTGAAAGCGCAAGAGGTCGTGGACAGCCTGCTACCCTTCGCGGAGAAGGGCATCGCCATCGTGGGCCTGGAGCCGAGCTGCCTCCTGACCCTGCGCGACGAACTGCTGGTGATGGGCCTGGGCGAAGGCGCTCAGACCATTGCCAAGCAAGCACTCTTGTTCGAGGAGTTTCTGGCACGCGAAGCCAAGCGCGGCCAGCTCGAAGCCATGATCAGCAAACTCAAACCCGTGAGCCACCCCGTGCTGCTGCACGGCCACTGCCACCAGAAGGCCTTTGCGGCGGTCACGCCCGTGATGGAGGTTCTGTCATTGATCCCCGGCGCCAAACCCGAACTGATCGAGTCCAGCTGCTGCGGCATGGCGGGCAGCTTCGGCTACGAGGCCGAGCACTACGACGTGTCCATGCAGATGGCCGAGGCGGCGTTGCTGCCGGCCGTGCGTGCCAAGGCGGATGCGATTGTGGTCGCCGACGGCACGAGCTGCCGACACCAGATTGCCGATGGCGCGCAGCGCAAGGCGGTGCATGTGGCGAGGTTGCTAGCGGGACTGGTGGGCTAGTCTTCGACCGGCGCCAGTATTCTCACCGAGAAGGGCGGGTTTTGACTCGTTCCTGGAGTTCGCGGACTCAGGCTAAGTGACTGCTCAGCAGAGAGACCAACGATGAAAGCGCAGACTTTCTCGGGCACGGAATGACCGGCGCATAGTGAAAGTGACCCTTACAGAGGCGTTTACTTCTTGTGGAAAATGATGTTCGTCTCGACATAAATGGCCAACTGACCAGAAGCGAACATAAACTAGGATGGTGGCCATCAGTCTTCAGAAGATCCGTTCATTCCTCCGCTTTCTTAAAATGTACAGGAATAGCTACATGAACCCAACGGATATACCAACGATCTTGGCCCCCGAGGCGCAGCAAACCATTCTTGATTTGTTTGCGCCGGTTATGGAAGAGCTGACCAAGGAGGCGCAAAGCGAAGTTGATCGCTTCGAGGCAGCGTTCTCGGCCGACCACAACGCTATCGGTCGTGTCTTGCGAGTTCACCTCGTCATCGAGCAATATTTAAATGAGCACATCAAGAGCAAATACAAAATCGAAAATTTGGAGGAGCTCCGCCTCTCTTTCAGTCAGAAGACCATGCTTCTGAAAGATGATCTTTCGCCCGCAGCGTGGGTGAAGAGTGCAATTCAGAACGTCAACGCTGTTCGCAACAGGTTTAGTCATACGTTGACGCCAAAGATTGAATGGGGTGCGATCAATAATGTGACGGAAGTGCTGAAGATCGCTCGTAAGGGTGCGACATTCTCGGAGCCTATCGATGCAATCGAGGCGTTCGCGCCGGTTGCCTGCGCATTCCTGATTGAAGCGCCGAGCAGCAATCGAACGCACCTAGAGCAACTGCTTCAGGCCGGCAAGATTCAGGTCGCCACAAACGTGCTTTTTTGACGATCGAGATAGCGACTCTTATTCCGAATCAAAAACCAGATTGAGCCGTTAGTGCTGTTAGCTACGAGTTCACTGCAGTTTCCGGCTATCAGCCGATCAGTTTGGTATATCGGTCTCCCACAGCGGTTCGGATCCTGAACTGGAAATCGCCAGAATCGGGACATGTCCCCCTTCGCTGCCAGTCAGCTCATACTCTCGTGGGGCGGCCGGGGGGACGTTATCGCCGCGATCATCTTCGTCGTTCGGTTCGAACAAATGTGTACGAAGCTGCTGGTCCATTTCATAAAGATCCTTCACGAAATCAGAGTCATTGAGAGCCATTCTGAAAAAATGGGGTTCTTTCTGGAAATCCGGAATCCCTCTGTGATCAGCGCCAGGAACATATCGCTCAACCTGCTGCATGAAAGCCAACTTTAAGAGGGGCTGAATCGCTGCGAAGGCGTTGATCCTTCTGCTGCGCTGTGTTGGCTTTTGGACATTCGTCCGACGTGAGACAAAGGTGTAGTCGATCTTTGCGGCCTCACAGAGCATTGTGTTCACGAAATCCGACCAATCGTTCTTAGCGCCGACAGGACCTGGGACGAAGGACTCGCCGGCACAGCCGATAAAAAACTTTGAGAGAGTGACGGCAAAGTCGTCTGAACATCGAACTACATTTGTTGGCGAAGCCGTTGGAGCTACTGGGCCGTTCGCCCACACGGTCATTTGTAGAGATGGAGAGGGGTAGTTCGATTGAGCGAATGCGGCCGTCTCAGCGCCGAGCGTTCCAGGTGGCGTGAACGTGTGCGCCCGTCCATCGAAGACCGCTAAATACTCGCCGAATCTTCCTTGCCGATTTGTCTGCAAGAAGTCCCATGGACCCATCGGCAATCGGGCCACGCCTTCAAACGGCGCCCAGCCTTTGTACAGTTCGAACTGAGTATTGGGATTGCCTGACGAGACACTCCCGCTGTCCGACACCTTGTTCTTCTTCGCCTGCAGGAGCAATGCCTTACCTTGATGGGTGAGGGTTTGAGTGTCAAAGTGCTGCCGAACCAGCAATAGGTCGCCGATTTCGACTGGCGTCCTTCCCCCGAACTTCACTGTTGGCGTTTTGTGCGTGAAGATGCTGTCAATCCGCACATTCGCTTTGCCGGTGAAACTCTTCTTCAGTTCTCCCTCTATCCCATTCTGAATGCGGCTGTCGAGGAGCGCGGCCACCAAGCCAGGCTCGTCGGGCGTCAAGTAGGCTTTGACGTTTGGGGTTGTCTGGGTTTGAACCGTTCCTTGCCACGCTAGGGCGTGCGACAGATTGATCCAGTAGCGAAGGTGGTCTGAAAGTGCCAATGCAGTCTCCTTACGAGGCTAGAAGGCAGTGATGCTACCGCGCCTCATACTGGGGCGCTTAGCCAATCACCGGTCGTAATGTCGATCACGGGTATCAGTGGCTGACAGCCCTAGTCCCGGGCGCGCCACCTACCCTCCGCTGGGAGGCACTTTGAAGTTCTCCATGATGCGCTGTTCTGCCTGCTTCAGGGCAGAGCCGATGAGGCGGGCCCAGCGGTGCAGCAGATGCCCTGGGCTTTGTGTTTCACCACTTGCATGGGCAGGTAGCGTGGCGGTTGCATCGTGATCCGGGTTGGTGGTCTGGGTTTCATTCGTCATGGCAGACGAATGCTCGCGTCTGGTCTAACATCTGTAAAGTTGAATTCCATGAAGCTGAAATTCAGAAATCCTGATGCGTAATCTGAACCTTGACCAAGTGCAGACGCTGATCGCCATAGCGGACCTGGGCACGTTTGCTGCTGCCGCGCAGGCGCTGCACCTTGCGCCGCCCACGGTCAGCCTGCACATCAAGGAGCTGGAGTCGCGCATGGAGACCGCGCTGGTCGTGCGCGGCAGAAGGCAGGCTGAGCTGACGGCGGCGGGCCAGGCCCTGGTGCAGGAGGGGCGCAAGCTCTTGGCGGCGAGTGACGACCTGATCGAGCTGGTGCAACGACGGGCCAGCGGGCGCGAAGGCATCGTCAGGGTCGGTGTTTCGGCCGGGGTCAGCACACGGCTCTTGCCCATGATGCTGGAGGCGCTGACGCGCAAGAACCCGGGGGTGGAGGTGAAGCTGGAGGCCGTGGGCTCGGCTGACACCATGTTGCGCCTGAAGGCCAGCACGCTGGACATCGGCATCGTGGCCAGCCCTCAGCCCGCTGTTGCGGGCATCCGCCTGACACCGTGGCGCAACGACCCGATGGTGGCCTTACTGCCCGCGTCCTGGAAGGCGCCGAGGTTGATCACACCACAGTGGCTGGCCAGTCGGCGCTGGGCTTCTTTTGCGCCAGCCACGCAGATGCATGGCCTCATTTCCTCGTGGTTCGGCCAGGCGGGGCGCAACCCGCGGCCCTTCCTGACATTGAGTTACCCCGGCGCGCTCAAGAGCCTCGCGGCGGCAAGCCAGAGCGCGGCCCTGCTGCCGATGGAGGAGGTGGAGGACCAGAAGCGCTCACCGCAGGTGCAGATACGCCATCTGTCGCCAAAGCTGATGCGGCCGATGGCGGTCGCCTATCGCCACACACCGGCGCCGAATCCGGCGGTGGCCAGCGTCCTGGATGTGCTGGCCGACTTCGCTACGTGAGGGCCTCTTCTGACCCAGCGCCCGCCCTCTCAGGGACGGCCGTGTTCGTGACGCGGTCGCGTCAAAGAAGCACGCACACCGGGGCTTTCAGTCGTTGGCCTTGAAGCCTGTGGCGCGGACTACTTCGGCCCAGCGGGCGGTTTCCGTGGCGATGGTGGAGGCAAAGGCTTCACCATATTCCTGCGGCACGTCGAAACCCTGCGCCTCCAGGCGGGCCTTGTAGTCCGCATCGGCCTGCGCCTTTTGCGTGGCGGTCGCAATGGCGTCAAGCACCGTCTTGGGCGCCGCGGCCGGCGCCATCAGGCCAAACCAGATGGTGGTGTTGAGTTCCTTGTAGCCCAGCTCGGCCAGCGTGGGCACCTGCGGCAGGTGGCGCGAGCGCTGCGGGCTGGTCACGGCGATGGCGTTCAGCCGGCCCGATTGCACGTGCGGGATCACCGACTGCAGTTGGGCAAAACCCAGCGGCACCTGGCCGCCGAGCAGGTCCGTGGTCTGCGGGGCCGAGCCCTTGTAGGGCACGTGAGGCATGTCGATCTTGAAGCGCTGGCTCAGCTGGTAGCCCAGGAACTGCGAGGGCGTGCCCGGGCTGAACGAGGCGTAGGCGGCCTTGTCTGGGTTTGCGGTGGCCCATTTGACGAGCTCGGGCAGCGTGCGGGCCGGAACCGAGGGATGGGTGACGAGCACCAGCGGCGCTTCCACGCCCTTGGCGATGGGCTTGAAGCCCGATGGTTGCCAGCGCTGGTTGGGATAGACCGAGGGGTTGATGGTCATCATGGCCTGGGTGCTGATCCACAGCGTGTGTCCGTCTGGTTGTGCCTTCTGCACGAACTCGGCGCTGATGTTGCCGTTGGCGCCGGGTTTGTAGTCGACGAGGAAGGTACCGCCGGTGACCTTGCCCAGTTGCTGGGCCAGGGCTCGCGCGTAGGCGTCGATGGCGCCACCGGGTGGCGTGCCAACGATGAGCGTCACCGGCTTGCTCGGCCAGGCGGGCGCTTGCGCGCTCGCAGTCCAGGGGGTGAGCAAGCAGGCGCCGGCCAAGGCCAGGTAGCGGGCGCGGTGGATGTTGTTCATGCGGGTCACCTCGATTTTTTTTGTGCGCTCAATCCAGCTTGAGCTTGATGCGGCGGGCCACTTCGCCCCAGCGTTGCGTGTCCTGCGCCAGGCGGGCGGTCGTCTCGGCGGCATCACCGGCCACCACGCTCTGGTCTGACTGTGCGAGCCGTTCCACCAGTTCCGGTGCCTTGAGCGCCACGGCCATGGCGTCGTGCATCTTCTGCACCAACGCGGCCGGTGTGTTCTTCGGCGCGAACAGCACCAGCGAGAAGGTGGCGTCGAAGCCGGGGTAGCCGGCCTCGGCCACGGTGGGCACGTCGGGCAGCAAGGGCGAGCGTTTCGTGCCTGAGACGGCCAGGGCCACCAGCTTGCCGCTCTTCACGTGCGGCAGCACGGTGGGGCCGGCGAGGAAGCCGCATTCCACCTGGCCACCCAGCATGTCCTGCACGGCGGGCGCGGGGCCTTTGTAGGGCACGTGGGTCATCTGGATGCCGGCGGCGGTGCTGAACAACTCGGTAGTGAGGTGGCCGGGCGAGCCGGCGCCGCCGGTGGCGTAGGTCATGGCCGTGCTGCGCGCTTTCTTCACCAGATCAGCCACGGTGCGCACGCCTACGCCGGGGTTGCACACCAGGGTCTGGCTGAAGGCGCTGGCGCGGATCACCGGCTGCAGGTCGGAAGCCTTGAAGGGCATCTTCTCGTAGACATGCGGGTTGACGGTGAGCGTGGTGTCGGTGGTCCACAGCCAGGTGTAGCCGTCCGGCGCGGCGCGCACGGCTTCGGCGGTGCCGATGTTGCCGTTCGCACCGGGCTTGTTGTCGATGACCAGGGGCTGCTTGAGGATCTCCTGCACCTTGGGCGCGGCGCCGCGCAGCACGATGTCGCTCGGCCCGGCCGGCGGCAGGGGCACGATGACGCGGATGGGCCGCTCGGGCCAGGACTGCGCCATGGCGCAGGGAGCGGCCAGGGCAAGCAATAGCGCCGCGGCCAGAGTGTGCAGGGTCTTGGGGTGGTTCATTTGATGTCTCCTCGTCTTGTTGGGGGTTCAGCGCTGCGGCATGTCCTTGACCGAGTAGCCGAGGCTGACGGTGGCGTCCTCGGGGATGGCGGGCACGGTGGTCTCCCACCGTAGCCATTCCTCACGCATGCGGGCCAGGCGCTCGGGTTCACGGGCCGCCAGGTTGGCGCGTTCGCGGGCGTCCTGCTCGATGTTGAACAGGTACTCGTGCTCGTCCACCTTGAGGTATTTCCAGGGCCCCTGGCGCAGGGCGCGCTGGTGGCGGTGGTTCATGCGCCAGTACAGCGGACGCTCGAAGGTGTCGGACGGATTGCGCAGCACGCGTGCCAGCGAGACGCCGTCGATGGGGAAGTCGGGCGATGGCTTGCCGCCGCCCACATCGAGCAGGGTGGCTGACCAGTCCATGGTCATGCAGTGCTGGGTGCTGGTGCTGCCGGCGGGGATGACGCTTGGCCAGTGGGCGATCCACGGCACGCGGATGCCGCCTTCGGTGAGGTCCATCTTGCCGCCCACCAGGGGCCAGTTGTCGGAGTAGCGCTCGCCGCCGTTGTCGCTGGTGAAGACGATCAGCGTGTTGTCCAGCAGGCCCTGCGCGCGCAGCGCGGCGACCAGATTGCCGATGCCTTCGTCCATGTGGTGGATCATGCGGCGGTAGGTCTCCACGTTGCCGCCGTGCAGGTGGAAGAGGTTGTCTTTCACCTCTTCGGCCAGGTGCGCGTCGTCGCGTGTTTCCCATGGCCAGTGGGGCGCGGTGTAGTGCAGGCTCAGGAAGAAGGGCTGGCCGCCGCGCGCAGCTTCGGCGCGGCGCTGCACGTAGTCCACCGCGCGCTGCGAGAGCAGGTCGGTGAGGTAGCCCACTTCGTGGTGTTCCTCTTCGCCGACGTAAAGGTCGTGGTCGCCCTTGCCTGAGCAGTGGGAGAAGTAGTCCACGCCGCCGGCCATGATGCCGTAGAACTCGTCGTAGCCCGAACGCAGTGGCCCGAAGCTGGGCGGGTAGCCCAGGTGCCACTTGCCCACCAGTGCGGTGGCGTAGCCCGCATCGCGCAGCAGCGAGGGCAGGGTGGGCAGTTCGGGCGGCAGGCCCAGGCGCGGGTTGCCCTTGCTGCGGCTGTTGATGGGTTCTTCCATGCCGCCACGCAGGCGGTACTGGTAGCGCATGGTGATCAGCGCGAAACGGGTAGGCGAACACACGGGCGAGTTGGAATAGCCCTCCGTCAGGCGCAGGCCGCCGCCGGCCAGGGCGTCGATGTGGGGCGAGACCGGGCCGAACTGGGCGTTGCGCCCACCGTAGCAGCCGAGGTCCGCATAACCGAGGTCGTCGGCGACGATGTAGATGATGTTGGGTGCCATGAGGTCGAAACTTAACAGGGGTCTGGATATTCGTAAAATTGAAGTTCGATCGTTTGGATTTAAATATTTCTATGGATCCAAGGCACCTCATCCAGCTCGCCACCATCCTGGAGTGCGGCTCGCTCAGCAAGGCCAGCCAGATCCTGCACCTGACCCAGCCCACGCTGACGCACAGCATGCAGGCCCTGGAGGTGCAGGCCGGCGGCCAGCTGTTCGAGCGCAGCCGCTTCGGGGTGCGCAGCACGGCCCTGGGTGAGGTGCTGGCGCGCGAGGGCCGGGCCATCGCGCGCCGTCTGCGCGACGCCGACGAGGCCTGCGCGCGCCACCGCAGTGGCTTTCGACACAGCATCCGGCTGGGCACGGGGCCGCTGGTGGGCATGGCTTTTGTGCCCGGCCTGGTGGCAGCGCTGGCGGCTGCGCAACCCCGCTACGCGATGACGATCCAGAGCGACCGGCCCCATTTGCTGGTGGACCAGCTGGTGGATGGCCGGCAGGACTTCGTGATTGCGCCGTCCTGGCTGGACAAGCCACCGCCCGGTGTGGAGCGCTTTCTGCTGGTCGAGGACGAGATCGGCCTTTTCTGCGGTGAGGGTCACCCCCTGCTGCGGGCCGGTGGGCTGGCCCACGCCCGTGGCATGGCGCTGGAATGGGTGAGCCTGGGCACGGCATCGCCCTTTGACCAGAACGTGCGCGAGATGCTGCTGCAGGCTGGTGTGGAGAAGGCGCGGCCCAGCATCACGCTGGTGGGTGACGCCGCCATGCTGCTGCGCATCCTCGCGCAGGGGCGGCACCTGTCGGTGCTGCCCAAGTACCCCATGCGCCTGCTGGGGCCCGGTTCGGGTGTGCGCGAGCTGGAGGTCGTTGCGCCGCCCATGCCACGCAACATCTATCTGTGGTGCCGCACGGAGTCACTGGAAGATGCGTCGATGGTGCGGCTCAAGGACTTCATCCTCGCGCACGCGGTCTCTACCGAGGGCGCGCGCAAGGGTGGTCGCTGAAGGTGGCGACCGAGCCGGCAAATCAGCTGCGCAGCAGCGCGCCGATCTGCTCATCCTTCTCTTCCCAGATGCCCGCCAGCCAGCGGTGGAACCGGCCGCGAAATTCCGAGTCGTCTTCGTAATCACCGACGCAGAACTCCGCCGGGATGGGCAATTGCCGTGCACGCACGATCACCCTGGGGGTGCGGCCGCAGAGGAACTGCCAGAAGGTGGGTGCACCGTCGGGGTAAACGATGGTGACATCGATCATGGCGTGGAACTGCTCGCCCATGGCGTTGAGGGCCAGCGCCAGGGCGCCAGCCTTGGGCTTGAGCAGGTGGCGGTAGGGCGAGGCTGAGGACTGGTGTTTGGCCGGTGTGAAACGCGTGCCTTCGGCAAAGTTCATCACGCTGGTGGGCACGCGGGCGAACTTCTGGCAGGCGCGTCGGGTGGTCTCGCGGTCTTGCCTGCGCAGGTCCGGGTTCTTGCGCAGGGCGGCCTTGCCGTGCCGGCGCATGAAGGGAAAGTCCAGCGCCCACCAGGCCAGGCCGATCACCGGCACGTAGATGAGTTGCTGCTTGAGGAAGAACTTGAGCATGGGGATGCGCCGGTTCATCACATGCTGCAGCACAAAGATGTCCACCCAGGACTGGTGGTTGCAGTTGACGAGGTACCAGCCCTGGTAGGGCAGCTCGGTCACACCCTGCACATCCCAGCTGGTCTTTTGCGTGAGTCGCATCCACGCGCTGTTGCAGGCGATCCACGCGGTGGCGATGGCGTTGAGGGCCGGGTCGATGGCTTGCCGTACGGCCTGGAAAGGCAGGACCAACTTGACCAGCGACAGCGTGAACAGCAGCGCACACCAGAACAGCGTATTGATTGCGAGCAGGAAAGAGGCGAGGATGCCTTTGACGAGGGAAGGCAGGAAACTGAGCATGGGGAAATAGGTGTAGGCGGGAGATGGGGCCGATATCGGCCCATGGACCGCGCGGCTGCGGCGATCAGCCATTGTGCGCCTGTGCCGGCAGCAGACTCTGCGTTAGATCAGTGTTTCGTCTGAGCCTTCCGTGTTTTGTGTTTGTGGATCCTGCGCAAAGTGCCTAGAATTTGAGCAACGTGAATTGACCGGTCCCACCCTACACCCGGAGGTGCAGCATGTACAAAAGAATTCTGCTCGCGTATGACGGTTCGGCCCCCGGCCAGCAGGCCCTGCTGGACAGCCACGAAATCGCGCAGTGGAGCCAGGCCGAGCTCACGCTCATCGCCGTGATGCCCCTGCCCATCACCACCATGGGGCCCGAAGGTGGGGTGTACGACGATTCTCTGGAGGAAAGCGAAAGAAACCGCTACCAGGCGATCCTGGACACGGGCGTTCGCAAGCTGAAGGAAGCCGGGCTGACGGCCCGCGGCGAAGTGGTGACCGGGGACCCGGTGCGTGAACTGGCCCGCGCGGCCACCCGCATCGGTGCCGACCTGATGGTGCTGGGACACAAGCACCTGGACGGATGGGCCGCGCGCTGGTGGCGGGGCTCGGTCTCCAAGGCGCTGATCGAGCATGCACCTTGCAGCGTGCTGGTGGTGATCACGCACTGAGTTCCACGCTTCGTATCAATAGCCCCACGACCTGCGGGCTGCAAGCCCTGCCGCTAAGCTGCGGCGCATGGCCGAGATTCACATCCTCCGTACACACGCCCTGGGCCGCGACGCTGCCTTGCGGCTGGCGTGCGACTGGCAGGCCCAGGCCGAGCGAGACTGGGGCCTGCGTTGCACGGCACGCGAGGATGAGGCACAACATCGCATCGCCTTCGAGCGCCCGGGCCTGCAAGGTCACTTGCTGGCGAGCGCCGAGACTTTTGAGTTGCGGCTGACGCTGGGCTTCCTGCTCAGCGCCTACCGCAGCCGTATCGAGGCCGAGCTCCAGCGCCAGCTGGACGAGCGGCTGGCCGCGGCCTGAGTCGGGTCAGCGCGCCGCCAGGCCCTGGAAGCAGGTGCGCAGCAGCAACGCGATGATCTGTTCGTCGCTGTACTCGCCGGTGCTGCGCAGGAAGCCCGGCACCGGGTCGCAGGCACGCGCATACAGGGTGTAGAGCACGACGATGGGCGGCAGTGTCTTGTCCAGGCCGCCCTCGGCCTGTGCAGCCTCGATCCAGCGGCCCAGTTTCTCGCTGACAGTGGTCAGTCGGTCCATATAGGCGTGGTGCGCCATGAGCGTGGCGCGCAGGCTGGAGTTGGCACTGGGCAGCGAGGGCATCTGCCCCTGCAGCTGCACCTGCAGCATCCAGCGCACGGCGGCTTGCAGGCACTGCAGGGGGCGCGCGCTGGCGTCCAGCCCGTCCAGAAAGGTCTGTGCCTGCTCCAGCGTGCGCACCATGGCTTCGGCGGCCAGGTCTTCCTTGCTGGGGAAGTGGCGGTAGAGGCTGGCCTTGGCGATGCCCACTTCGGCGGCTACCTCGTCCACAGTCATGGCATCAAACCCTTTTTCAGCCAGCAGACGGTTGACGGCCTGGACGATGGCGTCCTCGCGCGCCAGATGCATCTGTTCGCGAAAGCTGCGCCGGGCTGGTGTAGCGGGTGATTTGAGGGCGGTAGCGTTCATAAGGGGGTTCAGGGCTGCGGATCGTCCTGGACAGACTATATCCACACTGATTGGTTAGTTATTATACTGTTCGGTATCAAAAGATACCGAACGGTTATTATTCGCCCGCGCCTTCTGCTGTGGCGCATCCCCAAGCGGGATCCCCCAACCCATTTAGACACTGGAGTTTCTGATGAAGAAAGTTCTGATTGCTTCCCTGCTGGGCCTGGGTGCCCTGAGCGCCCAAGCTGCTGACATCGTCGACACCGCCGTTTCGGCCGGTTCCTTCAAGACCCTGGTGGCTGCCGTCCAGGCTGCCGGCCTGGTGGACACGCTCAAGGGCCCGGGCCCCTTCACGGTGTTCGCCCCCACCGATGAAGCCTTCGCCAAGATTCCGAAGGCCCAGCTCGACGCCCTGCTGAAGGACAAGGCTGCGCTGACCAAGGTGCTGACCTACCACGTGGTGCCGGGCAAGGTGATGGCCGCCAATGTGACGGCCGGCAAGGTCAAGACGGTTCAGGGCTCCGAGTTGACCGTCAGCACCATGGGTGGTGTGAAGGTGGACAACGCCAACGTGATCAAGACCGACATCGTGACTGACAACGGCGTGATCCACGTGATCGACAGCGTGGTGCTGCCCAAGTAATCTCCCCTTGGGTGTCCCAAGTTGGCCCCTCATGTGAGGGGCTTTTTTTTGAGGGGGCCGTTCAGGCCCGCTCGTACAGCGTCACCACGCAGGCGCCGCCCAGGCCCAGGTTGTGTTGCAGGGCCAGTTGCGCGTCGGGCACCTGCCGTGCGCCGGCCTGGCCGCGCAGCTGCTGCACGAGCTCCGTGCACTGCGCCAGGCCCGTGGCGCCTAGAGGGTGCCCCTTGCTGAGCAGGCCGCCCGAGGGGTTGGTGACGAACTGGCCGCCATAGGTGTTGTCGCCGTCCATCACGAATTTCTCGGCACCGCCTTCGGGGCACAGGCCCAGGGCCTCGTAGCTGATGAGTTCGTTCTGTGCGAAGCAGTCGTGCAGTTCCACCACGTCCACATCCTGCGGGGATACACCGGCCTGTTCATAGACCTGGCGCGCGGCTTCTTTGGCCATCGAAAAACCGACCACCTCGCGCATGTCGCGCGCTTCGAAGGTGGTGGCCGTGTCGGTGGTCATGGCCTGGGCGCGGATGCGCACCGAGCGGTCCAGACCATGCTTCTGCGCAAAGGCCTCGGAGCAGATCACGGCCGCGGCCGCGCCGCAGGTGGGCGGGCAAGCCATGAGGCGGGTCATCACGCCGTCCCACAGCATGGGCGCGGCCATCACCTCTTCGGTGCTGACTTCCTTGCGGAACAGGGCCAGGGGGTTGTGCGCGGCATGGCGGCTGGCCTTGGCGCGGATGGCGGCAAAGGTTTCCAGCTTGGTGCCGTACTGCTGCATGTGGGCCAGGCCGGCGCCGCCGAAGTAGCGCAGGGCCAGCGGGATCTCGGCGTGGCCGACCAGCTCCTGTGTCGCTTCGTCGAAGCGGTCGAACGGCGTGGGGCGATCGCCAAAGACCGCGCCCAGCGCGCCCGGGCTCATGTGCTCGAAGCCCAGGGCCAGCACGCAGTCGGCCGCGCCGCTGGCCACGGCCTGGCGCGCCAGGTAGAGGGCCGTGGAGCCGGTGGAACAGTTGTTGTTGACGTTGACGATGGGGATGCCGCTCATGCCGACTTCATAGAGCGCGCGCTGACCGGCGGTGGAGTCGCCATAGACGTAGCCCACGTAGGCTTGTTGCAGCTGGGCGTAGTCGAGGCCGGCATCGGCCAGGGCGGCGCGCGTGGCCTCGGCGGCCATGTCGGGGTAGGGGCGGTTGGCGCCGGGCTTGGCGAAAGGGATCATGCCGACACCGGCGACCAGAACGTGGTGGGTCATGGGGAACTCCGTGCTGAACAACCCGGTCAGCTTAGCACCGGAAGGCGGTGATGCTCAGGGCTGAAGTTGCAAGAGGCCCAGCACCAGACTGGCCAGGAAGACTGTTTCGCCGATCATCAGGAGCACGGGCTTGAGGCCTACGGTGCGCAGCTGGCGCAGTTCCGTCTTCAGGCCGATGGCACTGATGGCGATCAGCAGGCACCAGCGCGAGAGCTCGCTGCTGAAACGCGGCACGGCAGGCGGAAGCCAGCCCGTGCTGTTGAGCGCAGCCAGCAGAAAGAATGCTACGGCAAACCAGGGCAACAGGGGCGGGCGCGGGCCGTCAGTGGCCGCGCTTTGGCGGCGCGTGAGCCAGGCCGCGCAGAGGATGACGGGCAGCAGCATGGCCACACGCATGAGTTTGACGACTGTGGCAGTGTCGCCCGCCTCCTGCGAGATGCTGTAGCCAGCGCCCACGACCTGGGCTACGTCGTGGATGGTGGCGCCGATGAAGATGCCGGCGGCGACGTCGGAAAGGCCGAACCACTGGACCAGCATCGGGTAGAGGATCATGGCCAAGGTGGACAGTGCCGACACGCCGATCACCGTGAACAGCGTTGCCTTTTCCTTACCCGGGTGGGCCGGCAGGGCGGCGGCGATGGCCAGGGCGGCCGAGGCGCCGCAGATGGCAGTGGCTCCGCCGCTGAGAAAACCGAACAGAGGCTGGAAACCCAGGGCGCGCGCGGCCAGCATGGACAGCCCGATGGTGAGTGCGATGGACAGCACCACCATGAGCACCGGGCCCCAGCCCAACGCGATCATCTGGTCCAGTGTGATGCGCAGGCCCAGCAGGGCCACACCGAAGCGCAGCACGGTGCGTGCGGTGGCGTCGATGCCGGGTTTGCAGCGGCCTTCGTCCGACAGGAAACTCATCGCCATGCCCAGCAGCAGGGCGAACAGCATGGCGGGCGCACCGTAGTGCTCCGATAGAAAGGCCGCGGCGGCGGCCACCACGGCGCTGACCAACAGGCCAGGCGCCTGCAGGCGGGCCCTGGCCGCCAGGGAGATCAGCGCAGCGTGCATGCGGGCTTACTGGTTCAGCTGGATATGGAAATTCTTCACGATGCTGGCATTGCGCTCGAAATCCTTGCGCACGGACTGCTGCAGCTGCTCTGCGGTGGCGGCGACGTTGGGTTCGAAGCCGGCCGCAACCAGCCGGTTCTTCACCTTCGGCGCCTCGGCCGCCTTCAGCACAGCTGCGTTGATGCGGTCGGTAACTTCGGCACTGACACCGCTGGCGACGACCACACCGACCCAGTTGGTGAAGTCGAGTTCGGCCAGGCCTTCCTCGCCCAGTGTGGACACCTGCGGCAGGTGCGAGGAACGCGCCTTGTTCGCCACACCGTAGACCTTGAGCTTGCCGCCCTTGATCAGCGGCAGCGAGGTGGGCATGCCGTCGAACATCAGCGGGATCTGACCGCCCATCACCTGGCCCAATGCCGGCGGCGAGCCGGGGAAGGGGATGTGCTGCAGGTCCAGGCCGGTCTTCTGGTTCAGGATCATGCCGGCGTAGTGCGAGCTGGTGCCGGCGCTGAATGAGGCAAAGCTCATGCTGCCAGGCTTGGCCTTGAGATAGGCCAGCAGTTCCTTCACGTTGTTCGCAGGCAGATCGGGCGCGCCCACCAGCACCAGGGTGGCACTGGCAACGGTGGCGACCGGCTTGATGTCCTTGAGTGGGTCGAAGCTGGTCTTCATCACGTGCGGGATCTCGGTCAGTACATTGCTGGCCGTGACCATGATGGTCTGGCCGTCGGCCGGCGCGGCCAGCATGGCCTGCACGGCAATTGCGCCGCCCGCACCGGGCTTGTTGTCCACGATGACGGGCTGGCCGATGTCGCTGGCAAGCTGGTCGGCCAGGATGCGCGCGACGATGTCCATGGTGCCACCGGCCGGGGCGGGCACAAGCATTCGGACAGGCTTGGCAGTCCAGGCCTGGGCCTGGCTGCCCAGGCAAAGCGCCAGGGCCGCGACCAGCAGGGGCAGGGCAGTGCGGCGGGTGATGGTTTGCATGAGGGTCTCCTGTTGCTCGATCTTGGTATGGGTGGCGGGAAAAGTCAAAGCAGTTGTTGGATCAGCTGGCGCGCCTGCGGCCAGGGGCCGTAACCAGCCGCCGGGTTCAGATGACCCACTGAGTTCAGGTTCACGAGTTGGCTGCCCCAATCGTGCGCCAGACCCTGGATGCGCACATAGCTGCCCAGGGGGTCATTGCTGCTGGCCCCAACGATGGAAGTGAAAGGCAGCGGCGCGCGCGGTATGGGCAACCAGCCGTGTTCACGCAGCATCTCCAGGCCGGGGTAGCCGGCGGGCAGGGGTGTTTCCAGATCGGCTGGCGTGGCGAGCAGGGCACCGAGGACGGGGCGCCTGCGCTGTTGCGCCCACTGGGCCACGATCATGCAGCCCGCGCTGTGCGCTGCGAGCAGCACCGGGCCTTGGACTTCGGACAGCACCGCGTCGAGCGCCTGCACACGTGCGTCGCGACTGAGCTTGTCCTGCTCCAGCGGCGGAACCGTTACGGCGTTCGGCAGAGCCGTCTGCAGATGGGTCTGCCAGTGCTCGGCGACATGGTCGCGCAGGCCGGGCACGATCACGACCGTGACATCGTCCAGCGTCATGGGGCTCAAGCTGCCTTGCGCAGAAAGCCCTGGTGGCCGCCGCGCGGGTTTGGGGCGTAGCCGTTGGCGGCCAGCGTCTCTTCCACGGTGTCGTAGAACACGCCGATCTTGCAAATCTCGCGTGCTTCCTTGCCGTTGGCCACCTCACGGCCCATTTCGCGGGCGATGCGCACCAGCTGCTCGATCTGCTGCACGGTGCTCATCTTGGCGGTGCGCGACTGGTTCCATAGGTTGTCCTCGATGCCGCAGCGCACGTGCAAGCCCATGGCCATGCCCATCATGTTGATGGGCAAAACGTTGCGCATGCTGCTCTCGACGGTCAGCATCGAGCCGTCAGGGATGGCGCGCAGGAAGTTGGCCAGGTTGTAGACATTGGGGGCGTCCATGCCGCCGCTGATGGCGACCCAGTTCATGACCAGGGGGCCCTTGTAGACGCCGCGGCGGATCAGACGCTCCACGGTTTCGTAGCTGTTGATGTTGTAGAACTGGAACGCACTCTGGATGCCAGCCGCAGTGAGTCGGCGCACGTGCTCCTCGATGAAGGCCGGGCCGGAGGGAACGATCATCTCGCTGTAGGCACGGCGGCCATCGGGTGTGGCCAGGGACGTGCCTTCGATGTCGCGCTCGTCCATGTGCTCCAGCACATTCATCTGGGTAGTGTTGACGGTGACCGTCACCTGGTCAGGCTTGGGATCGAGCTCGGCCAGCATATGGCGGGTGTCATCGGAAAGCCACTGGGCGGCGGCGCCGTCGTTCTCGGGAGCGAAGCTGATGGAGCCACCAACCTGGATCACCATGTCTGGCACGGCCTTGCGCACACCGGCGATCAGCTCGTTGAACTTGGACAGACGCTTGCTGCCCTTGCCGTCGAGTTCACGCACATGCAGGTGCAGCACGCTGGCGCCGGCGTTGTAGCAGTCCACCGCCTTCTGCACCTGCTGTTCCATGGTGACCGGTATGTCCTCGGGGAAGTCCCCGGGGATCCACTCAGGGCCGTAGGGCGCGGCGGTGATGACGAGTTTGGGCTGGTTCTCAGGGAACAGGGATCCGTCCAGGAAGTTCATGGTGTGCTCTCTTTTTGGTTTGGGGGTGCCGCGCAGTGGCGATTCAGAAGGGCTTGTCGCCGACGATCCCGGCGCGTTCCATCTTGCGGTGGCAGGGCGGGTAGTCCATCACGGCGTAGTGCTGTGTGCTGCGGTTGTCCCAGATCGCCACGCTGTTGGGCTTCCAGCGCCAGCGCACCTGGTACTCAGGAATCGCGGCCTGGTTGATCAGGTACTGCAGCAGCGCGGCGCTGCCCTGGGTGTGATCCTGGCCGTAGCGCACATTGGCTGGCGTATGGAAGTTGGTGAAGTGCGTCGTGAAAGCATTCACGAAGAGGATCTTCTCACCCGTGTCGGGGTGGGTACGCACCACGGGGTGTTCGGCGTCGGGGAATTGCGTCTTGAGGGCCAGGCGCTTTTCGATCGGCATCACCGCGCCGAAGCTGGCCTCGATGCTGTGGCGCGCGCGCAGGCCGGCGATCTGCGTCTTAACCTGTTCCGGCAGCCGCTCATAGGCCAGCGCCATATTGGCCCACATGGTGTCGCCCCCCACCGGCGGGCATTCGACGCAGCGCAGCACGGCGCCGAACTGCGGTGCCTCGCGCCAGGTAGCGTCGGCGTGCCAGGCGTTTTCGTAGCGGTCGTTGGGCTGGTCGGGGTTCTTGTAGATGCGCACCAGGCCGGGGTGCTCAGGGTCGCTGCCGGCCACCGGGTGGTCTTCTAGCTCGCCGAAGCGGCGCGCGAAGGCCACGTGCTCGGCGCGGCTGAAATTCTGATCGCGCAGGAACAGTACGCGATGGCGCAGCAGAGCGGCGCGGATCTCGGCGTACAAGCCGTCGTCGCGAACGGCATCGGCCAACTTGACGCCTACCAGCTCGGCACCGATGGAACAGGTGAGAGGTTCGATCTTCATGGGGTCTCCTTCGGTGCCGGGTTCAGATCACGAAGATCGAGGAGCCGGTGGTCTTGCGCGATTCCAGATCGCGGTGCGCCTGTACAGCTTCATCCAGGGCGTAGCGCTGGTTGATCTCGATGCGGATGCGGCCGGCGGCCACGTGGCCGAAGATCTCGCCGCCGAGTTCGGCCTTTTCGACCGGATCGGCGATGTAGTCGGCCAGGGCCGGGCGTGTGAGGTAGAGCGAACCCTTCATGGCCAACAGCTGCGGATCAAAAGGCGGGATGGTGCCCGAGGCCGTGCCCACGCAGACCATGAGGCCGCGGCGGCGCAGCGAATCGAGCGAAGCCATGAAGGTGGTCTTGCCTACGCTGTCGAAGACCACGTCCACGCCGGTGCCGCCCGTGAGCTCTCGCACGCGCTTGGCCACATCCTCGTGGCTGTAGTTGATGACGTGGGTGCAACCGTGCGCGCGCGCCACGGCGGCCTTCTCCTCGGTGGAGACGGCGCCGATGACGGTCAGACCCAGCAACTTCGCCCACTGCGAGACGATCAGACCCACACCGCCGGCGGCCGCGTGCAGCAGGATGCTGTCACCCGGCTTGAAGGCGTGGATGCGGCGCATGAGGTAGGCGGCGGTCAGGCCGCGCATGGTCATGGCGGCAGCGGTTTCGCAACTGATGCCCTCGGGCAGCTTGATCAGCGGGGCGGCGGGCACCAGGCGCTCGGTGCAGTAGGCTCCCAGGGTGTTGATGAAACCGGTGTAGCTCACCCGGTCGCCTATGGCCACGTTCGTCACGCCCGGGCCCAGGGCCTCGACCACGCCCGCGGCTTCCACGCCGATGCCGGAGGGCAGGGGAATGGGGTAGGTGCCGTTGCGGAAATAGGTGTCGGCGTAGTTCAGACCTGCAGCCACTTGACGCAGGCGCACCTGGCCGGCGCCCGGTTCACCCACGCCGATGTTCTCTAGCGTCAGTACCTCGGGGCCACCGGTTTCGTACAGTCGGATTGCTTGCGCCATGTTCTGTCTCCTGAGGGTCCTATCAGAGGGCCTGCACGCCTGGCGGGCCATGAGTCAACTTTAGGTTCAGGCGCTCGCTTTTTATTTGCCATTACGCGACAGTCAATTGACATTTCATGACATGGATCGGATGATCGCCGTCACTGCTCCTTTGCTACGCCATGGTCCAGCACCCCACCCTCCAGCCCGGCAGCCGCATACGCGCGGCGGTGCTCTCGCACTATTTCGAGGTGGCTGCCAAGCTGGGCCTGAACCCGCAGAATCTGTTGCGCAAGGTGGGGCTGACGCGCGCCATGCTCGCGGCGCCAGCCGGGCACATCCCGGTGACGGCGGTGGTGGACCTGCTGGAGGATTCGGCCGCTGCTTCGGGCTGCAGCACGGTAGGCCTGCAGTTGGCCGAGGCTCGCCAGCTGGGGGACTTCGGGCCCATCGCGCTGCTGCTGTCGCACCAGCCCACACTGCGTGCCACGCTGAGCACAATCCAGCAATACCGCCATCTGCTCAATGAGTCTCTGGCCATGTATGTGGAGGACGCCGGCAAGCTGACGCTGATCCGCGAGGAGGTGGTGGTGGAGGGGCGGCCGCAGGCGCGCCAGGCCACGGAGCTGGCCGTGGGGGTGCTGCTGCTGATCTTTCGCAGCTCCCTGGGGCCGCACTGGCATCCTCAGGCCGTGCATTTCGTGCATGGTGCCCCTGAGGACCTGCAGGTCTACCGCCGGTTGTTTCGCTGCCCCTTGCATTTCGACAGCGAGTTCAGCGGCTTGGTCTGCGCCACGTCCGACCTGGACCGGCCCAATGCCTTGGCTGACGCGGCGATGGCGCGGTATGCGCAGTCCTTCCTGGACGCACTGCCGGGGCCGAGCGAGCATTCCATTGTGTTCGAGGTGCGCAAGTCGATCTACCTGCTGCTGCCCATGGGTCGCGCCAGCGTGGAGCAGATCGCCCAGGGCCTGGGGCTGAACGTGCGCACCCTGCAGCGGCGACTAGACGAGAGTGCCGTCAGCTTTTCAGGCCTGATCAATGAGGTGCGGCGTGAACTGGCGCACCGCTATATCACCGCCACCGAACATCCGCTGGGGCGCATTGCTGAGCAGCTGGGTTATTCCAACCAGAGTTCCTTCACGCGGTGGTTCATCGGCCAGTTCCAGACCACACCGACCGAATTGCGCTCACGCCTGGCTTCACGCCGACGCGCCTGATCCTCTACGGGTATCTACGAACTTGTCGTCAAATGACAAGTTCGTGTCGCCTATTGTCAAATAGAAATCCTGAGACCTGGGAAAAATGAAGGTGTGTGCAGTGCGAAGTCAACAGCGCTGTGTACCCACTACAACCCGCGACATCACGTGCTGGGTCGTGAAACTGAAAATTTTCCTAGGAGATCGTTCCATGAAATTGAAAATAACAGCCGCTGCCGCCCTGGCCCTGTGCTCTGGCATGGTGTGTGCGCAAACCGCACCCCTGGCGGACAACAGTGTGGCCGTGTACGGCAATCTGGACATCGGCGTCTCATCGTCGTCGACATCGGCCAGCGGCTATTCGAACGGTGGCCCGGGCACGACTGCCGATCGCGGCGCGGTGATCAAGATGCAGGACGGCGGCATCGGCGGCTCGAACTGGGGCATCCGCGGCAGCCGTAACGTGGCCGGCGGCATGAAAGCCGGTTTCCAGTTGCAGGGCAACCTGAGTCTCGATACCGGTGCGCTCAATGCCATCAGCGGTGCCTACCCCAGCGCGGCTGGTGCGCCGTCCAGTGCGCTGTTCAACCAGATCGCCCGCGTTCACGTGGGCGGCGAGTGGGGCGAAGTGAGCCTGGGTCGCCAGATTACTCCCCTGTACTACGCCATGGCCTCCACGGACGGTCGCGAAGGCCGTTTCAGCGGCAGTATCCTGAGCACGATCGTTGGGATGAACTCCTCGGCTGGCTGGGGTGGCGCGACCACCAATGCCCCACTGGGCGCCATCTATGACGACAACAGCATCGTCTACACGACGCCGACGATGAAAGGCTTCACCGGCAATCTGCAGTACACCGTGGGTGAAGTGGCGGGCAACATCCAAGCTGCCAGCCGCAGTGCAGCCACCTTGCTGTATGCGCAGGATGGCCTGAAGTTGTCGGCGGCCTACTACATGGCCCGCGATGCCTATCGCTCTGCAGCCGTGGCCGACGGCACGCTGAACAACCGCTTCTGGCACCTGGGCGCCAAATACGACTACCAGGCCTGGACCTTCTCTGGTTCCTTGAGCAATGGCCAGAACCCCTCCGGCGTGGCCGGTGGCGGCAATGGTGCCAGTGCATCTGCTGGCGATGCGAACTACAACGTGACGCACGTCGGTCTGGGCTACAAGATTTCACCCAAGTACCGCATCACCTCCGGCTACTACAAGCTGCAGGACATGAATGTGTCGGACAACAAGTCGACCATGGTGGCCGCCGGGCTGGACATCTATCTGGACCGCCAGACCACGATTTATCTGCAAGCCGGCCAGGTGGCCAACGAAGGCAACACCAACATGGGCATCATCTTCGGCGCCCCGGTGGCAGCCGGTGTGACCACGGTGGCCTACATGACGGGCGTGCGTTACAGCTTCTAAGCGCACCCGCGCGCTCGTCCCCCGCTGGCGGGCGCGCTCTTCCTGTTTCTGATTTCAACCGGTTCTCCAAACCGTACTTTCGAAGGGGCTCATTGCCCCTTCTTTTTTATCCAATTTTCACAGCCCGGGTATTGCCATGAACGGTCTCATGATGCAGCAGTCGCTGCTGATCTCCCAACTCCTTGTGCACGCCGAGCGCCACCACGGGGAGCAGCACATTGTCTCGCGCCGCGTCGAGGGCGACATCCATCGCTATACCTTCCGCCAACTCGCCGCGCGCGCGCGCCGCATGGCCAATGCGCTGAAGAAGTTGGGTGTGCCCCAGGGTGCCCGTGTGGGCACCCTGGCCTGGAACGGCTACCGCCACATGGAGCTGTATTACGCGGTGTCGGGCAGCGGCGCCGTGCTGCACACCCTGAACCCCCGCCTGCACCCGGACCAGCTGCTCTACATCCTGGACCATGCCGAAGACCAGGTGCTGTTTTTCGACCTGAGCTTCCTGCCCCTGGTTGAAGCCATCGCCGATCGCGCGAAGACCGTCAAGACATTCGTGGCCATGACGGACAGGGCCCACATGCCGGCCTCCAAGGTTGAGGGCCTGCTGTGCTATGAAGAGCTCATGGACGCGAACAGCGACCGCTACGACTGGCCGGCGCTGGATGAGAACAGCGCCTCCAGCCTCTGCTACACCAGCGGCACCACGGGCAACCCCAAGGGTGTGCTCTACAGTCACCGTTCCACCATGCTGCATACCTATGCGGCGGCCCTGCCCGACGCGTTGAACTGCTCGGCACGCGATGTGATCCTGCCGGTGGTGCCCATGTTCCACGTCAACGCCTGGGGCCTGCCCTACATTGCCTGCATGGTGGGTGCCAAACTCGTCTTCCCCGGCCCGGCGTTGGACGGCAAGTCCCTGCACGACCTCTTCGAGGCTGAGCAGGTCACGCTCTCCGCCGGCGTGCCCACGGTCTGGCAGGGTCTGCTGACCCACGTAGAGACGCAGACCCTGGGTTTCAGCACCATGAAGCGCACCATCATCGGCGGCTCGGCCTGCCCGCCCGCCATGATCCAGCTCTTCCAGGACAAGTACGGTGTGCAGGTGCTACACGCCTGGGGCATGACCGAGATCAGCCCCCTGGGCACCGCCTGCACCTTCAAGCCCTCGCAGTTGAACCTGGCGGCGGACGTCCGCATGGCCATCCAGTCCAAGCAAGGGCGCGTGGTCTTCGGCGTGGACATGAAGATCGTGGGCGAGGACGGCGCCGAACTGCCTTGGGACGGCAAGACCAGCGGCGAGTTGCTGGTGCGCGGCCCCTGGATCATCCAGCAGTACTTCAAGGGCGAGGGGGGCAATCCCCTGGTTGAGGGCTGGTTCCCCACCGGTGATGTGGCCACCATCGACGCCGACGGTTTTATGCAGATCACCGACCGTGCCAAGGACGTGATCAAGTCCGGCGGCGAATGGATAGGCTCCATCGACCTGGAGAACATCGCCATGGCCCACCCCAAGGTGGCGATGGCGGCCTGTATCGCCGCCCACCACCCCAAGTGGGACGAGCGCCCACTGCTGGTGGTGGTGACCAAACCCGGCCAGACGCTCACGCGTGAGGAACTGCTGGCCTTCTATGACAACCGCATCGCCAAATGGTGGATGCCCGACGATGTTGTTTTCGTCGACGCCATCCCGCTGGGGGCCACCGGCAAGATGCAGAAGAACAAGCTGCGCGAGAGCTTCAAGGGCTACAAGCTGCCCACGGCCTGAACCCGACTGCCCCGCAAGACACCCCGGGCGCGTCCCGGGGAAATCACTATCCGTCGGAGACAACAAGCATGAAGAGGATGGACAAAGGGAATCGCCGCCAGTGGCTGGCCACCGTGACGGCGACCGCGTTAGGGGTGCGCGCGGCCAGTGCCCAGCCTGCGGGCAGCGTGCGCATCGGCCAGGTGCTACCGCTGAGCGGGCCGCTGGCCCAGACCGCGCGGCCACTGGTCGAAGGGCAGGCGGCCTGCATCGAAGAGATCAATGCCGCAGGTGGTATCCAGGGGCAGCGCATCGAGCTCATAACGCTCGACGACGGCTTCGACCCTGTGAAAACCCTGGCGCAGACACGAGTGCTGCTCGACGAGAAGAATGTGGCTGCCCTGTTTGGCTACGGCACGGGTTCGGGTATCGCGGCGGTGCTGCCCCTGCTGGCCGAGCGCAAGGTACCGTTGCTGGGGCTCTATACGGGGGCCGACCAGTTGCGCGCACCGCACCCTTTCCTGTTCACGACCACCGCCAGCTATGGCGACGAGCTGCGCCAGATGGTCCGCCATCTGGTGACGCTGCGCAGCGAGCGGCTGGGGGTAGCCGTGCTGGCCACCGACGGGGGGCGGGCCCAGCTGGGTGCCGTCAACCGGCTTTGCGGCGAAACTGGTGCGAAGCTGCTGGCCAGCCGTGAATTGGCGGTGGATGGCAGTGATGCGGCCCAGGCAGCGGAGTTCCTGGTGGGCCAGCAGCTGGACGCCATCCTCATGGTGGCAGCGGGCCGGCAGGTCACCACCTTCGTGCAGGCCGTCGCGGGTCGTGTACCGGTCTACACCCTGTCGGTGGCCGGCTCCTCGGCGTTCCTCAAGTCGCTCGGTCCGGCTGCGCGCGGCCTGGTCGTCTCGCAGATCGTGCCCTATCCCTGGCGTACGACCAGTGCGATCACCCGCCGCTATACCGCCGCCATGCAACGCAGCGGCCTGGAGATAGGCTACGACCGCATGTGGGGTTACCTGAACGCCAGCATCCTGGTGGAGGCCCTGCGCCGTAGCGGCCGCTCAGCCACACCCGTCGCCATCACCGCCGCCCTGGAGGGCATGAGCGATGTGGACATTGGGGGCTACCGGCTTGCCTATTCAAAAACCGGTCACAACGGCTCACGCTTCGTGGAAATCACGATGGTTGGTGTCAACGGCGACTATGTGCGTTGAGTCGCCGGTGCGAAAATGATCTCGTCGCCCGAAACTTCTATCAAACCCCGGAGCTCATCATGAAACGTGAAGTCGTCGTCGTCAGCGCAGTGCGCACCGCCATCGGCACCTTTGGCGGCAGCCTTAAGGATGTGCCGCCCACCGAGCTAGGTGCGCTGGTTGTGCGCGAATCGCTGAAGCGCGCCAACGTGGCCGGCGAGGACGTGGGCCACGTGGTCTTCGGCCACGTGGTCAACACCGAACCGAAAGACATGTACCTGTCGCGCGTGGCGGCCGTCAACGGGGGCTGCGCCCAAGGCACGCCGGCCTACAACGTGAACCGTCTGTGCGGCTCGGGCCTGCAGGCCATCGTCTCGGCCGGTCAGTCCATCCTGCTGGGCGATACCGACGTTGCCATCGGCGGTGGCGCCGAGAACATGAGCCGCGCGCCCTTTGCCTCGCTCAATATGCGCTGGGGCGCGCGCATGGGCGACACCAAGATGGTAGACATGATGATCGGTGCATTGCACGATCCTTTCCATACCATCCACATGGGTGTGACGGCCGAGAACATCGCGACCAAGTGGGGCATCACACGCGAGCAACAGGATGCGCTGGCCGTGGAGAGCCACAACCGCGCCGAGCGCGCCACCGCCGCCGGTCATTTCAAGGACCAGATCCTGCCCGTGATGCTCAAGAGCAAGAAGGGCGAGGTCGCGTATGCCGTTGATGAGCATTTCCGTGCCGGTGCGACGATGGACGATATGGCCAAGCTCAAGCCCGTGTTCGCAAAAGAGAACGGCACGGTGACCGCGGGCAATGCTTCGGGGATCAACGACGCCGCCGCCGCCCTGGTGCTGATGGAAGCTGGTGAGGCAAAACGTCGCGGTGCCAAACCGATGGCGCGCCTGGTGGCCTACGCGCACGCGGGCGTGGACCCCAAGTACATGGGCATCGGCCCGGTGCCCGCGACGCAAAAGGCCCTGAAGCTGGCTGGTCTGACGGTGAAGGACTTGGACGTGATTGAGGCCAACGAAGCCTTCGCCGCCCAAGCCTGTGCGGTCACGAAGGACCTGGGCCTGGACCCAGCCAAGGTCAATCCCAATGGCTCGGGCATCTCGCTGGGCCACCCCATCGGCGCGACCGGTGCGCTGATCACCGTGAAGGCGCTGTACGAATTGCAGCGCATCCAGGGCCGCTACGCGCTGGTGACCATGTGCATCGGCGGCGGGCAGGGCATCGCGGCCATCTTCGAGCGGATCTGAGTCTTGGGCAGACCCGGCGGTGCCCGGTCTGTCAGGCCGCCATGGCCTCGACGTCGGTTTCACTGGCCCACTCCACCGGGTCGTGTGCCAGCACCTCCTGCAACTCCAGGCGCAGGGCCAGCGCGGCGATTTCCGGATACGTCTTGTCTAGCGTGTCCTCGGCGTAGCCCATCTCCCGGGCGCGGCAGCGCCAGGCGGCCATGTGCAGCATGGCCGCCAGTGGCTCATGACTGCCGCGCGCGAACGGGGCATCGTGTTGTTCGATCACCTGGGTGAGTTCCTGTGGCAGGTGCCAGGCACGGGCGAAACCGGCGCCCACCTGGGCGTAGGAATAGCCAAACCGGGCCCGCTCGGCCTGCGCCCGCCCGGGCGAGAAGATGTTGCATTGACGGTCCAGGGCCGCCATCTCCAGCGGCATGCCACGCTGCATCACCAGTTCACCCAAGGCATGGAGCAGGCCCACGGTATGGGGGGATGCGGTGGAGTTGCGCAGCAGGCTGGCGCGGCTACGGGCCAGCTGCCGCATCAGCCGCGCGGTGTTGAGGCTGTAGCGCCAGAACTGGCGCATGTCGACCTCACCCACGCGGCGAAACGCGCTGGCCACGGCCGCGAGCATCAACATCTCTCGTACCTCGGCCAGACCCAGTACAGCCAAGGCCTGGCTCACGGTGCCGATGCGCTGGCTCAGCTGGTAGCGCGCGGAGTTGGCCACCCGCAGCAGCCGCGCCGTCATGACGGGTTCGTCGGCCAGCAGTGTGCTGACCCGCATCAGGTCCGGCGCATCCTGTTCGAGTTCGTTGAGCACGAGGGCGATAACCCGGGGGATGCTGGGCAGGGCTTCGGGTGAGTCGAGCAGGCGCTGGAGGTCCATGGGCGTAGAGGTGTCAGGCTGCCCGTATTGTGTACTGTCGGCCCTGGGGCGCGAAACTTCGGTCCGGCTCATGCATGGGGATCAAGTTCCGGCCGGTTTCGGCCGATAAGCAGCGATGGTGGTCCGGTTGGCCGGTGTCGACAGGTTTCCGGGCTCCTCCCGTCCACGGGCTGCAGCGGATCGTGAAATAGATGACTGCGTCATTGCTCTGAACCACGTCCGGCGCTATCCTCATTCCGGCCCACCGATTTAACTCCCGACATACCCATCACGACAAGGGACTCGCCATGAACAACCTCAAGATTTCCACGCGGCTCACCCTGTTGCTCAGCGTTCTCGTTCTCCTGCTGCTGGTGGTTGGGTTCATCGGCATACGGGGCATGAGCAACACCAACGACGGCCTGAAGACCGTGTACGAGGACCGTACCGTGTCCATCGGGCAGTTGCTGGACGTGCAGCGCAACATCCTGCGCAACCGGGTGGCCGCCAACAATGCGATCGCCATCCCCACGCCGGAGAACATCAAGGAGAGGGTCGACGAGATCGACCAGAACATCGTGGCGATCAACAAGGTGTGGGATGCCTATATGGCGACCTACCTCACGCCCAAAGAGGCCGAGATTGCCAAGAACTTTGCGCAGGAGCGTGGCCGCTTCGTCAGCGAGTTTCTGCGGCCGGTCCAGGTGGCACTGCGCGCGAACGATATCGATACCGCTCGCCGCCTGCTGAACGAGAAAGACAGGGTGATCTACCCAGAGGTACGCAAGCAGCTGGGGCTGTTGACCGATCTGCAGCTGGACGTGGCCAAGGAGGAGTACGAATCTGCCGTCTCGCGTTACGTCACCGCGCGCATGTTGGCCATCGGCTTCTTCACCCTGGGCGTGGCTTTTGCCGTGATCTTTGGCTGGATGCTAGTGCGCAACATATCGCGCGCACTGGCCGAAGCCATTGCCACCGCGCATGCCGTGTCCCAGGGCGACCTGTCGCGGTCCATCAACGTCGCGGGCAAGGACGAGGTAGCCCAATTGCTGCAGGCTCTTTCGTCCATGCAGACATCGCTGGTGGGCGTGGTCAGCACCGTGCGCCAGGGCTCGGAATCCGTCTCCACCGCCAGCGCCGAGATCGCTCAGGGCAACCAGGACCTCAGCGCGCGCACCGAAAGCCAGGCCAGCGCGCTCGAAGAAACCGCCGCCTCCATGGAAGAGCTGTCGTCGACCGTCAAGCAGAACGCCGACAACGCGCGTCAGGCCAACCAGCTCGCGCAGAGTGCCTCCACCGTGGCGGTGCAGGGTGGTGAAGTCGTGGCCCAGGTGGTGGACACCATGAAGGGCATCAATGATTCCAGCAAGAAGATCGCCGACATCATCAGCGTGATCGATGGGATCGCCTTCCAGACCAACATCCTGGCCTTGAACGCGGCGGTCGAAGCGGCGCGAGCGGGTGAACAGGGCCGGGGGTTTGCCGTGGTGGCCAGCGAGGTGCGCAGCCTGGCCGGACGTTCGGCCGAAGCCGCCAAGGAAATCAAGGCCCTGATCACCGACAGCGTGGGGCGGGTGGAACAGGGCAGCGCCCTGGTGGACCAAGCCGGCAGCACCATGAACGAGGTGGTGGCCAGCATCCGCCGAGTGACCGACATCATGGGCGAGATCAGCGCGGCCAGCACCGAACAAAGCCAGGGCGTGGCGCAGATCGGTGAAGCCGTCACCCAGATGGACCAGGCCACGCAACAGAACGCGGCCCTGGTCGAAGAGATGGCCGCCGCCGCCAGCAGCCTGCGCGGCCAGGCCCAGGACCTGGTGCAGGCGGTGGCCGTGTTCAAGCTGGCCCATGGCGAATCCGCTGCGGCTTCGGCCCCACCTGCCCCGAGTCGCGCGCCGGTGGCCGCGCCGCGGCCGGCAACTGCCGGCAAACTGACGCCGCGCCCGGTGGCGCGTAGCAAGCCAGCCCTGTCGTCACCGGCCGCCTCGTCCGCAGTACCGGTCAAATCCAAGGAGGGTGATGCCGGGGACTGGGAAAGCTTCTGATCCCGTAGCAACTCTTCGGTAACCTGAATGCGGGCCGGCAGGACATGCCGGCCCGCATTTTTTCTTGCCCGCATCGCGCTTGCTAGTGCCTGTCGTCCTGCACCTCATCTCGACCGTCACGAATGGGCATGAACGGAGTATGGTCTTTGCGAAAGAGGATGGGTGGGATAAGGTTGGGCCGCGTCGCTGTCGATCCCGGGGAGGACGCACATACCAACGAAGACGAAAGGTCTCAGCATGCGCAACAACCAGCCCGTGACCCAGCACGCCTATGTGATACCCGCCGACCAGACCCTGGTCTCCGTCACCGATCTCAAGGGGCGCATCACTTACTGCAATACGGCTTTCATCGAGGTCAGCGGCTTTTCCCGCGAGGAACTGCTGGGCCAGCCGCACAACCTCGTGCGGCACCCGGACATGCCCGAGGAGGCTTTCCGAGACCTGTGGGAGACCATCCAGGCCGGCCTGCCCTGGACCGGCCTGGTCAAGAACCGCCGCAAGAACGGCGACCACTACTGGGTGCGGGCCAATGCCACACCCATGTTCGATGGCGACACCATCACCGGCTTCCTTTCGGTGCGTACCGCGCCAGACGCGCAATCCGTGGCGGCGGCCGATGCGCTCTACGCCGTCATGCGCGAGCAGGCGCAGGCTGGCCGGCCGGTGCTGGGTCTGCAGCACGGGCAATTGATGCGCCGCGATGTCTTCGGGGCCTTGCAGCGCAGCCTGCGACCGGGCACCACGGGCAGTGTGTTTGCATTGCAGGCCCTGGCGATGGTGCTTGTCTTGCTGGCCGTGGCCGCGGGCCTGCCGATGCTGGCCTCCATCGCGGTGGCGGTGCTGGCCACGGGGGCGGCTTCCTGGGGGGTCTGGCGCCTCACCATCCATCCGCTGGATGCACTGCTGCGCGACACCAATCGCCTGGCCTCCGGCGACATGTCTCTGCAGGTGGAAACGGGGCGCTCCGGTGTCATGGGGCGCCTGCAGCAGGGGCTGATGCAGATGTCTGTCAATCTGCGCACAGTAGTCAGCGACGTGCGGCAGGAGGTGGACAACGTGCGCACGGTGGTGGCCGAGATTGCCGCAGGCAACAACGACATGTCGGCCCGCACCGAGTCCCAGGCCAGCAGCCTGGAGCAGACCGCAGCCTCAATGGAGCAGATCAACGGCACGGTGCAGCAGAGCGCCGCCTCGGCGCGCCGCGGGGCCAGCCTGGCCTCTGAGACGTCCTCGGTAACCCAGCGCAGCAACGCAGCGGTGAACGACGTCTCGCACACCATGAACGAGATTTCAGAATCTTCCAAGAAGATCACCGAGATCATTCACCTGATCGAAGGGGTGGCCTTCCAGACCAATATTCTGGCGCTGAACGCAGCGGTCGAGGCGGCGCGAGCGGGAGACGCGGGCCGCGGCTTTGCGGTGGTGGCGGCCGAGGTGCGCCTGCTGGCCCAGCGCACGGCGACGGCGGCGCGCGAGATCCGCCAGCTCATCAACGAATCCAGCGAGCGCGTGCAGACCGGCGGCCAGCAGACCGGGCAGGCACTGGAGCGGATGCAAGAGGCGCTGAAGGCCGTGGGCGCGGTCAGTGCCGTGCTGGAAGAGGTCAGTACGGCGGCCAGCGAGCAGCAGACCGGGATTTCGCAGATCAACGAAGCCATCACCCAGATGGATGGCATCACGCAACAGAACGCTGCGATGGTCGAGGAACTGGCGGCGGCCGCCAAGTCCCTGCAGGGTCAGGTGGAGGAGGTGAGCAACTCCATGCGCCTGTTCCGCCTGCGGCGCGGGGAGTTGACGCTTTCGCAGATGGACGCCGTGAACCTGCGGCGTGAATACAAGGCGCTGCCGGCCAGTTGATAAGCGGCGTGGACGCCGCGCCCCCCTGGGTCCCGGGATCACGCGGCCTGCGGGCCGCGTCTCACTCGGGCTTGATGTCGGCCTTCTTGACCACCATGCCCCAGGTGTCGTACTCGCGCTGCATGTAGGCGGCGAGTTCGGCCGGGGTGCCGGGGCTGGGCGACAGGCCCTTGAGTTCGAGTTCCTTCACGACAGCGGGGTCCTTGAGGATCTTGACCAGCACCTGGTTGAGGCGGGTCACCACGGCCTTGGGGGTCTTGGCCGGCACCACGAAGGCGTACCAGTTCAGCGTGTCGAAGCCGGGGTACCCTTGTTCGGCCACCGTGGGTACGTCGGGCATCAGCGGGTCACGCTTGAGGCCGGTGGTGGCCAGGGCGCGCACTTTACCGCTCTTGATGTGCGGGCCGGCCGTGGGTGGCGTGGACATGAAGGAGTCGACTTCACCGCCGAGCAGGCCCATCATGGCCGGGCCACCGCCCTTGTAGGCGATGTGGGTGATGTCGATGTCGGCCTTGATCTTGAGCAGCTCGCCTGCCAGGTGGCCGGCGCCGCCGATGCCGGGTGAGGCGTAGGTCAGCTTGCCGGGCTGGGCTTTGGCCAGCTTCACGAAGTCGGCCAGGTTCTTCACTGGCAGGTCGGGCTTGACCACCAGCACATTGGAGAAAACCACGGCCATGGTGACCGGGGCAAAGTCCTGCAGCGGCTTGTAGGGCAGCTTGGCATTCATGTGCGGGGCGACGGTGAGCGAACCCACGCTGCCCAGCAGCAGGGTGTGGCCATCGGCCTCGGCGCGGGCCACGAAATCGGTGGCGATGTTGCCACCGGCGCCGGCCTTGTTGTCCACCACCACGTTCTGCTTGAGTTCATCGCCCAGGTGCTTGGCAAGGATGCGCGCGACGGCATCGGTGGCGCCACCAGGGGCGAAGCCCACCACCATGGTCATGGGCTTGTTGGGCCAGTTGCTCTGGGCCAGCAGGGGGCCGGCGGCCAGCAGTGTGCCCAGTGCGAGGGCAAGGGTCTTGAGTCTCATGATGTTTCCTCAGGGATATGAAGCCCGCGGCAGGCGGGCGTAGGCAGTCCCGAAGTATAGGAAGCGAGGGCGGCCAGCCCTCGCTGGATATTACGTAGTGGGCGATCAGAAAAACTGATGGCCCTATCGCCGATTACCAGCGCAGGCCCAGCTTCACGCCCCAGGAGGTGGTGTCCCCGGTCCGGTCGCCTTCGAAGGTCAGCTTGAACAGGCCCAGGCCCATGCTGGCGCCGGCGAAGACCTTGCCCTGGTTGAAGTTTTCTCCGGCCAGGCTGCCGGCGTTGGGCGAGCTGTTGACCCAGACCTGGCCCACGCCGACATAGGGCGTGAACAAGACAAAACCCTTGGAGATGGAAATGTCCAGGCTGCGTGTGTTGAAGGTGAGCTGGCTGGGCCCGCTGAGCTGTGTGAAGGCGCCGCGCACGCCGATGGCCGGTGTGGCCACGCCACCCTGGAGCAGGGCGTAACGCAATTCGGCGCCATACAGGTTGGCGTTGATGGCCGGGACGCTGCCGATGAAGGCACCTGCGTCCATGCGACCGGTCAGGCCCTTGTGCAGATGCAGCTTGGGGACAAGCAGCAAGTTCATGGTGCTCTCGCTCGCGCCGGCTTTGGTCAAGGCACCCGCGCTGCGGCTCATGTCGGTACCGGTGAGTTCGACGCCGAGGTCAAAGCCCGTGAGCCCCTGGGCTTCGCTGGGCGCGATGGGCTTGTAGCTGAAGGCGGCACCGAAATCTTCCGAGAGGGTGCGGAACTCGGACTGGCTGAGGCCGCCAAGTCCGGAGAGGTCGCCGGCCAGGGCAGACTGGGTCAGTGCGGCGCTCACAGCGAGCAGGGGTAGAAGTTTTTTCATGGTGTGCAGCGTGAAAGGGGTTGGTTCAGTATCGCAGGGCCGTGCTGCTGGCGCTGTTTCAAGAGGTATCGCACGTTGCCCCATCACCACATCAACCGGCGTTGGCTTTCGAAATGGCGCAAGGCGCCGGTGACCGGGTCGGTGAACTCCAGGGCGCGAGCCAGCAGCTGCAGCGGGCGGCTCCAGTCTTCGTTGGCCGGGCCCGGGCCGTGGACGACCTCCGGGTAGAAGAGGTCGCCTGCGATGGGACGGCCCAATGCGTTCATGTGCACACGCAGCTGGTGGGTCTTGCCGCTGCGTGGGCGCAGGCGGTAGCGCGCCAGGGTGCCGCGGGTCTCCAGCAGTTCGATCTGCGTCTCGCTGTTGGGTGTGCCCGGCACTTCGCGCTGGCGGAAGAACTGTTCGTCCGGCTCGATGCGGCTGCGGTGCAGTGCAGGCAGGGGCAGGTCGGGGCGCAGCGGGGCGATGGCCTCGTACGCCTTGACCACCGTTTGCTCGCGGAATAGGGCCTGGTAGGCGCCGCGGTCCTGCGCGCGCAGGCTGAACACCACCAGGCCGGCCGTCTCGCGGTCGATGCGGTGGATGGGGCTCAGGGTCTCGATGCCGGTGCGGCGCTTCAGGCGCACCAACAGCGTCTGCTGCACGTAACGGCCGGTGGGGGTGACGGGCAGGAAGTGCGGTTTGTCGGCCACCAGCAGGTGCGCGTCCTGGTAGAGCACTTCTTCCTCGAAGGGGATCACCGGCTCGGCTTCGAGTTCGCGGTAATAGTAGACGCGGGTGCCAGGGGCAAAGGGCGTGTCAGGCTGCAGCGGGGTGCCCTGCTCATCGAGCACGCAGCCCTGTGCCATGCGTTGCATCCACTGACCGCTGCTGACGGCCGGCAGGCGTTCGGCCAGGAAGTCGATGAGCCGCGGCCAGGGGCCATGGGGCAGGGCCACACAACTCGCGCTGACGCCGTCGCGCATCGGCGGCTTGTGGCGATGCGGCGGGCGGCTCATGGGGGATCAGACGCGTTGAAAGACCAGGTCCCAGACCCCGTGGCCCAGGCGCAGACCGCGTTTCTCGAACTTGGTCAGCGGACGGTACTCGGGCTTGGGCGCGTAGCCTTCTGCTGAATTCTTCAGCAGCGGTTCGGCGCCCAGCACTTCCAGCATCTGCTGGGCGTACGGTTCCCAGTCGGTCGCGCAGTGCAGGTAGCCACCGGGTTTCAGGCGCGCGGCCAGCTTGGCCACCAGCGGCGCCTGCAGCAGACGGCGCTTGTGGTGCTTGGTCTTGTGCCAGGGGTCGGGGAAGAAGACGTGCACACCGTCCAGGCTCTGCTCGGGCAGCATGTGGTCCAGCACTTCCACTGCATCGTGCTGCAGGATGCGGATGTTGTTGAGTTCACGTTCACCAATGTGCTTGAGCAGGGCTCCCACGCCGGGTTCGTGCACCTCGCAGCCCAGGAAGTTGGTCTCTCGCATCAGGTCCGCGATGTGCGCTGTGGCGTCGCCCATGCCGAAACCGATCTCGAGGATCAGCGGACGGTTCGCGGTTTCAGCGCCGAAGACGGCGACACGGTCCAGCGGCGCAGCTTTGTAGGGCAGCACGAAACGCGGGCCGTAAAGCTCGAAGGCCTTGGCCTGGCCGGTCGTGGTGCGGCCGGCGCGTTTGACAAAGCTCTTGATGGTCTTGGGGAAATCGACGCCGGGCGGCGGCAGGCGTCGCCGGTCTTTGGGCGGGGCGGACGCTGCGGCGTCCTGTGCGGGGGGCTTGGGGGTATCGGTCACGGACCGATTTTACCGGTGGCCCCAGAAGGCAGCCCATTGCGTCGTTGCGGCCGTCAACCAGTCGCCGACACCGCTACCAGACACCTGCAGTCCCAACTGAGTGGCTGCGGCATTCAGCGCAGCCAGCGGTTGGTCCGTGTGCAACGCCTGGGCACCGTTCTGCTTGCTGAGCTTTTCGCCATTCGGTCCGAGCACCAGCGGTGTGTGCAGGTAGCTGGGCGTGGGCAGGTCGAGTGCGGATTGCAGCAGGATCTGGCGGGCCGTGTTGTCGGCCAGATCTTCGCCCCGCACGATGTGCGTGATGCCCTGCGCGCCGTCGTCCACCACCACGGCCAGCTGGTAGGCAAACCAGCCGTCGGCGCGCTTGAGCACGAAGTCGCCGACCTCGGTCTCCACGTCCTGCGTCTGGAGGCCCAGGCGGCGGTCGGTCCAGGCCACGATGCTGGCTGGTACCTGCAGGCGCCAGGCGCGTGCTTGCCTGCCGTTCAGCCCGTGTCGGCAGGTGCCGGGGTAGACCAGTTCACCATGGCGCGATTTCACGCGGCCCAGGCGCTGCTGTTCGGCTTCGATGTCGCGTCGGGTGCAGGCGCAAGGATAGGCCAGGCCGCGTGCCACCAGGTCGTCCAGCGCGCGCTGGTACAGCGCGCTGCGTTGAGACTGGTAGGTCGGAGGCTCATCCGGATGCAGTCCGCAGTCGGCCAGCTGCTGCAGGATGAGCCGGTCGACGCCGGGGATGCAGCGGGGCACGTCGACGTCTTCGATCCGCACCAGCCAACGCCCGCCATGGGCACGCGCATCGAGCCAGCTGGCCAGCGCCGCCACCAGCGAACCGGCGTGCAGTGGGCCGGTGGGCGAGGGGGCGAAGCGACCGATGTAGCCCGCAGCCGTCATGCGATTTTCAGCGCAAGCTCCAGACCCGAAATGAAGGCGTCTTCGACGCGATGACCCAGGCACCAGTCGCCGCAGACACCGAGGCGAGAGGTCGGCTCCCACAGGTGGCTTTTGGCCAGCGGTGTGATGGTCTGCGCATAGTGCCAGCGGTGCACCGTGGCGTAGCTGGGTTCGGCGCGGATGCCGGTGACCTCGGCAAACGCCTTGAGCAGCTTGGACTGCACACGCTCGGCGTCGTCGTTGAGGTGCTCCTGCGACCAGGCCGGGCTGGCCTGTACGGTCCAGCGTTCGACCGGGCCACGTTGCGGCTTGCTCGATTCGCGTGCCAGCCAGGCGATGCGGTGGTGGGTGCTGCGCGCCGCATTCCACTGGGGGCCGAGTGCGGACATGCCGGGTTGCATGGCCTGGGGAAAGGCCACCATCAGCGTCCAGCAGGGCGCGACCTGGACCTCGGCGATGCGCTCGGCCAGGGCTGGTGCCTGCTTCGAATGCCGCAGCAGCTCGTGGGCCTGCACGCTGGGCATGGCCAGCAGCACACCGTCGAAACCGGAGTGCACATGGCGGCTGTCGTCCAGGCCTTCGGTGTGCAGCTGCCAGCGACGCTCGTTGAGTGCGTCGCGCTCGATCTTGACCACACGGGTCTGCAGTTCCACGGCACCGGCGTCCAGCAGGGGCTGGGCCCAGCGGCGCACCAGCGCGTTCATGCCGGGGGTGGCCACCCAATGCTGTTCGCGTGTGGGTAGCGGCGCGGCCACCACGCGGCCCAGGGGGTCGAGCACGCGCACGGCATTGGCGCTCCAGGGCCGACACAGGCCGGGCACGGTCTCCAGCGCGCGGGCGAACAGCGGGTTGCGCACCGTGAAGTACTGGGTGCCATGGTCGAAGCCACCGAATTCGGTGTCACGTGTGGCCATGCGGCCGCCCGCAGCGCGGCTTTTCTCGAACAGCGTGACCTTGTGGCCGGCCTGCACCAGGGTGCGGGCGCAGGCCACGCCGGCCATGCCGGCGCCGATGACGGCGTAGTGTTGCGCGGGTTTTTTCATGTCGGCGGTCTCCGTTCTTGTCGATGTTTCAGATGCGGCTTCACTTCCACTGTACAGGCCCCAGCAGGGCGGTCCGCGTGGCCGGACTTTCCAGCTGCTTGAGCCACCATTGAAGCGCTCGGCCCTGGGTGCTTTTGCTACCGCCGCGCCAGGCGTAGCTCACCCGTATGACACGGGGCGGACGCTCGGTCTTTTTCACCACCAGGCGGCCGGCCTCGATATGCGGGCGTGCCAGGCACTCGGGCACGAAACCGCCGCCCAGGCCGCGCAGCTGGGCGTCGAGCTTGGCCTGCATGCTGGCCACGGTGAAGACGTCCTGCCCGGCGAGCAGGCCGATGGTCACGCCGCCGCCGCGCTGCACGGAGTCGGCTACGGCCACCGCACGGTGCTGCAGCAGCAGTTCGTCGCTCAGGGGTTCGGGCGCGGCGGCCAGCGGGTGATGCGGCGCCACGACGTAGATGAAAGTGACCATGCCCATGGGCTTGCCGTGCACGCCGGCGCTGGTGGTCGGCTCCAGGGCCACGCCGATGGCGAGGTCGGCCTGGCCGGCGGTCAGCGCCTCCAGCGTGCCCGAGAGGGTTTCCTCACGCAGCTTCAGCCGGGTGGGCGATTGCAGCTGGAAAAAACTTTCGCACAGTTCCATCACCGTGGTGCGGTTGATGATGCCGTCCAGCGCCACGGTGAACTGCGACTCCCAGCCTGTGGCCACGCGCTTGACGCGGTTGGCCACGGCGTCGATCTCCGAAAGCAGGCGGTGCCCTTCGCGCAGCAGTTCAGCGCCGGCGGCGGTGAGTTTGGCCTGGCGCGAGCTGCGGTCGTAGAGCAGCACGTCCAGCGCGTCCTCGATCTGGCGTACGCGGTAGGTCAGGGCGCTGGGCACCACGCCCAGCGCGCGCGCGGCGGCGGCGAAACTGCCGGCGCCCTCGATGGCCTGCAGCATGGCGAGCGCATCGGGGGTCAGGACGTCGCGGGCGGTTTGCATGCTAGGGCTATTTTATTTCAAATAATTTGAATGATGCCATCAAAGCGCATGGATCGCAACGGAGCTTGCGGGGCCTAAAGTTCATCCCATCGCAGGCATGACCTGCACACACTGGAAGGAGCGCACCATGCTGAGCATCCGCAAATCACAGGACCGCGGCTACGCCGATCACGGCTGGCTCAAGTCTTTCCACAGTTTTTCCTTTGCCGGTTACTACGACCCGCAGCACATGGGCTGGGGCAACCTGCGCGTGATCAACGAAGACCGCATCGCCCCGGGCACGGGCTTCGGCACGCACGGTCACCGCGATATGGAGATCATCAGCTATGTGCTCTCTGGCGAACTCGCGCACAAGGACAACATGGGCAACGGGCGCGCCATCCCGCCGGGTGACGTGCAGCGCATGAGCGCGGGTAATGGCGTGATGCACAGCGAGTACAACCACGCGCCCAAGGACACCACGCATTTCTTCCAGATCTGGATCCAGCCCAATGTGACCGGCATCCCTGCCAGCTACGAGCAGAAGACCTTTGCCACGCCCGAGAAGCGCGGTGCGCTGCGCCTGGTGGCCTCGCCCGACGGTGCGGAAGGGTCGGTAACGCTGCACGCCGACGCGCGGCTTTACGCCGGTTTGTTCGATGGCGACGAATCTGCCACACTGCCGCTGGACCCCGAACGCAAGAGTTATGTCCATCTGGTGCGGGGCGAGCTGGAAGTCAACGGTCAGCCGCTGGCTGCGGGTGATGCGGCCCTGATCGACCAGGAGAAGCAATTGGCGTTGAGAGCAGGCAAAAACGCCGAAGTACTGGTCTTTGACCTGAGTGCCTGAGTTCTAGATTTCATACAACCTTTCAAGGAGTACCCATGTTTCAGCAATACCAAAACCCCCTGGCCCTGATCGCCCGCATCCTGCTGGCCCTGCTGTTCCTGATCGCCGGCTTCGGCAAGATCGGCGGCTTCGCCGGCACGGCCGGCTACATCGCTTCCAAGGGGCTGCCCCTGCCTGAAGTGGGTGCGGCGATTGCCGTGCTGGTCGAGTTCGGTGGTGCGCTGGCCCTGATTGCCGGCTTCCAGACGCGCATCGTGGCCTTCGTGATGGCGGTGTTCACCGTCGCCACCGGCGTGATCTTCCACAACTACTGGGCCATGCCTGCCGATCAGGTCATGGTCAACCAGATCATGTTCATGAAGAACCTGTCGATCGCTGGCGGCCTGCTGATGCTGAGCGCCTTCGGTGCCGGCTCCCTGAGCCTGGACGCCAAGCGCAAGGCCTGAACGGCCCCACCCCCTCCCGATCCCCCTGTGTCCATCTGACCCCGGCCATGCCGGGGCGGGTGGGGTTTTGCCAGAATTTCGTTTGCCGCATTTATTGGAGATAAGTCATGAGCAAGGTCGCTGTTGTTTTCCATTCAGGTTATGGCCATACCCAACGCCTGGCCCAGGCCGTGGCCGAAGGGGCCGCAGCCGAGCTGCTGGCCATCGATGCCGACGGCAATCTGCCTGAGGGGGCCTGGGACACGTTGAATGCGGCCGATGCCATCGTGCTGGGCAGCCCGACCTATATGGGTGGTGTGAGCTGGCAGTTCAAGAAATTTGCCGATGCCAGCAGCAAGCCCTGGTACACCCAGGCCTGGAAGGACAAGGTCTTCGCAGGCTTCACCAACAGTTCCAACGTCATCGGTGACAAGGGTGCCACCCTGAGTTATCTGCAGACGCTGGCCATGCAGCATGGTGGCATCTGGGTCGGCCTGGGCCTGTCGTACCACAACACCAAGGATTCCAAGCGCAGCGACGTGAACTACCTTGCGGCCAACGCCGGCCTGATGGGGCAGACCGCTTCCGACGCGCCGGCGGACAAGATGGAAGCCAGCGATCTGGAAACGGCGCGCCTGTTCGGTCAGCGCGTGGCCGCCGTCGCAGCCAGGCTGCGCGGCTGATACATTGGGGCCCAGGAGGGACCCACGCCATGACGACGCCACTGCACTTCCTCACCGGTCACCAGAAAGACCTGGGCGGAGGCTTCCTGGTGCGGCGCCTGCTGCCGGCCGCGACGCAACGAGCGGTCGGCCCCTTTGTCTTCTTCGACCACTTCGGCCCCGTGACAGAGACGCCGGGCCGTGAGCACGATGTACGGCCGCACCCGCACATCGGCCTGGCGACCGTCACCTATCTTTTCGAGGGTGCGCAGATGCACCGCGACAGCGTGGGCTCCCTGCAGCGCATCGAGCCCGGCGCCATCAACTGGATGACGGCGGGCCGCGGTATCGTGCACTCCGAACGCAAGCCCGAGGACCTGCTGGACCAGAACTACGGCCTGCACGGTCTGCAACTCTGGGCCGCGCTGCCGCGCGAGCACGAGGAGGAGGAACCGGGCTTTGCGCACACCCCGGCCCAGGCGATTCCGCAGGTGCGAGTGGGTGATGCCACGGTGCGCGTGCTGATCGGCGAGGCCTGGGGCCAGCGCTCGCCGGTCCGGGTCTTCATGCCCACGCTTTACCTCGACGTGCAACTGCCTGCGGGCGGTGTGTTCGAGCTGCCGCCCTTGTACGAGGAGCGCGCGGTCTACGCCGTGGACCAGGACGTGCAACTTGGCGGCGCGGCCTTGCCCGCACGCCAGATGGCCGTGCTGACCGCCGGCGAGACCCTGCGCATCGCAGCGGGTGCGCGCGATGCGCGCCTGATGGTGATCGGTGGTGCACCACTCGATGGCCCGCGCCATATGTGGTGGAACTTTGTCTCCAGCCGCAAGGAGCGCATCGTCGAGGCGGCCGAGGCCTGGGAGGCCCAGCGCCTCGGTCAGGTGCCCGGCGAAACCGAGTTCATCCCCTTGCCCGAGCGGCGTTTCCTGCCCTGATCAGCGAGGCGACGCCAGGGGCTGCGAGTGGAGTTTGTGCACCAGGGCGACCAGGTCCGCAAGCGCCTGGGGCCGGGCATAAAAATAACCCTGGAACAGGCGGCAGCCCTGCTGCTGCAGGATGTCGCGCTGAGCCCCGGTTTCCACGCCTTCGGCGATCACTTCCAGCCCCAGGCTCTGGCCCAGGGCAATGATGGTCTGGGTGATGGCCACGTCGTTGGGGTCGGTCTGCAGGTCGCGCACGAAGGAGGCGTCGATCTTGAGCTGCTGGATGGGCAGGCGCTTGAGGTAACTCAACGATGAATAGCCGGTGCCGAAGTCGTCGAGCGCGAACTGCACGCCCAGCGCCACCAGTCGCCGCATCTTCTCGCTGGCGTCTTCGATGCTATGGGCCAGCACGCTTTCGGTGAGTTCAAGCTGCAGGCGGCTGGGGTCGGCCCCGGTGGCCATGAGCACCGAAGTCACGCTTTCGACGAAATTCGCCTGCAGGATCTGGTGGGCACAGAGATTGACCGAGATCACCAGATCACCGAGCACAGGCTGGCCGCGCCAGCGCTCGATCTGCTGACAGACCTGCTCCAGCACCCACTGGCCCAGCGGCAGGATCAGGCCCGTTTCCTCGGCCAGGGCGATGAACTGCCCTGGCATGATGAGGCCGCGTTCGGGGTGCTGCCAGCGGACCAGGGCCTCGGCGCCGACCATGCGGCCTGCATGATCGAACTGCGGCTGGTAGTGCACGCAGAACTGCTGTCGGGACAGAGCCTGGTACAGGTCCGCCTCCAGGGCCACACGCTGACTGAGCTGGACAGCGATCTCGTGGTCGAAGAAGCGGATGGCATTGCGTCCGCCGGCCTTGGCCTGGTACATGGCCATGTCCGCGCGCTTGAGCAACTCATCGGCGCCGGTGTCCGGGCCATCGAACAGCGCCACGCCGATGCTGACCGACATCTGGTGGTACTGGCTGCCGATGCCGAAGGGCTCGTGCATGCTGCTGCGCAGCTTTTCGGCCAGTTCACGCGCCTGCAGGCCGGCGCGCTCGGGGTCGTGGTCGAGTCGCTCCAGCAGCACCGCGAACTCGTCGCCGCCGGTGTGCGCGACCAGCCCCTGCTCACCGACCACGCGCAGCATGCGCCCGGCCACGGCCTGCAGCAGTGCGTCGCCGACCTTGTGGCCCAGGGTATCGTTGATCTGCTTGAAGCGGTCCAGGTCGGAGAACAGCAGGGCCCCGCGATGGCTGCCATTGGTGCGCCCCAGGCTTTCCTGCAGGCGCTCGAACAGCAGGCGGCGGTTGGGCAGGCCAGTGAGTGCGTCGTGGTAGGCCAGCTGGTAGATGTGCACGCTGTGGGCCTTGCGCTCGGAGATGTCGGAGAACACCGTCACCATGCGCACGAAGCGGTCCTTGCGGCGCATCGGCCGGCTGCTGACCTCGACCGGGAAGGTCTTGCCGCTGGCGTTGACGAAGAGGTTTTCACCCTCGTAGGGTTGTTGCCAGCGTTGCGGATCGAGCAGGGGGTTCGCTCCGCCAGGCTGGGTATCGAGGGGCTGGGGTGAGACGACCAGGGGCAGCAGCTGCCGACCCAGCAGCGCCTCGCGCTGGTAGCCCAGCAAGCGGCAGGCTGCACGATTGACATAGGTGACGATCCCCTGGCGATCGAGCACGAACATGCCTTCACCCATGGCGTTGCTGAAGGAAGCCATGCGCTGGCGCAGCCAGGTCTCGCGCAACGCCATGAGCAGCATCAGCAGCAGGGTCAGCGTCGCGCTGGCGATCAGCAGTCGGTACTGGTGCCAGATGTCGGACCAGTTGACCGGCTGGGGTTTGTCGAAAGGAGGCAGGCGCATTTCGCGCATCAGGATGCGCACCGGCTCGTAATCGGCCGGGGTGACAAAACCGTACAGACCCATGCGGCGCGCGAGCTCGCTGCCGTGCGGTAGCGACAGCAGCGCCCCGGCCACGCGCACGGAGATGCCTTCGCTCAGGTGCGGCATGGCCACCACCGGCCATTGCGGGTAGAGGCGGGTCGAGAGGGCAAAGGGGTAACCCGGGTAGCCCTGCGCGTTCAGTACCTTGACCTGGCGCAGATCGAGCTGGCCTTCGCGTGCCATGTTTTCGATCAGGCCGGTCCGCACGTAGGCCGCGTCGGCCAGGCGGTCCACCACGGCCTGCACGGTCAGGTCCTGCGGTGCACCGGTCTCCAGGTACTCCAGGGATCTGACGCCGGCGCGGGCGAGCTCGGCGGCCTGGAGCTGGTAGGCGCCGAAGGACATGAGGTTGGGGACGGCGATGCGCTTGCCCTGCAGGTCGCGCAGGTCCATGAGGTCCTGGCGGTCGCTGCGGGTCAGGATCACGCCGCCCATCGCGCGCACCGGCCGGCCCTGGTCAAGATCGATCAGCGTGGCCAGGGGCGAGGACAGGCCATTTTCGTGCACCAGGCGCACATACTCGGCCGGCTGGGTGATGAGGAGGTCTACGGACTGCTGGCGCAGGGCCTCCTGCTGCTCCGGGTAGTTGTAGATGCGCAGCACGAAGCGCACCTCGGGCACGCTGCGGTTGAGGTAGTCGGTCAGGTGTCGCCACTGGGTTTCGGCCTGGGCCTTGGGGCGGAAGGACAGCACGCCCACGTTGACGATGGTCTCCTGCGCCCGCGCCACCTGTGCACCCAGCAGCAGGGCGGTCAGGAAGCTCCAGCAGAAGGACAGGTGCAGACGGGCTGTCATGAGGTGGGCAGGTAGAGGCTGGACAGCAGCCGCTCGGTGTTGACGGGTCTCTGCAGCTGGCCCGCCAGCTGCAGGATGGGCGAGAGTCGCTGGACCGCCTTGAGCAAAGCACTGTCCGGGCCCGACAGGTAACTCTGATTGCCTACACGGTCCGGAAGTTCCAGCCCGCGCAGCGAATCGATCAGGCCCTCGGCACTGATCTGCAGTCTGGGCGCCACGCGGTAGGCGGCGTCCCAGGGGTTTTGCCGCAGGTAGGTCAGGGCCTTGAAATATGCGGCCAGGCAGGCACGCAGCCGGTCGGCGTGCCGGTCCAGCACCTCGCTGCGCATGGCCAGCACATCGAAGATGGTGTCGGGCAGCTGGCGCGTGCTCAGCAGCAGGCGCGCCCCGCGCGCTAGCAGCCGGCCAGCCAGGGGCTCGTAGGTGATCAGGGCATCGACGTGGTTGCGGTCCCAGGCTGTCTCGTGCTGGTCATAGGGGATGGGCTGCACAGAGATGTCCTTGCGCTGCAGTCCCGCCTTCTCCAGGAACAGTGTCAGCATCAGGGCGCCCAGGGTCGAGTCCTCCACACCGACACGCTGGTTGCGCAGCGAGGCCAGGTCGCGCATGCCTGGACGGGCCAGCAACATGTCGGCGCCGCGGGAGACGTCGAACACCAGCACGATCTGCAAGGAGACGCCCTGGTCACGCAAGCGCAGGACCTCGTCCAGCGTGAGCATGGCGCCTTCTACCCGGTTGTCGAAGGTGAGCTGGATCGATTCCTGCGCGGTGGCAGATTCCTGCAGCTCGACGTCGGAGGGCATGAAACCCAGTGCGCGCGCCAGAAACATGGGTTCGTAGCCGGGCCAGGGCTGGCCCACCAGGCGCATCGGTTCCGCCCGGCCGCCACAGGCACCCAGGACCCAGGGCAGCAGCGCGCTCGCCAACAGGCTGCGGCGCTGGCGGGAAGGCAGGGCGCAAGCAGCCCTGGATGCGGTGGAAGCGAGACGCAGCATACGCATGGGGGAGGGTAGGTGCCGTCCCCATGGTAAGTCAAGTCCATGGATTCCCCTATGCAGTTGCCCTGGACACGATGAATATGTCACTGTTTGATGGCATGCAGGTCACTGCCCAGGGCCTCGCGCTCGTCGAACACAAAGCAGCTGCCGCGGTAATGGGCGCCACCTGTTTCCTCGAAGTATTTGAGAATGCCGCCCTCGAGCTGATAGACCTGGTCCAGGCCGGCCTCCTGCATCAGCAGGGCGGCCTTTTCGCAGCGTATGCCGCCGGTACAGAAACTCACCACGGTCTTGCCTTCAAGTTCGGCCTTGTGCTTCTGCAAGGCTGCCGGGAAGTCCGAGAACTTGCCGATGCGCCAGTCGATGGCGTCCTTGAAGGTGCCGTGATCGACTTCAAAGGCGTTGCGCGTGTCCAGTGTCACCACGGGCCGGCCCGTGTCGTCGTGCCCCTGGTCCAGCCATCGCTTCACCGTGACCGCGGGCACGGCCGGCGCGCGACCTGCGGCCGGCTGGATGGTAGGGTGGTTCATGCGGATGATCTCGCGCTTGACCTTGACCAGCATCTTGCGAAAGGGCTGGCGGGCCGACCAGCTCTCCTTCGGGACCAGATCGGCCAGGCGCGGGTCCTGCTTCAGCGTTGCCACGAATTCGCGCACCGCCGACCCTGTGCCGGCGACGAAGAGATTGATCCCTTCTTCGGCCAGCAGGACCGTGCCTTTGAGGCCCAGGGCCTCGGCCCGTACGTGCAGGCGATCGCGCAGCGCATGGGCGTCGGGCAGAGGGACGAATTTGTAGGCGGAGATGTTGAGGATGTCGTTCACACGCCGGATTTTAGGTTCTGTCCAGACGGAACATCCGGCTCGCGGCTGTGCGATCCGGTCAGATCAGGTTCACTCGTAAACGATGAGGGCTTTGCCCTGATCTGCCTGGGCCATCCACCCTGCCAGTGCCGCATCACTGGGATAGAACTTCGCGTCCTCGCCCAACTGCAACTCGGCCGCGGCACCCAGTTCCGGGCCCTGGCGGCGCAAGGACAGTCGCACACCCAGGCCGCGCACGAGCTCGCCTTGTTCGGTGATCTCCTTCTTGGGCGGATGCTCGGCCACCAGGCGCTGCACGTCCGGCGCGCGGCCATTGACGGCGACTCGGAGGTATTTACCGAAACGGCAGCGCGCGGCTTCCAGGCTCCAGACCTGGTTGATGTTGAGCTGCAGGCCCCCGGAAAAACGATCCGGCATGACCTTGGCCATGACGATGATGAGCTCATCGTCCTTGAGCAGGTTGCGGTTGGCGTTCATCAGGGCCTCGTCCACACGCGCATCGAGCACGGCGGTCTTGTCATCGAGCTTGAAGAGGGCCAGCTTGCCGCGCTGACCGTTGATGACACGAAAATCCGAAACGATGCCCGCCAGCAGCTGCGGCTCGCGTGTGTCGATCAGGTCGACCAGTTCGCGCTTAGCGAAACGGCGCACTTCCATGGAGACCTCGTCGAACAAATGGCCCGAGAGGTAGAAACCCACTGCGGTCTTCTCGTTGGTGAGCCGCTCCTTCACGCCCCAGGGCAGCATGTCCACCAGGTCCGGCTCCTGGGTGCTGGCGCCATGGCTGTCATCGCCCAGGTCGAAGAGGCCACCCTGATTGATATTGGCCGCCGTGGCATTGGCGAAGTCGAAGGCGCGGTCGATCGACGCCACCAGGGACGCGCGGTTGAGCTGCAGAGAGTCGAAGGCACCGGCCTTGATCAGGGCTTCGATGCTGCGTTTGTTCAGGCGCGTGCGGTCCACGCGCACGCAGAAGTCGTAGAGACTGGTAAAGAGGCCGCCTTCTTCGCGGGCCTTGACGATGGCCTCGATGGCCTGCTGCCCCGTGCCCTTGACGGCGCCCAGGCCGTAGCGGATGGCCTTGTCGGAAATGGGCTCGAAGCGGTAGTGCCCCCGGTTGACGTCCGGGGCCTCGAAGGTCATGCCCATCTTCAGGGCATCTTCGAACAGCACCTTGAGCTTGTCCGTGTCGTCCATTTCCACGGTCATGTTCGCGCAGAAGAACTCGGCCGTGTAGTGCACCTTGAGCCACGCCGTGTGGTAGGCCAGCAGGGAGTAGGCGGCGGCGTGCGACTTGTTGAAGCCGTAGCCGGCAAACTTCTCCATCAGGTCGAAGACCTCGTCGGCCTTGTCCTGGGGGATGTTGTGGGTTGCCAGCGCGCCGGCACGGAATTTCTCCCGGTGCTCGGCCATCTCCTCGGCCTTCTTCTTGCCCATGGCGCGGCGCAGCAGGTCGGCGCCACCGAGCGAGTAGCCGCCCAGGATCTGCGCCGTCTGCATCACCTGCTCTTGGTAGACCATGATGCCGTAGGTCTCGGACAGCATCTCGGCCACGGCCGGATGCGGGTATTCCACTTCTTCGCGGCCGTGTTTGCGCGCCACGAAGCTCGGGATCAGGTCCATGGGGCCCGGGCGGTACAGGGCGTTGAGCGCGATCAGGTCTTCCAGGCGCGTGGGCTTGGCGTCGCGCAGCATGCCCTGCATGCCGCGGCTTTCAAACTGGAACACCGCTTCCGTCTTGCCCTCTTGGAACAGGTGGTAGGTCGGTTTGTCGTTGAGCGGGATGTTTTCGAAGGCGAAGTTCTCCTGGCCGGGATGGCGGGCCATGATGAACTCGCGTGCGATCTCCAGGATGGTCAGCGTGGCCAGACCCAGAAAGTCGAACTTCACCAGGCCGATGGCTTCCACATCGTCCTTGTCGTACTGGCTCACGGCCGCGTCGCTGCCAGGCTGCTGGTAGAGCGGGCAGAAATCGGTCAGCTTGCCCGGTGCGATCAGCACGCCCCCGGCGTGCATGCCCACGTTGCGGGTCATGCCCTCGAGCTTCTGGGCCAGGGCCAGCAGGGTCTTGACCTCGTCCTCCTTGTCCAGGCGTTCGGCCAGGATGGGCTCGGCCTGGATCGCGTCGGCGATGGTGATGTGCTGGCCAGGCTTGTTGGGGATGAGCTTGGAGATGCCGTCGCAGAAGGTGTAGCTCATGTCCAGCACGCGCCCCACGTCGCGGATCGCCGCGCGCGCAGCCATGGTGCCGAAGGTGGCGATCTGGCTGACCGCCTCCTTGCCGTACTTGTCCTTGACGTAGTCGATCACACGGTCGCGGTTGGCCTGGCAGAAGTCGATGTCGAAGTCCGGCATCGAGACACGTTCCGGGTTCAGAAAACGCTCGAACAGCAGCTTGTATTCCAGCGGGTCCAGGTCGGTGATCTTGAGCGCGTAGGCCACCAGCGAACCGGCACCCGAGCCGCGGCCCGGCCCCACCGGGCAACCGTTGGCCTTGGCCCACTGGATGAAGTCACCCACGATGAGGAAGTAGCCCGGGAAGCCCATCTTCAGGATCGTGTTGATCTCGAACTCCAGCCGTTCCACATAACGTGGGCGTTCGGCGTCACGCTTGGCCAGGTCCGGATAAAGATGGGTCAGGCGTTCTTCGAGTCCGTCAAAGGACACCTTGCGGAAGTACTCCTCGATGCTCAGGCCGCCGGGGATGGGGAAATTGGGCAGCTGCGGCTTGCCCAGCACCAGCGTCAGGTTGCAGCGCTTGGCAATCTCCAGCGTGTTGGCCACGGCACTGGGCAGGTCGGCAAACAGCGCCTCCATCTGCGCGGCGCTCTTGAAGTACTGTTCGCGCGTGAACTTGCGCACGCGCCGGGAGTTGCCCAGGATTTCGCCTTCGGAAATGCAGACCCGTGCCTCATGCGCCTCGTAATCATCGGGCAGGGCGAACTGCACCGGGTGCGTGGCCACCACGGGCAGCTTCATGCGCGCGGCCAGCTGCACGGCCGCGGCCACATGGGCCTCGTCGTCCGGGCGGCCGGCACGCTGCAGTTCCAGGTAATAACGGTGCGGCAAGATGGTGGACAGCTGCAGCGCCATCTCATGGGCGCGGGCACTGTCACCCTGCACCAGGGCCTGGCCCACGGCGCCGGCCTGCGCACCGGAGAGGGCGATCAGGCCTTCGTGCAGTTCCTTGAGCCAGGCGAGCTTGACCACGGCCTGGGCTTTCACCACATTGCCAGTCCAGGCACGCGCGAGGATCTCGGAAAGATTGAGGTAACCCTGCTTGTTCTGGACCAGCAGCAGCAGGCGCGAGGTGGCCAGCGGGTCCTGCCCCAGGCCCTCCAGCATGATCTCCACGCCGATCAGGGGCTTGAGGCCCTTGCCACGCGCTTCCTTGTAGAACTTGATGGCGCCAAAGAGATTGTTCAGGTCGGTGATGGCGAGCGCCGGCTGGCCGTCCTTGGCCGCAGCCTTGACGATGTCATCGATACGGACGGTGCCGTCGACGACGGAGAACTCGGTGTGCAGGCGCAGGTGGGAAAACATGATCTGATTCTAGTAATTCAGCGGCCTGAAATCCCGGTTTTGCTGCAGCAAATTTTCATGCAGGGAGTTTCCCTCATAGACGAAAAAAAGCCCGCGCAAGGCGGGCTTTCAGGAGCGTCCGCAAGGGTCGCTCAGATGTTGTCGGTGAAGCTGCGCAGCTTGTCCGAGCGGCTGGGGTGCTTGAGCTTGCGCAGGGCCTTGGCCTCGATCTGACGGATGCGCTCGCGCGTCACGTCAAACTGCTTGCCCACTTCTTCCAGGGTGTGGTCGCTGGTCATCTCGATACCGAAGCGCATGCGCAGTACCTTGGCTTCGCGCGGCGTGAGGCTGTCAAGGATGTCCTTGACCACGTCGCGCAGGCCGGCCTGCATGGCGGCTTCCACCGGTGCGGTGTTGGCCGTGTCCTCGATGAAATCGCCCAGGTGGCTGTCGTCGTCGTCGCCGATGGGGGTTTCCATCGAGATCGGCTCCTTGGCGATCTTCATGATCTTGCGGATCTTGTCCTCGGGGATCTCCATCTTCTGCGCGAGCAGGCTGGCGTCGGGCTCGAAGCCAAACTCCTGCAGGTGCTGACGCGAGATACGGTTCATCTTGTTGATGGTCTCGATCATGTGCACCGGGATGCGGATCGTGCGGGCCTGGTCCGCGATGGAGCGGGTGATGGCCTGGCGGATCCACCAGGTGGCGTAGGTCGAGAACTTGTAGCCGCGGCGGTATTCGAACTTGTCGACGGCCTTCATCAAGCCGATGTTGCCTTCCTGGATCAGGTCCAGGAACTGCAGGCCGCGGTTGGTGTACTTCTTGGCGATGGAGATCACGAGACGCAGGTTGGCCTCGATCATTTCCTTCTTGGCCGCGCGGGAGGAGGCCTCGCCTTCGTTCATACGCTTGTTGATGTCCTTGAGCTGGTCCAGAGGCACCACCACACGTGACTGCAGGTCCATCAGCTTCTGCTGCAGGTCCTGCACGGGCGGGATGTTGCGCGCCATGACGGCGCTCCAGGGCTTGCCGGCGTGGGCCTGCTTCTCGATCCACTTGAGGTCGAGCAGGTGCGACTTGGCGGGGTGGCCGTGCTTGTCGCGACCGCTGAAGTCGGTGATGAAGTGGTCCTGCGGGTAGCCGCACTTGTCCACGATGATGCGGCGCAGCTCGCGTTCCTTCTTGCGGATGTCATCCACCTGGGCACGCACCAGGTCGCACAGCTTCTCGATGGTCTTGGCCGTGAAGCGGATGGTCATCAGCTCGTCGGACAGGGACTTCTGAGCCTTCTGATAGGCCGGGGTGCCGTAGCCTTCCTTGTCGTAGATCTTGTGGACCTTCTCGAACAGGCTACGCAGGCGGTCGAAGCGCTCCAGCGCCTGGTTCTTCAGTTCTTCGAGTTTCTTGGTCAGGGCCTTGGAGCCGCCTTTGCCGTCGTCGTCGTCGGCTTCGTCGTATTCGTCGAAGTCTTCTTCGGCCACATAGTCGTCGCTTTCCTGGGCGTTGACGAAGCCGTCAACCACCGTGGAGATGACGATCTTGCCTTCGCGGATTTCCTCGCCCAGGCGCAGGATTTCGGCGATGGTGGCGGGGGAGGCGCTGATGGCCTCCATCATGTCCATCAGGCCGCCTTCGATGCGCTTGGCGATCTCGATTTCGCCTTCGCGGGTCAGCAGTTCGACCGTGCCCATCTCGCGCATGTACATGCGCACGGGGTCGGTGGTGCGGCCGAATTCGCTGTCCACGGTGGACAGGGCGGCTTCGGCTTCCTCTTCCGCTTCCTCTTCGGTGGCGGCGGTCGGGCCGGTGTTGTTCAGCAGCAGGGTCTCGGCGTCCGGGGTCTGCTCGTAGACGGCCACGCCCATGTCGTTGAGCATGGAGATCACGACTTCCAGCGTCTCGGCGTCGATCAGCTTGTCGGGCAGGTGGTCGGAGATTTCACCGTGGGTCAGGTAACCACGGGTCTTGCCCAGCTTGATCAGCTGCTTGAGGCGCTGGCGACGCTTGGCCATGTCCTCTTCGGACAGCACGGTCTCGTCCAGGCCGAATTCCTTCATCAAGGCCCGTTCCTTGGCCTTGCTGATCTTCATGCGCAGGGGTTTGACCTTTTCGCCGGGGGCGGCTGCGGGCTCTTCGGCAAATTCAGCTTCGATGTCCGACAGGTCCAGATCGCCCTCGGCCTTGTCGACGGCGTTCTTGGGCTTGCGACCGCGCTTGGCCCCGGTCTTGGCCGGCGCGCCGGCTTCAGCCGTGGCGGCCTTGGGCGGACGGCCGGGTTTCTTCTTGGCCACCACTTCTTCGGTGGCCGTGGCGGCGGTTTTCTTCAGTTCGGCGGCGGTCGGTTTGACGGCCTTCTCGGCTTTTTCAATCTTGGCGGTCTTGGCAGGGGTCTTGGAAGCGGGCACTGTCTTGGCTTTCGTGGCGGGCTGCACCTTGGCCTTGGCCACCGGCTTGACCGCTGCCTTTACGGCCGCCTTGGGGGCGGCTTTGGCAACGGGTTTGGCCTTGGTGGCGGACTTAGGGGCAGCCTTCGCGACGGGTTTGGCGGCGGGCTTTGCAGGCTTCTTGGACTTTTGAGCGGGCATGGATCAACCTCGAAACATCAAAAACTGGCACAAAGAAACAAACACAGCACCGAAAAAACCGGCGCGGTTGGGGGACAGAGGAGAAATCCTCAGGGGCAAGATGGGAGGGCGAACATTTGGGATGCAGTCCTTGCGGTAAGGTGGCCGGTCGTGCGCGTAGGCTACGGTTGGCCTGGCCCGGAGGTGCTGCTGTCGCTCTTGCCGAAATCAGACTTGGATTATACCCGGCAATCGACGGAATTCAATGCCGGCGCGGCTTGCCGGGGCTCATTCCGTGGCGATCATGCCCGTTTCCAGGGCCATGCGGCGGGCCTGCAGCTCCCTGTAACGCGTCAGGGCCGCCGGGTCCAGCGACGAGGCGGCGATGGCCTCGGTCTCTTCGGTCTTGAGCTGTTCGATCAGCATGCGCTTGAGCAGGTTGCGCAGCTCGGCCAGGGCCTCCCCCTGGTCGTCGGTGGCGGCCAGGTCGGAGCCGGTCATGAGTTTTTGGGCCAGAGGCTGGGCCGGGTGCTCGCGCAGAGCCTCGCTCAGCGAGCCCCAGGGCAGGGGGCCGTGTTCATGCAGCTGGGCCTCCAGCCAGCGCAGCAGCTCGCCATGGGCATCCGGCAGGGCGCACAGCAGCACATGGTCTTCGCTGGAAAGCTGGTCCCAGAGGTGGCTGTGGGCCAGCAGCAGCCGGGCGGCCTGGTCCGCGCGGTTGACCGGCAGGCTGCGGCCAGCCATGCGCGACGGTTTGGCGCGATAGCCGGCAGGGGCGGACGCCGTGCTGGGGCTGCTGCGTTCGGGGCTGCGCGGGGCGCTGCCCCGGGGGGCGGCATTCCACAGGCTCGCCAGTTCGGCGGTGTCGAGCTGGACCTGGCCGGCGATTTCGCCCAGCAGCTGGCGTTTGAGCGCGCCATCGGGCAGGGCGTTCCAGAGTGGCTTGGCCTGACTGGACAGGCGGGCGCGACCTTCGGCCGTGCCCAGGTCGCAATCTTCACTTGCGGCTTCGATCAGGAAGCGGCTCAGCGGCACGGCTTCGCTCACGCAGCGGGCAAAGGCTTCCTTGCCGTTCTCGCGGATATAGCTGTCCGGGTCGTGTTCGGCCGGCAGGAAGAGGAATTTGACGTTGCGCACATCGCTGGCATAAGGCAAGGCACCGTCCAGCGCACGGCGTGCGGCGCGCCGGCCGGCGCTGTCGCCGTCGAAGCTGAAGACAACCGAGTCGGTGAAGCGGAACAGCTTCTGCACATGGTCGGTGGTGCAGGCCGTGCCCAGTGTGGCCACGGCGTTGGGAAAACCCAGCTGGGCCAGGGCCACCACGTCCATGTAACCCTCGGTGACCAGCACGTAGCCGGCATCACGGATGGCGTTGCGGGCTTCAAAGAGGCCGTAGAGCTCGTGCCCCTTGCTGAAGACGGGGGTCTCGGGCGAGTTCAGGTATTTCGGCTTCTCGTCGCCCAGCACGCGTCCGCCGAAACCGATGCACTCGCCCTTGACGTTGCGGATGGGGAACATGATGCGGTCGCGGAAACGGTCGTAACGCTTTTCCTCGCCGCTGTTGTCGTCGGCATTGGTGATGACCAGGCCGGACTCCACCAGCAGTGGGTCGTCGTACTGCGGGAACACGCTGGCCAGGGCGCGCCAGCCCTCAGGGGCGTAACCCAGGCCGAACTGTTTGGCAATTTCACCAGACAGGCCGCGGCCCTTGAGGTAGTCCACAGCGCGGGGTGAAGTCCTGAGCTGCTTGCGCCAGGCTTCACCGGCTTTTTCGAGCACGTCGTTCAGTGTGGCCTGCTTCTGGCGCTGCTCGGCCGCACGGGCCCGATCCTGCGGGCTGGCCTCGTCTTCGGGCACCTGCAGGCCGTAGTGCTGGGCAAGATCCTTTACCGCTTCGATGAAGCTCATACCGGTCTGTTCCATCAGGAAGTTGATGGCATCCCCGTGCTTGCCGCAGCCAAAGCAGTGATAGAACTGCTTGGTCGGACTGACCGTGAAGGAAGGGGACTTCTCCGCGTGGAAGGGGCACAGGCCCATGAAGTTGGCACCGCCCTTCTTGAGCTGCACGGTGCGCCCGACGATCTCGACGACGTCGGCGCGCGCAAGCAATTCCTGGATGAAGGACTGGGGGATGGCCATGAGCCGATTGTAGAAAGAGTCTCGCCCAGGGCTCGGTCCATGGCGCTCAGTCGCCCTTGACCGTGCCCTCGCGGCGCGGGTCGGCGCCGCCGTACCAGCCCTTGCCGCGGGCCTGGATGGCTTGCAGCCCGCTGGTCAGCGCCTGCTCCTGCACACGGTGGCCGCGCTGGCGCAGGGCTGCCGACGTGCCTGGGGGGAAGCGTTTTTGTTCGAGCAGGATAGACCCGCCGAAGGCTGCGAAATTGGGTACAGCGATGGCCTTTTGCACGTCCAGGCCCCAGTGCAGGTGGCCGTAGATCAGCTTGCTCGTGTAATGGATGATGTAGGCCCCTCCGGGGCTGCCGCCACTGAGCAATGGTTGGCCGCTGGGTCGCTCGAACACCAGCACCGGGGTCATGGAGGAGCGTGGTCGCTTGCGTGGCTCCACGCGGTTCGCAATGGGTGCCCCCGATTCGCTGCGCGGCACGAAGCTGAAATCCGTGAGCTGGTTGTTGAGCAGGAAGCCGCCGCCCAGGCCCAGGCCGCGGTTGACCATGAGGCGTGAGCCCCAGGCGGCCTCGATGCTGCTGGTCATGGCCAGGATCCGGCCCTGGCCATCGACGATGCTGATGTGCGAGGTGCCGTGCTCGACCTGCTCGGGCATGGGGCCCAGGCTCTGCTGGACACCGGCGGGTATGCCTGCCGGGGCCTCGGGCATGCGTCGCGCGCGCGGGCCCTGGCCGATCAGCCTGGCGCGTTGTGCCAGGTAGTCATCGTCGAGCAGGCTCATCCAGCTGTCACCTGGCGGCGGCACATAGTCGGGGTCGGCCACGTAGACGGCGCGGTCCGCGAATGCCAGGCGTGAAGCCTCGGTGTAGAGATGCAGCCAATCCGGGCCAGGCTGCAGCCCCTGCGGGCCGCGCAGGGGCTTGAGCTCGGCTGCAGGTGTGCGAGCCAGCAGGCCCAGGATCTGCCCCAGGGCCAGGGTGCCCGAGCTGGGTGGCGGCATGCCGCAGATGCGGACGTCGCGCTGACGGGCTTTGGCGGGGCTGAGTGGCCGCGCGCTGTAGACGAAACACAGGGGCGGGCGCACCGTGGCCTCGTACTCAGCCAGGTCCGCTAGTGTGAGGCGGCCTGGATTGCCCGGGTGTTCGCGGACCTTGCGCACGATGGCCGTGGCGATCTCGCCCTGGTACAGGGCTTCTGCACCTTCTTCCGAAATGCGTCGCAGCACGGCCGCCAGCTCCGGGTTTTTCAGTCGGTGGCCGACGGGCCAGGGCTGGCCCCTGCTGTCGAAGAAATACGCGGCTGCGTCCGGATCCTGCCGCAAGGCAGCGGCATCGGAGAGCAGGGCATGCAGGCGCGGCCCGACCGGAAAGCCTGCTTCGGCCAGTGTGATGGCCGGCTCGAAAAGTTGGCGCCAGGGCAGGCGGCCATGCTGCCGGTGGGCCAACGCCAGCATGTGCAGGACCCCGGGTGTGCCAACCGCTCTCCCGCCTACAGCCGCGGCCTGCAAGCCCAGGGGCTGACGCTGCGCGTCGAGGAACAGGTCCTCATCGGCATCCGAGGGCGCGGTTTCCCGGCCGTCGTAGGCCTCGGTGATCTGGCCGTCGTGGTGCAGCATGAAGGCGCCGCCGCCGATGCCACTGGACTGGGGTTCAACCAGGGTCAGCACCATCTGCACTGCAATCGCTGCGTCCACAGCACTGCCGCCGGCCTTGAGCATCTGGTAGCCGGCCTCCACTGCCAGGGGATGCGCCGCCGCGACTGCGAATTTCCTGCTGGACCAACCGGGCTTGTCTTGCCAGCCGCTGGCGGCTTCGGGCTGGACCGGGACGCCGATAGCAGGCGCGGGCGATTTCGCGCCAGCGGGCGCTCCCGCCAGGAGCAGGCCAAGCAGCAGGACCGGAAAGTGTCGCGTGCCGCGCATGCCGTGATTCCTGACGAAGAGTGGGCTCAGCGCGGGGCCAGGCGGATGGCGCCGTCGAGGCGGATCACCTCGCCGTTGAGCATGTCGTTCTCAACGATGTGTTTGGCCAGCTTGGCGTAGTCCTCGGGTGTGCCCAGGCGGCTGGGGAAGGGCACACTGGCGGCCAGCGCGTCCTGTACCTCCTGCGGCATGCCGAAGAGCATGGGTGTGCCAAAGATGCCGGGGGCGATGGTCATGTTGCGGATGCCGTTGCGCGCGAGGTCACGCGCGATCGGCAGCGTCATGCCGACGATGCCACCCTTGGAGGCGCTGTAGGCAGCCTGGCCGATCTGGCCATCGTAGGCCGCCACGCTGGCAGTGGAGATCATCACGCCGCGCTCACCGGTGGCTTCGGGTTCGTTCTTGCACATGGCGTCGGCCGCCAGGCGGATCATGTTGAAACTGCCGATCAGGTTGACCGTGATGGTGCGGCTGAAGGTGGCCAAGGCGTGCGCGCCATTCTTGCCCACGGTCTTCTCGGCCGGCGCGATGCCGGCGCAGTTGACCAGGCCCATGAGTTTGCCCAGGGAGACGGCCTTGGCCACCACGGCCTGTGCGTCGGCCTCCTGGCTCACGTCGCACTTGACGAAGACGCCGCCGATCTCCTTGGCCACGGCCTCGCCCTTGTCGGTCTGCATGTCAGCGATGACGACCTTGCCGCCATTTGCGGCCAGCATGCGTGCCGTGCCTTCGCCCAGACCCGAGGCGCCGCCGGTGACGATGAATACCTTGCCTGCGATCTGCATGAATAGCTCCTGTGTTTTGACGTTGACGTAAACGTCAATTATGGCGCAGCACCCTATTTCTTCCCCGGCGTGACGACGAAGCGGGAAGAGGGCTGTTGTTTGCTGCTATACTCGCGGTCTCGAACGAATTCTCAGGCGCGTAGCTCAGCTGGTTAGAGCACCACCTTGACATGGTGGGGGTCGTTGGTTCGAGTCCAATCGCGCCTACCAAAATCCCTTTCCGATTTGTCGCCATCCACTCTCAGGGTAAACCTTGGGGTGGTGGCGCATTCGGCTTCCTAGAATGTGTTGCGATGCAATACATGAAAGCGGTCTGCGGGACCGAGCAGAGGAGATCAGGGCATGAAAGAAAAAAAGGGTGAGGCTGCGGCGGGTTCCGAGCGGATCATCAAGAAATATCCCAACCGCCGTCTGTACGACACCCGTACGTCGAGCTACATCACGCTGACTGAAATCAAACAGCTGGTCATGGCCAGCGACCCTTTTGTGGTGCGCGACGCCAAGAGCGGCGAAGACCTGACGCGCAGCATCCTGCTGCAGATCATCCTGGAAGAGGAGGCCGGCGGGTCTCCCATGTTCAGCACGTCCGTGCTGTCCAACATCATTCGCTTCTACGGCCACGCCATGCAGGGTTTCATGGGGGGCTACCTGGAGAAGAACATCCAGACCCTGCAGGATGTGCAGACCAAGCTGGCCGAGCAGTCCAAGGGACTGTCCCCCGAGATGTGGACGCAGTTCATGGCCATGCAGACGCCCATGGTGCAGGGGCTGGTGAGCCAGAACCTGGAACAGTCGAAGAATCTGTACCTGCAGATGCAGGAGCAGATGCAGAAACAGACCGAGCAGATGCTGGAGTCCTTCGGTCTCAAGCGTTGAAGCCCTGGGTCCCGAATGCTGGGACAATAGGGGCATGAGTGAAGTCCTGTCCCCCCCTACTGCCACCCCTGCGCCCAAAGTCGGTTTTGTCAGCCTGGGCTGCCCCAAGGCCCTGACCGATTCCGAATTGATCCTCACGCAACTCAGCGCCGAGGGTTACCAGACCTCCAAGACCTTCCAGGGGGCTGACCTGGTCATCGTCAACACCTGCGGTTTCATCGATGATGCGGTCAAGGAAAGCCTGGACACCATCGGCGAAGCCCTGGCCGAGAACGGCAGGGTCATCGTCACCGGTTGCCTGGGCGCCAAGACGGGCGAGGGCGGCGGCAACATGGTCAAGCAGATGCACCCCAGTGTGCTGGCCGTGACCGGCCCGCACGCCACGCAGGAGGTGATGGACGCGGTCCATGCCCACCTGCCCAAGCCGCACGACCCCTTCATTGACCTGGTGCCGGGCGCTTTCGGCGAAGCGGGGCTCAAGCTCACGCCGCGTCACTATGCCTACCTGAAGATCAGCGAGGGCTGCAACCACCGCTGTACCTTCTGCATCATCCCCTCGATGCGCGGCGATCTGGTGTCGCGCCCGGTGGGTGATGTGCTCAAGGAGGCCAAGGCCCTGTTCGAAGGTGGCGTGAAGGAGTTGCTGGTGATCAGCCAGGACACCTCGGCCTATGGTGTGGATGTGAAGTACCGCACCGGCTTCTGGGACGGCAAGCCGGTCAAGACCCGCTTGCTGGACCTGGTGCAGGCCCTGGGCGAACTCGCTGAGGCGCACGGCGCCTGGGTGCGGTTGCATTACGTCTATCCCTATCCCCATGTGGACGACATCCTGCCGTTGATGGCTGCGGGCAAGGTTCTGCCTTACCTGGATGTGCCCTTCCAGCACAGCCACCCCGACGTGCTGCGGCGCATGAAGCGCCCGGCCAGCGGGGAGCGCAATCTGGAGCGCATTCAGCGCTGGCGCGAAATCTGCCCGGAACTGGTGGTCCGCAGTACCTTCATCGCCGGTTTTCCGGGCGAGACGGAAGAGGAATTCGAGCACCTGCTCGGTTTCCTGCGTGAGGCGCAGATCGATCGGGCAGGTTGTTTTGCCTACAGCCCGGTGCAAGGCGCGGCGGCCAACGAGCTGCCGGGCATGCTGCCCGAGGCCTTGCGCGAGGAACGCCGCGCGCGTTTCATGGCCGTGGCTGAAGAGGTTTCCACCGCGCGCCTGCAGCGGCGCATCGGCGCCACCATGCAGGTTCTGGTGGATTCGGCGCCGGCCCTGGGGCGCAAGGGTGGGGTGGGTCGCAGCTACGCCGATGCGCCCGAGATCGACGGCCTCGTGCAGCTGTTGCCGCCGGAAAAGATCAGCAAGACGCTGAAGGTCGGGGAGTTCACGCGTGCGCGCATTGTCGGCACACAGGGCCACGATCTGGTGGCGGTGCCGGTTTGACCGACCTTTGTTCACGTACCCGGCTCCAGGCGAGTCGGGAAGTAAAAAAGCCGCTGAGGTCTCAGCGGCTTGTTGTGGGTAGAACCAATTTGGTTTTACCGTATATTGGTGGTGCCCAGAAGAGGACTCGAACCTCCACGATGTTACTCGCTAGTACCTGAAACTAGTGCGTCTACCAATTCCGCCATCTGGGCATCTCAGGAAAGAGAGAAGTATATCAGAAATTTAGAGCGATCCAGCGGCTTGCTGGAGGAAATCGAAGGGACCATCAACGGACACCGTGATGGTCATGGTTTTGTGGTGCGTGATGACGGCGAACCCGACATCTACCTGCCGCCCAATGAAATGCGTGCGGTGCTGCACAAGGATCGCGTCAAGGCGCGCATCGTGCGCCTGGATCGCAAGGGGCGACCCGAAGGGCGCGTGGTGGAGATCATGGAGCGCGCGGCGCAACCCATCATCGGCCGCCTGCTGCAGGAGAGCGGCGTGTGGCTCGTCGCGCCCGAGGACAAGCGCTATGGCCAGGACGTGCTGATCCCCAAGGGCGCGACCGGACAGGCCAAGGCTGGCCAGGTGGTGGTGGTCGAACTGGTCGAGCCGCCCGCGCTGTATGGCCAGCCCGTGGGGCGCATCAAGGAGGTGCTGGGCGAGATCGATGACCCGGGCATGGAGATCGAGATCGCGGTCCGCAAGTACAGCGTGCCACACGAGTTCTCCGAGGCCTGCATCGCGCAGGCGCGCAGCCTGCCCGACAAGGTGCTGGCGCAGGATCATCGCCATCGTGTCGACCTCACCGATGTGCCACTCGTCACCATCGATGGCGAGGATGCGCGTGATTTCGACGACGCCGTCTACTGCGAGCCTGCGACCCAGGGGCGTGGCCGCAGTGCCTTGCGCGGCTGGCGTCTGCTGGTGGCGATCGCCGACGTCAGCCACTATGTGGAGACCGGCTCGCCGATCGACGTGGACGCCTACGAGCGCGCCACCAGCGTCTATTTCCCGCGCCGTGTGATCCCCATGCTCCCGGAGAAACTCTCCAACGGCCTGTGCTCGCTGAACCCCGACGTGGACCGCCTGTGCATGGTCTGCGACATGTTCGTCAGCAGCGAGGGTGAAGTCTCGGCCTACCAGTTTTATCCGGCCATCATGCACAGCCATGCGCGTTTCACCTACACCGAGGTGGCGGCCATCCTGGCCAACACACGCGGACCGGAAGCGGCCAAGCGCAAGGATCGTGTCCAGGATCTGCTCAATCTGCACGATGTCTACCGTGCCTTGCTGGCCGCGCGCGCCAAGCGCGGTGCCGTGGACTTCGAGACCACCGAGACGCAGATCATCTGCGACGAGAGCGGCCGCATCGAGAAGATCGTGCCGCGCACGCGCAACGACGCGCACCGCCTGATCGAAGAGGCCATGCTGGCGGCCAACGTCTGCAGCGCCGATTTCATCGGCCAGAGCAAACACGCCGGCCTGTTCCGCGTGCACGAGGGGCCGACGCCCGAGAAGAACGAGTTGCTGCGCAACTACCTCAAGGCCACGGGCGTGGGCATGACCATCAGCGAGGATCCCTCGCCGGCGGAGTTTCAGGCCATCGCGCTGGCCACCAAGGAACGCCCGGACGCACAGCAGATCCATTCCATGCTGCTGCGCTCCATGCAACAGGCCATCTACACGCCGCACAACAGCGGCCACTTCGGCCTGGCTTTCGAGGCCTACACCCACTTCACGAGCCCGATCCGGCGTTACCCGGACCTGCTGGTGCATCGGGTGATCAAGGCGATCCTCAACAAGACGCGTTATCACCTGCCGGTCCTGCCGACGCCGGGCGAGGCGCACGCCAAGCTCTCCAAGCGGATCGAGAAGAGTGAAGCCGCGAAGATGAAGATTTCGGGCGAGAAGCCCAAGAAGGTCAGTGCGGAACTCATGGCCTGGCAGGCCGCCGGCCTGCACTGCAGCGCCAACGAACGCCGCGCCGACGAGGCCAGCCGTGATGTGGAGGCCTGGCTCAAGTGCAAGTACATGCGCGAGCACCTGGGCGAGGAGTTTGGCGGTGTGGTCACGGCGGCCACCAGCTTCGGCCTGTTCGTCACGCTGGACGCCATGTATGTCGAAGGCCTGATCCACATCACCGAACTCGGTGGTGAGTATTTCCGCTTCGACGAGGCGCGTCAGGAATTGCGTGGTGAACGCACCGGCATCCGCTACGCCATCGGCACGCGGGTTCGGGTACAGGTCAGCCGCGTGGACCTGGACGGCCGGCGCATCGATTTCCGCCTGGTGCGTGAAGGCGAGGAGCTCGTCAACCGCGCGCTGCGCGACAAGGGTCTGCCGCACGACGAGGTGGGAGAGACCGCGGGGGCTCCGCGCAAGGCTTCACTCAAGCGCGCCGACCGCAGCAAGAAGGCCAGCGATGCGAGCAAGCGCGCCTTGCCTTCGCCCATCCAGGCCCTCAAGGCCTCGGTCAAGGCCGCGGCCAAGAAGGTCACGGACAAGGCCAGGGGCAAGGGGCGCAAGACGCGCCGGTGATTTCCAGACAACAGGAGACAGAGCGAGATGAGTGAAACGAAGAAAGTGGCCATCGTGACCGGCGCCGGTACGGGCATAGGCAAGGCGGCGGCCCTGGCCCTGCTCAAGGATGGCTGGTCCGTAGCCCTGGCCGGCCGCAGGCGCGAGCCCTTGCAGGCCGTGGCGCAGGAAAGCGGCGCCGGGGCACGTGCGCTGGTATTGCCCACCGACGTGGCGCAAGCCGATTCCGTGCGTGCGCTGTTCGATGCCACCGTCCAGGCCTGGGGTCGGGTGGACCTGCTGTTCAACAACGCTGGCGTCAATGCGCCGGGTATTTCACTGGAAGATCTGTCGCTGGAGCAGTGGAAGAGCGTGGTGGACATCAACCTCACGGGCATGTTTCTCTGCATCCAGCAGGCCTTCCGTGTCATGAAGGCGCAGACCCCGCGCGGCGGGCGCATCATCAACAACGGTTCGATCTCGGCGCATGCGCCACGCCCCAACTCGATTGCCTACACGGCGACCAAGCACGGGGTCATGGGCCTGACCAAGACGGCCTCGCTGGACGGGCGCAAGCACGATATCGCGGTGGGGCAGATCGACATCGGCAATGCCGCCACCGAGTTGGCGGCGCGCATGGCCAAGGGGGTGCCGCAGGCCAACGGCGAGATCGCTGTGGAGCCCCTGATGGACGTCAACATCGTGGGCCAGTCGGTGCTCTACATGGCCAATCTGCCGCTGGAGGCCAATGTGCTGTTCCACACGGTGATGTCGACCAAGATGCCCTTTGTCGGGCGCGGCTGAACCTTCAACTGACCAGGGCTCGGGCCAGGGTACCTGCCGTCATCGCCTGGGTCTGAGGCCAGGCATCGGCGGCTTGGCCATGCATCCAGACGGCAGCACAGGCGGCGTCCATCGCACTTTCGCCGCGTGCCAGGCGCGCACCGATGAGGCCGGCCAGCACATCGCCCGTGCCGGCCGTGGCCAGGCGCGCATTGCCTGTGGGATTGATCACAGAGGTCTCACCCGGTGCGGCCACAACCGTTCCCGAGCCTTTGAGCACCACGCAGCAGGCGAATTGCTGCGCCAGTTGCTGCGCTGCGCTCAACCGGTCTGACTGAACTTCGGTCGTCGTGCGCCCCAGCAGCCTGGCAGCTTCCAGCGGGTGCGGGGTCAACACGGTCTGGCGTTGGCGGGCTGCTCGGGCGCGCAACAAGGTCGCCAGCTGGCTGTCCTGGGCGATGGCATTCAGTGCGTCAGCGTCCAACACCAGTCGTGGCGCGCCAGACACCAGGCGAGGCATCTGCGCGGCGATGACGCTGCCGCCGCCACAGCCGGCTACCACGGTCAGTTCGGTGGGATTCAAAGCCTCAGGCGTACGGAACATCAGTTCGGGCTGGGCGGGGTCCAGGCTTGGAGGGTTGCTCTCGAGCAGGGCCACGTAGACACGGCCGGCGCCATGGTGCAGCGCGGCGCTGGCGGCCAGCAGAGCCGCACCGCCCATGCCGGGCGCGCCGCCGACGATGGCGACATCGCCGTAGCTGCCTTTGTGCGTGGCGTGCCGCCGCTCGGTTCGGCCGGGCGCGCTGCCCAGACGGGCCTGTGCAGGTGTGCTGTCGGCATCTCCACCCAGGGTGTCGAGCCAGATCTGGCCGGCTTGGTCGCGGCCTTGCGCTGTGTAGAGCCCAGGCTTGAGTGTCAGCAAGCTCAGCGTATGGCTGGCGTGCACGCCGGGGCCAGCCGTGACCCCGGTGTCAGCGTTCAGGCCCGAGGGCAAGTCCACGGCCAGCACCGGGACCTTCAGTCCATTGATGTGGGTGACCCACTGCGCCATGAGGCCTTCAGCCGGGCGGCTCGCGCCCGTGCCGAGCAGGGCATCGATACAGAGGTCGCAGACCCCAGGCGGTGCAGCGACAAAACGAACGCCGGCGGCCACGGCCCGGGTGTGCGAGGCGCGGGCATCACTGGGTGCGCTGCCGGGTGTGCCCATCCAGCTGACCAGGGCGGTCTTGCCCCAGAGTTGCAGGTGCATCGCGGCTTCCAGGCCGTCGCCACCGTTGTTGCCGGGGCCGCAGGCGATCCAGAAGGTGCGTGCGTGAGGCGCGAGCGCCAGCGCCAGACTGGCGGTGGCCAGGCCGGCGCGCTGCATCAGGGTGTGTGGGGGCAGTGTGGCCGCCAGCGCGGTTTCCAGGGCCCGTGTGGTTACTGCGGTGTGCAGCGGATAGGACGGGCCGGAGGTGATGCGCTGCATGAAACCGGGCCCGGATCAGAATTCGTAGCTGTGGCCTTCATAGGCCAGCCGGATGTCCGGCCCGCCTGCGGGGACGGGGTTGTCGGCCTTGGCCTGGGCATAGGCGATCTCCAGCGCGTCATCGCTGCGCGTGGGCTCGTGATGGGTGCAATAGAGCACCTTGGCGCGGGCCTGCACGGCGTAATCGATGCTCGAGGCGTAGGTGCCGTGGCCCCAGCCCACCTTGGCCGGGTATTCCTGAGCGGTGTAGGAGGTATCGGCGATCAGCACGTCCACGCCCTGCATGCCGCGGATGATTGCGGCCTGCTTCTCGTCGACGAAGCTCTGGTACTCGGCGTGCTCGGCGTCGCCCGGCGCGTAGATGTTGTAGGGGGGTTCGTGGTCGCCGGTAAAGAAGACGGACTTGCCGTTGGCCTCGATGCGATAGCCGAAGTTGATGACCGGGTGGTTGAGCAGATAAGGCGTAACCGTGGCACTGCCGACCTGGATGCTCTGCTCGGGCATGAGCGTCACGTATTCGATGCTGCCTTTCATCTCGGCTTCACGCACCGGGAAGTAGCTGTATTGCAGCTGCACCGACATGACCTGTTCCACGCCCTGGCCGGAGACCGGGTCGTAGGCGCCATGCAGGCGCAGCACATTGCCCGGAATGAAGTTGGGGATGAAAAAGGGCAGGCCCTGGATGTGGTCCCAATGCGAGTGGCTGATGAACACGTTGGCCTGGACGGGCAGCTCGGCCAGTAGGGTCTGCGAGAGAGGGAAGATGCCGGTGCCGGCATCCAGGATGATGAGCTCGTTGTTGTCGGTGCGCACCTCGATGCAGGTGGTGTTGCCGCCGTAGCGCACCGTGTGCGGCCCCGGCGAGGCTATCGAACCGCGCACGCCCCAGAATTTGACTTTCATGATTCGAGCTTGGAAAAAACCTGCGCTTCCTCGAAGAGCGCCTGGAGATCACCGAGCTGGGCGATGACGTGGTCGAGATCACCGCCCAGCCGCCGGGCGAGGGCCGGCGGGAGCGGCTCCACAAAGTGGTTGCCGCCGAAACCGAACTTCAGCTTCTTTCCGATCTGGTTGGCGGCGAAGACGCAGGCCACCATGGGCGTGTCCTTGACCTCGGGACCGTGCATGTTCTGGATGGTCTCGATCAGCTTGGGCGCGAAGCGCCATTTCTCGACCAGCATGCCGCCCACCACCGTGTGGTCCACGCCGATGGTCTGGCGCAGCGCCTCGTGCAGTGAACTGCCGTTGGCCTTGCTGGCTTCGAGCGCCAGGCGGAACTCTTCGGGCATGAACTGGGCGAACACCACCTTGCCGAAATCATGCAGCAGGCCTGCAATGAAACAGTCCATGGGGTCAGCGTCGCCCTGGAGGGTGCCCAGCTCGCGCGCGATGCTGGCCGTGGCCAGCGAGTGCAGCAGGTACTGCTGTACGTCGAAGCCGGCCGCATTGCTCTTGGGCAGCATGCCGATGGCGGCGATGCCCAGGGCCAGGTTCTTGATGGTGTTGAAGCCCAGGAAGACCACTGCGTGGTTGATCGATGTGATCTGCTTGGGCAGGCTGTAGTAGGCCGAGTTGACGACCTTGAGGATCTTGACCGTGACCACCGGGTCCTTGTCGATCACCTGCACCAGGTCCTTGGGCGTGCAGTTGACGTCCCGGGTCAAGTCCAGGATGGCCTGCACGCTTTTGGGGAAGGCTGGCATGCCGTCGACGGCAGCTGCCAGTTTTTGTGACAGTTCAGGGCTCATGGATGCATTGTGTACCGGGAGTGCGCCTACTGTACACAATCCTTCCTCAGCCTCGCAGTCGATCGATGCCGAAGCCTTCGAGGCCGATCTCGGTTTTGCGCCCCGCAATCAGGTCGGCCAGGGCGCGGGCCGAGCCGCAACCCAGGGCCCAACCACTGGAGCCGTGGCCGCAGTTGAGCCACAGGCCCGGGATGCCACTGGCGCCCAGCAGGGGTGGGCCGTCGGGCAGCATGGGGCGTGCGCCTTTCCAAGTCTGTACGCCGCTGGACATCAGGGCCGCACCGGGGAACCAGTCCTGCAGTACCTTGTACAGCGTCTGCAGGGCGTCCTTGCGCTGGCGCTCGGGGCGGCCGCCCAGTTCGGCGCCACCGCCAACGCGCACGCGGTTGCCCAGGCGCGCGATCGCCACCTTGTAGCGCTCGTCCATCACAGCACTGCGCGGCGCGTTCAGAGGTTCACGCACGGTGGCGCTGACCGAGTAGCCATAGACGGCGGCCAGCGGCAGCTTGAGACCCAGGGGGCGCAGAAGGCGGGCCGAGTCGACACCGGCGCAGAGCACGGCGGCATCGAAGTGGCGGGCTTGTGCCTCGCCAGCCACATGCACGGTCATGCCCTGGCCGGGCACGAGTTGCTCGACCGTGGTACTGAATGCAAACTGCACGCCCTGGGCCAAGGCGGCGTTCTTGAGCAGCAGCGCGAATTGCCGGCAGTTGCCGACCTCATCGTCGGGCAGGTGCAAAGCGCCATGAAAGACGGTGTCGGGGTTGAGCGCCGGCTCGATGGCGCGCGCTTCTTCGGGCTTGAGCTCGCGGTGTGCGATGCCCTGGTCGCGCAGCAGTTGCAGCCCGGGGCGCAGCCGGGCATGGTCGCGCTCCGTGCGCAAGAGTACCAGCAGGCCCTGGCTGCGGTCGAACTCAAACTCCAGCTCCGCGCTGAGTGCTTGCAGGCGTGAACGGCTGTAGCGAGCCAGGGTCTGGAGGTGCTGGCGGTTGCGCAGGTAGGTGTCGCCGGCGCAGGCACGCCAGCTTTTCCACATCCAGCCCAGATCGCTGCTGGACAGCGGCAGCGAGAAGCGCACCGGCGCGTGCCGCGACAGCAGGTGACGCAAGATGTTGAAGGGCATGCCGGGCGCGGCCCAGGGCGCGGTGTAGCCGGGGGCCAGGATGCCGGTATTGGCGAAGCTGCCTTCCTCGGCTGCTGCGATGCGGCGTTCGAAGACGGTGACCTCGTGGCCGTCGCGGGCCAGTTCCCAGGCGGTGGTGACGCCGATGATGCCGGCGCCGATGACTGCAATTTTCATGTAACGGTGGATGCTGCCGACCCGCAGTGCCGCGGGCCAAAGGTGGTGATTATTGTTGTTGCGGGAGCAGCAGGTTTTCGATCTGCAGCGCGAGGTTCAGGACCACATCATCGCGCATTGCGCCCTGCCATACCATCAGGCCCACCGGGAGCTCGCCCGGCGCGTGGCAGGGCAGGGTGATGGCGCAGCCGTCCAGCATGTTGACGACGCTGGGGTTGCGCAGCAGCAGACCGTTGATGCGGAAGAAGGCCTCGTCTCGTTCGCCACCGGGCAATACCTCGGCCAGCGGCGGCGCGACAATGGGCACGGTGGGGGAGAGCACGGCGTCGTAACCCTTCAGGGCCTGCTCGACGCGTGGGATCCAGTCGCGCCGTGCCTGTTGCAGGTCCAGGTAGTCCGCCGCGCTGATGGCCGCGCCGCGCTGGATGCGGGTGAGTACGCGGGGGTCGTAGTGCGCGGCATGGTCGGCCAGCAGGCGGCGATGCCACGCGTAGCTCTCGGCCGCAGAAAAACCGCCGCTGGCTTGCAGGCCGGCCAATTCGTCCAGCTGGGGCAGGGCCAATTCCTCGATGCGGGCGCCCGCGACGCGGAGGGCCTGCAGGGAGCGCTCGAAGGCGCGGGCTACCGTGCTGTCGATGCCGTCGAACATCACCTGGGGCACCACGGCCAAGCGGTACCGCGACAGCGGCGCGTTGCTGCGTGTGACCCGCCGGGCCGCCAGAATCTCGTGCACGGTGAGGGCATCGCGTACCGAGCGCGTCATGGCGCAGGCCGTGTCGAGGGTGGTGGAGAGCGGCACGCTGCCGTCCAGCGGCACCAGGCGCTGGGTACTTTTGAAGCCGACGATGCCGTGCAGGGCGGCCGGGATGCGGATGGAGCCCCCCGTGTCCGAGCCCAGGCCGACAAAAGCCGCACCGCAGGCGACCGAGACAGCGGCACCGCTGGAGGATCCGCCGGGCACACGCGGCACATCGGTGGCCATGGCATGGGCCGGGGTGCCGTAGTGCGGGTTGACGCCCACGCCGGAGTAGGCGAATTCGCTCATATTGGTGCGGCCTATGAGGGCGGCACCTGCGGCGCGCAGGCGGGCCACGGCTGTGGCGTCCTGGCGGGCCGGTGCAGCGTCTTTGAGCACCACGGACCCGGCCCGGCTGACCTGGCCTGCCACGTCGAACAGGTCCTTGACCGAGACCGCCAGGCCCGCCAGGGGCTGGCGGACCGGATCGGCCGCGGCGGCCTGGGCCCGGGCGCCGTCGAAGTCGGTCTGCAGGAAGGCGTGCCGGCAGACCGGTGAACCGGCCAGGGCGATGGCCCGCTCGATTTCGGCGCCAGGGCTGGATTGGCCTGCCAGCAGGCGCTGGCGGGTGGCGTGGAGGTCGGCGGCAGGTGTCATGGGACAGGCGTGTGTGTTATACTCGTATGGCTTTGCTGGAAGGGCCTGCGCATCCCGCGCCGGCATCCGCAAAGTAAATCGCAAACCGGTCCATCCAGGTGTTGCAAGTGGCGCCAGACGCCGCCTGCAAAGAGGACCGGATTTTAGACCCAACCTTCGGAGTACTCTCATGTCCGTGACCATGCGTCAAATGCTGGAAGCCGGTGTCCATTTTGGCCACCAGACCCGCTTCTGGAACCCCAAGATGGCCCCCTTCATCTTCGGTCATCGCAACAAGATCCACATCATCAACCTGGAAAAATCGCTGCCGATGTTCCAGGACGCAGCCAAGTTCGCCAAGCAACTGGCTGCCAAGCGCGGCACCATCCTGATGGTCGGTACCAAGCGCACCGCCCGCGAAACCGTTGCGGCTGAAGCCCAGCGCGCCGGCGTGCCCTACGTCGACCAGCGCTGGCTGGGCGGCATGCTGACCAACTTCAAGACCGTCAAGACCTCGATCAAGCGTCTGAAGGACATGAAGGCCCAGCAGGAAACCGGCCTGGACGCCATGAGCAAGAAGGAACAGCTGATGTTCGCCCGTGAACTCGAGAAACTCGAGAAGGACATCGGCGGCATCCAGGACATGAACACCCTGCCCGACGCCATCTTCGTGATCGACGTCGGTTACCACAAGATCGCCATTGCCGAAGCCAAGAAGCTGGGCATTCCGCTGATCGGCGTGGTCGACTCCAACCATTCGCCCGAAGGCATCGACTACGTGATCCCGGGCAACGACGACTCGTCCAAGGCCGTGACCCTGTACGCCCGCGGCATCGCCGACGCCATCCTGGAAGGCCGTGCCAACGCCGTGGATGACGTGGTCAAGGCTGTTGCATCCGAGAGCGGCGACGAGTTCGTGGAAGTGAACGAAGCTTCCGCCTGATCCGGTCCCGACCCGAAGAAAGGGGCGCTGTGCCCCTTTTTTTTAGCCCCAATCTGAATTTGAATTGAAGACGGAGTAAGAAGATGGCTGCAATTACCGCAAGCATGGTTGCCGAACTGCGCGGCAAGACCGACGCCCCGATGATGGAATGCAAGAAAGCGCTGACTGAAGCCGAAGGCGACATGGCCAAGGCTGAAGAGCTGCTGCGCGTCAAGCTGGGCACCAAGGCCGGCAAGGCCGCCTCGCGCGTGACTGCCGAAGGCGTGGTCGCCAGCTCGATCAACGGTACGACGGGTGCCCTGATCGAGGTGAACTGCGAGACCGACTTCGTGACCAAGAACGACAGCTTCCTGGCCCTGGCCAAGGCGGCTGCCGATCTGATCGCCAAGCACAAGCCGGCCGACGTCGCCGCCCTGGGTGCACTGCCCTACAGCCAGGACGGTTTCGGCCCCACCCTGGAAGACGTGCGCAAGGGCCTGATCGGCAAGATCGGCGAGAACATGAGCTTCCGCCGCTTCAAGCACTTCTCCTCGGGCGCCAAGCTGGCCGCCTACCTGCACGGAACGCGCATCGGTGTGGTCGTCGAGTTCGACGGTGAAGAAGCCGCCGCCAAGGACGTGGCCATGCACGTAGCCGCCATGAAGCCGGTCTCGCTGACCAGCGCCGATGTGCCTGCCGAACTGATCGAGCGCGAGCGTTCGGTCGCCACCGCCAAGGCCGCCGAATCCGGCAAGCCGGCCGACATCGCCACCAAGATGATCGAAGGCTCGGTGCAGAAGTACCTCAAGGAAGTGTCGCTGTTCAACCAGCCCTTCGTGAAGAACGACAAGCAGACCGTCGAGCAGATGCTCAAGGCCGCCGGCACCACCGTCAAGGGCTTCACCCTGTATGTGGTCGGCGAGGGCATCGAGAAGAAGGTCGACGACTTCGCTGCCGAAGTGGCTGCCCAGGTGGCCGCTGCCAAGCAGGCGGCTTGAGGGCCCACTGGCCGAGCGAAAGTTCGGCCAGAGAAATCCTGTAAATTCCGTCTGTCCGGATCGCGTATCACCCCCATCAGCAAGGAGCCCTTCATGCCCGTCCCCAAGCCAGCCCACAAGCGCATTTTGCTTAAGCTGTCCGGGGAGGCCCTGATGGGCGACGATGCCTTCGGCATCAACCATGCGACCATCCAGCGCATGGTGCAGGAGGTGGCGGAAGTCACCCGCTTGGGCGTGGAGGTGGCCGTGGTCATCGGTGGCGGCAATATCTTCCGTGGTGTTGCCGGAGGCTCGGTCGGCATGGACCGCGCAACCGCCGACTACATGGGCATGCTGGCCACCGTGATGAACGCGCTGGCCCTGGCCGACACCATGAACAAGGCCGGCCTGACCGCCCGCGTGATGTCGGCCATTGCCATCGAGCAGGTGGTCGAGCCCTATGTGCGTCCCAAGGCCCTGCAGTACCTCGAAGAGGGCAAGGTCGTGGTCTTTGCGGCCGGCACGGGCAACCCCTTCTTCACCACCGATACGGCCGCTGCGCTGCGGGGTGCCGAGATCGGGGCCGAGATCGTGCTCAAGGCCACCAAGGTGGACGGCGTCTACAGCGCCGACCCGAACAAGGACAAGACGGCCACCCGCTACAGCAAGATTTCCTTCGACGAAGCGATCTCGAAGAATCTCGGCATCATGGACGCCACGGCCTTTGCGCTGTGCCGCGACCAGAAACTGCCGATCAAGGTGTTTTCCATTTTCAAGCACGGTGCGCTCAAGCGCGTCGTGATGGGTGAGGACGAGGGCACGCTGGTCTACGCCTGAGCGCAGCCGCTGATGCCGCAGAGGAGCTAAGCATGACGATTGCAGACATCAAGAAAACCATGGAAACCAAGATGGATCAGTCCATCGAGGCCCTGAAGAACCACCTGTCCAAGATCCGCACCGGCCGCGCCAACCCGTCGCTGCTGGACTCCGTGCAGGTCGAGTACTACGGCTCCCTGGTGCCGCTGAGCCAGGTGGCCAACGTGAACCTGCTGGATGCCCGCACCATCAGCGTGCAGCCCTGGGAAAAGGGCATGGGCGCCAAGATCGAAAAGGCCATCCGCGAGAGTGAGCTGGGTCTGAACCCGGCCTCCATGGGCGACCTGATCCGCGTGCCCATGCCGCCCATGAGCGAGGAGCGCCGCAAGGAGATGACCAAGCTGGTGCGCACCGAGGGCGAAAACGCCAAGATCGCCGTGCGCAACCTGCGCCGTGATGCCAACGAGGCGGTCAAGAAGCTGGTCAAGGACAAGACTGCGTCCGAGGACGACCAGAAACGTTCCGAAGCCGACATCCAGAAGCTGACCGACAAGCATGTCGCGACCATCGACCAGCTGGTGGCCGGCAAGGAGCAGGAAGTGATGGCGGTCTGACCGCCGTCATTCCCACCGCCATGACTGCACCGGGCGGTACACCGCAACATATTGCCATCGTCATGGATGGCAATGGCCGCTGGGCCACCAAGCGTTTCCTGCCTCGTCTGGCCGGCCACCGCCAGGGCCTGGAGAGCATGCGCCGTTGCATCCGGGCCAGCCTGGACCGTGGCGTGGCGGTGCTCACTGTTTTTGCTTTCTCTTCCGAGAACTGGAACCGACCAGCCGATGAGGTCTCGGGCCTCATGGAACTGCTGGCCACGGCCCTGGCCAAGGAAGTGCCACAGCTGCTCAAGGACGGCGTGCAACTGCATTTCGTCGGCGAGCGTGCAGGCCTGTCGGACAAGGTGCGCACGGGCCTGGACCAGGCCGAGCGCGCCACCGCAGCGAACAGCCGGCTCGTGCTCAACGTCTGTTTCAACTATGGCGGGCGCTGGGACATCGCCCAGGCAGCGGCCCGGCTGGCCGCGCAGGGGCAGCCCATTACCGAGATGGCCCTGCATCAGGCCATGGCCATGGCCCACGTTCCCGACCCGGACCTCATCATCCGGACCGGCGGAGAACTGCGCCTGAGCAACTTCCTGCTCTGGCAGGCAGCCTATGCCGAACTCTATTTCAGCGACAAGCTCTGGCCGGATTTTGACGAGGCCGAACTTGATCGCGCCATCGCCGAGTACGCTGGCCGCGAGCGTCGCTATGGCCAGACATCCGCACAGGTCGTTTCAGATCCTGGCCAGAAGGTCGCCTGAGGATTTTCCATGCTCAAGCAGCGCATCATCACCGCCATCGTCCTGCTGCTGATCCTGCTGCCGGCACTGTTTCATTCGAATCCACTGTACTGGCGCCTGGTCACCTTGGCCCTCACGGCTGCTGCGGCCTGGGAGTGGGGCCGGCTCAACGGGCTGGGTCAGTTGGGCGCCTGGCTGGGAGCCTTTGCCTGCTTCGTGGTTTGTGTCATGGCCTGGGATCTGGGCCTGCTGTCGGCGCAGCATCCCCTGTTGTGGACGGTGGCCGGTGGCGCCTGGGTGCTGGTGGGCGCGGCCTTGATCAAGGCCGGGGTGGCCCGCTGGGGACAGTGGCCCCGAGCCCTGCGCCTGCCCACAGGCCTGCTGGCGCTGTGGCTGACCTGGTTGGCCATGGTGCAGGCGCGCGATGTGGGCATCGCCTTCCTGCTGTCCATCCTCGTACTGGTCTGGATGGCGGACGTTGCCGCCTACTTTGCCGGCAAGGCCTGGGGCGGCCGTTTCAGCAAGGTCAAGTTGGCGCCGACCATTAGCCCGGGCAAGAGCTGGGAGGGGGTCTGGGGTGGCATGCTGGGCGTGGTGCTGCTGGCGCTGGTCTGGCTGGCGCTGGAGCACGCGGGGGTGCTGCCTGCGCCCAGCCTCTATGGCCATCTGCAGGCGCACGGTGGCTGGATCCTGCTGCTGTTGGCCGTGTTGTTCCTGGCAGCCATGAGCGTGGTGGGGGACCTGGTGGAGTCCCTGGTCAAACGCAGCGCCGGCATGAAGGACAGCAGCCGCCTGCTGCCGGGCCACGGCGGCGTGCTTGACCGGGTCGACGCCCTGCTGCCCACACTGCCCCTGGCCATGATGTTCTATTCCGTGCTGTATTGATTTGATGAAACAGCGCATTGCGATACTCGGGTCCACCGGCTCCATCGGCACGAGCACGCTGGATGTGCTGGCGCGCCATCCGGACCGCTTTGAAGTTTTTGCCCTGACCGCGGCCACCCAGGTGGATCTCTTGCTGCAGCAATGCATGCAGTTCCAGCCGCGTTATGCCGTCATGGCCAGCGCCAGCCATGCGACGCAACTCTCCGAACGCCTCGCGGCAGCCGGCGCCAGGACCGAGGTGCTTGGCGGCGCGGCAGGGATCGTCGAGGTGGCAGGGCACGAGGAAGTGGATGCTGTGATGGCGGCCATCGTTGGTGCCGCTGGTCTCGCGCCCTGCCTGGCGGCGGCGCGTGCAGGCAAGCGCCTGCTGCTCGCCAACAAGGAAGCGCTGGTGGTGGGCGGCGATTTTTTCATGCAGACGGTGCGCACGGGTGGTGCCACGCTGCTGCCGATCGACAGCGAGCACTCGGCCATCTTCCAGTCTCTGCCCGAAGACCCGTCCACCTGGGCGCAGCGCGTGGATCGGATCATCCTCACAGCGTCCGGTGGACCGTTCCGCACGCGGGATCCGCAGACCCTGCGCGAGGTCACGCCCGAACAGGCCTGTGCCCATCCGAACTGGGTCATGGGACGCAAGATTTCCGTCGATTCGGCCACCATGATGAACAAGGCTCTGGAGGTGATCGAGGCGCGTTACCTCTTTGGCCTTCCGCCCGAGCGGCTGGAAGTGGTGATCCACCCGCAGAGCGTGATCCATTCCATGGTGCAGTACAGCGACCACTCGGTGGTGGCGCAGCTGGGCACACCCGATATGCGGGTGCCCATCGCCTATGGCCTGTCCTGGCCCGAGCGCATGACATCGGGCGCCGCGGCGCTGGACTTCCACAAGCTGGCGGCCATGACCTTCGAGCCCATGGATGCGCCCGGCCACGGACAGCGTTTTCCCGGCATCGGTCTGGCTTGGGAGGCCATGCGCGGACCGGCGGGCACGACCGCCGTGCTCAACGCGGCCAACGAGGTAGCGGTGGCCGCCTTCCTGGAGCGGCGCATTCGTTTCGACCAGATCCATGCGGTCAACCTGGGCACCCTGGAAGCCGTTGTGCCGGCAGCGCCGCACGCGCTGGATGACCTGCTGGCACTGGACGCGCTGTCGCGCGCGGCGGCGCAGCGGTGCGTGCGCGGGCTGAGCGCCTGAATTGCCAAGGACCGACATGCTGACCGTCATCGCCTTCATCGTGGCCCTCGGCCTGCTGATCGCCATCCATGAGTACGGCCATTACCGCATGGCGGTGGCCTGCGGCGTCAAGGTGCTGCGCTTTTCCGTCGGCTTTGGCCGCACCCTGCTGCGCTGGCAGCCCAAGGGGTCGCCGACCGAGTTCGTGCTGGGGGCTTTCCCCTTGGGGGGCTATGTGCGCATGCTGGACGAGCGCGAGGCCCCGGTGGATCCAGCTGAGCGCCATCTGGCCTTCAACACCCAGCCCTTGCGTTCGCGTGCGCTCATCGTTGCGGCCGGCCCGCTCGCCAATCTTTTGCTGGCTGTGCTGCTGTATGCAGCGGTCAACTGGAGCGGGGTACAGATGGCCAGCCCCGTGCTGGGACGACCGGCGCCCGATTCCATCGCCGAGCGCGCCGGGCTGGTAGGGGGTGAACGGGTCGAGCGTGCCGGTTTTGAAGGCAGCGAGCTGCAGGCCATGAGCTCCTTCGAGGACGTGCGGTGGTTGCTCACGCGGGGAGCCCTGGAAGGGCGTGATGTGCGCCTGTCCCTGGCCGACGCACGTGGGCGTGCGGCCGAAGTGCTGCTGCCCCTGTCGGTCATGCAGGCGCGCGATGCCGATGCCCGTCTGTTTGAGCAGATCGGCATCGTCGCGCCGATGAGCCGTCCTGAGATCGGAGAGATCACTTCGGGCAGCCCTGCGGAGCGTGCCGGCTTGCGCCCCGGTGACTTGGTGCTGAGCCTGGGTGACACCACTGTGGTGGACGGCCGCCAGTTGCGCGAACTGATACGCGCTTCGGTGCTGGAGGGCAAGGCACTCACGAAGAGCTGGCGCATCGAACGCCAGGGCGCCGTCATCCAGCTGGATGTGACCCCCGAGCTGCAAGAGCAGGGCGGGGTGTTCGTCGGCCGCATCGGTGCCTACGTTGGCGTGCCGCCCGAGATGGTGACTGTGCAGTATGGTGCGGTCGAGGGTGTCTGGCAGGGCATGGCGAAGACCTGGGAGGTTTCGGTGCTGACCCTGCGCACCCTCGGGCGCATGGTGATCGGCGAAGCCTCGCTGAAGAACCTCAGCGGTCCGCTGACCATTGCGGACTACGCTGGACGTTCGGCCAGCCTGGGACTGACGTCCTACCTGATATTCCTGGCCTTGATCAGCGTGAGCCTGGGTGTACTCAACCTGCTGCCATTGCCGGTGCTCGATGGCGGACACCTGATGTATTATCTTTGGGAAGGTGTCACAGGCCGGCCCGTGTCGGAGGTCTGGCTCGAGCGCCTGCAGCGTGCCGGCGTCGCCGTGCTGGCGCTCATGATGTCGATCGCGCTGTTCAATGACCTGGCCCGTCTCCTGGGCTGAGCCACCTGCCTAAAGCGGTGTGACTAGCCACATTTCAATTTGACCGATGCAATTCAAACGATATAGCCTGCGCGCCGCTTCCCTGCTGGCCGCTCTGTTGCTGGCCGTACCCATAGCCTGGGCTGCCGAACCTTTCAAGATCCGTGATATCCAGGTCGAGGGTTTGCAGCGTGTCGAGCCCGGCACCGTCTTTGCCTCCATGCCGCTGCGTGTGGGCGACACCTACAACGACGAGAAGGGCGCGGCCTCGATCCGGGCCCTGTTCGCCCTGGGCCTGTTCACCGATGTGCGGCTGGAGATCAAGGCCGATGTGCTGGTGGTGGCCGTCGAGGAGCGACCCAGCGTGGCCAGTGTGGAGTTCATCGGGACCCGCGAATTCGACAAGGATGCGCTGACCAAGGCGCTGAAAGACATCGGTCTGGCCGAGGGGCGGCCTTTCGACAAGGCCCTGCTGGACCGTGCCGAGCAGGAGCTCAAGCGCCAGTACATCAACAAGAGCCTTTATGCAGCCGAGGTGGTGACCACGGTGACGCCGGTCGAGCGCAACCGCGTGAGCCTGGCCTTTACCGTCAATGAAGGCGAGCCCGCCAAGATCAGCGAGATCCGTATCGTCGGCAACAAGGCGTTCTCCGAGTCCACGCTGCGCAACCTTTTTGACCTGGACACCGGCAACTGGATGAGCTGGTACACCAAGTCCAACCGCTATTCGCGGGCGAAGCTCAATGCGGATACCGAGACGCTGCGTTCCTACTATCTGGCGCGCGGTTACCTGGAATTCCAGGTCGATTCGACGCAGGTGGCGATTGCCCCGAACAAGCAGGACATGTCCATTACCCTGAACATCACCGAAGGTGAGCGTTTTGTGGTGGCCGGTGTCCGCCTGGCTGGCAACTACCTCGGACGTGAGGACGAGTTCAAGGCCATGATCACGATCCGCCCCGGCGAGGCCTACAACGCCGACCGGGTGGCCGAGACCACCAAGGCCTTTACCGATCATTTCGGCCGCTTCGGGTATGCCTTTGCGCGTGTGCAGTCCGTGCCCGACATCGATCGCCGAAACAACCGGGTGACACTGGTGCTGCAGGCCGAGCCCTCGCGTAGAGCCTATGTGCGTCGTATCAATGTGGTCGGCAACAATCGCACGCGTGACGAGGTGATCCGCCGCGAATTCCGCCAGTTCGAGTCGTCCTGGTACGACAGCGACAAGATCCGCCTGTCGCGCAACCGGGTCGATCGCCTGGGTTATTTTGGCGAGGTGACCATGGAGACCACCGAGGTGCCGGGCACGGCCGACCAGGTGGACCTGACCGTCAAGGTGGTTGAGCGTGCAACCGGTAGCGTGACTCTGGGTGCCGGCTTTTCCAGCAACGAAGGCCTGGGGCTGACTTTCGGTATCAACCAACAGAATGCTTTCGGCACGGGCCACTCGCTCGGCCTGCAACTCAACACCAGCCGGATCAACCGCGTCATCGTGATCAATACGACCGACCCCTATTTCACTCAGGATGGGGTTTCACGCACCATCGATCTGTACCAGCGAGTCTCACGCCCCTACTACTACGAAGACACCTACGCGCTGGAAACCGTGGGCAGCAGCATACGATTCGGCATTCCCTTCACCGAGCGTGACACGGTCTATCTGGGGGCCGGTGTCGAGCGCACCACGATCCTGCCGGGCACCTACCTGCCGGTGGCCTACCAGAACTATGCCGACCAGTTTGGCTACGCCAGCACGGCCGTGCCCTTGACCCTGGGCTGGGGCCGGGACAACCGCGACAGTGCGCTGGTGCCCAGCAGCGGCAACTTGCAGCGTGCCACGGCCGAGTGGAGCACCTTCGGCGAAGTGCGTTATATCCGCGGCACCTACGCCTACCAGCACTACGTGCCGCTGACCAAGCGGTATACCTTGGCTTTCAACACCGACCTGGCCCTGGGCCAGGGCCTGGATGGTCGACCCTATCCGCTGTTCAAGAATTTCTATGGCGGCGGTCTGGGTTCGGTGCGAGGCTTCGAGGCCGGCAGTCTGGGGCCACGCGACGCGGCCACGGGCCTGACCTACGGCGGTCCGAAGAAGGTCAATTTCAACTTCGAACTGCAGGCACCTTTCCCGGGGGCCGGCAATGACCGCACCCTGCGTCTGTACAGCTTTGTCGATACCGGTAACGTCTACGGTCCGGACGATCCGATTGATCCGGCCAATTTCCGGGCCTCGGCGGGTATCGGCATCAGCTGGATCTCGCCCATGGGACCGTTGCGCCTGGCCTGGGCCACGCCCATCCGGACTTTTGAAGGCGATAGAATCCAATATCTGCAATTCCAGATTGGGACCACATTCTGATGAAGTACTACACCCGACCTGCCATTTTGCTGCTGGGCCTGAGTTTGCTGGCCATGCCGGCGCTGGCCCAGGAGTTCCGGCTAGGGTTCGTCAGCCTGGACCGCATCATCAAGGAAGCGGTGCCGGCCAAGAATGCCCAGGCCAAGCTTGAGCAGGAGTTCTCCAAGCGCGAGAAGGAACTGCAATCCCAGGGGGCTTCCATCAAGGGCATGGCCGACCAGCTCGAGCGCGAGGCGCCCACCCTGTCGGAAAGCCAGCGCGCAACGCGCCAGAAGCAGCTGGTTGAACTGGACCGTGATTTCCAGCGCAAGCGCCGCGAATTCCAGGAAGACGTCAATGCCCGTCGCAACGAAGAACTCCAGCAGGTTTTCGAGCGCGCGAATCGTGTGGTCAAGCAGGTGGCCGACGCCGAGAAATACGACCTGATCCTGCAGGAAGCGGTCTACGTCAATCCGCGGCACGACATCACCGACAAGGTGATCAAGGCCCTCAACGCCACGGTGGCCAAATAAGGTCGCACGGCACTTTGCGGGCAGATCGCGTGTGGCATTGCGTCTAGGCAACATCGTCGAGCAGCTTGGAGGCGAGTTGCTGGGCGATCCTGCGCTGGAAATCCAGGGCCTGGCCCCGCTCGAATCTGCCGGGCCCCGGCACCTCAGCTTCCTCAGCAATCCCAAATACCGTCAGCAACTGGCCGACTCAGACGCCGGTTGTGTGATTGTCGGGCCCCAGATGCGGGCCGAGGCCCAGGCGCGTGGCGCCTGCATCGTGGCCGACAACCCCTATCTCTATTTCGCCCGCGCGACGCAGCTCTGGCAGCGGGCCCGCCAGCGGCCTGCCGGTCCGCGTATCCATCCGAGCGCAGTGATTGACCCCGATGCCCATATCGACCCGCTGGCCGAAATCGGCCCCCTGTGCGTAGTCGAACGCGGTGCCCGTGTGGGTGCGCACAGCGTGCTCAAGTCGCGTGTCACAGTCAGTGTGGACTGCGTGATCGGCGAGCGCTGCATCCTGCACCCGGGCGTAGTGATAGGCGCCGACGGCTTCGGCTTTGCCAAGGATGGCGAGTCCTGGGTCAAGATCGAGCAGCTGGGGGCGGTGCGCATCGGCAATGATGTCGAGATCGGCGCCAACACCTGCATCGACCGCGGTGCCCTGGCGGACACGGTGATCGAGGACGGGGTCAAGCTCGACAACCTGATCCAGATCGGTCACAACGTGCGCGTGGGCCGCAACACGGCCATGGCCGGCTGTGTCGGCGTGGCCGGCAGCGCCACCATCGGTGCCAACTGCACCATCGGCGGCAGTGCCGGTGTGCTGGGCCATCTGACCATTGCAGACGGTGTGAACGTCTCTTCCTTTTCCCTGGTCACGCGCTCGCTCAACAAGCCGGGCCACTACACCGGCTTCTATCCGCTGGAGGACAATGCGTCCTGGGAAAAGAACGCGGCCACACTCAAGCAGCTCTCTACATTGCGCGAGCGCGTGCGCGCGCTGGAAAAAGAACTCAAGGAAACAAAAAAATGATCGCCATGGACATCCACAAGATCCTCAAGCTGCTGCCCCATCGTTACCCTATCCTGCTGGTGGACCGGGTGCTGGAGCTCGAGAAGGGCAAGCGCATCAAGGCAGTGAAGAACGTCACGATCAACGAAGACTTCTTCAATGGTCATTTCCCCAACCGCCCCGTCATGCCTGGCGTGCTCATGCTCGAGGCCCTGGCCCAGACGGCGGCCCTGCTGTCCTTTGAAACCCTGGGTCATGCCCTCGACGAGAACACGGTGTACTACTTTGCCGGCATCGACAATGCGCGCTTCAAGCGCCCGGTCGAGCCGGGCGACCAGCTCATTCTTGAAGCCGAGCTGGAACGTTCCAAGGCCGGCATCTACAAATTCAAAGTCTGGGCCAGTGTGGACGGCGAGCGCGCCGTCGAGGCCGACATCCTGTGCACCATGCGCAAGGTCAGTTGAGGGCGCAGCGTGACGCAGATCCATACGACGGCCATCGTCGATCCCCAGGCCGAGCTTGACAGCTCGGTGGCGGTCGGTCCTTACACGGTGATCGGACCGCATGTGAAGGTGGGCGCCGGTACGGTGATCGGTCCGCACTGCCTGATCGAAGGGCGCACGACCATAGGCAGGGACAACCGCATCTTCCAGTTCAATTCGCTGGGTTCCGTCTCGCAGGACAAGAAATACAAGGATGAGCCTTGCGAGCTGCACATCGGGGACCGCAACACGATCCGGGAGTTCTGCAGCTTTCACATCGGCACAGCACAGGACAAGAGCGATACCCGCATCGGCGATGACAACTGGATCATGGCCTATGTGCACATTGCCCACGACTGTGTCGTCGGCAACCATGTGACCATGGCCAACAACGCCACCTTGGCCGGACACGTCGAGATCGGCGACTGGGCCACGGTGGGCGGGCTCACCGGCATTCTGCAACGCATGCGCATCGGCCCTCACACCATGATCGGGTTTGCCAGCCATGTGGCCAAGGACATCCCGCCGTACATGGTGGTGGATGGCAATCCGCTCACCGTACGTGCTGTCAACCTCGTGGGTTTGCGGCGCCGGGATTTTTCGGATCAGCGCATCGCCGCCATACGCGAGATGCACAAGATCCTGTACCGCCAGAACCTCACGGTCGAGCAGGCGCGCACAGCCATCATCGCATTGCCGCAGACCTGGCCCGAAGCCGCAGGCGACGTGGCGTTGATGGACGCCTTCCTGGCCAACGCCACCAACGGCATTGCCCGCTGAGAGACCACGCATGATGTCCCAGCCGCGCGTCGCGATGGTGGCGGGCGAGACCTCCGGGGACTTGCTGGCTGGCCTCTTGCTTGATGGCGTCCAGGCGCGCTGGCCCCAGTCCCAGTCTCTCGGTATCGGCGGGCCGCAGATGGTCCGGCGCGGATTCCAGGCCTGGTGGCCTAGCGAGAAGCTGGCTGTGAGTGGTTATGTCGAAGTGCTGCGCCACTACCGCGAGCTTGTGGGCATCCGCGACCAGCTCCGCACGCGACTGCTACAGGAGCGGCCCGATGTGTTCATCGGTGTGGACGCACCTGACTTCAATCTGGATCTCGAACGCGATTTGCGCTCCGCGGGCATCCGCACCGTCCACTTTGTGTGCCCCTCGATCTGGGCTTGGCGTCCCGAGCGCGTGCACAAGATCAAGGACAGTGTGGACCATGTGCTGTGCATCTTCCCATTTGAAGTGGAATTGCTGGCTCGGCACGGCATCGCTGCTACCTATGTAGGCCATCCCTTGGCCAATGTGATTCCCCTGCGGCCCGATCGCGCCGCCGCGCGTGTCTCGCTGGGCGTGGCGACCGATGCGCAGGTCGTGGCCATCCTGCCGGGCAGCCGCGCGGGCGAGATCAAGCAGTTGGCAGAACGCTTCTTTTGTGCGGCAGCCCTGATGCACCGGGACCGGCCGCAGCTGCAGTTCCTCGTTCCAGCCATTCCCGCCCTGCGCGCGCGCATCGAGCAAGCCGCGCGCGCTGCGGGCATGGAAGGGCGCTTGCGCATTCTCGACGGCCAGTCGCACACCGTGCTCGCAGCCTGTGATGTGACCCTGATCGCCAGTGGCACGGCCACGCTGGAGGCGGCCCTGTTCAAGCGGCCCATGGTGATTTCCTATGCCGTGAACTGGTTGACCTACCAGATCATGAAACGCAAGCAGCTGCAGCCTTGGGTCGGCCTGCCCAACGTGCTGTGCCGCGACTTCGTCGTGCCCGAACTGCTGCAGCAAGAAGCCACGCCCGAGAAGCTGGCTGCGGCCACGCTGCAGTGGCTGGACACGCCCGAGCGCGTCGCGGCCCTGGAGCAGACTTTCATGGCGCTGCATGCCGAACTGCAGCGCGACACCTCTAGACTGGCTGCCGATGCGATCGCGCAAGTTCTTGCAGGCTGAACAGGCCGCGCTGATGTGGGACACGCCGGGCCTGATCGCCGGGGTGGATGAGGCCGGCCGTGGCCCCCTGGCCGGCCCGGTGGTGGCGGCCGCCGTGATCCTGGATGATCTGAATCCCATCCAGGGCCTGGCCGACTCCAAGAAGCTCACGGCCCTGCGTCGCGAGAAGCTCTACGACGAGATCCGCGCCAAGGCCCTGTGCTGTTCCATTGCCGAGGCGAGTGTGGAGGAGATCGACCGCCTCAACATCCTGCAGGCCACGCTGCTGGCCATGCGCCGAGCCGTCGAGGGCCTGCGCCTCAAGCCGGCCAAGGTGCTGGTCGACGGCAACCGCCTGCCTGTGCTGGATGTGCTGGCCGAGGCCATCGTCAAGGGAGACGCAACCGTGCCCGCGATTTCGGCCGCTTCCATCCTGGCCAAGGTACACCGCGACCGCTGGTGCGCCGAATACGACCGCGAGTTCCCGCAGTATGGTTTTGCCGCACACAAGGGCTACGGCACGGCCGAGCACCTGGCGGCGCTGCGTGCGCACGGTGCCTGCCCGCAGCATCGCAAGACTTTTGCCCCGGTGACGGAGGTCTTGCGATGAGTGCTCAGCCGACACTGATCAGCTCGCGCGACAACCCGCTGCTCAAGGAACTGCGCCGGCTGGTGCAGGACGGCACGGCCTACCGCAAGACCGGGCGCTTCTGGGTCGAGGGGGACCATCTCTGTCGCGCTGCCTTGCTGCGCGCCCAAAAACCGGCTATTGCGGTGTTCGCCGAATCGGTCTGGCCAGTTTTTGCGGCCGAGTTCGGAGCCTCTGCGGCCAAGACCATCCTGGTGCCCGATGCACTGTTCGACGGCATCAGTGGCCTTGAATCACCCTCCCGGCTGGGCTTTGCATTCGACCTTCCGGCCGACACGGCGCTACAGTCCGGCCTGGCCTCCGTCATTCTGGACCGCGTGCAGGACGCCGGCAATGTGGGGTCCATCCTGCGCAGTGCGGCGGCCTTCGGCTTCCAGCAGGTGATCGCCATAAAGGGGACGGCGGCTTTGTGGAGCCCCAAGGTGCTGCGTGCCGGCATGGGCGCGCATTTCGCACTGCGTCTGGTCGAGAGCGTGGAGCCGGTGGTCCTCGATGAACTGGCCGTGCCCATCATCGTGACCAGTTCGCACCAGGGTGAACTGATCCACCGACAGAAACTGCCCTGGCCTTGCGCCTGGGCTTTGGGCCACGAAGGGCAGGGCGTTGGTGCTGAACTGATGTCGCGTGCCGCGCTCTGCGTGCGCATCGCCCAGCCCGGCGGCGAGGAGTCGCTCAATGTGGCCGCGGCCGCCGCCATCTGCCTGCACGCCAGCGCCGTGACGGGCGCGTCGGTCTGAGCCGGTTCTCCACGCCCTTGCAAGGCGGCTGCTCAAGGTGAGCAATGCGAGGGGACCTCGGCCCTAAGCTATAATCTTGAACTGTTCAGAAATCCAGCCGCCCCAGCGCATTTCAGGCCGAACATCCCTCTCAAAAGCAGCAGCCAGGACCCGTTTCCTGTAAGTGCGTGGGCGCGCCCGTAACCAACGGAGTACCCAGTGCTTTTGTCTCTCCAGGGAACCACCCCTCACGCCATCCTGGCGCTCGCAGACGGCACGGTCTTTCTCGGCAATTCCATCGGTGCCAACGGCACCACAGTCGGCGAAGTGGTGTTCAACACCGCCATGACCGGCTACCAGGAAATCCTCACTGATCCGAGCTATTGCCGGCAGATCGTGACCCTCACGTATCCGCACATCGGCAACTACGGCATCAACACCGAGGACATCGAAGCCGACAAAGTCCATGCCGCCGGTCTCATCATCAAGGACCTGCCCCTGCTGGCCTCCAACTTCCGCAGCACCGAGACACTCTCCCATTACCTGGTGCGCGAGAAGACCGTGGCGATTGCCAACCTCGACACCCGCAAGCTCACGCGCCTGCTGCGCAGCAAGGGCGCGCAGAACGGCGCCATCGTTGCGCTCAAGGCCGGCGAGGCCGTGAGCCAGGCCCGTATCGACGAAGCCCTGGCCGCCGCCAAGGCCGCGCCCAGCATGAAGGGCCTGGACTTGGCCCAGGTCGTGACCACCGCCAAGCCCTATCCCTGGGACCAGACCGAATGGACCCTGGGTTCAGGCTACGGCAAGCAGGCCACCCCGCGCTTTCACGTCGTGGCCTATGACTACGGTGTCAAGAAGAACATCTTGCGCATGCTGGCCCAACGGGGTTGCAAGCTCACCGTGGTGCCGGCCAAGACGCCCGCCAAGGACGTGCTGGCGCTCAAGCCCGACGGCGTGTTTCTCTCCAACGGCCCGGGGGACCCGGAGCCCTGTGATTACGCCATCACCGCCGTGCGCGAGATCATCGAGACCGGTATTCCGACCTTCGGCATCTGCTTGGGTCACCAGATCATGGCCCTGGCCTCGGGCGCCAAGACCTTCAAGATGCAGAACAGCCACCACGGCGCCAACCATCCGGTCAAGGACCTGGACAACGGCCGTGTGAGCATCACCAGCCAGAACCACGGCTTTGCCGTGGAGATGGAATCGCTGCCCGCGAATCTGCGCGCCACGCACGTCAGCCTGTTCGACGGCACGCTGCAGGGCCTGACCCGCACCGACAAGCCGGCTTTCTGCTTCCAGGGCCACCCGGAAGCCTCGCCCGGCCCGCACGATATCGCCTACCTGTTCGACCGCTTCACGGCGCTGATGGAGAAGAAGTAAATGCCCAAGCGTTCAGACATCAAGAGCATCCTGATCATCGGCGCCGGTCCGATCATCATCGGCCAGGCCTGCGAGTTCGATTACTCCGGCGTGCAGGCCTGCAAGGCCCTGCGCGAAGAGGGCTACAAGGTCATCCTGATCAACAGCAACCCGGCCACGATCATGACCGACCCGGCGACGGCCGACGTCACCTACATCGAGCCCATCACCTGGCAGACGGTCGAGAAGATCATCGCCAAGGAAAAGCCCGACGCCATCCTGCCCACCATGGGTGGCCAGACCGCACTGAACTGCGCGCTGGACCTGTGGCACCACGGCGTGCTCGAGAAATACAAGGTCGAGCTCATCGGTGCCACGCCCGAGGCCATCGACAAAGCCGAAGACCGCCAGAAGTTCAAGCAGGCCATGACAAAGATCGGCCTGGGCTCGGCACGTTCGGGCATCGCCCACAGCATGGAAGAAGCCTGGGCTGTGCAGAAGACCGTGGGCTTCCCCACGGTCATCCGTCCCAGCTTCACGCTGGGCGGAACCGGCGGCGGCATCGCTTACAACCCCGAGGAGTTCGAGGTCATCTGCAAGCGTGGCCTGGAGGCCTCTCCGACCAAAGAGCTGCTCATTGAAGAGTCGCTGCTGGGCTGGAAAGAGTACGAGATGGAAGTCGTTCGGGACAAGGCCGACAACTGCATCATCGTCTGCTCGATCGAGAACCTGGACCCCATGGGTGTGCATACCGGTGACTCCATCACCGTGGCCCCGGCCCAGACCCTGACCGACAAGGAATACCAGATCATGCGCAATGCCTCGCTGGCGGTGCTGCGTGAAATCGGTGTGGATACGGGCGGCTCCAACGTCCAGTTCTCGATCAACCCCAAGGACGGGCGCATGATCGTGATCGAGATGAACCCACGAGTGAGCCGCTCTTCGGCGCTGGCTTCCAAGGCCACGGGTTTCCCGATCGCCAAGGTCGCGGCCAAGCTGGCTGTGGGCTACACCCTGGACGAGCTGCGCAACGACATCACTGGCGGCGCCACGCCGGCCAGCTTCGAGCCCAGCATCGACTACGTGGTCACCAAGATCCCGCGTTTCGCCTTCGAGAAATTCCCCACGGCCGACAGCCGCCTGACCACGCAGATGAAGTCGGTGGGCGAAGTGATGGCCATGGGCCGCACCTTCCAGGAATCGTTCCAGAAGGCCTTGCGCGGCCTGGAAGTGGGCGTCGACGGCATGAACGAGAAGACCCAGGACCGTGAGGTGCTGGAGAAGGAACTGGGCGAGCCTGGCCCCGAGCGCATCTGGTATGTCGGTGATGCCTTTGCCATGGGCCTGTCGGTGGACGAGGTCTATGACCTGACCAAGATCGACAAGTGGTTCCTGGTGCAGATCGAGGAGATCGTCAAGATCGAACTCGACCTGGACAAGCTGGCCGCCGAGAAGGGCGACAAGGCCCTGGCTGCACTGGATGCAGTCACGCTGCGCGCTCTAAAGAAAAAGGGCTTCTCGGACCGCCGCTTGGCCAAGTTGCTCAAGACCACGGAGAAGCAGTTGCGCGACACCCGTCGCAAGCTGGGTGTGCGTCCGGTCTACAAACGCGTGGACACCTGTGCCGCCGAGTTCGCCACCAACACCGCCTACATGTACTCGAGCTACGAGGACGAGTGCGAGGCCGAGCCGACGAACAAGAAAAAGATCATGGTGCTGGGCGGTGGCCCCAACCGCATCGGCCAGGGCATCGAGTTCGACTACTGCTGCGTGCATGCCGCACTCGCCATGCGCGAGGACGGCTACGAGACCATCATGGTCAACTGCAACCCCGAGACCGTGTCCACCGACTACGACACCTCGGACCGCCTGTACTTCGAGCCACTGACGCTGGAAGACGTGCTCGAGATCGTGGACAAGGAAAAGCCGACGGGCGTGATCGTGCAGTACGGCGGCCAGACCCCGCTCAAGCTGGCGCTGGGCCTGGAGGCCGAAGGCGTGCCGATCATCGGGACCAGTCCGGACATGATCGATGCGGCCGAAGACCGCGAGCGTTTCTCGGCCCTGCTGCGCACCTTGAACCTGAAACAGCCGCCCAATGCCACCGCGCGTACCGAGCCGGAAGCGCTGGAGAAGGCCGCTACCCTGGGGTACCCCCTGGTGGTGCGTCCCAGCTACGTGCTGGGTGGCCGCGCCATGGAGATCGTGCACGAGCAGCGCGACCTGGAGCGTTACATGCGCGAGGCCGTCAAGGTCAGCAACGACAGTCCGGTGCTGCTGGACCGTTTCCTGAACGACGCCATCGAGTGCGACGTGGACTGCCTGCGCGATCCCGAAGGCAAGACCTTCATCGGCGGCGTGATGGAGCACATCGAACAGGCGGGTGTGCACAGCGGCGACTCCGCCTGCTCGCTGCCGCCGTACTCGCTCTCCAAGGCCACGGTGGATGAACTCAAGCGCCAGTCGGCCGCCATGGCAGGGGCCCTGCACGTGGTTGGCCTGATGAACGTACAGTTCGCGATCCAGAAGCAGGACGGCAAGGACGTGATCTTCGTGCTGGAGGTGAACCCGCGCGCCTCGCGTACCGTGCCCTACGTTTCCAAGGCCACGGGCATCCAGCTGGCCAAGGTGGCGGCACGCTGCATGGCCGGCCAGACCCTGGCCTCGCAAGGCATCACCAAGGAAGTGACGCCGCCTTATTTCAGCGTGAAAGAGGCCGTGTTCCCCTTCGTCAAGTTCCCCGGTGTGGACACCATCCTCGGCCCCGAGATGAAGTCCACCGGCGAAGTGATGGGGGTGGGCAAGACCTTTGGCGAGGCCTTTGTCAAGTCGCAGCTCGGTGCTGGTACCCGCCTGCCCAGGTCGGGCAAGGCCTTCATCTCCGTCAAGCAGAACGACAAGCCGCGTGCCGTGGCCGTGGCCCGTGGCCTGATCGCCATGGGCTTCACCGTGGTGGCTACCAAAGGTACGGCGGCCGCCATCGAGGCGGCCGGTCTGGTCTGCGAGATCGTCAACAAGGTGACCGAAGGCCGTCCCAACATCGTGGACATGATCAAGAACGAGGAAATCGCCCTGGTCATCAACACGGTGGAAGAACGCCGCAACGCCATCGCCGATTCGCGCTACATCCGCACCTCGGCCCTGCTGGCCCGCGTGACCACCTTCACCACCATCGCCGGTGCCGAAGCGGCCGTCGAAGGCATGAAGTACATGGACAATCTGGACGTGTATTCGGTGCAGGAACTGCACGCCCAACTGGCATAATCTTCCGAACCCCCTGGGGCAGGCCCGCGCCACGCGCCGGTCTGCCCCCTTTACTTTTACCCCTTAATAACTTCAGAGACATGGCCACCATTCCGATCACGACCCGCGGCGCTGAAAAGCTCAAGGCCGAATTGCACCGTCTCAAGACGGTGGATCGCCCTGGGGTGATCAATGCCATTGCCGAAGCGCGCGCCCAGGGCGACCTGAGCGAAAATGCCGAATACGATGCCGCCAAGGATCGCCAGGGTTTTATCGAGGGGCGTATCCAGGAGATCGAGAGCAAGCTCTCGGCCTCCCAGGTCATCGACCCGAGCTCCATCGACGCTGGCGGCAAGGTGGTGTTCGGTGCCACCGTTGAGCTGGAGGATGAATCCACCGGCGACGCGGTGACCTATCAGATCGTTGGCGAGGACGAGGCCGACCTCAAGCTGGGCCTGATCAACGTCGGCAGCCCCATCGCCCGTGCCCTGATCGGCAAGGAGGAGGGCGACACGGCCGAAGTGCAGGCGCCGGGCGGCGTCAAGCGCTACGAGATCGTGGGTGTCAGCTACCGCTGAGCGTTATGGAGTCCGGCGCATGCGCCTGATGATGCGTCAACAACTTTCCTTGTGGGCCGCCGCTCTCTGGTGGGGTAGCCTGACGACCGTCGGTTTCCTGGTGGTGCCTCTGCTGTTCGTGCACCTGCCCAGTCCGGCCGTGGCCGGTGCCATGGCGGCGAAGCTCTTCAGTGCCCAGACCTGGGTTTCGGTGGTCTGCGCCACGCCGCTCCTGCTCTTTCAGAGCAGATCGCCGGGGGAAGAGGGGGCGAACGCCGGACAGGCCGCACAACTGTTCATCGTGGGTGGCCTGCTGCTATCCCTGCTGGTGGAGTTCGCGGTGGCGCCGCGTATCGTGGCGCGGGAGAACTTGGCGTTATGGCACCGGGTGGGCAGCGGGATGTACCTGCTGCAGTGGATTTGTGCCGCCAGCACCTTCTGGCGGGTGGGCAAGCGTCAGGTCTGACTGCGCTTCTTGATGCTGGTCTGTTTGGGCTTGGCCCGCTTGACCTTGCCGCCGGGCGTCAGACGCTGGTTGCCCAGCACGCGCAGGACCTGGACTTCCGGGCGCTGACCGCCGCGTTTGCTGAATTTGAGCACCTTGACGTCGCGCGGGCCGGGCATGCGGTCCTCGTCTTCAGTGCGTTCTTTCTCCGGCTTGGGGCGCCAGAGCACCAGCAGCTTGCCGATGTGTTGGATGGGGGCTGCGCTGAGCTCCTCGGCCAGGGTCTGGAAGATGGTTTCGCGGGCGGTGCGGTCGTCCGAGAAGACCCGCACCTTGATCAGGCCGTGGGCCTTGAGGGCGGAGTCGGTTTCCTTCTTGACGGCGGCCGTCAGGCCGTCGTTGCCGATCATCACAACGGGGTCGAGGTGATGGGCTTCGGCACGGAATTCCTTGCGCTCAGCGGGAGTCAGTTGTATAGCAGGCATCTAGGTATTATCCCTTGTTAGCAGCTGGTTGGCGCCAGTTGTACTTGAAAGAGAAAATGAAAGTCAACACCAAGAGCAAGAAGGTCAACAAGGCCTGGCTCAATGACCACGTCAACGATACCTACGTCAAGCTGGCGCAGAAGGAGGGGTATCGGGCGCGGGCGGCCTACAAGCTCAAGGAAATCGACGAAACCCTGCGCCTGGTCAAACCAGGCCAGGTGGTGGTGGACCTGGGCTGTGCGCCTGGCGCCTGGAGCCAGTACCTGCGCCGACGCATGGCCCCCGGCGGAGCGGCCGTTGGCGAGCTCAAGGGCACCATCATCGGCCTGGATCTGTTGCCCATGGAACCTATCGAGGGGGTGCAGTACATTCAGGGCGACTTTGGCGAGCCCGAGGTGCTGGCTCGGTTGGAAGCGCTGCTGCAGGGCCGCCAGGCCGACGTGGTGGTCTCGGACATGGCGCCCAACCTCTCGGGTCTGTCCTCGGTCGACGCGGCCCGGATGGAACATCTGATCGAGCTGGCCATCGACTTCTGCCAGCACCATCTCAAGCCTTCGGGCGCCCTGGTGGCCAAGGTGTTCCATGGACGCGGCTACGAGGAGATTGTCCAGCACTTCCGGGCCAGTTTCCAGACCGTCAAACCCATCAAACCCAAGGCCTCGCGTGACCGTTCGTCCGAAACCTTTCTGGTCGGTGTGGGTTTGAAACAGCAGCCGACCGGCTGATCTGGCGCAATGGCCGGCGAGATGGGCGACGGATAGGCGTGAAATCGGCCGTAAATCCCATGCAGAACCCATGGCTGTAGCCGAGAAAATCAATGGCCCCCAGGCTTGAAACGCCTAAAATGGCTACAAGCTATGTTTTTCCCTGGCATCCCTATTGGAGCTGCACTTGAATAATCAGTGGTTTTCTAAAGTCGCCGTCTGGCTGGTGATCGCGCTTGTACTCTTTACGGTGTTCAAGCAGTTCGACACCCGCAGTGGCGCCGCGACCGGCACGCTGGGTTATTCCGAATTTCTGGACGAAGTCCAAAGCGGGCGGATCAAGAGCGCCATCATCCAGGAAGGCCCTGGCGGCAACGAGATCGTGGCCACCACGACAGACGACCGCAAGGTGCGTACTACCGCCACCTACCTGGACCGCGGCCTGATCGGTGATCTGCGTACCGCAGGCGTGAAGTTCGACGTCAAGCAGCGCGAAGAGAGCTCCCTGCTCATGACCCTGCTGGTCAGCTGGGGCCCCATGCTGCTGCTGATCGGCGTCTGGATCTATTTCATGCGCCAGATGCAAGGTGGCGGCAAGGGTGGCGCCTTCAGCTTCGGCAAGAGCAAGGCGCGCATGCTCGACGAGAACAACAACCAAGTCACCTTTGCCGATGTCGCAGGTTGCGACGAGGCCAAGGAAGAGGTCAAGGAAGTCGTGGACTTCCTCAAGGATCCGCAGAAATTCCAGAAGCTCGGTGGCCGCATTCCGCGTGGGCTGCTGCTGGTCGGCCCCCCTGGTACCGGCAAGACCCTGCTCGCCAAGGGCATTGCCGGCGAGGCCAAGGTGCCCTTCTTCAGCATCTCGGGTTCCGATTTCGTTGAAATGTTCGTCGGCGTGGGCGCGGCCCGCGTGCGCGACATGTTCGAAAACGCCAAGAAAAACGCACCCTGCATCATCTTCATCGACGAAATCGACGCCGTTGGCCGCCAGCGTGGCGCCGGCCTGGGCGGCGGCAACGACGAGCGCGAACAGACCCTCAACCAGATGCTGGTCGAGATGGACGGTTTCGAGACCAACCTGGGCGTGATCGTGGTGGCTGCCACCAACCGCCCCGACATCCTGGACGCCGCCCTGCTGCGCCCGGGCCGTTTCGACCGCCAGGTCTATGTCACGCTGCCCGACATCCGCGGTCGCGAGCAGATCCTCAACGTGCACATGCGCAAGATCCCGATCGGCCAGGACGTGGCCCCGGCCATCATCGCCCGTGGCACGCCCGGCATGTCCGGCGCCGACCTGGCCAACCTTTGCAACGAGGCCGCGCTGATGGCCGCACGCCGCAACGCGCGCGTTGTCGAGATGCAGGACTTCGAGAAGGCCAAGGACAAGATCCTCATGGGCCCCGAGCGCAAGAGCATGGTCATGCCCGAGGAAGAGCGTCGCAACACGGCCTACCACGAGTCCGGCCACGCCCTGATTGGCAAGATGCTGCCCAAATGCGATCCGGTGCACAAGGTCACCATCATTCCGCGCGGTCGTGCCCTGGGCGTGACCATGAGCCTGCCCGAGAAGGACCGCTACAGCTACGACCGTGAGTACATGCTGAACCAGATCAGCATGCTCTTCGGCGGCCGTATTGCCGAAGAAGTGTTCATGAACCAGATGACCACCGGGGCCTCCAACGACTTCGAGCGCGCCACCCACATCGCGCGCGACATGGTCATGCGCTACGGCATGACCGATGCGTTGGGCCCCATGGTCTATGCTGAGAACGAAGGTGAGGTTTTCCTGGGCCGTTCGGTGACCAAGACCACCAGCATCAGCGAGCAGACCATGCAGAAGGTCGATGCCGAGGTGCGTCGTATCATCGACCAGCAGTACGCCCAGGCGCGCAAGCTGATCGAGGACAACTCCGACAAGATGCACGCCATGGCCAAGGCCCTGCTCGAATGGGAAACCATCGATGGCGAACAGCTCGACGACATCATGGCCGGCAAGGAGCCCCGTCCCCCGAAGGACTGGACCCCGCGCACGCCGAACTCCGGCGGCGGCGATGCTGGCGGCACACCGGCTGTGAAAACCGATCCTTCGCCTACCGCGGCCTGAGTGTCGAGTTGATGTAAAAAAACGGGGCTTGCTGCCCCGTTTTGCTTTGACCGGCAATTACAGTGATGCCCATGATCTGGCAAACCACCCGTTACGCCATCGACCTGTCCAGGCCGCAGGTCATGGGCATCGTCAACATCACGCCAGATTCCTTCTCGGACGGGGGCAGCCATTCCGACACGCGTTCCGCGCTGGCGCATTGCGAGCAGTTGCTCAAGGACGGCGCCGACATCCTGGACCTCGGCGGCGAGTCGACCCGGCCAGGCGCTGTGCAGGTACCGCAGGACGAAGAGCTGGCGCGCCTGCTGCCGGTGCTGCGCGAGGCGCTCAAGCTGGGTGTTCCGCTCTCGGTGGATACCTACAAACCGCAAGTCATGCAGGCCGTGCTGGACCTGGGCGCCGATATCGTCAACGATATCTGGGCCCTGCGCTGGCAGGACGCTACCGGTGCGCTCGACGCCCGGCTAGTCGTGGCCCATCATCCGAATTGCGGCGTCTGCCTTATGCACATGCATGGCGAGCCGCGCACCATGCAGATCCGCCCCATGGAGGGCGAGGTCCTGCCGCCCGTGCTGGCCTTTCTGCAGCAGGCGGCACAGGAGCTGCAGTCACTCGGAGTGGCCAGGGAGCGCGTCGTGATCGATCCCGGCATCGGGTTCGGCAAGACGGTGGCACAGAATTTTTCCCTGCTGGCCCGTCAGCGCGAGTTGCTGGTGGCTGGTTATCCTGTGCTGGCCGGTTGGTCACGCAAGTCTTCATTGGGTGCTGTGGCCGCCCCGCCGCCAGGCAGCGTAGTACCGGAAGGCCAGCACGAGCGCATGGCGCCCAGCGTGGCAGCGGCGCTGCTGGCGGTGGAGCGGGGCGCGGCCATTGTGCGTGTGCACGATGTGCGGGAAACCGCGCAGGCACTGAAGGTGCTGGCAGCTATAAAATGAATAGCGTCCATTCCAACGAAATCCCAAGGGACCTCTCCATGAGCAGAAAATACTTCGGCACCGACGGCATCCGCGGGACGGTGGGACAGTCGCCCATCACGCCTGATTTCGTGTTGCGCCTCGCCCATGCCGTGGGCCGTGTGCTAAAGCGCACGGAGGACAAGCCCGTGGTGCTGATCGGCAAGGACACGCGAATCTCCGGTTACATGCTGGAAAGCGCGCTGGAATCCGGGTTCAACTCTGCTGGCGTCGACGTGGTGTTGCTCGGCCCTCTGCCCACGCCGGGTGTGGCCTACCTGACGCGCGCCCAGCGTGCGTCCCTGGGCGTGGTCATCAGCGCCAGCCACAACGCCTATCCCGATAACGGTATCAAGTTCTTCAGCGCCCAGGGCAGCAAGTTGCCCGACGCCTGGGAACTGGCGGTGGAAGCCGCGGTGGACGAGCCACCGGTCTGGGCGGACTCGGCCAGCCTGGGCCGCGCGCGCCGGCTCGACGATGCGGCCGGTCGCTACATCGAGTTCTGCAAGAGCACCTTCTCGACAGACCTCACGCTCAAGGGCCTGAAGATCGTCGTGGATGCCGCGCATGGTGCGGCCTACCAGATCGCCCCCAAGGTCTTTCACGAACTGGGTGCCGAGGTGATCGCGATAGGCTGCGCGCCCGATGGCCTCAACATCAACCACGAGGTCGGGGCCACACACACGGACGCCATGGTCGCAGCGGTCAAAGCCCATCATGCCGACTACGGCGTGGCGCTAGATGGCGACGCCGATCGCCTGATGATGGTCGACGCCGCGGGCCGACTGTACAACGGTGACGAGCTGCTCTACCTGATGGTGGACGACAGGCTGGGCCGTGACGAGCATGTGCCCGGCGTCGTGGGCACGCTCATGACCAATATGGCGGTGGAAGTGGCGCTCAAGAAGCGTGGCGTGCAGTTCGTGCGTGCCAAGGTCGGTGACCGCTATGTGCTGGAAGAATTGAGCAAACACAAATGGTTGCTGGGCGGCGAGGGATCGGGTCATCTACTGGCGCTGGACAAGCAGACCACAGGCGACGGCCTGGTGTCAGCCCTGCAGGTGCTGCAGACCTGCGTGCGCAGCGGGCAGAGCATGGCCCAGCTGCTGGCCAGCGTCACGCTGTTTCCGCAGACCCTGATCAATATACGCCTGCGGCCCGGGCAGGACTGGAAGGCCAACACGCGGCTTGCCTCGGAGACGAAAGCCGTGGAAGCCGAGCTAGGCGACAGCGGTCGGGTCCTGATCCGCGCCAGCGGTACCGAACCTCTGGTGCGCGTGATGGTGGAGGCGCGTGACGCGGCCCAGGCCCAGGGCTGCGCCGAGCGTCTGGCCGCCACTCTGCGCGTCTGAGACTCAGGTGGCGTTGCCGCGTTCGTACCAGCCCTTGGACTGATTCACGATACGTACCACCAGCAGCATCACCGGGACCTCGATCAGCACACCGACCACGGTGGCCAGTGCAGCCCCGGAGTTGAAGCCGAACAGGCTGATGGCGGCAGCCACGGCCAGCTCGAAGAAGTTGGAGGCCCCGATCAGCGCCGAGGGGCAGGCGATCTCGTGCTTTTCACCGACGGCTCGGTTGAGCCAGTAGGCCAGGGCCGAATTGAAAAAGACCTGGATCAGGATGGGCACGGCCAGCAGGGCGATGACCAAGGGCTGCTTCAGGATGGCCTCGCCCTGGAAGGCGAAGAGCAGCACCAGCGTGGCCAGCAGGGCCGTGATGGACCAGGGGCCGATCCTGAGCATCGCGGCGTCGAAGGCAGCCTGGCCGCGCGCCAGCAATTGCCTGCGCAGGAGCTGCGCGAGGATCACCGGGATCACGATGTACAGCACCACCGAGGTCAGCAAGGTATCCCAGGGCACGGTGATGGCCGACAGGCCCAGCAACAGGGCCACCAGCGGTGCGAAAGCGAAGACCATGATGCTGTCGTTCACGGCCACCTGCGTCAGCGTGAACAGCGGGTTGCCACCGGTCAGACGGCTCCAGACGAAGACCATGGCCGTGCAGGGCGCGGCGGCCAGCAGGATCAGGCCAGCGATGTAGCTGTCGATCTGCTCGGCCGGCAACAGCGGCGCGAACAGATACCGGATGAAGAACCAGCCCAGCAGGGCCATGGAAAAGGGCTTGACCAGCCAGTTCACGAAGAGCGTGACGCCTATGCCCTTCACGTGCTGGCGCACCTCATGCAGCGCACCAAAGTTCACCTTGACCAGCATGGGGATGATCATCACCCAGATCAGCCCGCCCACGGGCAAATTGACCCGGGCCAGTTCCACGCGGCCGATGGCCTGAAAGAGCTCCGGTAACCGCTGGCCCAGCGTGATGCCGGCCACGATGCAAAGGAAGACCCAGACCGTGAGGTAGCGCTCGAATGCGCTCATGGGGGCGCCAGCAGCCTGCTTGGCCGTCACTTCACACTGCGCACTCATCTCAGGCTTTCCCGGACAGATCACGGGCCGTGCCCTGTATCAACTGGCGGGCCAGTTTTTCGGGTGGCAGGTTGACCAACAGATCCAGGCGGCGGCGGATGGCCAGCAGGGTTTGGCGGAAGGCTTCCAGCTTCTGCTCTTCCGTGCCTTGCACTTCGGATGGATCGGCGTAGCCCCAATGGGCGGTGGCCGGGTGGCCCGGCCAGACGGGGCAGACCTCACCCGCGGCGTTGTCGCAGACCGTGATGATGAGATCCATCTGCGGCGCGTTCGCGCCGGCGAACTCGTCCCAGTTCTTGCTGCGCAGGCCGGTCGTGTCGATGCCGACAGCCTGCAAGGCCTTGAGGCCCAGCGGGTTGGGCTGCTGGTTCTCGCGCGGGCTGCTGCCGGCGGAATACGCCTTGAAGCGGCCGCCGCCGATGTGGTTGAGTGTGGCCTCGGCCAGGATGCTGCGCGCCGAGTTGTGTGTGCAGAGGAAGAGGACGTTCAGGACAGGCGGGTTCATGCGGAGTCAGACGATATGGGAACGGCGGAGCCGTCAGGTTGGAGGAAATCGGGCAGTACCACGACGGGCGAGAAGCCTCCGCCCTCGGTGCGGAAGTTCGTCGTCTGGCCGGACCAGGTGCGCGCCGCCAGCAACTGCACCTGGCCGCGGTAGGCGTAGGCGCGCAGGTCCAGCTTGAGGCGCTGGGCCTGGCCGTTGACGCTCACCAGGCGCTCGCTGGGCGGTACCAGTGCCTGGGCCACGTAGTCGCCCGCGACGATCTCGCGCCACACGCGTTGCGTGAGCTTGTCGCCACGGTAGGCTGCGCGCGCGCCGAAGCCGGTGGCGGGCTTGAAGAACAGGCTGCGCCGGCGTGCCCACAGGGCCTCGGCGCCCTCAGCGGTGACCGCCTCGGTGGCCGGCACCACACGTGCGAGCCGCGATCGGTCGGACGGGGTTACGCCCAGCGCTTCGAGGACGGCCGAGTTGGAGAGATCGATCAGGCGCCGCTTGTCTGCGGCTACGGTGTAGACGCGCGGGTGCGGGGTGAGCACGACCGCGTCCGCGGCCCAGGCCGAGCGCAGGGCGGCATGTTCGGGCTGGGCCAATGCAAAGTCGGTCAGCCGGTTGTAGACCAGGTCCACCGGCTGGTCTACGGGCAGGGCCGGGTGCCATAACGTACCGTCGCGCCACTGCAGCTCACGCGCATCGGCTACCACGGCGTGCAGACCCTGCGTGGCAAAAAGGTCGCGTGCCAGGGAGAATTCGGGCGCCAGGTACTGGGCCTGGGGCTCGTCGTCGACGATCAGCACATTGCGCCAGGGGCGCTCGCCGCGCTGGGCCCGCCATTCACTGCGGAACATGTCCACGATCACGGCCTCGGTCCGGTCCAATTCGCCGTCTGGGTCCATGAAGGCGGGCATGGCGTCACAGCAGGCGCGATGCGCCCGCGCCAGCGCCGCGTTGAGGAAGGCGCCCCCGGCATTCGTGTTGATCTCGATCAGCCGGGGCCCCTCGGCGCTGAGATGGAAGTCGTAGCCCATGAACACGCCCTGCGGTCCACGGTCTTGCCTCGTCTGCGGATCGGCATGCTTCAGCGCTTGCTCCTGCCAGGCTGGCAGGGCGCAGACGCGATCAATCGTGGCCACGGCCTGCCGGATCTCCTCGTGCGTCTGCGGGTCCAGGAAAACGACGGTGGAGGCGAACAGATGCGGATGGCTCAGCGCGAGCCGGTCCACCAGGCCGGCGAGCGCCGGGGTGGTTTCGAGTTCGGTGCGCAACTGTTGCGCGTCCAGCGTGCGGCAGGCACACCCGAGGTTGAGGCTTTCGGCGAGGTTCATGGGGCGGGCGCGCAGGCCTTGCGGCCTGCCGGTGTGACCTCGCAGCTGGCACCCTGGCAGCAGTGCAGGGTCAGATAGGCCAGCAATCCATCCATCTGCGCGAAGTTGGCGCGGTAGACCAAGTGCCGGCCATCGGGCTCGCTGCTGGCCAGCCCGGCATGCACCAGTTCCTTGAGATGGAAGGAGAGGGCGCTGGGGCTGATCTCCAACTGCACGGCCAGCAGGCCCGGCGTGAGCCCGGCGGGGCCGGCCACCACCAGGGCGCGGAAGGCGCGCAAGCGCTGGGCCTGGGACAGCGCCGCCAGCGAGCGCAGGACTTCGGTTTCGGTGGTTTTTGCCTTCTTCATGTTTCAATGATACTTGAAATATTGAATCAATGGCAAGCCCTACGAATCGGGGTCATCGATGTCATGCATATGTCATTTATCGGCCATAAAGACGTCATGAAGGCTCAGCACACTGGCGTGCATGAACGCAGCCAGCAGCTCCAAAGCACGCGAATCCGGTGATCTCGGGTCCGGCCTGGCCATGGGCATGGAGGTGGGCCGTCTGCGCGACGCCGGCTGGATGCCCGCTGTCCGCGGCAACGAGGGGTTGTCGCAGCCCAGGCGTACCCAGACCTTGCATCAATGGGTGCTGAACCCCGAGCAGCGCGCTGCTGGCCTGCTGTTCCAGCCGCTGGACGGCAATCCCCGTCATGGCGTGCTGGCCCTGTTCTTGGACCAGGGTGAACTGCATGGCGCCATCGAGATCCTGGAACGCCAGGGGCGTTGGCTGGTCATGCCCGACGGCCTGCGGGCGCGCACGCTGGCGGTGGCGGCACTGGTTCGTTCCGGGGGGCGGATGACCCCGCGGTCCAGCATCGTGGGCACGCCGGACCGTCGTTTCATCTTCTTCAACACGCGGTTCGAGGGCTGTACCACGACCCTGGTCGAGCGGCGTCTGGACGAAGGTCTTGCCGTCACATGAAACACCTGCTTGCCCCGCTGACCCGGGGCTTTTTTACTAGTGGATCCGCTGAACCGAAACACAACAAGGAGAGAAAAATGAAAGAACTACCGAGCCCCACTTTCCCGCTGTCACCCGTCGCCATGCCTCGGGGGTCACTTCACCGCCCTGATCAGTCTGTCCTGGCGCAAGAGCGCGGCGGTTTTGAAGTTTCGTGGGCGCGCCACCTCGATGAAGTCCGCGCGGCGCAGCGCCTGAGGCACGACATCTTTGTCGGGGAGATGGGTGCGCGTCTGTCCACCACGGTGCCGGGACACGATGTCGACCTGTTCGACGACTACTGCGAGCACCTGCTGGTGCGTGACCAGGAAACCCGGCAGGTCATCGGCACCTACCGTGTGCTCACACCCGAGCAGGCGCAGCGCATAGGCAGCACCTACAGCGAACTGGAATTCGACCTCACGCGCCTGCGGCCCCTGCGCGAGCGCATGGTCGAGCTGGGCCGCAGCTGCGTGCATCCGGATTTCCGCCACGGCGGCATCATCATGGCCCTGTGGGGGGCCTTGGCCGAGTTCATGGTGCGCAACAAGCTCGACACCATGATCGGCTGCGCCAGCATCCCCATGCTGCACAACGGCGTGGTCAGTGGCGACGTGGCGGCCAGCATCTGGCGCCAGGTGCGCGAGACGCACATGGCGCCCATCGAGCACCAGGTCTGGCCGCGTCTGCCGCTGCCGGTCGACGAGCTCGACAGCGATCTGGACGTCGAGCCCCCGGCCCTGATCAAGGGCTATCTGCGGCTGGGCGCCAAGGTACTCGGCGCCCCAGCCTGGGATCCGGACTTCAACAGCGCCGACCTGCCCATGCTGATGCGCATCGCCGACCTGCCGGCGCGTTATCGCAAACATTTCTTTGGCGCCTGATGAAGAGCGCACTTGAGCAACGTGGCAACTGGCTGGAGCAGGCCCTGATGCGCCAGGGACCTGAGGACGAACACGATGATGACAAGGGCGGCGCACGGCGCTATCGCACCGTCTTCATCTCCGACCTGCATCTGGGCACGCCAGGCTGCCAGGCGGAAGCTTTGCTGGCCTTCCTCAAGAGCAGTTCCTGCGACAGCCTCTACCTGGTGGGTGACATCATCGATGGTTGGCAGCTGCGCCGGCGCTGGTACTGGCCCCAGGCTCACAACGATGTGGTGCAGAAGCTGCTGCGCCGCGCGCGCAAGGGCACCCGCGTCGTTTTCGTGCCGGGCAACCACGATGAGTTCGCGCGGGGGTTCATCGGTCACCAGTTCGGAGGCATCGAGGTGGTGGACGACGCCGTGCACGTGACGGCCGATGGCAAGCGCCTGTGGGTCACACACGGGGACTATTTCGACGGCGTGATCCAGTACGCCAAATGGCTGGCGTACGTGGGCGACAACCTCTACGAGTTCACGCTCAAGCTCAACCGCTACCTGAACCACTTGCGCGCCAAGTTCGGTCTGCCCTACTGGTCGCTTTCAGCCTATCTCAAACTCAAGGTCAAGAAGGCCGTGAGCTTCATCAACGACTTCGAGCAGGCCGTGGCGCATGAGGCAAAAAAGCGCGGCCACCAGGGGGTGGTCTGCGGCCACATCCACCATGCCGAGATCCGCGACATCGGCGGTTTGCTCTACTGCAACGATGGTGACTGGGTCGAGAGCCTGACGGCCCTTGTCGAACACCACGATGGTCGGCTCGAGATCCTGCGCTGGGGTGAGCTGGCACCTGTGCAGTCCCAGTCGACACCGGTGAGCACCGCTGTCACGGTATGAAGATCACGCTGGCGCATCTGGTCCTGGCACGACCAGCGCTGGCGGTACCGCAGTTGCCGGACGAAGCTGTCACATCACTGTCATCAAAGCTGTAAACAATTTGTCATGACCTTGTTACCTCCCAGCCTGGATTCGAGTGTGCCTGCCGAGACCCATCCCCTGACGGCCCTGCCGGCGCTGCTGGACCGCGACCAGAGCATCCTGGCCTTCAACGAGCGTGTCTTCGACTGGGCCTGCCGGCCGGAGGTGCCCCTGTTCGAACGCCTGCGCTACCTGTGCATCGTCTCTTCCAATCTGGATGAATTCTTCGAAGTCCGGGCCGAGCCGCACCTCAGCGCCAAGCAGGGCCGCGACCCTTTGGGGATCTATACCGCCGCCACGTTTGATGCACTCTCGGTGGCCATCCACAAGCTGGTTGAACGCCAGTACACCCTGTACAACGAAGAACTGATGCCTGCCTTCGAAAAGCAAGGCATCAAGATCATCTCGCATGGCGAGCGCAACTCTGCGCAGCGGCGCTGGGTCAAGCAGTACTTCGAGCAGGATGTTCGCCCCCTGCTGATCCCCGTGGGCCTGGACCCCTCCCATCCCTTCCCGCAGGTAGCCAACAAGTCGCTCAACTTCATCGTGCGCCTGGGCGGGCACGACGCCTTCGGGCGCGAGAACGACATCGCCATCGTCAAGGTGCCGCGCGCATTGCCACGCCTCATCCCGATGCCCGAAGCGCTATGCGGCAAGCGGCGGCTTTTTGTCTCGCTCTCCAGCGTGATCCGCGCTCATCTGGCTGAACTGTTCCCTGGGCGCGAGATGAGCCAGTTCTCGCAATTCCGCGTCACGCGCCACTCGGATCTCGCGGTGGACGAGGACGACGTCAAGAACCTGCGTACGGCGTTGCGCCAGGGCCTGCAGCATCGACACTATGGCCAGGCCGTGCGCCTGGAGGTGTCAGCCGGCTGTTCCGACCACCTGGCTGGTTTCCTGCTGCGCCAGTTTGAGCTGCCCGAGGGCGCGCTGTACCGTGTGCACGGCCCGGTGAACCTGGTACGACTGGGGCAGCTGGTCGATCTGGTGGACGAGCCGCGCCTGCGGTTCCCGCCCTATAAGCCCTCCTATCCCGCGCAACTGGTGCCCGGGCAATCGATCTTCGAGCAGCTGCGACGCGGTGACGTGCTGATCCACCAGCCTTTTGAGAGCTTCGATGGTGTGCTCGATTTCCTGCGCGAAGCCATCAACGACCCGCAGGTGCTGGCCATCAAGCAGACCATCTACCGCACCGGCGCCCATTCCGTGCTGATGGACCTGCTGCGCGAGGCCGTGCGTCGCGGCAAGGAAGTCACCGTGGTGCTCGAGCTCAAGGCGCGCTTCGATGAAGAGGTCAACATCAACTGGGCCGAGCAACTCGAATCCATCGGCGTGCAGGTGCTCTATGGCGTGGTCGGCCTCAAGACCCATGCCAAGATGATGCTGGTTACGCGGCGTGAGGGCCGACATTTCAGGCGCTACGCCCATCTGTCCACCGGCAACTACAACCCGGTGACGGCGCGCTTCTACACTGACATCAGCCACCTCACGGCCGATGTGGCGCTGACGGCCGACATCGAACAGGTCTTCGTGCACCTGGCCGGCCAGAGCCGGCTGCCGCGCCTGCGGCACCTGTGGGTGGCCCCTTTCCAGCTGCATCGCAAACTGCTGGACAGGATCGAAAGCCTGGGGGCCGCCGCCGCAGCCGGCCAGCCGACGCGTCTGGTGGCCAAGATGAATGCCCTGACCGACGAGGCGCTGATCCGCGCCCTCATCGCCGCGGGCCGTCAGGGGGTGAAGATCGACCTGATCGTGCGCGGCGCCTGCATGTTGCCCGCGCAGCTGCCGGGGCAGACGAACAACATCCGCGTGCGTTCGCTGATCGGGCGTTTCCTCGAGCATGCCAGGGTCTTCTATTTCCGCGAAGGCGAGAACGAGGAACTCTATCTATCGAGCGCCGACTGGATGAACCGCAACATGCTGCGCCGGGTCGAGCTGGCCTGGCCAGTGCTGGATCCGAAGCTGCGCCAGCGCATCATTGACGAATGTCTGGTCGCAGCCATGGGCGACAGCCAGGGTTGCTGGGAACTGCAATCCGACGGTCACTACACGCGCGTGGAGCCGACCGCCGGCCGCCCGGCCATCAGCGCACAGGATGCCCTGATGGCGCGCTACGCGCAACGCGAGCTCCGTGGAGGCTAGATGGACCTGCTGCTGTGGCGTCACGCGGAAGCGCATGAGGCCCAGCCGGGTGGGGATGATCTTGCGCGCGCGCTGACCTCGCGCGGCGAGAAGCAGGCAGCCCGCATGGGGGCCTGGTTGGACCGGCAACTGCCCGAAGGCGCGCGCATCCTGGCCAGCCCGTCACGCCGCACCGAACAGACCGCCATGGCGCTGGGGCGCAAGTACAAGCTGCGCGAGGAACTCGGGCCGGACGCCACCGTGGAGCAGCTGCTACAGGCCGTGCAATGGCCCGATGGCCGCGGTGTCACCGTGGTGGTCGGTCACCAACCGGTACTGGGGCAGACCATCGCGCGCCTGCTGGCCATACACGGCAGCGAGTGCAGTGTGAAAAAGGGTGCCGTCTGGTGGCTGCGCCATCGCCTGCGCGACGGCGCCTCTCAGACCACCCTGGTGTCGGTGCAGTCGCCCGACGTCTTGTAGGACCGTTCAGGCTTTCTTGGGCCGGCCGGTCTTGATCGAGGGCACGGCCTTGAGCGCTGCCAGCAGGCTCTTGTCGCTCAGACCCGCCAGCGCCTTGATGCCGGCGCGCAGCAATTCGCTCTTCTTGGCCGGGTGCTCAAGCTTGATACAGCGCTGCTTGAGTTCCGCCAGCACACCGTATTCGTCCTTGGGTATGGTGAAACTGTCGCGCACCAGTTTGGGCTTCTTGATCTTGGGGGGCTTGGCCGGGCCCGTTGCCTGTTTGCTGGTCTTGGCGTTTTTCACGACCGGCTTGGCGAGGGATTTGCGGGTGGTTTTTTTCGGAGCGGCCTTGCTGCGTTTGGTGGCAGGCAGGGCGGTGGACTGAGCGGATTCTTGCATGTGTGAGGGGGATGAGGTTGGAACAAAACAGTTTATATAGTTTATCTCTCCGATGCAATGCCACACCAGAACCACATCCGTTGCTCTGTCATCAAACTGAAATCTGCATGTCATTTGGCCGTCATCTTGGTACGTCAGAGTAGGCCTCTGAATGTCGTTGGGGCCATGCCCCTGGAATGGAATGCTGGAAAACCTGCTTGATGACCCGGAGGATGCGCTCGCTCCGGAGCGTCCACCCATGATCGATCACGTTCGTCTGTTTGCTGCCGAATTCTGGCCCGCCCTGAGTGGCCGGGATGGCCCGCTGGCACGGCTGATGCGTGCCGATGTTCTGTACCCGGTGTTCCAGCCCATCGTCGATCTCAAGTCGGCCGGTGTCCACGCGCACGAGGCGCTGATCCGCGGCCCGCAGGGCAGCCCGCTGCAGTCGGCTGACGCGCTGTTGTCCGCCGCGCAGGCCGAGGGCCTGCTCTATGAACTGGAGCTGTTCTGCATCTACGTCGCGCTGCGCCAATGGGGCCTGCAGCGCCAGCCCGGGCGCCTGTTTCTCAACATCAGCGCCCACGCGCTGGAGCGACTCGTCGCGGTGGGCGGCACGCAGACGCTGGCGCGGGCCATGCGCGGCCTGGCCGTGTCACCGCGCATGGTGGTGCTGGAGATCACCGAACATGAGCGCGTGCACGACATGGACGGCCTCGTCGAGGTGGCCCGGGCCCTGCATGCCGTCGGCCTGTCGCTGGCGCTGGACGATTTTGGCGACGGCCGTTCCAGCCTGCGACTGTGGTCACAGATCCGGCCCGACATCGTCAAGATCGACAAGTACTTCAGTCTCGACATCAGCTGCAACGCCGACAAGCTCAAGACTTTGCAGGCCCTGCTGCAGATCGCCGATGTCTTCGGCACGGCGCTGGTGGCCGAGGGCATCGAGAACGAGGCCGACCTGCGCGTCGTGCGTGACCTGGGTATTGCCTATGGTCAGGGCTATTTCCTTGGCAGGCCTGCGGTAGAAGCGCAATCGGACATCCTGAGCACCGCATTCGACGTCCTGCACGACACGCGGGTGGCGGTCATGCCCGAGCAGCGTTATGTGGTGCGTATGGGGCAGCTGCGCCATCTTTCCCTCATCTACGCGCCGGCCGTCGGCCGCAGCGCCTGCAACGACGAAGTTGCGGCGATTTTTCAGGCCCATCCCGATCTGCATGCGGTGGCGGTGGTGGACGACGAACAGCCCCGGGCCATCATCAACCGCCAGCAGTTCATGGACCACTACGCCACCCTGTATTTCAGGGAAATCTACGGCAAGAAGTCCTGCATGCTGAGCGCCAACCAGCAGCCACGCCTGATCGAGCGAAGCCACGACATCGAGGAGCTGATCGGCATCCTGACGTCGCAGGACCAGCGTTACCTGAGCGACGGTTTCATCGTCACCGAGAACGGTCGTTATGTTGGCCTGGGCACCGGCGACCAGCTGGTGCGCTCGGTGACCGAGCTGCGCCTGGAAGCGGCCCGCCACGCCAACCCTTTGACCGCATTGCCGGGCAACATCCCGATCAGCCTGCACATCAAGCGGTTGATCGAGAGCCAGGGCGAGTTCGTGGCCTGCTACATCGACATGAACAATTTCAAGCCCTTCAACGACCACTACGGTTACTGGCGGGGCGACGAGATGATCCGCCTGCTGGCGCGCCTGGCGGCGGCGCACAGCGACCCGCAGCGCGACTTCGTGGGCCATGTGGGCGGTGACGACTTTCTCATCCTGTTCCAGAGCAGCGACTGGGAGCAACGATGTCTGCACATCGTTGAAGAGTTTGCCTTGCAGGCGTTCGAACTCTTCGACGAGGCAGCCCGTCTGTGTGGCGGCATCCATGCCGAAGACCGCCATGGCGTCATGCGCTTCTTTCCCTGCACCACGGTCTCGATCGGCGCCGTGCAGGTTGGCAGCCAGGCCTACCGCGATGCGGAGGAGGTCGCCACCCAGGCCGCACTCGCCAAGCGCGAGGCCAAGCTATCGGGCAGCGGCCTCTTCATCATGCCGCGACGCGCTGTTCTGCACGCCTGAGCGTCGCAGCGCATCCGGTGGCCATGCCCATGGTCATCGAATGTTCATGCAAAGGACACGCCGAAGTCACATGACGCTTCCAAGATCACCGCCATATCTACAGCGAGGTGAACATGAAAGTTTCAGTGATCGGTGCGGGTTATGTGGGACTGGTGACGGCAACCTGTCTGGCCGAGTTGGGCCACGAGGTGGTCTGCATGGACAACGATCCGCTGCGCGTGGAGTTGCTGCGCTCGGGTGTCGTGCCGATTTACGAACCCGGACTGGACAGCATGATCCAGCGCAACACCCAGGATCAGCGGCTGTTCTTCACTACCCGCCTGGCCGACGCACTGGAGACCGCCGAGGTGCTGTTCATCGCGGTGGGCACGCCGCCCCAGGAGGATGGCTCGGCCGACCTGGCCCATGTGCTGGAGGTGGCGCGCCAGGTGGGGCAGGCCATGTCGAAGCCCCTGGTGATTGTCAACAAATCTACCGTGCCCGTGGGCACGGCCGAGCGGGTCGGGGCCGTCGTCGCGGCGGCGCTGCAGGAACGTGACCGTTCCGAACTGCCTTGCGCGGTGATCTCCAACCCCGAGTTCCTCAAGGAGGGGGCGGCCATCGATGACTTCATGCGCCCGGACCGTATCGTGATCGGTCTGCCCGATGGCGCCATGGGTGACTTGGCGCGCGCCGCCATGACACGACTTTACGCCTCGCTCAACCGGCATCACGAGCGCACCGTCTGGATGGACGTGCGCAGTGCCGAACTCACCAAGTACGCGGCCAACGCCATGCTGGCCGCACGCATCTCCTTCATGAACGAGATGGCGAACCTGGCCGATCTTGTGGGTGCTGATGTGGACGCGATACGCCGCGGCATCGGTAGCGACAGCCGGATCGGCCCGAGTTTTCTCTACGCGGGAACGGGTTATGGCGGCAGCTGTTTCCCCAAGGACACGCGCGCGCTGATGCAGACAGCGCAGCTGCATGGCAGTCAGATGCATCTGGTCGAAGCCACGGAGCGCATCAACCAGGCCCAGCGCCAGGTGCTGACCCATCGTGTCATGGCGCACTTTGGTGCAGACCTGCAGGGACGGCGTTTTGCCCTTTGGGGCCTGGCTTTCAAGCCGCAGACCGATGACATGCGCGAGGCACCCAGCCGCGGGCTGATCCGCCAGCTGCTGCAGCGCGGTGCCGAGGTCCAGGTGCACGATCCGGTGGCCATGGACGCGGCCCAGCGTGTGCTGGCCGAAGACCTGGCCGACATCGACCCCGGCCTCTCTCGCGTGCGTTTCATGGCCGATGCCTATGCTGCCCTGGAGGGCGCAGACGCGCTGCTGGTCGTGACCGAATGGAAACAGTTCCACAACCCGGATTTCGAGCAGATCCGCGATACGCTGCGTCAGCCGCTCATCCTGGACGGTCGCAACCTGTACGACCCGCAGCAGTTGCAGGCCCTGGGCATTGCCTACCAGGGTGTGGGCCGGCGCAATGCCCTGGCCGTGCAAGCCATGGCCGGTGCGGTGGGCATGGAGAGCCTGGCCCGGTCGGCCACGCCGGCTCGTGCGGCGGTGCCTGTCTAGTGTCCAGGGATTTGCCGCAGGGTTTCGGGTGGCTGATGGCCACCCAGTTTCTTTCTTCGCTGGCCGACAACGCCCTGCTCATCGTCACCATCGCGCACCTGCAGGTACTGGGTGCGCCGGTCTGGTGGGCGCCTCTGCTCAAGTTCAGCTTCACGCTGTCTTATGTCTTCCTGGCGCCCTTCATCGGGGCGCTGGCCGACGCGGTCTGCAAGCGCCGTCTCATGGCCTGGACGAACGGGCTCAAGCTGCTGGGCGCGCTGGCGCTCCTGTATGGCGTACATCCCATGCTGGCTTTTGCGCTGGTCGGGCTGGGGGCCTCGGCCTATGCGCCGGCCAAGTACGGTCTGCTGACCGAAAGCGTGCCACCGGCTGCCTTGGTGGCCGCCAACGGCTGGGTCGAATCCACGGTGGTGATCTCGGTGCTGTTGGGCACGGTGCTGGGCGGTCTGCTGGTGGCGCCGCTGTGGCTGCAGTCGCCGGTCGCGGCCTGGGTTGGCACATGGTGGCCACTCTCGGCTGGTGCCTCGACGCCCACGCTCAACGTCTCCCTGGCCTTTGTGGTGTTGCTGTACAGCTTCTCGGCCCTGTGCAATCTGCGCATCGTGCCCAGCGGCGCGCGCTATCCGGTGCGCGGTCGCCGTCCGCTGCAGATGCTGGCGGATTTCCGGCACGCCAATGCCATGCTCTGGCGCGACCGCAGCGGCGGCCTTTCGCTGACAGTGACCACGGTGTTCTGGGGCCTGGGTGCCATGCTGCAGTTCGCCGTGCTGCTGTGGGCCGTGCAGGCGCTGGACCTGGGCCTGGACCAGGCGGCTTACCTGCAGGGCATCGTGGCCCTCGGGGTGGTGGGGGGGGCAGTGCTCGTGGCCAGTCGCCTGCGCCTGCGTTACGCCACGGCGGTGCTGCCGCTGGGCCAGCTCATGGGCGCCTGCATGGTGAGTGCGTTGTTCATCTCCGACTGGCGCGTTGCCGTGCCCGTGCTGCTGGCCGTGGGGGCGCTGGGGGGCATGATGGTGGTGCCCATGAACGCGCTGCTGCAGCACCGCGGCCACCGCCTGCTGACAGCAGGGCAGTCCATCGCGGTGCAGGGCTTCAACGAGAACCTCAGCATCCTGCTGATGCTGGGTCTCTATGCCGGCCTGGTCGCCCTGGAACTGCCGGCGCAACGAGTCATGGCCCTGGGTGGTCTGGGCCTGATCCTGTTCATCGTCGGCACACTCTGGCGCCGCGGCCGCCGGCCCGGGCTGAAGACTCTCTCAGGCCACCTGCTGCGCGGGGATTGAGAGCGGCTGGCCGCCGGACGTGATGTGTCCGGCCACGGCCAGCTTCATCACGCTTTCGATCTGCGCCACGATGCCCGCCCAGTCGTTCTGCCGGGCGACGTCACGCGCCGCGCCGCGCAGCCGCAGCCGCAGGCCGGCGTCCTGTGTCAATTCGGTGAGCTGGCGTACGAAGGACTCTTCATCGTCCATGCCCACCAACAGGCCGGTGCGGCCGGGTGTGATGTTTTCCGAGGCCGCGGCGTAGTCGTAGGCCAGCACCGCCAGGCCACTGGCCATGGCTTCGAGCACCACGTTGCCGAAGGTTTCTGTCTGGCTGGGGAAGCCGAAGATGTCGGCGCTGGCGTAATGCCGCGCCAGCTCCAGCCGGTCGAGCTGGCCCGTCAGGATGGCGTCGGGCGCCAGGGTCTGCAGCTCGGCGCGCAGAGGGCCGTCACCCACCAGCACGAGTTTCAGGTCGGGCTGCACCAGCCGCGCCTGCGCATAGGCGCGCACCAGCAGGGGCAGGTTTTTTTCACGCGCCAGGCGGCCTACACAGAGGAGCACGGGGGTGTCGGGCGTGGCCCCCCAGGTGGTGCGCAACGTCTCGTCACGGCGGGCCGGGTCGAAGATGCTGGTGTCCACACCGCGCGCCACCACCTGCAGGCGCTCGAAGCCGGCCTGGGCCAGACGCTCGGCCAGGCCACGCGTGGGTACCATGGTGGTCAGCGTCTGGTTATGGAAACGACGCAGGTAGGCCATGATGGGCTTGCTGAGCCAGCCCATGCCGTAGTGGCTGCTGTAGGCGTGGAAATTGGTGCGGAAATCCGAGGTGGTGGGGATGCGCAGCTTGCGCGCCACCCGCAGTGCCGACCAGCCCAGTGGGCCTTCGGTGGCAATGTGCACCAAGTCTGGCCGCTGCAGCGTCCACAGGGGTTCGAGCTGGCGGCGTGAGGGCAGGCCCAGCTGCAGGTGCGGGTAACGCGGAATGGACATGCCGCGCATGAGCACGTCCTTGCCGTGTTCATGGGGTGTGGCCGGCCCATCGCCCCCCTGGCGCGGGCGCACCAGCTGCACATGGTGGCCGCGGTCGCGCAGGCCCAGCACCACACGCTGCAGCGTGAGCGCCACGCCATTGATCTCGGGCGGGTAGGTCTCGGTGACCACAGCAACACGCAGATGCGTCTGTGCCGCGGGCAGGTCTTCGATCAGCAGGTCGGTGGTGTCGGGTTTCATGCCGCCATCTTGCGCACCGTTTATCTCAGTTCGATGACAGCGTGGCGCCATCGCGTCGGTGGCCTGTGAAATTTTGATGACAGGTGTTGCGCTGTCATCGTTCTTTCACGCGCGGGCCCGACCATGCACCCAGGCGCAGCCCTGCTGCCCTCTCGTTTTCACGACACACCAAGGAGTCTTTGTGAGCCAATTCCTGCAAGCCCTCAAGGTCCAGCGCTGGGACGACCATCGCTATTACCACCACAGTCGCATCAACCAGTCCCTGCACCTGTTGAGCGCCATCTCCTTCCTGGTGGCCTATGCCTTCCTCTTCATCCAGCCGCCGGTGGCTGCGCTCATCGCCTGGCTGATCTCCATGGTCTCGCGCCAGTCGGGCCACTTCTTTTTTGAGCCCAAGGGTTACGACGAGGTGAACCAAGCCACGCACGAGTACAAGGAAGAGATCAAGGTGGGCTACAACCTGCAGCGCAAGGTGGTACTCATGGCCGTCTGGGCCGGCCTGCCCGTGGTGCTCTGGCTGCAGCCGGACTTCTTCGGCCTGCTGGAGGCGCACAGCCAACCCAGTGGCTACGTGCTCAACGTCGGCTGGCTCTGGCTGTGGCTGGGCGTGGGCGGTCTTACCTTCCGCGTGCTGCAGCTGGCCGTGAGCCAGAGTCTGTACACCGGCATCGTCTGGGCCACCAAGATCATCACCGACCCCTTCCACGACATCCTGCTCTACTGGAAATCTCCGCTGTACCTGCTGCAGGGCGAACTGATCGCCAAACCCGAGTACCTGCTCGAGGAGCGTGCCGAGCACGAGGCCGAGCTGGCCCGTCAGCAAGGTTGAACTCGTTTCCCGGTGCGGTTTGCCGCCCCGGGGTTTTACTTGCTCAGCGCCGCACCAGATGGCGCAGCATCTCCCGCAGCAGTCCGCGCTTGATGGATTTGTTCGTCTGACCCGGGGCCTGCCACCACCAGCCATCACGCTGCATCTGCAGGCCGGCCTGTACACAACGCTCCAGCATGTCCTCGAAATCGCTTTCGCTGAAGTTCAGGCTGAAGATGAAGCGCCCCGTCCCTACCCAACTCAGGGCCAGGCCATGATCGCGCAGGTAGTACTGCAGCATCCAGTTGTAGCGCGAGGGCCGGGTGTAGCTCAGCGTCCAGACGCTGCTCATGTTCGCCGCCTGCAGCGGCAAGCCCTCGGCCAGCATGCGGGCGTTGAAGCGCTCGCGGCGCGTGTCCCAGGTGGTGTCCAGATCCTGGTAGATCGCGCGCACCGCGGGTGTTTCCAGCCGGCGCAGGAATTCGTTCATGGCGCCCATCACATAGGGGTGGGCGTTGAAGGTGCCGCGCGCGAAGCAGATATCGGCCGGCTTATCCTCGCGGAAACGCTGCATCAGCGTCCTCTTGCCGCAGACCACGCCCACCGGCAGGCCGCCGCCCAGGGTCTTGCCGTAGGTGACGAGATCGGCCTGGATACCGAAGTACTCCTGCGCACCGCGCGCCGCCAGGCGGAAGCCCAGGAAGACTTCGTCGAAGATCAGCACGATGCCGCGTTCGGTGCAGACCTCGCGCAGCTGCTGCAGCCAGCGCGTGTAGGCCGCGCGGTCGTAGCCGGCACTGCGGCTGCTGTCGAGCAGGGTGGAATCACCGGGCGCGTTCTTGTTGGGATGCAGGGCCTGCAGCGGGTTGATCAGCACGCAGGCGATGTCGCGGCGGGTGCGCAGCACCTTGAGGCTGGCCTCATGCATATCACGCAGGGTGTAGGTCTCGCGCGGGGGCAGGGGGTTGCCCGGGCCGGGCTGCACGTCTTCCCACCAGCCGTGGTAGGCGCCGCAGAAGCGCACCAGATGGCGTTTGCCCGTGTGGTAACGCGCCAGGCGCACGGCCTGCATCACGGCTTCGGTGCCGCTCATGTGGAAGGACACGGCGTCCAGTCCGCTGATCTGCTGCAGCCGCGCCACGTTGTCGGCGACGCAGGGGTGGTAGGCGCCGAGCACGGGGCCCAGATCCTGCGCTATTGCGCAGCCCGCCGCGATGCAGGACTTGTAGAAATCCATGCCCATGACGTTCACGCCGTAAGAGCCGGTGAGGTCGATGTAGCGGTTGCCGTCGATGTCCGTCACGCTCACGCCCTCGCTGGCCTGCACAAAACCGCCCACCTGCAGGTGCTGGCGCAGGTAGGGGCTGAACTGGTAGGGCACACGATAGGCGCCCGTGAAGCGCAGGTCCGGCAGGCCTTCGCGTGCTGCCTTGGTCAGCGCGATCGACTGCGGGGCCTTGGCCTGCAGCCGGCCGGCCAGGGCCAGAAAGCTGGCGCGGCGCTGTTGCGCCACCGTGTCGGGCGCGCCGTCGCAGGCGTAGAAGGTGGCCTCGTCATAGGCGTAACCCGGGATCCAGCGTGCCAGGCGCTTGGCCATGCGCGAGTGGCCGGCCAGGGACGGGTGCTTGGCACGCGAGAGCTCAAGCCGACGTTTGATATAGGGCAGGGTGGCGCCAGCGGCGCCGGCAATCCAGGCGAGTTCGTAAGTCATGGTCCTTGCGGTTTCCTTTTGGGCAGCCGTGTGAAACGACGATGACTCTTTGTATTCAAATCATTTGACAGGCATGTGAAAACCAGATGACATTCAAGACATTACGCGACCGCCTTCTGCAACAGGAAGGCCTGAACTTCGTGCTCACCAACCGCCTGCCCCGCGTGGCGTTGACGCGGTTCATGGGGCGTTTCAGCAAGGTGCGCCAGCCGCTGGTACGCAGGGCCTCCATTGCCCTGTTCAAGTTTTTTGGTGATCTGGACCTGAGCGAGGCCAAAAAACAGAACTTCGACAGCCTCCATGACTGTTTTGTGCGTGAACTGAAAGAAGGCGCACGGCCTTTTGATGCCGACCCCCAGGTGGTCTGCAGCCCCAGCGACGGCATCGTCGGCGGCCACGGCCGCATCGCAGGCGATGAACTGCTGCAGATCAAGGGCATGCCCTACAGCCTCACGGATCTGCTAGGGAGTGCCGAGTTGGCAGAAAAACACCAGGGCGGTAGCTACGTCACCCTGCGCCTGCGCGCCAGCATGTACCACCGCTTTCATGCGCCAGCGGACTGCACGGTGAAACGCGTCAGGCACATCCAGGGCGATATGTGGAACGTCAACCCCATCGCGCTCAAGCGTGTGCCCAGCCTCTACTGCCGTAACGACCGCGCGGTGATCGAGGCCGCGCTGCCCTCAGGCCAGGTGCTGACCATCGTGCCCGTGGGCGCCATCCTGGTGGCCAGCGTACGCCTGCATTTCCTGGACCTGAACCTGCACCACGGCTACCGAGGCGAGCAGGTGATCGATTGCAACGCCCCACTCAGGCGTGGGCAGGAGATGGGGTGGTTCGAACACGGCTCGACCATCGTGGTGCTGGCACCGAAGGAGATGGAACTGGCGGATGGGCTGGACACTGGGACGGAGGTGAAGGCTGGACAGGCCTTGGCGCGGCAGATCTAAAAAGACCAGGGACTTGCCGGGCAGCGGCATGGCCGGGTGTTTGCGTAAACACGGCGGGCTTAAACGTCCTGCCAGGAACGGGGCCCTGCGCTATATTCGTGAAAATTCTTCAAATAAAACAAGCACTTAGATTGCGGCAGGAAAATCGCGAGGATGAATAATCGTTCATGCCGTTCTGCACTCTTGCGATCCATATCACCCCAGGTCCCTTACAAATGCAATGAGCGATCCGATACTCACCTTTGCGAATCAAGCCGAGTGGGAGTCTTGGCTTGAACTCAATGGACGCGCGAGAGCCGGTGCGTGGCTTCGCCTTGCAAAAAGGACCGCCAATCAAAAAACCGTCACTTATGCCGAAGCTCTCGAAAGCGCGCTTTGTCACGGCTGGATTGATGGTCAAAAGAAGACAGAGAGCGATCACTACTGGCTCCAGCGATTCACGCCCAGGACTGCCAGAAGTATCTGGTCCAAGATCAACAAAGCAAAAGCTGAGGCGCTTATCTCTGCAGGAAGAATGCAAGCCGCTGGAATGGATGAAGTCGAGCGAGCCAAGCAAGATGGTCGCTGGGAGAGGGCGTATTTGTCAGCGAGCCAATCGACCATCCCTGATGACCTGCAAAAAGCCCTCGATGCCAACAAAAAGGCCAAGGCGTTTTTTGCCACGCTCAATAGCCAGAACCGATACGCCATCCTTTTCAGAATCCAGAACGTCAAAAAGGTGGAAACTCGCGCAAGGAAGATCGCTCAGTTTGTCGAAATGCTAGCCCATGGTGAAAAGCTCCATCCCTAGCACCTGTGGCCTGACTGGTCCTTCAACTTGGATGTCGCCGCTTTGCAGCGTTGCCCGTTAACCTAGGCGTTCCCCATGATTCCTTCTTATCTTCATCGGTCCCGTCGCCATCTGTTCGGGGTCCTGGCGGTTGCCGCCTTGCTGTCCGCCTGCGGCAAGCGCGTGCCCCAGGCCCAACCCTTGCCCGCTGGCAGCACGGTGTTGGCCTTGGGGGATTCTCTGACTTTGGGTGTAGGCGCTACGGCGGACACGGCTTACCCCGCGGTGCTGCAGGCATTGACAGGTTGGCAGGTGGTGAACGGTGGCATCTCGGGCGACACCACGGCCCAGGCACTGGCGCGCTTGCCGACTTTGCTGCAGGAGCAGCAGCCCAAGCTGGTCATCGTGAGCATCGGCGGCAATGACTTTCTGCGCCAAATGAGTGCGGCCGGGGCCAAGGAGACGATACGCACGATCTGCCGCACGGCCAGTGCAAGCGGTGCCCAGGTGTTGCTGGTTGCTGTGCCCCAGGTCTCGCTGCTGGCGGCTGGCACGGGCAGCCTGAAGGATCATCCGCTGTATGCCGAGCTGGCGCAGGAGTTGAAGCTTCCCTTGCATGAGGGTGGCTGGGCTTCTGTGTTGTCCAAACCCGATTGGCGCGCCGACACCGTGCACGCCAATGCCCAGGGGTACCGCCGGTTCGCCGAGGGTTTGTTGCAGACCTTGCGCCGCGCGGGCTGGCTGGCCTGAAGCCCAGCGCGGTTCAGCCTGTTTCTGGTCGATTTCAGATATAAATGAAGCGCTTGACCTGAGCATGGGAGGAACGCGCGATGACCGTCTGGCCATGGTGTCAAACCCCTTCTCGTGCACTCTCCAAAGCGCCATCAAGGGGAATCACACATGAACATTTTCCGAGCACTTGTCCTGCCTCTGCTGCTTGTTGCCAGTTTCGTGGCTTTTGCCCAGGATGCCCGCGAGCGCGGTTTCATCCGCAAGGGCATGTCTGAGGGCGAAGTCCTCGCGCGCGTAGGTAAGCCTGATCACGAATCGGTGGTTGCCAACAACGCCCTCAGGGGTTTGCCTGAAGAGAAGAGTTGGAGCTACTTCCCGCATCCGCAGGACCCAGATACGCTGACGGTCATCACTTTCAGGTCGGGGGCCGTGGTCGAGATCGAGCGCAAGATCTCGCGCTAGGGGCCCGTCAAACGGTACCGATACCGGCGCCGTCTGACTCAGTATCGGAGAGAGTCAGTCCGCGTTCAGGACTTCCAGTGCCCAGGCGGTTTTCTGCCAGGCCTGCACTTCTTCCAGCAGCAGATGGGCTGACTGCGGGTAGCGCTGCACCCAGTCCGCGCGGCAGGTGAGCTGAACTTCACGTCTCCCGTTCCACGCCAGTTTCAGGCCTTGCAGGTCCGGATCACGCCTTGCGTGACAGAGGATGACGGCCAGACGCAGGGCCATGAGCTGCAGGGTGAAGGCCTCATCGCCAAGCTCCAGGTCCAACTTGCGCAGCTTGCCGCGGTGGCCCAGCACGAGCTGGCCCAGGCGGTGCAACTCGTTCATGGTGAAGCCAGCCGCGTCGGCGTTGTCCAGGATGTACGCGCCATGCTTGTGGTAGTCGCTGTGCGAGATGGCGCTGCCGATCTCGTGCAGCTGCGCGGCCCAGCCTAGTTTGTGCAGGTAGCGCTCCAGGTCGGGCAGTTCGTTCCCGTGGGCCAACTGTTGCAACAGGGCTTCGGCCACCTGGCTCACGCGGCGGGCCTGGGCCGGGTCGGCGTTGAAGTTGCGGGCCAGTCTTTGTACGCTGGTGCTGCGCTGGTCGCTCTGTTCGTGCTCGCGGTCCAGCAGGTCATAGAGCGCGCCATGGCGCAATGCGCCCTGCGCCACGTGCATTTCCTCGATGTCCAGCAGGGTGAAGAGGGCGCGCAGCACGCTGACACCGCCGCCGATGACGGCGCGCCGGTCGTCCTTCATGCCTTCTATGCGCAGGCGTTCGGCACTGCCGGCCTTGAGCAGGCGGTCCAGTAGCCAGTCCAGGCCCTCGCGCGTGACCAGCCCTTCGGCCCAGCCAGCGGCTTGCAGTACGTCACCCACAGCACCCACAGTGCCTGACGAGCCATAAGCCACATCCCAATCTGCGCGGCGGCAGCTGTTGAGCGCTTCGTCCAGCACGGCCTGGGCGGCCACTTCGGCGGTCTCGAAAGCCTCGGCAGTGAAGTCGCCTTCGGGGAAATAACGCATGGACCATGCCACGCTGCCCACGCGGTAGGAGTCCATGAAACGCGGGCGGTAACCCTGGCCCAGGATGAGCTCGGTGGAACGCCCGCCGATGTCGACGACCAGACGGCGCTCGTTGGATTGGGGCAGCAAGTGGACGACGCCTTGGTAGATCAGGCGCGCTTCCTCGCGGCCTGAGATCACGTCGATGGGGAAACCGAGGATCTGCTGAGCGCGCTCCAGAAAGACTTCGCGGTTGCGTGCTTCGCGCAGGGTCTGGGTGGCGACGGCGCGCACCTGGTTTTTCTTGAAACCGGCCAGGCGCTCGGCAAAGCGGCCCAGGCAGTCCCAGCCGCGCTGCATGGCGTCCGCCGTGAGGTTGCGTTCGGCATCCAGGCCGTTGCCCTGGCGCACCGTTTCCTTGAGGTACTCGCGGCGCTTGAGCAGGCCGTGGTCCAGCTGCGCGATCTCCAGGCGAAAGCTGTTGGAGCCCAGGTCGATGGCGGCGAGGTCGGTGCCGTTTTTCATGCGTGCGTTTGAATTGGAGTCGGGGCCATGGTACCCGGCCTCAGAGCTTGCAAAGTCGATGGAGGCACAAGTTTTTAGCCGAGGATGCGGCCGTCCGCTGTCAGCATGCTCTGCGTCACGTAAGCGCTGGTGCGCCGTTGCGACTGGAAGCTGATGCGAAAACCCGCCAGGTCGAGCTGGGTGCGGCGCTGGAAAGCCAGCAGCACCTGGGCGCGCGTGGCGCCGGGCTCCAGGGTCAGCAGCATGTCCTGCGCATAACGCGCGGCGATGTAGCCGGCCAGGCTTTGCGGGGTGGGGGGTTCGTCGAAGAGGCGGTTCAGCGTTTCGCGGTAGGCCCGCACGATGGACAGGCCGGCCGTGACCATGGGCACGACCTGCGTTGCCATGACGGGGGTGTTGCGCGACTGGCCCAGCTGGTTCAGCGTCTGCAGGTTGACGTCGGCCAGGCCGATGACGTAGCGCTGGCGGTTCTGCTTTTCCAGGCCCAGGGTGAACTGCGCGAGTTCGGGCGTGCCGCCCACGAAGAGCAGGATGGGTGGGGTCTGGGGCGTGAGCTGCTGGCCCAGTTGCTGCAGGGTACCCGTGGGTGCGTAGGGAACGAGCTGCAGCTTCAGGTCTGCGGCCACGCGCTGCACCTCGGCCTGGTACAGGCGCTGTTCCTGCGTCGAGGCGTAGACCACGCCGAGTGCAGGCACGCCGATCACCGAGAGGGACTTGAGCGCGTGGCTGATCTGTTCCTGGCGCGAGGCGAAGATGGGGAAGGTGCGGGCCTGCACATCAGGTGTCAGGTCCTGGTGCAACCAGGGCGCGACATGCGCGATTTCCAGTGGGTCGTTGCGCAGCAGATCCACCAGTTTCGCGGCGATGTGGTCGCCGGCCGTGCCACACAGGGCGAGGCACTGGGGCTGGGCGCGCACGGTTTCCACCGCCAGCTGCAGGCTGGGCAGGCTGCCGTCCACTTCCAGCACAGTGTGTTGCACGGCGCGGCCACGCCAGCCGCCACGGGCGTTGAACTCCTGCCAGGCGGCGCGCGAGCCGATCAGGAAGTCGCGTGAAACGTCGAGCTGGCTGGCCGAGACGTCTACGATCTGCACGATTTCCGGCGCCCGGGCCGCGCTGCCGGCTTTCAGGGGCTGGGCCTGGGTGCGTGGCAGCAGGCTGCCCAGAGCGGTACCGAGCAGGAGTTGGCGGCGGAGCGGGGAGGCGGGCAAGGGCATCTTGGTGGGGGGGGCAGGTCAGGGGGTAGCTCAGCTTAGGTGGGCTTCGTGTCGTTTTCGTGACAGAATTGCGACACGCGAAAGCCCGGATTCGCGACGCACCTGTCATACGGCTGACATAAAAGCTTCTTAAAGTTTGCCCATCTCTCCAACCAACCCTCAGGAGTTTTTGATGCAAACGACTTTCAAGCAAGCCATGCTCAGCCTGTCCGCCGTGGCCCTGCTGGCCGGTGCCAGCCTGGCCTCGGCCCAGGACGTGACCGGCGCCGGCGCCAGTTTCCCCGCCCCCCTGTACGCCAAGTGGGCTTCTGAATACAACAAGAGCACCGGCGTCAAGATCAACTACCAGTCGGTCGGTTCGGGTGCTGGCATCCGCCAGATCGACGCCAAGACCGTGGACTTCGGCGCTTCCGACATGCCGCTGAAGGACGAAGAGCTCGAGAAGAAGGGCCAGCTGCAGTTCCCCACCGTGATCGGCGGCGTGGTGCCCGTGGTGAACATCCCCGGCATCGCCGCCGGCCAGCTCAAGCTGACGGGCGCACTGATCGCCGACATCTACCTGGGCAAGATCAGCAAGTGGAATGACGAGGCCATCAAGGCCGTGAACCCCGGCCTGAACCTGCCCGACGCCGCCATCGCCCCGGTGCGCCGCGCCGATGGCTCGGGTACCACTTTCATCTTCACGAACTACCTGAGCAAGGTCAGCACTGAGTGGAAGGACAAGGTCGGTGAAGGCACCGCCGTGAACTGGCCCACGGGCGCCGGTGGCAAGGGCAACGAAGGCGTGGCCGCTTTCGTGGGCCGCCTGCCCAACTCGATCGGTTACGTCGAGTACGCCTACGTGAAGCAGAACAAGATGGTCTACGCCCTGATGAAGAACAAGAACGGCAACTTCGTCGCGCCTGATGACACGGCTTTCAAGGCCGCTGCTGCCGGTGCCGACTGGGCCAAGAGCTTCTACCAGATCCTGACCGAACAGCCCGGCAAGGACGCCTGGCCCATGACCGGCGCCACCTTCATCCTGATGCACAAGAGCCAGGACAAGCCGGTCAACGCCGCTGCCGCCCTGAAGTTCTTCTCCTGGGCCTACGCCAACGGCGACAAGATGGCCGACGACCTGGACTACGTGCCCATGCCCGCCAGCGTGAAGACCGCCATTGAGAAGGCCTGGGGCCAGATCAAGGATAGTTCGGGTAAGGCTGTCGCGTTCAAGTAATCCACCCTGAAAAACCAGCACGTCATGAGTTCTTCCCCGTCCGCGCCACTGTCCCGAACCGGAGCCTGGTTCGACGTCCTGTTCGGTTGGCTTGCCAAAGGCGCGGCGTGGTTGACCCTGGCGCTGCTGGCCAGCATCCTGTTGTCCCTGCTGGTGGGCGCCTGGCCCGCCATCGAACGCTACGGCCTGGGTTTCCTGACCAGCCCGGTGTGGGATCCGGTGCAGGAAAACTTCGGTGGCCTGGTGATGATCTACGGCACCCTGGCCACCTCCATCATCGCGCTGCTGATCGCGGTGCCGGTGAGTTTCGGCATTGCCCTCTTCCTGACTGAAATGTGCCCGGCCTGGCTCAAGCGCCCGCTGGGCACCGCCATCGAACTGTTGGCGGCCGTGCCTTCCATCGTCTACGGTATGTGGGGTCTGCTGGTGTTCGGTCCTATCCTGGCCACCTATGTACAGCAGCCGCTGCAAAAACTGCTGACAGGCGTGCCCTATCTGGGCGCACTGGTGTCGGGGCCCCCGGTGGGCATCGGCATCCTGTCGGCAGGCATCATCCTGGCCATCATGATCATTCCCTTCATCGCCGCCGTGATGCGCGATGTGTTTGAAGTGACCCCCCCCCTGCTCAAGGAGTCGGCCTATGGCCTGGGCTCCACCACCTGGGAGGTGGTCTCCAAAGTTGTGCTGCCTTATACCAAGGCCGGTGTGATTGGCGGCATCATGCTGGGCCTGGGCCGCGCCCTGGGCGAGACCATGGCCGTGACCTTCGTCATCGGCAACATGAACCAGCTCAACACACTCAGCGTCTTCGACGCCGCCAACAGCATCACCTCGGCCCTGGCCAACGAGTTTGCCGAGGCCGCCAGCGGTCTGCACCAGGCTTCGCTGATCTACCTGGGCCTGGTGCTGTTCTTCATCACCTTTGTCGTGCTCTCGCTGTCCAAGCTGCTGCTGCAGCAACTCAAGAAGAGCGAGGGAGTCAAGTCATGAACGCGCAAGATCAGCTTCGCAGCGTCGCCTACCAGCGGCGCAAGCGTGTCAACATCCTCGCACTTGCGCTGTCCCTGAGCGCCATGGGGTTTGGCCTGTTCTGGCTGTTCTGGATCCTGTGGGAAACACTGCGCCTGGGCCTGGGTGGCCTGGCCTGGGCTACCTTCACGCAGATGACCCCTCCGCCCAACGAGGCCGGTGGCATCGCCAACGCCATCTACGGTTCTTTCCTGATGGTGCTGCTGGCCACCTTCATCGGCACGCCCGTTGGCATCATGGCCGGCATCTACCTGGCCGAGTACGACCCCAAGGGCTGGCTGGCCGAGGTGACACGTTTCGTCAATGACATCCTCCTGTCGGCGCCCTCCATCGTGATCGGACTGTTTGTCTACGCGGTGGTGGTGGCGCGTTTCAAGTCCTTCTCCGGCTGGGCCGGTGTGATGGCCCTGGCACTGATCGTGATTCCGGTGGTGATCCGCACCACCGAGAACATGCTGCAGCTGGTACCTGCCGCCATGCGCGAGGCCGCCTACGCCCTGGGCACGCCCAAGTGGAAGGTCATCCTGATGATCACGCTGCGCGCGGCGCGCGCCGGTGTGGTCACGGGTGTGCTGCTGGCGGTGGCCCGCATCTCGGGCGAGACCGCGCCGCTGCTTTTCACGGCGCTGAACAACCAGTTCTGGACCTCGAACCTCGGGGACCCGATGGCCAGCCTGCCGGTGACGATTTTCAAATTTGCCATGAGCCCGTACGAGAACTGGCAGCATCTGGCCTGGGCTGGCGTGCTGCTGATCACGGTGACCGTGCTCGGGCTCAACATCATCGCGCGCGTGCTGACGCGCAACAAAGGTTGACGACGTGTACACCAGCGAATACTCCCAAGCAAGGCAACCCATGGACCCCACTTCCGCTCCGGCCGACACGCCTGCCCCGAAGATCTCGGTGCGTGACCTGAACTTCTTCTACGGCAAGTTCCATGCGCTCAAGAGCATCAACCTGGACATTCCGCAGAACAAGGTGACGGCTTTCATCGGCCCATCCGGTTGTGGCAAATCCACCCTGCTGCGCGTGTTCAACCGCATGTTCGAGCTCTACCCGGACCAGCGCGCCGAAGGGCAGGTGCTGCTCGACGGTGAGAACCTGCTGACCAGCAAGGAAGACGTTGCCCTGCTGCGCGCCAAGGTGGGCATGGTGTTTCAGAAGCCCACACCCTTCCCGATGTCCATCTATGACAACGTGGCGTTCGGCATCAAGTTGTTCGAGTCGCTCAGCGCCACCGATATGGAAGAGCGCGTCGAATGGGCCCTGCGCAAGGCCGCGCTCTGGAACGAGGTCAAGGACAAGCTCAAGCAGAGTGGCTCCAGCCTATCAGGCGGCCAGCAACAGCGCCTGTGCATCGCACGCGGTATCGCCATCAAGCCTGAAGTCATCCTGCTGGACGAACCCTGCTCGGCGCTGGACCCGATCTCCACCGCCAAGATCGAGGAGCTGATCACCGAGCTCAAGGACGACTACACGGTGGTCATCGTCACGCACAACATGCAGCAGGCGGCTCGCTGCAGCGACTACACGGCCTATATGTACCTGGGTGACCTGGTGGAGTTCGGCTCCACCGAGCAGATGTTCTTCAAGCCCACGCGCAAGGAAACGGAAGACTACATCACCGGTCGCTTCGGCTAAAGAGGAAATGAACATGCCTGACAAACACCTATCCACCCAGTTCGACAGTGAACTGAGTTCCGTCTCCAGCCGCGTCATGGAAATGGGCGGCTTGGTCGAGGCCCAGCTGCAGCAGGCCGTGCAGGCCCTGGCGCGTCTCAACACCGATTCGGCCCAGCAGGTGATCGAGCTGGAGCACCGCGTCAACGCCATGGAGATCGAGCTGGACCACGAGATCTCCTCCATCATTGCGCGGCGCCAGCCTACGGCCCGCGACCTGCGCCTGCTGATGGCGATCTCCAAGGCCATTGCCAATCTTGAGCGGGCCGGTGATGAGGCCGAGAAGATGGCGCGCATGGTGCTGTCCATCATCCAGAGCGGCGCGCCGCGTGCCTTGCCGGCTTCCGAGCTGCGCACGGCAGCCGATCTGGCCGCGGGCCAACTGCGCAAGGCGCTCGACGCCTTCGCCCGGCTCGACACGACGACGGCCGTGGCCATCCTGAAGGAAGACGATCTGATCGACAAGGAGTTCGACAGTTTCGTGCGCGTACTGATCACTTACATGATGGAAGATCCCCGCACCATCTCTCCCAGCCTGGACCTGCTGTTCCTCGCCAAGGCCATCGAGCGTGTCGGCGACCATGCGAAAAACATTGCAGAACTCATCATCTATATCGTCAAGGGTGCCGACGTGCGGCATGCCTCCATCGAAGAGATCGAATCCGTCCTCAAATGAAACAACCTGCTGTACTCGTGGTGGAAGACGAGCCGGCGATCGCCGAGTTGATCGCCGTCAATCTGCGTCACAACGGTTTCCAGCCTACGGTGGCACCCGACAGCCTGGCGGCGCAACGCGAGATCGATGCCGTGTTGCCCGACCTGGTGCTGCTGGACTGGATGTTGCCCGGTGAAAGCGGCCTGAACCTGGCACGCCGCTGGCGCAACGACCCGCGGACCAAGACCGTGCCCATCATCATGCTGACCGCACGCGGCGACGAGGCCGACCGCGTGGCCGGCCTGGATGCCGGTGCCGATGACTACATGGCCAAGCCCTTTTCCACCAAGGAGATGCTGGCGCGTATCCGTGCCGTGCTGCGCCGGCGTGCGCCCGAGCAGGGTGCCGTGGCGCTGGAGATCGGTGGCCTGAAGCTCGACACGGCCACGCACCGCGTGAGCTACGCCGAGCAGGCGCTCAAGCTCGGCCCCACGGAGTTCAAGCTGCTGCAGTACCTGATGAGCCACGCCGAGCGCGTGCACAGCCGCGGCCAGCTGCTGGACAAGGTCTGGGGTGACCACGTGTTCATCGAGGAACGCACGGTGGACGTGCACATCAAGCGCCTGCGCGAAGCGCTGGGCGAAGCCGCTGCCATGGTGGAGACCGTGCGTGGTGCCGGTTACCGCCTGTCGGCCCAACCCGCGCCGGTGCCTGCCGCGCTGCGGGGCTGAGGACGGTCCCGTCCCCGGGGTCGTCGTTTCATGCTCCTGCATCTCATTCTTTTTCTGCTGCTCCAGATCCTGGGGGCGGTGATCGGCATCTGGCTGGCACCCGAGGCCTTGCAGATCCGGGGCGGGCTGGCCGGCATGCTGGTCATGGGCCTGCTCTGGGTACTGGTCGATTTCACGCGTGGTCTGCAGGTTCTGCAATGGCTGCGCAACGGCGACGTATCCGATGTTCCGCTCAAGCTGGGCCTGTGGGGCGAGGTGGCCGAGCGCGCGCGCCGGCTGGTACGCCAGCGCGAGCATGAAACGCGTGACAGCGATCGACGCCTGCAGGACTTCCTGGCGGCCTTGCAGGCCTCGCCCAACGGCGTGGTGCTGCTGGACGCGCAGGGGCGCATCGAGTGGTTCAACCAGACGGCGGCCCAGCACTTCGGCCTGGAGTCCGGGCGTGACCTGCTGCAGCACATGGTCAACCTGGTGCGTGATCCGGCCTTCACGGCCTATGTGGGTGGGGGCAATTACCAGGCCAGCGTGGTCATGCAGGGGCGGACCCACAGCAGCACCCATCCCTTGCGCCTGTCGGTGCATCTGCACGACTACGGCGGGGGTCGACGCCTGCTGCTTTCGCGCGATGTCACCATGTTCGAGCAGGCCGAGGCCATGCGACGGGATTTCGTGGCGAATGTCTCGCACGAGATCCGCACCCCGCTGACCGTGCTGTCGGGTTTTGTCGAAACGCTGCAGACCCTGCCGTTGGACGCCACCGATCGCGCCCGCTATCTGGACCTGATGGCACAGCAGGCCGGCCGCATGCAGTCCCTGGTGAGCGATCTGCTGATGCTCTCGCGTCTTGAAGGCAGTCCCCTGCCCGGGGCCGCGGAATGGTCGTCACTGCCGGGGCTGATGAGCCAGGTGGAGCAGGAGGCCCAGGCCCTGTCGACCTTGCTCAACCCGCCCATGACCGGCCCGGCACAAGTTCTGGTGTTCGAGCCCGCGCCAGCCCGCGAGCTCGCCGGCACGCCGTCGGAGCTGCACAGCGCGCTGTCCAACCTGGTCAGCAATGCCGTGCGTTATACGCCGGCTGGCGGCGAGGTGCACTGCGGCTGGTTGTCGCACGAGGACGGCCGCATGGAGTTTTACGTGCAGGACAGCGGGCCCGGCATTGCGCCCGAACACATTCCGCGCCTGACCGAGCGTTTCTACCGCGTGGACCGCAGCCGTTCGCGCGACACCGGTGGCACAGGCCTGGGCCTGGCCATCGTCAAGCATGTGGCACAGCGCCATGGCGCGGAGCTGCGCATCGAGAGCACGCCGGGCAAGGGCTCGCGCTTTGCCATCGTCTTTCCTGCGAGTCGCGTGCGCCTGGCCGCTCGGCCCGCGGCGATGGCCGCGGTCTGAGGCCAAGGCTTCTTCGGCTTCAGGACCGGCGCTCGCGCCGCAGCACCTGCCAGATCATCAGCCAGAAGCTCAGGGCCGCGAGGGCCAGCGCTGCAGCCCCGGCCATCCAGAAGGCTGCCGGGGTCTGCAGTGCCGGCCAGGGGCCGAGCCCGCGGTAGGCCAGCAGGAAGCCACCGTAGAGGCCCAGGCCCCAGAGCAGCACGGCGTAGATCAGGAAAGGCGCCAGCGTGATGCGCCAGCAGCGCAGCACGAACACGCCCAAGGCCTGCAGGCCGTCGAAGAGGTGATAGACCGCTGTCCAGAAGAGCAGGGGCACGGCCAGGGCCACCACCTCGGGACTGCTGGCATACATGGCTGCCAGGGGCGCGCGCACGGCGACCAGCGTGAGGGCCAGCACCAGGGCGCTGCCGGCCACGAGGCCGAAGCCCACGCCCACGGCGTGACGCGCACGCTCAGGCTGGCCTGCGCCCAGCCAGTAGCTGGTACGCGCGCTGGTGGCGATGCCGATGGCCAGCGGCACCATGTAGAGCACGGCGGCCAGGTTGGCGGCGATCTGATGGCTGGCCGCTGCCGTGGTGCCCAGGCGGGCCACGAACAGGGCCATCAGCGTGAAAGAGGTCACCTCGATCAGGATGGTCAGGCCGCTGGGCACGCCCAGGCGGGCAAAGGCGGCCAGCACTTGCCAGTCAGGCTTGCCGGGGCTGTGCCAAAGCCGGTAGGGCGCATACAGGGGTCGCGTGCGCAGCAGCCACAGGGCCAGTGCCAGCATGGCCACGTGCACGACCAGTGTGGCCCAGGCACAGCCCGCCGCACCCTGGGCCGGCAGGCCCAGGCCACCGAAGGCGAACCAGACCGAGAGCGGCACCTTGATGAACAGCGAACCCAGCTGCAGCCAGGTGACCAGCTGTGGCTTGCCCAGGCTCTGGTTCAGCGTGCCATAGAGCCGGAACATCAGGGCCGCCGGCAGGGCCAGTGCGAGCACGCCCAGATAGGCCAGCACCTCGCTGCGCAGGTCGACGGGCACGTCGGCCCAGTCGAGCAGGAAACCGGGATTGAGCAGGATGGACAGACCCACCAGCACCAGCGCCAGCCACAGGTACAGGGCCTGGCGGAAGGAGTGCCCGAGCTGTGCGGGTTTGGCTGCCCCGTGCAGTTCGGACCAGACCGGCAACAGGGATTGCAGCACGCTCATGAGGCCGACATACACGCTCATGTAGATGGCCGAGCCGACCGATAGGGCGGCCAGCGAGGCTTCGGCGTAACGGCCAGCGACGATGGTGTCGGTCACGCCGAAGGCCATGGTGGCCAGCTGGCCCACCAGCACCGTGCCGGCATGGCGTGCGATGGTCTTGAACTCGGGCACGGCTCAGCGGGCAGGCGTGGCCGGTGTCGTCGTGATGCGGCGGTAGATGGCCAGGTCTTCTTCACCTGCTCGGGGGTGGCCCAGCTCGGTGTGGCGCTGCCATTGCGTCGGGTTCACGATCTCGGGGATCTGCCGCACGATGTCTGCATCAATGAGCAGCCAGTCGCAGCGGGCCTGGTCCGAGACTGGTTCCAGCCGCAGGCGGCCATGTACCTGGAGCGCCGCGAGCTGGCCACGCGAGAGGCCGAAGTGCGCGATGCAATCCGAGGGCTGCACCGTGGCTTCGATGCGTCGCACCAGCGGCACATAACTGCGCGCGAAGTCCAGCGCCGGCATCCACAGCGTGGTCAGCAGCAGCCAGCACAGGGCAGCGCCGCCAGCGGGCAGCACCATGCTCTTCCAGAGCGCCGAACGGTTGCGGCCGATGCGCCACTTCACCAGCCAGCCCCAGGCGAGGGTGGCGAGGGTGGCGAAGACAAAGGGCAGGATGATGAAGCGCGGCTCGAAGCCGGGCAGCAAGCGGGCCACGTTGGCGGCGGGCTGCGGCGGAAGCCCTGTCAACATGGCGATCCACACCACCCAGATGACGATGGCGCAGCTGGTGAAGAAAAGCAGGGTGAACCAGTCGATCAGGGCCGACACGCTGCGCCCCAGCGTGGGCAGGGCGAAGGCCGCCAGCGTGGCCAGGGCCGGCAGGGCCAGCAGAAGGGCACGATCGCCAGCGGGGGTGATGACCGTGGCGCCCACGGTGATCAGGGTGTACCAGAGGGGCAGCGACAGGTGGCGGCTGGGCCTCAGCCCGAACAGCTGACGGCGCCAGCGCCACAGCGTCCACAGCACCAGTGGCCAGGCCGGCCAGGTGAACCACAGCAGCAGACTGCCCAGGCCATGCCAGGCCTGCCAGGTGGGCGCGGGCAGGCCGATGCGCCAACGCCAGAGCCCGAGCGCGCTGGCCAGCAGGATGATCCCGCCGATCAGGGCCAGCAGGCGCTTCAGGTCGCGCCGGTAATGACCTGCATCCAACTGGGACTGGCTGCGGTCCAGCACATGGGCCAGCAATCCACCGATGGCCAGCAGCAGGGCCATGGAGGGCCCGCCCGAGAGCGTGAGGCCGGTCAGGCCGGTGATGGCCGAAAGAGTCGGTGTCCAGCGTCGGTAGGGCAGTGCGGCGAAAGCGTAGAAGCTCAGGGCCGTGAAGCAGAGCTGGGCCAGGGCCGGCGTGGTTTCGTGCGAGAGCTGGGCCAGGCCCAGGCAGGCGATGAAGGCCAGCATGCCACCGTCGGCCATGGCTCGGGCGTAATCGTTGGGGCGGGCTTCGCCACCGAAGGCAAAGGCCACGGGCTGAGCCCGCGGGCTGCGCGCCAGGTAATAGATCCCCTGCCAGACCGCGATCAGGGTCAGGGCCAGCAGGGCGATGAACGGCAGGCGTGCAGCGAAGTCGGCCGGGATCCAGGCGGGGGCGAGCTGAAGGGCCCAGGCACCCAGCCAGTAGGGCAGCAGGCCGTCTACATCCGGGGGCTGTCCCAGCAGGGTCGGGGCCAGCCAGCTGGCGCGGCCCGCGGCCAGTTCGGCCATATAACCGTAGGCCGTGATGTCGGCACTGCGCCAGGGGCCTCGCCCGATGAAGCCGGGCAGCACATAGGCCAGGGCAAAGAGCCAGAGTGCGAGGTGCGGCAAGCGGCGCACGGCACCCTGGGGAACGATGGCGGGGCTGGGCTGGTTCACGAGGGCGATGATGCCAGAGAGCGGTGTGGTTTCAGAATGGAAAAGGGCAGCGCGGCGTACCGGGCTGCCCTTGACTGGAAAACTGCGGCCGGTTTACTTGGCGGCGGTCTTGCCGAAGCGGTTGCGGAATTTCTCCACGCGGCCGCCCATGTTGTCCACCGACTTCTGGGTGCCGGTGTAGAAGGGATGCGACTCGCTGGAGGTGTCCAGCTTGAAGAGCGGCAGTTCGCGGCCGTCTTCCATCTTGATCATTTCCTTGGCGTTGGCGCAGGAACGGGTCACGAACTTGAAACCGTTGGACAGGTCCACGAAGCAGACTTCGCGGTAGTTCGGGTGAATGCCTTCTTTCATGATGCTTCCTCTAGTTGCGGGAGCCGGCCTGGACCACCCAGACTACTTTCCGCGAAAACGCAGATTATACAAGTAAATCAAGGACTTGCGCAAGCTGATCAGCCGCCCCGACGCATCATGTCGAAGAACTCGTTGTTGGTCTTGGTGGCGCGCATCTGCTTGAGCACCATTTCCATGGCCTCGATTTCGTCCATGTTGTAGAGAAACTGGCGCAGGATCCGGGTTTTTTGCAGGATTTCGGGCTGCAGCAGCAGTTCTTCGCGGCGGGTGCCGCTGCGGTTGAGCTGAATGGAGGGGAAAACGCGCTTCTCGTAGAGGCGGCGGTCCAGGTGGATTTCGGAGTTGCCGGTGCCCTTGAACTCTTCGAAGATCACTTCGTCCATGCGGCTGCCGGTGTCGACCAGGGCGGTGGCGATGATGGTCAGCGAACCGCCTTCTTCCACGTTACGGGCGGCGCCCAGGAAACGCTTGGGGCGCTGCAGGGCGTTGGCGTCCACACCACCGGTCAGCACCTTGCCGGAGGAGGGCACCACGTTGTTGTAGGCGCGGGCCAGGCGGGTGATGGAGTCCAGCAGGATCACCACGTCCTTTTTCAGTTCGACCAGGCGCTTGGCGCGCTCGATCACCATCTCGGCCACATGCACGTGGCGGGCGGCGGGCTCGTCGAAGGTGGAGGCGATCACCTCGCCCTTGACGGTGCGTTGCATCTCGGTCACTTCTTCCGGACGCTCGTCGATCAGCAGCACCATCAGATAGCTGTCGGGGTAGTTGGCAGAGATGGCGTGCGCGATGTGCTGCATCATCACGGTCTTGCCGCTCTTGGGCTGAGCGACGATCAGGGCGCGCTGGCCCTTGCCGATGGGGGCAATGATGTCGATGACACGACCAGTGATGTTTTCCTCGCCCTTGATGTCCTGTTCCAGCTTCATCTGCACCTTGGGGAACAGCGGCGTCAGGTTCTCGAACATCACCTTGTGCTTGTTGGTCTCCGGCGAGCCGCCGTTGACCTTCTCCAGCTTGTTCAGCGCGAAGTAGCGTTCCCCATCCTTGGGGGTGCGCACTTCACCTTCGATCATGTCGCCGGTGTGCAGGTTGAAACGGCGCACCTGGCTGGGACTGATGTAGATGTCGTCCGTGCTGGCGGTGTAGCTTGAATCCGGGCTGCGCAGGAAGCCGAAACCATCGGGCAGGATTTCCAGCACGCCGTCGGCAAACACCTGTTCGCCGGTCTTGGCGCGCTTCTTGATGATGGCGAACATCAGCTCCTGCTTGCGCATGCGGCCAGTGTTCTCGATTTCGAGGGCCTCGGCCTGCTGGAGGATTTCAGATACGTGCAGTACCTTGAGTTCGTTTAAGTGCATGGAAGGAGCCCCAGTGGGGTGTGGCTAACAATCGGGGGGATGTGGGACTGAGCAGACGCCGGGGTCTTGCCAGCCGGGAACTCGAGCCGGTTTGAAGCCAACCGGCGATTGCTGGTGATTATGACAGGAAAAAAGGCCGCCGCGCAGTATTGCGTCGGCGGCCCTGTTCAGAGCGGACGGGACGGCTTCAGGCCAGTTGCTGGTCGATGAAGGCGGTCAGCTGGGCCTTGCTCATGGCACCAACCTTGGTGGCAGCGAGCTGGCCACCCTTGAAGAGCATGAGCGTGGGGATGCCACGGATGCCGAACTTCGCCGGGATGTCACGGTTCTCGTCCACGTTCATCTTGGCGACCTGCAGCTTGCCCTGGTAGGTACCGGCCACTTCGTCGAGCACGGGGGCAATCATCTTGCAGGGGCCGCACCATTCGGCCCAGTAGTCCACCAGCACGGGCTGGCTGGCGTTGAGGACGTCGGTTTCAAAAGAGGCGTCGGAAACGTGCTTGATCAGGTCGCTGGCCATGAGGGCTCCTTGTTCGATGAGGCAATGCGGCTACAGTTGCGGCATTGTGACAGAAACCACGGATTTTCGTTGGCAGCAGGGGCTTGCCGGCATCGAGGCCCACATGCGCGCACGCGGCGCTCACCCGGCCCGCACCGTGGTCCTGCTGCCCTACGCGCAGCTCATGCCGCAGGCCGCCCGCCTGTGGGCACAGACCCATCCTGACGGCTTTGCGCCGCGTTTCGAGACCACGCAGAACTGGTGTCGCAGCCTGGGTGGATTCAGCCCCTCGCCAACCGATCTGAGCTTTGATGCCTCGCTCGACGTGTTGACGGCGCATGCCCTGCTGGAGCAGGCCGGCCTAGGGGCCCGTGCCGAGGCGGCCACGCCCCTTTTGCTGGAAGCTGCGCAGCAACTGGGGCCTCTGGCAGCGGCCGTGCCGCCGGCGCAGCGCGCCGCCTGGGGTGTGCGGGCCCGCAGCGCGGCCGCCACCGGCATGGAGGCTGGCGCGCTGGCCCTGGAAGCGGCCGTGACCCAGCTGGCCGTGGCCTGGGCCGCAAATTCTTCCTATCCCAGTGATGTACTTTTTGAATCGCGGGTGATGGAGGCGACCGACTGTTTGATCGCCGTACCCGGTTTCCAGCCCGATCCCCTGCCTGCCGCCCTGCAATCTGTCTGGGGTGAGCGCATGGCCGTGTTGCCACTTGAGGATACTGCCGCAACGGGCACCGTGCCGGCCCTGCACTGCGCGTGTGACGCGCAAGACGAAGCCCAGCGCGCCGCGGCCTGTGTGCTGAGGCACGTGCAGGCGGGGCGCACGCCGGCGGCGCTGGTGGTCACGGACCGGGCGCTCACGCGCCGTGTGCGTGCCATGCTGGCCAGCCAGGGCGTGCAGATCCGTGATGAAACCGGCTGGAAGCTTTCCACCAGCCGCGCCGGTGCCCAGCTCATGGGGGCCCTGCGTGCCTGCGCCTGGAACGCCGCCACTGACGTGGTGCTGGACTGGCTCAAGAATGCCCCGGCCTTCGAGGCACTGGCGGTGCGCCAACTTGAAACCGGCCTGCGCCGCCAGCCTCAGCGTGCCTGGCGCAATGTGCCGGGCACGCTGGACGAGCGCGAGCAGCCCGCCTTGATCACTCTGTTGGCCGAGGTGGAGGCCTTGCGCGAGCCCTTGCAGCGCGGGCGCACCCTGGCCTTGTGGTTGCCCGCCCTGCGAGAGCTGTTGCAGCGCACCGGCCAATGGGACCTGCTGCAGGACGACGTGGCCGGCGACACGGTGCTGTCCGCCTTGCGGCTGGCCGAGGGTGGGGCCACGCTGCCGCCCGATGCGCTGTGGGCACGTCGGCGTCTTTCACTGTCCGAGTTCACGCACTGGGTTGACCAGGTGCTGGAGGCCCAGAGCTTCAAGCCGGAGTACCCCCTGCACGAACAGGTGGTCATCCTGCCACTGGCGCAGATGCTGGGGCGGTCTTTTGCTGCGGCCGTACTGCCCGGCTGTGACGAGGTGCGTCTGAACCCCTCGCCCGAGCCGCCCGGTCTGTGGACCTCTTCGCAGCGTGCGGCCTTGGGGCTGCCGACGCGTGAGGTATTGGATGCTGCCCTGCGCGCGGCCTGGCACTACGCCCTGTCCATGCCGCGGGTCGACCTGCTCTGGCGCAGCAATGACGACGGGGGAGAACCCTTGTTGCCAAGTACGCTGGTACAGCAAATACGGCTTGCATCGGGCGACGGCCCAGCCGAGGACCCACGCGACAGGCGTGAGCTGCTGGCTGCGCCGGTGCTGCGCCCGCTGCCGGTGGCACCGCAACTGGGGGTGACACGTTTGTCGGCCAGTGCCTACCAGGACCTGCGCCACTGTCCTTACCGTTTCTTCGCGCTGCGCCAGCTGGGCCTGAAGGAGGCCGAGGAGATCGAGGGTGAACTCGACAAGCGCGACTTCGGTCTCTGGCTGCACGCTGTGCTCAAGGCCTTTCACGATGCGCTTCTGCAAGATGCTGTGTCGGGTCTTGAGGAGCGGCGTGCCCTGCTGGATGCCGCCGCCCGGCAAGTGACCGAAACCCAGCGCCTGGCGGAGGATGAATTCCTGCCTTTCCAGGCTGCCTGGCCGCGCGTGCGCGAGGGCTACCTCGATTGGCTGGGCAAGCACGAAGCATCAGGTCTGCAGTTTGCAGAAGGCGAGCGTGATGCATCACAGGCGCTGGGCACACTCATGCTGGTGGGCCGGCTGGACCGCGTCGACCGCGGCGCAGCGGACGAGGTCATGGTGATCGACTACAAGACCGAGCCGCAGGGCGTCACGCGGGAGCGCATCAAGACGCCGCTGGAGGACACCCAGCTGGCCTTCTATGCCGCGCTGTTGCCACAGGACACGCTGCGTGCAGCCTACGTCAATGTAGGTGAGAAGGATGGCACGCGGGCATTCGAGCAGGACGATGTGGTGGAGGTGCGCGATGCGCTGATCCACGGCATCGTGCACGACCTGCAGCGCATCGCCGAAGGGGCGGCCCTGCCGGCCCTGGGTGAGGGCGCTGTCTGCGAGTTCTGCGCGGCACGTGGTCTGTGTCGCAAGGACTTCTGGGCCGAAGACCTCGGGGAGGGCGCCCGATGACCCAGCCCGCCTACGAACTCAATAACCATCCCGTCAGTCGCGCAGACTTCTACAGGATCGCCTGCGACCCGAAGCGCAGCGTCGCGGTGGAGGCCTGCGCCGGCGCCGGCAAGACCTGGATGCTGGTCTCGCGCATCTTGCGCGCTTTGCTCGAAGGCACGGAACCGCACGAGATCCTGGCCATCACCTTTACCAAGAAGGCGGCCGGCGAAATGCGCCAGCGCCTGATGGAGTGGCTCGAAAAGTTCGCGCACGAAAGTGATGTGCAGTTGCAGGAAGAGCTGCGCGTTCGCGGTGTCGATGCGGCCCAGATTCCCGAGCTTGTCGAACCGCTGCGTCAACTCTATGGGCAGCTGCTCGCCCAGGGAAGACCGGTGCAGATCCGTACCTTTCACAGCTGGTTTGCCGCGCTGCTGCGCAACGCGCCATTTTCCGTGTTGGAAACCCTGGGCCTGCCGGCAGGCTACGAATTGCTGGAAGACGACACGCAGGCGGTCGCCCAGGTCTGGCGCCCCTTCCATGCGCGTCTGCTGAAAGTGGCCGAGGCGCGGCAAGACTACGAGGCTGTGGTGGCCAGCCACGGTCGTTTCCAGACCGAGAGCGCCCTGACCGCCGCCTTGCAACGCCGTGTGGAGTTCATGTTGGCCGATGCACAGGGTGCGGTGATGGCTTCGGTGCCGCATTTCCGTGAGCAGTATCCGGAGTGGGCGGCCTTCGAGGAGCCGCTGGCCGTCCTGCTGGCCGACGGTTCCATGCGCCAGGCTTTGCAGGAGGCTGCGCGTTGGCTGGGCCAGACCAGTCAGGCCACCTTCAGTGCCAAGGGTGTCGAGCTGGAAACGGCCCTGACCAGCGACGACGTTCGAGGGGTACTGGCGGCCCTGCTGACACAGACGGGGAGTCCGCGCAAGTTCAGCGACAAGGTCACGGGCATTGAACAGGTGCGACAGGTCCAGGCGCAAGTGCTGCGTGTGCTGGAGGCGGACATGCAGCACGAAGCCTGGCTGTATCAGCAACGTTTGACGCGACTCGCACGTCTGCTGATCGACGAATACGCCGCCCTCAAGCGCGAACGCGGCTGGGTGGACATGAGCGACGTCGAGCGCGGGGCGCTGCACCTCCTGTCCGACCCGGTGCTGGGCGGCTGGGTGCAGGAGCGGCTGGATGCGCGCACGCGCCACCTGCTGATCGACGAGTTCCAGGACACCAACCCCCTGCAATGGCAGGCCCTGCACGCCTGGCTCAGCGGCTATGCGGGCAGCGGCGGCGGTGGGCAGGCGCCGCGCCTGTTCATCGTGGGCGATCCCAAGCAGAGCATCTACCGCTTCCGCCGCGCCGAGCCTCAGGTCTTTATCGCGGCGCAGACGTTTGTGCGCGAGCTGGGCGGCGACTTGCTGAGTTGTGACCACACCCGCCGCAATGCGCCTCCCGTGCTGGCCCTGGTAAACCAGGCCATGAGGCAGGCACAGGCGCAGGGTGAGTACGAGGGTTTTCGTGCCCACACCACCGAGTCGGATGCGGCGGGCGGGGTGTTGGCCTTGCCGCAAATCCTGCGGCCTGGCAAGGACGCCAAGGAGGAGGCTGCGCCGACCCTCTGGCGCGACAGCCTGACCCAGCCGCGTGTCACAACCGAAGACACCCTTCGCACCCTGGAATGCCGTCAGGCGGCACGTTGGCTGGCACAAGAGATCGGGCGTGGCCTGCACCCGAAACACATCATGGTGCTGGCGCGCAAGCGCGACCGTCTGGCAGTGATGCAGGAGGAACTGCGCGAGCTGGGCATTCCGGCCCAGCAGGCCGAGAAGAGCGGGCTGGGCGAGGCGCCCGAGGTACAGGACATCGTGGCGCTGCTTGACGCGCTGGTCTCACCCGCACACGATCTCTCACTGGCGCGCGCGCTCCGGTCGCCGCTGTTCGGTGTCAGCGATGCAGATCTGGCTCAGCTGGCCATGCGTCAGCGCGAACTGAAACAGCCTTGGTTCGATCACCTGCTGTCGGGGGAGTGGCTGCCACCGCCCCTGCAAGCCATAGGCCCGCAGTTGCAGCGCTGGAAACGCTGGCTCGACACGCTGCCGCCGCACGATGCGCTGGACGCCATCTACGACGATGGCGACGTGATGGCACGTTTTGTCGCTGCCGCGCCCGCGACCTTGCGCGATGGCATGCACGCCAATCTGCAGGCCCTGCTGGCGGCCGCCTTGCAGGTGGACGGAGCGCGCTATGCCACGCCCTATGCCTTGGTGCGTGCGCTCAAGGCCGGTGGTGTGCCGGCGCCCACACAAGCTGACGCCGATGCCGTGCGCTTGCTGACGGTGCATGGTGCGAAAGGCCTAGAGGCCCAGCTGGTGCTTCTTCTGGACACCGATGCCCCGGCCCAACGTGCCCAGACCATGAGCGTCCTGCTGGATTGGCCGGGCGAGGACGAGGCGCCGCGCAGTTTCATTTTCCTGGCCAGCGAAAGCCGCCTGCCGCCCAGCGTTCGTGACGCCATGGCGGTGGAAGAGCAGGCACGCCGTCGCGAGGAATTGAATGCACTTTATGTGGCGCTGACGCGCGCGCAGCGGCGCTTGGTGCTGTCGTCGGTGCAGCCATACCAGGCCCATGAGGGGAGTTGGTGGCAACGGCTGCAGACAGGTGCTGAACCCGTCGCGGCAGAGGATATGACGGTGGCCCCGGGTGTTGACGCGGCGCAGGCTGCGCAACGCATCGTCCTGCCGGTGTTGCCCAGCCTGTCCGTCGAGACCCGGAAATTTGCTATAAAAAATATAGCTAAACAAGAAACACCTGTCCCGGAAGCCCTGGTGGGCCAGGCCATGCATCGCTTGCTGGAGTGGATCCACCTGGACGCCAGGGGCTGGACACCGGTGCAGGTGCAGCGTACCGCTGCCGAGTTCGGCCTGGACGAAGCGCAGGCTCGCCAGGCCGCAGCCATGGCCATGCGCATCCTGCAGGGCGAAGGGGCCTGGGCATGGCGCGCCAGCGAACTGGCCTGGCAGGGCAACGAGGTGCCGGTGACATTGCAGGGCAGCGTGCGCCGCATCGACCGTCTGGTTCAACGCAAGGACGGAACCTGGTGGGTGCTGGACTACAAGTCGGCGGCACAGCCGCAAGCGCAGGAAGAACTGAAATTGCAGCTGCGTGGCTACCGCGCCGCGGTGCAGGCAGCCAGCCCCGGTGAGACGGTGCGCGCGGCCTTTCTGAGCGCGCAGGGAACTCTGGAAGAAATTGAATGAGCCAAGGCAGCAAGAAGCAAGTGGTGGTGATCGGCGGCGGCCCGGCCGGGCTGATGGCGGCCGAGGTGCTGGTGAGCGCCGGTGTGGCCGTGGACCTGTACGACGCCATGCCTTCGGTGGGCCGCAAGTTCCTGCTGGCCGGCAAGGGCGGTATGAACCTCACCCATTCCGAACCGGCCGACCGGTTTGCCGAGCGTTACGGTACCAGGCGTGCGCAGATCGAGGCTTTGCTGCAGCACTTCGGCGCATTGCAGCTGCGGGCGTGGGCGCAGGGTCTGGGCATCGATACCTTTGTCGGTAGTTCGGGTCGAGTGTTCCCCAAGGACATGAAGGCCGCACCCCTGTTGCGCGCCTGGCTGCAGCGCCTGCGCCATCCGGCGCGGGTTGGCCCGGGAGTGGCCTTCCATATGCGACATCGCTGGACCGGCTGGGCGCAGGATGGCCGCACGCTGCGTTTTGAGTCGCCCGAGGGTGAGGTGCTGGTGCAGGCCGATGCGCTGGTGCTGGCCCTGGGCGGCGGCAGTTGGGCGCGGCTGGGCTCCAATGGGGCCTGGGTGCCGCTGCTGGCTGCCCGTGGTGTGGCGGTGGCGCCCTTGCTACCGTCGAATTGCGGTTTCGACGTGAGTGCGCAGCGGGTGCTGCCGCCCCAGGGGCAGGTGTTGCCTGTGCAGGCCGTGCTGCCGCGCGTCGGCTGGAGCGAGTTCTTCGCGAGCCGTTATGCGGGTCAGCCCTTCAAGACCGTCTCCATCTCATGCACCGATGCACAAGGGCAGATCTTCCAGCGCAAGGGCGAGTTCGTCGCCACGGCCACGGGTGTAGAAGGCAGCCTGGTCTACGCGGCCTCCAGCCTGCTGCGCGAGGAGATCATCCGCACGGGCCACGCGACGCTGGCGCTGGACCTGTTGCCCGACATGTCGCCCGAACGAGTGCTGGCCGAGGTGTCGCACCCGCGCGGCTCGCGTTCGCTGTCCAGCCACCTCAAGAGCCGTCTCGGCATCGAGGGCATCAAGGCGGCCGTCCTGCACGAGCTGCTGGGCAAGGAAGAGATGCACGACAACGCTGCGCTGGCGCGCGCCATCAAGGCCTTGCCGCTGCAGCTGGTGGCGGCACGGCCGATCGACGAGGCCATCAGCAGTGCCGGTGGCGTGCTCTTCGAGGTGCTGAACGCCGACCTGATGTGCGAGGCCCTGCCGGGTGTGTTCTGTGCGGGCGAGATGCTGGATTGGGAAGCGCCGACGGGCGGGTATCTGCTGACGGCCTGTTTTGCCAGTGGCAAGCGGGCCGGCGAAGGGGCACTGCGTTATCTGGTTTCCTCATCCCCTGCTTAGGACAGACATGCCCGCCAACGAAATCAAGGTCACAACGGCAGGAGTCGTTGCCGGCAAGGAGTTGCTGATCCCCACGGGTGAGCAGGGGCCGACCCTTCCCCATGTCCAGGACTGGGTGACCAGCCGGCTCAAGGCGAAGTCACCCGTGAAGGATGTCAGTGCTGCCGTGCTGGTGAAAGGCATCAAGCAGTGGGCGGCCTACGAGGAAAAATCGGGGGGCAAGAAGATCAGAACTGTCTTCAAGATCACCTAGACCGGGAGTCGCGTGTGATCGACAAGGAAGCTCAACCGGCCCCGAGCATCTGGCAAGCCGCATGGAACTTCGCTTCGAAAGAATAAGGTGACGGACCTGGATCCTGGCACTGACTCCACAGTTAGGGCTGCTTGGTTCCCCACCTGACCCGGTTGGCCGCTTCACCATGCAGGGAGGCCCGTCACTTCCTATTGTAAGGGCTGGGAGCCAGGCTTCAAGGCGAACAGCAGTAATAAAGACACGCTGTAACCTATGCGCATGAGTGTGGTTTCTGCTGTTGATTTGTTCTACCAAGGTTCCGAACACCTGCAGGCGGGTGATGCCGAGCAGGCCGAAGCCTGCTGGCGGGCCGCGCTGGCGCTGGACCCGCAACTGGCCGAGGCCCATGCCAACCTGGCTTATCTGCATGACGAGCGTGGCGAATGGGACTTGGCCGAGGCCTGTTATCGGCGTGCGCTCGAACTCCAGCCGGACCACGCACAGCTGTACCTGAACTTCGGCACCCTGCTGGCGGGCCGCAAGCGCCTAGCCGAGGCCGAGGCGGCTTACATCCGCGCCATTGAGCTGGAGCCGCAGACCGCCAGCGGCTGGTCCAACCTGGGCGGGTTGTATGCGGGCATGAAACGCGATGCCGAGGCCGAGCTCTGCTGTCGCCAGGCGTTGGTACGCGAGCCGGAGCACGCCAAAGCTCGTTTCAATCTGGCCTATGTGCTGCTACGCCAGGGGCGTTATGAGGAAGGCTGGCCCTGCCTGGAGGCGCGTGCCTGGTATGCCGCGCTGCAGGCGCAGCTCCAGTGTCCGCGCTGGGCAGGGGAGTCTCTGGAAGGCAAATCCCTGCTGATCGGGCCCGAGGCCGGTTACGGCGACATGATTCAGTTCGTGCGTTATGCGCCCCTGCTCAAGGCAGGTGGCGCGGCACGCATCACCGTGCTGTGCCCGCCCGCGCTCAAGCCCTTGCTGCTCACGTTGCAGGGCGTGGACGCCGTGCTGGCCTGGGACGAGCCCATGCCGGCCGAGGGCTGGGATTGCTGGACGCCCTTGCTGAGCATTCCCTTGTATTGCGGCACACGAGTCGAGAGCATTCCCGCTGCGCTGCCTTATCTGCGGGTCTTGCCGGAGCGTCGCAACCGTTGGCAGGCATGCCTGCCAGCCGAGGGTCTGCGGGTCGGACTGGTCTGGAAAGGCAACCCGCGTTTCGAGAACGACGCGGACCGCTCCCTGCCGGGGCTGGAGCTGCTGGCGCCGCTGGGCGCGGTGGCCGGTGTGCGTTTCATCAGCCTGCAGAAAGGTGAGGGCGAAGATCAGGCGCGGTTCCCGCCGCCGGGCCTGTCCCTGCTGCACCTGGGCTCGGAGATCGAAGACTTTGCAGACACGGCCGCCATCGTGGCCGGGCTGGACCTGGTGATCTGCGTGGACACGGCCGTGGCCCATCTGGCCGGCGCGCTGGGCCGGCCCTGTTGGGTGCTGCTGCCGCACTACAAGACCGACTGGCGCTGGCTTGAGGACCGCAGTGATACGCCCTGGTACCCAGGCCTGCTGCGCCTGTTCCGCCAGGGGCCGGGGCAGGACTGGGCGTCCGTGGTGGAAGAGGTCCGCTTGTCGCTGGCGGATTGGGCAGCCTCCGGGGCGGGCTCTCGCACACCTTAGAATCGCCGCATGTCCTATCTCGTGCTCGCGCGCAAATACCGGCCGAAAAGCTTCACCGAAATGGTGGGGCAGGAGCACGTGGTGCGGGCGCTGGGCAATGCGCTGCAGACGGGGCGCCTGCACCACGCCTATCTGTTTACCGGTACGCGCGGCGTGGGCAAGACCACGGTCTCGCGCATCCTGGCCAAATCGCTCAACTGCGTGGGCCCGGACGGATCAGGCGGTATCACCGACCAGCCTTGCGGCGTCTGCCAGGCCTGCACGGACATTGATGCCGGTCGTTTTGTCGACTACACCGAACTCGACGCCGCGTCCAACCGCGGCGTGGACGAGGTCCAGGCCCTGCTGGAGCAGGCGGTCTACAAGCCGGTGCAGGGACGCTTCAAGGTCTTCATGATCGACGAAGTCCACATGTTGTCGAACACGGCCTTCAACGCGATGCTGAAGACGCTGGAAGAGCCGCCCGAGTACCTCAAGTTCGTGCTGGCCACGACCGACCCGCAGAAGGTGCCGGTCACCGTGCTGTCGCGCTGCCTGCAGTTCAACCTGCGGCCCATGGCGCCTGAGACGGTGCTGGAGCACCTGGTCAAGGTGCTGGCAGCCGAGAATGTGCCGGCCGAGCCGCCGGCGCTGCGCCTGCTGGCGCGCGCGGCACGTGGCTCCATGCGCGATGCGCTGTCCCTGACCGACCAGGCCATTGCCTTTGGTTCGGGCCAGCTGGAATTGGACACGGTGCGCCAGATGCTGGGCAGCGTGGACCGCTCGCACGTGTTCAAGCTCATCGATGCGCTGGCCAGAGGCGACGGCAAGACCGTGGTGGAAAGCTCGGAGAACCTGCGTGTCAACGGCCTGAGCGCCGCTTCCACGCTGGAGGAGATGAGCGTGGTGCTGCAGCGCATGGCCGTGCTGCAGGCCGTGCCCGACAGTGCTGATGAATCCGATCCCGACGCGGCTGAAACTGCGCGCCTGGCGGCCCTGCTGCCGGCCGACGAAACCCAGCTGCTCTACAGCCTGTGTCTGCACGGTCGTGGCGAATTGGGCCTGGCGCCCGACGAATATGCGGCGCTGACCATGGTGCTGCTGCGCCTGCTGGCCTTTAAACCTGGTGCCACCGGGTCGGCTGAAAAAAAAACACTGAAATCGCCTGAGGTCGCTTCGCGGCCCCAGCCTGTGGCGACGGCAGCACAGGCTGCCGCACCGAGGCCCGTGCCCCCTGTGCCTGCGCCGCCCGTGGCCGCGCGCCCTATTGCGGCGTCTGTGCCATCCCCGGTTCGGCCTGCCGGCGGCACGCCGCCGGGCCAGGTCCTGTCCGTGGTGGATGACGAACATCCCGTGCAGCCAGCCAGGCCGATGACGGCCGTTCAGGCCGCCCAGGTCGTGGCCGTGCCCGTACGGGTGGCGCCTGAATCTCGGGCCGACGCCCCTGTACCCGGCGCGACCCAGGGCTCGCCCCTTGTGCCGACCGAGGAGGGCGGCTATTGGCACCAAGTGGTGCGCGGACTCATCGCCAGCGAGGCCGTGACCGCTCTGGTGCGGGAACTGGCCCTGCAGTCGCAGCTGGTGGCGCGCGACAGCGACCAGTGGCTGCTGCGTGTGGAGCGCGAGTCGCTGAATTCGGCCTCGAGCCGCGAGCGTCTGCAAGCGGCCCTGCAAGCCGCTGGTCACGCTGTGACCCTGGCCGTGGAGATTGGCCGCGTGGGTGACAGCCCGGCCAAGCGCAATGCTGCCATCGCAGAAGAGAAACAGCAGGCCGCAGAAAAACTGATTTACGAAGATCCCTTCGTGCAAACCATGATGCGTGACTTCGGCGCGAAAATCGTGCCTGGCAGCATCAAGCCCATCGACAACAACGCTTAAGGAACGCCATGTTCAACAAAGGACAACTCGCCGGCCTCATGAAGCAGGCCCAGGCCATGCAGGACAACCTGAAGAAGGCCCAGGAAGAGCTGGCTTTCATCGAAGTGACAGGTGAATCCGGTTCGGGCATGGTCAAGGTACTCATGACCTGCAAGCACGACGTCAAGCGTGTGACCATCGATCCCAGCCTGCTGTCCGACGACAAGGACATGCTGGAAGACCTGGTGGCGGCGGCTTTCAACGACGCCGTGCGCAAGGCCGAGGAAACCAGCCAGACCAAGATGGGCAAGCTGACGGCCGGGATGCCCGGCCTGCCGGGTGGCATGAAATTCCCGTTCTGATCGCTGACGCGTGTCCAGCGCCCATTCCCTTGACGTTCTGATCCAGGCCCTGCGCCGCTTGCCGGGTGTGGGCGTGAAATCGGCCTCGCGCATGGCTTTTCACCTGCTGCAGCACGACCGTGAAGGCGCGCAACTGCTGTCACGGGCGTTGCAGCAGGCCGCCACCAGCGTGCGCCACTGTACGCGTTGCCACACCTTCAGCGAGGCTGAGATCTGCCCCACCTGCCAGGATCCGGCGCGCGACGCCAGCAAGCTCTGCGTGGTGGAAACCCCGGCCGACCAGATGGCCCTGGAGCGCACCGGTGCCTACAAGGGGCTGTACTACGTGCTCATGGGCAAGCTCAGCCCGCTGGATGGCATCGGTCCACGCGACATAGGCATCAAGACCCTGCTGGAGCGGGCCAGCGACGGCACGGTGCGCGAGGTCATCCTGGCGACCAACTTCACCGCCGAAGGTGAAGCCACGGCGCATGTGATCGCCGAGGCGCTCAAAGTCCGTGGTGTGGCCTTCACACGGCTGGCGCGTGGCGTGCCCATAGGCAGCGAGCTCGAATACGTGGATCTCGGCACCATCGCCCATGCCCTGGTGGATCGGCGCTAAGGGATAATCCGCCGCAGTTTCCATAAGCCACCGACACTTATTCTTCTGTCCTCAACATCATGACTTTTGCCCGCTTCACCCTGGCCTACTGGTGTGTCCTGATCGTCGCGCTGCTGCCCATCATCTGCTCCTGGATCGCCAAGTCGGGCATGCAAGGCAGGCCTCGGCGCGAAGGCGGTTTTGACAACGACAACCCGCGTGCCTGGCTGGCCCAGCAGACCGACTGGCGGGCGCGCGCGAACGCGGCACAGAAGAACAGCTTCGAGGTGCTGCCCTTTTTCATCGGCGCGGTCATCATTGCGCACCAGCTGGGCGCCCATCAGGCCCGGCTGGATGTGCTGGCTTTCCTATTTGTCTTCCTGCGTCTGATCTACATCATGGCCTACGTCGCGGGCATGGGCACGGCCCGGTCGGTGGTCTGGGGCGCGGGCCTCCTTGTGAACATTGCCATCTTTTTCCTCGGTTATCACTGAGCCTGGACCGGCGGTCCCCCTCTCAAGGCCTCGCTTTTAGGTGTAAACCCGCTCGGGATGTTTCCTGATGCGGGTTTTTTTGCGCCTTGATAGGCTGGAAACATCAAGATCGTTTGTGTTTCGGGAGTTGTTAAAAATGTCCACCCAACCCATCAACCGTCGTGTGTTCACGGCCGGCGCTGCGCTGGCGGCCGCCACGCTGGCCGCACCAGCCCTGCGCGCCCAGAACAAGCTGGAAAAGACCCAGGTGGCCATCGCCGTCGGTGGCAAGGCCTCCTTCTACTATCTGCCGCTCACGCTGGCCGAGCAACTGGGCTATTTCAAGGCAGAGGGGCTGGAGGTCGAGATCAGCGATTTTGCCGGCGGCGCGCGCGCGTTGCAGGCCGTGGTGGGCGGTTCGGCCGACGTGGTCAGTGGCGCCTACGAGCACACCATCAACCTGCAAAACAAGGGCCAGATGTTCCAGGCCTTCGTGCTGCAGGGCCGTGCGCCTCAGATCGCGCTGGGCATTTCCAATAAGACCCTGGCCGGCTACAAGTCGGTTGCCGACCTCAAGGGCAAGAAGATCGGCGTGACGGCACCGGGTTCTTCCACGAACATGATGGCCAATATGGTGCTGGCGCGCGCCGGCATCAAGGCTGGCGACGTGAGCTTCATAGGTGTGGGCACCGCGGCCGGGGCGTTGACCGCGCTGCGCTCGGGCCAGATCGATGCCATCTGCAATATCGATCCAGTCATGACCATGCTGGAGCAGAAGGGCGACGTGCGCATTGTTTTCGACACGCGCACGCTCAAGGGGACGCGCGAGGTCTTCGGCGGCCCCATGCCGGCGGGGTGCCTGTACGCGCCCATGGAGTTCCTGCAGAAGAACCCCAACACGGCTCAGGCGCTGACCAATGCCATCGTGCACGGTCTCAAATGGCTGCAGACGGCCGGTCCCGGTGACATCATCAAGACCGTGCCCGAGTCCTATCTGCTGGGCGATCGCGGCCTCTACCTGGCTTCCTTCGACAAGGTACGCGAGTCGATCGCACTCGACGGTGTCTTCCCCGAAGAGGGCAGCAAGACGGCCCTGCGCGCCCTGGCCAGCTTTGACGATACGCTCAAGGTGGACAAGATCGACCTGGCCAAGACCTACACCAATCTGTATGCGGCCCGGGCCAAGGCCCGTTTCAAGGCCTGAGGGCCGGGGTGCCGGTTTCGCGTATGCTGCGGTCCGGCGCAGGGTTTGCGCCCTTCTCATCGTCATGACCCTCAGAAGCCGAAACATCATGATCCGTCATTTGCAAAGCATCGGTTTGCTCGCTGCTTCTCTCGTTTTAGCAGCCTGCGGCAGCGGCTCCATCGGGCCCGAGCGCGACATCAACGATCCGACCAATTCCCTGGTTTTTGCCTTCGTCGACATGTCCGAAGCGCCGACCAAGATAGACGGTGCCAGCCTCAAACCCCAGGGCGAGGAAGGCTACTGGCACATGGGTGTGGCCAAGGATGGCCAGTTGCTGACGCAGTCCTACCTGCCGCCTGGGGCTTACCAGCTCGCCACGCTGCAGGGTTCTGGCTTCTTTGCCGGCAACAACGTCTACCGTTTTCCCACCTATGGCCGCAACGAGACGGCCCTGCGCATCCAGAAGCCCGGCATCTACTTCATGGGTTCCTACCGCTATGTGAAGGTCAAGACCGGTGTGTTCGAGGCCAGCAAGTTCGCCATCGAACGCATCAACACACCCACAGAGCTTGAGCTGCTGCAACGCATCCAGAAAGAGGATTGGGTGAAGGGAACGCAGTGGGAGGCCCGTCTGCGCAACCGCATCGCGGAGCTCAGGAAGTGAGGCTGGGCAGGCTGCTGGTCGGGGCCGGGGCGCTGTTGCTCTTGTCGGCCTGTGTGCCCACCAGCCGCATCCAGGCGGTCGAGAAGCTGGCCGATGTCCCCGCGGGTGAAGCCGTGCTGGTCGGTCGCATCGAACTCGACCCGCCACTCAAGCCTGGTGAGCAGAAGCTCAGCGAGCGTTATGCGGAGTACGAACGCCTGGCGCTGGTGATCGTGGGTGATGAACCGCGTGAGATGGACAGCCTGAGCCTGGGTGATCTGAAGCGACGCATCAACGCGCCTTTCGGCCAGCACTTCTTCGTCAACCATCCGGCGCAGCCTTTTTACATCCTCAAGTCCTGGGTCGTGATGTACGCCAAGGTCGAAGTCCGCTCAGGCAATTCGTCGGCGCCGGGCGATGCGACCGCGCCCCTGCACGGCCTGTTCCGTGTCGATGCGCGCCCTGGCGACAAGGCGGTCTATATCGGCACCATCCGCTACCAACGCGACGAGTTCTTCGGCACGACCAAGGTCATGGTACGTGACGATTACGCCAGCGCCAACGCGGAGTTCCAGCGCCGCTTTGGCAAAAGCACGAGCTTGCGCAAGTCGCTGGCCGTGCCGGTGGTCCTTCCCTGATATCCCTGAACGCATGACCACGGGCTCTCACCACGCGCTGGAACTGCTGGGCATCACCTGCGCCTTCGCGGCTCCCGACGGCGGACCGTCCTACACGGCCGTGGCCGATACCACCCTGCGGGTGGCGGCCGGCGAGTTCGTCTCCGTGGTCGGCCCCACAGGCTGCGGCAAGTCCACCCTGCTCAACGTGGGCGCGGGCCTGTTGGCGCCCAGCGCGGGTGAGGTGCGCGTGTTCGGCGAAGCGCTGCGGGGACTGAATCGCCGCGCAGGCTACATGTTCCAGACCGATGCCTTGCTGCCCTGGCGCAGCGCGCTGGACAACGTGATGCTGGGCCTGCAGTACCGTGGCGTGCCGCCGGCCGAGGCCCGCGCGCAGGCGCAGGACTGGCTGGCGCGGGTCGGACTGGCCGGTTTTGGTGACCGTTACCCGCACCAGCTTTCGGGGGGCATGCGCAAGCGCACGGCCCTGGCCCAGACACTGGTGCTGGACCCGGACATCATTCTCATGGACGAACCCTTCAGCGCGCTGGACATCCAGACCCGCCAGCTGATGGAAGACGAGGTGCTGGAACTCTGGAGCGCCAAGAAGAAGGCGGTGCTGTTCATCACGCACGACCTGGATGAGGCCATCGCCATGAGTGACCGTGTGGTGGTGCTGTCGGCCGGGCCGGCCACGCGCCCGATCGGCGAGTTCAGCATCGACCTGGCGCGTCCACGCAATGTGGCCGAGGTGCGGGCGACGCCGCGCTTCATCGAGCTGCATACGCAGATCTGGGGTGTGTTGCGCGAAGAGGTACTCAAGGGCTACCAGCAGCAATTGAAGAAGGCGGCCTGAGATGGGACTCTGGCAGCGCTTCAAACCCCGTGCCGGCAACCTGCACCTGTGGCAGATCGGCGTGCTGCTGGTTTTCCTGGGCCTGTGGCAGTTGGCCTCGCGCGACGTACAGCTGGCCTTTTTCATCGGCGAGCCCATCAAGGTGGCCGGGCGCGTCTGGTCCTGGTTCCTGCCCTGGGCGGTGGCGCCCAATTTGCTCTTTCCCGAGGGCCTGAGTGGCAATGCCGACATCTACCGCCACCTGGGCACAACGCTGCTCGAGACCTTCCTGGCCTTCGGCATCGGCACGGTGCTGGGCCTGGTCTGCGGCCTGTGGCTGGCCCTCTCGCCCCTGGCCAGCGCCATTCTGGATCCCTACATCAAGGCAGCCAACGCCATGCCGCGCGTGATCCTGGCGCCCATCTTCGCCATGTGGTTCGGCCTGGGGATCTGGAGCAAGGTGGCGCTGGCTGTGACGCTGGTGTTCTTCATCGTGTTCTTCAACGTCTACCAGGGCGTGCGCGAGGTCAGCCCCGTGGTGCTGTCCAACGCCCGTATGCTGGGTGCGAACCAGCGCCAGCTGCTGCGCACGGTCTACCTGCCCAGCGCCACGGCCTGGGTATTCTCCAGCCTGCACACCTCGGTGGGCCTGGCTTTTGTGGGGGCGGTGGTGGGCGAGTACCTGGGCTCGGCGCGTGGCGTGGGCTACCTGATCCTGCAGGCCGAGGGGACGTTTGATGTCAACACCGTGTTCGCCGGCATCGTGGTGCTCACCACCTTCGCCCTGTTGCTCGACGGCCTGGTCGGGCGCATCGAGCGCCACCTCATGAAGTGGCAGCCGCGCCAGGGCGAGACCGAGAAGCTTTGAGGACTGTCAGCGCCTGACGGTCGTAGCCGGCTTGCTGCGCGCGGCGACCTTGACCGGGGCTTGCTGAGCCGGGCGCACCGGCACCCAGCGATGCACCACGATGTCCTGGCCGGGTTTGAAGCTGGCCGAGGTGCTGACATGGTTCCACTCCGCGACCTTGGCCGGCGGCAGCCCGTAACGACGCGCCACGGTGGACACGGAGTCTTTCTTGCCAGCCTTGAGCACGATGCGCTTGAGCACGGTCTCAGGCACCAGAGAGAGCTGGCCGTTGTCGGCGATGCGCACGGTCACGTCGCGTTCCTGGCTGGCCGGTCGCGGCACCAGCAGGGTGGACCCGGCGCGGATGATCATGTGCGTCGGGATGTTGTTGACGTAGCGCAGGTCGTTCTCGCTCATCTTCAGCCGCTTGGCGGCGTCAGCCGTTTTCATGGTGGATGGCGCGATCCACACCGTCCAGCTGGAGAGGCGGTCGCCGGCGTAGGCGTCGAGGTTGCGCTGGAAGATGGCGGCGTTGTCCCAGGGCAGCAGGATCTGCTGCGTGCCGCCGGCCAGGATGACTGGGCGATGCAGCGAGGGGTTGAGCGCCTTGAAGTCCTCCAGCGGGATCTCGGCCAGCTTGGCGGCCAGGGCCACATCGATGTCACGCGTGATCGTGACGCTTTCAAAATAGGGATGGTTGTCGATGACCGGCAGCTTGACCTTGAAGGCCTCGGGACGCGCCACGATGTTCTTCATGGCCTGCAGCTTGGGGATGTAGTAACGCGTCTCCATGGGCATGGTCAGGTCCAGGTAGCCCGTGCCCTTGCCCTGGCGTTTGTTCTTGGCGATGGCGCGGCCCACGCTGCCTTCGCCCCAGTTGTAGGACGCCAGGGCCAGGTGCCAGTCACCGAACATGCCGTGCAGACGCTCCAGGTAGTCCAGCGCGGCGCGGGTGGAGGCCAGCACGTCGCGGCGATCGTCGCGAAAGGCGTTCTGCTTGAGCTGGTAGAGCTTGCCGGTGCTGGGGATGAATTGCCACATGCCGGCGGCGCGCGCGCGCGAGTAGGCCTGGGGATTGAAGGCGCTTTCGATGAAGGGCAGCAAAGCCAGCTCGGTGGGCATGTTGCGTCGCTCCAGTTCCTCGACGATGTGGAACAGGTACTTGCGCGAACGCTCGGCCATGTTCTCCAGTTCCTCGGGGCGTGCGGCGTACCACTGCTCGCGGCCGGGTACCAGGCTGCTCTCCAGGTCGGGCATGGCAAAACCGCGCCGGATACGTTCCCACAGGTCGGTGGGGGCCGTGGTGGCCGCCACGGTGCGCGATGCGGATTCGTGCGGGGTGATGGGGGTCAGATCGCCGGCCGGGTACTCGGGCTTGTGGCTGGGCGGCGCGGCGGGCGGGCTGTAAGGCCGGGTGCTGGCGACAGCGGGGGCTGTCGGCTGGGACGGGCTGGCGATGCTGTCGCCGGGGCCGACGCTGGCGCAGCCGCTCACGACGAGGAAGAGGCCGGCGAGGCAGGCGTAGCTGAAAAATTTCATTTGAACTGGTTCTTCCACTCGCGCAGGGCGGCAAAGTAGCCGACCTCGTCATGGGCAGCGGTACGGGCCTGCACGGAACGGCGCACGGCCGGCTCACGCGAGCGCAGGAAGGGGTTGATGTTGCGCTCGACGGCGATGGTCGAGGGCAGGGTGGGCAAGTGGCGCGCCCGCAGTGCTTCGCACTGCCTGCTGTAGTCGAGCAGGGCCGCGTTGTCGGGATCCACCGCGCGCGCAAAGCGCAGATTGCTCAGGGTGTATTCGTGCGCACAGCACACCCGCGTGTTGCCGGGCAGGGCAGCCAGACGGTCCAGCGAGGCCAGCATCTGCGCCGGAGTGCCCTCGAAGAGCCGGCCGCAGCCACCGGAGAACAGGGTATCGCCGCAGAACAGCAGGGGCTGGCCTGCGCAATCCGGGGTGTACCAGGCGATGTGGCCGGCGGTGTGGCCAGGGACGTCGAGCACGGTGAAGTGCAGGCCCAGCAGGTCCAGCGTGTCGCCTTCGGCGAAGCGCTGCAGCGGCTCAGGCATCTCTTCGCCCGCGGGTCCGTAGACGGCGGCGCCCGTGGCCTGGCGCAACTCGGCCACACCACCGATGTGGTCGGCATGGTGGTGGGTGACTAGAATGGCCTGGAGCTGCAGGTGTTGGGCCTGCAGTGCCTGCAGCACCGGTTGCGCATCACCGGGGTCGACGACGAGTGCCTGGTGGCCGTCATGCAGCATCCAGAGGTAGTTGTCGTCGAAGGCGGGCAATGGAAGCAGGGTCATGAATGACGGAATTATAGGTTTGCAGGACTGGTTTGAGACCCCGCCAGGTCGTTATCTATTGGCGTGGGAACAACAGCAGTTTGATCTGCGGGTCGCCGACATCTTCGGCTACCACGCCTTGCAACTGGGTTTGCCCGCGCTCGACGCCCTGGCCGCCAACCGCATGTCGCATCGCTGGCTGGCCACCAGCCAACCCGTTGCCCCCGGCGCTGCGAACACGCATACCGCCCTGCTGAGTGACTATGCGGCGCTGCCCTTTCCCGAGGCCAGTCTGGACATGGTGGCCCTGCCGCACGCGCTGGACAGCCACCCTGACCCGCACGCTACCCTGCGTGAAGTGGCGCGCGTGCTGGTGCCGGGCGGTCGTGTGGTGCTCAGCGGTTTCAACCCTGCCAGTCTATGGGGCCTGCGCCAGCGGCGCGAGCAGTTGTGCCGGCGCGTCGGTCTGGGGACGCCTTTGCTGCCACAGCCCCTGGAATTCATCGGCAACTGGCGCCTGCGCGACTGGTTGCGCCTGCTCGACTTCGAGGTCGAGGTCGGGCAGCACGGCTGCTACCGGCCGCTGGTGCGCAGCGAGAAATGGCTCAAGCGTTATGGCTGGATGGACCGCGCCGGTGAACGCTGGTGGCCCTTCTTCGGCGCGGCCTATTTTCTGGTGGCCGTCAAGCGCGTGTATGGCGTTCGGCTACTGGAGCCCGCCTGGAAAAAAACGACCAGCAAGGCCACGGCGACCGCGCCGCTGGTACGCCGCAACAGCGACAATCAAGCCCACAGGAACGAGGGACAAGAAGTTTGAACACAGTCGAGATCTACACCGATGGTGCCTGCAAGGGCAATCCCGGCCCGGGTGGCTGGGGCGTGCTGCTGAAATCCGGCGGCGTCGAGAAAGAACTGTTTGGCGGTGAGCGCGAGACCACCAACAACCGCATGGAGATGCTGGCGGTGATCATGGCGCTGGAGTCGCTCAAGCGGCCCTGCCATGTGGTCCTGCATGCTGACAGCCAGTACGTGCTCAAGGGCATCAACGAGTGGCTGGCCGGCTGGAAGGCCAAGGGCTGGAAGACAGCGGCCAAGCAGCCGGTCAAGAACGTGGACCTGTGGCAGCGCCTGGATGCGCTGGTGGCCGGGGGCGGGCACCGCATCGATTGGCGCTGGGTCAAGGGCCATGACGGCGATCCGGGCAATGAGCGGGCCGACGCCCTGGCCAATCGGGGCGTGGAGCAGGTGTTGGGCCGCTGAGGTGGCTTTGTAAAGCTGTTGCAAAGCTGCTCGGGAGCGGCCCGTCCTAAGGACTATTGCGCATGCAGAACTTGTCAGGGACTGTTACATTCTTTGATTGTCCCGTTCCATCCCGGACGGGGAAACCGCCCGAGCTCCCGATTCATCCATGGCCTCCAAATTTCTTTACCCGGTGATCGCCGTTGTCGGCATCGCGACCGCGTCCGCTGCCGCATGGTGGTTCCAGAACAGGACAGACAAGAGCGCCACCGCTCCGGCTGTCACCAGCCAGGCGAACGCCGGCGCAGCGGGGTCCGCTAATGCCGGCGGCCCGGCCCGTCCGGTGACGGTGGAGGTGGCCAAGGTTCTGGTCATGCGACTGAGCGACGACACACAGGCCGTGGGCAGCCTGCGCTCGCGCCAGGGTGTCATGCTGCGCCCCGAGGTCAGCGGGCGTATCACCCAGCTCAATTTCCGTGACGGCGAACGCGTGCGCAAGGGGCGTCTGCTGGTGCAGTTTGATGACCAGTTGCAACTCGCGCAGGTCAAGCAGAGCCAGGCCGAGCTTTCCATTGCGCGGGCCAACCACAAGCGCAACCAGGAGCTGCTGGCGCAGAACTTCATCAGCCAGCGCTCGCTGGACGAGAGCGCGGCCAACCTCGAGGTGGCGCAGGCCAAGTTGGCCCTCGCACAGGCCACGGCGGAGCGTCTGAAGATCCTGGCGCCATTTGACGGCATCGCCGGTATCCGCAACGTCAACGTCGGTGACTACCTCAAGGATGGCACCGATATCGTCAACCTGGAGGACATCGACACCGTCTATGTCGACTACCGCCTGCCCGAGCGTTTCCAGACCCGGCTGCGGATGGGGCAGCGGGCGACGGTGGAGCTCGACGCCTTGCCGGGTCGCAAATTCGAGGCCAAGGTACAGGCCGTGGACCCGCTGATCGACGCCAACGGGCGCTCCATCGGCGTGCGCGCCAGCATCGACAACAAGCAGCTGCTGCTGCGTCCCGGCATGTTCGCGCGCGTGAGCACCGTGTTCGGTGTCCGCGAAAAGGCCCGTGTGATTCCCGAAGAAGCCATCGTGCCCCAGGGCGGCAAGGCCTTTGTCATCAAGCTGGTGCCGGGGCCCGACAACGACACCCTGGTCTCCAAGCGCGTCGAGGTCAAGATAGGCATCCGCAGCCCGGGCCAGGTCGAGATCCTTGAAGGTCTGAAGGAGGGCGACACCGTGGTGGCGGCAGGGCAGCAGCGCCTGCAGCGCGACGGCAGCCCCGTCAAGGTGTTGGAAGTGAACCGTCCCGCCAATTGAGCGCGGCGAGGAGCCATCATGCAACTGCCTGAAGTATCGATCCGCCGGCCGGTGTTCGCCACCGTGCTGTCCCTGCTGGTGCTGCTGATCGGCGCGGTCAGCTTCACCAAGATCCCGGTGCGCGAGTACCCCAAGATCGACGAGCCCGTGGTCACCGTGACCGTCAAGTACGCCGGCGCCTCGGCCGAGGTGGTCGAGTCGCAGGTAGCCAAGCCGCTGGAAGACTCGATCGCGGGCATCGATGCGGTGGACGTGATCACCTCGATCTCGCGTGCCGAGCAGGCCCAGATCACCGTGCGCTTCCGTCTGGAGAAGGACGCTGACGCCGCCGCCGCCGAGGTGCGCGACCGCACCGCCCGTGTGCGCAACAAGCTGCCGCAGGCCATCGAGGAGCCGGTCATCGCCAAGGTCGAGGCCGATGCCTTCCCCGTGATCTGGCTGGCCTTCTCCAGCGACACCCACAGCACACTGCAACTCAACGAGCTGATCAACCGCATCGTCAAGCCACGCCTGCAGACCGTCACCGGTGCGGCCGATGTGCGCATCTACGGTGAACGCAAATACGCCATGCGCGTCTGGCTCGATCCGGACCGCCTGGCCGCCTACAAGCTGACCACGCAGGATGCCGAGGACGCTATCCGACGCAGCAACCTGGAAGTGCCAGCCGGGCGTATCGAGAGCCGGCAGCGCGAGTTCTCCGTCACGTCCAACACCGACCTGATCAAGCCGGCCCAGTTCGGCGAGATCGTCATCAAGACCGTCAATGGCTTCCCCGTCAAGCTGCGCGACGTCGCACGCATCGAAGAGGGGCCCGCCGAGGAGCGGACCTCGGTGCGGCTGAACGGCCGCGAGGCCATCTCGGCTGGCGTGATCCGCCAGGCCACGGCCAACCCGCTGGAACTCAGCCGTGGCGTGCGCGAGATGTTGCCCAGGCTGGAGGCCGACCTGCCGCCAGGCATCACCATCATGATCGCGAACGACAACTCGGTCTTCATTGACCGCTCGATCAAGAACGTCTTCCAGACCATCCTGGAGGCCGTGGTGCTGGTGGCGCTGGTGATCTTCCTCTTCCTGCGCACCTTCCGGGCTTCCATCATTCCGATCATCACCATCCCTGTCAGCTTGATCGGTACTTTTGCGCTGATGGCGCTGGCCGGTTTCACCGTCAACACGCTGACCCTGCTGGCCCTGGTGCTGGCCATTGGCCTGGTGGTGGACGACGCCATCGTTGTGCTGGAGAACATCTATCGCCACATCGAGGAAGGGCTGGACCCTTTCAGTGCCGCCATCAAGGGAGCCAAGGAGGTGGGCTTTGCGGTGGTGGCGATGACACTGACCCTGGCCGCGGTCTACGCGCCTCTGGCCTTCACGCCGGGGCGTACCGGGCGCCTGTTCGTCGAGTTTGCGCTGGCGCTCGCCGGGGCGGTGGTCGTCTCGGGCTTCATTGCGCTGACGCTCTCGCCCATGATGTGCTCGCTGTTGCTGCGCCACAACCCCAAACCTGGCAGATTTGACCGCGGCATGGAGCAGGCGCTGACCAGCCTCACCAATGGTTATGAGCGCCTGCTGCGGCAGGTGTTGGGCATGCGCTGGCTGGTGCTGCTGGTCATGGGCGGTGTTGTGCTGGCCATCGTGGCCGTGCTGCCCGGCATGAAGCGTGAGCTGGCGCCGCTGGAGGACCGCGGTGTCATCCTGAATGTGGTCAATGCGCCCGATGGCGCCACCATGGCTTACACCGACAAGTACGCGAGCGTCATCGAGAAGATCGGCAGCGAATACAAGGAGTTCGACCGTGTCTTCGTGGTGACGGGCAACCCGACGGTCAGCCAGGCCAACGTCACCCTGCGCGCCGTTGACTGGGAAGATCGCAAACGCACCACGCTGGAGATGGCGCGCGAGATGCAGCCCAGGATCAATGCCTTGCCCGGCGTGGCCGCCTTTCCCATCACCCCGCCTTCACTGGGCCAGGGTTTCCGTGAGCGCCCGGTCAACTTCGTCATCCTGACCTCGGAAAGCTACGAAAACCTGAACCAGGTGGTGCGCCAGTTCCAGGAGGAGATGGGCAAGAACCCGGGCTTCCAGGGGACCGACGTCGACCTGCGCCTGAACAAGCCCGAGCTCAAGATCGACGTGAACCGCGAGAAGGCGTCGGATCTGGGCGTCAGCGTCGATGCCGTGGCGCGCGCCATCGAAACCATGCTGGGCGGCCGGTTGGTCACGCGCTACAAGAAGGGCGGCGACCAGTACGACGTGATCGTCCAGACCCAGTCCGTGGGCCGCGACACGCCTGATGACATCGAACGTATCTTCGTGCGCGGTCGCAACGACACCATGATCCCGCTGTCTGCGCTGGTGGCTGTGCGCGAGGCGGTCTCGCCGCGCGAGCTCAACCACTTCAGTCAGCGACGCGCGGTCACCATCACCGCCAATCTGGCGCCCGACTACTCCCTGGGACAGGCGCTCGATTTCCTCGATGCGACCAGTGCCAAGGTGCTCAAGCCAGGCTACACCACCGACCTGAACGGCACATCACGCGAGTTCAAGAATTCGCAGGGCTCTCTGACCATCGTCTTTGTGCTCGCGTTGCTGTTCATCTTCCTGGTGCTGGCTGCGCAGTTCGAGAGCTTTGTCGATCCCTTCGTGATCATGCTGTCGGTGCCGCTGTCCATGATCGGTGCGCTGCTGGCGCTGAAGTTCACCAACGGCTCGCTCAACGTCTACTCACAGATCGGCCTGATCACTCTGGTGGGCCTGATCACCAAGCACGGCATCCTGATCGTCGAGTTCGCCAACCAGATGCGTGAGCAGGGCATGGACATGTTCGAGGCGGTGGTCAAGGCCGCCAGCCAGCGCCTGCGCCCCATCCTGATGACCACCGGCGCCATGGTGCTGGGGGCCGTGCCTCTGGCCCTGTCCAAGGGCGCGGGTGCCGAGAGCCGTGTGCAGATCGGTTGGGTCATCGTCGGCGGCATGACGCTGGGCACGCTGCTGACCATCTTCGTCGTGCCCACCATGTACACCCTGCTGGCACGCAAGCACGCCCCCGGTGCCGACAAGCGTGCCGTGAGCGAGGCGGCTGTGCACGAGGCCGACCTGCTGGCCAAGTAGCCAGGTGCGGCGGCTGACTCATGTCGCACAATCTGCGGCATGAGTCTTCCTCTCTCCCATGAGCCGGGCCTGAGCACGGCGCAGGTCTCGCTGCTGCTGGCGGCGGACGGTCCCAATGCCCTGCCGGGCGAAGGTGCTCGCCGCTGGCGCCTTATCGTGCGTGACACCGTGCGCGACCCCATGTTCTCCCTGTTGCTGGCGGCCGCCGGCCTGTACCTGCTGCTGGGAGAGTTGCGGGAAAGTCTGAGCCTGGCCCTGATGGTGTTTGTGGTGATTGGCCTCACCCTGTACCAGGAGGGCAAGACCGAACGGGCTATCCAGGCGTTGCGTGACCTCTCCAGTCCACGTGCACGGGTGATCCGTGACGGGCGGGCGCAGACCGTTGCTGGCCAGGAGTTGGTGCGCGGGGATCTCATGCTGCTGGCCGAGGGCGATCGTGTCGCGGCCGATGCCGAACTGCTCTCTGCCGGGGAGTTGCAGGTGGACGAATCCCTGCTCACGGGCGAGTCGGTGCCGGTTGGCAAGCGAGTCGGCGCGGTGACGGCGCTGCATGCCGGCACGCTGGTGGTCCAGGGGCAGGGGCTGGCGCGTGTGACTGCCACCGGGCCGCGCAGCCAGATGGGCCAGATCGGTCGGGCCCTGCAGACCGTGCAGGCCGAGGAGTCGCCGTTGCGGCGCCAGATCCGTGTCCTGGTGAGGCGCCTGGCCTGGCTGGGGCTGGGTCTGAGCGTGCTGCTGGTCGGGGCGCAGGGGCTGCTGCGGGGGGATTGGTTGCAGGCTCTGCTGGCCGGGATCGCCCTGGCCATTTCCATGCTGCCCGAGGAGTTCACGGTGGTGCTGACCGTGCTGCCCGCGCTGGGCGCGTGGCGTCTCTCGCACCAACGGGTATTAACGCGCCGTATCGCGGCGATAGAGACGCTGGGCGCCACCTCGGTGTTGTGCGTGGACAAGACCGGCACGCTGACGCAGAACCGCATGCAGGTCGCCCGGCTTCAGGTGGACGGGGTCGAACTGGCGCTCGACGAGGTTCTTGCTGCAGAGTTGCCAGAGGCTTTCCATGCCATCGTGGAGTACGCCATCCTGGCCAGCCGCATCGATCCCTACGACCCGATGGAACAGGCCTTTCATGCGTTGGGCCAGCGCTTTCTGGCGCAGACCGAACATCTGCATCAGGACTGGGCGCTGGTTCAGGAATACGCCCTCACGCCCGAGCTGCGTGCCATGGCCCATGTCTGGAAGGGGCGAGAAGAGGTCGACCATGCGGTGGCCGCCAAGGGTTCCCCGGAGGCTATCGTCGACCTCTGCCATCTGGATGCGCAGCGCCGGCTGGCCGTGGCCGCTGCGGCCGATGCCATGGCCGCGCGCGGGCTGCGCGTGCTGGGCGTGGCGCGGGCGACGCACGACGGCCCGCCCTGGCCCGCTGGCGAACATGATTTCGATTTCGAGTTCGTCGGTCTGCTCGGCCTGGCCGACCCGTTGCGCGAGGAGATCCCGCAGGCCGTACGCGAGTGCCGGGAGGCCGGTATCCGTGTGGTGATGATCACGGGCGACTACCCGGTCACCGCGCGTGCCATCGCGCGACAGGCTGGACTCGATGCCGAGAACGTGCTTACCGGGGACGAACTCGACCGCCTGGCAGACGCCGAGCTGCAGCAGCGCCTGCGCACGAGCAGTATCTGCGCGCGTATCGCACCCACCCAGAAGTTGCGCATCGTGCAGGCCTTGCAGGCCACCGGTGCGGTGGTGGCCATGACGGGCGACGGCGTCAACGATGCGCCGGCGCTGAAGGCCGCACACGTGGGCGTGGCCATGGGCGGGCGGGGCACCGACGTGGCGCGCGAGGCGGCCGCTATCGTGCTGGTGGATGACAACTTCGCGTCCATCGTGCGCGCCGTGCGGCAGGGGCGCCGTATCTTTGACAACCTGCGCAAGTCCATGAGCTACATCATGGCGGTGCACGTGCCGATTGCCGGCCTGGCCCTGCTGCCCTTGCTTCTGGGCTGGCCCATCGTGTTGTTCCCCATGCACATCGCGCTGCTGGAGCTGGCCATCGACCCGGCCTGCGGCATGGTGTTCGAGAACGAGCCGGCCGAAGAGGGTGTGATGCGGCAACCGCCACGCGACCCGGCCGCGCCACTGTTCGCGGGCAGCACCCTGGTGCAGGCGGTGATGCAAGGCCTGGGGGTGCTGGCGGCGGTACTGGGGGTCTATCTCTGGGGTACGCAGCAGCTGGACGAAGCGCAGGCGCGCGCGCTGGCTTTCTGCACTCTGGTGCTGGGCAATTTGTTACTGATTATTTTCAACCGCGCGGGCCCGCGCGGCCTGTTGGCCTCGCTGTGTGTGCCCAACCGCATGCTGTGGGGGGTGATGGCCTTCACTCTGGTCTTGCTGGCGCTGTCCCTCTACCTGCCGCCATTGGCGGCCGTGCTGCACATGGCGCCGCTGGGGCCGGGTTTGTTGGGGTTAGCCCTCGTGGCTGCGCTGGCCTGTGTGGTATGGTTTCAAGGCCTCAAATACACCATGAAAGTTGCCGGCCTGCAAAGCGTATGAACATCCCCAAGCACAGGCTGGCACAGCGTCCCCGGCTTTATGCCACCGTTGCTGGTTTGCTCGCGATAGGGCTGTTCATGATGGTCTTTGTGGCACTGACGGCTGCCGATCAGCTGAGCAAGCTTGACGACATCCAGAGCGGCCTGACCCTCAAGCTGCAGGGCATGTCGCTCGATACGCGCAATACGCTGCGCCGGCTCGGCCACGATTACACGCCGGATTGCAGTCAGGCTAACCTGCTGCGCCTGCGGCAGGAGGTTTTTGCCTCGACCTACCAGGCCGATATCGGCGTACACGACGAACAGGAACGCCTGCGCTGCACGGCGGTGATGGGCGTGCTGCCGCAGGCCGTCAGGTTTCCGCCGCCCGATGCCATCGTCAAGACCACGCAGGGCGATGTGCACCACATCAACTTCCGCCTGCCACTGCTGGTCGGGGATGGGCGCTACACCGCCACGGTGGTACGTATGGGCCGGTTCAGCACGGTGGTCAGCCCGCATGCCCTGGACGATCTTTTTGCCATCGACGAAGGCGTCCTGCGGCTGCGGCTGGCAGACGGAACGTTCAAGGTGGCGCACGAGGATCCGACCCTGCCAGCCGGCCTGACACAGCGACTGGGCGAGGCCGATCTGCTGGCTTCGGCGGTGCACCATTACAGCTGGCAGGAGCAGGCTTTTGTCTCGTCACGACAGATCGCGGGCACCCAGTATTTCAGCCAGTTTGCCATCCCTTTGCCGCGCTTCTGGGCTGCCTACGCGCCGCGCTTTGGCCTGGTCTTGTTGCTGGCCCTGAGCGCCGGGCTGCTGGTCTACTGGGCGCTGGTGCCGCTGCTGCAGCGCTGGGAGCGACTCGACCACCGCATTGCGCGGCTGATTCGCGACGAGAACGTGTTGTGTACCTACCAGCCTATCGTCGACATGCAGACCGGCCTGCCGGTCGGTTGCGAAGTGCTCATGCGTCTGCGCGATGGCGCCGAGGTGCTGTACCCGGACAGTGTATTGCCGGCCGTGGAACGGGGAGGGCTGTGCTGGGAGCTGGACCAGGCGGTGGTGCGCCGCGCCATCCGTGAGCTGTGCACCCATCTGCCCGTTTCCTGCGACCTGAAGGTGTCCTTCAATTTCTTTCCAAAGAACATCGATTGCGACCGCTTGCGTGCGCTGATCGAGGGTGAACTGGCAAGGCAGCCGGCGTGTGCCCTGCGTTTCGATCTGGAGGTGATCGAGCAGGCCGAGCAGAGTTGCCTGTTGACGGAGATTGCCAAGCTCAAGCAGGCGGGTTATCTGGTGTCCATCGACGATTTCGGCACCGGGTATTCCAACCTGTCCAGCGTCAAGGCGCTGGCGCCCGACTACCTGAAGATCGACAAGTCCTTTGTCTTCGAAATGGAAGACGCCAGCGTGCGTTCCTCGCTGATCCCCGAGATTGTCGGCATTGCGCGGGCCGTGGGCGCCAGGGTGGTGGCGGAGGGCATCGAAAACGAGGCGCAGCGTGCCCGCCTGATGACGTTTGGCGTCGACTACGGACAGGGTTATCTTTTTGCCCGGCCGATGGAGATCGAGGCCTTCCTGCGTTATCTGCAGGAACGTACTGGCTAGATCACGCCCTCGAACATCATCACGTCGACTTCGTCACCCACCGCGACATTGCCCTGGCCGTGGTGAAGAACGATCAGGCCGTTGCCCTGCACCATGGAACTGAGCACCCCCGAGCCCTGGTTGCCGGTGGTGCGCACCTGCAGGCTACCGTCGGGGGCCGTGCTCACGATGCCGCGCTGGTACTCGGTGCGGCCAGGTTTCTTGCGCATGGGCTCCAGGCAGCGTGCGCGCAGCAGCGGGACCGGGGCGGTGGTGCACCCCATCATTCTGAGCAGGGTGGGGCGCACGAAAGCCAGGAAGGTCACCATCACTGCCACCGGATTGCCGGGCAGGCCGAACAGGATGGAGTGATCGATGCGTCCCACAGCCATGGGACGCCCCGGGCGCATGGCAATGCGCCAGAAAGCCACGTCACCCAGCTTCTTCATCATGGCCTTGGTGTAGTCGGCTTCGCCCACGCTGACGCCACCGCTGGTGATGATGGCGTCCGCTTCGGCTGCCGCGCGACGGAAGGTGGCTTCCAGTTCTTCGGGGCTGTCACCCACGACGCCGTAGTCCAGAACCTCCAGCCCCAGGCGCTTGAGCAGGCCGAAGACGGTGTAGCGGTTGCTGTCATAGACCGCGCCTTCGCGTGGTGCTTCACCCAGGCTCAGGATTTCGTCGCCCGTGGAGAAGTAGGCCACCTTGAGGCGACGCCAGACCCGAACCGTAGGGATGCCCAGGCTGGCCGCCAGGCCCAACGCGGCGGGACTGAGGCGTGTGCCTCGGTGCAGGGCTGGCTGGCCCTGCTTGACGTCCTCGCCCAGCAGGCGGCGGTTGTCGCCGGCCTGCAGGAGGCCTGGAGGAATGACGATGGCTTCACCCTTGGTCTTGACAAACTCCTGGGGGACCACGGTGTCCAGGCCTGCAGGCAGGATGGCGCCGGTCATGATGCGCAGGCACTGCCCGGGTCCGACGGTGCCCGTCCAGGCCTTGCCAGCGAGCGCGGTGCCGACCGGGGTCAAGGCAAGCGGGACGCCGCTGCGCAGCTGGGCGCCGTCGAAGGCGTAGCCGTCCATGGCCGAGTTGTCGTGTGGTGGCACGTTGATCGGGGAAACCACCTCCTGCGCGAGCACGCGGTCGAGCGCGTCGAAGAGAGGAAGTTCTTCCGCTTGGCTCACCGGTTCGGCCAGACGGGCCAGGAAGTCGTTGACGGCGGTGGCGCTCAGGGCTTGCGGGTCGTAGCCCTGCAGCTCGGCGGCGATCTGCGCGATCGATTTCATGCGTTCAGGAATTTTCGAGTTGTTTCAACTCAGCCAGCGTATTGGCGTTGGCGAAACCCAACGGGTCGTCGCCGGGCTGGTCGAAGGGCACTATCACGGTCTTGTGCTGAGCTGTCCAGGCGTCGATCTTGCGGCCGCCGCCCTGGGTGAACTGGACCAGACTTTCCAGCAGTTCGATGCGCAGCAGGCAGAACACAGGCTGGGGCCGTACCCTCACCTGGCCGCTGTCGTCTTTTTCGGGGGCGGCCGCCATGGCGATCTCGGCCTGCTCGCGGTCCATGGCCGCGGCCAGGCGTGCCACCAGATCCAGTGGGAAACGCGGCGAGTCGCAAGGTACGGAGACCAGGTAGGGCGTTTCGCAGCGTTCCAGGCCTGTCAGAAAACCGGCAAGCGGACCAGCGTAGTCGGCCAGCACGTCGGGCCAGACCTCGGCGCCAAAGGACTCGTAGGCTGACAGGTTGCGATTGGCGTTGATCATGACCCTGCCGACCTGCATCTGCAGGCGCATCAGCGTGTGCAGGGCCAGGGGCATGCCGTTGAAGTTCTGCAGGCCCTTGTCCACCCCGCCCATGCGGCTGCCGCGGCCGCCGGCGAGAACGAGGCCGGTGATTTCAGAAGAGTCGATCATTCAAGAATCTCTTTAGCGAGAGGAAAGTTTTGCCGCCCGGCCGCACCAAGGCAAAACGCGGCCCCCTCGGGGGGCAGGGAGCCACGCGCAGTGGGCGACCGTGGGGGCCATATCCTAGCCTCCGATATAGCTCATCTCGACGCGACGCTGGCCACCGAGTCCGCTGTCGGGCGGCTGGGCCGCACGCAGCTCGGAGTAGCGGTCGTCGCGCCCGCCCCAGATGTGGGCTATGGCCGACTCGATGTCGGCGTCGCTGGCACCGTCGCGGATCAGGCTGCGAAGGTCGTGGCCCTGGGTGGCGAACAGGCAGAGGTAGAGTCGGCCCTCGGTGGACAGGCGGGCACGGTTGCAATCGCCGCAGAAGGCGTGGGTCACGCTGCTGATGACACCGATCTCGCCTGCGGTTCTGTCATGCTGGCCGTTGGCATCGGCATAACCCCAGCGCTCGGCGGTCTCGCCTGGGGCGCTGTGCCCGAGCTGCACCAACGGCATTTCGGCGTGGATGAGCTTGACCACCTCGGCCGATGGCAGCACCTCGTCCATGCGCCAACCGTTGGTGGCGCCCACGTCCATGTACTCTATGAAGCGCAGCACCATGCCCGAGCCACGGAAATGCCGCGCCATGCGCAGGATTTCATGTTCGTTGGTGCCGCGTTTGACCACCATATTGATCTTGATGGGCCCCAGGCCTGCCTCCCGGGCTGCCGCGATGCCTTCGAGCACATCGGCCACCGGGAAGTCGACATCGTTCATGCGGCGGAATACCGTATCGTCGAGTCCGTCCAGGCTGACGGTCACGCGCTGCAGGCCGGCGTCCTTCAGTGCGCGGGCCTTGCGCGCCAGCAGGGAGCCATTGGTGGTCAGGGTCAGGTCCAAAGGCTCGCCATCGGGGGTGCGCAGGGCGGCCAGTTGCTCGATCAGGATCTCGATGTTCTTGCGCAGCAGGGGCTCGCCGCCGGTCAGGCGGATCTTGCGCACGCCGTGGGCGGCAAAGAGGCGCGCCACGCGCGTGATCTCCTCGAAGCTTAGCAGGGCGCTGTGCGGCAGGTAGGCGTAATCCTTGTCGAAGACTTCCTTGGGCATGCAGTAGCTGCAGCGGAAATTGCAGCGGTCGGTCACGCTGATGCGCAGGTCACGCAGCGGGCGACCCAGCCGGTCGGACAGCAGACCGCTGGCCGTGATGCGGGTGGCTGGGTCGAACGCGGCTGCCGGCGCGCTGAGGGTCGGTATGCGCTGGTCGACCAGGGGAATGACACGTTCGGACATACCCTTATTGTGACCCAGCCGGCATACCCCTTTTGGCAGGGCAGAATCAGGGCAGGGATAAGAAAAAAAACAAATCCCCGGAAAACCTGCCCATGAAACGCAAGAACGACCTGATCTACCTGTCTGTCCTCTGGGGGCTGGGCGGCTTGGCCGCGGCCCAGCAGTCAGAGTCCGTCTCGGAAAAGGACTATCTGGACGATGTGCCGGTGGTCCTGTCGGTATCGCGTCTGCCGCAGCGGCTGGATGAAACGCCGGGTGCGGTCACCATCATCGATCGCCAGATGATCCGCATGAGCGGCGCGCGTGATGTGGCCGACCTGCTACGGCTGGTTCCGGGTTTCCGCGTCAGCAATTCTTTTGAGAGCAACACACCGCAAGGCAGCTACCACACCAGCCTGAGCGACTACTCCAACCACATGCAGGTCATGGTCGACGGGCGTTCGGTCTATTCCACTTACCTTCAGGGCAGTACGGGCCCCGGCTTGCAGACGGTGGCGCTGGAGGACATCGAGCGCATCGAGGTGCATCGCGGTTCCAATTCGGCAACCTATGGTGCCCGTGCCTTTCTGGGCACGATCAATATCATCACACGCGATCCGCTGGACACGCTGGGTGCCCAGGTCCAGCTTGCAGGCGGAGACAACCAGATCGCTGACGGGCTGGCCCGTCTGGGCTGGGGTGATGACCGTGCAAGTTACCGACTCACGGCCGATCAACGCGCCGACCGCGGTCTGCAGGGCAGCAGCGGGCCGGACCGCGTCAGTCGGGTGAATCTCCGTGGAGACCTGCGCGTCAGTGCCAATGACCAGGTCGAGATTCGCGTGGGCCAGAGCGTGTTGGAGGCGGGGGTGGGTTTTGCCAACCAGACCGGCAACGCCGTGCGCGCGCGCCAGCTAGACACCTCTTTTGCCCAGCTGGACTGGAAGCGCAACCTGGGCGTGGACGAGGATCTGGCTTTTCAGGTCTCCCATACGGCCGAGTTCATCCGGGACCAGTTCCCGTACACTCCGGCACCCGGTCTGACGATCGACTTTGGCGGGCGCTCCAGCAATGACAACATCTCGCTGCAACACACGCTGCGCCTGAACAAGGCGGTGCGCCTGGTCTGGGGGGGCGAGTTGCGACGCGAGACGATTGTTTCGCGGCCGCTTTACGATACCGATGCGGCTTTTGTGACCGATTTCTCCCGCGTGTTCGGCAATGCCGAATGGCGCCTGCACCCCGACTGGCTGCTCAATGCCGGAGCCCTGTTCGAGCGCAGCAATATTGCCGGTGAGCACCTGTCCCCGCGTGCCATGCTGAACTGGCGCGTCGCCGAAGGGCACACACTGCGCTACGGTGTGACCCAGGCCTTCCGGCCGCCGAGCACGTATGAGAAATATGCCAATGTGCGCTACTACCTCGGGGGCACACTGGCCGACTCGACCGATGTGGCACGGGGCAGCGTGGTGTCGGAAAAGGTCCAGACACGCGAGATCGGCTACCTGGCCGAGTTGCCCGGCAAAACTTTCAGCCTGGATGTGCGTGTCTACGAGGAGGATGTGCGTGGCGTGATCAAACGCCTCCAGTACACCCTGCCAGGCAGCGGCAATGGCGACCAGGTCTTCGATTACACCAACAGCGAGGACTTCAACATCCATGGTTACGAGTACCAGCTGAAGTGGAAGCCCTGGCAGGACGGCCAGTTGATCTACGGCCAGTCCCTGGTGGACAGCACGCAATCGGTCGGTTCCGGGCCGGTCCGGGCCTACGGTACCCAGAGCCTGATGCTCATGCAGCGCCTGCCGGCCGGTTATGAGTTCAGCCTCATGTACTTCGAGGCCGATGCCACCCATTTCCCAGGCGAAGACCAGGCGGCGCCGGCCATGAGCCGTACCGACATCCGCCTGGCGCGGTCCATGCGCCTGGGCGGAAAGCGTGCAGAGCTTTCTCTGGTGGTGCAGAACCTGGGGGCTTCTTACCAGGACTTCGTGCCTGCTTTCCGTTACTACCAGCAGACCTATCTGATGCTGAAACTGGAGAACTGATGCCGCTGCCTGTCCTGCTGCGGCATGGCCTGCCGCTCCTGCTTCTGTTGACACTGCTCGCCGGTGGCGTACACGCCAACGAGTCGGCGGTGATTGTCGTCAGCAGTGAGCGCAGCGCGGCCTACCAGGAAGCCGCCGAGGCCGTGACGGTTGAACTGCTGCGCTCGACAGAGACGCGACGGGACATACTGCAACTGACAGCGGCCGATCTGCCGGCCTACCGCGGTGCGGCCCCGCGTTTGTACATCGCCCTGGGGACCGAAGCCTGTGCGCAGCTGATGCGCGCCGCCGCCGCTGCCCCCGTACTGTGCACGCTTTTGCCCCGTTCCAGTTTCGAGCGCGTGTTGCGTGATGCTGGTCGACGTACCGGGGCGACGCTCTCGGCGTTGTACCTGAACCAGCCTTTGGGGCGCCAGCTCGACCTCATGCGCCTGGCCCTGCCCCAGGCGCGTCGTGTGGGCGTGCTGTGGGGCGCAGATTCGCAGTCCCAGGAAGCCATGCTGGAGTCGGCCGCCCAGGCGCGTGGGCTCAAGGTGGTGGGGGTGCAGATCAAGCCGGAAGAGCCGGTGTTCAACGGCCTGAAGAAGATTCTCGACGAGTCCGATCTGTTGCTGGCACTGGCCGATCCGCAGATCTACAACTCCAGCAGCATCCAGAACATCCTGCTGGCGTCCTTCCGTGCGCAGGTGCCCATGCTGGCTTTTTCGCCCGCTTATGTGCGGGCCGGTGCCCTGATGGCGGTCTACTCGACCCCGGCGCAGATCGGCCAGCAGGCTGGTTTGCTAGCGCGCGGTGTATTGCAGGGGCAGCCGCTGGGTGTGCCGCAATACCCCTTGCAGTTTGAAGTCAGCGTCAACGAGCACGTGGCGCGTTCGCTGGGCCTGACGCTGGATGCCGGTGCGCTGGCTGAGCGCCTGCGCCGTCAGGAGCGTGGCCCATGATGCGCTTCTTCGACATCCGCGACCGCATGCTGCTGGCGGCGCTGTTGCCCGTGACACTGGTGGCTGTGCTGCTGTCCACAGTCTTTCTGGCCGGACGTTACGCCGACCTGGACGAGGCCCATCAGCAAAGGGCCCGTTCGCTGGCACGCCAGCTGGCCAGTGCCAGCGAATACGGCCTGTTCTCTGCCAACACCAGCAGTCTTCAGGCGATCGCGGCGGGGGCCTCGCGCGAGCCGGACGTGCGCTCCGTCATGATTTTGAATGCACAGGGGCAGGCCTTGGCCCTGGCGGGCTCGACCAGTCTGGCCACGCTGCCTGCGCTGGGCCAGCAAGAGCAACGCTGGGTCGATGCAGCCACCGGTCTCGAAGTGCTGCTGCAACCGGTCAGCCCCTCGCAACTCAGGCTGGACGATTTGTTCGAAGGTTCCACCCCTGTGGATCGCAGCGAAGCCGCACCACTGGGACATGTGGTGCTGGAGATTTCGCGTGATGGGGTGGTCTCGCGCAGCCATGACATGCTGGCCCTAGGCTTGGCGGTCACGCTGGGAGGGCTGCTCTTTGGCGGCGTGCTGGCGGTGCGCATCGGCCGTGGCGTGATCCAGCCCATCCTGCGTGTCTCCGACATGATCGAGCGCATCGGACAGGGCGAACTGTCCATGCGGGGAAAGGTGCGGCCCGACGATCCGCTACGCGATCTGCAGCAGGGCCTGAACCAGATGGCCGAGCACCTGCAGCAGGGGCGCGATGAACTGGAGCAGCGCGTGGCCCTGGCGACCTCGGAACTGCGCAGCAAGAAGGAGGAGGCCGAGACCGCCACGCGGGCCAAGTCTCGTTTCCTGGCCGCTGCCAGCCATGACCTGCGCCAGCCCATCCATGCACTGGGCATGTTCGTGGCGCGCCTGGCCCAGCTACCGCACGACCGCGAGACGCGCCACCTCATCAGCAATCTGGAGGCTTCGGTGCGCGCCATGCAGGACCTGCTGGATGCGCTGCTCGATATTTCCCGTCTGGATGCCGACGCCGTGCGGGTACAGCAACAGCCTGTGCCCCTGGGCCCTCTGCTGGAGCAGTTGCGTGGCGCCTTGCTGCCGGTGGCGGCGGACAAGGGACTGCGCTTGCGCGTGCGAGACAACGAGCAGTGGGTGCAGAGCGACCCGACCCTCTTGCACCGCATTCTGCTGAACCTGATCAGCAATGCTTTGCGCTACACCGGGCACGGCGGCGTGCTGGTGGGCTGCCGGCGCAGCCGCGGAGGCAGCCATCTCTGGATCGAGGTCTGGGACACGGGGGTGGGCATACCACCCGAGCACCAGCAGGACATTTTCCGCGAGTTCTACCAGATCGGCAATCCGGAGCGCGATCGCAGCAAGGGCCTGGGCCTGGGCCTCAACATCGTCGACCGCACGGCGCGCCTGCTGGGGCATACCGTGCAGCTGTGTTCCGTCCCCGGGCGGGGCACGCGCTTTCGCATTGAAGTGCCGCTGGCACCGCCCGGGGATCTGCAGGCCTTGCTGGCGGCGGCCGATCCTTTGCCCTTGGACGATGTGCGAGGCCTGCGCATTCTGGTGATCGAAGACGACACGCACTCGGCCCAGGCCCTGCGTGGCCTGCTTGATTCCTGGGGCTGCGTGGTGGCTGTGGTGGAGGGCCTGCAGGGGGCGCTGACCCTCGTGCACGGAGGGTTCGCTCCCGATCTTGTGCTCAGCGATTTCCGTCTGCGTGCGGGTGAAAGCGGTATGGAGACCCTGCGGCGCCTGCGCACGACCCTGGGTCGGCCGCTGCCGGCCTGTCTGATGAGCGGCGACACCGACCCGGAGCTGATCCAGTCTTGTCGCGACGCCGGCTTGCCCCTGCTGCACAAGCCGGTGCGGCCTGCCAAGCTGCGTACCCTGATCCGCCGCCTGGCACGGCCGCTGCCCGCAGTCCCCGCAGGCTGAGCGATGCTCAGCGCGCGGGCGTTTGTAGCTGCAGCGACAGGGGGATGGGCAGACGGTTCACCGTGACTTCCGATGCGGCGCCCGGACGGCGGATGATGCCGTAGAGCAGGCCCGGCTCGCTACGGTCGAAGGCGATGCCCTGGCCGGCGAGCGTGACAGGGTAGGTGTCTGTCCAGCGCAGCACCGAGCCCATGGCGGGCAGCTCCACCACATACACCTCGGCGTTGTCATGACCCGTGATGTAAAGCCGGTTGTCGGGCCCGAAGGCACCACCGGAGTTGCTCATGTCACCGAACTTTTCCACCAGCGCGTCGGGGAAGACCCAGGCACCGTCCACGCGCCAGCCGGCATCGAAGCGCACCAGTTGGGTGGCGTACTTGTTGCCATAGGCGAGGGGGCTGCGGTCAAAGACACGGTTGTAATTGGCGAACGCGCCCCACCAGACGCCCTTGGCGTCGCGGTCGAGCCAGGTGAGCGAGCCGCGATCGATGCCCAGGCTGTGGCTGCGCACGTGCTTGAGTGTGGCCGCGTCCCAGATCTCGACAGAGCTGGTCATGGGCCAGGCCGGATAGTTGGAGTGGGCGGTATAGAGCAGGCCGTCCAGCACCACGCCGCTGTCCAGGTGCAGGATGGGGCCATCCTTCGGGCCTTCCCAGCGCGCTTTGGGGGCACCGGTCTTCTTGTCAAATTTGGCGATCACACGGTTGTCGATGGCGTAGAAGGCGTCCTGATCGACGGCCACGGCCTGGCGCGCGTCCTTGATCGTGAAGCGCGCGACAGGCGGCGGTGTGCGGGTGGCGACCTCTTGCGCAAGCGCGTACGCTCCCGGCAGCGAAAGGCTCAGCAGCAGGGAGAGGGCAGCGATGCGGGATCCGGCGAGCAGTATCGACAGTCTCATGAGCGAACCTTGTGGTGGTGAAGAAAGGCCCAGAATAGGAAAACTGTGTGACAGCACCGTGATCTGTGCACAGGCTTCAGGTCAGGTCGTCGGGTGCCATCTGCGGCCGGCCCGAGCCGGCAAAACCATGGCGCTTGGCGGCCAGCACAGCCTGGGTTCGTGTGGTGACACCAAAACCGCGCAGGATGTTGCTCACATGGTTTTTCACCGTTTCCTCGGAGAGGTAGAGCATGCGCCCGATCTCCTTGTTGGAGTAGCCGTCCAGCAGCAACTGCAATACCTCCTCTTGGCGTGGCGTGAACAGCGGCAGGGGCAGATCGGACTGGCTTTCATCGCCCACCAGGGGCGGAAGGGTGGGCATGTGCACGCCACCGGCGAGTACCAGGCGGGTGACCGAGATCAGTTCGTCGCTCATGCCGGATTTGGTCAGGAAGGCGGCGGCGCCCTTTTGCATGACCTGCTGCATGACCCTTGGATTGACCGAGCCGGAAAGTACGATGATGGGCAGGGCCGGATGCTGGCGGGCGAAGACGTCCAGTGCCTCCAGCCCATTCATGTCTGGCAGGTGGTAGTCCAGCAGGACCAGATCGAGTTCGGGCTCCTGTTGCGCCAGTTCGAAGGCGCGGGCGCATGAGCCCGCCTCCAGCACGTCCACGCCGTCCTCCAGACCGCGCAGGACCTGGCGCAGGCCTTCGCGTATCAAGGCGTGATCATCGACAACCAGTATCTTCAACGTGTTTCCCAGCAGAGCGCAAACCAAGGAGCATGGTAGCGCATGGGCTGAACGGTTCCGGTCCTTGCAGGACCGGCCGGAACGAGGCGGACCGCTCGTCGTCTTGTGACGCTGTCAGCAATCAGCGCAGAGGCGTGGGAACTGTGGGGATGTGATCCTGGTCGTCACGACGCAGGTCGTGGGCCGAGGGCGGCAGGTCGAATTTGCCCAGGTCGGCCGATACCCGCCAGTAGGCAGGCCCGGGCATGCGGGTGTGCGGGAAACCACAGGTCGGGGCAAACACCCAGGACATGACGTGAGCACTGTGGTTGTTGGCCGGGTCGAAGTGCTGCAAGCCTTGCAGGATCTGCTGCTTGAGAAGGGGCGCGTAGCGCAGCAGGCCTTCATGCCAGGTGTAGACGATCAGGTTGATCTGGAAGTTCTGGACACCACCCGTGTGCGGTCGCGGTATGACTTCGCAGCCTATCCAGTCGATCGGAATGCCGTTGAGCCGCAGAGTGTCGCGCAGGACCATGCGGACCAGGTCGCGGTAATTGAGCGGATTCTGGGACTGGATGGAGGAGCCCGTCGTGGAGGGGCTCTCTGCCGAGGTGCTGTGGCTGGCGGGGTTGCGCGAGGAACGGAACATATCAAACATGGAACAGTACTCCGGGCTAATAGGCGGAAACCATCTTCCCGTTGTGATCCGGGCTTCCCAACTGTGACGGATTGATTATGTAGAGAGTTCGCGAGCAGAGCAAGAGAAAAAGCGGTGGCCCGAGATCGCGGCCAGGTCTGTTCTGAGCTCTTTCGGGGGTGGGGCTTTACGCTATCGCCGGCGCTGAAGCATTGGTCTTTCGTATGGCCTCGCCGCGTGAACGCCAGCGCCATGAAAAAAGCCCGCCGGATGGCGGGCTTGCGTGGGGCGTCTGGCTTCAGCCGTGGAACTTCATCATCAGCGGCACGATGAGCAGAGCCACGATGTTGATGATCTTGATCAGCGGATTGACAGCCGGCCCGGCGGTGTCCTTGTAGGGGTCGCCTACGGTGTCACCGGTGACGGCCGCCTTGTGCGCATCGCTACCCTTGCCACCGTGGTTGCCGTCCTCGATGTATTTCTTGGCATTGTCCCAGGCGCCGCCGCCGGTGCACATGGAGATGGCCACGAACAGGCCTGTGACGATGGTGCCCATGAGCAGGCCGCCCAGCGCGGCCGGACCGAGGACCAGACCGACCAGGATCGGCACCACCACCGGCAGCAGCGAGGGGATCATCATTTCCTTGATGGCCGCCGTGGTCAACATATCGACTGCGGTGTCGTACTCGGGCTTGCCCGAGCCGTCCATGATGCCCTTGATGTCGCGGAACTGGCGGCGCACTTCAACGACCACCGCACCAGCGGCGCGGCCCACGGCTTCCATGGCCATGGCGCCGAAGAGGTAGGGGATCAGGCCGCCGATGATGAGGCCGATGATGACCATCGGGTTGCTCAGGTCGAAACTGATGACCTTGCCATAGGCTTCCAGTTTGTGCGTGTAGTCGGCAAACAGCACCAGCGCAGCCAGGCCGGCCGAGCCGATGGCATAACCCTTGGTCACGGCCTTGGTGGTGTTGCCCACGGCGTCCAGCGGGTCGGTGATGTCACGCACGCTGGAGGGCAGCTCGGCCATCTCGGCAATGCCACCGGCGTTGTCGGTAATCGGGCCGTAGGCGTCCAGCGCTACCACGATGCCGGCCATGCTCAGCATGGAGGTGGCCGCAATGGCGATGCCATACAGACCGGCCAGCTGGAAGGACACCCAAATCGCGATGCAGACGAAGATCACGGGCCAGGCGGTGGAGCGCATGGACACGCCCAGGCCGGCAATGATGTTGGTGCCGTGGCCGGTAGTAGAGGCCTGCGCGATGTGGCGCACGGGGGCGTACTGCGTGCCGGTGTAGTACTCGGTGATCCAGCAGAGTGCGCCGGTCAGTACCAGGCCGACGGCGCAGGCGCCGAACAGACGCAGCTGACTGCCGGTGGCGGTGATGGCGTTGTCCGGCATCAGCCACATGGTCACGAAGAAGAAGGCGACCAGCGAGAGCACGCCGGCCACGGCCAGGCCCTTGTACAGGGCCGGCATCACGTTCTTCATGCCCGGGGAAGCCTTGACGAAGAAGCAGCCGATGATGGACGCGATGATGGACACGGCGCCCAGTGCCAGCGGATAGACCACGGCACTGGTGCCGGCGCCGGTGACCAGCAGGGCACCCAGCACCATGGTGGCGATCAGCGTGACCGCGTAGGTTTCGAAGAGGTCGGCCGCCATACCGGCGCAGTCACCCACGTTATCACCCACGTTGTCGGCGATCACGGCCGGGTTGCGTGGGTCATCCTCGGGGATGCCGGCTTCGACCTTGCCCACCAGGTCGGCGCCCACGTCGGCGCCCTTGGTGAAGATGCCGCCGCCCAGGCGGGCGAAGATGGAGATCAGCGAGGAGCCGAAGGCAAAACCGATCAGCGGGTTAAGCAACTTGGCCAGGTTGCTGCTGGCGTTCAGGTTGCCATTGCCGACCAGGAACCAGTAGAAGGCGCTCACGCCCAGCAGGCCCAGGCCCACCACCAGCATGCCGGTGATGGCGCCGCCGCGGAAGGCCACGTCCAGTGCCGGGCCGATGCCCTTGGTAGCGGCTTGTGCGGTGCGCACATTGGCGCGCACCGATACGTTCATGCCGATGAAACCGCAGGCGCCTGAAAGCACGGCACCGACGATGAAACCGACCGCGGTCTGGCCATCAAGGAAGAGACCGATCAGGATGGCCAGCACGACGCCGACGATGGCGATGGTCTTGTACTGGCGGGCCAGATAGGCGGCCGCACCGGTCTGGATGGCCGCCGCGATTTCCTGCATGCGGGCATTGCCTGCGTCTTGCGAGAGGATCCAGCTGCGAGCCCAGATGCCGTAAGCCACGGCTATGAGTCCGCACACGAGCGCCAGTATCAGCGCTGAATTGCCTGTCATATCAAACTCCTGTGTTGTTGTATCGCGTAGGGGTGGCAACGCAGGGGCCGGTGCCACCGATGCGTTGCTTCCTCGCCGCGACAGCCCGCAGGTCTGACAGGACGATTGGCCAACGGGCGGACTGTAACGTGAAAACAGGCGCTTTCAAGAGGGCGTCAGGACGGAGCAAGTAAAATCAGGGTTAATACCGATCTCTTTCCGTCTCAACTCAGCAAGAAGCAACCATGTCCCTAGACAACGTCACCCCAGGCAAGAATGTTCCCGACGCTTTCAACGTGATCATCGAGATCCCGATGAACGCCGACCCCATCAAGTACGAGGTGGACAAGGAAACCGGTGCCATCTTCGTGGACCGTTTCATGAGCACGGCCATGCACTACCCGACCAACTACGGTTACGTGCCCAAGACGATCTCGGGCGACGGTGACCCGGTCGACGTGCTGGTCATTACGCCCGTGCCCCTGATCCCCGGTGTGGTCGTGCCTTGCCGCCCGATCGGCATTCTGAAGATGACGGACGAGGCCGGTGAAGACGGCAAGGTGCTGGCGGTGCCCACCGACAAGATCCTCTCGCTCTACACCCAATGGCAGAAGCCCGAGGACCTGAACCCGATGCGCCTCAAGACCATCGAGCACTTCTTTGAGCATTACAAGGATTTGGAACCCGGCAAGTGGGTCAAGGTGCAGGGCTGGGAAGGCCCGGAGTCGGCCAAGAAGGAAGTCATGGACGGCATCGCCGCCTACAAGAGCAAGCAGTCCAAAGGCTGATTGAGCTGACCCGATCCAACGCCGGCAGGCCCGCGGGTCTGCCGGCGTTTTTTCATGCGGTGGTCTCGGAATCGCAGGGTTTTCACGGTCCAGTTTGAGCAACACCTGCTGAACTCCCGCGTGTATCATGAACCGAAGGTCAAGCCGGCGTACGTCGCCTGGAAGGAGCAAGATCATGCATAGCCCCAGTGAAACCCGTGCCGACGCCACGGCCGTCTCCGCGACCTCTGGCCAGTACCTTACCCTGCGCCTGGGCAAAGAGGAATACGCCATCGACATCCTGCGTGTGCAGGAGATTCGATCCTATGAGGAGCCGACCCGCATGGTCAATGCGCCGGCCTTCATCAAGGGGGTGGTCAATCTGCGGGGTGTGATCGTTCCCATTGTCGACCTGCGCATGAAGCTCGACCTGGACAAGGTCGAGTACAACGAGTTCACCGTGGTCATCATCCTCAACGTGCGCGGTACCGTGATCGGCGCGGTAGTCGATTCGGTGTCCGATGTGGTGACGCTCGGAGCAGATGCGATCAAACCTGCGCCGCAGTTTGATACCACGCTGGACACCCGTTTCATCACCGGCCTGGCCAGTGTGGGCGAACGCATGCTGATCGTCATGAACATGGAAGCCCTGATGAGCAATGCCGAGATGGGCATGATGGCCACAGCCATCAACTGAGCGACAGAGAAAGACAAGCCCGCGATGACGGGCGATGCAACAGGCGGCCCGCAAAGGGCGCGGGAGGCGCGATCATAAGAGGAGACGCGCATGGAATTCTGGTTTCGATTGCGGATCGGCACCCGCCTGGCCCTGGCATTTGCCGCCGTACTTGTCATCACCACGACCGTTTCGGCCCTGGGGGTATGGCGGATCGGAACGCTCAGGGACACCAGCCATGAGATTGCCACGGTCGAGCTGCAGCGCAGCTTGCTGGCCCAGCGCTGGGCCTCACAGATTGCCATCAACTGGGTGCGGGCCTCGGCTGCGCTCAAGACGCGCGACGAGTCCTACATCGAGTCTCTGCAGAAAGACATGGCGGCCACCTCCAAGGCCATCAGCGACGACCAGCAGCAACTTGAAGCCATGGTGGAGGATGCTCAGGGCAAGGAATTGCTGGCCGCTGTGGCGAAAGTCCGCAAGACTTACGTCGATGCACGCGCCGCCTTGATCAAGCGGCAAAAGGCTGGTGAGGACATCCTTGGCGCAGTCGACAATGACTTGCGTCCACTGGCGGAAACCTATCTCAAAGCCGTCGATCAGGTTGCGGCCTATGCGCGAAAGCAGTTGGCCGAAACACAAGAAGATGCCGAGGCGACAGCAGCCAGAAGCCAGCTGGCCCAGGCTGGCGGAACCGTTCTGGCGGTGTTGCTAGGCGTGGTTCTGGCTTTTCTGGTCACGCGTTCCATCGTGCGACCGGTTCAGCAAGCAGCTGCGTCCACACGGCATATCGCTGAAGGGGACCTGACGACGCATATCCCGGCGCGCGGCTCCGATGAAGTGGCCCAGCTGCTGCAGTCCCTGGCCGCGATGCAGCACAACCTGGCTCGTATCGTCAGCCGCGTCCGCCAGGGCAGCGATTCTGTTTCGACCGCCAGCGCCGAGATTGCCCAGGGCAATCATGACTTGAGCGCACGCACCGAAAGCCAGGCCAGCGCCCTGCAGGAGACGGCGGCCAGCATGGAGGAGCTGTCCTCCACGGTGCGTCAGAACGCCGACAACGCCAAGCAGGCCAACCAACTGGCCCAGAGCGCCAGCACGGTGGCCATCCAGGGCGGCGAAGTTGTGGCCCAGGTGGTGGACACCATGAAGGGCATCAACGACAGCTCCAAGAAGATCGCCGACATCATCAGCGTGATTGACGGCATTGCCTTCCAGACCAATATCCTGGCCTTGAACGCGGCGGTTGAAGCCGCCCGCGCGGGCGAACAGGGCCGGGGTTTTGCCGTGGTGGCTTCCGAAGTGCGCTCACTCGCAGGCCGCAGCGCCGAGGCCGCCAAGGAAATCAAGAGATTGATCACTGACAGCGTGGGCCGTGTGGAGCAGGGCAGTGCCCTGGTGGACCAGGCCGGCAGCACCATGAACGAGGTGGTGGCCAGCATCCGGCGCGTGACCGACATCATGGGTGAGATCAGCGCGGCCAGCAGCGAGCAGAGCCAGGGCGTGGCCCAGATCGGCGAAGCGGTGACGCAGATGGACCAGGCCACGCAGCAGAACGCGGCCCTGGTGGAAGAGATGGCCGCCGCGGCCAGCAGTCTCAAGAGTCAGGCTCAAGATCTGGTGCAGACCGTGGCCGTGTTCAAAGTGGACGCTCAACAGCAGGAATTCGGCGCCTCGGCAGCGACAGCAGTTGCCGTCGCGCACACTGCGAAACCCGCCGCTTTGCCCGTGCGTCCGGCAGCACCCCGGCCGATGGGCACAGGCGGCGGCCAGGCAGCCGCTGCCAAGACGCCGCCCAGCCCGTCTCCGAAATTGAGCGTCAAGGCTGGCGGCAACGACGGCGACTGGGAAAGTTTCTGAACCAGCCTCAGCTGCTCTCCACCCGCAGTGGGGAGTGCCGCTCCAGTTCATCGACATAGTCCTGGACGCCCACGGTTTCACGTTCGAGAAAGCGTTCGATGGCCTGGGCGAATTCCGGATGTGACAGCCAATGGGCGCTGCTCGTGCGCACGGGCAGCAGGGCCCGGGCCAGCTTGTGCTCGCCTTGCGCCCCCCCTTCGAAGCGGTGGTAGCCCTGGCTGATGCACCACTGGATCGGACTGTAATAGCAGGCCTCGAAATGCAGGCAGTCGACCCGTTCCAGCGCACCCCAATAGCGTCCCCAGGCTACTTTCTCTGCTCCGGCATCGCTGACGGCGATCAGGCTGCTGGCCATGGGTCGGCCCCGGCGCTCGGCGATGAACAGCAACCAATGCTGTGGCTGCGTCCTGGCGATCTCTTCGAAGAAGCTGCGGCTCAGATAGGGCGGATTGCCATGCTCCAGGTAGGTCTGCTCGTAGCAGCGGTAGAAAAAATCCCAATCGTTGGCGCTGATGTCCAGCCCCCGAACGTGGCGCAGCGTCACGCCGGCTTCCAGGACCTTGCGCCGTTCCTGCCGGATTTTTTTGCGCTTTTCCTGGTTCAGGGCGGCCAGGAAGTCCTCCATGTCACGGTAGGACGCAGGGGTCCTGTTTTGCCAATGGAACTGCACCGTATGGCGCAGCAGCAGGCCGGCCTGCTCCGTGCAGTGGAGATCGGTGGGCGTGCCAAACAACAGGTGCAGGGAGGAGAGCTTGGCTTCACGGCACAGCTCCAGCACCGCTTCCATCAGCGCCGCGCGCGCCGCTGCGTCGCGGGCCAGCAGGCGGCTGCCAGGTACCGGTGTAAAGGGCACGGCCACCACGGCCTTGGGGTAATAGGCACGGCCGTGGCGGTGGTGGGCATCAGCCCAGGCCCAGTCAAACACGTATTCGCCGCGCGAGTGACTCTTCAGGTAGAGCGGGCAGGCGGCCTGCAGGTGGCCTGTGGCGTCCCACAGGGTGAGGAAGCGTGGTGTCCAGCCGCTGTCCGGCACGGCGCTGCCACTGCGGTGCAGCGCGGCCAGGTAGGCATGCTGCATGAAGGGCGTGGGCTGGACTTGCAGCGCCAGCAATTCGTCCCAGGTTTGGGCTTCGATTTGCAAAGGTGTGTCGAGCACCCGGATGACATAATTGCTTTTACTCACGCTGATTCCCGACTTCTCTTGCCTTCCATGACCCTGCGTATCTGCCTTGCCCAGCTCAATTTCGTCGTCGGCGACCTGGCAGGCAATGCCCAGAAAATCATCGATGCCGCACACCAGGCTTATGCCGATGGCGCACGCCTGTTGTTGACACCCGAACTCTCCATCTGCGGTTATGCCGCCGAAGACCTGTTCTTCCGCCCATCCTTCATCGCCGCCTGTGATGATGCCGTGAAAACAGTGGCCCGCGAGTTGGCCGGGTTAAAGGACATGACCGTGGTGGTGGGGCATCCGGCCGCCATCGAGGCCGGCGGGCTGCGCACGCGTTCGGTGACCGTGCCCAACCGCGTCAATGCCGCTAGCGCGTTGCGCGAGGGGCGGGTGGTTGCCAGCTACGCCAAGCGCGAACTGCCCAATTACCAAGTCTTTGACGAGCGCCGCTATTTTGTGCCAGGTCGTGACGTCTGCGTCTTCGAGGCCGGTGAGGCCGGTGCGCGTGTCAAGGTGGGCCTGCTGATCTGCGAGGACGCCTGGTACGAGGCGCCGGCACGCGAGACCCGTGCCGCCGGGGCCGAACTGTTGGCGGTCATCAACGCCTCCCCCTTTCACGTGGGCAAGGGAGGCGAGCGCGAGGAGATGATGCGGCATCGGGTGCGGGACTGCGGCCTGCCCCTGGTCTACGCCCACCTGGTGGGTGGGCAGGACGAGGTGGTGTTCGAGGGACACTCCTTTGCCTTGCAGGCCGATGGCGCGCTGGCGGCGCGAGCGCCGAGTTTCGTCGATGACCTGTTCATGCTCACCGCGGAGCGCGCCGCGACCGGTTTGCGCCTGGGAGGACCCAAGGAACCCGATCGCAGCGCCGATGCCGACCTCTGGGATGCCCTGGTCCTGGGCGTGCGCGACTACATCGGCAAGAACGGATTCCCCGGGGCCATCCTGGGCCTGTCGGGGGGGATCGATTCGGCCCTGGTGCTGGCGATTGCCGTAGACGCCCTGGGCGCCAGCCGTGTTCGTACGGTGATGATGCCTTCGCCCTACACGGCCGACATCAGCTGGATCGACGCACAGGACATGGCACGGCGACTGGGCGTGCAGTACGACGAGATATCCATCCTGCCCGAGTTCGACGCTTTCAAGGCCTCGCTGGCGCAGGAGTTCAGAGGCCTGTCGGAGGACACCACCGAGGAGAACATCCAGGCCCGCATCCGCGGCACGCTGCTGATGGCCCTGTCCAACAAGAGCGGGCGTATCGTGCTGACCACGGGCAACAAGTCCGAGATGGCCACGGGTTACTGCACCCTCTACGGCGACATGGCGGGTGGTTTTGCAGTGATCAAGGACTTGGCCAAGACCACGGTGTTCCGGTTGGCGCGCTGGCGCAATGCCCACGATCCACATGGCAGCGGTGCAAACCCGATTCCCGAACGCATCATCACCCGCCCGCCCAGTGCCGAGCTGCGACCGGACCAGAAGGACCAGGATAGCCTGCCTGAATACGAGGTGCTGGACGCGATCGTCGAGCGCTATATGGAGAACGACCAGGGCATCGAGGAGATCGTGGCCCAGGGGTATGCACGGGCCCATGTGGAGAAGGTAACGCGCCTGATCAAGCTCAACGAGTACAAGCGCCGCCAGGCGCCCGTGGGCATCCGCGTGACCCACCGCAGTTTCGGCAAGGATTGGCGTTATCCTATTACCAACAAGTTCAGAGCCTGACTTGCATCGCAAGCCGGCCGACTCCCAGTTTACCCACCGACAGAAGAAGGAAGAAGAACCATGAAGCAGATTACCGCCATCATCAAGCCCTTCAAGCTCGAGGAAGTGCGCGAAGCGCTGGCCGAGTGCGGCGTGACGGGTCTGACCGTGACCGAGGTCAAGGGCTTCGGCCGCCAGAAGGGGCATACCGAGCTTTATCGCGGCGCCGAGTATGTCGTGGACTTTCTGCCCAAGGTCAAGGTCGAGGTGGTGGTCAAGTCCGACGATGTGGACCGCTGTGTCGACGCCATCGTCAAAGCCGCCCGCACCGGCAAGATCGGCGACGGCAAGATCTTCATCACTTCCGTCGAGCGCGTGGTGCGCATCCGCACCGGCGAGCTCGACAACACCGCGATCTAAATACCTTCGAGTCGCGGCGCCGGCGCCAGGCCGGCGGCCTGTACCAGGCTGCTGAGCAGGGCCACCGGCTCACTGCCGGTCTGGATCAGTTCCATCTGCCATTCGTTCAGGAACTGCTGCTCGACCGTCGAAGCCAGGAAGGCCAGCAGCCCGTCGTAATAGCCCGCGGCGTTGAGGATCCCGACCGGCTTGTCGTGATAGCCCAGCTGGCGCCAGGTCCAGACCTCGAACAGCTCCTCGAAAGTGCCGATGCCGCCCGGCAGGGCAACAAAAGCATCGGCACGCTCGGCCATCATGCGCTTGCGGTCGTGCATGGTCTCTACGACGTGCAGTTCGGTGCAGTCGTACAGCGCCCATTCTTTCTCCACCAGGGCCTTGGGGATGACGCCAACGACGCGGCCCCCCGCCGCAAGGGTGGATTCAGCCACGACACCCATCAGCCCTGCCTTGCCGCCGCCGTAGACCAGTTGCCCGCCATGCCGGCCGATCCACTGGCCCACGGTATGCGCAAGGGTTGCAAATTGAGGGTCCAGGCCGGGCCGCGAGCCGCAATAGACGCAAAGCGAGAAATTCGGGTTCATGCTAGGAAGCGGTGGTAGAGCGCCGCGGCCCAGATGCCGGCACACAGGAGCAGGCTCAGCAGCACTGCGGCACTGCCCATGTCCTTGGCGCGTTTGGACAGATCGTGCCATTCGGGGCCGATACGGTCGATCGCGGTTTCGATCCCGGTGTTGAGCAGCTCGACGATCATGACCAGCAGCACTGAACCGGCGAGCAGGGAGGTTTCGGTCCAGCTGCGGCCTAGCCACAATGCAAGCGGTAGCAGCACGATGGCGGCGACGGCTTCCTGGCGGAAGGCCGTTTCATGCCACCCGGCGCGCAGGCCCTCGATGGAATAACCCAGCGCGTGCCAGACACGGTTCAGGCCGATGCGACCTTTTTGAGGATTGACGGGGGAAGGGGGTTGGATCTCGGACATGGGACCGATTGTCCCCCAGCTTCGTGACGAATCAGGGTGTGACCGGCCGCACATCGACCAGACGCGTGCCGGCCAGAACGTCATGCCAGAACTGACCCTGGGGATGAAAACGGCTCAGCAGGGCCCAGATGGCAATCCACCCCAGCACGATCACGGTGGACTCGCCCGCTGCGAGGTGGAAGGGGGCGATTCCGGCCAATGGGGGCAGGAACCAGAGCCAGCTCAGCATATAGCGCAAAAGCGCACGCGGCTGGCTGATCGGGCGGCCCTGTCGGTCCAAGACACGGATATGCCAGGTTTTCATGGCCAGGGTCTGGCCCTTGGCCCAGAACCAAGTGAAGTAGATGCCCAATACAACGAACAGGAAAGCCTGCTGCAGGGCGCGATTGTCCAGCGCATGGCGGGTTTGCGACAGGGCGCTGAAGAGATAGCCGGCGATGAAAATGACACCGAAAAGCAGCATGCCCTCATACAGCCAGCAGGCCATGCGGCGCGCCAGCCCGGGAGCGGTCAGAACAGCAAAAGGTGCCAGCGGATCGACCCCTGGCACCTGAGGGGCGATATCTCGACGATCGGGGTGGCTCACTCGGCGGGCTCGTCCTCGTAGGGGGGGCGCTCGACCTCGTTGCGGGCTTCCACGCGCGGCAGCAGCGTGTGCTGTTGGACCGGGAGGCTGGCCTCGGCCAGATGGGGGCGGGGGCTGGCGGCCCGGCGGGGAATCTGGGTCAGTTTGGGGGCGGTCACGGGTTTGACGGTGGTGGTCACGCCGGCTGCCTGGGGGCGAGCCTGCTGGGCCAATTTGCGTTTTTCCTCGGGGCTCAAGGCCTGATAGGCCTCCCACTCACTGACTTTCTTCTCGGGGCTCAAACCCTTGATTTCCTTGAAATTCTGGCGGGCCTGGGTACGCTGCTGCTGGCTGAGGGTGGCCCATTCAATCATGCGCAGATGCAGTTTGACCTGCTCGTCGGAGCTCAGGGTCGGGTAGTTTTTGGACAGCGCCAGCCATTTCAGCTTGTGGCGCTCGGTCAGATGATCCCAATGCGGGGCCAGCGGCTGCAAGGCCTGGCGCTGGGCCGGGCTAAGGTCTTTCCAAGTCGGCTTGCTCTGGGTCGGGGCGGCAGCCACAACGGTGCCGGCACCAGCACTGCGGGCCGTACTGTCATGGCGCTGCAAGGAGCGCCCGGTCACGGTCTGGCCGGCTGTGCCCTCGGAAGGCGCTGCCTGAACCGGCAGGTACAGGACCAGCAGCAAGGACATCCAGCTGCCGAGGCGGGTAAAGCCGAGGCAGGGGAAGCTGTGCGTTGAGCGGGCCATCGGATGCATAGGTTCAGTTTTGCTGCAACTGGTCCAGCCGCGCCTTGAGGAACTGGGCGAAGCCAGGGTCGGCATAGGCATCGGGCGGCAGATCGTCGGTCAGGATGGCCGCATCAAGTTCGGCCAGATCTTCCGCAATCTGGTCGGTTCCCACCATCTGGATGGCCACCAGGCCGGCGATCAGGGCCAGCAGAGGGACGAGGGACACCAGCCGGGGCCAGAGCCCGCGGTCGTTCTCGCCGCCGCCCAGCGTGGCCACTCCGCCGTCCAGGGACAGGGTGACGGCCTCCCGGACAAGTACCGTACGGTACTTGTCCATGGCTTGCAGGCGCGCTACGCGCAGCCGCTCGCTGATGTCATGCGGCAGGGCCGAGGCAGACGCATCCAGGCGGGCCGCCAATTGGCGGCCATAACGGTCCTGGACGGACAGATAGTCGTCAGTGATCATCTGTTTCATAGTTGTATTCCCTTGGCCCTCAAGGCTTTGTTCAGAGCCTGAACCGCCCTGGAACAGTGTGTTTTCACACTGCCTTCGGAGCAGCCCATGGCCGCAGCGGTTTCCGCCACGTCCAATTCCTCCCAGTAACGCATCAGGAAGGCTTCCCGTTGACGGGCCGGCAATTCCTGGATCTCCAGCTCGATTTCACGCAAGATCTGGGCCCGCTGGGTCGAGGTCTCTGCGCTCTCGACCTGGGTAGCCTGATCCGAACTGTCGAGATTTTCCAACAGATTGAACTCGCCGTCATCCGACTCCGACTCAAAGTCGCTGAGGTTCGAGAACAGGGCATTACGCGTCTTTTGCCGGCGAAACCAGTCCAGGGTGGTGTTGGAGAGGATGCGCTGGAAGAGCATGGGCAGCTCGTCAGGCGGCTTGTGGCTGTAGTGCTCCACCAGCTTCATCATGCTGTCCTGCACGATGTCCAGCGCGGCCTCGTCGTTGCGCACATGGTAGACCGAGCGCTTGAAAGCGCGTTTTTCCACGCTTTTGAGGAATTCGGACAGTTCTTGTTCGGTGGCCAAGGGCTGGAACCAGGGGGCGCGAGGGTGTCTTTGAAGGGGCGGCGACCTCAAAAGGCCACTTTGGGGCTGGATTATGGCACCGAGACGCACATTTATGGGCCCGCGCCCGCGAATTTGAATGCTGCAGTGCGATAATGATGATTGCGAATCAAAAAGCAAACGGGTCACGGTCCGGCGCGGTTATCCAAGGCGCCCATGGCTTTGATCTCAAGTCTCGACGCGATGCCACAAGCATTTGCGAAGGGGCACCCTAGGTTTTTCGTTAGAGAAATTCACAAAGGTTCATCATGGAAATTTCCAAGGCTGAAATCACTTCCGCCGCTGCAGCCAGCGCTGCTGGTCAGGGAGAAGAGTTGCGTGGCGCCGAGATCCTCGTCAAGGCCCTGCAAGCTGAGGGCGTGAAGTACGTCTGGGGTTATCCCGGCGGCGCCGTCCTGCACATCTACGACGCTTTCTACAAGCAAGACACCATCCAACACATTCTGGTGCGTCACGAGCAGGCGGCTGTGCACGCCGCCGACGGCTATGCCCGCGCCACGGGTGACGTGGGCGTGTCATTGGTGACCTCGGGTCCCGGCGTGACCAATGCCATCACCGGCATCGCCACGGCCTACATGGACAGCATCCCGATGGTGATCATCACTGGCCAGGTACCAACGGCCGCCATCGGCCTGGATGCCTTCCAGGAGTGCGACACCGTGGGTATCACGCGCCCCATCGTCAAGCACAACTTCCTGGTCAAGGATGCCAAGGATCTGGCCGAGACCATGAAGAAGGCCTTCCACATCGCCCGCAGCGGCCGTCCCGGTCCGGTGGTGGTGGACATCCCCAAGGACGTGTCCTTCAAGAAGGTGCCATACAGCGGTTACCCTGAATCGGTGACCATGCGCTCCTACAACCCGGTGCGCAAGGGCCATGCGGGCCAGATCCGCAAGGCCTTGCAACTGCTGTTGGCCGCCAAGCGCCCCTATATCTATACCGGTGGGGGCGTGTTGCTGGGCAACGCCACCGCTGAGCTGCGCACCCTGGTGGACATGCTGGGCTACCCAGTAACCAACACCTTGATGGGCCTGGGCGCCTACCCGGCCACAGATCCCAAATTCCTGGGCATGCTGGGCATGCATGGAACGATCGAGGCCAACAACGCCATGCAGAACTGTGACGTGCTGCTGGCCGTGGGCGCGCGTTTCGACGACCGCGTGATCGGCAATCCGAAGCACTTCGCGCAGAACGAGCGCAAGATCATCCACATCGACATCGACCCGTCGAGCATCTCCAAACGCGTCAAGGTCGACATCCCGATCGTGGGCGACGTCAAGGATGTGCTGACCGAGATGATCGCCATGATCAAGGAAGGCCCGGCGCGGCCCGATGCGAATGCGCTGGGCTCCTGGTGGGAAGCCATCGATGGCTGGCGCAAGCGCGACTGCCTGAAGTACGACCGCGGCAACAAGGACGTGATCAAGCCGCAGCACGTGATCGAGACGCTCTGGAACATGACCAAGGACGTCGAGGCCTACATCACCTCCGACGTCGGTCAGCACCAGATGTGGGCCGCCCAGTACTACAAGTTCAACGAGCCGCGTCGCTGGATCAATTCCGGGGGGCTGGGCACTATGGGCGTGGGCATTCCTTATGCCATGGGCATCAAGCTGGCCAAGCCCGAGAGCGAGGTGTTCTGCGTGACGGGTGAGGGCTCGGTGCAGATGTGCATCCAGGAACTCTCGACCTGTCTGCAGTACAACACGCCGATCAAGATCCTGTCGCTGAACAACCGCTACCTGGGCATGGTGCGCCAGTGGCAGGAGATCGAATACTCTGGTCGCTACAGCCATAGCTACATGGACGCGCTGCCCAATTTCGTGAAGCTGGCCGAGGCCTATGGCCACGTTGGCATGCTCATCGAGAAGCCGGAAGACGTCGAGCCGGCGCTGCGCGAAGCGCGCAAGCTCAAGGACCGCACGGTCTTCATGGACTTCCGCACCGACCCCACCGAGAACGTTTTCCCGATGGTCAAGGCCGGCATGGGCATCACCGAGATGCTGCTGGGGGCCGAAGACCTGTAAGCCGGTGCGGCCGTTCAGGTCGCGCCACCTCAACTCAAGACGAATCTATTGTCCGCCAAGCCCGGTCGTTACCGCGACCGGGGGAGGGCGGCGAAAAGAGGAATCCATACATGAAACACATCATTGCCGTATTGCTGGAGAACGAACCTGGCGCGCTCTCCCGCGTGGTGGGCCTGTTCTCGGCCCGTGGTTACAACATCGAGTCCCTGACCGTCGCGCCGACGGAAGACCCGAGCCTCTCGCGCATGACCATCGAGACCACCGGGTCGGATGACGTGATCGAGCAGATCACCAAGCACCTGAACCGTCTCATCGAGGTGGTCAAGGTGGTCGACCTCACCGAGGGTGCCTACATCGAGCGCGAGCTCATGATGGTCAAGGTACGCGCGGTAGGCAAGGAGCGTGAGGAAATGAAGCGGATGGCGGACATCTTCCGCGGACGTATCATCGACGTCACCGACAAAAGCTACACCATCGAAATGACGGGTGACCAGTCCAAGAACGACGCCTTCCTCGAGGCGATCGATCGTGGCGCTATCCTCGAGACGGTGCGTACCGGCAGCAGCGGCATTGGCCGCGGCGAGCGCATTCTGCGCGTCTGAATATCAAGTTTTACCTAGGAGAAAAGAAGTGAAAGTTTTCTACGACAAGGACTGTGACCTGAGCCTGATCAAAGGCAAGACCGTGGCCATCATCGGTTACGGCAGCCAGGGCCATGCCCACGCCCAGAACCTGAACGACAGCGGCGTCAAGGTCGTGGTCGGGCTGCGCAAGGGCGGCGCCTCGTGGGACAAGGTCGGCAAGGCCGGCCTGACCGTGATGGAAGTGAACGACGCCGTCAAGGCCGCCGATGTGGTCATGATCCTGCTGCCCGACGAACAGATCGCCGAGGTGTACACCAACAACGTCGCGCCCAATATCAAGAAGGGCGCTTCGCTGGCCTTCGCCCACGGCTTCAACGTGCATTACAACCAGGTCGTGCCGCGCGCCGATCTGGACGTGTGGATGGTGGCGCCTAAGGCTCCCGGCCATACCGTGCGCAACACCTACACCCAAGGTGGCGGCGTGCCCCACCTGGTGGCGGTGCATCAGGACAAGAGCGGCAAGGCCCGTGACCTGGCTCTGTCCTACGCCATGGCCAATGGTGGCGGCAAGGCCGGCATCATCGAGACCAACTTCAAGGAAGAGACCGAGACTGACCTGTTCGGCGAGCAGGCCGTGCTGTGCGGTGGTGCCGTCGAGCTGATCAAGATGGGTTACGAGACCCTGGTCGAGGCCGGCTACGCCCCTGAGATGGCCTACTTCGAGTGCCTGCACGAGCTCAAGCTCATCGTGGACCTGATCTACGAGGGCGGCATTGCCAACATGAACTACTCGATCTCCAACAATGCGGAGTATGGCGAGTATGTGACCGGCCCCGAGGTGATCAACGAGCAGTCGCGCGTCGCCATGCGCAATGCGCTCAAGCGCATCCAGAACGGCGACTACGCCAAGATGTTCATCCTGGAAGGCCGTACCAACTACCCGAGCATGACGGCCCGCCGTCGCAATACGGCTGATCACAGCATCGAGAAGGTGGGCAGCCAGCTGCGCGCCATGATGCCCTGGATCGCCAAGAACAAGCTGGTCGACCAGACCCGCAACTGATCGGTCTTTACCGCTTGAAACAAGGCCACTTCGGTGGCCTTGTTTTTTTGTCTCACGCAGGCGTGGCCTGCTTTACACTTGCCGCCATGAATACTCAAGACCTTGACACATTGACCTGCCTTTGCGGGGCGGAGGTGCGACATGCATGATGGTGCAGAGGAGCGCATCGGCGCAGAGGAGGCTGTGGTGGTGCGCAAGCGCCGCAAGGGCATCTACATCCTGCCCAATCTGTTTACCCTGGGCGGCTTGTTTGGCGGCTTCTATGCCATCGTCATGGCCATGAACGGCCGCTTCGACCTGGCCGCCATCGGCGTCTTCTCGGCCATGGTGCTAGACAGCCTGGACGGCCGGGTGGCGCGCATGACCAATACGCAAAGCGCCTTTGGCGAGCAGATGGATTCGCTGTCGGACATGGTGTCTTTTGGCGCGGCACCGGCCCTGATCGCCTATGAGTGGGCGCTCAAGGGGCTGGGGCGCTGGGGCTGGATCGCTGCTTTTGTCTACTGTGCCTGTGCTGCATTGCGGCTGGCGCGCTTCAACGTCAATACAGGCGTGGTGGACAAGCGCTATTTCCAAGGCCTGCCTTCACCCGCCGCCGCCGCCCTGGTGACGGGATTCATCTGGATCATGACGGAACTGGATGTAGCAGGCCCGACGGTGGCATGGCCCATGTTCGTGCTGGCCCTGTACGCCGGCCTGACCATGGTCAGCAATGTGCCCTTCTACAGCTTCAAGGACGTGCACATGAAGAAGAGCGTGCCCTTTGTGGTGATCGTCCTGATTGCCCTGGGCATTGCGGTGATCAACATCCACCCGCCCGTGGTGCTGTTCGGCGTTTTCGTGGTCTACGGCCTGAGCGGATATGTTGTGTATGCCGTGCGCAGGGCCAAAGGCAAGCCGACCAGCGTCATCAGCACCTCGACCGACGAGCCCGAAGAGCGTGGGCTGCACCAGTAATTGGCACCATAGAATAGGGCTATGCACACGGCGTTTGATTGTGGTACATTGAAGCCATGAAGAAATTCTCGCTAGCACTACTGCTGCTACGCCATAACGGGCGGGATCAGTAGCGCGCGCGCATTCCCATCAAAGGCCCGTTTGCATCCGCAGCGGGCCTTTTGCTTTTACGGTTGTTGATTCTTGAATTGAAGACGAACAGGAGTTTGAGATGGCTGAGAAATTGATCATTTTCGATACGACTTTGCGCGACGGCGAGCAGTCGCCGGGTGCCTCCATGACCAAGGATGAGAAGCTGCGCATTGCACGCCAGCTGGAGCGCCTGAAGGTGGACGTGATCGAGGCTGGTTTCGCTGCCAGCTCCAATGGTGATTTCGAGGCGATCCAGAACATTGCCAACACCATCAAGGAGTCCACTGTCTGCTCGCTGTCGCGGGCCAACGATCGGGACATCTCGCGCGCGGCCGAAGCCCTCAAGGGCGCAAATCGGGCCCGTATCCACACCTTCATCGCCACCTCGCCGTTGCACATGGAGAAGAAGCTGCGCATGAGTCCGGAGCAGGTGCTGGAACAGGCCAAGCTGGCAGTCCGCTTTGCCCGCAACCAGGTGGCCGACGTGGAGTTCAGCGCCGAAGACGGCTACCGCAGCGAGATGGACTTCCTGTGCCGTGTGGTGGAGGCGGTCATCAAGGAGGGGGCCACCACCATCAATATCCCGGATACGGTGGGGTATGCAGTGCCTGAGCTTTATGGCAACTTCATCAAGACCTTGCGCGAACGTGTGCCGAATTCCGACAAGGCGATCTGGTCGGTGCACTGCCACAACGACCTGGGCATGGCGGTGGCCAACTCACTGGCCGGAGTGAAGATTGGGGGAGCGCGTCAGGTTGAGTGCACGATCAACGGCCTGGGAGAACGTGCAGGTAACTGCAGCCTGGAGGAGATCGTGATGGCCGTGAAGACGCGGCGGGATTATTTCAACCTGGAGGTCGGCATCGATACGTCGCAGATCGTGCCCGCCAGCCGCATGGTGAGTCAGACCACCGGTTTTGTAGTGCAGCCCAACAAGGCTGTTGTGGGTGCCAATGCCTTCGCCCATGCCTCCGGTATCCACCAGGACGGCGTGCTGAAGGCGCGCGACACTTACGAGATCATGCGGGCCGAGGACGTGGGCTGGAGCGCCAACAAGATCGTGCTGGGCAAGCTCAGTGGTCGCAATGCCTTCAAACAGCGTCTGCAAGATCTGGGTGTGAGCCTGGAGAGCGAAGGCGAGCTCAACACAGCCTTTGCACGTTTCAAGGAGCTCGCCGATCGCAAGAGCGAGATCTTTGACGAGGATATCCTGGCTCTGGTGAGCGACGAGAGCGTGACCAGCGAGAAGGAGCAGTACGGTTTCATCTCGCTTTCACAGCACAGCGAAACCGGCGAACGGCCCCATGCTGCCATCGTGATCACGGTGGAAGGCAAGGAGGTACACGGCGAGTCCGATGGCAACGGTCCGGTGGACGCGTCGCTCAAGGCGATCGAGTCGCACGTCAAGAGTGGCGCCGAGATGGTCCTGTACTCGGTCAATGCCATCAGCGGATCGACTGAGAGCCAGGGCGAAGTGACCGTGCGTCTGCAGAATAGCGGCCGCGTGGTCAACGGTGTCGGATCAGATCCCGATATCGTGGTCGCGTCTGCCAAGGCTTATCTCAGTGCGCTCAACAAGTTGCACAGCAAAGCTGATCGTGTGGCCGCTCAGGGCTAGGGTTATTACCTATATATGTAAGAGTTTGTTTAGAAAAACGACACAAGTGGTTGATTCAGTTTGATATTTTCGGTATAACCTTGCCTAGACAGATGCCATGTATCCGTGGCATCCATTTGTTTCTTGTGCAAGGTCGGACTGGTGAATCACTTCCAACGTTTTATCTGGGCTTTGACGGCCTTGCCGTTCCTGATGCTGGGTGCATCCGGCTTGGCCTTTGCCGCGTCTGCCGGCCAAGGCAAGGAAAGCCAGGCCGGGGCCAGGTCGCAGGTGGTCAAGGTCAGCTATCAGGCCAAGCGCAAAACCTACGCCAAGCGCCCGGCGGCCCGCATCGTGCGGCCGGCACGGCCTTCGGATGGCATGCGTGCCGGACTGCATGGCGCCACCGATCCTCTGTCCCTGCGTTCCAGCGTAGCCTACGTCATAGACCAGGAAACCCAGGAAGTGCTGCTCAGCAAGAACGAAGAAGCCGTGCTACCCATCGCTTCGCTGACCAAGCTCATGACGGGCCTGCTGATCAGCGAGGCCGAGCTTCCTTTGGAGGAGATGATCACCATCACTCAGGACGATGTGGACACTGAGAAGGGCAGCACCTCGCGCCTGCGCGTGGGTTCGACCCTGAGCCGCGGTGAATTGATGCATCTGGCATTGATGTCCAGCGAAAATCGCGCGGCTCACGCCTTGGGACGTACTTATCCGGGTGGCTTGCAGGTGTTCGTCGAAATGATGAATGCCAAAGCCCAACTGCTGGGCATGCAGGACACGCAGTATGTCGAGCCCACGGGCCTGTCCAGCAAGAACCGCTCCAGCGCGCGTGATCTGGCCGTGCTGGTCAACGTGGCTTCCGATGACAGCCTGTTGCGCGAATACTCCACCTCTCCCGCTTATCAGGTGGCGGTTGGCCGGCGCAAGCTCATGTTCAGCAACACCAATCGACTGGTGCGCAATCCCACTTGGGAAATCGGTCTGCAGAAGACGGGTTACATCTCCGAGGCTGGCCAATGCCTGGTCATGCAGGTCAAGGTGGCTGGGCGCAACCTCATCATGGTTTTCCTGGATTCCGCCGGCAAGCTCAGCCGGCTGGGCGATGCCGAGCGCGTGCGTCGCTGGGTTGAATCGATTCCCGCCAAGGTACCGGGACCGATGACCGAGAACCTGATCGGTCCCCAGACTCCGGTTTCGCTGATCAACGTCAATTCCTGACGCCGGCGGGCCCCCGTGCGGGGTCCGTTTCAGCGTTTGTCTGTGCTGCCGGCCTGGTAGCCGAGCATTCGGGAGATCTCGCTGGCCACGGTCTGCAGCTTGGGCAGCCATTCCTTGTCCAGACGTCCCGTAGGGGCCGAGATCGACAGACCGGCCACCAGCTTGCCCTGGTCGTCGTGAATCCCTGCAGCCATGCAGTGCACGCCCAGTTCGAGCTCTTCGTCGTCATGTGCAGTGCCGTACTGGCGTACCTTGGAGAGTTCGCGTTCGAGGACCGGCAACTGAGTGATGCTGTTCTTGGTGTGACCCGCCAGGCCGGTGCGCGTGGCATAGGCGCGCACGCGCTGCGGATCGTCGGCGGCGAGGAACAGCTTGCCCACCGAAGTGAGGTGAAGGGGGGCACGGCCGCCGATGGCACGCACCACCTGCATGCCTGAGCGCTCGCTGTAGGCGCGCTCGATGTAGACGATCTCGTCGCCCTGACGCATGCTCAGATTGACCGGCTGCTGGATCAGGCGGTGTAGTTCGCGCATGGGGGCAATGGCCGCATCGCGCACATTGAGGCGCGCCTTGACCAGATTTCCAAGCTCCAGCAGACGCATGCCTAGGCGGTAGGTACCGGGTTGCGGACGGTCGACGTAGCGGCCACTGGCGAGGTCGTTGAGGATGCGGTGGGCGGTCGAGGGGTGCAGGCCGGTTTTCTCGCTGATTTCCTTGAGCGAAATGGCCTCTTCGCGCGAGGCCAGGACGTCCATCAGCGTGAACATCCGTTCGATCACCTGCACGGTCGGCGTGACAACCGCATCCGGATCTTTTTTCTTCATCGGGCACTCTCCTGCAATGGTGCCGATTTTACCTCGTGAAATCGTTATCTGGCCAACGGCATGCTGCTGCCGGGTCCGGCAGCTCTCCATTGGCCTTGCAAGAGCAGCTCGTGCGGGCCGAACCGTGCCTTGTAGTTCATCTTCGGGCTGTCCTCGATCCAGTAGCCGAGGTAGACGTGGGGCAGGCCCAGCAGCCCTGCCTGCTCGATCTGCCAGAGGACGCTGTAGGTGCCATAGCTGGCATCGTGGCCAGGTTCATAGAAGGTGTAGACCGCAGAGATGCCATCGTCGAGCACATCGAGCACGGACACCATGCAGAGGGCGCCGGGGGAACCATCGGCCAGCGTTTCGCGGAATTCGACCAGACGCGAGTTGACACGGCTTTGCAGCAGGAACTGGGTGTACTGGTCGATGCTGTCCTGGTCCATGCCGCCGCCCGCGTGGCGCCCGTTCTGGTAGCGCAGGTAGAGTTGGTAGTGCTCGGGCACGAAGCACAGGCGCGAGACGCGGACCTGCAGGTTCCGGTGCTGTTTCCAGGCGCGGCGCTGGCTGCGCGTGGGCTGGAAGTCCGGTACGCGCACGCGCAGCGGGATGCAGGCCTGGCAGCCATCACAGTGCGGACGGTAGGTGAACATGCCGCTGCGGCGAAAACCCTGGGCGACGAGTCCGGAGTAGGTGGAGTTGTTGATGAGGTGGCTGGGCGTGGCCACTTGAGAACGCGCCAGACGGCCACCCAGATAACTGCACGGGTAGGGTGCCGTGGCATAGAACTGCAGGCTCTGAAGGGGCAGATCCTTGAGGTGCGTCACGTTGACTCCGCGGGGGCCATCATCAGTTCACGCCAGTATAGGGGTTGAAAGCGCCAAGGGGGGGGCGGCTGCAGCTGCGCCTGCGAGATATGGCGCAAGAAATCCACACGTGGCACCTCGTGGGCACCCAGCGAGGCCAGATGCGCGGTGTTCTGCTGGCAGTCGATCGCAGTGATGCCTTGATGGCGACAGAAGGCCACCAGGGCGGCCAGCGCGATCTTGGAGGCGTCGCTGGTCCGCGTGAACATGGATTCACCAAACACGGCCCGACCCAGCGCCACGCAATAGAGCCCGCCCATGAGCCGCCCATCGATCCAGGTTTCGACGCTGTGCGCGTAGCCGGCGTGGTGCAGTTCGCCGTAGGCCTGCACCATGGGCGGGACGATCCAGGTGCCGTCCTGCCCTGCGCGCGGGCTCCCGGCGCAGGCGGTGATCACCTCGTCGAAGGCAGAGTCGAAGCGGATTTCACAGCCGGGGGCTGTGCTGAATTTCTGCAGAGTCTTGCGCAGGGACCGGTGCAGGCGGAACTGCGCCACTTCCAACACCATGCGCGGATCCGGACTCCACCAGAGGATGGGCTGGCCAGTGCTGAACCAGGGGAAGATGCCCTGCCCATAGGAGCGCCGCAAGGTGGGCACATCCAAGGCTCCTCCTGCGGCCAGCAGACCGGGTGCTTCAGAGCCCGGGCCCCAGGCTTGGCTCAAGGGCGGGAAGTCGTCGCCGGCTTGCAACCAGGGAAGGGGAAAAGGGCGAGCGCGCATGGGGAAACTTTATCCCAAGGTGGCTCCTTGCGGGTTGCCAGAGTGCGTGCCGGTAGAATACGGACCTAGTCGGGGCGTAGCGCAGCCTGGTAGCGCATCTCGTTTGGGACGAGAGGGTCGTACGTTCGAATCGTATCGCCCCGACCATTTCTTCTTTTCTCTGCCGATCTGCATGAGATCCTTCCTCGCTTCCCTTACCTTGCCACTGGCGCTCCTGTCCTGCTTTCCGGCGGATGCCTGGACACTCACGGGCCGGGTTTCGTCCGTGGTTTCGGGCGACACCATCAAGGTCGTGGATGACAGGAAGGTGCAGCACACCGTGCGGCTGGCCGGCCTTGATGCGCCGGAGAAATTCCAGGCCTATGGGCAACGCTCTCTGGACTCCCTGCGTGACCTGGTCTTCCAGAAAGGTGTGGCGGTGGAGATTCCAGGTAACGACCGGAATGCACCGCGTCGCGGCAAGGTGCTCATGCAGGGACGGGACGTGAACTTGGAGCAGATCGCGCGCGGCATGGCCTGGCACGATCGCTCTCAGGCTGCCGGCCTGTCGGCCACCGATCGCGAGGCCTATGCTGCAGCCGAGGCCGAGGCCCGGCAGCAGCGTGTGGGGCTCTGGCGCGATGCCAGACCCATACCACCCTGGGAGTATCGCCAGGGACGCAGGAAGTAGGCTGCAGCCATCTTCCCTCTGGCCGTCGCAAGCCAGGCCTCGCCCGGCCTCAGTCGTTCAGTGTTTCGATGGCGAACTGTGGTTGCAGCCAGCGGTCGACCGCCGCCCGCAACTGCTCGGGATGCCCGGTGGTGCTCAGGTGCGGCAGCGGGTGTCCGGTGAGGGCGGGTTCGGGCAGCACGCGGCGGGTCTGTCGTGCCACAGGGGCGCCACTGTCGATCAGGGTCACCTGTGGACCCAGCATGTCCTGGAGCGCACCAGCGATCAGCGGATAGTGGGTGCAGCCCAGGACCACGGTGTCGATCTCATCCGCGCCCGCGCCAAAGCGTCCCATGGCTGCGATATAGCTCCGGCTCAGCGCCTGTGCACGTTCGAAGTCCTGGCGCTCGATGGCATCGGCCAGGCCGTCGCAGGGCTGCAACACGAAGTTGGCCTGATCTTGCAGTGTTTCCAGCAAGGCCTGGAATTTGGCACTTTGCAAGGTGCCACGCGTGGCCAGCACGCCCACACGACCCGTTCGGCTGGCCTGGGCCGCGGGCTTGAGCGCAGGCTCCACGCCGATGATCGGCAGTTCAGGATGCTGCTGACGCAATACGGCGATGGCAGCGGCGGTGGCCGTGTTGCAGGCCACGACCAGGGCCTGGATGCCGTGCGCCTGGATCAGGTGGCGGGTGATGGCCTGTGATCGTTCGATCACATGCTCGCTCTCGCGCTCGCCATAAGGCGCATGACCGCTGTCGGCCACATAGACGAAGGGCTGGTGCGGAAGCTCGGCGCGCAGCGCCTGCAGGACGCTCAAGCCCCCGATGCCGCTGTCGAAGACGCCGACCGGTCGTGCCACGCTGCTCAGGCGGTCGCCACCGAGATGCCCTTGAACTCGCCGCTGGCGATGCGCTTGCTCCACTCGGCCGGGCCAGTGACGTGTGCGCTGGTACCGCCGGCGTCCACCGCCACGGTGACGGGCATGTCCACCACGTCAAACTCGTAGATGGCTTCCATGCCCAGGTCTTCGAAGCCCACCACCTTGGCGGTCTTGATGGCCTTGCTGACCAGATAGGCGGCACCGCCCACGGCCATCAGGTAGGCGCTCTTGTACTTGCGGATGACTTCCACAGCTTCCGGACCGCGTTCGGCCTTGCCAATCATGGCGATCAGGCCGGTCTGGCCCAGCATGGTCTCGGTGAACTTGTCCATGCGCGTGGCCGTGGTCGGGCCCGCGGGGCCGACGGCTTCACCCTTGACCGGGTCGACCGGGCCCACGTAGTAGATGACACGATTCTTGAAGTCCACTGGCAGCTTCTCGCCCTTGGCCAGCATGTCCTGGATGCGCTTGTGCGCGGCATCGCGGCCGGTGAGCATCTTGCCGTTGAGCAGCAGGGTGTCGCCCGGCTTCCAGCTGGCGACTTCGGCCGGTGTCAGCGTGTCCAGGTTGACGCGCTTGCTCTTCTTCGTGTCGGGCGCCCAGTTGACGTTGGGCCAGAGGTCCAGGCTGGGCGGGTCCAGGTAGACCGGGCCCGAGCCGTCCATGACGAAATGTGCGTGACGGGTCGCGGCGCAGTTGGGGATCATGGCAACAGGCTTGCCGGCGGCGTGTGTTGGGTACATCTTGATCTTGATGTCCAGCACCGTGGTCAGGCCGCCCAGGCCCTGGGCACCGATGCCCAGCGCGTTGACCTTGTCGAACAGCTCCAGGCGCAATTCTTCGACCTGTGTGAGTTTTTCACCCTTGGCTGCCTTGGCCTGCAGCTCGTACATGTCCAGGTCGTCCATCAGGCTTTCCTTGGCCATGAGTACGGCTTTCTCGGCCGTGCCGCCGATACCGATGCCCAGCATGCCCGGCGGGCACCAGCCCGCGCCCATGGTGGGCACAGTCTTGAGCACCCAGTCGACGATGGAGTCACTGGGGTTGAGCATGACCATCTTGCTCTTGTTTTCGCTGCCACCGCCCTTGGCTGCCACGGTGACTTCCACCGTGTCGCCGGCCACGATCTCGGTAAAGATGACCGCGGGCGTGTTGTCCTTGGTGTTCTTGCGTGCGAAGTGCGGATCGGCCACGACCGAGGCGCGCAGCATATTGTCGGGATGGTTGTAGCCGCGGCGCACACCTTCGTTGACCGCGTCTTCCAGATTGCCGGTGAAGCCTTCCCAGCGCACGTTCATGCCCACCTTGAGGAAGACGTTCACGATGCCCGTGTCCTGGCAGATCGGGCGGTGGCCGGTGGCGCTCATCTTGCTGTTGGTCAGGATCTGGGCGATGGCGTCCTTGGCTGCCGGACTCTGCTCGCGCGCATAGGCGCGGGCCAGGTGGGCGATGTAGTCGGCCGGATGGTAGTAGCTGATGTACTGCAGTGCGGCGGCGACGGATTCGATCAGGTCGGCTTGCTTGATGCTGGTGGTCATGATGGTGCGTGATCTCGATGAGAGGTTCAATGATGTTCCGCGGAAGGGCCCGACATCAGCTTGTCGGTGTAGGCGATGGCGATCGCCGACAGCAGGAAAGTGATGTGGATCGCGGTCTGGGCGATCAGGACCCGGTCGGTGTAGTTGTCCGCGTTGATGAAGGTCTTGAGCAGATGGATGGAGCTGATACCGATGATGGCGGTGGCCAGCTTGACCTTGAGCACCGAGGCGTTGACATGGCTAAGCCATTCGGGCTGATCGCGGTGGCCTTCGAGGTCCATACGGCTCACGAAGGTTTCGTAGCCGCCCACGATGACCATGATCAGCAGGTTGGAGATCATGACCACGTCGATCAGGGCCAGCACCACCAGCATGATGACCGTCTCGTTCAGCGAGGTGATGGGCGCACCGGTCTTGTAGCCGATGCTGGTCACCAGGGCCTGCAAGGCGGCCTGGCTGCCGAAGGCCGCCTCCACCAGATGCAGCAACTCGAACAGGAAGTGATACACGTAAACACCCTGGGCGACGATCAGGCCCAGATACAGCGGCAGTTGCAGCCAGCGGCTCGAAAAGATAAGGGCGGGCAGGGGACGCAGCGGGGAGGCTTTGGACGGTTCGGGACTGGACATGTTCTGAAAATCCGGGTTTCTATCTAGACGGCGGATTTTAGGCCGCATTTCAATCCCGGCCGGGATTCGGTACATTGGTCGGCCTCCAGTCAGTCAGTGACTTGTAAGCGCCAGCCGCGACATTGCGGGGCGAAGCAAAAACCATCTGAGGAAACAAGCCATGAGTGCATCTTCTTCCGCCATCGAATCCGTCCTGGTCGAGAACCGTGTCTTTCCCCCGGCGGAATCGGTCGTCAAGGCAGCCCGTATCTCCGGCATGGCCCAGTACCAGGCCATGTGCGACACCTTCGAAAAGGATTTCGAAGGTACTTGGGCCAGACTGGCACGCGAGAACCTGGTCTGGACCAAACCCTTCACCCGCACTCTGGACGCCTCCAAAAAGCCCTTCTACAAGTGGTTTGACGATGGGGAGCTCAACGCCTCGGCCAACTGCCTGGACAAGCACATGGGCACGTCGACCGAGAACAAGACGGCCATTATTTTTGAGGCCGACGACGGTGTTGTGACCAAGGTGACGTACAAGGAGCTGCTGGCCAAGGTCAGCCAGTTCGCCAATGCGCTCAAGGCGCAGGGCATCAAGAAGGGCGACCGCGTCCTCATCTATATGCCCATGACCATCGAGGGTGTGGTGGCCATGCAGGCCTGCGCGCGCATCGGTGCCACGCACTCCGTGGTGTTCGGCGGTTTCTCGGCCAAGTCGTTGCAGGAGCGCATCATCGATGCTGGCGCCGTCGCTGTGATCACCGCCAACTACCAGATGCGCGGCGGCAAGGAACTGCCGCTCAAGGCCATTGTGGACGAAGGTCTGGCGATGGGCGGCTGCGACAGCATCAAGTCCGTGCTGGTCTATCAGCGCACTAACACCGCCTGCGCCATGGTGGCCGGCCGCGACAAGACCTTCGCCGAGGTGCTGGCCGGACAGAGCAGCACCTGTGCGCCGACGGCCGTGGGGGCCGAGCACCCGCTCTTCATCCTCTACACCTCGGGTTCCACGGGCAAGCCCAAGGGCGTGCAGCATTCCACCGGGGGGTATGTGCTTTGGGCCAAGCTGACCATGGACTGGACTTTCGATATCCAGCCCAGCGACATCTTCTGGTGCACGGCCGACATCGGCTGGATCACGGGCCACACCTATGTTGCCTACGGCCCCCTGGCCGCTGGCGCCACGCAGATCGTCTTCGAGGGCGTACCGACCTACCCGAACGCCGGCCGTTTCTGGCAGATGATCGAGAAGCACAAGTGCACGATCTTCTACACCGCACCCACGGCCATTCGCTCGCTGATCAAGGCGGCCGAGGGCGACGAGAAAGTGCACCCGGCCCGCTCCAACCTGCGCAGCCTGCGCCTGCTGGGCTCGGTGGGTGAGCCCATCAACCCGGAAGCCTGGATGTGGTACCACAAGCACGTGGGCGGCGAGCGTTGCCCGATCGTGGACACCTTCTGGCAGACTGAGACTGGCGGCCATATGATCACCCCGCTGCCGGGTGCCACACCGCTGGTGCCGGGTTCCTGCACCCTGCCGCTGCCGGGCATCTCGGCCGCCATTGTCGATGAGGCCGGCCACGACGTGCCCAACGGTTCGGGCGGCATCCTGGTCGTGAAAAAGCCCTGGCCTTCGATGATCCGCACTATCTGGGGCGACCCCGAGCGTTTCAAGAAGAGCTACTTCCCCGAGGAGCTCAAGGGCTACTACCTCGCCGGCGACGGCGCGGTGCGCAGTGCCGATCGCGGCTACTTCCGCATCACGGGCCGCATCGACGATGTGCTCAACGTTTCGGGCCACCGCATGGGCACGATGGAAATCGAATCGGCCCTGGTGTCCAAGACCGACTTGGTGGCCGAGGCCGCTGTGGTGGGCCGCCCCGATGACCTGACCGGCGAAGCAATCTGTGCGTTTGTCGTACTCAAGCGTTCTCGTCCGACCGGCGATGAAGCCAAGGCCATTGCCAAGGAGCTGCGAGACTGGGTGGCCAAGGAGATCGGCCCGATTGCGAAACCGAAGGACATCCGTTTCGGTGACAACCTGCCCAAGACGCGTAGCGGCAAGATCATGCGCCGCCTGCTGCGCTCCATCGCCAAGGGCGAGGCCATCACCTCGGACACCTCGACGCTGGAAAACCCCGCAATTCTCGATCAGTTGTCGCAGAACAACTGATCCAGACAGCGCCAGGCCCTCGCAAGAGGTTCTGGCGTGAACAAAAAAGCCCGCTTGCGCGGGCTTTTTTATTGCAGAAGCAGCAGATTACTTCTGGGACAGCACCCAGGCGACCAGCTTCTTGGCTTCAGCTTCGTTGACTTGCGGGTTGGCCGGCATGGGCACGGGACCCCAGGTGCCCGAACCGCCCTTGATGACCTTGGCGGCCAGCTTGTCGGCGGCGGTCTTGTCGCCGGCGTATTTCTTGGCGACGTCCTTGAAGGCCGGGCCGACCAGCTTCTTGTCGACGGCGTGGCAGGCCATGCAGTTCTTGGCGGTGGCCAGGGCCTGATCGGCCAGGGCGGGGGCGCTGAGGGAGGCGGTGGCAAGCAGGGCAAACAGGGCGCGTTTCATTGATTTCCTCTGGGCTGGGTTGAGTAGATAATCAGTCAACGCAATTGTAAAGGCTGTGGTTGACCCCGTGCGGGAACCCAGCAACTTCACCGAGGGCTGTACCTATGTATTTTCTGGGACTGGGCATCATTCTTCTGTTGATGAAATACCTCGACATGGACCCCGTCGTCAACTGGAGCTGGTTCATCGTGCTCGCGCCTTTTGGCCTGGCGGTGGCTTGGTGGTCCTGGGCCGATGCCAGCGGGTATACGCGGCGCAAGGCCATGGAGCGCGAGGACAAGCGGCGTCAGGACCGCATCGACAAGCAGCGCAACGCATTGGGCACCCAGAAGCGTCGCCGTTGATCGGCGCTAGGGCCCACTGAAACAAAAACGCCCCGGCTCGCCGGGGCGTTTGCTTTGCGCAGGGTAGGGGCTCAGTAGTTGTCGAGCACCGCGCCCTTGCTGGCCGAGCAGGCGTTGAAGGCGAATTTGGCTTGCACCCCGCGGGTGTAGCGGGGCTTGGGCGGCATCCAGCCCTGCTTGCGCTTGGCCAGTTCGGCTTCGGATACGTTGAGTTCGAGCTTGAGCTGGTGCGCGTCAATGGTGATGCTGTCACCCTCGTTGACGAAGGCGATGGTGCCGCCTGCGGCGGCCTCGGGTGCCACGTGGCCCACCACCATGCCCCAGGTGCCGCCCGAGAAGCGACCGTCGGTGATCAGCCCCACGCTCTCGCCCAGGCCGGCGCCGATCAGCGCGCCCGTGGGGGCCAGCATCTCGGGCATGCCGGGGCCGCCCTTGGGGCCCAGGTAGCGCAGCACCATGACGTCGCCAGCCTTGATCTTGCCGTCCAGGATGGCCTTGAGGGCGGACTGCTCGTCGTCGAACACGCGGGCCGGGCCGGTGATGACAGGGTTCTTCAGACCGGTGATCTTGGCGACCGCACCCTCGGGCGAGAGGTTGCCCTTGAGGATGGCCAGGTGGCCTTCTTCGTACATGGGCTTGTTGATCGGGCGGATCACGTCCTGGTCGGCGCGCGGCTGGTCCGGCACGTCCTTCAGCACTTCGGCAATGGTCTGGCCGCTGATGGTGATGCAGTCGCCGTGCAGCAGGCCGGCGTTCAGCAGGACCTTCATGACCTGGGGAATGCCGCCGGCTTTGTGCAGGTCCACCGCCAGGTACTTGCCGCTGGGCTTGAGGTCGCACAGCACAGGCGTCTTCTTGCGCACACGCTCGAAGTCGTCGATGGTCCACTCCACATCCGCCGCATGGGCGATGGCCAGGAAGTGCAGCACGGCGTTGGTCGAACCGCCCGTGGCCATGATGACGGCCACGGCGTTCTCGATGCTCTTGCGCGTCACGATGTCGCGCGGCTTGAGGTCTTTCTTGATGGCCTCGATCAGCACCTTGGCCGACTCCTTGGCCGAGTTCTGCTTCTCGTCGTGCGGGTTGGCCATGGTGGAGGAGTAGGGCAGGGACATGCCCAGGGCCTCGAAGGCGCTGGACATGGTATTGGCCGTGTACATGCCGCCGCAGGAGCCGGTGCCGGGAATGGCGCGCATCTCGATCTCGCGCAGGTCGGCGTCGCTCATGTTGCCGGCGGCGTTCTGGCCCACGGCCTCGAAGACGCTGACGATGTTCAGGTCCTGGCCCTTGTAATGGCCCGGCAGGATGGTGCCGCCGTAGACGTAGATGGCCGGCACGTTGGCGCGCAGCATGCCCATCATGCCACCGGGCATGTTCTTGTCGCAGCCGCCAACCACCAGCACGCCGTCCATCCACTGGCCCTGCACGCAGGTCTCGATGCAGTCGGAGATGACTTCACGCGAAACCAGGGAGTACTTCATGCCCTCGGTGCCCATGGCCATGCCGTCGCTGATGGTGGGGGTGCCGAAGACCTGGGCGTTGCCGCCGGCTTCCTCGATGCCGGCGATCGCGGCGTCGGCCAGCTTCTGCAGGCCGGAGTTGCAGGGCGTGATGGTGCTGTGGCCGTTGGCCACGCCGACCATGGGTTTCTTGAAATCGCTTTCCTCATAGCCCATGGCGTAGTACATGGAGCGGTTGGGTGCGCGGGACTTGCCCTCGGTAATGTTGGCCGAGCGGCGATTGATCTGGATGACTTTGGTAACCATGGTTCGTGTGCGGTAAAAGAGCCGAAAAATCAGTGCAGACCGTGAGTGTAAGCCGTGGCAGGGTGGGGTGGAGGCTGCGGCACAATGGCGCCCATGCTGATACACCCCGCGATCGATCCGGTGGCCCTGCGCCTGGGGCCTTTGGCCATCCACTGGTATGGCATCACCTACCTGGTGGCCTTTGCCCTCTTCATGTTCCTGGGTCTGCGCCGGCTGCGGCACGAGCCCTATGCCTCGATCCGGGGGGATGCGGCCTGGAGCCGGCGCGATGTCGAGGATGTGCTGTTCTACGGTGTGATCGGCGTGGTCATCGGCGGGCGCTTGGGTTACTGCCTGTTCTACAAACCGGCCTACTACCTGAGCCACCCGCTGGAGGTCTTTGCGCTCTGGCAGGGGGGCATGAGTTTTCACGGTGGCATGCTGGGGGTGGTGGTGGCCATGCTCTGGTTTGCCCGCGTGCGCAAGAAGCACTGGCTGCAGGTGGCCGACTTCGTGGCGCCCTGTGTGCCCACAGGTCTGGCGGCCGGCCGTATCGGCAATTTCATCAATGGTGAACTCTGGGGGCGGGTAGCCGATCCCTCCTTGCCCTGGGCCATGGTGTTCCGTGGGGCCGGCGATGCGCCTCGCCATCCCTCTCAGCTTTACCAGTTCCTGCTGGAGGGGCTGCTGCTGTTCGTGCTGCTGTGGTTGTATGCCCGCAAGCCGCGCCGCACGGGCCAGGTGGCTTCGGCCTTCCTGGTGGGCTACGGCCTGTTGCGTTTCATCGCCGAGTATTTCCGTGAGCCGGACGACTATCTGGGCCTGCTGGCCCTGAACCTCAGCATGGGGCAGTGGCTGTGCCTGCCCATGATTCTGCTGGGGGCTGGGCTTTGGTGGTGGCTTGGTCGCCAGCCTCTGCGCCCTTGAGTCGGCCCAGCAGCACTCCTGCGTGCCACACTGATCTGTTGCGGCCATGACACTCAGGGTTATCCCCTGGTTTGTAATTACACATAATTATGTAAAATTACAGCCATGGATCCGCCGTCTTCTTGAGTGAGGTGGCGGGTTGTTCGCCCCTAACCGATGGTCTGCCCATGCGTGTCGTCCACAACTCGCTGCACGAACAGGTCGCTGACAAGCTGCGACAGCAGATCTTTGGCGGGCTGCTGGCGCCGGGCAGCTTCGTGGACGAGGTCGCGCTGTGCGAACGCCTGGAGATTTCACGCACGCCCCTGCGCGAGGCGCTCAAGGTGCTGACGGCGGAAGGCCTGGTGCGGCACGAACCCCGACGCGGCTGTTTCGTCAACGAGGTGACCGAGCAGGACCTGGACGAAATCTTCCCCGTCATCGCCCTGCTGGAAGGGCGTTGCGCGCACGAGGCAGCCCTGCATGCCAGCGATGCGGATCTGGTCGCGCTGGAGGCCCTGCACGATAAGCTGCAGAAGGCGGCGCGCAACAAACGCATCGTCGACTACTACGAAACCAATTACGCCATCCACGAGGCCATCATCACGCTGGCCAACAACCGCTGGCTGGCCCAGGTCATTGGTGACCTGCGCAAGATTCTCAAGCTGGCCCGCCTGCAGCAATTGCATGCGCCGGGCCGGCTGGAGCAGAGCTTGAGCGAACACATGGCCGTCTATGCCGCGCTTAAGGCGCGCGACGGCGAGGGGGCAGAGGCAGCCATGCGCACCCACCTGACGCGCCAGCGCGAAGCGCTGCGCGAACTGAGTCGTCAACAAAACCGGAGGCTGGCATGAACGCAACAAGCTGGATCAGCCGCAGTGTCTCGCGTCTCTTCCCCATGGACCGCCGGGGCCTGCTCGCCGCCGGTACGGCTGGCACCGCGACAGACGATCGCCGGTCCGGTGGCGGGATGACGACGGGGCAGGCGGCGGAGCGGCCTACCCGCGAGCGCCTGGCCGCCAGCCGGCGCCACAAGGAAGAGGCGATGTCGCCGCGCATGCTGCGGCTCGTGCTCGACGAACTCAAGACAACCATCGACCCGCGCATCAGCGAGGTTGAAGGCGGGCGGCGTGCCCAGGTGCTGATCCAGCGCTACGCAGGCGCCACCGTGGCCCGGCGGCGGGACATGTGGCTCCTGATGAGCGAGATGTTCACCGCCGACGCCGAGAAGGTCAAGAGCGCGCAGGCCAAGTTCGCCGCCGCCGTGGGTACACCCGACGAGGCTGCGGCCGAGGTGCAGTACCGCCGGGCCACGGTGTCGCCGCGCCGGCGCCTGCTGCAGCGCTTCAGCGTGCTGCCCGAGGGCATCCGTTTCCTGGTGGATGTGCGTGCCGAGATGCAGCCGTACCTCAAGAAGGATAAGCGCTTGCAAGCCCTGGACGTGGAGATGGAGTACATGTTCTCCACCTGGTTCGATGTCGGTTTCCTGGAGCTGCAGCGCATCAGCTGGGATTCGCCGGCTTCCCTGGTCGAGAAACTGATCAAGTACGAGGCCGTGCACGACATCCGCAGCTGGGCCGATGTCAAGAACCGGCTCGATTCCGATCGCCGCTGCTACGGCTTTTTCCATCCGCGTCTGCCTGCGGAGCCGCTCATCTTCGTGGAAGTGGCCTTGATCGACCACATGGCCGAGAGCATCACGCCACTGCTGGATGAGCAGGCCGCAGCGTCCGATCTGGGCAAGGCCACGACGGCCATCTTCTACTCCATCAGCAACACGCAAAGCGGTCTGCGCGGCGTGAGCTTCGGGGATTCGCTGATCAAGCGGGTGGTGGAGACACTGAGCGCCGAGTTTCCCCGGCTGCGGCATTTCGCCACCCTGTCACCGATACCCGGCCTGCGTTCTTGGCTGACGCAGCATGCGGCACGCATGCTGGAGTTGACCCCGGAAAAAGAACGGGCCGAACTGGGACGGGTCGTGGGCTTCGAGCCACCGGCCGCCGCGCACCTGTTGCAGGCGCTGGACAAGGCGGACACCCTGGATGCGAAGTCGCCCTTGCGGCGCTGGCTGCTGCATTGCGCTGCCCATTACCTGGGGCGCGAGATGGTGGAGGGCAAGCCCGCGGATCCCGTGGCGCGTTTTCACCTGGGCAATGGCGCCCGCGTCGAGCGGCTGAACTGGATGGGCGATCCCTCGCCCAAGGGACTCAAGCAGTCCTATGGCCTGATGGTCAACTACCTCTACGACCTCAAGCGTCTGGACCGTCAGCGGGACCAGCTGGCTGAGGGCAGAATAGCGGTGGCGCCATCCATAGAAGACCTGCAGTTCTGAAGGCACGGTCGTTGATTCATCCAACAATAGGAGACAAGCATGACAAAAGTATTCCAGTTCCACGGCACCCGTCGTGATGTCCTGCGCCTGGCTGCCGCGGGCCTGGCGGCCGGCCCCCTGGCGGGACAGGCGCAGTCGGCCTGGCCGACCAAGCCCGTCACCATGATCGTGCCGTTTCCGGCGGGTGGCGGGACTGATGCGTTCGCCCGTCCGCTGTCGGCTTCCTTTTCCCGGTTGACCGGCAAGCAGCTCATCATCGACAACCGTGGCGGCGCCGGTGGCACGCTGGGCGCGAGCATCGCGGCCAAGGCGCAACCTGATGGCTACACCCTGTTCATGGGCGCGGTGCACCACACCATCGCCCCTTCGATGTATCCCAAGCTGGATTACGACATCGAGAAGGATTTCGCGCCGCTGGCGCTGGTGGCCACGGTGCCGCAGGTGCTGGTGGTCAATCCCAGGAAGATCGCCGAGAGCGATTTCAAGTCCTTCCTCGACATGGTGCGCAAGAACCCGGGTCGCCTGAACTATGGCTCGGCCGGCAGCGGCACCTCGCACCATCTGGCGGGCGAACTGTTCAAGCAGCAGACCCAGACCTTCATCACGCACATTCCCTACCGTGGCGCCGGCCCGGCCCTGCAGGACCTGATCGCTGGCAATGTGGACATGATGTTCGACGGCCTGGGTTCCTCTGCCTCCCATATCAAGGGTGGCCGCATCAAGGCCCTGATGGTGGCGGGCGCCAAACGTAACCCGGCTTTCCCGGACCTGCCTTGTGCCGGCGAGCTGGGCCTGCCCGATTACACGGTGCAGACCTGGTACGGCATCTGGGCGCCCAAGGGCACTCCGGCCGACGTGCAGGCGAAGATTGTGGACGAGATCCGCAAGGCTGGCGCGACGCCCGAGGCCAAGACCGCCTGGTCCAACCAGGGCGCAGAATTCAGCGACCGTACGCCGCAGCAGTTCGGCCAGTTCGTCAGTGCTGAAGTCAAGCGCTGGACACAGGTGGTCAAGCTCTCGGGCGCCAAGCTCGATTGAAGGTGCGCCCGGGCTCCGTCCTCATGCGCCTGATGCAGCAAGTCCGATCATGAGCGGCCATGTCCAGCTGCTGCGGCAAGGCGCCCTGGCCATTGTCACCCTGAGCCATCCCGGCAAGTTCAACGCCATGTCCCGTGGAATGTGGCGCGAACTGCGGCAGGCGTTCATCGGCCTGCAGGCTGATGCTGCCCTGCGTTGCGTGATGCTGCGCGGGGAGGGTGGGCATTTCTGCGCGGGTGGCGACATTTCCGAATACGAGAGCTTTCGTTTCAGCGAGTCCAGCCTGCGCGATTTTCACGAAAACGATGTCTGGGGCGGCTTGCAGGCCGTGCTCGATTGCGACCTGCCGGTGGTGGCGCAGATCGAAGGCAACTGCATGGGAGCGGGCGTGGAGATCGCCTGCTGTTGCGATATCCGTATTGCCACTGAGTCGTCGCGCTTTGGTGCGCCCATTGCCAGGCTTGGTTTTCCCATGGCGCCGCGTGAAGCCGCGCTGGTGCTGCGCGAAGCCGGGGCCTTGACGGCCCGCGAGATGCTGTTGGAGGCTGCCGTTCTGTCGGCTGCGCAGATGCAGCTGCGCGGTTTCCTGCAGCGCGTTGTGCCCGAGCGACAACTGGCCGATGAAGTCACCGCCACCACGCGGCGCATCTGTGCGCTCGCGCCACAAGCTGCACGCCTGAACAAGCAGACCCTGCGCGCTTTGCAGGCCGGTGCACCAGATGCCCTGGGTGGCTTGCTGGCCGGGGCCTATGCCTACGCCGACAACGCCGAGCACCGCGAAGGCATCGCCGCCTTTCTGGCCAAACGGCCGGCCGATTTTTCCATTCCGACTTCCTGAACCGAGTGACGAGCACCATGTCCAGACCCCAAGCCAATCTATTTGCCGCGCTGCGCGCGGCCTTTCCCGCCCAGCTCGATGCCGTGGCGATCGCGACCGACAACGGCCTGAACTATTCCTGGCGCGACCTCGAGCGCGCCACGGCCATGCTGGCCAACCTGCTCGATTCACTCGATTTGCCGCCGGGTTCGCGCATCGCGGTGCAGGTGGAGAAATCGGTCGAAGCCGTCATGCTCTACCTGGCCACGCTGCGCGCCGGTCATGTCTTCCTGCCGCTCAATACGGCCTACCAGAGCGCCGAGATCGAGTACTTCATCGGTAATGCCGAGCCGGCTGTGGTGGTCTGCAGCAGCAAGAACTTCGGCTGGGTCAGCAAGCTGGCCTTCAAGGCCGGTACCCGGCACGTGTACACCCTGGACGATGACCGCACAGGCTCGTTGCTGCAGCGCGCGGTGCACTGCTCGGACCAGCACGTGCCGGTGGCGCGCGAGGCCGATGATCTGGCCGCCATCCTCTATACCAGTGGCACCACCGGGCGCAGCAAGGGGGCCATGCTCACGCACGGCAACCTGCTGAGCAATGCGCAGGTGCTCAAGGACTACTGGGGCTGGAAACCGGGTGACGTTCTGATCCATGCCCTGCCCATCTTCCATGTGCACGGCCTCTTCGTGGCCCTGCACGGCGCGCTGCTCAACGGCAGCAAGATGATCTGGATGTCGAAGTTCGATCCGAAGCGCGTGATCGAGAAACTGCCCGAGGCGACCGTTTTCATGGGCGTGCCTACGCTGTACGTGCGTCTGCTGGCTGAGCCGGGCCTCACGCGCGAAGCGGTGCGCAATATGCGCCTCTTCGTCGCCGGCTCTGCGCCGCTGCTGATCGAGACCTTCCAGGCCTGGCAGGAGCGCACCGGTCACACCATCCTGGAGCGCTACGGCATGAGCGAGACCATCATGCTGACGTCCAATCCCTATGACCCCACCAAGGGCAAACGCCGCGGCGGTACGGTCGGTTTTCCCCTGCCGGGTGTGAGCCTGCGCGTCTGCGACGAATCGGGCCAGTCCCTGCCGGTGGGCGAGATCGGCGGCATACAGGTCAAGGGGCCGAACGTGTTCAAGGGCTACTGGCGCATGCCCGAGAAAACGAAAGAAGAATTTACTGCCGACGGTTACTTCAAGACCGGCGACGTGGGCAAGGTCGACGAACGTGGTTACGTGAGCATCGTCGGTCGCAGCAAGGACCTGATCATCAGCGGCGGCTACAACGTCTATCCGGCCGAGATCGAGGGCTACATCAACGAGCTGTCCGGCGTGGCCGAAAGCGCGCTGGTGGGCGTGCCGCACCCTGATTTCGGCGAAGTGGGTGTCGCCGTGGTGGTGCGCAAACCCGGAGCCGCGCTCGATGGCGAGCAGATCGTTGCCGTACTCAAGTCCAAACTGGCCAATTTCAAGATCCCCAAGCGTTGTTACGTCGTCGACGATCTGCCGCGCAACACCATGGGCAAGGTGCAGAAGAACCTGCTGCGGGACCAGTACAAGCAGCTCTTCAGTTGAAGCGCAGCCGGAACTGCACACCGATTTCGCGTGTGCTGTTGGCCGGCTCCTCGACCAAGGCCGCAGGCACGCCGGCCAGGGCCTGGCGGGTCTGGTCAGAAGCACCGATCTGCCAGTGGTGCACGAAGAATCCCAGAGACCAGTAATAGGTTTCGTAGGCGATGTGCAGGCGCATGCCGTGGCCGCTGCGCTGGCTCGTTACCGGGTCATTGGACGTGGCATCGGAGTCGGAGAGCTGGAAACTCTGCCGACCATCCAGCAGAAGATCGTATTCCAGACTGGTGGAGAGCCGGGCGGCAGAATGCAACTGCAGGCGATGTGTCAGACCCAGCGGCAGGTAGACGTACTGGTTGCGACGTCGGTAGCCTGCATCGCCGGTGCTGGTCAGACCGCGCAGGTCCGTGAAGAGTTCGCGATAGCCCAGCCCGAAGTAGGGGGCCAGCAACTGGGCGCCGAGTGGGTAATCTTTGCCACCGGTGATGCGAACCTCGGTGAGTACTTCGGCATTTCCACCTTTGTCGCCACGGCTGGCACTGCTGTAATTGATGTTGCCGTGTGACTGGCGCGCATCGGCGCCCCAGAACCACTGCTGAGGCAATGCCTGGGTAAAGCGCCCGACGAGACCAACCTTGTTGCCCTCGTGGCTGTAGGCCGTGCCGCCGCTGCCGGCCTCGTAGCGCTGGCTCATGATTTCAACGCCAAGTTCGCTGCTGTCGGTCGATCTCAGGGAGACCGGCTGGGCCAGCGCTGCCAGCGGCAGCAGGGCGCACAAGGCAAGGTGCCGGTGTCGTGTGCTCATGAGTTCCCGTGGAGTTGTTCCACGGGAATTTAACAGTTTGCGCCCAGCTCAGCGCAGCACCAGCACCGGGATATGCGAGTGCGTCAGCACCTGCTGGGTTTCGCTGCCTAGCAGCAGGCGCTTGATGCCCTTGCGTCCGTGCGAAGCCATAACGATGAGGTCGCACTTGTGCTTCTTGGCGGTGGCGATGATGGCGTCGCTGATCAGGTCGGACTTGGCGATCACGGCCTTGACCGTGAGTCCCTTGGCGGAGGAGGACTTGGCGACGGCGTCCACGATGGCCTGGCCGTGTGCCGCCCACTGCTTTTCGATCTTGTTGATGTCGCTCAGGGGCAGCGCCAGGCCGCCTTCGAAATAACTTTGCGGGTAGCGGGGCACCACTTTGAGGGCGACCAGTTCGGCCCCGGTGAGCTTGGCCATGGCGATGGCGCTGCTCACGGCCTTCTTGGACAGGGTGCTGCCATCGGTGGCGACGAGGATACGCTGGTACATAGGGTTCTCCTTGGTGGTTTGAAACAACTCTAGACTACGCCCGCCGTTCTGCTATGGTCTTGATCCATATCAAGTTGGAGGCGGGTTCTGCCCGGTACGCTTGGTGCCCATGCAATCAGCCAGTTCTGCCGTGTCTGTGCAGCACATGCCGGTGCCGGGCCATCTTATGCCTGTGCCCGATTTGCCGCTCAGGAGCAAACCTGCTGATCCGGCCGAGGGCAACCAGCTGCTCGATGACCCGGACGCCTGGTCCGCCTTCAGCCGTCCTCTGGCGCAGCGGCCCGGCGCCTGGGAATCCCATCTCGTGATCGAAGGCATGCATTGCGCGGCCTGTGCACTGACTGTGGAGGACGCGCTGCGCCGCGTGCCCGGGGTCAGCGAGGCCAGCGTCAGCGCCGGCAGCCGGCGTGCGCGGGTGCTCTGGTCATCCGATCGGGTGTTGCCCTCGGGCTGGATGGAGGCCGTGCGTCGCGCCGGCTACCGTGCGGTGCCGGCCAACGATGCCTTCGCCAGCGAACGCCGGCGCCAGGAAACACGCAAGGCCCTGTGGCGCTGGGCGGTGGCGGGCTTCTGCATGATGCAGGTCATGATGTACGCGTGGCCGGCCTATGTGGCCGAGCCGGGTGATCTGACGGCCGAGATGGAGCAGTTGCTGCGCTGGGCGTCCTGGGTGCTGACGCTGCCGGTCCTGCTGTTTTCCTGCGGCCCCTTCTTTTCCGCCGCCCTGCGTGACGTGCTGCAGCGACGTGTCAGCATGGACCTGCCCGTGGCCTTGGGCATGGGCATCACCTTCGCGGTCAGCACCGTCGGTACCTTCGAGCCCCAGGGCATCTTCGGGCGCGAAGTCTATTTCGACTCGCTGACCATGTTCGTCTTCTTCCTGCTGACCGGTCGCTGGCTGGAGCAGCGCCTGCGCGAGCGCACCGCCGGCGCGCTCGATGCGCTCATGAACCGGCTGCCCGACAGCGTGCTGCGACAGCGCGCCGACGGCGGGTTCGAGCGCGTGGCCGTGCGGCGCCTGCGGCCTGGCGACCTGCTGCGAGTGTTGCCGGGCGAGGCGTTCCCTGCCGATGGTGTGGTGCTCGAGGGCGAGACCCTGGCTGACGAAGCCTTGCTGACCGGTGAGTCGCGCCCGCTGTCTCGCGGTGTCGGCGCGACCGTGATCGCCGGCAGCCACAACCTCAGCGCGGTCGTGCAGGTGCGTGTGGAGCGCACCGGTGCCGACACGCGTTTTGCCCAGATCGTGGCGCTGATGGAGCAGGCTGCCACCAGTCGCCCGCAACTGGCCCAACTGGCCGATCGCCTGGCCCGGCCCTTTCTCATCGCTGTGCTGCTCGCCGCTGCGGGTGCTGCGGCCTGGTGGTGGCCGCAGGGGCCTGGTCATGCGCTGATGGTCGCCGTCGCAGTGCTGGTGGTGACCTGTCCCTGTGCGCTCTCGCTGGCCACGCCGGCAGCCATGCTGGCTGCGGCTGGCGCCCTGGCACGCCAGGGCGTGCTGGTGCGCCGCCTGGGCGCGCTGGAGGCGCTGGCCGGGGTGGACACGGTGTTGTTCGACAAGACCGGCACGCTGACCCGAGATGCCCTGGTCTTGCAGTCCGTGTCGAGTCGTGAGGGGGTGGACCGCGCACAGGTGCTGGCCATGGCCATGGCACTGGCGCAGCAATCCTTGCATCCCGTATCGCGGGCCTTGCTGTCCGCCGGGCAGGGCGAGGGGATTGCGGCCTGGCGGGCGCACGAGGTACAGGAAATTCCGGGCCAGGGTCTGACGGGCTCGGTGCAGCCGCCGCAGGGCGGCGCGATGACCTTGCGCCTGGGCTCGCGGGCCCATAGCGGCGCGACCGTGAACGTGCCCGACAGCCCGCATGCCGTGCTCAGCGATGCCGGCGGCTGGCTGGCGACCTTCGAACTGGACGAGGATCTGCGCCCCGATGCCCGCTCCACCGTGGCCGCGCTGCAGGCCCAGGGGCTCGGCGTCACCCTGTTGTCTGGCGATGCCGCACCCACGGTGGCGCGCGTGGCAGCGCAGCTGGGTATCTCCGATGCACGTGGCGGTTGCACGCCGCAGGACAAGCTGGCTTTTCTCCAGGCTGCGCAGCGGCAGGGCCGCAAGGTTGCAGTGGTGGGGGACGGCCTGAACGACGGCCCCGCTCTGGCCGGTGCCCATGTTTCCTTCGCCTTTGGTCAGGCGGTGCCGCTGGCGCAGGCCCAGGCCGATTTCGTGGTGCTGGGCCAGCAGCTGGCCAGCGTGGGCAACGCGCTCCTGCTGGCGCGTCGCACCCTGCGCATCGTGCGCCAGAACCTGGCCTGGGCAGTGGCCTACAACGCAGCCTGCGTGCCGCTCGCGGTGGCCGGCTGGTTGCCGGCCTGGCTGGCCGGCCTGGGCATGGCGGCCAGTTCGCTGCTGGTGGTGCTCAACGCGCTGCGCCTTGCGCGCAATGGCAATCACAAGGAAACAAGCTGATGGACATCCTGTATCTGCTGATCCCGCTCTCGGTGGTGCTGGTCTTTTGCATACTCGGCGGCCTGTGGTGGGCCATCGAGCGTGGTCAGTTCGAGGACATCGAGGCCGAAGGGGAGAGGATCCTGAGGGATTCCTGAGGCGTTTGATATTCGTCAAACCGGCCGCGAGCTTAAAAGCGCAAACTTCGTAAGGTTAATCAAGAAGAGAGGTGCACATGGCATTTTCAAACCAACAAGCGACCGTCTACAACGACAGCGTGGTCAGACAGTTCGCCATCATGACGGTGGTTTGGGGCGTGGTCGGCATGCTGGTCGGCGTCATCATCGCCGCCCAGCTAACCTGGCCTGAACTCAACTTCGGCATTCCATGGCTCAGTTATGGCCGCCTGCGGCCTCTGCACACCAACGCGGTGATCTTCGCGTTTGGCGGTTGCGGCCTGTTTGCTGCGGCCTACTACGTGGTACAGCGGACCTGCCAGGTGCGTCTGTTCGGCGAAAAGCTGGCGGCCTTCACCTTCTGGGGCTGGCAGCTGGTCATCCTGCTGGCGGCCATCTCGCTGCCGCTGGGCTACACCCAGGGCAAGGAATATGCCGAGCTCGAATGGCCCATCGACATCCTGATCACTCTGGTCTGGGTGGCCTTCGCCATCGTGTTTTTCGGCACCGTGGGCACGCGCAAAGTGCGCCATATCTACGTCGCCAACTGGTTCTTCGGCGCTTTCATCCTCGCTGTGGCCCTGCTGCACCTGGTCAACAGCGCGGCCATTCCCGCGGGTTTCATGAAGTCCTACTCGGCCTATGCCGGCGTGCAGGACGCCATGGTGCAGTGGTGGTACGGCCACAACGCCGTGGGCTTCTTTCTCACGGCCGGCTTTCTGGGGATGATGTATTACTTCATCCCCAAGCAGGCCGAGCGCCCGGTCTACAGCTATCGCCTCTCCATCGTGCACTTCTGGGCGCTGATCTTCACCTATATGTGGGCCGGCCCGCACCACCTGCACTACACCGCGCTGCCGGACTGGACTCAGTCGGTGGGCATGGTGTTCTCCCTCATCCTGCTGGCGCCGAGCTGGGGCGGCATGATCAACGGCATCATGACGCTCAGCGGTGCATGGCACAAGCTGCGTGACGACCCCATCTTGCGCTTCCTGATCGTGTCCCTGTCCTTCTACGGCATGAGCACCTTCGAGGGCCCGATGATGTCGATCAAGACCGTCAACGCGCTCAGCCACTACACCGACTGGACCGTGGGCCACGTGCACTCCGGCGCGCTGGGCTGGGTGGGCCTGGTCACCATGGGTTCCATGTACTACCTGATCCCGCGCCTGTTCGGCCAGAAGCAGATGTACAGCATGAAGGCCGTGGAGGTGCACTTCTGGACCGCCACCATCGGCATCGTGATCTACATCGCCGCCATGTGGATTGCCGGCGTGATGCAGGGCCTGATGTGGCGCGCCATCAACCCCGACGGCACCCTGACCTACACCTTCGTCGAGTCGGTCAAGGCCACCTTCCCGTTCTATGTTCTGCGCCTGCTCGGCGGTGCGCTCTATCTGCTGGGCATGCTGGTCATGCTGTGGAACGTGATCAAGACAGCCACTGCCGGTCGCGCGTCCGAAGTCGCGATTCCCGCAGCTGCCGCCCACGCCTGAGAAGGAAAACACCATGGCAAACAACAACACATCCAGCGGTCTTTCCCATGAGAAGATCGAGACCAACAACTTCCTGATGATCGTGCTCATCCTGCTGGTGCTGCTGGTCGGCGGACTGGTCGAGATCGTTCCGCTGTTCTTCCAGAAGTCCACTACCGAGCCGCTCAAGGGCATCCAGCCCTACACCGCGCTGCAGCTGGCCGGGCGCGACGTCTATGTCCGCGAGGGTTGCTACAACTGCCACTCGCAGATGATCCGCCCCTTCCGAGCCGAGACGCTGCGCTACGGCCACTACTCCGTGGCCGGCGAGTCGGTCTACGACCACCCCTTCCAGTGGGGCAGCAAGCGCACCGGGCCGGACCTGGCCCGCGTGGGCGGGAAATACAGCGACGAGTGGCATCGCCTGCACCTGAACAACCCACGTGACCTGGTGCCCGAGTCCAACATGCCGGCCTATCCCTGGCTGCTCAAGGACACAGTGGATGCGGCTGCGCTGCCTACCCACATGAAGGCGCTGCGCGTGGTGGGGGTCCCCTACACCGATGAGCAGATCGCCAAAGCAGGCGAGGAAGTCAAGGGCAAGTCGGAAATGGACGCCCTGATCGCCTACCTGCAGGTTCTGGGTACCGCCCTCAAGTAAGCACAGGAGCAACACATCATGGACGTCAACACCCTGCGTTCCGTCGTCACCGTCGCTGCCCTGGTCTGCTTCATCGGCATCGTGCTGTGGGCCTGGTCCGGTCGCAATGCGGCCGATTTCGAGCAGGCCGCCAAGCTGCCCTTCGAGCAGGATTAACGCGCCGTCTAAGGAAGAATCATGAGCGATTTCACAAGCAACTTCTGGTCGGTCTTCGTCACGGCGATCACCATTGTCGGCATCATTGCCTGTCTGGTGCTGCTGTGGGTCAGCGGCAAGGCCAAGGCCATGACCGCCAACGACAACACCACCGGCCACGTCTGGGACGGCGACCTGCGCGAGATGAACAACCCCCTGCCGCGCTGGTGGGTCTGGCTCTTCGTCATCACCGTGGTCTTCAGCCTGGTCTACCTCTTCATGTACCCGGGCTTGGGCAGCAGCCCGGGCAAGCTGGGCTGGAGCCAACTGGGCCAGTACCAGGCCGAGATGGCCAAGGGCGATAAAGAGGTGGCCCCGCTGTACGCCCGCTTCACGGCCATGAGCGTGCCGGACGTGGCGCGCGATCCGCAGGCCATGGCCATCGGCGAGCGCGTTTTCATGAACAACTGCGCACAGTGCCACGGCTCCGATGCGCGCGGCAGCAAGGGTTTCCCCAACCTGAGTGACGCTGACTGGCTGCACGGCGGTGCGCCGGAGCAGATCAAGGAGACGATCACGAAGGGCCGCATCGGCAACATGCCGCCCATGGCCGCCGCCGTCGGCACGCCGGACGATGTGAAGAACGTGGCGCACTACGTGCTGAGTCTCTCGGGCAGCCCCAACGACTCGCTGCGCGCTTCACTGGGCAAGGCCAAGTTCGGTGCCTGCGCCGCCTGCCACGGCATGGACGGCAAGGGCAACCCGGCCCTGGGCGCTCCCAACCTGACCGACGACATCTGGCTGCACGGTTACGGCGAGAACGCCATCATTGCCATGATCAACAACGGCAAGATGAACCAGATGCCGGCGCAGGAGGGCAAGCTTAGTGAGGCCCAGATCCATGTGCTCACGGCCTATGTCTGGAGCCGTTCCAGCGGGACCAAGGTGGCTGCCCGCTGAGGGATTGGAGTCGATTTGAGCGATACCGAACCAGCGGACCGCAAGGTCATCCCCATCACAGCGGTGCCGGCTGCCGTCGCCGACGATGCCGTGATGGTCTCGCTCTACGAGGCCCAGAAGAAGATCTATCCTCGCAGCGTAACGGGTCTGTTCGCCCGCTGGCGCTGGGTCTTTGTCTGGTTGACCCAGATCGTCTTCTACGGCCTGCCCTGGCTCGAATGGGGCCAGCGCCAGGCCGTGCTCTTTGATCTGGGGGCGCGGCGTTTCTACATCTTCGGCCTGGTCCTGTACCCGCAGGACTTCATCTACCTGACAGGCCTGCTGGTCATCTCGGCGCTGCTGCTGTTTCTGTTCACGGCGGTGGCGGGGCGCCAGTGGTGCGGTTATGCCTGTCCGCAGACGGTCTACACCGAAATCTTCCTCTGGATCGAGCGTCGCATCGAAGGCGACCGTTCGGCGCGCATGCGCCTGGACCAGGGGCCCTGGAGCCTGAACAGGCTGCTGCGCAAGGGCGGCAAGCACGGGGCGTGGATCCTGCTCTCGCTTTGGACGGGTTACACCTTCGTCGGCTACTTCACGCCCATCCATGAGCTGGGCCTGGAGGTGCTGCAGTTGCGCATGAGCTCCTGGGAGGTCTTCTGGGTTATTTTCTACGGCTTTGCCACCTACGGAAATGCCGGGTTCCTGCGCGAGCAGGTCTGCAAGTACATGTGTCCCTATGCGCGCTTCCAGAGCGCCATGTTTGACCGCGACACGCTGATCGTGAGCTACGACGAGCGGCGCGGCGAGCCGCGCGGCGCCCGCTCGCGCAAGGCCGACCCCGCGGCCCTGGGCCTGGGGTCCTGCATAGACTGCACCCTGTGCGTGCAGGTCTGTCCCACGGGTATCGACATCCGCAAGGGCCTGCAGTATGAGTGCATCAGCTGCGCTGCCTGCATCGACGTCTGCGACGATGTCATGGACAAGATGAACTACCCGCGCGGCCTCATTCGCTACACGACACAGAATGCGTTGCAGAAGGGCTGGAGCCAGGTCCAGACCTGGCGACACGTGTTCCGTCCGCGCGTGCTGGTCTACAGCGCCATCCTAGGGGCGGTGTGCGTGGCCATGCTGGTGAGCCTGGCCTTGCGCACGCCTTTCAAGGTGGACGTGGTGCGCGACCGTGGTGTGCTGGCGCGCATCGTGGCTGGCGGCATGATCGAGAACGTCTACCGCCTGCAGATCATGAACGCTACCGAGTCCGAGCAGACGTACCGCATCACGGTCAGCGGCCTGCCGGGCCTGACCGTCGCTTCGGAGGAGCAGGTGAGCGTCGAGTCGACGCAGTCGCGCTGGGTTGCCGTGCGCCTGCAGCTGCCTTACGAGGCGGCGGCTGCCGGCACCCACCCCATCCATTTCGAGATCACCGCACGCGACGCGCAGCTGAGCGAGAAGTCGGTGTTCCTGGTCCCCCGTTAAGGAGCACATCACATGAGCGACCAAGGCGACAAGATGTCACCTGCACCCTGGTGGAAATTCGGCCACGTCTGGCTGGTCCTGGCCGGTCCGGCACTGGTGGTGGTGGCCGGTTTCGTCACCCTCTACATCGCGGTGCGCATGCCCGATCCCGTGGTCAGCGAGGACTACTACCGCAAGGGCATCGAGATCAACAAGGCACTGGAGGCTGATGCGGCCAGTCTGGCCCCGGCCGTGCAGGCGCGCAACCATGCCGCTACGGGCGCGCCGCCCGTGGTCCCGGCGCAAGACAAACGCTGAAAACGCTGACCAGAGGAGGGCACGATGAAACTGCACAAGCTCATGTGGATCGCCTGGCCCGCTTTTCTGGTGGCAGGCGTGCTGGAAATGCTGGTGTTTGCCATGGTGGATCCACAGGACCTGCACTGGTTCGGACAGCCGGTCGGACTGTCCCGCCAGGGCATCTACACCCTTGCATTTTTCATCTTCTGGGGGATCACCATGCTCTCCAGCGCGTTGACGGCGCTGTTGGCCTTGTCGTCTTCCGAACTCAACCGGCGCGAGCCGCCGCAGGGCGAGCAACCCGGCGCCTGACCCGGGCATCGCCGCTTCAGCCGCACAGGCTCAGTGGCATTCGCCCTGGTGGTTGACCAGGCGGGTCAGGGCTTCCGTATCGAGGATGCGCACATGGCGCTGCTTGACCTCGACCATGCCGTCTTCCACGAATTTCGAGAAGGTCCGGCTGACCGTCTCCAGCTTGAGGCCGAGGTAGCTGCCGATTTCCTCGCGTGTCATGCGCAGGATCAGCTCTGATTGCGAGAAACCCCGTGCGTGCAGACGCTGTACCAGGTTCAGCAGGAAGGCCGCCAGGCGCTCCTCGGCGCGCATGCTGCCCAGCAACAGCATGACACCGTGCTCGCGCACGATTTCACGGCTCATGATCTTGTGCACATGGCGTTGCAGGCCGTTGATCTCGCGCGAGAGGTCCTCGATGCGGTCAAAGGGCATGACGCAGACCTCGGCATCTTCGAGGGCCACCGCGTCGCAACTGTGGTGATCGCTGACGATGCCGTCCAGGCCGATGATCTCGCCGGCCATCTGGAAACCGGTCACCTGGTCGCGGCCGTCCTCGGAGGCCACGCAGGTCTTGAAGAAGCCCGTGCGGATGGCGTAGAGCGAGGTGAATTTTTCGCCATTGCGGAACAGGGATTCGCCGCGCTTGATCTTGCGGCGGTTGGCGACCATGTTGTCCAGGCGGTCGATTTCGTCGGCATTGAGACCCATGGGCATGCACAGCTCGCGCAGATTGCAGTTGGAGCAGGCGACTTTGATCGTTTGCGGATTCATGCTCTGTATTTTGACATCGGTCATAGAGGTACTCCAGTGCCGGGGCGAACTTGCACCCTCTACCTTAGCAGCATTTGATGAATATCAAGACAGGGAACGGGCGTTCCCGGCAAAGTCGGGCCATGAATGCTGAAATCGTCGAGCCCGTCACTGCCGAGTTGCTGCGTCGCCATGACGTCGCCGGGCCGCGTTACACCTCCTATCCGACGGCCGATCGTTTTGTCGAGGCCTACGGTCCCGATGACTATGTACGCGCCCTCCAGCAGCGCCGTTCCGGGGCGGCCGCCCTGGTGTTGCCGCTCTCGCTTTACGTGCACCTGCCGTTTTGCGAGTCGCTCTGTTATTACTGCGCCTGCAACAAGATCATCACCAAGCACCATGACCGCGCGGCCGAATACCTGCGCTATCTGGGGCGCGAGGTGGACCTGCACACGGCCCAGCTCGGTGTGGGCCAGATGGTCACCCAACTCCATCTGGGTGGCGGCACCCCGACCTTCCTGAGCGACGCCGAATTGCGCCAGCTCATGGCCATGCTCAAGCGCAGTTTCACTCTCGCCCCTGGCGGCGAATATTCGATCGAGGTGGATCCCCGCACCATCGATGCGAGCCGGCTCGACACCCTGGCTGAACTCGGCTTCAATCGCCTGAGCTTCGGGGTGCAGGATTTCGACCCGGCGGTACAGAAGGCCGTGCACCGCGTGCAGCCGGCCGAGCAGGTCTTCGCCCTGGTGCAGGCGGCGCGCGAACGCGGCTTCGAGTCCATCAACGTGGACCTGATCTATGGCCTGCCGCAGCAGACCCCCGAGTCCTTCGCGCGCACCCTGCAGCAAGTCACCGAATTGCGCCCGGACCGCATCGCCCTGTATGCCTACGCCCACCTGCCCGAGCGCTTCAAGCCGCAGCGGCGTATCGCCAGTGCCGAACTGCCCGGTGCGGCCGCCAAGCTGGCCATGCTGTCCAATGCGCTCGAGCGCTTCCAGGGTGCCGGCTACGTCTATGTGGGCATGGACCACTTCGCCCTGCCCAACGACGCGCTGGCTGTGGCCAAGCGCCAGGGGCGCCTGCACCGCAACTTCCAGGGCTACAGCACCCAGCCCGATTGCGACCTGATTGGTCTGGGGGTTTCGTCCATCGGCCGCATTGGCGCCACCTACAGCCAGAACGCCAAGACACTGGAGGAGTACTACGACGCCATCGACCACGGCCGTTTTGCCGTGGTGCGCGGCCTGGCGCTCTCGCGCGATGACCTGGTGCGGCGCGCCGTCATCATGGCCCTGATGTGCCAGGGCGAGCTGGTGTTTGAATCCATCGACCTGGCCTATCTGATCGACTTCAGGAGCTACTTTGCCCCCGAGCTCGAAGCGCTGCGCGCGCTGGCGGAGCAGGGCCTGGTGACGCTGGACGACAGTGGCATCCAGGTCACGGCCATGGGCTGGTACTTCGTGCGCGCCGTGGCCATGGTCTTCGACCGCTACCTGCAGGCCGACCGCAACCGCGCCCGTTTCTCCAAGATCATTTGACGCCCTACACTGGCGGGCATGCAAACCTCCCTGGCCCTCACGGCCCTGTTCATGGGACTGGTCGGCGGTCCCCACTGCATCGCCATGTGCGGTGCCGCCTGTGCCGGCCTGGCCCAGGCGGCCGGCGAGCGTCGCGCCGAGGCCCTGTGGAGCTTCCAGCTGGGCCGTGTGATCGGCTACGCACTGCTCGGCGGCCTGGCCGCCGCCTCGATCCAGGGCCTGGGCTGGCTCACCATCCAGTCGTCCGCGCTGCGCCCGGTCTGGACCCTGTTCCACGTCGCGGCCTTCATGCTGGGGTTGCTGTTGCTGGTCCGAGCGCAGCAGCCTGTCTGGCTGGAAAGCGCCGCGCGGCGTCTGTGGAGCGGCGCGCGGTCGCTGGCCGCGGGGCGGGGCCGAGGTGCGCCGCTCGTGGTGGGGATGCTGTGGGCGTTGTTGCCCTGCGGCCTGCTGTATTCCGCGCTGCTCGTGGCCGCCATGACCGGGCAGGCCCTCGAGGGGGCGACGGTGATGGCACTGTTTGCGCTGGGCACGGCGGTGTCCATGACGCTGGGTCCCTGGCTCTGGCTGCGCCTGCGTGGTGCCGGGCAGGGCGACTGGGGCGTGCGTCTGGCAGGCCTCGCCCTGGCGCTGAGTTCGGCCTGGGCCCTGTGGATGGGCCTGGTGCACAATGCGGCGCCCTGGTGTCTCACGCCCGCCGGCTGAAGCGGATGTCGCAGCCCTGCCGTGGCCGTTTGCCATAATCCACGCCCATGTCACGCACCCCCGGCGCAGCGCCTTCGCGCACCCATTTCGTCCTGATCCCCACCTACAACGCCGGCCCCAAGGTGCTGGAGACCGTGCGGGAAGCCCTCCGGCAATGGGCCCCCGTCTGGGTCGTGGTGGACGGCAGTACGGACGGCACCGGCGCCCAACTGCAGGCCATGGCCGCGCAGGAGCCGGACCTGAAGGTCATGGTGCTGGCACAGAACCAGGGCAAGGGCGCCGCCGTGATGCACGGACTGGCCCTGGCCGAGGCAGCGGGTTACACGCATGTGCTGACCATGGATTCGGACGGCCAGCATCCGGCGCAGCTGATCCCGGCTTTCATGCAGGCCGCGGGCGACGATGTTGCCCGCATGGTGCTGGGCAAGCCGGTGTTCGATGCGGATGCCCCGGCGCTGCGCGTGCAGGGCCGCAAAGTGTCCAATGCCTGGGCCAATCTGGAGACCCTCTGGATGGGCATCGGCGACTCGCTCTACGGTTTTCGCGTCTACCCGGTTTCGCCGCTGCTCAAGATCATGCGCGGCCAGCACTGGATGCGCCGTTTCGATTTCGACATCGAAGCCGCCGTGCGTCTGTGCTGGGCGGGCGTCTGGCCTGTGAATATCGATGCGCCGGTCAAATACCTGCGACCCGAGGAGGGCGGTGTATCGCACTTCAACTACCTGCGCGACAACGCCTTGCTGACCTGGATGCACACGCGCCTGATGCTGGGGTTTGCCCTGCGTCTCCCGCTGTTGCTGATGCGACGCCTGGGCGGGCGCGGTCGGCGCTGAGCTGTCCGGCCCGGTGCAGCCAGCTTTTCCGCACAATTTTTGGGGGAATTTGGGTACAATTTGGACCGGATCATGGGCCCGTTCTTCGGGGCCATGGCTGCAGCCGGACAGGGTGTTTCCTGCCTGGCGCCGAATACAACAACAAATTCCCTGGGATGCTCGTCAGCTGTGATTCCCGGACCGCGCTGCGGACGGGTTCACCTGCCAGACCGCGGGAGCCCATGAGGAAAAAGAGCCACTATGCTGCGTCAGATCATCAAAGATTTCGTCATTCAACAATTCAAGGTCGATCCGGCCGTGTTCGACCAGCCCGATCTGAAGGTGGCCGATCTGGGCCTGGATTCACTGGGGGTGGTCGAAATGCTGTTCGAGGTGGAAGACCTCTATGGCTTCCAGGTGGACGACCCGGCGCGCTACAGCAGCATGAGTTTCGACGAGATGGTGGCCGATATGGAAGTCACCATCCGCGCGGCCAACAACGGCCAGATCCCGGAACCGGCGTCCCTGCAGGGCAAGGCCTGAGCGGCCGGCGTCGCTGCTGAACCCGGCCCATGTCTGCCGCCGCTTCGACCGTGCAGCGCGTAGTCGTCACAGGTATCGGCCTGCTGAGCCCTCTGGGCTTGACGCGCCAGGCCAGCTTTGAGCGTCTGATACGCGCCGAGAGTGCCGTCCGTCCCGCCGCTCCGGAGATCACCCGCTGGTTACCGCAGGCCTTGTCGGCCGATGTCGATCCCGCTTACGCGCAGCAGCTGGATCGCAACGAGCAGGGCCTGGACCGCGCCACCCAATTCGCCCTGCTGGCCAGCCGAGAAGCCCTGTCCGATGCCCGTGCGGCCGAATGGGATCTGGCTCCCGAGCGCATAGGTGTGTTTGCCGGTATCGGCCTGGGCGGGGCCACCACCGGTGAAGCCCTCTACACCCGCATGAGCGAGCAGCTGCAGGCTGGCCGCAACCCGACGGTGATGCACCCGCTCTCCGTGCCGCGGCTCATGCCCAACGCTGCCACGGCCGCCATCTCGATGGCCCACCAGTTCCGCGGGCCGACCCACACCTACTGCGTGGCCTGTTCTTCCTCGGCCATGGCGGTCGGCGAAGCCTACCGTAACATCCGCCACGGCTACGCCGACGCCATCGTGGTCGTGGGTGCAGAAGCCATGAACGTGCCTGGTGTCTTCATGGCCTGGAATGCCTTGCGTGTGATGGCCAAGCCCCATCCCGATAACCCGGCTGCCAGTTGCCGGCCCTTTGACAAGGACCGCAGTGGTTTTGTCCTCGGCGAAGGCGCGGCCGCCCTGGTGCTCGAGACGCTGGAGTCCGCCTTGCGCCGCGGGGCGACAATCTACGGCGAGATCTGCGGGTATGGCAGCAGCAGCGATGCCAAGCACCTGACCTTGCCATCCAGCGAAGGCCAGTACCGTGCCATCCGCATGGCCCTCGATGAAGCCGGCATGGCCCCCGCTGGCATCCATTACCTGAACGCCCACGGCACGGCCACCGATGCCGGTGATGTGGTGGAGAGCGAGACGATACGACTGGTCTTTGGCGACCATGCCGACCGCCTGCCGGTGAGCTCCACCAAAGCCCAGCACGGTCACCTGATCGGGGCCGCGGGAGCGACCGAATTCGCCATCAGCCTGCTGGCCATGCAAAGCGGCAGCATCCCGCCGACAGCCTTTCTTGATCAGGCCGATCCGCGTTGCACGCTCGACTACGTGCCGCGGCAGGCGCGCCATGGGCAGAACCTGCAGGCCGTCATGTCGAATTCCTTTGCTTTTGGCGGCAGCAACGTGTCGCTGATCGCGCGCCGCCACGCATGAGCGATACGCTCAGCTACCCCATCGAGCTCGATGCCGAAGCCGTGTACCGGCTCCTGCCGCACCGCGGCGACATGCAGCTGATTGAAGCCCTGACGGTGCTGGACCATGACCACTACCAGGCCAGTGCGCAATGGTCGCCCGATGGTGCCATCCTGCGCGGCCACTTTCCCGGCCTGCCCCTGGTACCGGGCGTGATGCTGGTGGAGCTGGTGGCGCAGGTCGCCGGTGCCGGCATGCGGGCGGGTTCCCCCGCGGCGCGGCGCCTGGCCGGCGATTACGTGGGCATGCTGGCCAGCATCCGCAAGTGCAGCTTCAAGCGTCCGGTCTTGCCGCGTGAGACCGTGCGGGTGGATGTGCACACGCGGCCCATGTCGGAAACTGCGGCAGCGGTATCGGCCCTGTTGACCGTGGCTGGTGATGAGGCCGCACAGATCGAGATTCTGGTGATCAACGCGCCACGCCAGGCGTTCCTCGACGGCATGGCCAACCTCGCCCAGCGCGACGCCTGAGCAAGACCGCTCTCGCTGCGGCCTCAGTCCTTCACCGTCAGTTCGCCGCGGAAATAGCTGTCCAGTTCGTCCAGCGCCTGCGCGGTGATCTTGGGCGGATCAAAGCGCCTGCCCAGCCGGGCCCGTACGCGCAGCGGCAGCACCGGCGGGTTGAACAGCCCCCAGTGCTTGCCCAGATAGGGCGTGGAGAACTCCAGGATGACGGTCTGTATGGGGGCCTGGCTTTGTTTGGACAGCAGAATGCAGGCACTCGAGAGTTCACTGAGAGGAAACTCGCGGGTGCGGCCGCCTTCCGGGAACAGGATGAAATGGGCACCGTGTTGCAGTTCGCGGCTGCCGTCTTCGATCATGCGGCGCGGATCCTCGTTGCTCACATAACGGGCCATGCGCGCGCCTACGCCGTACAAGGGGTTCTGCAACAGGCTGGCCTTGAGCACGCAGGTGGCCTTGTTCGAACAGCTCAGCAGCATGACCGCATCGAGCAGTGAGGGGTGGTTGGCAATGAGGATCAGCGGCCCCTCCTGATCCAGACCATCCAGTTCCGTCAGATCGAAATGCATCTGGCCGAACCAATGCAGGGCGCCAAGATAAGCCCGGAAGCCGTGGCGCACGATACGGCGCGATACCAGCCGGTGCCAGCGCCGCGGCAGCACGAAATACAGCAGCAGGAACAACGGGACAGACCCCAGGCAGATCAGCGCCAGCAGACCCAGTCCGAAGAACATGACCCACACTTCATAGAGTCGCCAGAGAGGGTTGCGGGAACGTCGGATGGTCATGAATAGCTGCTACGATTTCGTCAGTCCGCAATTATTGACCATGCCTCCTTCCCGTCAGTCCCCGGTGCGCGAATTGAACCGCCTGTTCTGGCGTATCTGGTGGCTCAAGGCACCCGGTTCGGCGCTCTTCATCTGGTTGTTTTTCGAGGCCTATTTCTTCCTGCTGCGTTACCCGCACGCGCAGGTGAGCATCATGCCCATCACCTGGCTGGACCGGGCCATCCCCATGCAGGGATGGGCCTGGGTGCCCTATCTATCGCTCTGGTTCTACACCTGCGTGTCCCCCGCGCTGATGCCCAATCTGCGGCAACTGCTGTACTACGGCCTCAGTGTGGGCGGCACCTGCCTGATCGGCCTGGCCTGCTTTTATTTCTGGCCCACGGCCGTGCCCGCTTTCGAGCGGCTGCCGGGCAGCGGCTTGGCCATGCTCGAAGGTATCGATGCGGCGGGCAATGCCTGTCCCTCCTTGCATGTCGCGATTGCCGTGTTCTCGGCAATCTGGCTGGACCATCAGCTGCGGGCCGTGGCCGCGGGGCGCACCTGGCTGATGGTCAGCTGGGCCTGGTGCCTGGCCATCGCGTATTCGACCCTGGCCACCAAGCAGCATGTGGTGCTGGACGTGGCGGGGGGCGTCCTGCTGGGGGGCTTGGGCGGCTTGCTTACGCTGGCCCTGTTCCGCCGTCTATTTGCCGTCGACGCGTCAGCGCGTCCAGCGGCCGCAGCCGTACCCGTCTAGATCATTCCGCCGTTGACCGAGATCACCTGACCAGTGATGTAGGCCGCCTGCTCCGAGGCCAGGAAGCTCACCAGGGCAGCCACCTCATCGGGCCGGCCTGCGCGTTTCATGGGCACGAGGCGATTGATCGACTCGGCGTCGAAGGTGTCCTTGCTCATGTCCGAAGCAATGATGCCCGGTGCGATGGCGTTCACCGTGATGCCCCGACTGGCCAGCTCCTGCGCCAGCGATTTGCTGGCCGCGTGCAGGCCGCTCTTGGCGGCCGCGTAATTGGTCTGACCGCGATTGCCGGTGATGCCGGCAATGGACGAAATGCTGATGATGCGACCCCAGCGGGTGCGGATCATGGGCATGGTCAGCGGCTGCGTGACGTGGAAGAAGCTGTTGAGCGAGACGTCGATCACGCGATGCCACTGTGCGCTGCTCATGCCGGGAAAGACCGCGTCGTCGTGCATGCCTGCGTTGTTCACCAGCACCTGGATCGCGTGTTGGGCCAAGAGCGGCTCCAGCGCTGCGCGTGTCGCGGCCTCGTCGGCCACATCGAAGGTGACAGTGCTGGCGGAGCCGCCAGTGGTCTGGATCTCTGCGCACAGCTGTTCGGCAGCGGCGGTGTTGCTGTTGGCGTGGACGATGACGTGCAGGCCGTCCTTGGCGAGTTGGCGGCAGATGGCCGCGCCGATGGCGCCGCTGCCGCCGGTGACGAGTGCGTGTTTCATGCGGAGTCCGTGTGCGTTGGGTTCAGGGTGCGCCGGCATCGAGCAGGACGCTGGCGCGACCGGACAGCAGGGTGGTGTCGCCGGCCTGGAGATGGAAACTGTAAAGGATGGTCGTCCCGTCACCCGACAGTCGCTCGGCGTGCACCTGCAGGGGTGAGGCCAGATCGTCCAGGCGTTGCGCCTGCCACTTGACGTCGCGCACGCTGGCCAGAAAACCGGCGGCCGGCGCCGTCTCGGTGCCCGCGAGCAGGGCGCCATGCACGGCCATGGCCTGGGCTGCGTACTCGATCCCGTTGGCTATGCCCAGCATGTCCTGCGCCCGCAGCGGGTTGTCAGTACGCCTGTGGCTGCTGGCGCTGCAGACGATGCTGCCTTCGTCCCAATGCAGCACTGCATCGAGCAGGCACATGCTGCCCTGGTGTGGGATGCGGGCCGCGATCCAGGCGCGGTCAGGCAGCGGCATGGACTTCGACATCCAGTGACATCCCATCCAGGTAGTCGAGTGTCATGCGTTCGTTGCTGCCCAGCGCCAGGCGCTGCAGCAGCGGCAGGCTGCGCGCGGCCGGCACGCTGCTGCGTATCTTTTCGAGCGCGCTATCGGCCATACGGGTCGGGTCTTGGCGGCTCAGGGCCAGGTCCAGTGTGGCCAGGTTTCCGGCCGTCGGACTTGCGCTGAGCACCATGGCCACCCCAAAAGGGTAGGGGATGCCGCGCACGACGCCCAAGGGCCCGGGGTAGGGACTGTCGTAGGCCAGCAGCAGGCAGGACCCGCCGGAACTCAGGACCTGGGTGGCGGCTTCCAGCAGGCCGGCCGCGAAGGATCCGTTGTAGGCGCTCAGGCTGGTGGAGCTTGCGCGGCAGGCGGTGGCGATGCTCCAGTAGCCCGAGGGGGCGTTGTGGACCGAGTTGTGAAAGCGCGTGGGCGAGACCGCACGGTCGGCCGAGGCGAGGGTTTCCAGGATGGCGTGACAGTTGTCGCAGTCCCCACCGCTCGAGGTGAAGACCGAAGGCAGCGCAGCGGGGTCGACGCCGGCCTGCCTGACCGCGTCGAAGCCGACGGCGAAGGCCAGCTTGATCGACACGCCGGCACGCCGCCGCTCGGCCGGGGGCAGGGCCTCCGCGGGTGGCAGGCTGATCGGTGTCATGGCGTAGGACTGGCGGCCGGCCAGAATCTCGGCAGTCTGCTGCCAGCCTGCGAGGCCGGGACCATAGACCCCGATGCCTTGCACGTGAACGCGTAGCTGGCTCATGCGGCGACCCTCGACAGCACCATGCTGCAGTTGCTGCCGCCAAAGCCGAAGGAATTGCTCAGCACATGGCGCAGGGGCAGTTCCAGATTACCCAGCAGGTAGCGGGATTGCAGCTTCGGGTCCAGCTCTGTGGTACCGCAGCCGCCCGGGGCCAGGCCGTGCTGCAGGGCCAGCGCGCAAATGATCGCCTCGATGCCACCCGCTGCGCCGAGCGTGTGGCCCGTGTGGCCCTTGGTGGAGCTGCAGGGGGTGGCCGTACCGAACAGGGAGCTCACGGCCTTGTCCTCGGCCGCGTCGTTGCTCGGTGTGGCGGTGCCATGCAGGTTGATGTAGTCGATCTGTGCGGCTTGCAGGCCAGCCATGAACAGGGCCTGTTGCATGGCCGTGCGTGCACCCAGACCTTCGGGGTGGGGGGACGACATGTGGTGCGCGTCGCTGGATTCGCCGATCCCGCTCATGACGATGGCTCCAGGTGCTGGATGGTCGGCGCGCTCGACCAGGATGAAGGCGCCGGCCTCGCCGATGGAAATGCCATCGCGTCCGGCGTCAAAAGGGCGGCAGGGACGGGTCGAGACCAGTTGCAGGGAGTTGAAGCCGTAGAGTGTGGTGAGGCAGAGCGAATCCACCCCGCCCACAACAGCCGCATCGATCAGGCCGTTGTCCAGCATGCGCTGCGCATTGCCGAAGACCTTGGCGCTGGAAGAGCAGGCGGTCGAGACGACAAAGGCTGGCCCGGTGAGGCCGAAATAGCTGCGCACGAAATCGGCGACGGAATGGCAGTTGTGGGTGTGCCGGTAGTCCAGCGGTGTCGTGAAGGCGCCGGTCGCATCGCGCTGGCGATAGGCCAGTTCGGAACTGAGAATGCCCGAGGTACTCGTGCCCAGGAAGACGCCGATGCGGTCCGGGCCGTGGCGGCGCATGGCCTCGCGTACCGCAGCCGCAAAGCCGTCCTGCTCGAGGCCCAGCTGTGCCAGGCGGTTATTGCGGCAATCGAAAGCGGCGAGATCCTCGCGCAGCCTGTAGTCGTCCAGCCCTGCCACTTCGCCCAGGCAGGTGTCCAGGTCGACCGTTTCCCAGCGCATGGGCCTTACCCCACTGCGCTGCTGGCGCATGGCCTCGATCGTCGGCGTGAGTCCGGCGCCCAGGGCGCTGGTCATGGTGTAAGCGGCAAGATGAAGCGGTGACATGAGGGGGAGGACAGAAAGGCTAGAAAAGCCTGATTCAGGTGGCCGATTTTACCGGCGCAGGTATGCGCATGCCGGTCTGTGGTCTTGCAAGCACCGCCGAAAACACCAGAGCCAGTACCGTACCCAGGCCCACCGTTGTACCCAGGATGGCCAGCACGGGGACGCTGGACAGCGCCAGCATGCCGAAGCTGCCGACGATGGTCAGGTTGGCCGTCACCAGCGAAATGCTGGTCTGGCGTTGCTCCTGCGAACTGGCACCGGTGTTCACGCTGTCGAAGAACAGGGCGTAGTTCGAGCCGATGGCGACCACCAGCAACAGGCCGACCAGATGCAGGATGGTCAGCGAGGTCCCACCCAGTACCAGGGTGCCGGTCACACAGATCACTGCACAGACCAGCGGCAGGGCCACGCGCAGAGTGCGCGGGACGGAGCGCAGGGCCAGCAGCAGCAGGACCAGGATCGCCAGACAGCCCAGGCCCGAGAAGACCAGGGCTTCGCGCAGGTAGCTGTCAAAGAGGGCATTGGTCTCGGCCAGCAAGTCGATCACGGTGATGGCCGTCAAGCCGCCGGCCTTGAGCGCAGTTTCAACCGCGTCGATATTGATGTCCTGTTCGGTTTCGCCCACCCGGTGCGGGCGCAGCGGCATGAGGAGGAGCACATCGCGTTCGCGGGGGATGAGCAAGGAGTCGTACAAGAGCGCCGAGGCGCTGCCGTCCAGGTCCTGGCGTGTCAACGGGGCCCGGGTTCGACTGCGCTCTACATCGCTGAGGAAGCCTTGCAGGCGTTCCGGTCGCAACGGTGAGCCGACAAGCGCGGCATTCAGTCGCTGGCGCAGTTGCGCCGGTTCCGGCAGGGCGGCCTGGCGGGCTCGCTGGCTGGCCAGGCTGGGCAGCACCTGTGCGGGCGAGCTGTAGCCGGCGATGGTGCCGGCCCGGCTCAGGGCCTGCAGCACGCTGCCGGCGCGCTCGGCCTGTTGCAGGGCCTGTTCCGGGTCTGCGGCCGTCAGCACGGCCAGATAACGCAGATCCGAGGCTCCCAGATCCCGGCGCAGCTCTTCGTGCAACTGCTGGTCGGCCTTGGAAACGGGGTTGAGGGCCGAGATGCTGCGGTTCCAGAGGCGATCCGTGTGCAGGGTGGCCACCACCAGCATGCCCGTTGTCAGCAGCAGCAGGAGCCAGCGCAGGCGCGGTGCAAGTCGCATCAGCTTCTGCACAAACTCGCCGGTGCGGGGCAGGTCGGGCACCGGGACGTGGGCGGGCGTCAGGTTGGGCAGGACAAAACGTGTGACCAGCACGGCGGCCACCAGGCCCACCGTGGAGTACACCCCCAGTTGCGTCAGGCCGGGGAAGCCCGAGCCCAACAGGGCCAGGAAGCCGGCAACCGAAGTGAGCAGGCCCAGCCAGAGCGTGCGCCAGAAAAGCCGTGCCGTGCCGGGGCCCGGGCGCTGGACGAAGAGGTAGATGGCGTAGTCGACGGCCTCGCCGATCATCGTGGTACCGAAGCCCAGGGTGATGCCATGCACCTGCCCGAAACCCAGGCTCACCGCCGTGATCCCGGCCAGGGTGCCGGTCAGCATGGGCAGCAGGCTCAGGCCCAGCAGCAGCGGCGAGCGATACACCAGCAGGAGCAGTCCGACGACCAGCACCAGGCTGGCGGCCGCGAGACGATGGACTTCGCCTTCGATCAGGGCGCGGGAGGAGACCGAGAACACGCTGGTTCCCGACATCAGCAGCCGGGTGTCGGCTTGGCGATCGGGGATGGCGGCGAAGGCCTGGCGCACCACGTCGAGGGTGCGGGCCTGCGCATCGATGTCCGAGCCCTCGGCCCGGGTTTGCAGCAGCAGCAGGGCGCGAGCGCCGTCACGGGTGGACCAGACCCCCTCGGTGCTGGGCGGCTGTGAGCTGCCGTCGAACTGGCTCAGCAGTTCCCGGATTTCACCGGTCGGGTCGCGCGGCAGCAACTGCTTGAGCAGCATGCCGGCGCTGCCGGAAAGATCTTCGAGCGTCGCACCGATGGCACGCCGCAGGCCTTCTTCCGTATAGCGCTGTGCGTCCACCGAGGGACTGAGCAGATAACGGTTGTCGAACACGTGGGCGCGGTCGAGCGCCAGGTCCGAGGCGCTGCCGTTCTGCACGCCGACGAAATCCGGCTTTTTACGCAGCGCCGCGGAAAGTTCCTTCGAGATGCGGGCCCGTTCCGTGGCATCACCGCCCTCGATGCCGACCAGGATGAGGCGCGCGATGATGCCGTCCTTGAACTGGTCCATCAGCATCTGCTGGCGTTCGCTCGGCGCGCGCGGCATGAAGGCCGAGAGGTCGGCCACGAAGGTCGTGCGCACGATCACGACCGCGCAGGCCACCAGCGCGAGCAGCCAGAGCAAGGTCGGCAGGTAACGGCGCAGGATCTTCATGGCCGTGTCACCGGAGTAATCTGCATCTCGGAACGGTCTCCGTCGGCATGGTCGTAGGCCACCTGCGTAACTTCGCCCTGGCTGCCGCTGATGCGGATGCGACTGATGATGCGCACCATGCTCTGCTCGCGCGGTACCAGCATGAGTTGCCAGCGGGCCGGGGTGCCCAGCAGGTGGACCCGGTAGACCTTTTCCAGCGCCTGGCGGTCGCCGGCCAGGGTGCCGCGTATGCCTTCGACGAAGGCAGCGACTTCGGGGTAGGCCTGCAGGCTCACGGTCTTCTGGCGGCCGTCCTGCTCCAGGGTCAGCTGGTTGCCGTCCAGCAGCATCGACTGTTTGCGGGGCTTGAGCGTGCGCATCTCCATGCGGTCCGGTGCGGTGAAGGACAGTTCACCCGAGGACTCGACCGGTTTGTCCAGCATGCTGATGTACTTGCGCTCGACAAAGCGGGCCTGCCCGCTTCGGGTCTGGGCCAGCAATTGCATCAGGTCGGCCAGCTGCCATTCCGCGGCCTGTGCCGAAGCGGCGCCGGCCAGCAGGAGGCAGGCGGTGAACAGGGCCAGCAGGCCGCGCAGCGACCGGGTCTCAGGCTGAGGCACGCGGGGCTCCTTCCCAGAAATCGTAGAAATTGAACCAGTTGTAGGGCGCCAGGCGGCAGTACTGCTCGATCAGCTGGGCATAACGCTGCTGGGCCTGGTGTATCACGGTGTCGCGCTGGCCGGGCCCAGCCTCGCTGAAGTCGGCCAGGCGCTCGAAATGGATGTCGTAGCGATTGCCGCCGCGGTACAGGCCGGTCATGAAAAACACCGGTCGGCGCAGGATGGCGGCCAGCCGGAACGGCCCCATCGGAAAGGGCGCGGGTCGGCCGAAGAAGGGCAGGCTCTGATGCGGGTCCGGGCCCACGGCGCGATCGGCCAGCAGGGCCACCCAGGCGCCGGCCTTGACACGTTCATTGAGCGTGAAGATGGCGTCGAGCCGGCCCAGGGGGATGATGTCCAGCACGACCTCGGCGTTGACCCGGGCCAGCATGCTGTTGAGCAGGCGGGCGTTCTCCGGGTACATGGCGGCACAGACCTTGTGCCTGGCATTCTTGCGCGCCAGCGCACGCAGCACCTCGAAGCTGCCCAGGTGCGCGCCAAAGATCAGCAGGCCGCCCGAGGCATCCTCGGCCGCAGGCAACTGCTCCTCGCCAAAGACACGGATGTCGAACAGCTCATGCCTGTCGTTGAGCAGGTAGATGCGGTCGTGGATGGTGCTGGCAAAGGCGAGGATGTGGCGGTACTGGTCACGCCAGGTCGCCGGCCGCCCCAGGCAGGCACCCAGGTAGGCACGCGAGGCCTTGCGCGCGGCGGGGACCGCCAGCAGGAAATAGAGCGCGATGCCGTAGACGATGGGGCGCGTGAGGCGGCGCCCCAGCGCGAGCGACAGCCAGGTCATGAAACGCAGCAGCAGCAGGCTGCCGCGTTCCTTGCGCTGCAGCCATTGCGGTGTACCCGCGCTGCGGTCCGGGGCCGGGGGTATGGTGGGCGGCATGGTCAGGGCTTGGCCACGGTGAAGCGCCCGGTGGCGATGCGTCGCTCGCCACAGCGGATCTCGAAGCGCAGCGCGGCATCCGTGGCCTCGTAGTCCAGCAGCAGAGATTCACCGGGCAGCGAGGGGCTCAGGAATTTCGCCATGGCGATGCCAGTGATCGTGAGGCCGCTGGCGCTTTCGAGAGTGGTCTTGGCCCGGTCGAGCAGCACCACGCCCGGCAGGATGGGGCGGCCTGGGAAGTGGCCGGCATAGGCGGGGTGGGCGTTTTCAACCGGGAGGGCCAGGGTGATCATTCAGTGCTTCTTCGACACGGGGGAGTATGCGCGCCGCTCAGGCGGCCGCGGCTGGCCCGAGGCGGGCGACCAGCAGGCTGTTAGCAAAGGGCGTGCCCCGGTCCATAGGGACGGCTTCGACGGCAAAACCCAGATCGTGCAGCAAGGCCTGCCAGTCGGCCAGCGTGCGGCAGTACAGGCGTGAGAGGCGACGGCTGCGCAGGAAGACCACCAGGGTGTCGACCCAGTTGCTGATCCTGAAGGGCAGGCCGGCCGAGGCGTCGCCCACCCGCAGCAGCAGGGTGCCGCCGGGTGTCAGCGCAGCCTTGACGCGTTGCAGCACGTCCAGCTGCGCCGCGTGATCGACGTAATGCAGCACGTCCAGGATGACCACGGTGTCGGCCTGGCCGAAGTCGGCGCGGCACATGTCGCCCAGGGTGAAGCGGACGCGCTCACCCAGATGCGCGAGGGCTTGCCGTGCACGCTCCACGTCGCGTGGCCTGAGTTCGATGCCATGCACTCTGCAGTTGGCCGGGGCCGGGGCCCAGTCTGTCGGCCAGTGCCGTTCCGCCACGGACTGGCCGTCCAGGCCGCCCAGCAGGGCGGCCAGCAGGCCCTGGCCGCAGCCGATGTCCAGGACACGGCTGCGAGCGGGCAGCAGGCCGCGCTGCAGCAGACCGGCAAAGACTGGATCGCCGCCGAGTTTGCCGCGGGCGAAGCGCCAGGCGAAGTTGCCCAAGGGGCGGTAGGGAGCCGAGGCTTGTTCGAGCAAGTCGGTGGGCAGGGCAGCGCGACGCATGTGTGGGGCAGGACCTGGGTTCAGGCTGACAGTCGCACGGGCTGCAGGCCCTGTGCACGCAGGGTCGCCAGCAGCGGCGGCAGCACCTCCAGCAGCACGGGCCGTCCTGTGGGGCTCAGGGCCGCATGGTGGTCGTGCAGCAGCAGGATGTCGCCGGCACCCAGGTCGCGGGTGAGGCGCCGCAGCACGAGAGCCGCGTCACCGGTGCGGGTGTCGAAACCGCGCCGTGTCCAGCTCGCCAGTTGCAGACCCAGTTCGTGCAGCACCGGGTCGAGGAAGATGTTGCGCAGGCCGGCCGGGGCACGGAAAAAGCGCGGGCGATAGCCGGTGATGTCTTCCAGCGTGGCTTGTGCCGTGCTGATCTCGCGGCGCAGCTGGGCGGGCCCCATCACGGAAAAATGATGGCGATGGTGCTGGCTGTGGTTGCCCAGGGCATGACCGCGGCGCACGATCTCGCGCGCCAGTTCCGGGTGGCGCTGCACATGGGCACCGATGCAGAAGAAGGTGGCCTGGGCCTGCAGCTCGTCCAGCAGGTCGAGCACGGCGGGTGTGACCTCCGGGTCGGGGCCGTCGTCGATGGTGATCGCGACTTCCGGGCGCTCGCGCGAGAGATGCGTCAGGTTGGCCCCCAGCCAGCTGCTGCGTGGCCACAAGCCGGCGGCCGCGATCAGCGCATGGTTGGCGGCCAGGGCGCCCAGGCTCAGGGGCCAGGCCGGGGTGAGCAGGCCGACGCCGGCCAGGGCATGCACCCCGAGCGTGGCCTGTACGAAGGGGGCCGGTTTCCAGCGTCTTGCCGGACCGGGCGGCGCGACGGCCGGTGCGACATGTGCCGCATGGCGATCTTGCATGGCCTGCCGGGCCAGTTCGGCCAGCGCCTGCTGCGGCAGCTTGCCCGTGGCATTGCGCGGCAGAGCGGCCATGAAATGGATGGGACGGGGCATGAAGGCCGGGTCGATGCGTTCACGCAGGGCCTGCTGCAGCTCGGCCTCACCCAGCGTGGGCGCCACCACGAAGGCCAGCGGGCGCTGGATGCGGGCCTGGGCGTCCTGCATTGCGTCCTGTGGCCAGTACAGTGCGCCGTCGAGCACCCCGGAGATGCTGTTGAGCTGGTGGTTCAGGTAGGCCAGGGAGGTGCGCTTGCCGGCGATGTTGACCATGTCGGCGTGGCGGCCGAGCAGGGCGAAGCGTGTCGGGCCGTGCAGCTCCAGCACATCGCCCAAGGGCACCACGCCCTCGACGTGGCCGCCGCTGGCGGCGAAGCGCAGTTCACCGTCCACCGTGGGCTGGGCCTGCACTTCGATGCCGCCGAAGGTCTGCCACAGCTCGCCGGCCGAGCCGCGGCGCATGGCGATCTGGCCGGTCTCGGTACTGCCGTAGATTTCCAGCAGCGAGGCGCCCAGCGTCTGTTCTGCCTGGCGTGCCAGCTGCGGCGCCAGCGGCGCGGTGGCACAGAGCAGCAGGCCCAGGGGGGGGACCTCGAGTTGTGCTTCGATCAGGGTGCGCAGATGAAAGGGTGTGCTGACGAGTACGCGTGGGGTGGGCGTGCTGGCCAGTGCCGCAGCGATGTCGGCCGGGTAGAAGGGGTGGCTGGCATCGATCACGCTCCCGTTGAGCAGGGGCAGCAGCACCGTGGACTCGAAGCCGTACATGTGCTGGGGCGGCACCGTGCCCGTCACCGTGAAAGGCTGCTCGGTGCCCAGCCACTCGCGCACACGGCGACCGGCGCCCTGAGCGTTCTGCACCAGTGGCCCCCAGTGCTTGGCATGCGGCACGGGTTCCCCGGTGGAACCCGAGGTGAAGACGTAGGCGGCGATCTGCTCGCTGGCGATATCCGGGACCTCGAAGGGCGCGTCGGCGGCGGGGATGGGGCCGCGCTCATAGATGATCTGCGGCAGGCCGCCGCTGTCGCCCGGCGCGTCGACCACAGCGTGCAAGCCGGGGTAACGCTGGCCCAGGCGCTGCAGCATCTCGGGTGTGCGGGTCGAAGGCAGCAGGAGCGGCACGCCGCGCAGCAAGGCCGCGCCTAGTACGACGGCAAAGTGGTGGCGCCGGCTGCACAGATTGAGCACCGCCGCATCGGGCGGCAGCCGCGCGGCCATGTGGCGCACGGCGCCCAGGTAGTCCAGCGCCGTGATGGCGCGGCCATTCGACCAGGCCATCACGGCCTGGGGCGAGCGGTGCGAAATCAGGGCGGGCATGGTGGCTGGCTCAGGCCTCGTCTGTGGCGCGCTTCTTGTCGCGGTACAGGGCGAAGCTCTGGAAGATGGAGACGTGAGGGATGCCGCGCAGGCAATAGCGCCGGGCTGCATATTCGGCCACGAACATCCCGCCCAGCAGGGGAAGGGAGAGCACGTTCACGAAGAAGGACCAGGTGTCCAGCGAGGCCGTGAAGAACAGGACCAATGGGATCACCACCATGGCGATGAAGAACCAGGTCCAGGCCCAGGTGGCCTGGCGCGCGTAGTGTGCGATGCGCGGGCTGTAGTCATCGCCGTGGATGCGCCGGGCAAACTGCCCGATCAGCGGTTCCCGGCCGGTGCGCAGGGTGCGGCCGAAAAACCAGGCCAGCAGGGACTGCATGCCCACGGTCTGGCCCAGGTTGATCCAGGCGAGGGTGCGGTGTGACCACTGGGAAGAGGTCAGCAGCCAGTGCATGGCCAGGGGATAGCCCAGCACGAGCAGGACGGCCAGCGCCGCCTTGAACCAAGGTCCTGTTTTCATGGACATGTCCGCAAGGACGGGCCGCAGGGCCTCAGACGCGGTGGGCGGCGATGTGCGCGGCCAGGCTGCGCAGGGAACTGAAGATGCTGGCGTTGTCCGGATCGTCCGAACGCATCTGGAACCCGTATTGCTTGGAAACAGCCAGAGCAATCTCGAGCACATCGATCGAGTCCAGTCCCAGGCCGTCCCCATACAGCGGGTCCAGGGGGGCAATCTGCTCGGGTGTGACGTCCAGGTTCAGCGCAGTGACGATGAACTGGGCAATCTCGCGTTCGAAATCAGTCAGGGTTTCGGTGGTGCTCATGACGGGGTGTGACAGGCGGGCAGGGGGCAGAGCCACGGGATGGTGGTTGCGGTAAGCCCACCATTCTACCGGGCGGGCTGAGATAATCCGTCCATGTCCGTTCTCCCGTCCGCCGCTTCCAGTCGATGGCGCCTGTCGGTCGCGCCCATGATCGACTGGACTGACAGGCACTGCCGTTATTTCCATCGCCTGTTGAGCCAAAACGCACGTCTCTATACCGAGATGATCACCACCGGCGCGCTGCTGCATGGTGATGTGGCGCGGCATCTGCGCTTCCATGCCGAGGAGCATCCGGTGGCGTTGCAGCTGGGCGGCAGCGAACCGGCCGATCTGGCGCAGTGCGCCAAGCTGGGTGAACAGTGGGGCTATGACGAGATCAATCTGAACTGCGGCTGTCCGAGTGAACGGGTTCAGCGGGGCGCTTTTGGCGCCTGCCTGATGGCGGAGCCGCAACTGGTGGCCGACGGCGTGAAGGCTATGCGCGATGCGGTGTCCATCCCTGTCACGGTGAAGCACCGCATCGGCATCGACCGGACCGAAAGTTACGAGTTCGTGCGCGACTTTGTGGGGACCGTGGCCGAGGCGGGCTGTTCCACGTTCATCGTGCATGCGCGCAATGCCTGGTTGCAGGGCCTGTCGCCCAAGGAAAACCGCGAAATCCCGCCCTTGCGGTATGAGCTGGTGCACCGGCTCAAGCACGACTTTCCTCAGCTGTCCGTCGTGATCAACGGCGGCCTCAGTAAAGACGAGCAGGTGTCGCGCGAACTGCGCCTGCTCGACGGCGCAATGATAGGTCGCGAGGCCTATCACAATCCCTGGTGGTTGGCGTCATGGGACGCGACATATTTCGGCGCGGCGCCCTCGACGCTTACACGCGAGGCTGTGGAAGCGCAGATGGTGGATTACATGCTGCGCGTGGCCGCCGAGGACGGCACATCCTGGTATGCGGTAGCGCGCCATATGCTGGGCCTGCGCCATGGCCTGCCGGGCGCGCGGCGCTGGCGCCAGGTCTGGAGCGACCACAGGCTCAAGACCCGCGACCCGCGTGAGGTGATGGCCCTGGCGCACGGCCGGGACAGCGACGGCGAACGTCTCGCCGCCTGAGCGAAGCCGGCCTCAGCGGCCGGCCTGCTTTTGGTACAGGCCCTCGATGGCCGATGCGTAGTGCTCCATGAGTCGGTTGCGCTTGAGCTTGAGCGTCGGTGTCATGAAGCCGTTCTCGATGGTCCAGGGATCGCGCACGAGGTGCACCGTGCGCGGCACGGCATAACGCGCGAAGCTGGCCGTGGCCTGTTCAATGTGCTTGAGCACGGCTTTCACGGCGCGTGCATCGGCCAGGCTGGCGGGCGCTTCAGGGTCCAGCCCCAGGCTGGTCGCGAGGCGTTGCCATTCATCACGCTGCAGCAGGGCCACGCAGGCGATGAAGGGGCGCTGTTCGCCGACCACGAAGACCTGTTCGAACAGCGGATCACCCAGCAGGGCCAGCTCCAGGTCACCTGGCGGGACTTTCTCGCCCGTGGAGGTGACGATGATTTCCTTGATGCGGCCCAGGATGCGGATGCGGCCACCGACGATCTCGGCCTGGTCGCCCGTGGCCAGCCAGCCTTCGGGGTTGATCACACGTGCCGTGTCCTCGGCGCGGTTCCAGTAGCCTTTCATCACCGAAGGCGCACGCACCTGCAGCTCGCGGTTGTCGGCGATGCGCACCTCCACGCCCGGCAGGGCGCGGCCCACGGTGGCCGGGTCGTTGTCGTCCAGGCCGTTGGCGGCCACCACGGGCGCGGTCTCGGTCATGCCGTAGCCCTGCAGCAGGGGCAGGCCCAGGCCGAGGAAACAACGTGCGATGGCGGGTGAGAGCGGCGCGCCACCGCTGACAGCCACACGCACGCGGCCGCCGAACTGCGCGAGCAGGGGCTGGGCCACGAGGCGGCGCAGCAGGGCCCAGGGCAGCCAGCGGAAAAAGCCGGCCGAGGCGCCTTCGTCCGCGGGTGGGCGGGGCAGGCCCTGCGCAGCGCGGAAGCGCCGCCAGCCGGCGTCCTGCGCGGCTTCGAGCAGGCGCAGCTTCCAGGGCGTGACGGCCAGGGTCTCGTGCAGCTTGGCATAGACGCGTTCGTAGATGCGCGGCACGGAGATCAGCACCGTGGGGCGAACGTTCTTCAGGTCCTCGACCAGCAGGGCTACCGAGCGCGCGTAGACCACGCAGCTGCCGGCCGCGATGGGCACGTAGTAGCCGGCGGTGCGCTCGAAGGTGTGCGACAGCGGCAGGAAGGACAGGAACACGTCGGTTTCCAGCGGCAGAACGCGTGCGAGCACGGCGCGCACATTGGCCACGACGTTACGGTGCGTGAGCATCACGCCCTTGGGCTTACCGGTGGTGCCGCTGGTGTAGACGATGGTGGCCAGGTCTTCGGGGCCGGGCGGCGTGGCCGCCGCGCCGGTGCCGACCGCGGCGGCCAGCCAGTCTTGCAGGCCCTGAAGGGCAGGTGTGCCGGCCATGGGGGCAACACTGTCGTTACAGACCACCACACGGCGCAGGGCGGGCAGGGGCGTGCCCACGGCGCGGATTTTTTCCCACTGCTCGGCCTGGGCCACGACCAGCAGGGAGGCCGCGCAGTCCGAGAGGATGTAGGCGATGCTGCCGGGGTTGTCGATGGCGTGCAGGGGCACGGGTATGGCGCCCTGGGCCAGCACCGCCTGGTCGATGCTCATGGCGGCCAGGCCGTTGGGCAGCAGGATGGCCACACGCTCGCCGTGGCGCACACCGCTGGCGGCCAGGGCGCGTTGCCACTGCGCCACGCGCTCGCGCACCTGGGCCCAGTTCAGGCTGAGCCAGCGCTGGGTGGCGTTGTCGTATTCACGGTAGGCCTCGCCCGCGGGGCTGAGCGCAGCGCGGTAGGCCAGGAGTTCGGGGAGCGTCTGGACGCGGTCGAGTTCGGTCATCGGAGCAGGGTGTCGTATCAGGGCGGTTTTCCCGGTTCCTGTTGCGCAATCCAGGCCCAGGGAAAACCCTCGATCATAGTCCCACGACCTGGGGCCTGCTGCTCAGGTAGCGTTCGAATTCCTCGGCCGGCATGGGACGGGCGAAGTGATAACCCTGGGCTTCGTCACAGCCGAAACTGCGCAACTGCAGCAGGAGGTCGGACGACTCAACTCCTTCGGCGATGGTGAGCAGATCCAGGCTGTGCGCCATCTGGATGATGGCGCGCACGATGGCTGCATCGTCCGGGTCGCTGGCGAGATCGCGGATGAAGCTCTGGTCGATCTTGAGCTTGTCGATGTCGAAGCGCTTCAGGTAGGAGAGGCTGGAATAGCCGGTACCGAAGTCGTCGATGGCCAGCTTCACGCCCAGTTGTTTGAGCCGGCGGACCGTGGCCATGACCTGCTCGGCATCCTGGATCAACATGGACTCGGTCAGCTCGAGCTCGAGCAGTGAGGCGGCCAGCCCGGAGCCCTCCAGCGCCTCGATCACCGTGTCTTCGATGCTGCCGCGACGGAATTGAGCAACCGAAAGGTTGACCGCCATGGCCAGGGCGGGCAGCCCGGCCTGCTGCCACGCCATGGCCTGGCGGCAGGCCTCCTGGATGACCCAGACGCCGATGGGCACGATCAGCCCACTGTCTTCGGCCACCGGCACGAAGCGCCCGGGCAGAACCAGGCCGAACTCCGGGTGCTGCCAACGCAAAAGGGCTTCCACGCCGATGACCCGGCCGCTGCCCAGTTCGATCTGCGGCTGGTAGTGCAGCACGAATTCCCCGCGTTCCACCGCGCGGCGCAGACCGCTGCGCATCAGAAGGTGCTCCACGGCCTCTTCGTCCATCTCCTCGTCGAAGAAACGGTAGATGTTGCGGCCGGCTTCCTTGGCGCGGTACATGGCCATGTCGGCCTTCTTGCGCAGGACATCGAAGTCCTTGCCGTCCTGCGGATAGAGCGCCACCCCGATCGAGGCCGAGGTGGTGAGTTCGTTGCCTTCCCAGCAGTAGGGTTCCTGCAGCGCCTCCATGATCTTGGTCAGCACCGGTAGACAGGTTTCGGCGCCGTGCAACTCCCGCAGGATGAGGATGAATTCATCGCCCCCCTGGCGGCTGATGGTGTCACTGTCGCGCACGCAGCGCTTGAGTCGTGCCGAGACTTCCTTGAGCAGGGCGTCGCCCGTGGCGTGGCCCAGCGAGTCGTTGATCTTCTTGAAATTGTCCAGGTCCAGGAAGACCAGGGCCAGGCCGTTGCGGCTGCGCTCGGCCTGGGTGATGGCCTGTTGCAGACGGTCTTCGAGCAACAGGCGGTTGGGCAGCCCGGTCAACGGGTCGTGGTAGGCCAGGAACTCGACTTTCTGCTCGGCCTGCTTGCGCTCTGTGATGTCCGAGCCGGTGCCGCGATAGCCTTTGAAGACACCGTCTTCGAAGACCGGCTTGCCGTTGACCACGCACCAGCGCAGTTCGCCGGTCCGGCTCTTCAGCTGGTAGACAAAATCCTTGAAGGGCAGTCGCGCGTCAAGCACGCGGCGGTGCTCGGCCCACTGCTCCGGCGCCACGCCCACGATGGGCAGCTCCCAGCGATGTTTACCCAATCCGCTGCCTTCCCTGTCGGGTGGCGGCGCGAGATGGCCCCCGGAAATCTCCGTGAAGCGCAGATCGGTGTCCATCTCCCAGAACCAGTCGGAGGACATTTCGGAGAGGTCGCGAAAACGCGCTTCTTCGGCGCGCAGGTGGTTTTCGGCGGCGATACGCTCGGCAATCTCGTGCTGCAGCTGCTGGTTGATCTGGGCCAGTTCCTGGGTACGTTCTTCGACCCGGCGTTCGAGCTCGAGGCGTGCGTCGGCCAGGGCCTGCTGGGCGGCCTTCTGAGCTGTGATGTCCTCGCTGATCCAGATGGCGCCCTGGCTGCCGTCCTGGCTGGGCAGGGCCTTGGCCAGATGGCGGCTCCAGATCAGCACGCCGTCGCTGCGGCGCCGATGGCGCCATTCGATGTCCACCAGCTCGCCGCGCGCCAGCCGCGGGCCGACGATGGCACCAAAGGCCTGGTAGTCCGCATCGCTGTCGAAGAAGGCCCGCGCGTGCTGGCCGGTCATCGTGCCCGGTGCCCAGCCGTAGATGCCTTCCATGCGCGGGTTGCAGTGCGCGATCTGGCCGTCACGGGTGAAGAGGATGCCGACCGAGGCGTTCTCCAGGATGGCCTGCTGGCGCTGCAGCAGTTCGGCCAGACGGGCCTGCTCGCGCCGGCGTTCGCTGATGTCCTCGACGATCCAGATGGTTCCCTCGCCCGCTCCGCCCGTCTGGATGGCCTGGGCGCGCACATGGCAGTCCACGACGCTGCCGTCCTTGCGGCGCATGGGCAGCTCCATGTCCAGCAGTTCACCGCGAGCCAGGATGGCGACGGCCTCACGGCTGGACGCTTCGTAGCCTTCCGCGTTCAGGTGGAAGACCGAGCTGGGTTGGCCGACCAGATCGTCCTGGGTCCAGCCGAAGATTTCCGCAAAGCGTGGATTGCTGGTCAGCACCTTGCGGTCGCGCGTGAACAGGATGCCGACAGAGGCGTTTTCCAGGATGGCCTGCTGGCGCTGTAGCAGTTCGGCCAGGCGGGCCTGTTCCTGGCGCTGTGCCGTCACGTCTTCGACGATCCAGATCGTGCCGGCGCCGGTGTTGGCCGGGTCGATGGCCTTGGCGCGCAAGCGGCAGAGCACAGAACTGCCGTCCTTGCGGCGCATGGGCAACTCCATGTCCAGCAACTGCCCGGCTGAAAGGATGGGGGCGGCGTGCCGACCCATGGCCTCGTAGTCTTCGGTGTTCAGGTAGAAGCTGGCGCCGGGCCGACCCACAAGCTCGCTGCCGCTCCAGCCATAGATTTCGTTGAAACGCGGATTGCAGTGCACGACCTTGCTGTCGCGCGTGAACAGGATGCCGACCGAGGCGTTCTCCAGGATGGCCTGGTATTCCAGCAGCGTCTGCTGCAGGGTGTTGTCGTTGTTGTTGTTTGCCCGCGTGGCCATGGTCTCAGGATAGGGCAATTCCGGCTGCGCAGCCAGAGCAAAAAGTCTCAGGCGGCCGCTTCCAGTCCGTTACGGAAATGTTCGAACATCTTTTGCGTGGCCAGGGCCGCGTCGCGCGCCTGCAGGGCGGCCATCACGGCACGGTGCTCGGCCAGGGATTCTGCGATGCGTCCGGACTTGAGCAGGGAGTGGTGCCGGTTGAGCTTCATGACCTTGCGCAGATCGGCCACCATCTGGTTGCGCCAGCGGTTGTCGGCGATTTCCAGCAGGCGCATGTGAAAGTTTTCGTTGATCGCGAAGAAACGCTCCCGGTCCTGGGTGGCGGCTTCCAGCGCCTCGTGCAGGCTCTGCAGTTCACGCAGCTGTTCCTCGGTCGCGTTCTGGGCGACCACGCCGGCGGCGTCGCTTTCCAGCAGGCCGAGCAGGTGGTAGATGTCCACCAGGTCCTTCTCATTGACCTCGGTGACGTAGGCGCCGCGGCGCACCTTCATGGTCACCAGGCCTTCGGCAGCCAGCACCTTGAGGGCCTCGCGCAGGGGGGTGCGGCTGATGCCGTAGTCCTCGGCAATCTTCAATTCGTCGATCCAGCTGCCGGGCTCCAGCTCGCGGCTGAAGATGCGCTGACGCAGCAGCTCAGCCACTTCTTCATAAAGTGCGCGGGGGGACAGGGAGACGGCAGACATGGAGTAGATTGTAAGCTTAAAGAATATTTTGCATCAATAATTATAAATGATGTAAACTCCGCGCAACATTAACTGGGCCCCCCAGGGGGCCGCCGCTTTGCCATGAGCCAGAAAAAGACCGAGTTCCAGCAAGCCAGCCTCGAAGCCTGGCACAAGGCCGCTGCCAAATCCGCCCCGGCTGGCAATGTCGATGCCCTGAATTGGCTCACACCCGACGGCATCTCGGTCAAGCCGCTGTACACGGCGGCCGACCTGCAGGGACTGCCGCATGCCGACACGCTGCCCGGCTTCGAGCCTTATCTGCGTGGTCCGCAGGCCACCATGTACGCCGTGCGGCCCTGGACCATCCGGCAGTACGCGGGCTTTTCCACGGCCGAGGAGTCCAACGCCTTCTATAGAAAAGCCCTGGCCGCCGGCGGGCAGGGCGTGTCGGTTGCCTTCGACCTGGCCACGCACCGCGGTTACGACAGCGACCACCCGCGCGTGACGGGCGACGTAGGCAAGGCCGGCGTCGCCATCGATTCCGTGGAGGACATGAAGATCCTGTTCAGCGAGATCCCGCTGGACAAGGTGAGCGTCTCCATGACCATGAACGGCGCCGTGCTGCCCGTTCTGGCGGGTTACGTGGTAGCGGCGGAAGAGCAGGGTGTGTCGCAAGACAAGTTGAGCGGGACCATCCAGAACGACATCCTCAAGGAGTTCATGGTCCGCAACACCTATATCTACCCGCCCGAACCGAGCATGCGCATCATCGGCGACATCATCGAGTACACGAGCAAGAACATGCCCAAGTTCAACTCGATCTCGATCTCGGGTTACCACATGCAGGAAGCCGGCGCCAACCAGGCGCTCGAACTGGCCTTCACGCTGGCCGATGGCAAGGAGTATGTCAAGACCGCCATAGCCAAGGGCATGGACGTGGACGATTTCGCAGGCCGCCTGAGCTTCTTCTGGGCGGTCGGCATGAACTTCTACCTCGAGATTGCCAAGATGCGCGCGGCCCGTCTGCTCTGGTGCCGCATCATGAAGGGCTTCAACGCCAAGAATCCCAAGAGCCTGATGCTGCGCACGCACAGCCAGACCAGCGGCTGGAGCCTGACCGAGCAGGACCCCTACAACAATGTGGTGCGTACCACCATCGAGGCCATGGCCGCGGTCTTCGGCGGCACGCAGAGCCTGCACACCAACAGCTTCGACGAGGCCATAGCCCTGCCCACCGAATTCAGCGCGCGGATTGCGCGCAACACCCAGCTCATCATCCAGGAAGAGACGCACATCACCAACGTGATCGATCCCTGGGCCGGCAGCTACATGATGGAGAAGCTCACGCAGGACATGGCCGATGCGGCCTGGACCATCATCGAAGAAGTGGATGCCATGGGGGGCATGACCAAGGCGGTGGACAGCGGCTGGGCCAAGCTCAAGATCGAAGCCGCAGCGGCCGAGAAGCAGGCCCGTATCGATTCGGGCAAGGACGTGATCGTCGGTGTCAACAAATACAAGCTGAAAAAGGAAGACCCGCTCGACATCCTCGAGGTGGACAACGTCAAGGTGCGCGACGGCCAGATCGCGCGCCTGAAGGCCATCCGTGCCAGCCGAGACGGCAAGGCGGTCCAGGCCGCACTCGATGCGCTGACCGCGGCCGCCGAGGCGGGCAGTGGTAACCTGCTCGACCTGAGCATCCGGGCCATCCGACTGCGCGCCACGGTGGGCGAGGTCAGCGATGCGCTGGAAAAAGTTTTCGGGCGCCATCGCGCCGATACGCAAAAGGTGACCGGTGTGTACGCAGCTGCCTACGACTCGGCCGAAGGCTGGGAGACCCTGAAGAAGGAAATCGCCGATTTCGCCACAGCCTATGGCCGCCGTCCGCGCGTGATGATCTCCAAACTGGGCCAGGACGGGCATGACCGCGGAGCCAAGGTGGTGGCCACGGCCTTCGCCGACCTGGGTTTTGATGTGGACATGGGCCCGCTGTTCCAGACCCCCGAGGAATGCGCGCGCCAGGCCATCGAGAACGATGTGCACGCTGTGGGCGTTTCCACCCTGGCCGCAGGCCACAAGACCCTGGTGCCGGCCATCATTGCCGAGCTCAAGAAGCAGGGCGCGGACGACATCATCGTCTTCGTCGGTGGTGTGATCCCGCGCCAGGACTACGACTTCCTGTACGAGGCGGGTGTCAAGGGCATCTACGGCCCGGGCACCCCGATCCCCGCCAGCGCCAAGGACGTGCTGGAGCAGATCAAAAAAGCGGCCAAGGCTTGAGGTTGAGCCCGGTGAGTCATCCATCATTGCTGGACGGCATCCTCCAGGGCAACCCGGCCCAGCAGCGCCGTGCCATGGCCAAGGCCATCACTTTGCTGGAGTCCACCCGCGCAGACCATCGTGCCCAGGGCGACGAACTGCTGACCGCCTTGCTGCCGCACACGGGCGGTGCCTTCCGCCTGGGGATCAGCGGCGTGCCCGGTGTGGGCAAATCCACCTTCATCGAGGCCTTGGGGCTGTATCTGATCGGGCACGGCCATCGTGTGGCGGTGCTGACGATCGATCCGTCGTCGAGTGTGTCCGGCGGCTCCATCCTGGGCGACAAGACCCGCATGGAAAAGCTTTCCGTGCACGAGCAAGCCTATATCCGTCCCAGTCCGAGCAGCGGCACCCTGGGTGGCGTGGCCGAGAAGACGCGTGAAGCCATGCTGGTCTGCGAAGCCGCGGGCTACGACATCGTCATCGTCGAGACCGTAGGCGTGGGCCAGAGCGAAACCGCCGTGGCCAGCATGACCGACATGTTCTGCCTCATGCAGTTGCCCAATGCCGGCGACGACCTGCAGGCCATCAAGAAGGGCGTGATGGAACTGGCCGACCTCGTGGTGATCAACAAGGCCGACATCGACGCTGCTGCTGCCACACGCGCGCAGGCGCAGATCACATCCTCCCTGCGCCTGCTGGGCCAGCACGGCAACCCCGAACACGCGCACCATGACGAAAAGATCTGGCACCCGAAGGTGGTCCAGCTCAGTGCCCTGCTGGGCCAGGGCGTGGATGCCTACTGGGCTGCCGTGACGCAATTCCGCGCCTTGCAGACCGCCAGCGGCAAGCTGGCGGCGCGCCGCGAGGGCCAGGCCCAGGCCTGGATGTGGGAGCGTATCGAATCGGGGCTCAAGCAGGCCTTCCGCGTGCACCCGCAAGTGCGCAAGCTGCTGCCACAACTGGGTGCCGAAGTGACGGCCGGCCGTCTGGCCGCCTCCACTGCCGCGCGGCAACTGCTGCAGGCCTACGAACACAAAACCTGACGAAATCAACAGAGGACGAACCATGCATGACATCCTGGAACAACTGGAGCAGAAGCGCGCCGCAGCCCGACTCGGCGGGGGCGAGAAACGCATTGCCGCGCAGCACGCCAAGGGCAAGCTGACGGCGCGTGAACGCATCGAGGTGCTGCTCGACGAAGGAACCTTCGAAGAATGGGACATGTTCGTCGAACACCGTTGCGTGGACTTCGGCATGGAGGAGAACAAGATTCCGGGTGACGGCGTGGTGACAGGCTACGGCATGATCAACGGCCGCCTGGTTTTCGTCTACAGCCAGGACTTCACGGTTTTCGGCGGCGCGCTGTCCGAAGCCCATGCCGAAAAGATCTGCAAGATCCTGGACCAGGCCATGAAGGCCGGCGCCCCGGTGATCGGCCTCAACGATTCGGGTGGCGCCCGCATCCAGGAGGGCGTGGCATCGCTGGGCGGTTATGCCGAGGTGTTCCAGCGCAATGTGCTGGCCTCGGGCGTGATTCCGCAGATCAGCCTGATCATGGGCCCATCGGCTGGTGGTGCGGTCTATAGCCCGGCCATCACCGATTTCATCTTCATGGTGAAGGATTCGTCCTACATGTTCGTCACGGGCCCCGACGTGGTGAAGACGGTGACGCACGAGGAGGTGACGGCCGAGGAACTGGGCGGTGCGCTGACCCACACCACCAAAAGCGGCGTGGCCGACCTGGCCTTCGAGAACGACGTGGAGGCGCTGCTCATGCTGCGGCGCCTCTACAACTACCTGCCGCTGAACAACCGCGAGAAAGCCCCGGTGCGCAAGAGCGGCGATCCGATCGACCGCATGGAGCGCAGTCTGGACACCCTGGTGCCGGACAACCCCAACAAGCCCTACGACATGAAGGAGCTGATCGTCAAGACCGTGGATGACGGCGACTTCTTCGAGATCCAGCCCGAGTACGCCAAGAACATCCTGATCGGTTTCGCCCGCATGGACGGGCAGACCGTGGGCATCGTGGCCAACCAGCCCCTGGTGCTGGCCGGCTGCCTGGACATCAAGAGCAGCATCAAGGCCGCGCGCTTTGTGCGGTTCTGCGATGCCTTCAGCATTCCGGTCATCACCTTCGTGGATGTGCCCGGTTTCATGCCCGGCACATCACAGGAGTACGGCGGCATCATCAAGCACGGCGCCAAGCTGCTCTATGCCTATGCCGAGTGCACGGTGCCCAAGATCACCGTGATCACGCGCAAGGCCTACGGCGGTGCCTACGACGTGATGGCCTCCAAGCACCTGCGCGGTGACGTGAACTTCGCCTGGCCCAATGCCGAGATCGCGGTGATGGGCGCCAAGGGTGCAGTGGAGATCATCTTCCGCGAGGACAAGGGTGACCCGGCCAAGCTGGCCGCCAAGGAGGCCGAGTACAAGGCGCGCTTTGCCAACCCCTTCGTGGCCGGCGCGCGCGGCTACATCGACGACGTGATCCTGCCGCACGAGACCCGCAAGCGCATCTGCCGCTCGCTGGTCATGCTCAAGGACAAGAAGCTGGACAACCCGTGGCGCAAGCACGGCAATATCCCGCTCTGAGCTGGAGCGTCCGCCATGCCCAAAGCGATCTGCGCTGAACAGGCCCGCCTGCTGACCGACATCCCGAATATCGGGAAGTCGCTGGCGGCCGACCTGCGCACGTTGGGCATCGCCACCCCGCTTCAAGTGCGCGACATGGATCCGCTGGCGGCCTACGAGCAGCTGCGCGATCTCATGGGTAAGCGCCATGACCCTTGCGTGCTGGACACCTTTCTGGCCGCGCACGATTTCATGAATGGCGGGGCCAGCCAGCCGTGGTGGAATTTCACCGTCCGGCGCAAGGCCATGCTGACAAAACAACATTGAGAGAGAACAGGAAGACATCATGTTCAAGAAGATCCTGATTGCGAATCGTGGCGAGATCGCCTGCCGTGTCATCGCCACGGCGAAGAAGATGGGTATCGCCACCGTGGCGGTCTATTCCGAAGCCGATCGTGACGCACGCCACGTGCTGCTCGCCGACGAGTCCGTGCTGCTCGGACCGGCGCCCAGCCGCGAGTCCTACCTGGTGGCCGACAAGATCATCGCGGCCGCCAAGCAGACCGGTGCCCAGGCCATCCACCCGGGCTACGGCTTCCTGTCCGAGAACGAGGACTTTGCCAAGCGTGTGGAAGAAGAGGGCCTGGTCTTCATCGGCCCCAAGCACTATTCCATTGCCGCCATGGGCGACAAGATCGCGTCCAAGAAGCTGGCGGGCGAGGCCAAGGTCAATTGCATCCCGGGCTGGAATGAGGCCATCGAATCGGCCGAACGCGCCGTGGAAATCGCCAAGGGCATCGGTTACCCGGTGATGATCAAGGCCTCGGCCGGCGGCGGTGGCAAAGGCCTGCGCGTGGCCTTCAACGACAAGGAGGCCTTCGAGGGTTTCACCAGCTGCCGCAACGAGGCGCGCAACAGTTTTGGCGATGACCGTGTCTTCATCGAGAAGTTCGTCGAGGAGCCGCGCCACATCGAGATCCAGGTGCTGGGCGACAGCCATGGCCATGTGATCTACCTGAACGAGCGCGAGTGCTCGATCCAGCGCCGCCACCAGAAAGTGATCGAGGAGGCGCCGTCGCCCTTCATCAGCGACGCGACACGTAAAGCCATGGGTGAGCAGGCTGTGGCCCTGGCCAAGGCCGTGAAGTACCAGAGCGCGGGCACGGTGGAGTTCGTGGTCGGCAAGGACCAGAGCTTCTACTTCCTGGAGATGAACACCCGACTGCAGGTGGAGCATCCGGTGACCGAGTGCATCACCGGCCTGGACCTGGTGGAGCTGATGATCCGCGTCGCCGCGGGCGAAAAACTGCCACTGACGCAGGCCGACGTGAAGCGCAATGGCTGGGCCATCGAATGCCGCATCAATGCCGAGGATCCCTTCCGCAACTTCCTGCCCTCGACCGGCCGCCTGGTGCGTTTCACGCCACCGACACAAAGCATGTGGCAGTCCGACACGAAACACCTGCTGGGTGTGCGCGTGGACACCGGCGTGCAGGACGGCGGCGAGATCCCCATGTATTACGACTCGATGATCGCCAAGCTCATCGTGCACGGCAAGGACAGGCTGGATGCGATTACCAAGATGCGCGAGGCGCTTAACGGCTTCGTGATCCGCGGCATCAGCTCCAACATCCCTTTCCAGGCCGCGCTGCTGGCCCATCCGAAGTTCGTTGCGGGCGATTTCAACACCGGCTTCATCGCCGAGCATTACGGCAAGGGCTTTTCTGCGGAGGATGTGCCGCACGAGGATCCGGGTTTCCTGGTGGCCCTGGCCGCTTTTGTGCGCCGCAAGTCGCGTGAGCGCACGACCACCATTTCCGGTCAGCTGCCTGGTTATTCGGTGGACGCAGGGAAAGACTATGTGGTCATCACCCTGGGGGCCGACGGCCAGCACGTGCACACGCCGGTGCATGTTGACGAGTTCGTGGGCGAGACCGGCAAGGCACGGGTGCGGGTCAATGGCCGCAGTTACGACATCTGCAGCACCTCGCGTCTGAACGACATCATCATTACCGGCACGGTGGATGGCCGCTCCTTCACCACACAGGTGGAACGCGGCACGGCCAGGAATCCGCTGGCCCTGAAGCTGCAACACAACGGCACACTCATCGAGGCGCTGGTGATCTCGCCACGCATGGCCGAACTGCACCAGCTCATGCCGCACAAGGCGCCGCCGGACATGAGCCGTTACGTGCTTTCGCCCATGCCGGGCCTGCTGGTCGACGTGGCGGTGCAGCCCGGTCAGAAGGTTCAGGCCGGCGAGCGCGTGGCCGTGATCGAGGCCATGAAGATGGAAAACGTGCTCTTCGCTGCTGCCGACGGTGTGGTGGGCAAGGTGTTGGCGAGCAAGGGCGAGTCGCTTACGGTCGACCAACCCATCGTGGAATTCCAGTGATGGCCACGCGTCCTTTCAAAGTGCTAGGCATCCAGCAGATCGCCATCGGCGGCCCCGACAAGACCCGCCTGCAGAAGCTCTGGGTCGAGATGCTGGGCCTGCAGGTCACCGGCACGTTCAGGAGCGAACGCGAGAACGTGGACGAGGACATCTGCGCCATGGGGCAGGGGCCGTACAAGGTCGAGGTCGATCTGATGCAGCCGCTGGATCCCGAGAAGAAGCCGGCAGTGCACACCACACCGCTCAATCACGTGGGGCTGTGGATCGACGACCTGCCCAGGGCCGTGGAATGGCTCACCGCGCAGGGAGTGCGCTTTGCACCAGGCGGCATACGCAAGGGCGCGGCGGGTTACGACATCTGTTTCCTGCATCCGAAGTCGAACGATGAGTTCCCGATTGCCGGTGAGGGTGTGCTGATTGAACTGGTGCAGGCCCCTCCCGAGGTCGTGGCGGCGTTGACATGAGCTGACTTGATAGGGACAAACCCCGTAAGGCCTGTGTAGGGCGCATCTCTATACTGAATAGGGTATCCAGCGTCGCAATTGTGTTTCGATCTGGTCGAAGCTTGAATTGTGGTACGCCTCCCATATTTCGTGGGGATACGTCATTGGGATCGGGCATGGGCATAGTCAATCAGATCTTCGGACCCGGCGCATGGCTCATGCGCCGTTTACCGCTGGCCGGCAAACTGGTCCTGCTCGTCGCGGTCATGCTGCTGGCCTACGCGTCGATGGAGTGGGTCGGCGCCGTCACAGGTGTCCTTGCGCTGCTGGTGCTGCTCTACCTGATGCTGGCTTTTTATGTCAGCTTCATGGCCGATCTGCGTCGCGTCATGCATTTCATGGAGCAGACGGCGCAGGGCAATCTGCGCGACAAGATCGAAATCCGCGGACGCGATGAGCTCGGTGCCATGGCGCAGGCCATGCAGGTCATGGTGGCAGGCCTTTCGGGCATGGTGGCCAGCATACGCAGCAATTCGGCTTTGGTCGCTCATGCGGGGCAGAGCCTGGCCGCCGGCAACCGTGAGCTGTCGGATCGCACCGAACAGCAGGCCGCCAACCTGGAACAGACTTCGGCCAGTGTGCAGGAGCTGTCCAGCACGGTGCAGGACAATGCGCGCACCATGCAGCAGGCCCACACGCAGGCTGTCCAGGTGCGCGGTGTGGCCGACCGCGGAGCCCAGGGCATGGCGCAGGCCGTGCAGTCGGTCGAGGCGGTGCAGGGTAGCGCGCAGCGCATGAACGAGATCATCGGCGTGATCGACGGCCTGGCCTTCCAGACCAATATCCTCGCGCTCAATGCCGCCGTGGAGGCCGCGCGTGCCGGCGAGGCCGGCCGCGGCTTTGCCGTGGTGGCGGCCGAGGTGCGTTCGCTGGCCCAGCGTTCGGCCGAGTCGGCCAAGGAGATCCGTCAGCTCATCGGTACCTCGTCCAGCCAGGTGGCGACCAGCGTGGAGCAGATCCACGCAGCCGGCGGCAGCATCGGCGAGATCGTGACGGGCATCCGCAGTGTGGCCGAGAGCATGTCCAATATCTCCGTGTCCAGCGCCGAGCAGAGCACCTCACTCAATGAGATCACGGCCGCCATACGCCAGCTGGATGAGATCACTCAGCGCAATGCGGCCATGGTGGAGCATGCCGTTGAACAGGCGGAAAAGCTCGAGCATCGGGCTTCCACGCTGGCCCAGGCGGTGGAGGCTTTCCATCTGCAGCAGGGAACAGCCGACGAGGCCCTGGCCCTGGTCCAGCGTGCTTTGGCCTATCGCCAGCAGACCACGCGCGAGGGTTTTGTGCGCGGCCTGACCGACAAGCAGCAGGGTTTCCACGACCGCGACATGTACGTTTTTGCCTTGGACCGCGCGGGCCATTACGTGGCCTTCGGCGGCAACCCGGCCAAGGTGGGCACGCGGGTGCAGGACATCCCGGGTATCGATGGCCAGGGCCTGCTGGCGGCCATCGTGACCCAGGCCGAGCACGAGCCGGGCTGGGTGGAATACGACATCACCAATCCGGCCACAGGGACCGTGCAGACCAAGATGTCCTATGTGCAGCAGGTTGACGACTTGTACGTCGGCTGTGGCGTCTACAAGAATCTCGTTGCGGCCAGCTAGCCCTGTGCGCGAGCCACGAAAGCGGGATCAGGGGCGGGCCCCGACATCCTGATCAGGTGTTGCTGGACAGCACCCCGCCACAGACACGGTCGCGTCCATCGTGCTTGGCCTGGTAAAGTTGGCGGTCTGCAAACTCCAGCAGGTCGCTCACCTTGCCATAGGGCCGGGCACCGGTGGCGACGCCGGCGCTCACCGTGACAATCTTGGCTGCATCAGACGAGCCATGAGGAATGGCCAGCAAACGAACACTTTGAACAATTTCACCTGCCAAGAGCATCGCATGTTCGTGGTCGGTCTCAGGTAGCAAGCAGACGAATTCCTCACCACCATAGCGGGCAAGAATGTCGGTGCTGCGCTTGAGGCACGTTTTGATCTGACGGGCAACCGCCCTCAGACAATCGTCACCTGCCTGATGTCCGTAGGTATCGTTGTAGCGCTTGAAATGGTCAACGTCCAGGATGACAAGCGAAATAGCTGTTCCATTTCGCGTGTACCGGGCCCACTCGAGATCGAGCTGTCGATCGAAAAAGCGACGGTTGTACAGCGATGTAAGACCATCGATGAACGCAAGGTCGCGCAGCACATCTGACTGGAACTTCAGCAACAAGTGAGTTCGGACCCGGGCCCGAAGGACGCTGGGATTGACCGGCTTGCTGATGAAATCCACCGCACCAAGCTCGAGCCCCTGGGTCTCCTGGGCGGGATCAGTGTGACCCGTCACAAAGATCACGGGGATATGGCGGGTCAGTTCGCTGGCCTTGAGGCGGCCACAGACTTCGAAACCGTCCATCTCGGGCATTTCGATATCGAGCAGGACCAGATCGGGCAATTGTTCCGTGCAGATCTTGATCGCCTGGGCACCGCTGGTTGCCATGAAAACTTGGCATTCCTGCGCGAAGGCGTGGTGAATGACCTGGATGTAGACCGGCTGATCGTCGACCACCAACAAGCGTGGCTTGCGACCCGGCGCCAAGTCATACAAGTCTGAAAAAAGGGACGACTCTTGAAGCATGCTTTGCGTTATGGCTCTCAGGCAGTGTAGCGTTCTTGCAGCATCCCGCAAAGACGGACGGCTTCGTCGAAATTGAGCGTGGCCATGGCCCCGGCCAAGGGTTCGAGTTCGGACGCCAGGCCGCCACGATGCCGTCTGCGCAGCATTTCGAAGGACTCCAGGCTTGCGAGGTCCGAATTGCGGAGCAGGACCAGAAGCGCTTCCAGGTCCTTGCGCAGCAGCGAGACGTCTAGCGGCCCTGCCGAGTGCAGGTCGACGAGGCCATGGGGCCGCAATGCTGGCAGGACCGCTTGCAGGTCGGTAGCCACGGACTGTGCCCTGGTCCGGACCTCGGCCACCAACTGTGCGGACTCTTCCACTCCCGGGGTGGGCGATGCACGCAAACGCTGCTCGATCGTGGCCGCCACGGCAGACAAGCGCGTCGCGCCGACAGTCGCCGCGGTGCCCTTGAGCGTGTGCATCAATCGCCGCGCGTCCTGCATCATGTCGGCCCGGAGAAGCCGGTCGAGTTCCTCTGCGGTGCCTGGCAACTCCTGGGAAAAGGACTCGAGCACGCGGTAGAGCATGCCGGGGTCACCCCCCAGCCGCTCGGCGGCCGTTGCGATATCCAGTTCGTCTGTGTTGTCTGGCAGCCCCCCCTCCAGGGGGGCGCCCTCCGCACTCGCAGCCCCGGCAAGGGGCATCGCGCCAGAAGCGAAAGCCGGAGGTGGAAGTTCGGTGTGCGCCAGTAGGGTCTTGACGAGTTCATCCAGGCTGAAGGGCTTGCCGACGTGGGCGTTCATGCCCGCCGTGAGCGCGTCGCGGCGGTCGCTCTCCATGGCATTGGCCGTCATCGCGATGATGGGAAGCTGGGACAGTTCCGGATGTTTCCGGGCTTCTCGTGTGGCGGTGTAGCCGTCCATCACGGGCATTTGAATGTCCATGAGTACCACATCCCAGCCGCTGGGAGCGTCCAGCATGGCTTTCAGACCCTGGGCGCCGTCACCCGCCAGGGTGACCACGGCGCCTTCGCGCTGCAGCAACTCCTGGGCGACCTGCTGGTTGAGAACATTGTCTTCCACCAGAAGGACCCGCATGCCCTGCAAACGCTTTCTGCCGCCTGCCGAGGGTTCCAAGCGCACGTGTCTTCGCGCACGCAGCTGCCGAGCTTCATTCACCGCATCGATCAGCATCGCAGTCGTGACTGGCTTGACCAGGAAGGCATCGATGAGCGACTGGTCTCCCTCTGGTTGCTGTGCCAGCATCTCCCGTCCGTGGGCGGTCACCATGATGACAAGGCTTCTGCGTTCGGGGCCAAGAGTTGCGCCCAGCTGTCTGCAGGTTTCCCATCCGTCCATCCCGGGCATCTGCCAATCCACAAGGATCACGTCGTACATCGGCAGGCCCGCGTCGGCGCGCCGCTGCAGGATCGCCAGCGCTTCTGGGCCGCTACCGGCGCTGTCCAGCTCCCGGGTCAGCGGCTGCAGCATGTGCTGGAGCGTCTCTCGTGTGATCCGGTTGTCGTCGATCACCAGAGCCCGCAACTCTTTATGCAACGGCGCCTGGAGCAGGATGTCTTGCGGGACCTTCAATGTGATCTGGAAGTAGAAGCGGCTACCGCGGCCGACTTCGCTCTCAAGTTGAAGTTGGCCGCCCATGAGCTCAACGAGCCGAGCCGAAATCGCCAGACCCAGGCCGGTCCCGCCATAGCGGCGAGTGGTCGATGCTTCGGCCTGCGTGAAGCCTTCAAAGATATGGTGCTGGTGCTCGGGCGCGATCCCGATGCCCGTGTCTTCGACCGCAAATTCGAGGGTGATCTCATCGTCCTTGTGCGCGCACTCGCGTATGCGCAGCGTTACCATGCCCCGCTCAGTGAATTTGATGGCGTTGCCCGCCAGATTGATCAGGATCTGTTTGAGGCGCAGGCTGTCGCCAATGAGCTCGGCTGGCAGCTTGGAGGGGAGATCGAACAGCAGTTCCACCGGCTTGCCGCCCAGACTGGCCGAGAGGATGACCGACAGGTCGCGCAGGAGTTGCTCGATGTGGAAAGGCGCCGTTTCCAGTGTCATCTTGCCGGCTTCAACCTTGGAGAAGTCCAGGATGTCGTTGAGCAATGTCAGCAGGGACCTCGCCGCGCCTTCCGTCTTGCTCACATAGTCCTGTTGCCGGGGTGTCAGATCTGTGTTCTGTAGCAACTGCAACATGCCGAGGACGGCATTCATGGGCGTGCGGATCTCGTGGCTCATATTGGCCAGGAATTGGCTCTTGGCTCGGGACGCAGATTCGGCATCCATGCGGGCGCGCACGATGTCCGTGATGTCGACGCGGAAGCCCACGGTGTAGCCGCTGGGTGTCCGGCGTTCGAGGATGCGCAGGTAGCGCCCGTCGCTCAGTTCCTGCACGAGGTCGGTATCGGCGCGCTTGTGCTGCGCCAGCCGTTCGGTGACCCATTCGTCGGGCGACACATCCTTTAATGCGGCGTATTCGCCGTTTTGCGCACCGTGGCGGATGATTTCCTCGAAGGTCTTGCCCACTTGCATCATGGGGGCGCTGAGTGGATAGATGTCCCGATAGCGCTGGTTGCACAGCAGCAGCTTGTCGTGTTCGTCGTAGATGACAAAAGCCTCATCAAGCGCGTCGATGGCCTGGCGCAGCATTTCGTCGGCCCTGCGGGCCTGGGCTTCCGCCGCCTTGCGTTGCGTGATGTCGGTGATGGTCGTGACGAAACCGCCGTCGTCCATGGGCTGCCCCTGGACGTCCAGGACCATGCCATTGGGGCGGATGCGTTCGAAGTGATAGCGCTGGGCGCGCCGGGCGTGCTTCACGGACCTGTCGATCAGGGTTTGTACCGGCTCGTCGCCGAACTCGCCGTGCTCGGCTTCGTAGCGAATCAGGTCCTGGTAGCGGACCTGTGTCTGGTTGAACAGGGTCTCGGGCATGTCCAGCATGTCGGAGAACTGGCGGTTGCGGACGATCAGGTTCAGTTCATTGTCGAAAGCCACCAGCCCCGCCGGCATGTTCTCCAGAATGGCCGACAGCAGCTTGCTGCGCTCGTCGATCTGACGATAGAGCTCATGCCGTTCAGTCACGTCCATATGGGTGCCTGAGAGCCACTCGGGACTGCCGTCTTGCGTACGGGTGGAGATCGTGCCGCGGGAGAAGACCCAGACCCAGTGCCCCTGCTTGTGCTTGAGCCGGCACTCCATCTCATAGGCGTCCGTGACGCCCTGGGTGTGGTTCCGAAGCTGGATGGCGGATGCCTGCGCATCCTCCGGATGCAGCAGGCTCAGCCAGCGGTCCTGGTTCATGGGCAGCAACTCGGCCCGGCTGTAGCCCAGCATCTCGGCCCATCGGTCGTCGATGACATATTCGCCCGTGACCAGATTGACTTCCCAGGTCCCGATACGACCGCCCTCCAGGGCTGCCTGCAATCGTCGCCGCTCATGCGCGAGCTCCAGCTCAGCGGCGCGTGCGCGCGTGACGTCGAACCGTATGGAGATGTATTTCTCCGTCAATCCGTTGACATCCCGGAAGGGGGCGATGAGGCTGTCGACCCAGTACAAGTCGCCATCCTTGGCCCGGTTGCAGACCTGACTGCGCCAGGGACGGCCCTCGGTGACGGTAGCCCACATCTCCCGCCAGAATTCCGGCGGGTGCATGCCGGAGTTGACGATGCGATGGTCCTGGCCCAGGAGCTCTTCGCGGCCATAACCGCTGATCTGGCAAAACGCGTCGTTGACCCGGGTGATGCGCCCGTCCGGCCCCGCCTCCGACACGATGGCATGGGTCATGATGGTCGACATCAGCGACTCCGACTCCCGAAGGGCGGCATTCAGTTGTTGCAGCCTCTCCTGTTCGCGCATCTGCGCCTCGCGCAGGGCTGTGATGTCGCGGGCGACCGACATGTACCCGTTCGGTCGGCCCGCTTCGTCGCTGAGCGGCTGGATCTCCAGGTCGATCCAGTAGCTGTGGCCGTCCTTGTGCCGGTTGAGGATGTCGACCCGTGCCGACTCCCGCTTGCGTTTGTGCTCCTGCAGCGTCCGGCCGATGCTCGAATCGGTGTCGGGACATTGCAGGAGGGCATCGGGGTTCAGGCCACGCACTTCATCGAGCTGATAGCCGTTCAGGCGGATAAAACCTTCGTTCACCCAGGTGATGCGTCCTTCGTTATCGGTGATGATGACGGAGTCATTGGTGTTGCGCGCTACCGCTGCCATGTCGCGCAGTTCTCCGGTGAGTTCGTGGGCCAGTGTCTCGGCGTGCGCCCGACCCGACGCCAGCAACCAGAGTACAAAGGCCAACATCCCGCTGAGCAGGGTACCGCCCAGCCCCACCTGCCAAGCCAGGCTGTTCTGGTACAGGTTCTCGAAGGCCTCGCCGCTGCGGGCCTGCAAATGAAACCTCACCCCAGCGAAACGGAAATCGCGCTGAAGTTCAAAACGTGAGGGTGTAGGGTCGCCCCACTGCGGGCTGATGAAGACAGGACGTGGCGTTTCGTCGGACGCGGAGGCCGTGAGGAAGAACTCCACCTGTCCCTGGGCCCGTGGTACGACGGGCGCAAACAACTCGGAGGCGACGAGGGGGCTGTAAACGAAACCGACATGGTGCTCCCGGCGGGCCGGAGCGCTGTCGATGTTGGTGCGTGGGTGAAAGACCGGCAGCAGCAGGAGAAAACCGGGGCTCTGCTTCCCATCCTGTACCAGGGTGATGACACCCGTCAATCGCGCTTCGCCGCTGAGAATGGCAGCCTGCGCTGCCTGACGCCGTATGGGCTCCGAGCCTATGTCCAGACCGATGGCCGCACGGTTGGGCTCCAGCGGCTCGATCAGCTTGATGACATAGCGCTCGGTGGTCGGCCCCAGGGCCTTGATAGCAAAATCCGGTGCCTGATCACGCCTTTCGCTGTCGAGAAAGTAATCGAGCCGGTTGTCAGGCACGTGGACGATGTAGCCAAAGCCGCGTACACCCGGAAAATCACGCCTGAAGCCCCGTTGCGACCAGTAGGCATGGAAGCGGTCGCGACTGAACCCATAGTCCATGGCATGGATACCTTCCAGGCTGCGCAGGGCCTGTAACGGCAGATCGAACTGCTCGACAATGCCCTGTTCGATCAATTCGACCTGCTTGACGAACTGTTCACGTCCTTCCTGCTGGTTCTGGTCGTAGATCTCGTGCGCAAAGAAGAAGCAGACACTGCTGCCGAGCACAAAAAAGAGCAGGGAGCCCAGGCGCATCTGTTGCAGGCGCAGCAGGCGGGGCGATGAGTCTGCTGCCATAACGCGCTGCGGCTGCAGCTCGAGGGTGTATCGGCGCAAGCGCCAGACCAGGAAGGGCAGGACCCAGACAACGAGCAGTACCGCGTCGACGCCGGCCCCGAGGGCGCCTCGGGGTGAGATGTCCAGGACACGCATCACCATGAGGACGACCAGTTCGCCCAGCGCCAGGAAGGCGACGATCTCGAACAGAACCCGGAACAGAGCCGATTGGCGGGTGATGCGCATTGAGAAAGGTTGCGGATCCTATAGGAGCTGTCGCGCGGCGGCTGCATGCGCTGCGATGAAAGTGCAGCATGCCAGACTTTTGGGGCCTTGTCAGCCCTGCGGACCGGGTTAAGCGGAGGTTCTAGCTCCTGCCTTCGCGCCGTGCACGGGACCGCTCCAGCGCGGCCTCGATGATGGTGCGCTTGCGATCTAGCACCGTGGGGTCCGTATGGAGGCTGTGGGCGGGCAGGTCGGCCAGCTTGGCTCGGGCCTTTTCCTCGAGGCGGGCATCGTTTTCCCGCTCCTCTCGACGCAAACGCATAACGTGGAAGGCATAACGCTGCCGGGCGGTGTCGGCCTGCGGTTGCGACCACGCGGTCCAGCCTGTGCGCTCGCCGCTGACGTTTTCCATACTTATGCAATCCACCGGGCAGACCGGGATGCAGAGTTCACAGCCGGTACAGTGCGGCTCGATCACGGTGTGCATACGCTTGTTGGCACCGATGATCGCGTCGGTCGGGCAGACCTTGAGGCAGAGCGTGCACCCTATGCACCAGTCCTCGTCGATCACGGCCACGGTCAGAGGGCCTTCAGTGCCGAACTCGGGGTTCAGCGGCAGCAGGGGCAGGCCGGTCAGTTGCGCCAGCCGGGCCACGCCTTCGGCGCCGCCCGGTGGACACTGGTTGATGGGGGCTTCCCCTGAGGCGATGGCCTGCGCATAGGCCGCACAGTCCGGATAACCGCAGCGCGTGCACTGGGTCTGGGGCAGGGCGGCGAGGATCTGGTCGGCGGTCGCGGGCATGTCCCGATTATCCGGCCCGAGGGACCGCCGCGGAAATCAGGTCGCGGACTTCGCGGTCCTTTTCCCGCCGGTCTTGGTGGGTGTGTTGTGATCCAGGATGAAAGCCTTGACCGCAGGGTAGACGATGTCGCGCCAGCGCCGGCCGGAGAAAATGCCGTAGTGGCCCGCTCCCTTGGCTTCCAGGTGCTGCTGGCGGGCGCGCGGCACGCCGCTGCAGATCTCGTGCACGGCCTCGGTCTGGCCCGAACCCGATATGTCGTCGAGCTCGCCCTCAACCGAGAGCAGGGCGGTGGTCTTGATGTCCTGCGGCTTGACGCGCTCGATCTGGCCGTCCACGCCCTTCACGTCCCATGTGCCCTGTACCAGGCAGAAATCCTGGAACACGGTCTTGATGGTTTCGAGGTAGTAGTGGGCGTCCATGTCCAGTACGGCGTTGTATTCGTCGTAGAACTGGCGGTGCGCCTCGGCGCTGGTGTCGTCGCCCTTGAGCAGATGCTCGAAGTAGTCGTAGTGGCTTTTGGCGTGGTGCTGGGGGTTCATGGCCACAAAACCTGCGTGCTGCAGGAAACCGGGGTAGACGCGTCGACCCGCGCCGGGGAAGTTGCTGGGCACGCGGTAGATCACGTTGTTCTCGAACCAGCTGTGGCTTTTGGTCATGGCCAGGTTGTTGACGGCGGTGGGTGACTTGCGCGCGTCGATCGGGCCGCCCATCATGGTCATGGTCAGCGGCGTGGTCTCGCCGCGGCTGGCCATCAGCGAGACCGCGGCCAGAACCGGCACCGTGGGCTGGCACACGCTCATCACATGGCAGTTGCCGTACTCGTGCTGGATGTGGCGGATGAACTCCTGGACGTAGTTCACGTAGTCGTCCAGGTGGAACTCTCCCTGCGACAGCGGCACCAGACGCGCGTTCTTCCAGTCGGTGATGTAGACCTTGTGGTCCTTGAGCATGGTGCGCACGGTATCGCGCAGCAGCGTGGCATAGTGACCCGAGAGGGGCGCGACGATCAGCACCACGGGCTGGGCCTTGAGCCGGGTCAGGGTGGCCGGGTCATCGGTGAAGCGCTTGAAGCGGCGCAGTTCGCAGAAGGGCTTGTCCAGTTCCACGCGTTCGTGGATGGCCACGTTGACACCGTCCACGCCCACGGTCCGGATACCGAATTCCGGCCGTTCGTAGTCCTTGCCCAGACGGTGCAGCAGGGCATAACCGGCGGCCATGCGCTGGGCATGGGGCAGGTGGGCCAGAGGCGACAAGGGGTTGTTGAAGGCCTTGGCCGTGGTCTCGGCCAGGTCGGCAAAGGGCTCCATCAGGGAGCGCTGGGCTTCATAAAGCTGGTACAGCATGGGTGACTCTCGCTTTCGGCCGCTTGCTGCGGTGCAATATAGTAGCTTATCTCCAGTTTGTGGATGGCACAGAGACGAAGGCCTTCCGAAGTCGCTTGTTGAAAAGATGTGGTCTCTTGTGAGCGTGAGGTGGCAGGGCGGGGTACATCACACTGGGGCATCCATAAGGGTTAGTCCGGGGAGCCCGTGCGTAAAATCCGCCCGGGGTCTATTGCGTCCAGATCAATTCGCCAGCGATGAAAAAAATATTGATTGTTGATGACCACGCCACGACTCGCCAACTTATCAGGTGGGCGTTGGCGGAATCTGGGTATCGTCTCTACGAAGCCTCGAATGGAGACGCTGGCATCAGTGTCGCGCGGCAGGTGAACCCGGACCTCATATTGCTTGATGTTGTCATGCCAGGCGATCGTGACGGCTTTACGGTTTGCGCAGAGCTGCGCGCGGATCGGGATTTTTCTGATACCAAGATCATTCTGCTTTCCGCCAACGACACCGCGCAGGACAGCGAAAAAGGCAAGCAGGCGGGTGCCAACGCCTATTTGGTGAAGCCGTTCAAGCCAACCACCCTGCAAAGTGTCGTGAGCCGGCTGCTTGAAGCAGATCCTTCGCCCCGAACGCCGTAAAGCTGTGGAAACATCCCTGGCCGGCCCAGCCTGCCAAGCGGACTAGTCGTGTGCGTGTTGCCCTGGGCCCAGGGGCGAGCGCGTTGGTTGTTGGGTTTTACGTCTGGCGATGGGTTGCGGGGATGCAAAGGCGACAATCAGAAGTCCGACAAGATATCAGTCATGCAGCGTCGTTTTGTCCTCGCCACGGCCCTGGGCCGTGGCGCCAGCCTTCTGACCGGAATACCTATGAGCACCCTTGCCGGGGCGACCAGCCTCACCCAGCTCCAGTCGCTCCTGCCCAGCCCGCGCATGCCGGTGCTGTTCATCGGGCACGGCAGCCCGATGAACGTGATCGAGCCTAATGAATTCCGGCCCCAGTGGGAGGCGCTGGGTACCGAATTCGGTACTGGCGCCCAAGCCCGCTGGCCGCGCCCGCAGCTTGTCCTCTGCATCTCGGCGCACTGGCTCACGCGCGGCTGGTGGCTCACGGGCATGGCGCTGCCGCGCACCATCCACGATTTCGGCGGGTTTCCGCAGGCCCTGTTCGACCAGCAATACCCCGCCCCCGGGGCGCCAGCCGTGGCCCGTGCCCTGGCGGCCGAACTCCAGCAGCCCGGCAGCCGGCAGCCGCTGGGACTGGATGAGGAATGGGGCTACGACCATGGCAGCTGGTCAGTGCTCAAGTCCCTGTTTCCACGGGCGGACATTCCAGTGCTGCAGCTCAGCATGGACTACAGCCGCCCGCCCGCCGAGCACTATGCCCTGGGCCAGCAACTGCGGTCCTTGCGCGAGCGCGGCGTGCTCATCGTGGGCAGCGGCAACATCGTGCACAACCTGCGCACCATGCGCCGCGGCTTGCCCAACAACCAGGCCTACGACTGGGCCATCGAGTTCGATCAACGCATGGGCGAGCACATGGCCCAGGGGCGGCTGGATGCGCTGCCGGATTTCCTGCAGATGGGTGAACTGGCGCACCTGGCCCATCCCACACACGACCATTTCCTGCCTCTGCTGCACGCGGCGGGTGCCGTGTTTCCCGGCGAGGCACCACGGTTTTTCAACACGGGGTTCCAGGGCGCTTCGATCTCGATGCGCTCAGCCATCTGGGGCTAGGAAGAGGCTTGCATAGGGCCATCTGTAAGCCTGTGTAAGCCAGCGACAATGCCACGGCTGTCCAACCACGACCAGAGAAAAAATGAAGCTCACCATGAAAACGCTGCTCCTGTGCATCCTGGGCTTGCTGGCTTTGCAGGCCGGCGCCCGCGAAGTGGAGGGCGTGAAATACGAGGAGACCATCGAGGTCGCTGGCAGCAAGCTGCAGCTCAACGGGGCCGGCATCCGTTACAAGGCCGTGTTCAAGGTCTACACCGCGGGTCTGTATCTGGGGCGCAAGGCCAGCACCACGGCCGATGCCATTGCGCAGCCCGGCCCCAAGCGCCTGGCGCTGACCTTTGTGCGCGAGATCGCCTCCGAGGAACTGGGCAGGCTGTTCATCAAGGGCATCAAGACCAACACGCCGAACGACGAGTACACACGCATCGTCGGCAGCGTGATGCGCATGAGCCAGGTCTTCTACGAAGCCCGCAAGATGAAGGTCGGTGAGGTTATCCATATGGACTGGCTGCCAGGCAGGGGCACGGTGATCAGCATCCGCGGCGTTCCGGTGGGCGAGCCCTTTCCCGAACCCGAGTTCTACGGCGCATTGCTGCGCATCTGGCTGGGCCAGGATCCGGCCGACTGGACGCTGAAAGACGCGCTGCTGGGCCTGTCCGCGTCGCAATAGCCTAGAGCAGTGCGCGCAGGATCAGGCTGCTGCCGGTGAGCAGCAGCACGCCATGCAGCACCTGCAGAAAGCGTCGCTTGTCCAGGCGCAGACTGGCCTGGTGGCCGATGTACAAGCCCAGTGCCACGGCAGGCAGCAGGCACAGCACCAACCACAGCAGCTCGGGCTCCAGCAGGCGTCCGGCGAGCAGGAAGAGCCCCACCCGGATCACGGAGCTGAACATCAGCACGGTTGTCTGTGTGGCGCGGATCTGCTGCACGTCGTCCAGGCGGCGCATCAGGTAAACCGAATAGACCCAGCCCCCGGCGCCAAACAGCGCGCTGAACACCCCGCCCACACCGCCATACCACCAAGCCCAGCGTGGTGAAAGCGGGGTCCTGGCAACAGTCTGCGCGCGCAGGCCACGCAGGGCATACAGCACGACAAAGGCGCCGAGCAGGGGCATGAGCAGCTTCACCGGTAGCGTGAACAGCAGCCAGGCGCCCAGCGCGCTGCCGACGAAAAGCGCGGGCACGAGGCGCCAGAGTTCGCGTCGCACCACATGCTCGCTCAGGCGCCAGCCGTTGGACCAGGAGGCGATCATGTCGGTCAGTGCCAGCGTGGGCACGATGGTAGAGACCGGCAGCAGATGGGCCAGCAGGGGCGCGCTGACCAGGGTGGAGCCGAAACCCACCAGGCCGAACACCACATAGGCGAAGGTGATCACGGGTTCGGCCAGGGCCAGGGTCAGGAGATCGGGCATGGTCAGGGCTTGTGCGCAGCAGCGCGCAGCTTGTCTTTCTTGCTGGGGCGTTTGCCCTTGACGCCGCCGGTGGCGGCTGCCGCTGGCGCGGTTTCCACCGGCTCGAAGCCAGCGATCTGTTCACGCGGCAACTGCAGGCCCTGGCGCTTTTCGATCAGGCGGAAATGCGCTTCCGTGGCGGCGCTGACCAGGCTCACGGCCAGGCCGCTGGCGCCGGCACGGCCGGTACGGCCGATGCGGTGGGTGTAGTCGCTGGTCGAACGCGGCAGGTCGTAGTTCACCACCACCGGCAGCTGCGTGATGTCCAGGCCGCGTGCTGCCACATCGGTGGCCACGACCACGGTGAGGCGCTCGGCCTTGAAGTCGGCCAGCACCTGGGTGCGTTTGCCCTGGCTGAGTTCGCCGTGGAAAGGCTCGGCGTCAATGTCGGCCTTGCGCAGCTTGTCGGCCACGATCTCGGCCGCGTGTTTGGTCGCCACGAACACCAGCACCCGGCTCCAGTGCTCCTGGACGATCAGCTGACGCAGCATCTGGGTGCGCCGACCCGCATCAACGGCAATCGCTCGCTGCACGATATCGGGCTGGTCCTGGGGCGCGGGCAGAACATTGATGTGCAGCGGGTCCTGCAGCAAGGTGTGCGCCAGGGCCTGCACGGCCGGGGGGAAGGTGGCAGAGAAGAGAAGTTTCTGTCCCTGTTTCGGCAGCAGCGACAGCAGGCGCGTCAGTTCCTCGGCAAAACCCAGGTCCAGCAGGCGGTCAGCCTCATCGAGCACCAGCGTGCGCACGCCGGCGAGCGTGAGGGCGTTGTGGTCCAGCAGATCCAGCAGGCGGCCGGGCGTGGCCACCACGATGTCGGTGCCGCCTCGCAGGCCCATCATCTGCGGGTTGATGGACACGCCGCCGAACACCACGCTCACCTTGAGCGGTTCGCTCAGGTGCTGCGCGAGGCTGCGGAACTCCTCACCGACCTGGGCGGCAAGTTCGCGCGTGGGCACCAGCACCAGGGCGCGGGGGCGGCGGGGTTTTTCGGCCGGGGTCTGCGCCAATTGCTCCAGCAGCGCCAGCGCGAAGGCCAGGGTCTTGCCCGAGCCTGTCTGCGCCGAGCCCAGCACGTCGCGGCCCTGCAGTGCGGCGGGAATGGCCTGTACCTGGATGGGCGTAGGACGGGTATAGGTCCTGGCGGCGAGGGCGCGCAACAGGGCGGGCGACAAACCCAGTGATGAAAATGGCATGAACAGCTTCGGGGAGGGAAGCCCAGTTTAAGCCCTGGGCCTTCGGCCCAGCCGGGGCGACGATAATCAAGCCCCCGCGAATCTACCAAGGCCCATCGTGCGCAAAACCTACCAGCTCATCATCGAGGGCAAAAACCGTGACCGCGTGCTCGACGCCGTCAAGCATGACATCCGCAAATACGTGAAGCGGCAGCGGCGCGTGGCGCTGCCCGAAGGCGTCGACTTCTGGGACTTCGATTGCAAGTTCGGTCTGAGCGCAGAAACCGCCGCACCCATCCATTTCGGCAACCTCATCGAACAGATCGACGTTGCTGCCAAGGAAGGAGCAACAGCCTTTTATGTGGAACTGCTCGCGAAAAACGGCCATCGCAAGGCCCGGGCAGGTGGTCCCGCCGAGGCTCCCCAGGACTGAGCACCGGACGGCATGAATCGACCCCATGCACGGAAGATCGGCCTGGCCCTGGGCAGTGGCTCGGCGCGTGGCTGGTCGCACATCGGAGTCATCCGCGCGCTGGAGCGCGCCGGCATCGTGCCCGACATCGTCTGCGGGACCTCCATCGGTGCCCTGGTGGGCGCGGTCTATGCGGCCGGTGAACTGGACCGTTTTGAGCCCTGGGTCCGCAGCCTGAGCTGGAAGTCCGTGCTCGGCCTGATGGACTTCAAGATGGGCGGTGGCTTGATCGAGGGCGGCAGGCTGCTGGAGTTCTTCCGCAGCCACTACGAAGACCACGGTATCGAAGGCCTGCAGAAATCCTACGCCTGCGTGGCCACCGAGCTCTACACCGGTCGCGAGATCTGGCTGCGCGAGGGGCCGGTGATCGACGCCGTGCGCGCCTCCATCGCCCTGCCGGGCCTGTTCAAGCCGGCTCAGCATGACGGCCGGCTGCTGGTGGATGGCGGTCTGGTCAACCCGGTGCCTGTGTCCCTGTGCCGCGCCCTGGGTGCGGACATCGTGATCGCAGTGGATCTGAACTGGGACATCATGCTGCGCCACAGCCGCGTGGCCAGCCATGCCAGGGAGGCCGAAGCCGAAGAGGCCCCGCCGGGTGGCTTGCTGCAGGCCATCGTGTCGCGCCTGCGCCCGGCCAAGCCTGGCAGTGGCCCGGAGGCCGGCATGCCCATGCCCTCCATGCTGGACGTGCTGACCACCAGCCTGAACATCATGCAGATGCGCATCACGCAAAGCCGGCTGGCGGGCGAGCCGGCCGATGTGGTGATCCGTCCCAGGCTCAACGACGTGGCGCCGATGGACTATCACCTCGCCAGCCCCACCATCGCCGAGGGCGAGCGCGCCGCCGAGTTCGCTTTGCCGCATTTGCGCGACGTTCTGGCCTGAACGGCTGGCAGAACGGAGGAGCTTGCTGGGCGGCCGGTCGTCCTGCCCGGATAATGAAAGCTTCGGGTATCCCTGATGACCAAGCACTTCAAAGACCTGAGTTTCAAGGCGCGCCTCCTGATCATCATCCTGTCCCTGGTGGTGGCAGGGCTGTGGTTGCTGGCCGTGCGCGTGGCCAGCGTGATGCAGGTCGAGCTCGAACAGATTCTGGCCACCCAGATGTCCACCACGGTGGACTATGTCGCAGCGGATCTGGACATCAAGGTCCAGCTGCGGCTGGACATGATGGCGGAGATTGCCGATGGCATCACACCGGAGGTGATGGCGGACGCGCCCAGGCTCGCTGCCTACCTGATGCAGCGGCATGTTCCCAAAAGCATTTTTCCGACCGGGACTTATGTCGCCAACGCCGAAGGTGTCATCGTGGCCGAGCAAGTCACGCTGAAGGGGCGGTTGGGGGGCGTGATCAAGGATCGCTCCTACTTTGTCGAGACCATGAAGACGGGCAAGCCGGTGGTTGGCGAACCGCGGCTGGGTCAGGTGGCCAACCTGCCCATCGTCACGCTGTCGGTGCCTGTGAGAGACCCGCAGGGGCGCAGCATAGGGGTTCTGTCGGCCGCCATGTACCCCGCGGATGCGAATCTTTTTGGTCAGCTCGAGGCGACCAAACTGGGCAAGACTGGCAGCTTCTTCGTGATGTCACCAAGGCACAACCTGATTGTCTCGGCGACAGACCAGAAGCGTGTCATGCAGCCGCTGCCGGCCAAAGGCCTGAACCCGGTGCTCGACCGGCGGGTTGTAGAAGGGTATGAGGGGCCTGGTGTCTCGGTCAATTCCCTGGGTGTCGAGACTTTCTCGGTCAGTCGCAGCATGAAGACCACGGACTGGTTCGTGATGGCCGGAGTCACCACGGCCGAGGCCTTCGCCCCCATCGCCACGCTGAAGCGTCAGGTCTATTTCGCAGCCCTGTTGCTGACCGTGGTCATGGTTCTGGTGTTGCGCCACATCCTGGTGAGGCAATGGGAACCGATCGAAGCGGCGGGTCTGCGCATCCGGCGCATGAGCGATGGCAAGGAGCCTTTTGCCCCGATTCCGGTGGAGCGCAAGGACGAAATCGGTACCCTGATCGATGACTTCAACCAGTTGATCGTCTGGCGCAAGGTGGCCGAGCACCAGATGGAGTATCTGGCCCACCACGACACCCTCACCGGCCTGCCGAACCGGGCCCTGGTGCAGGACCGGTTCGAACAGGCCAAGGCCTACGCGGACCGTGCGGGCAGCAAGGTGGCGTTGCTCTTCCTGGACCTCGACAGCTTCAAGACCATCAACGACTCCCTCGGCCACACCGTGGGGGATGTCCTGCTCAAGCAGATTGCGATGGGGCTGACCGAGTGCGTGCGCGATACCGACACGATTAGCAGGCAGGGGGGGGACGAGTTCCTGATTGTTTTGCCGGCCGTGCAGAGCGCCGACGACACGGCGCCTGTGCTGGCCAAGCTGCTGGAGCGTTTGCGCCAGCCCATCCTGATCGATGGGCATGAACTCTCGACCTCGGTGTCGATCGGCATCGCCATCTATCCGGACGATGGCGCCGATTTCGCCACCCTGCTCAAGAAATCGGATACTGCCATGTACCGGGCCAAGGACGCCGGGCGCAACACCTACCGCTACTTTGACGAACAGATGAATGTGGAGGCGGTCGAGCATCTGGCCCTGCGCAACGACCTGCGCCGTGCGCTGGAGCGTGGCGAGTTCGTGCTGCACTACCAGCCGCAGATCTCTATGGCGACCGGCCAGGTCGTGGGTGCCGAAGCCCTGATCCGCTGGAACCATCCGGACCGTGGCCTGGTGCCGCCGGGGCGTTTCATCTCCGTGGCCGAAGAGAGCGGCCTCATCATCCCCATCAGCGAGTGGGTGATGGGCGAGGCCTGCCGTCAGGCCATGCGGTGGCGGCGCGCGGGTCTGCCCGATCTGGTGATGGCGGTGAACCTCTCCGCCGTGCAGTTCAGGCGGGGGGACGTCGAGCAGACGGTGGTGAACGCACTGGAAGCCTCGGGGCTCAATCCCCAGCATCTGGAGCTCGAGCTGACCGAGTCCATCCTGATCCATGAGTCGGAAAGTGTGCTGGCCTCGGTCCAGCGGCTGAAGCAGCAGGGCGTCCGGTTCGCCATCGACGATTTCGGCACGGGTTATTCGAGCCTGTCCTACCTCAAGCGCTTTGCGATCGACAAGCTGAAGATCGATCAGTCTTTCATCCGTGATCTGGCGGTGGACCCCGACGATGCCGCCATCGTGCGCGCCATCATCCAGATGGCGCACAGCCTGGGCCTCAAGACCGTGGCCGAGGGCGTGGAAACCGCCGACATGCTGGCCCGTCTGCGTGTCTTCGGCTGTGACGAGGTCCAGGGCTACCACTTCGCCCGACCCATGCCGGCCGGGCAATTCGAGCAGTACCTGCGTGACAAATCGCTGGGTGCCCTCTGACCATCGCACCATGACCCTGCAGTACCTGGATTTCGACTACAGCGAGGATGCACATGGCCACGGCAGCTTCGAGGCCATGGCCTCGGTGCCACCGGGGCGTCTGCCGGCCTTGCAGGCCGAGATCATGCTGGTGCTGGACTGGGCGTTTGTGACCTTTGCCGGCCAGCGTGCGCCGTTGGAGGAGGGCGGGGAGTGGGATTATCTGCTCGAAGGGCAGCAGGAGTGGAGCCTGCCGCAAACCCTGGTGTACGACGAGGCGGCACGGCGTTTCAGCAGCCTGTCCGGAGAGCCCGGGCCGGTGCGGCATACGGTGACCTTGGCCCTCTGCGGGAGCGCGCAATTCTGCGCAGCATTGCGACAGAAGTTTGCACTCTGATGGCACCAAGAAAAAAGCCGCCCGCGGGCGGCTTTTTTTGCCTCAGGCCGAACCGGCTCAAACCACCTTGGCGATCGCCTGGCAGACGTAGTCGATGTTCTTGCTGTTGAGCGCGGCTACGCACATGCGGCCGGTGTCGGTGCCATAGATGCCGAACTCGCTGCGCAGGCGCACCATCTGATCCTTGCTCAGGCCCGAGTAACTGAACATGCCGATCTGGCTGGTGATGAAGCTCATGTCCTGCTTGACGCCGGCGGCCTTCAGGCCGTCGACCAGCTTCTGGCGCATGGCCTTGATACGCACGCGCATCTCGCCCAGTTCCTTTTCCCAGAGGGCGCGCAGCTCGGGGTTGCCCAGCACGGCGGCCACCACGGCGCCGCCATGGGTGGGCGGGTTGCTGTAGTTGGTGCGGATCACGATCTTGAGCTGGCTCAGCACGCGGTCGGCTTCTTCCTTGCTGGCGCACAGCACGGACAGTGCGCCCACGCGCTCGCCATAGAGGCTGAAGCTCTTGGAGAAGCTGGTGGAGACGAAGAAGTCCAGGCCGGCGGCCACGAACTTGCCGATCACGGCGCCGTCCTCGGCGATGCCATTGCCGAAGCCCTGGTAGGCCATGTCCAGGAAGGACACCAGGCCCTTGGCCTTGATGGCGGCGATCACCTGGTCCCACTGGGCGGCCGTGATGTCGTAGCCGGTGGGGTTGTGGCAGCAGGCGTGCAGCAGCACGATGGTGCCGGCCGGAGCGGCCTGGATGTCGGCCAGCATGCCGGCGAAGTCCACGCCGCGCTTGGCGGCGTCGTAATAACGGTAGCTCTCGACCGTGAAGCCGGCGCTGGTGAACAGGGCACGGTGGTTTTCCCAGCTCGGGTCGGAGATCAGCACCTTGGCGTTCGGATTGAGCTTCTTGAGGAAGTCGGCGCCGATCTTCAGGCCGCCGGTGCCGCCGATGCCCTGCACGGTGGCGACGCGGCCGCTCTTGACGGGTTCGCTTTCAGCGCCGAAGACCAGGCTTTTCACGGCCGCGTCATAGGCAGCAATGCCGTCGATGGGCAGGTAACCACGGGCGGTGGGCTTGTCCATCATGGCTTTTTCGGCGGCCTGCACGCACTGCAGCAGGGGCAGCTTGCCGTTGTCGTCGAAATACACGCCCACGCCGAGGTTGACCTTCTTGGGGTTGGTGTCGGCGTTGAACTGCTCGTTCAGACCCAGGATGGGGTCGCGCGGTGCCATTTCGACGGCGGAGAACATGGACATGTCGGTTCCTTGCAAGAGTAGTGAAGTGGTGGATTCATCCCACTCCGGTCAGGGGCTGCGCCCGGCACCGGAATGACGTATTCTTTCGGGTTAGCCCTAATTTTAACGGGCTCCGGAAACCGTCCACATCAGGCCGACATGCAAGACGTATCAGCAGCAACCGCCCCCGAGTCCGCCGACGCCGGCAGCCCCGCCGCCGAAGGCCGTTTTGTCAGCTACCCAGGCTCTCCCTTCGAGCTCTACCAGCCTTACCCGCCTGCGGGTGACCAGCCCGAGGCCATCAACCAGCTGGTGGAGGGGGTGGAGAACGGCGAGGTCTACCAGACCCTGCTGGGCGTGACGGGTTCGGGCAAGACCTACACCATGGCCAATGTGATCGCCCGCATGGGGCGGCCGGCCATCGTGTTTGCGCCCAACAAGACCCTGGCAGCCCAGCTCTACAGCGAGTTTCGTGAGTTCTTTCCCAAGAACGCGGTCGAGTACTTCGTCAGCTACTACGACTATTACCAGCCCGAGGCCTATGTGCCGCAGCGCGACCTGTTCATCGAGAAAGACAGCGCGATCAACGAGCACATCGAGCAGATGCGCCTGAGCTGCACCAAGAGCCTGCTGGAGCGGCGCGACGTGGTCATCGTTGCCACGGTCTCGGCCATCTACGGTATCGGCAAGCCCGAGGCCTACCACCAGATGGTGATGACACTGCGCGCGGGCGACAAGATGGGCCAGCGTGACGTGATCGCCCAGCTGGTGCGCATGCAGTACCAGCGCAACGACATGGACTTCGGGCGCGGCAAGTTCCGTGTGCGCGGCGATACCATCGATGTGTTCCCGGCCGAGCACAGTGAGCTGGCCCTGCGCATCGAGCTGTTCGACGACGAGATCGAGAGCCTGCAGCTCTTCGACCCGCTGACCGGTCGCATCCGCCAGAAGATCCCGCGCTTTACCGTCTATCCCAGCAGCCACTACGTGACCCCGCGCGAGCAGGTGCTCAACGCCGTGGAGACCATCAAGGTGGAACTCGCAGAGCGCCTCAAGGAACTCGTGAGCATGGGCAAGCTGGTGGAGGCCCAGCGTCTGGAGCAGCGCACGCGTTTCGACCTGGAGATGCTGTCCGAGGTGGGCCACTGCAAGGGCATCGAGAACTACACACGCCACCTCAGCGGCGCCGCTCCTGGCGAACCGCCTCCCACCCTGACCGACTATTTGCCCAAGGACGCGCTGATGTTCCTGGACGAGAGCCATGTGCTGATCGGCCAGTTCGGCGGCATGTACAACGGTGACCGCGCGCGCAAGACCACGCTGGTGGAATACGGGTTCCGCCTGCCCAGTGCGCTGGACAACCGGCCGCTGAAGTTCGAAGAGTTCGAAACCAAGATGCGTCAGGCGGTTTTCGTCTCGGCCACCCCGGGCAACTGGGAAAACGAACATACCGGTCAGGTGGTGGAGCAGCTGGTGCGCCCCACCGGTCTGGTGGACCCGGCGGTGGAGGTCCGCCCTGCGACCCACCAGGTGGACGATGTGCTGCAGGAAATCCGTATCCGGGTGGAGAAGCACGAGCGCGTGCTCATCACCACCCTGACCAAGCGCATGGCCGAGCAGCTGACCGACTACCTGACCGACAACGGCGTCAAGGTGCGCTACCTGCACAGCGATGTGGATACCGTGGAGCGGGTCGAGATCCTGCGCGACCTGCGCCTGGGGGCTTTCGACGTGCTGGTGGGGATCAATCTGCTGCGCGAGGGCCTGGACATCCCCGAGGTGTCCCTGGTGGCCATCCTGGACGCTGACAAGGAGGGGTTCCTGCGCTCCGAGCGCTCGCTGATCCAGACCATAGGCCGGGCGGCGCGCAACCTGCAAGGCCGGGCCATTCTTTATGCCGATCGGGTGACGGATTCCATGGCCAAGGCCATCGGCGAGACCGAGCGTCGCCGGGTCAAGCAGGTGACCCACAACGAGGCGCACGGCATCACCCCGCGTGCCATCGTCAAGCAGGTGCGTGACCTCATCGATGGGGTTTACAGCGAAAAGGCCGGCCGCGAGGCCGAGCGCCTGGAACAGGAGGCCATGGCCCGGGCCCAGGTCGAGGACATGAGCGAGAAGGACATTGCCCGGGAGATCAAGCGCCTCGAGAAGTTGATGCTGGAACACGCCCGCAACCTGGAGTTCGAGCAGGCCGCCCGCGTGCGCGACCAGCTGGGTTTGCTCAAGGCCCGGGCCTTCGGGGCGGCCGTGCCGGACCATCCGGTTACCCTGCCGGGTCCCCGCTGAAATCCAAAAGTCCTTTGTTCACAAGTACTTATGCTGCACTGCGGCTATCCCGAGCGCGGCGGCGGGTTTTTTGGTAAACTTGAGCCAATTACTCGGAAAAGGAGCTTGCCATGCGCCTCACGACCAAAGGCCGCTTTGCGGTCACCGCCATGATTGATCTGGCCCTGCGCCAGAGCAATGGCCCTGTGACCCTGGCCGCCATCAGCCAGCGGCAGCAGATTTCCCTGTCTTATCTGGAGCAGCTGTTCGGCAAGCTGCGTCGCCATGAGCTGGTGGAGTCCACCCGCGGCCCCGGCGGCGGCTATACCCTGGCCCGCAAGGCAGCCGACATCACGGTGGCCGACATCATCCTGTCGGTGGACGAGCCCATCGACGCCACCCAGTGCGGCGGCAAGGAAAACTGCATGGGCGAGGGCGGTCGCTGCATGACCCACGAGCTCTGGGCCTCACTGAACACCCGCATGGTCGAGTTCCTGGATTCGGTCACCCTGCAAAAGCTGGTCGACGATCAACTGGCCAAGGGCATCACCATCGAGGACAAGCCCACCGTCAAGCGCGCCATCTCCAGTGCCCCGGTGGTCAAGCCGGTGCGCGTGAACGCGCCCAATTCGGTGTTCGCGCTGGGCAACGCCTTTTCCAAGTCCTGAGCGGACCGCTCTTTGTATCGATTTCTGTTTTCTAGACCCGTATGGACATGACGCCTCACTTCCCCATCTACATGGATTACGGTGCCACCACGCCTTGCGACCCGCGCGTGGTGGACGCCATGATTCCCTGGTTGCGCGAGCACTTCGGCAACCCTGCTTCGCGTAGCCACGCCTGGGGCTGGGAAGCCGAGGAAGCCGTGGAAAAAGCGCGTGTCCAGGTGGCCGACCTGATCGGTGCCGACCCCCGCGAGATCGTCTGGACCTCGGGGGCCACCGAATCCATCAACCTGGCCCTCAAGGGCGCGGCCCAGTTCTACAAGGGCAAGGGCAAGCACCTGATCACCCTCAAGACCGAGCACAAGGCCGTGCTGGACACCATGCGCGAGCTGGAGCGCCAGGGCTACGAGGTGACCTATCTGGATGTGCAGGAAGACGGTCTGGTGAGCCTGGATGCGCTCAAGGCTGCCGTCCGTCCCGACACCATCCTGATCAGCATCCTGTTCGTGAACAACGAGATCGGCGTGATCCAGGACATCCCTGCCATCGGCGCGTTCTGCCGTGAAAAAGGCATCCTGCTGCATGTGGACGCCGCCCAGGCCACGGGCCGTGTCGAGATCGACATGGAGAAGCTGCCGATCGACCTGATGAGCATGACAGCGCACAAGACTTACGGCCCCAAGGGCATCGGTGCCCTGTACGTGCGCCGCAAGCCGCGGGTGCGCATCGAGGCGCAGATCCACGGGGGCGGTCACGAGCGCGGCATGCGTTCGGGCACCCTGCCCACGCACCAGATCGTCGGCATGGGCGAGGCCTTCCGCATCGCCAAGGCCGAGATGGCCCAGGACCTGGCCAAGGCTCGCAAGCTGCAGCAGCGTTTGCTCGACGGCCTCAAGGACATCGAACAGGTGTTCGTGAACGGCAGCCTCGAGAAGCGCGTGCCGCAGAACCTGAACATGAGCTTCAATTTTGTCGAGGGCGAGTCGCTGATCATGGGCATCAAGGGTCTGGCGGTATCCAGCGGCTCGGCCTGCACCTCGGCCAGCCTGGAGCCCAGCTACGTGCTGCGCGCCCTGGGGCGCAGCGACGAGTTGGCCCACAGCAGCCTGCGCATGACCATCGGCCGTTTCACGACCGAAGAAGAAATTGATTACGCCATCACGACCATCAAGCACAACGTGGCCAAGCTGCGCGAGCTCAGCCCCTTGTGGGAGATGTTCCAGGATGGCGTTGACCTGAGCACGATTCAATGGGCCGCCCACTAAGGCCCCAGGAGTAAAGACCATGGCATACAGTGAAAAAGTCGTAGACCACTATGAAAACCCGCGCAACGTCGGCTCCTTCGACAAGGGCGACGACACGGTAGGCACCGGCATGGTGGGCGCGCCCGCCTGCGGTGACGTGATGAAGCTGCAGATCAAGGTGAACCCGAGTACCGGTGTCATCGAGGACGCGCGCTTCAAGACCTATGGCTGCGGTTCGGCCATTGCTTCCAGCTCACTCGTGACCGAGTGGGTCAAGGGCAAGACTCTGGACCAGGCCGCGGCGTTGAAGAACAGCGAAATCGCCGAAGAGTTGGCCCTGCCGCCGGTCAAGATCCACTGCTCCATCCTGGCGGAAGACGCTATCAAGGCCGCGGTGGACGATTACCGCAAGAAACACGCGCATTAAGCCCGCCCCCGAGGCCCTGCGGCGCCTCCCTCTCAAGGGGGCGCACTCTGCGGTCCGGCAAAGCCGGTTCCACGGGTGCCCTGGGTTTGAGGTGTGGATGATGAGAACGAGAGATTGAAATGGCAGTTTCCCTGACCGAAGCCGCAGCCCGGCATGTGACCCGCTACCTGAGCAAGCGAGGCAAGGGTGTGGGCGTGCGCCTGGGCGTCAAGACCACGGGCTGTTCGGGCCTGGCCTACAAGCTCGAGTACGTGGACGAGATCGCTACGGAAGACATCGTGTTCGAAGACCACGGCGTCAAGGTGCTGATCGATCCCAAGAGCCTGTCCTACATCGACGGTACCCAGCTCGACTATGTGCGTGAGGGGCTGAACGAGGGCTTCCGTTTCAACAATCCGAACGAGCGTGACCGTTGCGGATGCGGTGAGTCGTTCCGGGTGTGAATCTCCAGTCCAACGACTTCGAGCTGTTCGGCCTGCCGCAACAGTTTGCCCAGGACCGTGCGGCCATCGATATGCGCTGGAAGGAGTTGCAGCGCGAGGCCCATCCGGACAAGTTTGCCGCCCAGGGGGCGGCGGCCCAGCGCGTGGCCATGCAGTGGTCGGTGCGCATCAACGAGGCCTACCAGCGCCTGAAGGACCCATTGAGGCGCGCCGCCTATCTGTGCGAGTTGCACGGCGCTGCGGTGAATGCCGAGAACAACACGGCCATGCCGGCCGAGTTCCTGATGCAGCAGATGGAATGGCGCGAGGCGCTGGACGAAGCACAGGACATCGCGGCCCTGGATGCCTTGAACGACGAAGTCAACCGCAGTCGCAAGGGGCTGCTGCAGCGCTGCGAGCAGTTGCTGGACACGGCCAGGGACCATGCCGGCGCCGTGGCGCAGGTGAGGGCGTTGATGTTCATCGAGCGTTTTGCACGCGATATCGAAGCCCGCTACGAGATGATGGAAAGCCGGCTCGGGTGACAATCCCGGGTCCAGAAAATAGACAAAGATGGCACTGCTGCAGATTTCCGAACCCGGCCAGGCCCCCGACCCGCACCAGCGGCGTATCGCGGTAGGCATCGACCTGGGCACCACCCATTCCCTGGTCGCTGCCGTGCGCAGCGGCGTGGCGGAGTGTCTGCCCGACACTCAGGGCCGTGTGATCCTGCCTTCTGTGGTGCGCTACCTGCCTCAGGATGGCCGGCAGATCGGCTACGAGGCCTTGGCCGAGCAGATCAATGACCCGGGCAACACCATCGCCTCGGTCAAGCGCCTGATGGGCCGTGGCCTGGGCGACATCGCCAATGCGGCCAAGCTGCCCTATGCCCTGGTCGACGCGCCAGGCATGGTGCGCGTGCGCACCATCGCGGGCGAGAAGACGCCGGTGGAGGTGAGCGCCGAGATCCTGGCCACGCTGCGTTACCGTGCCGAGGACACCTTCAACGATGATCTCTACGGTGCCGTCATCACGGTGCCGGCCTATTTCGACGATGCCCAGCGCCAGGCAACCAAGGACGCCGCCCAACTGGCCGGTCTGAACGTGCTGCGCCTGATCAACGAGCCGACCGCCGCGGCCATCGCCTACGGGCTGGACAACGCCAGTGAAGGTGTTTATGCGGTCTACGACCTGGGTGGGGGCACCTTCGACATTTCCATCCTGCGTCTTTCCAGGGGGGTGTTCGAAGTCATCGCTACAGGTGGCGACTCGGCCCTGGGGGGGGACGACTACGACCGCGCATTGGCCGAATGGATGCTGGCCGAAGCCGGACTGAGTGCCGAAACGGCGGAAGACCAGGCCCGGATCATGGCCGAGGCACGCGAGGCCAAGGAGGCGCTGTCGGAGGAGGAGATCGTTACCGCCGAGATTGAGCTTTCCAGTGGTGCGATGGACCTGTCGCTGAACCGCGACCAGTTCGAGGCCTGTACCGCTGCCTTGACCGCACGCACCATGACCGCCGTACGCAAGGTGTTGCGCGACGCCAAACTCTCCATCGACGAGGTGCAGGGCGTGGTCATGGTAGGTGGTTCCACCCGTATGCCAGTGATCCGTCGCACTGTGGGTGAGTTCTTCGGCCGTGACCCTTTGATCAACCTGAACCCGGACGAGGTGGTGGCTCTGGGTGCGGCCATCCAGGCCAACCAGCTGGCCGGCAACAACCCGGGTGGCGACCTGCTGCTGCTGGACGTGATTCCACTGTCACTGGGCATCGAGACCATGGGCGGTCTGGTGGAGCGCATCGTGCCGCGCAACCAGACCATCCCCACCGCCATGGCGCAGGACTTCACCACCTACAAGGACGGCCAGACCGCCCTGGCCCTGCACGTGGTGCAAGGTGAGCGCGACCTGGTGGCCGATTGCCGCAGCCTGGCGCGTTTCGAATTACGCGGTATCCCTCCCATGGCGGCCGGCGCTGCGCGCATCCGCGTGACCTTCACCATCGATGCCGACGGCCTGCTGCAGGTGGGCGCGCGCGAACAGGTCAGCGGTGTGGAGGCCAGCATCACGGTCAAACCGTCCTATGGCCTGGGGGATGAGCAGATTGCGAGGATGCTGCAGGAGAGTTTCAGCACCGCGCAGGAAGACATGCGTGCCCGTGCCCTGGTGGAGGCCCGCGTGGAGGCCGATCGCATGCTCATGGCCACCCGCACGGCGTTGACGGCCGACGGCGATCTGCTTTCCAACGAGGAGCGCGTGGCCATCGACAGCCTGATGGCCAAGTTGGAGAGCATCCGCACGCAAGACGAGGCGGCGGTCATCGACGCTGCCACCGAGGCCCTGGCCAAGGGCACCGAGGCTTTCGCCGCCTTGCGCATGAACCGAGGCATCCAGCAGGCCCTGGCTGGCAAGAACATCGAATCGGTATAACGGTAGTACACAGCACCATGCCCGTCATCAAGATCCTTCCTCATCCCGAGTACTGCCCGCAGGGCGCCGAGATCAAGGCGCCCGCCGGCACCTCGATCTGCGAGGCCATGCTGGACAACCACATCAATATCGAGCATGCCTGCGACATGAGCTGTGCCTGCACGACCTGCCATGTGATCGTGCGCAAGGGCTATGACACGCTCAACGAGCCCGACGAGAACGAAGAGGACCTGCTCGACCGTGCCTGGGGTCTGGAGCCCCAGTCCCGCCTGAGTTGCCAGGCCATCCTGGCGCAACAGGACGTGGAAGTCGAGATCCCAAAATACTCGATCAATCACGCCAAGGAAAACCACTGAACGCGACAAGACATTGACAGCTCCTTTGCGGGGCTGTTTTGTTTCTGGGGCGCTATGATCTGAACCATGCGCCAGATCGTTCTCGACACCGAAACCACAGGTCTCTCCGCCGAGGGCGGCGACCGCATCATCGAAATCGGCTGCGTGGAGCTGCTCAACCGCAAGCTCACCGGCAACAACCTGCATTTCTACTTGAACCCCGGGCGCGACAGCCACGAGGATGCGTTGCGCGTGCACGGCATCAGCAACGAGTTTCTGCGCGACAAGCCCAAGTTTGCCGAAGTGCACGAGGAAATCCTGGCCTATCTGCAGGGGGCCGAGATCATCATCCACAACGCGGCCTTCGACGTCGGTTTCCTGAACAAGGAACTGGAACTGGTTGGCAAGCCGCGCTTTGCCCAGTTCGTGGCCAGCGTGACCGATACCCTGGCCATGGCCAAGGAGATGTTCCCGGGCAAGCGCAACTCGCTGGATGCGCTGTGCGATCGCCTGGGCGTGGACAACTCGGGCCGTACCCTGCACGGCGCCTTGCTGGACGCCGAGCTGCTGGCCGATGTCTACATCAATCTCACCCGCGGGCAAGATGCTTTGCTGATCGACGTGTCCGAGGCGACCGGCAGTGCTGGCAGCTTCGAGCGCGTGGATCTGAGCCGCTTTGAGCTGCCCGTTCTGAGCGCGTCCGAGCAGGAACTGGCTGCGCACGAAGACGTGCTGAACCAGCTAGACAAAGCCAGCGGCGGCAAGACGGTCTGGCGGGCCCAGGCCTGAGGCGGGCGCAACGTCTTGTGGCATAATGCTGGTTTTCCTGAAAAGACAAGCGCTTTCAGCACAAATTCAGGGCGATTAGCTCAGCGGTAGAGCACTGCATTCACACTGCAGGGGTCACATGTTCGATCCATGTATCGCCCACCAGACCAGCAAAGGGCCACGACGCAAGTCGTGGCCCTTTTGCTTTCCCGGCTTCACCTTGCTTTACAGCCTGTGCCAAGCACTAGACTCATGAGTCTAGTATGATGGCGATCTTGCGTGGTTTGACATGTGTCAAGCCCGACGATCATCACCCCATTTCACCACAGCACCATGACGGCGGACACCCGCGCGCGCATCCTGGAAGCGGCTCTGGATACCTTTTGCGAGAAAGGGTATGGCGCGAGCATGGACGATATTTCCCGTCGGGCCGGTGTGGTCAAGCAGACGCTTTACCACCACTGTGGCAGCAAGGACAGCCTGTTTCGCGAGGCCTTGACGGGTCTGGTCAATGTGTTGCTGATTGACCTGGTTGCGCGTTCCGGTTCGGTGCGCGAGGACCTGCTGCGTTTCGCCGATTCTTTCCAGTCCCAGGCCATGAGCGAGCAGGGCCTGGCCCTGTACCGCATGCTGGTGGCTGAATCACCGCGTTTCCCGGAACTGGCCCGTGCCGTCTATGAATCCTGGCAACTGGCCGGGGTTGAGCTGGCGCGCTTGTTGCATGAAGCCATGGTGCGCGGCGAACTGCGCGAGGAAGACCCGGGCCTGGCGGCCGACATGCTGATCAGCCTGTTGACCGGCACCCAGCGGGATCTGCACCTGTTTGGCATGGCGTCCACCTGCCCCCAGCAAGCAGGCCGGAGCACCCACATCGTCGATTGTTTTTTACGGGCGTACGCACCCCCTGCGGGCGTCCGGGCGCATTGAAGGAAAAACCAATGAAATCATTTGCTTACCGTTCCGTTCTCGCCGCAGCGGCGCTGGCAGCCCTGCTCAGCGCCTGTGGCAAGTCCGATGCGCCCAAGCCGGCCGCCGCCGGGCCGGGCGCCGCACCGCCGCCCTCGGAAGTGTCCGTGGTGATCGCTCGTCAGGGCGAGGCCTTGCTGACCAAGGACCTGCCGGGCCGCCTGCAGGCCTGGCGCACGGCCCAGGTGCGCGCGCGCGTGGAAGGCATCGTCGAGAAGCGTCTTTTCATCGAAGGTTCTGACGTGAAGGCCGGTGCGCCCCTGTACCGGATCGATCCGCGGACCTACCGCACCAATTTCGAGGCCGCCAAGGCCGATGCCGCCGCCGCACGGGCCGTGGTGAACCGCTACCGGCCGCTGGTCGAGATCAAGGCGGTCAGCCAGCAGGAACTCGATACCGCCGAGGCCCGTCTGCGCCAGACCGAGGCCGCGCTGTCGCGCGCCGAACTGGATCTGGAGAGCACCACCGTGCCGGCCCCGATCTCGGGCCGCATCGGCCGCACGCTGGTGACCGAAGGCGCGCTGGTCGGCCGTGGCGAGGCCACGCAACTGGCCACCATCGAGCAGATCGACCCGATCTATGTGAACTTCACGCAGAGCAGCGCCGAGCTGCTGGCCTTGCGCGATGCCATCAAGAGCGGCCGCTGGAAGAGTGCGACCAAGGCGCGCATGGAGCTCGTGCTGGAGGACGACAGCGTCTATCCGCTGACAGGCAAGTTGCTGTTCTCGGACCTGGCGGTGGATCCGGGTACGGGGGCTGTCTCGTTGCGCGCCGAGTTTCCGAATCCGAAGAAGGAACTGCTGCCCGGCATGTTCGTGCGCGTGCGTTATGCGCAGGCCAAAGCTGATAAGCTGATCACGCTGCCGCAGCGGGCCGTACAGCTGTCGCCGGCTGGCGCTTCGGTGCTGATCGTGGGCGAGGACGGCAAGGTCGCGCCACGTCCCGTCAAGCTGGGGGGCATGAGCGGCAGCAGCTGGACCGTGCTCAGCGGCCTCAACGGTGGTGAGCAGGTGATCGTGGAGGGCCACATGAAGGCCTATCCGGGCAGCACGGTCAAACCCGTGCCCTGGGCGCCGGCCGGGACCGCCGCCGCGCCTGCCAAACAAGGGAAGTAATACACCATGGCAAAATTTTTCGTAGACCGTCCGGTCTTTGCCTGGGTGATTGCGCTGGTCATCTTGCTGGCCGGGGCCCTGGCCTTGCGCCAGTTGCCCGTGGCTCAGTATCCCGAGGTTGCGCCGCCCGCGCTGGCCGTCAATGTGACCTATCCCGGGGCCTCGGCCAAGGTGGTCGAGGACACCGTGGTGGCCCTGATCGAGCAGGAGATGAACGGCATCGAGAACCTGCTCTACATGGATTCGACCTCGGAGCAGAGCACCGGCACCATCAACCTGACCTTCAAGACAGGGACCAACGTCGAGATCGCCTCGGTCGAGACGCAGAACCGCATCAAGCGTGTGGAAGCCCGCCTGCCCGATGAGGTCAAGCGCCTGGGCGTGACCGTGACCAAGACGCGGCGCAACTACCTGATGTTCATCACGCTGTTTTCGCCGGACAAGAGCCTCAATGGTGTGGACCTGGCGAGTTATGTGGCGGCCAGCGTGATCGATGAACTGCGGCGCGTGCCTGGCGTGGGCGAAGCTCAGCTCTTCGGCTCCGAGTACGCCATGCGCCTGTGGGTCGACCCCGACAAGCTCGCGGCCTACCGCCTCACGCCGACCGAGGTCATCACCGCCGTGCGTGCGCAGAACGTGCTGCTGGCGGTGGGTGAGGTGAACCAGCCACCCGCACCCAAGGGCATGGAGTATGCCGCCACCGTGATCACGCGCGGCCGTCTGACCACGACCGAAGAGTTCGGTAACGTGGTGGTACGTGCGCAGACTGACGGTTCGCTGGTGCGCGTGCGCGACGTGGCACGTGTGGAACTGGGCGCACAGGACTATTCCATCTTTGCGCGCCTGGACAGCCAGCCGACCGCGGCCGTGGGTGTCAAGGTCTCGCCGGGTGCCAACGCCATGGACACGGCCAAGGCCGTGCGTGCACGCATGAAGGAGCTCGAGCGTTACTTCCCCAAGGGCATCGCCTGGGACGTGCCCTACGACACCACGCCCTTCATCGATATCTCGATCAATGAGGTGGTCAAGACACTGTTCGAAGCGGTGTTCCTGGTCTTCATCGTGATGTACCTCTTCCTCGAGAACTTCCGTGCGACGCTGATCCCCACCATCGTGGTGCCGATCTCGCTGATCGGCGCGGCGCTGGGCCTCTATGTGCTGGGGTATTCGATCAACGTGCTGACGCTCTTCGCCATGGTATTGGCCATCGGTATCGTGGTGGACGATGCCATCGTGGTGGTGGAGAACGTCGAGCGCATCATGAGCGAGGAGCACCTGTCGCCGCGTGACGCCACGGCCAAGGCCATGGACCAGATCGTGGGCGCCATCATTGGCATCACCGTGGTGTTGTCGGCGGTGTTCATTCCCATGGCCTTCTTCTCGGGATCGGTGGGGGCGATCTACCGCCAGTTTGCCGTGACCCTGGTGCTGACCATGCTCTTCTCGGCCCTGATGGCCCTGACGCTGACGCCGGCCCTGTGCGCCACGCTGCTCAAGCCCCACAAGCCGGGTGAGGCGGGCGTGCTGCCCACCACGGGTTTCTTCGGCTGGTTCAACCGCGGCTTCGCGGCCGCCACGCGCGGCTATATCCGCAACGTGACGCGTCTGCTGGGCCGTCCGGGTCGGTGGCTCATCGTCTATGGTGCCATCCTGGCAGCAACAGTTTGGATGTTTGCCAAGCTGCCGGGCAGCTTCCTGCCCGAGGAAGACCAGGGTTATTTCATCAGCATGGTGATGCTGCCGCCGGGCGCGACGCAGGAGCGTACGGTGGAGGTGATCCAGCAGGCCGAGCAGTTCTTTCTGGCACAGCCCGAGGTGGAACACACCGTGGGCGTGGTCGGCTTCTCCTTCTTCGGCCGCGGCCAGAACGCGGGCCTGATCTTCACGCGCCTGAAGAATTGGGACGAGCGCAAGGCCAAGGAGAGCAGTGCCACCGCTGTGGTCCAGCGCGCCAACATGATGCTCTTCGGCATCAAGCAGGCCTTCATCTTCAGCGTCAATCCGCCGCCCATCCCCGAGCTGGCGGCTGTGGGTGGTTTCGACTTCCGCCTGCAGGACCGAGGCGGTCTGGGCCGTGAGCAACTGGCCGCGGCCCAGGCCATGGCCGTGCAGGTGGCTAACGCCAACAAGGCCCTGGCCGGCGTGCGCATGGAGGGCATGCCGCCGGGTCCGCAGCTTCTGCTGCAGATCGACCGCGAGAAGGCGCAGGCTCTGGGCGTGGACATCGGCACGCTCAATGACACTTTGCAGACCCTGTTCGGCGTGTCCTACATCAACGACTTCGAGCGCCAGGGTCGTATCCTGCGCGTGCAGATGCAGGCGGATCCTTCGGTGCGTACCAGCCCCGAGGCGATGATGCGTGTGCAGGTGCGCAACCGCAGTGGCGGCATGGTCTCCTTGTCCGAGGTGGTCAAGCCCTTGTGGATGGTCGGTGCCCCCCGCCTGGACCGCTACAACGGCGTGCCCTCCGTCAAGCTTTCGGGCAACCCGGCACCGGGCCACAGCACGGGCGAGGCCATGCAGGCCATGGGTGACGTGGCGGGCCAGATGCCGAACGGCATAGGCTATTCCTGGTCCGGCACCTCCTTCGAGGAAAGTCTGTCGGGCTCGCAGGCGCCGCTCCTGTTTGCGGTTTCGCTGGTCGTGGTCTTCCTCTGTCTGGCCGCACTCTACGAGAGCTGGACGATTCCGTTCTCGGTCATGCTGGTGGTGCCGCTGGGCATCTTCGGTGCGCTGCTGGCGGTTTACATGCGCGGCCTGCCCAATGACGTCTACTTCAAGGTTGGCCTGATCGCGACGATCGGCCTGTCCTCGAAGAACGCCATCCTGATCATCGAGTTCGCGCGCACCTTGCAGGACCAGGGCATGGCGCTCAAGGAAGCCATCCTCGAGGCCTGCCGCCTGCGTCTGCGCCCCATCCTGATGACCTCGATCGCCTTCATCGTCGGCGTGCTGCCCCTGGCCATCTCCACTGGCGCGGGCGCGCAGAGCCGGCATGCCATTGGCACCGGTGTGATGGGCGGCATGATCGCAGCCACTGTGCTGGCCATCTTCCTGGTGCCGGTGTTTTACCTGGTTGTGAGCCGATTGTTCCCGGGTCACAGCCGTCAGCGCGGTGCATCCGCAGGCGAGGAGGGCCACCATGGCGCCTAAGCAAATTCGTTACGCAGCTATGCTCGCGGTGCTGGCCCTGGCCGGCTGTTCCTTCGCGCCCACGTACGAGCGTCCCGCGCTCGCCGTACCGGACGCCTGGCCCGACGATGTCAAGGCCGCTGCGGCACCGAGCAAGCCGGTGGACTGGGCCAGCTTCTTCCCCGACGAGCGCCTGCGCGCCCTGATCAAGCTGGCCCTGGAACACAACCGCGACCTGCGTATCGCCACGGCCCGCGTGGCCGAGGCCCAGGCGCTCTACGGCATCCAGCGGGCCGACCGCCTGCCCACGCTTGCCGTCGGCGGCTCGCTGACGCGCAGCCGCACGCCGGCCGACCTGTCGACGACCGGTGCAGCGGTGATCGGCCAGCGTGCCGACGTCAACGTCGGTCTGTCGTCTTTCGAGCTCGACTTCTGGGGGCGTGTGGCCAGCCTCAGCGAAGCCGCCAAGGCTTCCTACCTGGCGACGGAGCAGGCCGAGCGTTCCTTCCGCCTGACGCTGGTGTCCAGTGTGGCCGATGCCTATCTCTCTTTGAGCGAGGCGCAGGAGCGTCTGGTACTGGCCCAGTCCGCCCTGGAGACCCGGGCCCAGACCCGTGAGCTGGTGGACCGCCGGCGCCAGGCGGGACTGGCTGGCGACCTGGACTACCTGCAGGCCGATGCAGCTTTTGAGGGGGCACGCGCCGAAGTGTCGGCCCTGTTGCGCCAGCAATCGGCAGCGCGCAACTACCTGCGTGCCCTGGTCGGGACCGAGCCCAAGGACCTGCCTGCGGGCAAGGCGCTGGCCGAGCAGGGCATCACGCTGGAACAGCAGGCCGACGTGCCTTCGCAGGTGTTGGTGCGTCGCCCCGACGTTCTGGCGGCCGAGCAGCGCCTGCTGGCGGCCAACGCGAACATCGGCGCAGCGCGCGCGGCCTTCTTCCCGCGTATCGCCCTGACCGCTTCGGCCGGAACGGCCAGCCGCGAGATCGACGGTCTGTTCAAGAGCGGATCCGATGCCTGGAGCTTCACGCCCAGCATCAGCCTGCCCATCTTCGACTACGGCCGCAACAGTTCCAGCCTGGACCTGGCCACGGTGCGCAAGGAGATCGCGGTGGCGGATTACGAGCGTACCGTGCAGCAGGCCTTCCGCGAGGTGGCCGATCTGCTGGTCTCGCGCGACCAACTGGCCGAGCAGCTCAAGGCGGTGGAGGCGCAGGAGCGTTCGCAACTGCGCGCGGCCGACATTGCGCAGGCGCGTTACCGCCAGGGTGTGGGCAGCTTCCTCGAGGTGCTGGACGCGCAGCGCCAGCTTTTCACGGTGCAGCAGAACCTGATCCAGGTTCGCCGCGCCATGTGGTCGGCCGCCGCTCAGCTCTACAAGGCCCTGGGCGGCGAAGAGGGCTGATCGGCTGCTCGCTTATGCTCCCAGCTTTGCCCTTCTGAGGAGCTGAGCTGTGGAGCAGGTGGATGCGGTGGTGGTGGGGGCAGGTGTGGTGGGCCTGGCGACGGCGCGGGCGCTGGCCTTGTCCGGGCGTGAGGTGCTGGTGCTGGAGGCGATGGACGCCATCGGTACCCAGACCAGCTCGCGTAACAGCGAGGTCATCCACGCCGGCATCTACTATCCTCAAGGTTCGCTCAAGGCCCGGCTCTGCGTGCAGGGTCGGCAGATGCTTTACGACTACTGTACCGAGCGCGGCATCGGGCACCGGCGTTGCGGCAAGCTCATCGTCGCGACATCCCAGGCGCAGGTGAGCGAGTTGCAGGGCATCATCGCCAAGGCCGCAGCGAATGGTGTCAACGATCTTGTCCTGCTGACGCGTGAACAGGCCCAGGCTTTGGAGCCGGCGCTGGAATGCGTGGCGGCCGTCCACTCTCCCAGCACCGGCATCGTGGACAGCCACGGCCTGATGCTGGCCTTGCAGGGGGACCTGGAAAACGCCGGCGGCCTGCTGGCCTTCAATTCGCCCCTGGCGCGTGCGCGCGTGATATCGCAGGGTTTGGCGCTGACGGCACAGGATGGCACGCAGCTGCTTGCCCGCACGGTGGTCAATGCGTCGGGGGTGCATGCGCCGACGCTGGCGCGCCGTTTCGAGGGCCTGGACCCGGTACACGTCCCCGGCGAGTACTACGCTAAAGGCAACTACTTCACGCTCAGTGGCCGTTCGCCTTTTGCTCGCCTGATCTATCCGGTGCCCGAGGCCGCCGGTCTGGGCGTGCACCTGACGATCGATCTGGGTGGCCAGGCCAAGTTCGGCCCCGACGTGCAGTGGGTGGACTCGCCGGGTGAACTGGTGGTGGACCCGGCGCGTGGTGATGCCTTCTACGCCGAGGTCCGCAAGTACTGGCCGGGTCTGCCCGACGGGGCCTTGCTGGCCGGTTACGCCGGCATAAGGCCGAAGATCAATGGTCCGGGCGAGGCGGCGCGTGACTTCCAGATCCAGGGGCAGGCCGGGCACGGCGTGCCCGGCCTGGTCAACCTTTTCGGTATTGAATCACCCGGGCTGACCAGCAGCCTGGCGATAGCGGAACAGGTGCTGAAACTGCTCTGAGCCGGCTCAGTCGATGGTGACGCCGGCGTCCTTGACGATCTTGCCCCACTTGACGGTCTCGTCCTGCATGAGCTTGGTCAGGCCTTCAGGCGTGGACAGGCTGACCTGCACACCCGCATCGAACAATGCCTTCTGGGTGTCGGGCAATGCCATGAGCTTGGCGATCTCGCGGTTGAGGCGTTGCACGATTTCCTTGGGCATGCCAGCGGGACCCAGCAGGGCCAGCCAGTTGCTGGCGTCGTAACCGGCCACGCCGGCTTCCTGCATCGTGGGCACGTCGGGCAGTTGCGGAGCGCGGGTGGCCGTGGTCACGGCGAGGGCCTTGAGCTTGCCGCTGGCCAGATGGGGCAGCGCATTGGTGACGCCGGCAAAACTGCTTTCCACCACGCCACCGATCAGGTCGGTCATGGCCAGATTGCTGCCCCGGTAGGGGATGTGCTGCAGCTTGGCATCGGTCATGGAGATGAACAGGCCACCCATCAGGTGCTGCGTGCTGCCGTTGCCCGAGGAAGCGTAGCGCAGGGTATCGGGCTGGGCTTTGGCCAGCGCGATGAACTCCTTCACGTTGTTGGCTTTCACGTTGCTGGCGTTGACCACCAGCACATAGGCGGAATCCACCAGCTTGCTGATCGGTGTGAAGCTCTTGATCGGGTCGTAGGGGATGCTCTTGTAGAGAGCCGGGCTGATCGTGTGGGTCGAGGAGATCATGACCAGGGTGTAGCCATCGGGGGCGGCCTTGGCAACCTGATCGGCGCCGATGGTGGAGCCGGCGCCGGGTTTGTTCTCGATCACGAAAGAGCCGCCCATGGCCGCGCCCAGCTTCTGCCCCAGGATGCGCGCGACGACGTCGGTGAAACCGCCCGGACCGAAGGGCACGACGATCTTCACCGGGCGATTGGGATAGCCCTGCGCGGCGGCGCCGAAGGCCGACAGACCCAGCAGGCCGGCGAGCAGAAGGCGACGTGTGTTGGCTTGCATGTGCATGGAATTACCCCTTGTAGCTTGGTTCAGGCATGGCGAAGAAGCCGTGCAGGATGGCGTAGACCATTAGATAGTTCTTCTGCTGGAAGCTCGCATGGGAGATACCCTGCATGATGCTGAACTGCTTGTTGCTGCAGGGCAGCAGCTGGTAGAACTTCAGCAGATCGTCCAGGCTTGCGATGCCGTCGAATTCGCCGCGCATGATGAGCGTGGGCGCCTGGATCCTGCGCGGTTCGATGATCGGCAGCTTTGAGCACATGTCCACATAGGTTCCGGTGGGCATGGCGCTGTCCAGTGTGAGGATGGCATCGGCGAAGGCCTCTTTGGTTGCTTCGTCGGCGCAGCCAGGGTGGTCGCGGTTGAAGATGCTGTGCACAAAGGCCCGGTCGATGGGACGGCTGTTCCTGGCGATGAATTCCGGCAATTTCTTCTTGCGCTCGGCCAGGGTCGGGCTGCCTTCGCCGGTCCAGACGAAAGCGTCCAGGGCCAGACGGGCCACGCGCTCCGGATGGCGTTCGGTGAACAACGCAGCCTTGAGCGCACCGGAAGAAATACCATAGACCATCAACTGGCGGGCGCCGGTCTTGCCCAGGATGTACTCGCTGCCTGCGGCCAGGTCATCGGCACCGTTGCTGATATCGAAGTTGATGGGCCGATGCTTGTCGGAGCGGCCATAGCCTTCGTTGTCCATGCACCAGGTGTCGAAGCCGCGTTCGGCAAACCAGTCCATGACCGAGGAGTGTGGCCGACCTGGAACCGAAAGGTCAAAGGTCGGCTGCGAGGCCATGGAAGAACCATGTACGAAGAGGATGGTGCCGGCACTGGGCACCTTGGGATTGGCGGGTTTCTGCCAGAGAAAGAGCTTGATGTCGCCCTTGCGGGTCCAGTGCTCGATGCCACCGGTCCACTGTACTTGTGTCATTTGTGTACCTTCAGGTCTTGTAGGACGCTCAAGCAGGCCGGCGCAGGAAAGTCTCGAGTGCGTAGTGGAACTTGTTCCGCTGCACACCCATCATGGGGTTATGGGCGATGCCTGAGAGCACCACGAACTCCTTGTCCTTGGTAGGCAGGCGGGCGAAGAAGTCCAGCAGGTCAGGCTCAGCGGCGATGCCGTCGTATTCGCCGCGGATCACCAGCACGGGGCAGGGGATGGCCTCGGGCGTGGCCACCGGCAGGTTGGCGCACATGTCCACATAAGTGCCCGTCGGCACCTCGCTGACCAGCGGCAACTCTGCCGCGGCGATGGCCTTGGGCACGACGTCCTCGCTGCTGCCGGGCTTGTCGCGGTTGAACATGCCCTCATAAAAGGCCAAGTCCACCTTGCGGCGCGGGCTGGCCGAGTACTCGGGCAACTTCTTGCGACGCTGCTCCAGCGTGGGAGAGCCGGCCCCGGTGTAGACCAGGGCAGAAAGGCCCAGTCGGGCGACAGTGTCGGGATGTGCGGCCGTGTAAAGGCAGGCGCGCAGGGCGCCGGAGGACGAGCCAAACAGGTTGATCTTTTTCGCGCCGGTCTTTTGCAGCACCAGGGGAATGGCGGCGGCCAGATCCTTGGCCCCGGTCTGGATGTCGCTGTTGCCACGGCCCGACCAGCCCGAACGGCCGTAGCCCTCATGGTCCATGGTCCAGACGTCATAACCGCGCTCGGCGAAATAGTCCATCACCGAATAGTCTTTGCCGCCGGGCACCTGCAGGTCATAGGTGTTGCGTCCCGAGACGGTGGAGCCGTGCACGAGCATCAGTACCGGGCGCGGCGTCTCGCCCGCCACGGGTGCCTGGGCCCGCTTGCGGAACACATGCAGTTGAACGCCCTCGCGGGTCACGGAATATTCTTCGCTCCAGATCACGATATCGGTCTTTCAAGGATGGGCAAGACGGCCATGCAAAGGCACGGGCGCAGCGTACAAGCTCCGGACGAATATACTTTTAAGCTCAGGCTTAGGAAACGGGTTTCTGTGAATTCATTGTTTACGGGTGGTGCGCGATGCGCGATCTGAACGCCTTGGCCACCTTCGTCGCGGTGGTGGATGCCAAGAGCTTCACCGTGGCCGCTGATCGTTGCGGGATATCCAAGGCCTTGGCGAGCCGCCATATCCAGGAACTTGAGGCGTCACTGGGCGTGAAGCTGCTCAACCGCAGCACTCGCAAGTTGGGCCTGACCCAGGCGGGCGAGCGCTTCTACGAGCGTTGCGCCCGCATTGTGGCCGACGCTGGGGACGCCGTGCGCGACGTCGAGGAGCTGTCACGTGGCTCCCATGGCTTGATCCGCATCAGCACGGCCATCACCTTCGGGCGCCTGCACCTGCTGCCGGCCGTGAGTGAGTTTCTTTTGCACAACCCCTCGATCCAGATCGATGTCACCCTTTCGGAGCGTTTTGCCGACCTGATCTCGGGCAGCGCCGATCTGGTGGTCCGCCTGGCTGAAGAGCCACGCCTGAGCAATCTGGTCGCGCGCCGGCTGGCGCCCTGCCGCTGGGTCGTGGTGGCTGCGCCGGCCTATCTGGCAGCCCATGCGACGCCGCGCACCCCGCGCGATCTGCTGAATTGCAACTGCCTGGTCTACGACAAGCCCAAGGGCAATGAATGGCGCTTTCGCGGACGTGAAGGCGAACTGACCGTCAACGTGTCGGGCAATCTGCGCGCGAACGTGGCCGAGGGCATCCTCGATGCGGCCGTGGCCGGCGTAGGCATCGCTGTCTTGCCGTCTTTCGCGGCCAGCGAGCACATCGTGGCCGGACGCCTAGTCCAGCTGTTTCCGGAGTACGCGCTGCAGGAGAGCACGCTGTATGCCGTGTTTCTGCCGGATCGACGGCTGCCGGAACGCATACGCAACTTCGTGCAGTTTCTCGCCGAGCGTTTTGCCGGCGAACCCTCCTGGGACCAGCCCCTGCTTTCCAGCGCCGCAGACTAGGGCCGCTCACTTCAGCGACCCGTGTACCGGGCCTTGATGGCCATGGCGGCCTCTTTCACCAACTGCGGACCCTGATAAATCAGGCCGGTGTAGATCTGCACCAGGTCGGCACCGGCGTCGATCTTGCTCACGGCATCTGCGGCGCTCAGGATGCCGCCCACGCCGACGATGGGATACGCCGGGCCCAGCGCAGCGCGCAGCTGGCGGATCACGCGGTTGCTCATCTCCAGCACCGGCGCGCCCGAGAGGCCACCCGTTTCCTCGGCGTGGGGCTGGCCTTGAACCGCTTCGCGGCTGAGCGTGGTGTTGGTGGCGATCACACCATCCATCTTGTGCCGCAGCAGGGTGGCCGCAATCACCTTGACCTGCTCCTCGTCCAGGTCCGGGGCGATCTTCACGAAAAGAGGCACGCGTTTACCGTGCTGCTGCGCCAGTTGTTCACGCCGGGACGCTATGGTGCCGAGCAGGGCGTCCAGGGCCTCATCACTCTGCAGCGCGCGCAGGTTCTTGGTGTTCGGGCTGGAGATGTTGATGGTGACGTAGTCGGCGTGGGGGTAAACGCCGGTCAGGCCGATCAGGTAATCATCGGTGGCACGCTCGATGGGGGTGGCGGCGTTCTTGCCAATGTTCAGGCCGAGCAGCAGGGGCGTGCCGCTGCGGCGGCGGAAGGTGGCGCGCTGCACATGGGCCAGGAAGGCGTCCAGGCCCTCGTTGTTGAACCCCATGCGATTGATCAACGCATTCGCTGCCGGCAGGCGGAACATGCGGGGCTTGGGGTTGCCGGGCTGGGCCAGCGGCGTCACGGTACCGACCTCGACGAAGCCGAAGCCCATGGCACCCAGGCCGTCAATGCAGCGGGCGTTCTTGTCCAGGCCGGCGGCCATGCCCACACGATTGGGAAACGTCAGCCCGGCCAGGGTGACGGGGTCCTCCACACGTGCCATGCTGTAGGTGCAGGCCAGGGGCGTGTTCTGGGTGCGGGCCAGCATGTTGATGGTGAGTTCATGTGCAGCTTCCGGGTCGAGGCGGAACAACATGGCACGGGAAAGCGCGTAGGGGATCAGAGACATTGGATAATTCCTGCAGTTCCTCCGATTTTCCCAGATCATCCACCCTACCTTTTCGATGCCCATGCTCACCCAAGATGAACTCAAAACCCTGGTCGGCCAGGCCGCATTGCACTACGTGGTTCCCGGCGAGATCGTCGGGGTCGGCACCGGCTCCACGGTCAACAAGTTCATCGACGCATTGGCGAGTATGAAGGGCCAGATCAGGGGCGCCGTTTCAAGCTCGGTGGCGAGCACCGAGCGGCTGCGGGCGCTGGGCATCCCGGTGTTCGATGCCAACGAAGTCGGCGAACTCTCGGTCTACATCGACGGCGCCGACGAGATCGATGGCCAAGGCAACATGATCAAGGGCGGCGGCGCGGCGCTCACACGCGAGAAGATCGTGGCGGCCCAGTCGCGCCGTTTTGTCTGCATTGCCGACGAGTCCAAGCAAGTCGCGGTGCTGGGCAAGTTCCCGCTGCCGGTCGAAGTAATTCCCATGGCGACCCAGCGCCTGGTACGCCAGTTTGCTGCCCTGGGCGGCACGGCCCGGCTGCGTCTGAAGGATGGACAGCCGCTGGTGACCGATAACGGCCAGCACATCCTGGACGTGACGGGCCTGCAGATCAGGGATCCCCTGGCTTTCGAGTCCGAGGTCAACCAGTGGCCGGGTGTGCTGACCGTGGGGGTGTTCGCGCACCAGCGTGCCCAGGTCTGCCTGCTCGGCACGGCCAGCGGCGTGAAGACCCTGATGTACTGAATGGACAAGGGGCCTCGCGAGGCCCCTTGTGGATCAGAAGACGATGCCGGTCGGATTGTCCGGCGTGGGGCCGGGAGCTGGTGCGCTGGGCGTAGGCGGGGCGGCCACTGGGCCTGCCGCCGGAGCGGGTGCGGCTTCTGCAATAGGCGCCAGTGGGCTGGCCGAAGGGTTGCGATAGCCGGAGGGCAGGCGGGAGGTCTTGGGGTAGCCTGCAGCGTCAAGGTATCCACTCCACTCGCCTTCGGAATAGCCTTTGAGGCGTTGTCCGCCGATAGTCGCAGCCGGGATCATGGCTTCCATGCCCAAGCGTTTGAGCGCCTCGACGTCTTGGGCCGTGATGATGGTCCGTTCGGTAAAGGGAATACCGCGCGAGTTCAGCAGATTGCGGGCTGCACCACAGGGCTCGCAGTTGTCGCCGGTATACAGCGTCACCGGGTAGCGGTTCATGGCCTCTCGCAGTTCGAAGGGCAATTCGCCAGCCGTGCCGCTTTGCGCCGAGCGGCCGCTTGGACTCAGGGCCGTGGCCTTCTCGCTGCTGGTGGGCGGTTTGTCGGAAAAGGTGACCCGGCCGTCCGGGCCAACGATGCGGTAGATGCCCTGGGCCGAAGCCAGGACGGGGAGCAGGGCCAGGACGGCAGCCGCAGCCAGCAGGGCTGCCTGGCGGAGTCGGTATAGGGTCTTCATGCGCCTCATTATTCCTTATGTGCTGATTTCCTAGGAGCGGGCCATGCCCTGGTGCCGCAACAGGGCGTCCAGGCTGGGCTCGCGCCCACGGAAGGCCTTGAAGGATTCGATGGCTGGACGGCTACCGCCTGCCTCCAGGATGGCCTGGCGGTATTTTCGCCCGGTTTTTACATTCGGCAAGCCCTCGTTACCCGCTGTTTCCTCGAAGGCGGCATAGGCGTCGGCGCTCAGCACCTCGGCCCACTTGTAGCTGTAGTAGCCGGCCGCGTAGCCCCCGGCAAATACGTGGCTGAAGGTGTGGGCCGTACGGCTCCAGGCTGGCGGCTGCAGTACGGCGATTTCGGCACGTACCAGGTCGAGCAGGGGCATGAAGTCCTGTTGCGGGTCGTGCTCGGTGTGCAGCAGCATGTCGAACAGGGCGAACTCGATTTGCCGCAGTGTCTGCAGGCCGCTCTGGAAGTTCTTGGCGGCGATCATCTTGTCGTAGAGCGCGCGCGGCAGGGGCTCACCGGTTTCGACATGGGACGTCATGTGCCTGAGCACGTCCCATTCCCAGCAGAAGTTCTCCATGAACTGGCTAGGCAGCTCCACCGCATCCCATTCGACGCCGCTGATGCCCGAGACATCACGTTCGTTGACCTGCGTCAGCAGGTGGTGCAGGCCATGGCCGAATTCGTGGAAGAGGGTGATGACGTCGTCGTGCGTGAGCAGCGGGGGCTTGTCTCCCACGCCGTCGGCAAAATTGCAGACCAGGTGGGCCACCGGCATCTGCAGGCGGCCGTTGTCCGGGCGCAGCCAGCGTGAGCGCACATCGTCCATCCAGGCGCCGCCGCGCTTGCCGGGGCGGGCCGGCTGGTCGAGGTAGAACTGGCCGACCAGCTGGCCGTCGCGTTCGATGCGGTAGAACTCCACTGCCGGGTGCCAGACCGGGGCCGCGTCGCGCCGGATGGAGACCTCGAACAGAGTCTCGATGATCTTGAACAGGCCCGCCAGCACGCGCGGTGCCGTGAAGTACTGCTTGACCTCCTGCTCGCTGAAGGCGTAGCGCGCTTCCTTGAGGCGCTCGGAGGCATAGGACCAGTCCCAGGGTTGCGGGTCGGTCATGCCCAGCTCGTCCCGCGCATAGGCGCGGAGGTCGGCTACGTCCTGCTCGGCGTAGGGCCGGGCCTTCTGGGCCAGATCGCGAAGGAAACGCACCACCTGCTGGGGGGACTCGGCCATCTTGGGCACGACCGAGACTTCACCGAAGTTCAGGTAACCCAGCAGCCGGGCTTCTTCCTGGCGCAGGGCCAGGATTTCGCGGATCAGCGCGCTGTTGTCAAACTTGGCGCCATCACCTTCGGCCTGGTCGGAGGCCCGCGTGGTGTAGGCGCGGTAGAGTTTGTGGCGCAGCTCGCTGCTTTTGGCGAACTGCATGACGGGCAGGTAGCAGGGCATCTTAAGCGTGAGCTTGTGGCCTTCCTTACCTTCAGTTTCGGCGGCTGCGCGCGCGGCCTGTCGCACGTCGGCTGGCACGCCTTCGAGTTCGGCTGCGCTGGCGTAATAGGACCAGGCATCGGTGGCATCGAGGGTGTTTTCGCTGAACTTCTGGCTCAGCTCGGCCTGGCGCTCCTGGATCTGGGCAAAGCGCTCCTTGGCGGCGTCACGCAGGTCGGCCCCGCCCAGCACGAAGTTGCGCAAGGCGTTCTGGTGCGCCTGACGCTGCTCTGCATTCAGGCTGGAAGGATCGATGGTCTTGTACTTGGCGTACAGGCGCTCGTCGGATCCCAGGCGGGTCCAGAACTCGGTCACCCTTGGCAGGGCCTCGTTGTAGGCGGCACGCAGCTCGGGCGTGTCGGCCACGCTGTTGAGGTGGCTGATGGCGCCCCAGGCGCGGCCCAGCTTCTCGGTGGCCACATCCAGTTCCCGAGCGATGGCCGACCAGTCGGCCGGGAAGTCCGCTGCGGTGACATGTTCCAGCGCCTTATTGGAGGTCTGCAACAAGACGTCCATGGCCGGGGCCACGTGTTCCGGACGGATACGGTCGAAGGGAGGCAGGTCGGAAGCGTCGAGGAGGGGATTGCTCATATCTTGCATTGTGCGGTCTGTGGGGCCCGATTCAAGCCATGTCCTCATTGCTTTTGCTGATGATGCCGATCAGCCTGCCATGCGTTCGGCAGCTTCCAGGGTGTTGACCAACAGCATGGTGATGGTCATGGGCCCGACGCCGCCGGGCACCGGGGTGACCCAGCCCGCCACCTGCTTCACGCCCTCGAAGTCCACGTCGCCGCAGAGCTTGCCCTCATCGTTGCGGTTCATGCCCACGTCAATCACCACGGCACCGGGTTTGACCATGTCGGCGGTCAGCACATTGCGCTTGCCCACGGCTGCGACCACCACGTCGGCCTGCAGGGTCATGGCTTTCAGATCCTTCGTGCCGCTGTGGCAGATCGTCACCGTGGCGTTCTGCTGCAGCAGCATCAGCGCCATGGGCTTGCCCACGATGTTGGAGCGCCCGATGACCACTGCATGTTTGCCCTTGAGGTCGTAGTGGATGCTTTCCAGCATCTTCATGCAGCCGTAAGGGGTGCAGGGCCAGAAACCGGGCTGCCCCACCATGAGCGCGCCCGCGCTGGCCACGTGGAAGCCATCCACGTCCTTGGCCGGGGAGATGGCCTCGATGACCTTGTGCGCGTCTATGTGTGCCGGCAGGGGCAACTGCACCAGGATGCCGTGGATGGTCGGGTCATTGTTCAGGGCTTCCACGCGCGCTAGCAACTGCGCCTCGGTCATGGAGGCTTCGTACTTCTCCAATACCGAATGCAGGCCGGCTTCGGAGCAGGCCTTGACCTTGTTGCGCACATAGACCTGGGAGGCCGGGTTGTCGCCGACCAGCACCACAGCGAGACCGGGCGTGATGCCACGCGCCTTGAGGGCGGCGGCACGTTGGGCGACGTCGCCGCGCAGTTGTTGAGAGAGGGCATTGCCGTCGATCAGGCGGGCGGAGGTCTGGGTCATGTCGTCGTCTTCGTTCAAGTAAAAACGCCCGCGGGGGCGGGCGTCGGATGCGTGCAGAGCGGGTCAGGCCTTGGCGGCTTGTCCCAGGGCGATCTTGAGCAGGTCGGCCACGGTATTGGCGTTGAGCTTTTCCATGATGTTGGCGCGGTGGGCCTCCACTGTCTTGATGCTGATGCCAAGGTCGTCGGCGATCTGCTTGTTGAGGCGGCCGGCGACGATGCGCTCGAGCACCTGGCTTTCGCGCAGGGTCAACTTGGCAAGCAGGGCGTCACGGCTGGCGGCCTGCTGGTGCACGCTGAAGGTGTCTCGGGCGCGGTCCAGCATGCGCTCGACCAGGGTCACCAGCTGGTCTTCCTTGAAGGGCTTCTGGATGAAGTCCATGGCACCCTTTTTCATGGTGTCCACCGCCATGGGTACGTCGCCGTGGCCGGTGATGAAGACGATGGGCAGGGGGGAATGGCTTTCGAGCAGGCGGTTCTGCAGTTCCAGCCCGGTCATGCCTTCCATGCGGATGTCGACGATGAGGCAGGCAACCTCACGGGGGTCGTAGCGGTTCAGGAAGGACTCGGCAGAGTCGAAGCAACGTACCCGGTAGTCCTTGCCCTCGAGCAGCCATTGCAGCGAGTCGCGCACGGCCTCGTCGTCGTCGACCACATAGACCGTGCCTTTTTTCGGAATCAGACTCATGCTCTAACCTGAGATTTTCTCTGCTTGCAGTTGTGAGGCGGCTGACGCAGCCGTTTGTCCGTCCGCAGGCAGCCAGAAGGTGAAGCGGCAGCCTGTGACTTCGGAGCCATTGTAGAGGTTCTCGGCCTTCATCCGGCCCTGGTGTGACTCGACGATGGAACGGCACAGGGACAGGCCGATGCCCATGCCCTCGGCCTTGGTCGTGTGGAAGGCCTCGTACAGGCGGGCCATGACCTCTGGGGCAATGCCGCGGCCGGTGTCTGTCACGGTGAACTCGACGACCGGCTTGCCCTCCACGAGGGCGGGCAGCACGTGCAGCTCTACACGGCGCTGCTGGGGCGGGCGCTGGGCATGGACAATGGATTCAGCCGCGTTCTTGAGCAGGTTGACCAGCACCTGCTCGATCAGGATGGGGTCGACCAGCACAGGGGGTAGGTCGGCCATGAAGTAGCTCAGACGCACGTTGTAGCGCCGCAGCTCGATCTCGGCCAGCTCCACCGCTTCGTTGACCATGACCGTGATCTCGGAGAGCGTTCGGTTGGGTTCGCTGCGCTTCACGAAGGAACGGATGCGCTGGATGATCTGGCCGGCGCGCTGGGCCTGCTTGGCAGTTTTTTCCAATGCGCCCAGCAGGTCCTCCTCGGAAATCTGCTGGGCCTTGATGCGCGAGACCATGCCGTTGCAGTAGTTGTTGATGGCGGTCAGAGGCTGGTTGAGCTCGTGCGCGACGCTGGAGGCCATCTCGCCCATGGTGATCAGGCGGCTGGCAGTCTGTGCGCGCTCGGCCTGGGCGGCGGACTGGGCCTCGGCCAGGCGGCGCGGCGTGATGTCGGTGGCGATGACCATCTGCGCCAGGCGGCCATCCACCCAGGTCAGGTAACGAGTGCGCACCTCCAGCCACTTGTCGAGTTCCTCCACATAGACTTCGGCGTTTTCGACCTCGGCATCGGGCAGGGCGCTGGTGGGCATGCCCATCAGGCCGTCCACGCTGTCGTGGCTGTCCTCGCTGCTCACACGGGCCGGCATGCCAGCCTGGGTGGAAAGGCGCACATGGCCGCTGCTGTGTTCGTGGAACCAGAGCCGGTAGAGCTTGTTGGCGAACAGCAGTTCGTCTGTGCCCAGCGGTGCCACCGACACCGAGGCGTCCAGGGCCTCCAGTACGGTGGTGAATCGCTCGTAGGAGGCATAGAGCTGCTCGCGCACGCGGTTGGGCTCGGTGATGTCGGTCATCGAGGTCATCCAGCCAGTCTGCAGGCCGCGCGCGTCGATCAGCGGCGAGACGTAGATGCGGGCATCGAACAGGGTGCCGTCCTTGCGCTTGACGCGCACCTGGAAGCCCCCCGGGGTCACACGGCCGGTCAACTCGTCTTCCAGCCGTCCCATCAGCATGTCGCGGTCTTCCTCGGGCCAATAGGGGAAGGGGGCGGTACAGCCAACCAGCTCGCGTTCGCTCCAGCCCGTCATCTGGCAGAAGGCGGCGTTGACATAGGTGATGCGGCCCTGCAGGTCCAGCGCGCGCATGCCGGTGGGCATAGAGTTCTCCATGGCGCGGCGGAAATTGGTCTCCAGCACCAGGGCCTGCTGGGCCTGCATGCGTCGGCGCGTGTGGCGCCAGTTGGCGATCAGCATCCAGGCGGTCATCGCGCTGAGCGTGCCCACCAGCCAGAACAGGCCGCTGCCGATCACACCCAGCGAGGCGCGGTAGGCCTGGGCGTGCAGCACCAGGCCATTGCCCACGGGCGAGACCGGGACCTCGTATTCGTTCGCGCTGGCGGCCCAGCCCAGCCACTGGCCTGCCCGGTTGCGTTTGGGCGCGCTGCTGCCGGCCAGTACTTCGCCGCGTGAGTCTCGCAGCGAGACGGCGTAGCGGGCCGAGACTTCCGAGGGGACGCCATAGCGGTAGAGCGTGTCCAGCGAGTATTCGGCCAACAGCACACCGCTGAAGCGGGTGCGGCTTTGCAGGGGCAGGTGCAGCTCCAATAGAGAGGTGCCGTCTGGCGTGGCGCTGCGCTGCACGTAGATGGGCTGGCGCAGTTCCCGCGCCAGGGCAAAGGCGTTCTCTGTTTCGCTGGGTTTTTCCGGCAACGCACTGGTACGGCCGGGGCTATTGGCCAAGCTGTGGGCCACGCCGGGATTGCCCTGGGCTGCGCGCAGGCGGCGGCGTTCGTCAAGCCAACTCAGGCCTTGCAGCTCGGGGTACTGGTGCAGCAGTACGTTGGCGCGGTTGCGGAACTGCTCGGTATCGACCTCCTGGCCGGAGATTTCCTGGGCCAGGCGCACCAGTTCCTCCTGACGTTCCAGCAGGCGCAGGCGCATACGCTGCTGTGCGTATTCCACGTCACGGCGTACCGCCTCCTGTTCGCGTTCCATTTCCTCGAGTCGCAGGTAACCGAAGGCGGCCACGATGGCGGCGAGAAATAGCAGAACGGCCAGCAGTGGCGCCAACATGGCGTAGCGGTCCTGGCGATGTGGGGACTGCCGCCGCCACCACTGCTGCAGGCGGAGCAGCGCGGGGAGTTCGCGCAGTCTAGGCAGCAGTGTGCTCAATCGTATGTCCATGTCTAGCTAGTGTATTCCGTATGACTTTCTTGGGTTTGTTTGAAATTCATAATATGAAATAGATAAGCACGCCTTGAAATTGGCGAAAAATTATGAGAAACTCCGGGATCGTTCTACATTGACTGAAGAACTTGTCTGCGCACAAGTTCCATGCTTAAAACCAAGAGGAGACACGCATGTCAGCCCTGCCCCAGAACCTGTCTGGACTCAACGCCGAAGACCTAGACAGCCAGGAAACCCTTGAGTGGAAGCACGCGCTGGAAGCCGTGATCGAGCAGGAGGGTCCCGAACGCGCCCATTACCTGCTGGAGCAATTGCTGGAGCATGCGCGCGAGCACAGCATCGACATGCCTTTCTCGGCCACCACCGGCTACGTCAACAGCATCGAGCCGGATCAGGAGGCGCACAGCCCCGGCAACCTGGACCTGGAAGGCCGTCTGCGCGCCTATATGCGCTGGAACGCCATGGCCATGGTGGTCAAGTCCAATCGCCTGGATCCGATCGACGGCGGTGACCTGGGTGGCCACATCAGCTCCTTCCAATCGCTGGCCCACATGTTCGCGGCCGGTTTCAATCACTTCTGGCACGCTGACAACACCGATGAAGGTGGTACCCACGGCGGCGACCTGCTCTACATCCAGGGGCATTCCTCGCCCGGCATCTACGCCCGTGCCTACCTGGAAGGCCGCATCAGCGAAGAGCAGATGCTGAACTTCCGCCAGGAAGTCGACGGCAAGGGTCTGCCCAGCTACCCGCACCCCAAGCTGATGCCAGGTTTCTGGCAGTTCCCCACGGTCTCGATGGGCCTGGGGCCCATCATGTCGATCTACCAGGCGCGTTTCCTCAAGTACCTGCATGCCCGTGGCATTGCCGACACGTCGCAGCGCAAGGTATGGGTCTTCTGTGGTGACGGCGAGATGGACGAACCGGAAAGCCTGGGCGCCATCGGCCTGGCCGCGCGTGAGAAGCTGGACAACCTGGTCTTCGTGGTGAATTGCAACCTGCAACGTCTGGACGGCCCGGTGCGCGGCAACGGCAAGATCATCCAGGAACTCGAGGGTGAGTTCCGTGGCGCCGGCTGGAACGTGATCAAGCTGATCTGGGGCCGCGAATGGGATGGCCTGCTGGCGCGCGACAAGGACGGCGCCTTGCGCAAGCTCATGATGGACACGCTGGACGGCGACTACCAGGCGTTCAAGGCCAATGACGGTGCATTCGTGCGCAAGAATTTCTTCGGCCGCGATCCACGCACGGCGGAGATGGTGGCCAAGATGAGCGATGAGGACGTATGGGGCCTGCGCCGCGGCGGGCACGACGCGCAGAAGGTCTACGCGGCCTTCCACAAGGCCCACAACACCCAGGGCGGCCCCACCGTGTTGCTGGTCAAGACCGTCAAGGGCTGGGGCATGGGCAAGGCCGGAGAGGGCAAGAACACCGCGCACCAGACCAAGAAGCTCGGCGACGAAGACATCCGCTACATGCGCGATCGTTTCAACATCCCGATCCCCGACAGCGAACTGTCCAAGATTCCCTTCTACAAGCCGGCCGACGACACGCCGGAGATGAAGTACCTGCACGAGCGCCGCAAGGCCCTGGGCGGCTACCTGCCCAAGCGCCGCGCACGCTCCAGCGAGAGCTTCACTGTGCCTTCCCTGGAGACCTTCAAGGCGGTGCTGGAGCCCACGGCCGAGGGGCGCGAGATCTCCACCACCCAGGCCTATGTGCGTTTCCTCACGCAGTTGCTGCGCGACCAGGCCCTGGGCCCGCGTGTGGTGCCCATCCTGGTGGACGAGGCTCGTACCTTCGGCATGGAAGGTCTGTTCCGCCAGATCGGCATCTACAACCCGGAAGGCCAGAAGTACACCCCGGTCGACAAGGAGCAGGTCAGCTACTACAAGGAAGACAAGTCCGGCCAGATCCTGCAGGAAGGCATCAATGAAGCGGGCGGCATCAGCAGCTGGATCGCGGCGGCGACCTCGTATTCGACGAGCAACCGCATCATGATCCCTTTCTACATCTACTACTCGATGTTCGGCCTACAGCGCGTGGGCGACCTGGCCTGGGCAGCCGGCGACATGCAGGCACGCGGTTTCCTGCTGGGCGGCACTTCCGGGCGTACCACGCTCAACGGCGAAGGCCTGCAGCACGAGGACGGTCACAGCCAGGTCCTGGCCAGCACCATTCCCAACTGCGTGAGCTACGACCCGACCTTCGCGCACGAAGTGGGCATCATCCTGCACCATGGCTTGAAGCGCATGGTGGAGAAGCAGGACAACGTCTTCTTCTACATCACGCTGCTCAACGAGAACTACGCCATGCCCGGGCTCAAGGCCGGGACCGAAGAGCAGATCATCAAGGGCATGTACCTGCTGCAGGAAGCCAAGGCGGCCAAGAAGGCCCCTCAGGTCAATCTGCTGGGTTCGGGCTCGATCCTGCGCGAGTCCATGTTCGCCAAGGAACTGCTGGAAAAAGAGTGGGGCGTGGCTGCCAATGTCTGGAGCTGCCCGAGCTTCAATGAATTGGCCCGCGACGGCCAGGACGTCGAGCGCTGGAACCTGCTGCACCCGACCGAAAAGCAGCGCGTGCCCTTCGTCACGCAGCAACTCGAGCCCCACGCCGGCCCGGTGATCGCCTCGACCGACTACATCAAGAACTTCAGCGACCAGATCCGCCCCTTCATTCCCAAGGGCCGGACCTACAAGGTGCTGGGGACCGATGGTTTCGGCCGCAGCGATTTCCGCAGCAAGCTGCGCGAGCACTTCGAAGTCAACCGCCACTACATCGTGGTCGCCGCGCTCAAGGCCCTCGCCGAAGAGGGCGTGATGCCGATGGAGAAGGTGGCCGAGGCCATCGCCAAGTACAAGATCAAGACTGACAAGATCAATCCGCTTTACGCTTAAAGCGGGTTGATCTTGCGGCGAAGACTCATATCGCGCAGCGATGTGATGTCGTAGCCACAAAGTCCCGCTTCCAAGAACAGGAAGAACAAACATGGCTATCGTAGAAATCAAGGTCCCCGACATCGGCGACTTCGACTCCGTTGCGGTGATCGAATTGCTGGTCAAGCCTGGCGACACCGTCAAGGCCGAGCAGTCGCTCATCACCGTCGAGTCCGACAAGGCCTCGATGGAAATCCCCTCCAGCCACGCCGGTGTGGTCAAGGAGCTCAAGGTCAAGCTGGGCGACAAGGTCGCGCAAGGCTCGGTCGTGCTGACGCTGGATGCGGCCGACGCCGGCGCCAGCGCGGTGCCCGCGGTGGCAACAGCCCCAGTTGCTTCTGCGGCAGCCACGCCCGCTGCGGTACCGGCAGCCGCCAAACCTGCGGCGGCGCCCGCCGCCGTTGCGTCGGTGGCTGTTCCTGCCCATGATCCGATGGCCCCCAAGGGCCAGCTGCCCCATGCCAGCCCTTCGGTACGCAAGTTCGCGCGCGAACTCGGCGTGCCGCTGGAAGAGGTCAAGGGCAGCGGTCCCAAGGGGCGTATCGTCGACCAAGACGTCAAGAACTTCACCCGATCCGTGATGAGCGGTGCCGCACGCACCCAAGCCATGGGCTCAGCCTCCGGTGGCGGCGATGGCGCCGGCCTGGGCCTCCTGCCCTGGCCCAAGGTGGACTTCGCCAAGTTCGGCCCCATCGAGCGCAAGGAACTCTCGCGCATCAAGAAGATCAGCGGCGCCAACCTGCACCGCAACTGGGTGATGATTCCGCACGTCACCAGCTACGAGGATGCCGACATCACCGAGTTGGAAGCACTGCGCGTGCAGGTCAACAAGGAGAATGAAAAGGCAGGCATCAAGGTCACGATGCTCGCTTTTGTCATCAAGGCGGCGGTGGCCGCGCTCAAGAAATTCCCCGAGTTCAATGCCAGCCTCGATGGTGATCAGCTGGTCCTGAAGAACTACTGGAACATCGGCTTTGCAGCGGATACGCCCAACGGCCTGGTGGTTCCGGTGCTCAAGAACGCTGACCAGAAGGGCCTGCTCGAGATTTCTGCCGAGATGGCCGAACTGTCCAAGAAGGCACGCGAGGGCAAGCTCGGCGGGGCCGACATGCAGGGCGGCACTTTCTCGATCTCCTCGCTGGGTGGTATCGGTACCACCTACTTCACGCCGCTGATCAATGCGCCGGAAGTGGCGATCCTGGGCCTGTCGAAGAACACGATGAAGCCGGTCTGGGATGGCAAGGCCTTCCAGCCGCGCCTGATCCTGCCGCTTTCGCTGTCGTATGACCACCGTGTGATCGATGGCGCGGCGGGTGCACGTTTTAATGCCTACCTGAGCCAGGTCCTCGGCGATCTCCGCCGGGTGATGCTGTAAGGAAATTCCATGGCACTCATTGAAATCAAGGTTCCGGACATTGGCGACTTCGAGTCGGTGTCGGTCATCGAACTGCTGGTCAAGGCCGGCGACACCATCAAGCCAGAGCAAAGCCTGATCACCGTGGAGAGCGACAAGGCTTCCATGGAGATCCCGGCCAGCCAGGGCGGTGTGGTCAAGGAGCTCAAGGTCAAGCTCGGCGACAAGGTCAAAGAGGGTAGCGTCGTGCTTCTGCTCGAAGCGTCTGGGGCCGCCGCCGTGTCGGTTGCCGCTCCCGCACCTGCTGCGACCCCGGCCGCAGCCGCTCCCAAGGCCGCTGCACCGGCGCCAGCCGCTGCCAGTTTCAGCGGCAGCGCCGATCTTGAATGCGATGTGCTCGTGCTCGGTGCCGGCCCCGGTGGCTATTCGGCGGCCTTCCGTGCGGCCGATCTCGGACTCAAGGTTGTGCTGGTCGAGCGCTATGCCACCCTGGGCGGCGTCTGCCTGAACGTAGGCTGCATTCCGTCCAAGGCGCTGCTTCATGTGGCCTCTGTGATGGACGAGGTCAGCCACATGAGTGCTTTGGGTGTGGACTTCGGCAAGCCCGTGGTCAATATCGACAAGCTGCGCGGGCACAAGGAGAAGGTGATCGGCAAGCTCACCGGCGGCTTGAACGCCATGGCCAAGATGCGCAAGGTCACGGTCGTGCGCGGCTACGGTGCTTTCGTGGGTGCCAACCATGTCGAAGTGGAAGAGACTTCCGGCACGGCCCAGGACAAGACCGGCAAGAAACAGGTCATCGCCTTCAAGAGCGCCATCATTGCCGCCGGTTCGCAGGCGGTGCGCCTGCCTTTCATGCCCGAGGATCCGCGCGTGGTGGACAGTACCGGCGCGCTGGCGCTGAAAGAAGTGCCCAAGCGCATGCTGATCCTGGGTGGCGGCATCATCGGTCTGGAAATGGGCACGGTCTACAGCACGCTGGGCGCCCGCCTGGACGTGGTGGAAATGCTGGATGGCCTGATGCAGGGCGCCGATCGCGATCTGGTCAAGGTCTGGCAAAAAATGAACGCCCCGCGTTTCGACAACATCATGCTCAAGACCAAGACGGTCGGGGCCAAGGCCACACCCAAGGGTATCGAGGTGACGTTTGAGGGGGAGGGCGCTCCGGCGCCCCAGACCTACGACCTGGTGCTGCAGGCGGTTGGCCGCAGCCCCAACGGCAAGAAGATCGCGGCAGACAAGGCCGGTGTCTCGGTGACCGACCGTGGTTTCATTCCGGTCGACATCCAGATGCGCACGAACGTGCCGCACATCTTCGCCATCGGTGACATCGTGGGCCAGCCCATGCTGGCGCACAAGGCGGTGCACGAGGCCCATGTGGCTGCTGAAGTCATTGCTGGTGAACTGCAGGGGAACAAGGAGCTGGCGTCAGCCGCCTTCAACGCCCGTGTGATCCCCAGCGTGGCCTACACCGATCCCGAAGTGGCCTGGGTGGGCCTGACCGAAGACCAGGCCAAGGCTCAGGGGGTCAAGGTCAAGAAGGGTCTGTTCCCCTGGACGGCCTCGGGCCGTGCCATTGCCAACGGCCGAGACGAAGGCTTCACCAAGCTGCTGTTCGACGAGGAGACGCATCGCATTGTCGGCGGCGGCATCGTGGGCACACACGCGGGCGACATGATCGGCGAGATCGCGCTGGCCATCGAAATGGGCGCCGACGCGGTGGACATCGGCAAGACCATTCACCCGCACCCCACGCTGGGCGAAAGCATCGGCCTTGCGGCCGAGGTGGCGCACGGTTCCTGTACCGACGTGCCGCCGGCACGCAAGTAGGCGCAAGGCCGGGACATGACAAGGGCCTCGCCATATGGCGAGGCCCTTGTCATTGGGACACCGCCATCGACAGCAAAGATGATGCATTCCAGACTGCAGCGTATGTAACGACACGAAACATGGAGGGCATGCCCGACCTCTACAATGAAACGAACAGCAGTCGTCACGATCACCATGAAATTTCTCCACCTGTTCCGGAACTGGCTACGCTCCCGGCTGATGCCATTTCTGCAGCTCAGGGTGCTGCCTATTTTTCGCCACCGGGCCTTGCGGGTTGTCTTCCTGCTCCTAATCCTGGGGCTTACCGGCTACCTCTATTACCTCGATGTCACCATCCGCGAGGCTTTCGAGGGGCGCAAGTTCGCAGTGCCCGCGCGCGTTTATGGCCGTGCGCTGGAGGTTTATCCGGGGTTGAAGCTGACGCCCGCACAGCTGGTTGAGGAGTTGCGGTCCATCGGCTACCGGGAAAATCCGCAGCCTAACGACGAGGCCACCTACCGCTACACCCTTGCGGGCGTCGAATTCACGAGCCGTGAATTCGCCTTCTGGGACGGTCTTCAGCCCGTACAGCGTGTGCGCGTCGAGTTTGCCGATGGAGCGGTGGCCCGGCTCCAGGATCGGGGCGGCGAGGACAAGGACATTGCGTTACTGCGCCTGGAGCCACCGCAGATTGGTGGCATCTACCCCGGCCACAACGAGGACCGCGATCTGCTGCGCCTCTCGCAGGTACCCAAGTCCCTGATCGATGCGCTGGTTGCCATCGAAGACCGGAAGTTCTATTCGCACTGGGGCGTCGATCCCCGCGGCATCGCGCGTGCGCTCTACAAGACCCTGAGTGGTCAGCGTATCGAGGGCGGCAGCACGCTGACCCAGCAACTGGTGAAAAACTTCTTCCTGACGTCCGAGCGCACGCTCACGCGCAAGGCCAACGAAGTCCTGATGGCCTTGCTGCTGGAGCTGCACTACGGCAAGGACGAAATCCTCGAAACCTATCTTAACGAAATCTACCTGGGGCAGGATGCGAACCGCGCCATCCATGGCGTGGGCCTGGCCAGCTATTTCTATTTCGACCGGCCACTGGAGCGGCTCGAACTGCACGAGATTGCGACCCTGGTGGGCATGATCAAGGGGCCGGCCATCTACGACCCGCGCCGCAAGCCGGAGCAGGCACTGCAGCGACGCAATATCGTCCTGCAGGAAATGGTCAAGCTCGACACCATCAGCCAGACACAGTTCGCGCTGGCCCGGCAAAAGCCGCTTGGTGTGGCGCCGCGCGCGGCGACCGGCACCTCGCCCTATCCCGCCTTCCTGCAATACGTGCACCGGCAGTTGCAGCGCGATTACCGCGAAGAGGATCTGCGCAGCGAGGGTTTGCGAATTTTCACCACGCTGGATCCGCGCATCCAGCGGTCCGCGGAGCAGGCCCTGTCGCAACGGCTGGACCAGATCGAGAAGGCGCGCAAGCTGCCCCTCAACACGCTGGAAGGCTCCGTGGTCGTCAGCAGCACCCAGACCGGCGAGGTGCAGGCCATCGTGGGGGGGCGCCAGGCGCGTTATGCAGGCTACAACCGGGCCCTGGACGCGAAACGACAGATCGGCTCGCTGGCCAAACCCATCGTGTACCTGACAGCGCTCGAGAACCCGGCGAAATACACCCTGGCTACGCCGCTCGACGACAGCGAGCTGGTCTGGCGCCAGCGCGGCTCTCCGGACTGGAAACCGAAGAACTACGATCACAAGTTCTATGGCCAAGTGCCGCTGCGCACGGCGCTGGCGCGCTCGCTCAATGTGTCGACCGCGCGGCTGGGCATCGACCTGGGTGTTGACCGCATCCTGGACAAGCTGCCCCGTTTCGGGATTGAGCAGCGCCCGCCGGCCTTTCCCTCGTCCTTGCTGGGGGCCTACGAGTTGTCACCCATCGAGGTAACGCAGATGTACCAGACCTTTGCCGATGGCGGTTTCCGTACGCCTCTGCGCGCGATTCGCGACATCGTCACGGCCGATGGCAAGCCCTTGCAGCGCTATCCGCTCAACGTGGAGTCGGTCGCCGCACCGGCGCCGGTCTATCTGCTGACGACAGCACTGCAGGGCGTGGTGAAGGAGGGGAGCGCGCAAGGTTTGAGTGCCTGGGTGCCGGCCGAGATCAATGTGGCTGGCAAGACCGGTACCACCGACGACCTGCGCGACAGCTGGTTTGCGGGCTACACCGGCGATCATGTCGCGGTGGTGTGGGTGGGTCGTGATGACAACAAATCGTCCGGGCTGACCGGCAGCAATGGCGCCCTGACGGTCTGGGGCGAGATGATGAAGAGCATGCAGCCCGAGCCGCTGCAGCCGGGCATGCCTGAAGACGTCGAGCTGGTGGCCATCGATCCGCCCGCAGGCGCGAGCCACGAGGAGGCGTGCAAGATGTCCGTGCTCCTGCCTTTCATCAAGGGGTCGGCGCCGGCTGGCTCGTCCCCCTGCGACCCGTCCGAGCGACCGTTGCCCGGGCCACAAGATGCCTCTTCGGCCCGCGGCGACAACGCTGCCGGTCAAGACCCGTCCACGCAACGCAGCTGGTTCCGTAAGCTGTTCGACTGATGAAACGATTTTCTGCCTTTCTTTGGACAGCTGCGTTGCTGCTGCTAGCGGGTTGCGCCAGCGTGAGCCCCATGCTGCCGCCGGTCCCTGTCGGTGGCGGTGTGTCGTCCTCCCAGGAGCCAGGCCAGACCGTGGTCACCGCGCCATCGGGTGCGCAGGCCCAGACCAGCCCGGTGCAGGGGGATGTCGTGCCGGGAACCGAACTTCCCGCGGCTGCGGAGCCTGCACCCTTGCCACCGGCATCGGGCAACCGGGCCGTGATCGCACTGCTGGACCGGGCGCAGATGGACGCGGGAGCAGGGCGCCCGGATGCGGCCAGTGCTACGCTGGAACGCGCTTTGCGCATCGAACCGCGCAATGCGCGACTGTGGCATGAGTTGGCCCAGCTTCGCCTGGCCCAGGGGCAATATGCCCAGGCGCTCGCCTTGGCCCAGAAGTCCAACAGTTTCGCCGGTGCACAGCGTCAGCTGCAGGCCATGAACTGGCGTGTGATCGGCCAGGCGCGCATCGCCCAGGGCAATACCGATGCCGGGCAGAAGGCACTGAGCCGGGCGCAGGAACTGGAGCAGTGATACACCTGACCCGCCTGTAGCGGGGCGGGACGTTGCCTAGCGCGTCCGCATGGTGTCCAGCCAGTCGACTGGAACCGCGAAGTTGAGGTTCTGCCCGGCCTTGGTCTGGAAGGTGGTGATGCCGATGAGCCGGCCTTCCGCGTCGAACAGGCCGCCGCCGGAGGACCCCGGTGAGATGGCCGCCGAGGTCTGGATGACGGTGCCCTCGGGTGTTTCGCGCAGCGCCGAGATCAGTCCCTGGCTCAGGGTGCGGTCGAGTCCCTGTGGCGCGCCGATAGTGTAGACCGTTTGTCCCACCTGCAGGTTCTTCGCGCTGCCGCGCCTGACTTCAGGTGCCGGCAAGCCTTCTACCCGCAGGATGCACAGATCCAGATAGGTGTCAGAGGTGCCGCTGCTGGCGGTGTATTCGGCATTGCCAGATTTGACCTTGACGCTGACGGCGCGATCGATCACATGGCAATTGGTGATCACGCTTTGCGGGCCGATCACGACACCACTGCCGCGACCAAAGGGTTGGCCGTTGGCACCCAGCGATTCAACGACAACCACGCTGGGAGCGTTCGTTGCGTACAAGGTTTCGGGATTCAGAGTCAAGGTTGCGGTGCCTGGGATGTTCTGCTCCGGTGTGGGAGCTACCAGCACGCGAGTCTGCTCGACGATCACAGCGCCGTGTGGTTTTGCCGTTTTGACAGCAGCAGTCTTTTTTGCCCAGATCCAGGCCATGAGCCCGAGCACCGTGATCAAGACCAGCAGGAACACCACCAGCTTGTTGTAGGAGCCTCCGGGGGCGGATGCCTGTTCTGGTTCCAGGGGAATCTGTCGCAAACCCGCCGGGATGCGCTGTTCACGCAGCTTCAGATCGTAGGTGGCGCGGGAAATCGGGTTGCACAGCACTTCCCGCGCATGGCGCAAGACGACCTTGGCGTTGTGGTCGGTGGTCTCGGCCAACTTGTGCGCGCAGACCGCGGCAATCGCTTCGGTACTTGCGTCGGGCGCCAGACCCAGCAGTGCATACAGGTCTTGCGTCAACGCCTGGTCTCCATGGCCTGGCAGGAGCGCATGGCTTGTTTGGATTTCTCGGCCAGGGACGGCATCGGCTTGTTCCCGTTCTTTATGGTTTCCTGAAGTTCCTCGTAAGTCAGCGTGTCGGCCATGGTCTCGCCAAAACATTCGCAGACGTTGCGTGGCGCCGTGCAACTCATCATCACGCCTTTTTTGAAGTCGCTTTTCTCTTCACTCGACAAGGGGTTGTAGCCCGCGCCGCGTCCCATGACTTTCTCTGCCGTGGTGGCGCTCGTGGGGCAAGGGATGTCGGAAAAAGACACCCTGCCCTTGGCATCGGTGCATTTGTAGGCCGCTGCTTGCGATGCGACCGGAAGCGCCGTGGCCAAGGCGACGATCCACACGAACTTTGACGACATGGTAGGCAGCACCCCAAGCTTTGATAGGTCGATCGTCAAAGTGTACAAGTAAAGTTTTGCTGCCTTGGCAACGGCGAGTCTGGTCAGGGTGAGCGGGTCTTTGCCTGGGCGCAGACGGCACACGTTAACGCCAATGACCTTTTGCCAAGAGGCGTCAGCAGCCCGCCGCCAGGGGACTGTCGATCTCGGCAGGTCGATCAAGCGCGTGAATCGTTTGGCGTGGCCCCTCAACGTATCCGTGACAACTGTGTTTATGTGCGCTGTCGCACGGTGAGCGATGGCCGGGACCTCTACATTGACGAGCGAGACGGGTGATTCGACGAAGTGGGCGCCGCTGACTAAGGTACGGTGACCCGGCAGTTCATGGCCTCCGCGCGTCGACCCACCCGCCAGGTCTTCCGCCCTCAGGAAATTGCGTGCGTTGCAGCGCCTTTTCAGCCTTTCCATCCTTTTGATTCCGCGACTTCGGTTGTCGACTGATTCTTGTATTTTTGTTACACATCATTACACTGGTTTACATCTAGTTACAGATGGCGAGGTGTGAGAAAAGAGCTACCGGTTCCATTGGCTGCGAAATGTGAAGAAGGGGTGTTCTCGATGGCATGGCCTGAAGGAAAAATGAAACACATACCTTGGATGGTGGCGGGCGCACTGCTCCTGGCGGCTTGGGGCGTGCAAGCCCAAACAGTGGTGCCGCCGGCGACGGCCGAACCGGGCCGTCTGCGCGAACGATTCGATGCACCGGCGGCGGCGCCGACGGAGGCGCGGCTGCCTGAGCTCAAAGGAGCTACCGAGGCGGTCTTGCCCGAGGCTGTCAAAGCCTTGCGTGTGACGCTACGTGCGATCCGGGTCGAGGGCAGTACCGTGTACACCCCCGCGCAATGGCAGGTGCATACCGACCCGTTTCTCGGACGCGAAATAAGTGGCAGCGACATCTTTGCCCTGGCGCAGGCCCTGACGGTGCAATACCGCAACGATGGGTATTTCCTGTCGGTGGTGGTGGTCCCGCCGCAGTCGCTGGCAGACAGTACGCTCACCCTGCGCGCCGTCGAGGGGTATGTGGCCAGCGTGCGCATCGAAGGGGACCCGCGCCTGCGCCCGCAACTGGAGGAGATTGCCGCGAAGATCGAGGCTGCGCGGCCGCTGTCGGCCCAGGTGCTGGAGCGCTATCTGCTGATTGCGAATGACTTTCCCGGCGTGCGGCTGCGCAGCGTGCTGTCGCCATCGCAAACACTGGGGGCTGCCGACCTGACCCTGATCGCCAGCGTCAAGCAGGTGGAAGGGTTTGCCTCGATCGATAACTACGGCACCCGCTATCTGGGCCCTAACCAGGCCACGGTGGGTGTCACCGGCAACCAGTTGCTCGGCGTCAATGACCAATGGCGTTTCATCGGCGCCGGTACGGGTAATACGCAGATGTCCTACGCCCAGCTTTCCTACAGCCAGGTGTTGAATGAGGAGGGGCTGACGCTGGGGCTGTCGGCCTCGCAGGCCCGCACCCAGCCTGGCGACACCCTGCGAGCCTTCGATGTCCGGGGCTATTCGGATGCGATGGCACTGACACTGAGCTCTCCCTGGCTGCGCACACGCAACCACAGCCTGCTGGCGCGTGTCACCTACGACCAGGCCGATATCCGCAGCGAGATCCTAGGCTCGCGCGTGAGCGACGACAAGATACGCGCGCTGCGCACCGGCCTGACCTGGCGCTTGCTGGACGGTCTCGACGGGCAAAACAACCTCGACGTCGATTTCAGCCGGGGTGTGGGAGGAACGCAGGGGGACGATGTGCTCAAGAGCCGTGTCGGTGCCGATGGGCACTTCAGCAAGCTGACCTTCGACTACGCGCGTTTCCAGCCGCTGGGCGCCCGCTGGGGTGTCAGTATGGGACTCGCCGGGCAGTGGACCCAGGACACACCTTTGCTGTCGTCCGAACAGTTTGCGCTGGGCGGGCGCCGCTACGGCCGGGCCTACGAGGCGGCGGAGCTGGTGGGCGATCGGGGGCTGGCCTTCCGACTGGAGCCACGTTATGCCGTCCCAGTGGGCGGCAGTGGCCTGCGCTCCTATCACCTGTTCAGCTTCTACGACATAGGCGAGGTCTCCAAGGTTGGCAACCAGCCTGCCGGCACCCCAGCCAGCCAGAGCCTGGCTTCCGCCGGATTCGGCACCCGTCTTTTCATGGCGGGGCCGGCAACTGCGCAGTTGGAAGCCGCCTGGCCCCTGACCCGACCGGTCGCCAGTCTCCCGGACGACGGCAAGGCCGTGCGCCTGCTGGCCTCACTACTGATCCAGTTCTAGCGACCGGACCGTGTTTGCGAACCAACTTCTGAAAGGTTCACCATGACGAGCAAACGACTTCCTTCTCCTTCTCCAGGACGACGCACGGCTGGCATGCCTGCTGGTCTTCCCCTCAAGACCCTGCCGCTAGCCGTGGCCTTGTGCTTCTGCACGCTGAGCCGGGCCGACATCAACCCGGTCATCGCCGGCCTGCCCATGGGTGGAACGGTGGCGGCAGGCAGTGTGGCCAGTGACCTGACGGGCAACAGGCTCACGCTGACCCAGACCGGCAACCGTGCCGTCATCGATTGGACATCCTTCAATATCAATGCGGGGAAAACGGTCGAATTCGTGCAACCCAGCGCCACGGCAGCCGTGCTGAACCGGGTCTCGGCCAACGCCGGCATGTCCGAGATTTATGGCACCTTGTCGGCCAATGGCATGGTGCTGCTGATGAACCCGAACGGCGTTCTGTTCGGGCAGGGCGCGACCATCAACGTTGGTTCCCTGATCGCCACCTCGGGAACGGTCAATGCCGGACGGTTCATGGACGATGTCAGCGATGGCGTCATCGCCATCACTGGCGCTGCGGGCAGTGTCCGCAACGAAGGCAGTATCACTGCCAGCAGTGCGGGCCTGGTGGCTCTGGTGGCGCCCTCGGCAGTGAACCATGGCAGCATCACGGCCACAGGGGGGCGGATCGCCCTGTCCGGGACCGATCGGGCCACGGTGACGCTCAACGGTGGCCTCTTCGAATTCGCATTGCCCGCGGGCGCTGTCGGCACGAGTGTGTCCAACGACGCCGGCGCCAGCCTGGTCGGGGCGCAGTTGCTGATAAGCACCGGGGACGCCGCCAACCTCCTGTCCGGTGTCATCAACCTGGAGGGGGTGCAGCAGGCCAGCAGTGCCCTGGTGGTCAACGGCGATGTCGTGCTGCTCAAGTCTGCGCTGAATGCGCCCACCGTCAGCGGCAACTCGAACCGCATCGATGTCAGTCCGGGGGGGCGCGTGCGTGACGCGATCAGCATCGCCAAGACCGGCATGCCCGGTGCCGGCGCGACGGTGGTCCTCAAGGCTGGCGACCATATAGAACAAGTCGCGCTGAACAAGGCGAATCTGACCTTGCTGGGTGAGAGCGGTGCCCGGCTGCTGGTGCCCGACGTAACGGAGGTCAATGGCATTACCCTCAGCGCCGCCAACGTGACGGTGGAAAACCTGGAGATTGCAGGGCCTGTCAATCAGCCGTACTACGACTACTACGCCACGACTCGCCCCAACATCAGCCGCGGGATTGCAGTGACTGACGGCATCACCGGCTTCACGATCAGGAACAACAATCTGCATGACCTGCGCACCGGCATCCTGATCCATGGTCGCAACAGCACCGGCAGCGTCAGCGGCAACCGCATCGAGAACACCAAGGGTGGCATCTCGGTGCAGTACACCGACGCCAGCGGCATTGCCATCACCGGCAACAGCCAGGGGCCGATGGGCAACGAGTGGGGCCTGAACCTGCACCTCAACGGGCATCTCTCTGGTGGCACGATTGTCAGCAACACAACGCCCATCGCCAATGCGCCCACCCTGGGCTGGCAACAGAGCCTGCTGGACCTGAGCAGTGCCAATAGCACGCCCAACAACGCCTGGACGGTGCAGGACCAGGGTTACACCGCGTCCAACCGCACGCATGTGCAGGTCGCAGGCAGCGGGGCCGCCAGCAACCAGGGCAGCCGGCTCACTCCGATCAACACCGTCCAGGGAGGCATCAACGCGGTGGTCAGCGGCGGCACGGTCAAGGTGGCGTCCGGCAGCTACACGCAGGCTTCGACCTTGAATGTCAACAAGGCGCTGACGCTGATCGGCGCCGGGGAGGGGGCGACCACCATCGATGCGCGCAGCATCACGGCAGGTTACGGCATGCTGGTGAATGCCGATAACGTCACCTTGCGCGAGTTCACCATTTATGGGCCTTCGGCCTTTTACGCATCGGCCTACGGCATCAAGGTATCGCCTTCGGGCGCGGCGGATGCACGCCTGCGCAACTTCACCGTCATGAACGTGACCGGCCGCGGCGCAGGCAAGGCCGAGCTCGACCTCAACGGGGTCGACGGGGCCCTCATCGACCATGTCACCCTCAACGGCGCGCCGGTCGGCAACGATGGGGGTACCACGCAAGGTGCAGGCCTGCAGATCACCGACAGCGCCAATGTGACGGTGCGCTACAGCACCACGCTGAACAACGCCTGGGGCGGGGTAGCGCTGTACCAGTCCAACAGGAGCTCGGGCGGCTACAACCAGCGGGTTAACAACATCAGCATCGAAGGCAACAACCAGTTCAACGAAGTCAATCCGGTTTACCTGCAGGACGAGTCGTCGCTGCATGATTTCGGCACGTTGAACATTGCCGGCTTCGGCTACGCCGTGCGCAATGGCGTCAGCGTCGACAGCAACCAGTACACCTGGTTGCAGGCCACGCAGCAGAAAGCCTATGACTTCGCGGTCAATCTGCCGGGGGTGCCCTCCAGCACCATCCAGGGCTGGGATGGCGGTTCCCGTACGCAGAACTTTGAGGTCGGCGTCGGTCACCTGGCGGGTGGCGGTACGCAGGCGATGTCGATTGCGACCGCGATCAGCCAGTCCGGCAGCGGCGCCCGGATCTCGGTGGCCAATGGCAACTACAACGAGGCCGTGAGCCTGTCCAGCCGGCGCGATCTCAGCTTTGCCGACGCGACCTTGCAGGGCCTGACGCTCCAGGCCGGCGCCGCCGATTCGGGCGTCGGCGGTCGGGTGACGGTCCAGGGAACCGGCGGCATCAGCTTTCAGGCCCCCGTGCGTCTGCTGGCCGACACCCGGTTGGGCACGAACGGTGCTGACATCAACCTTGATGGCCACATCAACAACGCCACAGGTGGGCCCTACAGCCTGACCCTTATGGCGGGTTCCGGCAGCAGCCGCGGCAACGTGCGCATGAGCAGCGGCGGATCGGAAAGCAGTCCCCTGAACCAGCTCAATGTCAGCTCGAACCGCTACAACCTGAGCGACACGCTGTGGGTCCAGAGCTACCAGATCAATGCCCTGGGCCTGGTGGCGCTGAGCAACCATACCCTGCGTGCCATGGATACCGCAGGCAACAACACGCTCACCACCGACGGCGATGTGACGGGGAGCACCGTCAGCCTGGGCAGTGTGGTGGTGCAGAGCAGCGGTGACGTCACAGCCAATGTCAGCGCGGGCGGCAACGCAACTGTGGCCGGTAACAACATCACGGGCACGATTTCGGGGACGGACGTGGCTGTGACGGCACAAGGCAGTGCGAACGTGGCCGTCGTGGCCACGCAGACGGCCACCCTGAGCGGCGACTCGGTGACCGGCTCCGTCAGCGCACCGGCGGCGGTGGTGGATTCTGGCAGCGGGGTTCAACTGACGTTGAATACCCAGACGGCCACGGTGCATGCCGATGGGCCGGTCAATCTGTCTGGCGGCTCGTCCAGCCTCAGCCTGGATGCGCCTGGCGGCAACGTCAGCGGCAATTTCAGCCAGGTCAGCAACGCCGGTGGCGGTGTCTTCACCGTTAACGGCCGGCCGGAGCTTGCCCATAGCCTGACAGACAACGCGGGCAACAACCGTGTGGTGCCCGATCGCTCATCGGTCACGGGCCATGTGCCGCCTGACTCGGTGGGGGACAACATGCGTCCTTTTTGGGGTGTATTTGCTCTGCTGGAGAGTGCGCAGATGGCGCGCAGTGCGCCAGCCGAGGCCGGTGGTGCGATCGATCACGGTCAATCGGTGGAGATCGATCTGTCTCCTGGTAACGAAAAGGAACCAAGGTAGCTTGGCCGGCATCCAACAGCGGTGTCTGGCTTGCGTGGGTGCAATGGTGTTAGATTCAGCCCGTCACACGCGGGGTATACCCGGTGTGGCAGATAACCTGATACTGGAGTGAGATCATGATGAAAAAATACGGATGCCTGTGTTGCCTGCTGGCGGTTCTTGCCATGCCTGTGGTGCATGCCGAAGAAGAGCGTTTTGTGGACAAGGCCGGTCGCACGATCAAAAAAGGTGGCGAGGCGACGCAGGAGGGCATCGAGAAAGGTGCTGCAGCTGCTGACAAGGGGGTGGGCAAGGCCTTCGGTACCGTCAACGAGAAGGTGTTCAAGCCTGCCGACAGCTGGATCCAGAACAAGGTCAACAATAAAGGCAGTGCGGAGAAACCGTCTGACAAATAGGCCGGTTTGGCGTGCCGCAGCAACCCTGAGGGCGTCAGCCTTCAGGGTTTATTTTTTGCCGTAGATGAAGTCGATGATGACGGCGTGGAAGCGCTCGGGCTGTTCCAGGTGCGGCGCATGGCCCACGCCATTGAATTCCTTGAGCACGGAACCCGGGATGCGCTGCTGCGCGGCACGCCCCATGGCCGGGAAATTGCCCATGGGCTTGACCACCTCAGGCGGTGCAAAACGGCGACCGAAGACCGTGCGGTCGTTCTGTCCGATGATCAGCAAGGTTGGCACCTTGAGCTGGGGCAGCTCGTTGATGATCGGACCGTCATAGATCATCTGGTAGGTCAGGGCCGAGACCAGGGCGAAGTGCGGATAGTCACCGCTGAGCTGCACGCGGGCGAACTGCTCGACAAAACGTTCGTATTCGGGTTTCCAGACCGGGAAGTAGCCTTTGACGAAGTTGCGGTAGCTGGCTGGTGTCTGCGCCATTTCCAGCTTGACGAGGTTGGAGAGTTGTTGCGGCGGGATGCTGGCCACGTAGTCTTCCAGGCCCAGGGGGTTTTCCAGCACCAGGGCGATCACACGTTCCGGATACCGACGCGCGTAGTGCACGCCCAGCATGCCGCCCATGCTGTTGGCGATGACGGTGGTCCGGTTGATCCGCAGGTGGTCTAGCAGGCGCGCGGTGTTCTCGGCCAGCATGGCGAAGGTGTAGCGGATCTCGGGCTTGGACGATTTGCCGAAGCCGATCTGGTCCGGGGCGATCACGCGGTAGCCATAGGTCGACATGACGCGTATGGTGTTGGCCCAGTAGTCGGAACCGAAGTTCTTGCCGTGCAACAGCAGCAGGGTCTGGCCGTTGGGGTTTTCCGGTTTCACGTCCATATAAGCCATGCGCACGGGCCGGCCCTCCACCTCGAACTGCAGCATCTGCACCGGATAGGGATAGGACCAGTTCTCCAGGGCGGCGCCCAGGGGCTCGGCGCCAGCGTAGGTGGGGCCAGCATCCTGGGCTTGAGCGCCCAGGCCGCCGACGACCAGCAGCAGGCCGACGGCCAGGAGGTGGATGCGATGCAGGGTTTTTTTCATGTCGGAGCCTCGTCTATCGTCTGGGGTGTTCTTCTCGACGAATGCCATCCGGGTCGGGTCAGGGGCATGGACACGTGAATGGCAAGTCGAAGGACTTGATCATGCCATTGTCGTTCCGAAGTCGACGGTCACGAGGACCTGTGCCCTGAAGTTTGGGGCGCCACTGTAAAAGACTGTGACAGAGATCGTGGCTGCGCCGCAGGTTCCGGGTTTGCTGGAGAGCAAGACCGGGGCACGTCACTGTCAATAATTGTTGTAGACCCGCTCCGGCACCGTCGCAGCCTGTACAGGCGCCCGGGCCTGGCCCGTCACGCGCCGGGCGCCATCGAAGCGACGGTTCCAGTAGTTCACGCGCATATCCTCGATGCGCACAGCGGCGCCCGGTTTGGGAGAGTGGATGAACTTGTGGTCGCCGACATAGATGCCCACATGGCTGAAGGTGCGGCGCAGGGTATTGAAGAAGACCAGGTCGCCGGGCTGGAGCTCGGTGCGCTCGATCTGGTAGGTGGCGGCGGCCTGTTGTGCCGCATTGCGCGGCAGCATCAGCCCCAGCGTCTGCTCATACACGGCGCGCACGAAGCCGCTGCAGTCGAAACCCGAGTCATAGGTGTTGCCGCCGCGGCGGTAGGGCACTCCCAACGCACCCATGGCCGCTACCACCAGTTCCGACATGCGGTCCATGGGCTGCTTGGCGCTGGCGCCGTTGGTCGTCGTCTCGGGTGCTTCGTTGCGTGCTGGTGCGGGAACGGCTTGTGACGGCGTGGCGGCTCGTGTCGACGAGTCTCCCAGGCCGCGCGCATTGAGAAAGCGGTCCAGCTCGTCATCGCCCACGCCGCTGGCGCCAGCGCGCGCACAGGCGAGCAGGCTCAGCAGAAGGGCGATACAAGCGGTACGCATGCGGTTAGCATAGGGCGGCGCGCAGGCTTGTGTCAATTAAAGCTTTTTCGTGAAAATAACGATAAGTCATTGATTTAAAACAAAATATCCAAGAGATTCATCTGTATGTTCAAAGCTCTCGTGTTGGACAATGCCAACGGATTCCAGGCCTCGGTGCAGGACATCGACGAAGCCCGTCTACCGGCGGGCGACGTGACCGTGGCCTTGCAGTACTCCACTCTCAATTACAAGGACGGTCTGGCCATCTGCAACAAGGGCCCTGTGGTGCGCAGCTGGCCCATGGTGGCGGGCATTGATGGCGCCGGTACGGTGCTGGAATCCAGCCACCCCGCCTGGAAGGCGGGTGACGCCTTTGTGCACAACGGCTGGGGTGTCGGAGAAACCCATTGGGGTTGCCTGGCCGAAAAGGCGCGCCTCAAGGGAGACTGGCTGGTCAAACTCCCGAGGGCCTTCACGCCGCGCCAGGCCATGGCCATCGGCACGGCCGGCTACACGGCCATGCTCTGTGTGCTGGCGCTGGAAGACCGCGGCGTGAGCCCCGGCGCTGGCGAGGTGCTGGTGACCGGTGCCACCGGGGGTGTGGGCAGCGTGGCCGTGGCCCTGCTGGGCAAGCTGGGGTACCAGGTCGCGGCCGCTACCGGCAAGACGGCCGAGGCGGATTACCTGAAGGCCCTGGGTGCCAGCGCCATCATCGACCGTGCCGACCTGGGAGCCGCTGGCAAGCCCTTCCAGAAAGAACGCTGGGCTGCAGTGATCGACGCCGTGGGCTCGCATACCCTGGCGAACGCGCTGGCGCAGACGCGCTACGGTGGCGTGGTTGCCGCCTGCGGCCTAGCCCAGGGTATGGACCTGCCGACCACGGTGATGCCTTTCATCCTGCGCGGGGTCACGCTGGCGGGGATCGATTCGGTCATGGCCCCTTTGCCCAAGCGCCAGCGCGCCTGGGACCGCCTGGCGCGCGACCTTGATCCGGCACTGCTGGAGCGCATGATCGAGGAAGTGCCGCTGGACGGCGCCATCGCCAAGGCCCAGCAACTCATGGCCGGCCAGGTGCGCGGACGTGTGGTGGTCCGCATAGCCTGAAGGAAACAAGATGCTGCTCGAACTCGATGATTCCCAACTCCTGCTGGTCGACTACCAGATCAAGCTGATGCCGGCCATCCACGATGGTCCCAATGTGCTGTCCAACGCGCGACGTCTGGCGCAGCTGGCGCGCCTGCTCAAGGTCCCCGTCTTCGCCACGGAAGAGAACCCCGCAAGCCTGGGGCCCACCGTGCCTGAGCTGCAGGCTTTGATCACGCAGGGCGGTGGCAAGACCTTTGCCAAGATGAGCTTCAGTGCCGTGGCCGATGGCCTGGCCGATCTGCTGCGGCCACCGGCACGCGCGCCGCAGGGCAATGCGCGCAGCCTGCCCAAGCATCTGCAGAAGCCGGCCCAGCCGGCCGACGGGCGTAACACCATCGTCATCGCCGGTTGCGAGACGCATGTCTGTTTGCTGCAGACGGCACTGGACCTGCTCGATGACGAGTTCGAGGTCTGGGTCGTGACGGACGCCTGCAGTTCGCGCACGGAGCGCAACCGCGATGCGGCCTTCGATCGCCTGGCTGGTGCGGGTGCTGAACTGGTGACGACCGAGATGGTGGCTTTCGAATGGCTGCGTTCCGCCGAACATCCGGCTTTCGACGAGGTGCTCAAGCTGGTCAAGGCGGGCGCGTGATCCGCGACGCATGCAAAGGCAGATCATGAAACACATACTGGCGGGCAGCTTCTGTGCCCTGTTGGCCGGATTGGCCGCCGCGCAGGCGACGTCCCCTGCCGCAACCAGCCCGGTCACGACGGCCGATGGCAGCTACGTGGTCGATCCGCGCAGCAAGCTGGCCTGGCCGCGCTGCGTGGAGGGCATGGCCTGGAATGGCAAGACCTGTACCGGGCAGCCGCGTGAGATGACCTATGGCGAGGCGGTGGCACTGGCGACGGCACGCTTCAAGGCCGAGGGCGTGGCCTGGCGTTTGCCGCGCCTGACAGAATTGCGGCGCTGGGCCGCCAGCGAGCAGGGCAAGGCGCTGTTTCCGGCGGCGCCGCAGGACTGGTACTGGACCAGCACGTCGCGGATCGACACGACGCAGGCCAATCCCTACCACTATGGGAACATCCAGCAAGGCCGAGCCGGGACGCAGGACCAGCTGGGCGTGCAGCAGGGCTGGGCCTTGCACATGGGCACCGGAGAGGCGCGAGGCGATGTGGGCCGCCGTACCCCGCTGGTGGTCAGGCTGGTGCGCCCACAGTTCTGAAGTCGCCGCAGAGAGGCAAAAAAAAGCGCCCGTCGGGCGCTTTTTTATTCGGGGCGTTGTGTTCAGGCCTTGCCGTGCTTGGCGATCAGGGCCCGGGCACCGTCCAGCAGCTTTTTGCCATCAAAGCCGCGCTTGTTCATATCGGCCACCCACTCGTTGTCGACTTCGCTGGAGCGCTTGACGAACTCCTGGGCCTCGGCATTGCTCAGGGTGTAGATGGTGTTGCCGCGTTCGACCGTGGTCTTGCGCCCGGGGATATCGCTCTCCTGCTGCTGTTTGCCCAGCCAGCCCGAGGTGGCCAGACCGGAATTGTTGTCGATGACTTTCTTGAGGTCGGGCGCCAGCGACTCGTATTTGGCCTTGTTCATGGTCATCACGAAGGTCGTGGTGTACAGGCCAGGATGGCCGGCTGGAAACTCGGTGTGGAACTTGGTCAACTCGTGCACCTTGACGGCCGGCACCACTTCCCAGGGGATCACGCAGCCGTCGATGGTGCCCTTGGACAGGGCGTCGGGGATCTGCGGCAGCGGCATGCCCACCGGTGTCGCGCCCACGGCCTGCAGCAGCTTGGTGACCTGGCGGGTCGGACCGCGCATCTTCAGGCCCTTGAGATCGTCCGGGGTCTTGATCTGCTTGGCTTTGGTGTGGAACATGCCGGGGCCGTGCACGTGCAGGGCGATCGGGTGCGTGTCCTTGAACTCGTCAACTGCGACGGTCTGCACGTATTCCCAATAGGCCTTGGAAGTGGCCTCGGCGTTGTTGAGCATGAAGGGCAGTTCGAACACCTCGATGCGTGGAAAGCGTCCGGCGGTATTGCCTGGCAGGGTCCAGACCACGTCGACCACGCCGTCGCGTGCCTGGTCGTAGAGCTGCACCGGCGTGCCGCCCAGTTGCATGGCGGGGTAGGCTTCAAACTTGATGCGGCCACCCGAGTCTTTCTCGACCTTGTCCATCCAGGGCTTGTGCATCGTCAGCCAGACGGCCGACATGGGGGCCATGAACGTGTGGAACTTGAGGGTCACGCTCTGCTGGGTCAGGCCCAGGGTCGGGACACCGAGTGCTGCTGCAGCAGCGGTGGATTTGAGCAGGGTACGGCGCTGGATCATGTCTGTCTCCTCTTGGTTCTCTGTTCGCACCTTAGCCGAAATCAGCCTGGGCACGTGCTGGGGCTTTCCCTCAAGTCTTGCACCAGGGCGGTGTCAAGCTACGTACTTCACCAGCCAAAGGGAGATGGCCGGGAAGAAAAGCAGCAACAGGGTGCGCAACACATCGCTGGCCAGGAAGGGCATGACACCGCGGTAGCTCTCGCTGATCGGCACGTCTTTGGCCATGCCGTTGACGACGTAGACGTTCAGGCCCACGGGCGGCGCCAGCAGGCCGAAGCCCACCGTCATCAGCACCATGATGCCAAACCAGATGGCCACCGACTCGGGGGGCATGCCGAAGTCCAGGCCCATGACCATGGGAAAAAAGATCGGGATGGTCAGCAGGATCATGGACAACTCGTCCATGACCGCGCCCAGCACCACGTAGAGCAGCAGGATGGCGCTGACCACCATGAGCGGCGGCAGGCCCCAGCTGCCAACCAGGCTGGCGAGCTGCGTCGGCACCTGGGTCAAGGTGAGGGCGGAGTTCATCAGGTCGGCGCCGATGAAGATCATGAAGATCATGGCCGAACTCTCGGCGGTGGCATAAAAGCAGTGCTTGAGCTTGGCCAGTGTGAGTTCGCGCAGGATCAGTGCCGCGATGAAGGTGGCGGCTGCGCCCACGGCTGCACCTTCGGTCGGGGTGAAGATGCCGCCGTAGATGCCACCAAAGACGATGAGGAAGATCAGCGCGATCGGAATAACGCCCCTGAGCGACTGCAGCGTGATCTTTTCCGTGACCACGTCGCCCGTCGGCGCGTGCCCCGGGACCAGTCGCACGTAGATCCCGATGGCGATCATGTAGCCGATCATCGCGATGATGCCGGGCACCATTGCGGCGGCGAACAGCTTGGCGATGTTCTGCTCGGTAAGGATGGCGTAGATGACCAGCGGCACCGAGGGCGGGATCAGGATGCCCAGCGTGCCGCCGGCAGCCAGCGTGCCGGTGGACAGGCGGCCCGAGTAGCCATGGCGTTTCATCTCGGGCAGCGCCACAGAGGTGATGGTGGCTGCCGTGGCCACCGATGATCCACAGATGGCGCCGAAGGCCGCGCTGGCCATCACGGCGGCCATGGCCAGCCCGCCCTTGAAGCGCCCCATCACAGCGCTGGCGAAGCCGAACAGGGCCTTGGAGATGCCGCCCTGCGTGGCGAAATGCCCCATGAGGATGAACAGGGGGATGACCGACAGGTCGTAGCTGGCGAAGCGGGCGAAGGCCTCGGTGTTGAGGAAGTTGGCCAGGGGCAGCCAGCCGGCCTGTGCCACGTAACCTATGGCGCCGGCGACGAACATCGAGATCGCGATCGGGATGCGCACGGCCATCAGCAGCAGCATGATGCCGAAGATCAACAGGGTCATGCTCAGGGGGCTCACTGGGAAATCTCCATGCTGCGCATTGCGGTACGAGTGCCCCAGGACGGCCAGGCGGCGCTCATGCCTGTGTCTCCGGCTCGAATCCCAGTAGACCCTGGCACAGGCCAATGAGGGCTGTGAGGATCAGGGGCGGGACCATCAGCGTGTAGACGATCCACTCTGGGAAGCCCAGCATCATGGTGGCGGACTGTGTGTTCCAGGCGCTCAGTCCGCCGAGTACCGTGCGCCACGCAAGCAGGGCCAGGCACAGGCCCAGTATCAGGGCACCGGTCCGGTCCAGCATAGCGTTGGTGCGCCCGCTCATGCGCGAGGTGAAGAAGTCCACAATGATGTTGCCGCGCCGGAACTGGCACCAGGGAAGGAAGAGGGCGATGGCCGCACCGGCAACCACGCCCGTGAGTTCGAAGTCACCGACCAGCGTGGTGCCCGTGGTGTTGCGCCCCAGGACGCTGATGCAGGTCATCAGGGTGATGACCGTCAGCAAGACGCCAGCCAGGATGGCGCAGAACCCGGCCAGCTTGCCCAACAGTTTGTAAGTCATGCGCCGGGATTGTAGGGGCGCCAGAAGGTCAGACCACCTTGAGCTGGATAGGGGTCAACCCTGCCACGCCGCCTTCGATCACATCACCGGGTAGCACGGCCGCCACGCCTTCGGGTGTGCCGGTATAGATCAGGTCCCCAGGCTTGAGCTCCCAGGCGGTGGTGAGGTGTTCGATGATCTCGCCGATGTTCCAGATCAGCTTGGTGACGTCGCTGCGCTGGCGGTCCTTGCCGTTGACCTGCAGCCAGATCTCGGCCTTCTCCACGTCGCCGGCCTGGGCCGCGGGCGTGATGGCCCCGATAGGGCAGGCCTCGTCAAAGGTCTTGCCGATGCACCACGGACGGCCCAGCTTCTTCTGCTCGCCCTGCAGGTCGCGGCGGGTCATGTCCAGGCCAGCGGCATAACCCCAGATGTGCTTCTTGGCGTCGGCCGCCTTGATGTTCTTGCCGCCGGTACCGATGCAGGCCACCAGTTCCATTTCGTGGTGGAAATCCTTGGTGAGGCTGGGGTAGTGCAGGGTGCCGGTCTGGCCAGGTTCGATGACCAGACAGGTGTCGGCCGGCTTGATGAAGAAGAAGGGAGGTTCGCGGCCGGTGAAGCCCATCTCCTGTGCGTGGGCCACGTAGTTGCGGCCGACGCAGTAGATGCGATTGACGGGGAAACGGTCCTTGCTGCCGACCACAGGGACGGATACCTGCGCCGGTGCGGTGATGACAAAACTCATGCGAGCCTTTCTTCCTTGTGGATGCCCAGGGCCTGCTGGACCGGGCGGTCTGAAAAACTGAACAGCACACAACCTGGGTCGGACTGCAGTCGCAGCGTCTGCCAGGACGGCACGACAAAATGGTCACGTGCTTGCACATCGAATCGTACCGTTCCTTGAGGCCCGGCGATGTACGCAGTGCCCGCACCCTCCACCACGCTGTAGACCGCGCCGTCGGTCTGGCGCGCCGGTTTGCCGTCGAAACCGGAAGGCAGGCGCTGCAGAAATGGCTGCAGGGTGGGCATGGGTGCTGCGCCGGTCAGCGGGTTGATGTAGCGCAGCTTGTAGCCATCCCAGGCGTCCAGCGGTGCGCTGCGCTCGAGCTGGTGCAGGGCCTCGCGGCTGCGCTCGTAGGGGTAGCTGAAGATGGGCGAGGTGGCGCCGAAGGGCGCGTCGCCGCGCACTGGCGCCATGTTGTGGCCGTAGCGGGCGAGGCTGGCGCCCTCGGGGCGGGTGACGGCCTGCGACCTGGCCGTGCCGTTCTCGGCGAAGCCCGCATCGAAGAAGCGGATCATCGGTATGTCCAGGCCATCGAGCCAGACCACGGGTTCGTCAACTTCGTTGCCGTGGTCGTGCCAGGTCCAGCTGGGTGTGATGATGAAGTCACCCGGGTGCATGGTCGTGCGCTCACCGTCCACGGCCGTGTAGGCGCCTGAGCCTTCGACGATGAAGCGTAAAGCACTTTGCGTGTGGCGGTGGCTGGGGGCGACCTCGCCGGGCAGGATGAGCTGCAGGCCAGCGTAGAGCGACTGGGTGATGGCCGACTGGCCACGCAGCGCCGGGTTTTCCAGGATCAGCACGCGGCGCACGGCTTCCTCGGCCGTGATGACCTCGCCGGCGCGTTGCAGGTAGGGCCGGAGCGCTTCGTATTTCCAGAGGGCCGGTAAGCAGGGGGAGAGCGGCTGCGCCGGCACCAGCGCGTGCAGCACCTCCCACAGGGGGGTCAGGTTCAGCGGCGCCATGTCGCGGTACAGGTCCTGGCGCGCAGCGGCGGTGGGATGTGGGGCGTTCACGGCTGTCTCCTGTGGGCTGGCATGGCCATTCTATTAGTAAGCATGCATAGTGTCTGCAACCGAGGTATCGGGTTTTCCCCGGGCTGATGCGGGTAATACACTCGGGTCATGTCCAAAAGCTTCGATTTCCAGCATGCCCCGGGGCACCTGATCCGGCGCGCCCAGCAATGCGCAGTGGCCCTTTTCATGGATGAAACGGCTGCCTTCGATGTCACGCCGGTGCAGTTTGCCATGCTCAATGCGCTCATGGAAGCGCCCGGTACCGATCAGGTGACGCTGGCCGGCCACGTGGCCTTCGACCCGGCCACCTCCGGCTCTGTCATCGGCAGGCTGGAGGCCAAGGGCTGGGTGCGGCGGGAGGCCGATGCGCAAGACCGTCGGCGCAAGTTGCTGTGGGTGACACCCGAGGGCGAGCAGATCGTGCAGCAGATGAAGCGGGTGGTGGCGCGGGCGCAGACACGCATCCTGGGGCCGCTCAATGCGGCCGAACGCGAGCAGTTCGTGCGTCTGCTCGGCAAACTTGTTGCCGGGCACGAGAAGGACTAACCCCCAGGCTCCGCGCTCTACGCGCGCTGCGCCACCCCCTAAAGGGGGCAACGCCAGTGGCCCGGCAAAGCCGGTTCCACGGCGTTTTGCGAACAAGCCTTGGCCTGGCGGCCTTCGGCAATGGCTAATCTCGCGGTCTCAGCTGGACTTCGCGAGCAGGGTGAAATGTTCCACCTGCGGGGGCGATGCGAAGAAGGGCCCCACGATGGCGCGCCACTCGGCAAAGGCCGGCGACTGGCGGAAATGCACGGTGTGGTCCTCCAGCGTGTCCCAGAAGATCATCAGCACATAACGCTCCGGGTGCTCGATACCCTTGTTCACCTTGAAGCCGCGGTAACCCCGGGCCTTGCTGATGACGGTGGCCAGCCCGCGCTGGATGGCCTCGTCGAAGGCGGTCTGCTGATCGGCGTGGATGCGGATATCGGCAATCTCGAGAATCATGGGGTGGGTCCTCCGGTTCGGTAGGGCCGCATTGTCTCTCAGGTTCCGTTTCCGGTTTATCCTCAGTGGCATGAAGCTGCACAACTACTTCCGCTCTTCCGCCTCTTTCCGCGTGCGCATAGCGCTGGAATTCAAGGGCCTGGCTTACGACTACCTCCCCGTGCACCTGGCGCGGGGTGACCACAAGCTGGCGGCCTATGCCGAGGTCTCGCCCGACCGGCTGGTGCCGTTGCTTGAGGACGAAGGTGGTCGTTTTTCTCAGTCCATGGCCATCATCGAGTACCTCGACGAGACCCATCCCGAGCCGGCCCTTTTGCCAAAGGACCCTGCGGGCCGCGCCCGGGTGCGCGCGCTGGCACAGTCCATCGCCTGCGAGATCCATCCCCTGAACAACCTGCGTGTGCTCAAGTACCTGGTGCGGGAGCTCAAGGTCAGCGAGGAGGCCAAGAACAGCTGGTACCGCCATTGGGTGCGCGAGGGCCTGGAGAGCTTCGAGCGCCAGCTGAGCACCCTCGCCGCGCAGCGTGAGAAGGATGGCCTGTTGCCCTCGGTCTATTGCTGGGGCGACACACCCTCGCTGGCCGACTGCTGCCTGGTGCCGCAGATATTCAACGGCAAACGCTTCGACGTGAATCTCGACGGCCTGCCCCGGACCATGGCCGCTTTCGACGCCTGCATGCGGCTGCCTGCCTTCCAGCGTGCCGAGCCCTCCAGCTGTCCTGACAACGAGCCCTGAGCGGAGCAAGGCGCAGTGCATCCCGACTGGATCGTTCCGCGATGGCCGGCACCTGCCACGGTGCGGGCGGTCTGCACCACGCGTGTCGGTGGCCGTTCACGGTCGCCTTACGACAGCCTGAACCTGGGCGACCATGTCGGTGACGATGCCCTGGCCGTGGGCGCCAACCGAGCGCTGCTGGCCCAGGCCCTGGGCGCGCGGCCGGTGTTTTTGCAGCAGGTGCATGGTTGCGGCATTGCGACCCTGGACGCACATACCTTGCAAGGGACAGAGGCCGACGCCTGCCTCACACGCGAACGCGGCGTGGCCTGCACGATCATGGTGGCCGACTGCCTGCCCCTGCTGTACACCGATGGCCGTGGCAGCTTCGTGGCCGCCGCCCATGCAGGGTGGCGCGGCCTGGCCGGGCAGGGGGGGCTGGGGGTGCTGGAAAACCTGCAGTCGAGGCTGGGTGTCGCTGCGCGCGAGATCCTGGTCTGGCTGGGACCCTGCATAGGCCCGCAGGCCTTCGAGGTCGGGCCCGAAGTGAAAGCCGCTTTCGAGGCGCATGACCCGCAGGCGGGGGGCTGTTTTCGTCCCGCCAAGGTGCCGGGCAAATGGCTGGCCGATCTGCCGGCCCTGGCCAGGCGGCGCCTGGCGGCACAGGGCATCCAGCAGATCTATGGCAATGACGGCTCACCATCCTGGTGCACCGTCAGCAACCCTTCACGGTTCTTTTCGCACAGGCGCGACCGTGTCAGCGGCCGCTTGGCCGCCTGCATCTGGCGCACCTGAGCCGGCCTGGGCCTGCTGCCAGGCGGCCAGTTCCTCGGTCTCGCGTTGCTTGCGCAGCTTCTTGCGTCCAGGCGTGCCCAGGATATAAAGCAGCAGCGCCACCGGCCCCACACCGTAAAGGAAGAAGGTGAAAACCGCGCCCAGCACGCTGCCTACCGGACTGGTCGCTTCGGCCACGGCCATGAGCAAGGCCACGTAAAGCCAGCCAATAGCTATCAGGATCAGGAACATGAGTAATTTGATCGATATCAGGTATTCGTGGCCTCAAGCCTGACATACTGGGCGGAAGAGAACATTCAGCACGAGGACACAGCGTGGCACAGGATACCCCCGAATTCTGGACGCAAGCGGCGCAACAGTTCCAGCAGGCCTATGGTGACAGCTGGTTGAAGCTCTTCCAGTCCTTCCAGGGCGCCCAGGCGGGTCAGGCTCAGGCGGCGCTGCCCATGCCCGAACATCCTATGAGCATTCCCCCCGACAAGTTGCAGGTCCTGCAGCAGCAATACCTGCAGGACCTGGGCCAGCTTTTGCAGCAGGGGGCTGGCGCCCCGGTGAACGGCGACCGGCGCTTCGCCAGCCCGGCCTGGAGCGAGAACCCGCTGGCGGCGATGAGCGCCTCCACCTACCTGCTTAACGCCCGTTTTCTGATGAACATGGCCGAGGCCGTGCAGGCCGACGCCAAGACCCGCGCGCGCATCCGTTTTGCCGTCGAGCAATGGGTGGCGGCCAGCGCGCCCAGCAACTACCTCGCTTTCAACGCCGAGGCGCAGAAGAAGGCCATAGACAGCAAGGGCGAGAGCATTGCCAAGGGCCTGCAGAACATGCTGCACGACCTGGGCCAGGGCCATGTGAGCATGACCGACGAGAGTCAGTTCGAGGTGGGCCGCAATGTGGCTACCACGGCGGGCGCCGTGGTCTATGAGAACGAACTCTTCCAGCTGATCGAATACAAGCCGTTGACGGAGCAGGTCTATGAGCGCCCCCTGCTGCTGGTGCCGCCCTGCATCAACAAGTACTACATCCTGGACCTGCAGCCCGAAAACTCGCTGATCCGCTACGCCACCGCCCAGGGCCACCGCACGTTCGTGGTGAGTTGGCGCAACCCCGACGAGTCCCTCGGTCACAAGACCTGGGATGACTACATCGAGGAGGCCGTCATCCAGGCCATCCACGTGGCGCAGGAGATCAGCGGGGCCGAGCAGATCAACGCCCTGGGTTTCTGCGTGGGGGGTACCCTGCTGGGCACGGCGCTGGCGGTGCTGGCGGCGCGGGGCGAGGAGCCTGTGCACAGCCTGACCCTGCTCACCACCTTCCTCGATTTTTCCGACACCGGCATCCTCGACGTCTTCATCGACGAGGGCATGGTGCGCTATCGCGAACAGCAGCTGGGGCAGGGTGGCCTGATGGCCGGGCGCGACCTGTCTTCCACTTTCAGTTTCCTGCGGCCGAATGATCTGGTCTGGAACTACGTGGTGGGCAACTACCTCAAGGGCGAGATGCCGCCGCCTTTCGATCTGCTGTACTGGAACAGCGACAGCACCAACCTGCCCGGGCCTTTTTATGCCTGGTACCTGCGCAACACCTACCTCGAGAACAACCTGGTCAAGCCGGGCCGGCTCACGGTCTGTGGCGAGAAGGTGGATTTGCGCAAGGTGGATCTGCCGGTTTACATCTATGGGTCGCGCGAAGACCACATCGTGCCCATCTCCGGCGCCTACGCCAGCACCCAGGTTCTGCCGGGCAAGAAGCGCTTTGTCATGGGGGCATCGGGCCACATTGCCGGCGTGATCAACCCGCCCGAGAAAAAGAAGCGCAGCCACTGGATCCGCGCCGATGGCAAGCTGCCCAAGACCTTCGATGCCTGGTTGGAGGGCGCCGAAGAGCATGCCGGCAGCTGGTGGACCGACTGGGCGGGCTGGCTGGCCAAACAGGCTGGCAAGAAAATTGCTGCACCGAAGAAGTACGGCAAGGGCAGCAAATACAAGGTCATCGAAGCGGCTCCGGGACGCTATGTGAAGCAGAAAGCACACTAAGTACAAAGAGGAGAGACATCATGGAAGACATCGTCATCGTTGCCGCAGCACGCACTGCGGTCGGCAAGTTCGGGGGCGGCCTGGCCAAAACACCCGCCACCGAACTCGGATCCATTGTCATCAAGGCCCTGCTGGCACGCAGCAAGGTAGACGCCGGCCTGATCGGCGAGGTCATCATGGGCCAGGTACTGGCGGCCGGTGCTGGCCAGAACCCGGCGCGCCAGGCCCTCATGAAAAGCGGCCTGCCCAAGGAAATCCCCGCGCTCACCATCAATGCCGTCTGCGGCTCCGGCCTCAAGGCCGTGATGCTGGCCGCCCAGGCTGTGGCCACGGGTGACAGCGAGATCGTCATCGCCGGCGGGCAGGAGAACATGAGCGCCGCGCCGCACGTGCTGCCCAATTCCCGTGACGGCCAGCGCATGGGCGACTGGAAGCTGATCGACACCATGATCGTCGACGGCCTCTGGGACGTCTACAACCAGTACCACATGGGCATCACCGCCGAGAACGTGGCCAAGCAGTACGGCATCACGCGAGAGATGCAGGACGCGCTGGCCCTGGCCAGCCAGCAGAAGGCCGCCGCAGCGCAGGATGCGGGCCGATTCAAGGACGAGATCGTGCCGGTGCTGATCGCGCAGAAGAAGGGTGACCCGCTGGCCTTCGATGCCGACGAATTCATCAACCGCAAGACCAATGCCGAGGCCCTGGCCGGCCTGCGTCCCGCCTTCGACAAGGCCGGTGGCGTGACGGCGGGCAATGCCTCCGGACTCAACGACGGTGCCGCTGCCGTGATGGTCATGACGGCGAGGAGGGCCGCTGCGCTGGGGTTGAAGCCCCTGGGCCGTATCGCGAGTTACGCCACCAGCGGCCTGGACCCTGCCACCATGGGCATGGGCCCGGTGCCGGCCTCCACCAAGGCGCTGCAGCGTGCCGGCTGGAAGGCGGCCGACCTGGACCTGCTGGAAATCAACGAAGCCTTCGCCGCCCAGGCCTGCGCGGTGAACAAGGAAATGGGCTGGGACACCAGCAAGGTCAACGTCAATGGCGGCGCCATCGCCATCGGTCACCCGATTGGTGCATCGGGTTGCCGCATCCTGGTCACGCTGTTGCACGAAATGCAGCGCCGCAATGCGAAGAAGGGCATTGCCAGCTTGTGCATCGGTGGCGGCATGGGCGTGGCGCTCACCATCGAGCGCTGAGCGATTGCACAACACGCGGGTTTTGCCTAGCTAGCCGCTGCGGGTGGCGGGGCGTAGATTGAGATCACAAGTTTGATGAGGAGGACATCATGAGCAAGAAAGTAGCCTACGTCACCGGTGGCATGGGTGGCATCGGCACCGCCATCTGCCAGCGCCTGCACAAGGAAGGCTTCACGGTCATCGCGGGCTGTGGCCCCACCCGTGACTTCAACAAATGGATCGCGGAACAGAAGGCCCTGGGCTACACCTTCTACGCCTCGGTCGGCAATGTCGGCCAGTGGGAATCCACCGTCGAGGCCTTCGGCAAGGCCAAGGCCGAGCACGGCCCCATCGATGTGCTGGTGAACAACGCCGGCATCACGCGCGACCGCATGTTCCTGAAGATGACGCGCGAGGACTGGGACGCTGTCATCGAGACCAACCTCAACTCCATGTTCAATGTGACCAAGCAGGTGGTGGGCGATATGGTGGAACGCGGCTGGGGCCGCATCATCAACATCAGCTCGGTCAATGGCGAGAAGGGCCAGGCCGGCCAGACCAATTATTCGGCGGCCAAGGCCGGCATGCATGGCTTCACCATGGCGCTGGCCCAGGAAATGGCCAACAAGGGCGTGACGGTCAACACCGTGAGCCCGGGTTACATCGGCACCGACATGGTCAAGGCCATACGCCAGGACGTGCTGGACAAGATCGTGGGCACCATCCCCGTCAAGCGCCTGGGCGAGCCCAGTGAGATTGCGTCGATCATTGCCTGGATCGCTTCGGAGGAGAGCGGCTATTCCACGGGGGCGGACTTTTCGGTCAACGGCGGCCTGCACATGGGCTGAGGGTGTTTCCGCGCCACGACCAACCCCGCTGCGGCGGGGTTGTCTGCTTCAAGCGCCCGGGCCCAGCCCAAAGCGACATTCCTCCTTGCCGGAGCCACCTATGCTCAAAACCTACCGTGGCAGCTGCCATTGCGGCGCCGTCCAGTTCGAGGCCGAGCTCGATCTCACGCAGAGCACCTACCGCTGCAATTGCTCGATCTGCCGGCGCACGCGTTTCTGGCCGGCGGTGGCGCGCGAAGGCGGTTTCCGCCTGCTGGCCGGTGAAACCGAACTCACGCAGTACCTCTTCAACACACGCAAGAACCAGCATTATTTCTGCAGGCATTGCGGTGTGCGCGCCTTCGGCATTGGGACCGAAACGCCGATCGGCAAGATGTACGGCGTCAACCTGGGTTGTCTGGACGAGGTCGGCGACGAGGAGCTCTCAGGCCTGACCATCACCTATGTGGATGGCCTGAGCGACCGGTGGCAGAGTGCACCGGTCTTTTTTGCGCATTTGTCGCGTACGCCTCGCACCTATTGCACGAAGCGGTTGCCGCGCGAGAGGATGGTCAGGTCCACCCAGGTGCTGCCATGGCGCTGGTTGGGACCGAAGCTCAGCGTGTAGCCATGCAGGTCCAGCCGGCCCAGCGTGCCCATGGCCTGCAGCACGCTTTCCCGGGTGGGCTGGGGGCCAGCCTTTTTCAAGGCCATCACCAGCACCTTGGCGGCGATGCAGGACTCCAGTGATGTGTAGTTGAGCTTGGCGCCATTGAGCGCCTTGAGCGCATCAGCGCACTCCTTGACCAGGGGAATGGAGACCTGGTTGGAAACACGTGGCGAGGGGATGATCTGCGAGACGACGGTGCCACGCGCCAGGTTGCCCACCGATTCGATCAGCTCGTCCGGGTTGACGAAGGACAGTGCGGCCACGGGTACCGGTGAGCCCTTTTCGCCAGCGATCTTCAGGTAGTCGCCCACTGCGTTGAACTGTGTGGTGGCGAGCACGTAGTGCGGGCTGTCCTTGGTGAGGGCGTCCACGACGGAGGCGTCGAGTGCCGCGCCGCGCTTGACGGCCACACCGCGCGGCTTTTCGGTACCAGCCTCGACAAAGACGCTGGCCACGGCCTCGTAGTTGCTGCGGCCGACCTCGTCGTCGTAATACAGGACGACCGCCTTGGCCGCCCCGACCCCACGCTTGGACTCCATGATCTTGAGCGTTTCGTCCTTGTAGGAGGCGCGGATCGTATAGACGTTGGGGTGGCTGCGCAGGCTCAGCGAGCCGCTGAAGGGGGCGAAGAACAGCATGTTGTTCTGCGCCACCAGGGGCAAGGCATCCACGCTGTTGGTGGCCGAGTTGTAGCCGAAGAGCGCCATGGCGCCCTGGCTCAGGAGCTGCTGGGTGTTTTCAGCGGCGCGCTGGCGATTGTTGGCATTGTCCAGCGTCACGAGCTGAACCTTGCGGCCCAGCAGGTTGCTGGCATTAGTCTTGGCGAAGATGGCGAGGGCGCCGTCGCGCATGTCGCGCCCGATGTCGGCGTTGGAACCGCTCAGCGGCACAGACTGACCGATCACGATGTCCTGGCTCCAGGCAGCTTGCGCACAGGCAAAGGTGCACAAGACCCAAACGAGTACTTTCGTCATTTTGTCTCCTTCGTTGCTAACACTCAGTAACACTCAGGCTGTATCGAGGTCGCCTCTCAGGGGCGATTCACGATACTGACACATTCTAGGGGGGGCAGTCGCGTCTTCTCTTATGAGATGACTGTACTGTGCTTATGGGTTCAGCTCGGCCAACGTTTTTCGCGGTACCAGGCCTGCTGTGCGAGACGCAACATGGGCTTGTCGCCCGGGGTGTCCCCATAGGCCTGCAGGTTAGGCGTGGCCTCGGGGTCTAAGGTCTGGGCCAGCCAGGCCTGCAGGCGGCGCACCTTTTCTTCGCCATGGCAATTGGCCGTGGCCATGCGGCCGGTGTAACACCCGTCGACCACTTCCATCTCCGTGCACAGCACGGCGTCCACTCCCAGGCTGGCGCCGACGAGATGCATGTAAAGACTCGTGGAGGCACTGACGATGACGCAGCGATGACCCTGCTGCTGGTGCTGCACCAGTTGCCGCAGGGCCCAGGGGCGCCACTGCTGCGGCAATTCATGCTGCACAAAGGCGCGGGCGGCATGTTCCACAGCGGCCTGCGTGCGGCCGGCGAGGCTGGCCTGCAGCAGCCGGGCCTTGGCGCGGTGGTTGCTGGTCAGACGCAGGGCGTAGGCGATCAGCCAGGGGCTGCATCCGAGCAGCACCCACAGCAGCCGCGGCCAGCCCAGCAGGCGGCGCAGGAAGGGCAGCAGGGTGTCGCCCCGGGTAAGCGTGCCGTCGAAGTCAAAGGCTGCAACCACTGGCGGCTGCGTTTCGTTCACGGTTTCGGACATGAGACCTGGCCGCAATAGCGCACGCAGTAGGGGCAGCCCGTCATGGGCAGCCAGTCCGGGATGTTGTAGTAGTGGCGGAAGACCTCGCCGAGCACACCCCGACGATAGGCCTCGTAGTTGAAGTTGCGGCCTTCGACGTAGTGGAAGGTGATGCCGCTCTGCACCGCCGTGTAGGCCTGCACGCTGTCGAAATAGGGGGTGAAGTCGCTCATCACCGGTGGGTCCGACAGCAGCACGCGGATGGTCTTGCCCTGGTAGATGGAATAGTCCACCAGCAGATCATCCTGGCGCGCATGGAACTTGCCGGGGCCGAAGACCGGCACGTACTGGCCGATCACGTAGCCGTAGACAGCGGCGGGCGAATAGCCGTCGGCCATGAGCACGGAATCCGGCGTGCGCACTTGGGCCAGCAGCTCGGATGTCTTGAGGGCGCGCACGATGGCGAAGTAGCGCGGTTTGCCTTCCCATTGCTCCACATGGGTCAGTGCGATACCGCCCAGCGGTAGCAGGTGCAGGGCCGTGAAGGCAGCCAAGCCCATGGCGCAGTGGCGCAGCGTGGCCTGCGGCAGAGCGAAGGCGAGCAGCACGAAGACGAAGGGGTAGAAGGCCAGCACCCAGTGCAGGCCCACCACTTTCTTGAGAGACAGCAGAGCGAAGAACAGCAGCGGCACCACGACGAGCACGCTGACGAGGCGCAGCTGGCGGGACGTTGCGACCAGCACGGCACGGTGCCGGAAGCCCAGCCAGAGCAGGGCCGGCGTGAGCAGGTAGGCCAGCATGCCCAGGTATAGCAGGGGCTTGCGCAGCTCGAAGGCCGCGTCCTCGTTGCGGTTGATGGCATTGAACATGATGTTGGACCAGCCGTGGCTCATGTTCCACAGGAGATTGATGGCGGGCCCGGGCAGGGCACACAGCACCAGCAGCAGCAGGCCGGGCCAGCGCTCGCGACGGAAGGCAGCGAAATAGACCAGGTAGGCCAGGCCCAGCACCACCGAGAAATATTTCGAGAGGAAGGCGCAGCCGATGAACAGGCCAGATAGCGCGTACAAGCCCCAGGCGCGGCTGTCCATCTGTGCGCGGCGTTCGGCACGCAGCAGCATGGCTACCGAGAGCACCGACCAGAAGATCAGCGGCGTGTCGGTGGTGATCAGGGCGTTGATCCAGTTGATCGGGGCCAGCCAGAACAGCAGTACCGCCCAGGCCGCGCGCTCGCGGTTCAGCGGCTTGAAGGCCCACCAGAGCATGGCGCCCAGGGCCAGGGGCAGCAGGACCACGGGCAGGCGGATGGCCCAGGTGGCTTCGCCAAAGAGTGTGCGCATGAGCCAGATCAGCCAGCCCACCATGGGTGGGTGGTCGTAGTAGCCCCAGTCGGGATAGACCCCCCACCAATAGAAGAAGGCCTCGTCACCTGTGATGGGCAGGGCATGGGCGATCCACAGGCGCACGGCCAGCGCGGCCAGGGCGGTGACGAGCAGCCAGCGCGGCAGATTGAAGGTGGAGTCGGTGGAGGAGGTGGACATCAGCGCAGGGAAATATCGCGGGAGACGGCCGCACTATAAAGCAGGGCCAGGGCACCGATGGCCACGGCCAGCCAGAGCGTCAGCAGGCGCACCAGCACGGTGACGGCCAGGGCCGTGGCCAGGGCCGAGCCCTGCAGGACCAGCAGACCGGTCAGCAGCGCCTCGGTGCCGCCCAGCCCCGCAGGGAGCAGGGACAGCGCGCCACCCACCATGGCCAGGGCATAAAAGCCCGTGGCCAGCAGAGGATCGATGATGAGGCCGAGTTCGCGGCAGACCAGCCAGGTGGCCAGGCCCTGTGCGGCCCAGGCCACCAGCGTGAGGCCCAGCCAGCCCCAGGGGCGCGTGGCAAGACAGCGCCAGGCGGCATGCAGCCAGGGCAGGCGGGTGAACAGGGTCTGCCTGAGCTTGAAGAGCAGGCCCAGCAGGAACAGCCCTGCCGTTGTGACACCGAGGACGAGCTGCAACTGCCATGCAGCCTCCTCCGGCAGTTGCGCCAGCCACCACAGGCCGGGCAGTGTGAGCAGCAGCAGGGCCAGCAGGTCGGCCAGGCGCTCGGCGCCAAAAATGGCCAGGCTGTCGGCAGCGCCCAGGGGTTGGCGCAGCAGCAGACCGCGCGCGGCCTCGCCGACGTTGCCGGGTGTGGGCGTGAAGGTGTAGCCGGCCAGGTACAGGCGCAGGCCCTGGCCCGGCGGCAGCGGGCGGCCGTAGTGCGCCATCCACAGGCGCCAGCGCTGACCGCGCAGGAGGTAGTTGAGCAGGCACAGGGCGGCAGCCCACGCGCCTGCGGGTGACCACAGCATGGAGAGCCTGGCATCGCTGGTGCCGTTGCCGCTGAGCAGCAGCACCAGCGCGTAGACGGTGGCCGCGCCACCGATGACGACCAGCAGGGTCTTGAGCGGCAGCTTCAACGCCAGAACCGTGTGGCGAAGAAGAGGCACAGCCAGGCGATGCCGGCGGCGAGGATCCAGGGATCGCGCAGCAGGTCGCGCGAGACATCCTCACCACGGCCCCGGTGCACCTGGTAGGCATAGCGCAGCAGGCCGAAGACCACCACCGGCACCGTATAGACGAGGCGTTCGCCGTGCTGTTGCATGGTTTCGACGCTGGTGGCGTAGAGGCCGTAGGTGATGACGGTGGCCGTCATGGTGACGGCCATGTAGGTGTCGAGCAGGGCTGGGGGGTAGTGTTCCAGCACGGCGCGCTGCTGCTCGGGCTGGTGGAAGGTCTCGGCCTTGCGTTTGGAGAAGCCCAGGAAGAGCGCGATGAACAGGCCCGTGAGCAACAGCCAGCGCGAGGGTGGGATACCCACGGCCACGGTACCGGCCAGCAGGCGCAGCATGAAGCCGCTGGCGATGATGGACACATCCACCACCGGCACGTGCTTGAGGCGCCAGCTGTAGGCCAGGTTGAGCGTGACGTACAGGGCGAGGATGAGCAGCAGCGCACGGCTGCCCCAGGCCAGGACAAGACCCACAAGCAGCAGTACGGCGGCGAGGAGCAGCGCCTCGCGCGGGCTGACCGCGCCGCTGGCCAGGGGACGTTGGCGCTTGGTGGGGTGTTGGGCATCGGCCGCGCGGTCGCGCCAGTCGTTGAGGATGTAGACCAGGCTGGAGAAGCAGCAGAAGGCCAGGAAGGCGTACAGCACACGCTCGATCAGCGGACCGTTGTGCCAGGCCTGGCTGAACATCAGTCCGGCGAAGACGAAGACATTTTTGAGCCACTGATGAGGCCGCATCAGGCGGATCAGACTGCTCGGCTTGGACATGGCTTCAGCTCCGCCCGGGCGCCTGCCCGTGTTTGTAGAAATAGCCCAGGACCAGCCAGACCAGCCCGCTGAAGGCCAGGGTGATAGGCAGGGTCCAGAGGGCATCGCTGAGCCAGTGCGCTCCAACCGACATGCGCGCGAGCGACACCAGTGCGCCGGCCAGCAGACCGAAACCGATCCAGAACCAGCGCCGGCGCCGATCAAGCAGCATGAGCGAGACGAAGAAGAAGCCGCAGGCCACGTGGCCGCTGGGGAAGGCGCAGTTGTCCTTGCACTGCTGGGCCTGCACCAGAGCGGGGCTGAAGTGGCGGTCACCGCCGAACTGGACCACGTCGAAGGGGCGCGCGCGCAAGGTGTGCTCCTTGAGGGCCCAGGGGGCGAAACCGGCACCGAGCAGGAGCGAGAAGCCCACGAAGGCCAGTGCGAGGCCGAGCCGGCGCTGGCGGCGCAGAGGGGGCAGCAGGCTCACGATGAGCCAGGCCGCCAGGCTCAGCAAACCGGCACCCCGAAAGAGATTGGGCAGGTATTCGTTGACCAGTTCGACCCATTTCCATTGGGCGGCGGCAATCGGCGGATCGGGTTGCAGGAAATAGGCGGCAGCGGCGATGTCGAGCTGCGGCCAGAACACGGGTAACGATGCAGCGACGAGCGAAACGCCCAGTACGAGCAGGAAGACGGTACGGTTGCGGAGGGTGGGGCGGTTCATGGGCGGTGAGAAGGTCCGCGCGATTGTACGTAGCGTCGGCGACGCGTCTCAGCCTGCGTCCAGCGCAATGCGCGCCAGCATGTCGACCACGCGCGCATCTTCGCCGATGGCGGGGCGCAGCTCGAAGCCGACCTGCGGGTGCTGGCGCCGGAGTTCGGCGACCAGCAGCGGCAGGTCTTCGCGCGCATGGCGGCCCACACCGAGGAACATGGGCAGGATGGTGATGGCCGTGGCGCCCTGCGCCACCAACTCGCTGGCGCAGGCCGGAAGGTCGGGCGCCATGAGTTCCAGGTAAGCGCAGCGCACAGTGGCCCCGGGCTCGAGCGCGGCGGCACGTGCAGCCACGGCCTCCATGGGGGCGCGCCACTGCGGGTCGCGCGAGCCGTGCGCAAAGAGGATAAGGCCGCGTTGCGGCGCCGGGTCTTGCATGGACATCACCTTCTGAGCACCAGCCAGCCGAAGGCGGTGAGCGAGATCAGCATGTAGATGAAACCGGGCGCGGCGGCGGTGAGCCAGGGGATCCAGTGCTGCAATTCGCCGATGTAGCCGAACACGTTGTTGAGGAAGAAGAAGCTGATGCCGGCCATCACGCCGCCAAAGACATAGATGGAAATGCCCTCGTTGCGGAAATGCAGGTAGGCAAAGGGCAGGGCCAGCACCACCATCACCAGGCAGGAGAGCGGGTAGAACACCTTCTTCCAGAACTCGATCTCGTAGCGTTCGGCGGTCTGGGCGTTTTCCTTGAGGTGGCGGATGTACTGGAACAGGTCGATGGTGCTCATGCGCTCGGGTCGCAGCACGGCGGCCGACACCATCTCGCTGGAGATGCCGGTGGGCCAACGGAACACCGGTACATGCGTGCGCTCCACTCGGCTGAGGGCCAGGCCGGGGGCGTTGAATTCGGTGCGCTCGGCATTTTCAAGCTGCCAGGCATCGTCGTTGGTCGTGAAGCGCGCCAGCGGCGCATGCGTCATGGAGACCAGGGCGTTCTGGTTGTCGAATTCGAAGATGCGGACATCGCGCATATTGCCTTCGGAGTTCAGCGAGCCCACGTTGACGGCGAACTGGGCATAGGGCTCGCGCTCGCGCAGCCAGGCGCCGGTCTGGCCCACGCTGAGCTTGCCTTCGTAGCGCGCCTTGAGCAACTGGGCCGTACGGTCGGCCCAGGGGGCAAGGTAGTCACCGACCACGAAGGTCAGCAGGGCGAAGGTGAAGCCGGCCGTCAGCAGCATGCGCAGCGCGCGCCAGGGCCCCAGGCCGCTGGTGCGCAGGATGGTGAATTCCGAGCTCTGCGCCAGGCGGGTCATGACGTAGATGGTGCCGATCAGTACCGTGATGGGCAGCAGCTCATAAAGGTGATTGGGGACCATCAGGGCCACGTAGCTGGTGGCCTGGGGCACCTGGTAAGCGGCGCCCAGGCCTGGGCGGCCAATGGCGGGCAGCTGGTCGACGAAGTCGAAGAAGGCGAACAGGGCCAGGAAGCCCAGCGTGACGAAGACCACGGCCAGGAACATCTCGGCGTGGATCAGGCGGCGTATGGTTCTCATGGGGCCACCCCCTGCTGCGGCGCCACGCCCCTGAGCGGCAGGCGCAGGCGCCAGCCCCAGTTGTACTGGCGCTTGGCCAGCCACAGCAGGCCGACGGCCAGCATGCCACCGTGCAGGCACACGTTGTAGGCAAGAAAGCCGATTTTGCCGCTTGCGATCCAGGTCTGGCCCAGGGTCAGCAGGTTCAGGTAGACCTGGAACAGCAGCAGCGAGAACATCAGGTTGCCTGAGCGACCCACGCGGGGGTTCACGCGCGTGGCCGCCAGCGCCAGCACGGCCAGGTTGAGCGCGGCCAGCACGAAGCCCAGGCGCATGGAGATCTCGCCCAGGTAGGGCAGGGAATTCGGGTTGCGGATCAGCTCCAGCGTGGAGATATTGCCCAGCGGCACGTCGATCTTGCCGCCCAGCGGGTCCTGCGCCACACGGATCTTGTAGCGCTCGAATTCGCCGATCTTGGTGTCGGTCTTGCCCAGGGAGTTTTCCAGGCGCTGGCCGTTCTCGAGCACCAGGAAGCGGTCATTGCCTATGAGTTCGGTGTGGCCGCTGCGCGCGGAGGTGACGGTTTCCTTGCCGTTCTCGGTGGTGGCGACGAAGACGTTCTTGGCGCTGAACTCATTGAGCAGGCTCTTTTCAACAAAGAAGACACGGCTGCCACCGCCTGCCTCCTGGAACTGGCCGGGCTGCACGCGCTCCAGGTCGCCGCGGCTTTCGTACTGGGCACGCATGGTCTCGACCTGCTGGTTGGACCAGGGCAACACGAACACAGCCAGTGAAGCGATGGCCAGCAGGATGGGCCAGGCAAAGCGCAGCAAGGGGCGCAGCAGGCTGAACAGGCCCATGCCGCTGGAGAACCAGATCACCATCTCGCTGTCGGTGTACAGGCGTGAGAGTGTCATGACGATGGCGACGAACAGGCCCATGGTCATGATGTTGGGCAGAAAGGTCAGCAGCGTGTAGCCCATCACGAGCATCACATCCGAAGGATTGAAACTGCCACGCGAGGCCATGCCCAGGGTGCGGATCAAGGTCATGGTCATGACCACCGTGACCAGGATGATCAGCGTGGCGCCAAAACTGCGCGCCAGCTCCTTGCGGATGGAGGAATCGAATAACATTGCTCGTCAGGAAAACCCTATTATGAACTTCGAACTCAAGTCCCTGGACCTCACCGGTGCATCCGCACAGGCTGGCGATGCCCTCATCCTCCTGGTCCCGGCCGGTTACAAGCCGGGCCGGGACCCCCTGGCGGCCCTCGTGGGTCAGGCCCTCAAGGCCGGGGACCTGGACAGCAAGCCCGGCAAACTGCTGGCCCTGTACCGTCCGGCCCAGGCCAAGGCGCCTCGCGTGCTGCTGGTGGGGGCCGGCGACGGATCGCCGCGCCAGATCCGGCTTGCGGTGAACGCTGCCCTGGGAACCTTGCGCAGTGGCACGCCGGCTGTCAAGAAGCTCCTGCTCTGTTTTTCCGCCGCACCCCAGCGTGGTGCGGTGCGCGCCGCCGTTGCGGCCGTGGCCGATAACAGCTACGTCTACACCACCACCAAATCCAAGGGCGAGGGCCGCAGCCTGGTTCGCGTCACGGTAGGTGTCCCCAAGGCCGCCGAAGCCAAGGCGGAGTTCGCCCAGGCCACGGCCGCTGTGGCCGGCATCGAGCTGGCCAAGGAATGGGCCAACCGCCCGGCCAACCACGCCACGCCGACCGACCTGGCCCAGGCCGCGCGCGCGTTGGCCAAGTTCCCGAAGATCAGCTGCCAGGTGCTGGGCCCGCGCGAAGTGGCCAAGCTCAAGATGGGCTCTTTCATGGCCGTGGCCCAGGGCTCGGAGCAGCCGCTGCGTTTCATTGTGCTGCAGTACAGGGGTGCGCCGGCCAGCCAGGCACCCACCGTGCTGGTAGGCAAGGGCATCACCTTCGACACCGGCGGTATTTCCATCAAGCCTGCCGGCGAGATGGATGAGATGAAGTTCGACATGGGTGGTGCGGCCAGCGTGCTGGGCGTGTTCCGCGCCCTGGGCGAGCTCAAGCCGGCCGTCAACGTGGTCGGACTCATCCCGAGTTGCGAGAACATGCCTGACGGCCGCGCTGTCAAGCCGGGCGACGTGGTGACCAGCATGAGCGGACAGACCATCGAGATCCTGAACACCGACGCCGAAGGTCGCCTGATCCTGTGCGACGCGCTGAGTTACGCCGAGCGCTTCCAGCCCCAGGCCGTGGTGGACATTGCCACGCTGACCGGTGCTTGCGTGATCGCCTTGGGGTCCGTGCGCAGCGGCCTGTTCAGTGCCGATGACGCGCTGGCCCAGCGCCTGCTGACCGCAGGCGAGACCGCGCAGGATCTGGCCTGGCGCATGCCGCTGGACGACGACTATGCCGACGGGCTCAAGAGCAATTTCGCCGATGTGGCGAACGTGGCCGGCCGCGCGGGCGGCGCCATCACGGCGGCCAAATTCCTGCAGCGCTTCACGGCCAAGTTCCCCTGGGCACACCTGGACATCGCCGGCACGGCCTGGAAGAGCGGGGCGGCCAAGGGCTCTACCGGCCGGCCTGTCGGCCTGTTGCTGGAGTTCCTGCTGGCGCAGCCGGCAGCGAAGCCGACCAGCCGTCGCAAGGCCTGAGTCAGATTGAGCGCAACTGCATGACCGAGGTGGCCTTTCATTTCAACGCGCCGGACAAGCTGGCCTATGCCTGCCGACTCCTGCGCAAGGCGGTGGCCGCCGGTTCCCGCGTGGTGGTCACGGCCCCGGCTGAGGCCCTGGCCCGGCTCGACACCCTGCTGTGGACTTTTTCCCAGACCGACTTTGTCGCCCATGTGCGTCAGCCAGCCCCGCCCGACCAGCTGGCCGTCTCTCCCGTGGTGCTGACCGAAACACCGGCGCAGGATCTGCCGCATCGCCAGGTCTTGCTGAATCTGGGGACGCAGCTGCCGACGGGGTTCGAGGCCTACGAACGCCTGATTGAAGTCGTCAGCCTGGACGACGAAGACCGGCAGCAGGCGCGTGGGCGCTGGAAGCAGTACACCGAGCTGGGTTACACCATCGTTCGCCATGACTTGAATCTCAAGGGGGCCAGCTGATGCCCGCGCTTTCCAAGAAACTGTTGCGCACCCTGCCCACGCTGACCGAGGTGGTGGACGTGCCCGCGCCAGTTGTCGTCGCATCGGGTGCTTCCGGCGACCTTCTGGAGGAGGTCCTGATCCAGCGCGTGCTGCAGCGCCTGGAGCTGACCCTGGATGCCCAGGTGCAGAAAGTGGTGGCCGATGCACTGCAGGAGCAGATGAAGGATCTGGCCCCGCGCATACGCCAGCGTGTGGACAACGCCGTGCGCAAGGCCGTGGGCCAGGCCCTGATCGCCGAGACCCAGGCGCCTGCGAGCCGTGCGGGCTGAGTTGTCAGCACTTGTTTCGGACAAGTGTCCAGCCGGCGAAATTTGAGTTAGTCTTGCGTTCGTCAGTTTTTTTCACCAGCCCGTTTCTATATTGGAGATCGCCATGCCTGTGAATCAAGTGAATCGTGTACTGCTCGTGGTTGCCGCTGCGGCCCTGCTGGCCGCCTGCGGCAAGAAGGATGAGGCGGCTTCCGGCGCCCCTGCACTGCCTGTGGTGAAGATCGGCCACGTGGGCCCGGTCAGCGGCGCCATTGCCCACCTGGGCAAGGACAACGAGTACGGCGCCCGCATGGCGATCGACGAACTCAACGCCGCCGGTGTCACCATCGATGGCAAACAGGTCAAGCTTGAACTGATGGCCGAGGACGATGGCGCCGATCCCAAGCAGGGCACGGCCGTGGCCCAGAAGCTGGCCGATGCCAAGGTGGTCGGCGTGATCGGTCACCTGAACTCGGGTACGACCATCCCGGCTTCCAAGATCTACAGCGACGCGGGCATCCCGCAGATTTCTCCCTCCGCCACCAACCCCAAGTACACCCGCCAGGGCTACAAGACGACCTTCCGTGTGGTGGCTGACGACGTGCACCTGGGCAGCACCCTGGGCAAGTACGCCGTGGGCACCCTCAAGGCCAAGAACGTCGCCGTGATCGACGACCGCACAGCCTACGGCCAGGGCGTGGCCGAGGAGTTCACCAAGGCCGCCGAGGCCGCGGGCGCCAAGATCGTGGCCAAGGAGTTCACGACCGACAAGGCCACCGACTTCAATGCCATCCTGACCAGCATCAAGGGCAAGAAGCCTGATGTGGTCTTCTTCGGCGGCATGGATGCCGTGGGCGGCCCCATGCTCAAGCAGATGAAGTCCCTGGGCATCACCGCCAAGTTCATGGGCGGCGACGGTATCTGCACCGCCGAGCTCAGCAAGCTGGCGGGCGACGCCATCGGCAACGAGCAGGTGTTCTGCGCCGAAGCCGGCGGTGTCGAGGGTGAGGCCAAGGCCGGCATGGACAAGTTCCGCGCCGACTTCAAGACCAAGTTCAACGTCGACGTGCAGCTCTACTCGCCCTATGTCTACGACGCCACCAAGGTGCTGGTCGCCGCGATGGTCAAGGCCAACTCTTCCGATCCGGCCAAGTACCTGCCCGTGCTGGCAGCCACCACCGACTACAAGGGCGTGACCGGTCCCATCACCTTCGATGAGAAGGGCGACATCAAGAACGGCGCGCTGACCCTGTTCACCTACCGGGGCGACAAGCGCGAGCAACTGGCCGTGGTCCGCTGATCACTGCTGCGTGTGCCCCTGAAAAAGCGCCTGCGGGCGCTTTTTCTTTGCCTCTTTCCGTCCTGGTCGGGCCGATGTCGAGCCTAAGCTCGGTTACAATAGTCGGCTCCGGAGGGGTGGATGAGCGGTTTAAGTCACACGCCTGGAAAGCGTGCGTGGGGTAAAACCCACCGCGGGTTCGAATCCCGCCTCCTCCGCCAGAAAAAGAAAACCCCGCTTCGGCGGGGTTTTGCTTTTGGGGCCTTCTGCGCGAGAAATTCGCGGCCAGCGAAGGCCGGTCCGTCCCTCCCGCGCTACTCGGCCTGGATGCCTGCTACCTGGATGGCCTTGCGGCTCTGTTCGATGTCCCGCTCCAGATAGCTGCGGAATTCCTGAGGCGTGGACGCTGTCGCCACCGCGCCGTGGGTTTCGAACGAAGTCCGCAGCTTGGGCTGCTGGAGGGCGGTCGTCAGGGCACGAACCAGGGTCTCCGTCACCTGGGTCGGCAGGCCTTTGGGCGCCATGAGGCCGATCCAGCCGGCAAACTCGAAACCCGGAACAGTCCGGGCCAGGGACGGGGTATCGCCCACGGGCTGCGTGGTCGGCGCCATGCTGTGCCCCAGCAGGCGCAGACGGCCGGCCTGAACCAGGCTCATGGCAGCGGGAGCGGGCGTCAGCACCCAGTCGGTTTCACCGGACACCACCGAGGCGACGCCCTGATTGCCACCTTTGTAGGGCACGTGCAGCGACCTGAACCCGGCTGCGGCCTGGAAGGCCACGCCGGCCAGATGGCTGGCCGAGCCTATGCCTGCCGAAGCCATGTTGCTGGCATCACCCTTGGACTTTGCATATGCGATCAGTTCGGCCGTATTGCGCACAGGAAGATTGGGGTTGCAGACCAGGACGTTGGGCAGCAGAGCCATCAGCGAGACGAAATCAAAATCTTCCAGGGGCCGGTAGCTCACGGCTTTCTGCAGCAGCGGCGCGACGGTGATGGAGCTGCTGGAGGCGAGGATCAGCGTATGGCCATCCGGGACCGCGTTGCGGCCGACCTGCACGCCCAGGGCGCCCGCCGCGCCGGCCTTGTTGTCGACCACCAGGGCCTGGCCCAGCACGGAGGCCATTTCGGCGCTGACGATGCGGCCGATGGTGTCGATCGAACTGCCGGGGGCATTGGGAACAATCAGCGTGACGGGGCGGCGTGGGTAGCTCTCCGACTGGGCGTAAACCGGACCGGATCCGAGCAGAGAGAGCGTGGGAGCGCAGACCAGCAGCTGGCGCCGTGAAATGCCGTGGGTGTTGTCTTGCATGTCGATCTCCTCTGTCTGATTGTTCGAGTTGCTTCCGAATGCAAGACCAGCTTATCAGCTCGCCTGGCGGATCGCTGCGAACTTCTGTTCCATTTCACGGCGCATGGATCGCCGCACTTCCGCCGCGGCATGCCGGCGCCGTTCCTCGGCACTCACCGGTTTCCAGGACGGTACAGCGGTCGGTTTGCCGTCGTCATCCACGGCGATCATCGTGAAGAAACAGCTGTTGACGTGCCGCACCACCTTGGTCCGGATGTCTTCGGCGATCACCTTGATGCCGATTTCCATGGAGGAGGTGCCCGTATGGTTGACGCTGGCCATGAAGGTCACCAGCTCACCGACCTGGATGGGCTGGCGGAACATGACCTGGTCGACGCTGAGTGTGACCACATAACGACCGGCATAACGGCTGGCACAGGCATAGGCGGCCTGGTCGAGCAGCTTGAGGATGGTGCCGCCATGCACCTTGCCTGAAAAATTGGCGGTATCGGGGGTCATGAGCACCGTCATGCTCAGCTGGTTGGAAGGCAGGTCCATGCAATTCTCGTAGGGGGTTCCGGGCGCAGAAGGTATGACCGTACTCAGCGCCATCGTGGCTGGCCATTCCTGGCCCTGCCGGGTGATCAGGTTTTCTGCTGGCGCACCATGGCCATGGCCGAAGTGATCAGGGCGGACACCTCGGTCATATTGCTGGGCACGATCAGCGTGGTGGTGGCATCTGAGGCCACCTTGCCGTAGGCCTCGACGGCCTTCTCGGCCACCTTGAGCTGCACGGCCAGCTCACCACCGGGCTGTCGGATGGCCGCGGCGATGCGCTCGATGGCGCCGGCCGTGGCCTCGGCCACGGCGGTGATGGAAGATGCCTCGCCCTGGGCCTTGTTGATGACGGCCTGCTTCTCGCCCTCCGAACGGGCGATGAAGGCCTCACGCTCACCGGTGGCGATGTTGATCTGCTCCTGGCGGCGGCCCTCGGAGGCGGCGATCAGCGCGCGCTTCTCGCGTTCGGCCGTGATCTGCTGCTGCATGGCGTGCAGGATTTCCTTCGGCGGTGTCAGGTCCTTGATCTCGTAACGCAGCACCTTGACGCCCCAGTTGAGCGCCGCTTCGTCGATGGCCTGGACCACCTGGGCGTTGATGATGTCGCGCTCCTCGAAGGTCTTGTCCAGCTCCAGCTTGCCGATCACGCTGCGCAGCGAGGTCTGGGCCAGCTGGGTCACGGCCACGATGTAGTTGGACGAACCGTAGCTGGCGCGCATGGGATCGGTGACCTGGAAATACAGGATGCCGTCGACCTGCAGCTGGGTGTTGTCGCGCGTGATGCAGACCTGGCTGGGCACGTCCAGCGGCACCTCCTTGAGGCTGTGCTTGTAGGCGACCTTGTCGATGAAGGGGAAGAGGAAGTTCAGGCCCGGCGTCAGCGCACCGTGGTATTTGCCCAGGCGCTCGACGACCCAGGCGTTCTGTTGCGGCACGATCTTGACGGAGCGGCTGACAAAGATGACGGCGATGACGAAGATGAGGACGGCGATTTCCATGGCGGACTCCCTGGGCTAGGTGGTGATTTTTTCGAGGATCAGCTGGCTGCCGCGCACCTCGACGATACGGTGTGCACCGGTGGTACGGGAGCTGCCGTCGTGGGCCACAGCCTGCCACTGGGCACCGCGGTACTTGATCTGGGTGCTGCCGTCGGGCAGCCAGGAGTCGACCTGCACGGTCTCGCCAACGTCCAGATTGACGTCCGGGTTGCTGCCGGCGGTCTGGCTGGCCCCCGAACGCGGACGCCAGAAATGCCAGGCCAGTGCGGCACCGCCGCCTACGAGGGCAGCAATCACCACCTGAGGCGTTGCCGCCAGCCCGACGTGGGCCGCCACGGCGCCAGCGGCCAGGCCCCCGGCCAGCATGAGCAGGTAGAAGGTGCCTGTTGTCAGCTCGGCGGCTACCAGGATGCCGGCGGCCAGCCACCAGAGGGTCGAATCAGCCATGACGGTACTTGCTCCTATCGGTGCTTGTGATTCAATTGCGACATTCTGCGGCAAATCCCGGGATTTACACGGGCTGGCAGCCAATTAATCCTTACACTTCGCGCTCGTTTTTCTTTTTTGTCTGTCCGGCTGGAGTCCATCGTCCATGAAGTTTCGTTTTCCCATCGTCATCATCGACGAAGACTTCCGCTCCGAGAACACTTCGGGCCTGGGCATCCGTGCGATGGCGCAAGCCATCGAGGCCGAGGGCTTCGAGGTACTGGGGGTGACCAGTTACGGGGATCTCTCGCAGTTTGCCCAGCAGCAGTCGCGTGCCAGCGCCTTCATCCTGTCGATCGACGATGAGGAGTTCACGCCCGGCCCCGATCTGGACCCGGCCGTGCTGAATCTGCGCAGCTTCATCGACGAAGTGCGTCGCAAGAACGCCGATGTGCCGATCTACATCTACGGCGAGACCAAGACCAGCCGCCACCTGCCCAACGACATCCTGCGCGAGCTGCACGGTTTCATCCACATGTTCGAGGACACGCCCGAGTTCGTGGCGCGCCACATCATCCGAGAGGCCAAGAGCTATCTGGAAGGCGTGCAGCCGCCGTTCTTCAAGGCCTTGCTCGACTATGCCGAGGACGGTTCCTATTCCTGGCACTGCCCGGGGCATTCGGGCGGCGTGGCTTTCCTGAAAAGTCCGGTGGGTCAGATGTACCACCAGTTCTATGGCGAGAACATGCTGCGCGCCGACGTCTGCAACGCAGTGGAGGAACTGGGCCAGCTGCTGGACCACAATGGCGCCATCGGCGAGAGCGAACGCAACGCCGCGCGCATCTTCAACGCCGACCATTGCTATTTCGTGACCAATGGCACCAGCACCTCCAACAAGATGGTCTGGCACCATACGGTGGCACCGGGTGATGTGGTGGTGGTGGACCGCAACTGCCACAAGTCCATCCTGCACGCGATCATCATGACGGGGGCGATCCCTGTCTTCCTGAAGCCCACGCGCAACCATTTCGGCATCATCGGCCCGATCCCGCAGAGCGAGTTCGAGCCTGCAGCCATCCAGGCCAAGATCAAGGCCAACCCCCTGCTCAAGGGGGTAGACGCCAAGAGTGTCAAACCACGCGTGCTGACGCTGACGCAGTCCACCTACGACGGCGTGCTTTACAACACCGAGACCATCAAGGGCCTGCTCGACGGTTACGTCGACAACCTGCACTTCGACGAGGCCTGGTTGCCGCACGCGGCCTTCCATCCCTTCTATGGCCGTTACCACGCCATGGGAAAGAAGCGCGCACGGCCGAAGAATTCCATGGTCTACGCCACCCAGTCCATCCACAAGCTGCTGGCCGGCATCAGCCAGGCCAGCCATGTGCTGGTGCAGGACTCGGAGAACACCAAGCTGGATCATCACCTCTTCAACGAGGCCTACCTGATGCACACCAGCACCAGCCCGCAGTACAGCATCATCGCCAGCTGCGATGTGGCCGCCGCCATGATGGAGCCGCCCGGCGGCACCGCGCTGGTGGAGGAGAGCATTGCCGAATCGCTGAACTTCCGCCGCGCTATGCGCAAGGTGGACGAAGAGTACGGCAAGGACTGGTGGTTCAAGGTCTGGGGGCCGGAGAAACTGGCGGATGAGGGCATCGGTGCGGCCGAGGACTGGATCATCCGCAGCGACGGTCGCAGCACCAAGAACGGCAGCAAATGGCACGGTTTCGGCCAGCTGGCTGACGGCTTCAACATGCTGGATCCGATCAAGTCCACCATCGTCACGCCCGGCCTGAACCTGGACGGCAAGTTCGACAAGACCGGCCTGCCGGCCTCCATCGTGACCAAGTACCTGGCCGAGCACGGCGTGGTGGTGGAGAAGACGGGCCTGTACAGCTTCTTCATCATGTTCACCATCGGCATCACCAAGGGCCGCTGGAACACGCTGCTGACCGCGCTGCAGCAGTTCAAGGACGACTACGACAAGAACCAGCCCATGTGGCGCGTCATGCCGGATTTCTGCAAGAAGCAGCCCAAGTACGAACGCATGGGCCTGCGCGACCTCTGCCAGTTCATCCATGAGATGTACGCCAAGTACGACATCGCCCGCCTGACCACCGAGATGTACCTGAGCGACCTGACGCCGGCCATGAACCCGAGTGACGCCTATGCCCATATTGCGCATCGCAAGACCGAGCGGGTGGAGATCGACAAGCTCGAAGGCCGCATCACCGTGGGTCTGGTCACGCCTTACCCGCCGGGCATCCCGCTGCTGATCCCGGGCGAGGTCTTCAACAAGAAGATCGTGGACTATCTCAAGTTCGCTCGCGAGTTCAACGCCCAGTGCCCGGGCTTTGAGACCGACATCCACGGCCTGGTGGAAGAGGCTGGGCCGGACGGCAAGAAGCACTACTTCGCCGACTGTGTGAGGGCCTGAAACCGTCCTGTGCCGGTCCCAACAAAACGCCCCGCGATGCGGGGCGTTTTTCATGGCGGGGAGCGTCGTCTATTCGACGACGGCCACGGCGGTCTGGCTGAAACCGCCGTCCACATAGGTGATCTCCGCGGTCACGCCGCCGGCCAGGTCGCTGAGCAGGAAAGCGGCCACATTGCCCACGTCCTCGATGGTCACGTTGCGGCGGATGGGCGAGGCGTTGGCCACCACGTTCAGCAGCTTGGAGAAGTCCTTGATACCGCTGGCGGCCAGGGTCTTGATCGGGCCGGCACTGATGCCGTTGGCGCGCATGCAACGACCGTCGGGCAGCTTGCCCACGGCTTCGGCCAGGTAACGCACCGAGGCTTCCAGGCTGGCCTTGGCCAGGCCCATGGTGTTGTAGTTGGGGATGGCGCGCAGCGCACCCAGGTAACTCAAGGTCAGCAGGGCTGACTTGTCCTTGAGGTAGGGCAGGGCGGCCTTGGCCATGGCCGGGAAGCTGTAGGCGCTGATGTCGTGCGCGATGCGGAAGTTCTCGCGTGTCAGGCCTTCGAGGAAGTTGCCGGCAATGGCTTCGCGCGGGGCGAAGCCGATGCTGTGCACAAAACCGTCGAACTGGGGCCAGTGGGCTGAGAGGTCCTTGAACAGCTTTTCGATCTGGGCATCGTCGCCGACGTCGCAGTCGAAGATCAGCTGGGAGCCGAAATCGGTTGCGAACTCGGTGATGCGGTCCTTGAAACGCTCGCCCACGTAGCTGAAGGCCAGCTCGGCCCCCTGCTCGTGACAGGCCTTGGCGATGCCGTAGGCGATCGAGCGATTGCTCAGCACGCCGGTGATCAGAAATTTCTTGCCGGAGAGGAATCCCATATTTTTTCTCGGTTGACCTGGGGAAGTAAAAATTCTGTGCAGAATTGTCGCATGCGGATGCGCTGTTTCTTTCTGGGCCTGGTTTCACTGCTTGCGGCTTGGCCCGTCTGGGCTGCCCACGCCTATGCCCAGTTCGGTGACATCAAGTATGCGCCGGACTTTGCCCATTTCGACTACGTGAACCCAAAGGCGCCCAAGGGGGGCGAGATCACCCTCGTGCCGCCGACACGGCTGTCCAACTTTGACAAGTACAACCCGTTCACGCTCAAGGGCAGCGCGCCACCGGCCCTCAACGGTCTGGTCTTCGAATCCCTGCTGACGTCCACCTTCGATGAGCCGACCACGGCCTACGGGCTGCTGGCGCAGGACGTGACCCTGGCCAAGGACCGGCTTTCTGTGGTTTTCACCCTCAACCCTTTGGCGCGCTTCCACAACGGTGATCCGGTGCTGGCGGCCGACGTCAAGCATTCCTTTGACCGCCTGACCTCCAAGGAGGCAGCGCCGCAGTTTCGAACCATCTTTGGCGAGATCAGGGGCGTGACCGTGCTGGGCGAACGCCAGGTGCGCTTCGATTTCAAGCGTGTCAACGCCGAGTTGCCGCTGATCGCCGGTAGCCTGCCGGTCTTCAGCCGCAAATGGGGCCTGGAAAACGGCAAGCTCAAACCCCTGGACCAGATCGTCACTGACGTGCCCATCGGTTCCGGACCCTACCGGATCGGCAAGGTCAACTTCGGTAAGGACATCAGCTACGAGCGCGATCCGGCCTATTGGGCACAAGACCTGAATGTGCGACGCGGGATGTTCAACTTCGACCGCATCACCTACAAGATCTACAAGGACAACACCGCTCAGCTGGAGGCCTTCAAGGCGGGTGAGTTCGATTACATCCAGGCTTTCATCGCGCGTGAATGGGCGCGAGCCTACACGGGCAAGCAGTTCGAGCGCGGTCAGCTGGTCAAGAAGGAGCTGGAGCACGGCAATGCTGGCGATTTCCAGGGCTTTCTGTTCAACCTGAGGCGCGACAAGTTCAAGGACGTGCGCGTGCGCCAGGCTATCGCCCTGGCCATGGACTACGAGTGGATGAACCGCCAGCTTTTCTACAACGCCTATACCCGGGTGCGCGGTTATTTTGTGGGCAGCGACTTCGAAGCCAAGGGCAAACCCGGTCCTGAAGAACTGGCCGTGCTGGAGCCGCTGCGTCGCCAGTTGCCGCCCGAGGTCTACACCGATGCGGTGCCGCTGCCGCCCTATACCAGCCTGGATCCGGCCTCGGGGCAGACCCTGCGCGACAACCTGCGCCACGCGCGCGACCTGTTGGCCGCCGCCGGCTGGACCTACCGCGACGGTGCCTTGCGCAATGCCAGGGGCGAGCCCTTCACCATCGAGTTTCTCGACAACTCGGGCTCCATGGGCCGCGTGGTCACGCCTTATGCGCGCAACCTGGAAAAGCTGGGCATGCAGGTGAACTACAAGGTGATCGACTTCGCCATTCTGCAAAAGCGCATGGACGTTTTCGATTTCGAGATCATCAGCAACCGCATGATAGGCAGCGAGGCGCCGGGTACCGAACTGCTGGAGCGTTACGGTTCCAAAGCCGCCGACACCGAGGGTTCGAGCAATGTGATCGGTCTCAAGAGTCCGGCCGTGGATGCCCTGCTGGACCAGGTGATCTCGGCCCAGACCCGTCCGCAACTCGTGGCCAGGGTGCGCGCGCTGGACCGTGTGCTGCGCCATGGTCACTATGTCGTGCCGCACTGGTACAGCGGCGTGCACCGTGTGGCCTGGCGCGCCGGGCGCTTCGAGCAACCGGCCCTGACGCCGCGTTATTACCAGCCCGAAGCCTGGGTCACTTCCGTCTGGTGGGCCTCGCCCGCGAATCTGGCCGGGGGAGGGAAATAAGCCATGGCCGCCTACATCCTCAAGCGCCTGCTGCTCATGATCCCGACGCTGTTCGGCATTCTGCTGCTGACTTTTGTCGTCATCCAGTTCGTGCCGGGTGGCCCGGTCGAGCAGATGGTGGCGCAGCTGCAGGGGCGTGACACGGGGGGCGAGGGTGCGGCCGCCAGTGGTGCTGGTTACCGTGGTCGCCAGGGCGTGGACGCGGCACGCATCGCAGAGATCCGCACCTTTTATGGCTTCGACAAGCCAGCGCCCGAGCGTTTCTGGCAGATGCTGGGCCAGTACGCGCGTTTCGACCTGGGCAAGAGTTTCTTCTACCCCAAGAGCGTCTGGGAACTGGTCAAGGACAAGCTGCCGGTCTCCATCAGCCTGGGCTTGTGGACCTTCTTCCTGAGCTACCTGATCTCCATTCCCCTGGGCATCGCCAAGGCGGTACGTGCGGGCACGCGTTTCGACACGCTGACCAGCCTGATCGTGCTTATTGGGTATGCCATTCCCGGTTTTGTGCTGGGCGTGGCCCTGCTGGTGATCTTTGGTGGGCAGTTGCAATGGTTCCCGCTGCGAGGTCTGACTTCGAGCAACTGGGAAACGCTGAGCTGGGGCGCGAAGATCACGGACTATCTCTGGCACATCACGTTGCCGGTCACGGCCAGCGTGCTGGGCGCCTTTGCCGTCACCACCATGCTGACCAAGAACGCCTTCCTGGAGGAAATCCGCAAGCAGTATGTATTGACGGCACGGGCCAAGGGCCTGGGCGAGAACCGCGTGCTGTGGACGCACGTTTTCCGTAATGCGCTGATTCCCATCGTCACCGGCTTTCCGGCGGCTTTCATCGGTGCCTTTTTCGCGGGTTCCCTGCTGATCGAGACACTGTTCTCGCTCGACGGCCTGGGTCTGCTGTCCTACGAATCCGTGATGCGGCGCGACTATCCCGTGGTGCTGGGCACGCTCTACCTGTTCACGCTGATCGGGCTGGTGACCAAGCTGGTCTCCGACCTCTGCTACGTCTGGGTCGACCCCAGAGTGAAGTTCGACTGATGGCCGGCGTTTCCCTTTCTCCCTCAAAGCGCGCGTGGCTGCGTTTCAGGCGCAACCGCTTGGGCTACTGGAGTCTGCTGATCTTCTGCACACTTTTTGTGCTCAGCCTGGGTGCCGAACTCATCTCCAATGACAAGCCTCTGATCGCGCGCCACCACGGCCAGTGGTACGTGCCCATCCTGCACAACGTGCCGGAGACCGTGTTCGGAGGCGACTTCCAGACCCCGACCGACTACCTTGATCCCTATATCCAGCAGCAGTTCGCGAAACCGGGCAACTTCGCGATCTACCCGCCCAACCCCTACCACCACAGCACCATCAACTACTTCGCCAAGGAGCCCAACCCTTCAGCGCCGTCGCGTGACAACTGGCTAGGCACGGACGATCGCGGGCGCGACGTCGTCGCGCGCCTGCTCTATGGCTTCCGCATCTCGGTGCTGTTCGCGCTGGCCTTGACCTTCATCGGCGTGTTGCTGGGGGTACTCACCGGGGCCGTGCAGGGCTATTTCGGCGGCAAGATCGACCTGGGGTTCCAGCGTTTTATCGAGATCTGGGGTTCGATGCCCGAGCTCTACCTGCTGATCATCTTCTCGGCCATGTTCGACCCCAGCATTTCGCTGCTGCTGATCCTGCTCAGCCTCTTCGGCTGGATGGGCCTGTCGGATTACGTGCGGGCCGAGTTCCTGCGCAACCGCCAGCTCGACTACGTGCGCGCGGCGCGTGCCATGGGCCTGTCCAATGGGCAGATCATCTGGCGGCACATCCTGCCCAACAGCCTGACGCCCGTGGTGACCTTCCTGCCTTTCCGCATGAGCGCGGCCATCCTGGCGCTGACCTCGCTGGACTTCCTGGGCCTGGGCGTGCCGCCGGGCACACCTTCGCTGGGTGAGCTGCTGGCCCAGGGCAAGAACAACATCGACGCTTGGTGGATTTCGCTGTCCACTTTCGGCGTGCTGGTCATCACCCTGTTGCTGCTGACTTTCATGGGCGATGCCTTGCGCGACGCGCTGGACCCACGCAAGGCGGAAAAATGAACGAGCTTCTTCTGGACGTCCATGACTTGCGCGTCGCCTTTGGCGGCAAGGAAGTGGTGCGTGGCCTCGATTTCCGGATCGCGCCGGGGGAGAAGGTGGCGCTGGTGGGGGAGTCTGGCTCCGGCAAGACCGTCACGGCGCTCAGTCTCCTTCGTCTGCTGCCGGAGGCCATGGTCAGCGGGAGGGCGGGGTTTGCAGGCAGCGACGGTGACGCGGATCTGCTGACCTTGCCCGAGCGTGACTTGCGCGGCATCCGCGGCCGCGACATCGCCATGATTTTCCAGGAGCCCATGACGGCGCTCAACCCCCTGTACACCATCGGTGACCAGATCACCGAGGTGCTGCAGCTCAAGCTCGGCCTGGACCGCGGCATGGCCCTGACGCGGGCGGTGGAGCTGCTGGCCGACACCGGCATCCCGCAGCCTGAGGAGCGCGTCAAGGCCTATCCGCACCAGCTCAGCGGCGGTCAACGCCAGCGCGCCATGATTGCCATGGCCCTGGCCTGCCAGCCCAGGCTGCTGCTGGCCGACGAGCCGACCACCGCGCTGGACGTGGCCCTGCGGGGCCAGATCCTGGATCTGCTGGACAGCCTGCAGACAAAGCACGGGATGGCCATCTTGATGATCACCCACGACCTGAACCTGGTGCGGCGCTTCGCCAGCCGGGTCATCGTGATGGAGAACGGCCGGATTGTGGAGCAGGGGACGGTAGCTGAGGTCTTTGCTCGGCCGCAACACCCCTACACCCGCAGCCTGATCGACAGCCGCCCAGTGCGCGACGTGCAGGAGGTACCGCCGCAGGCGCAAGCGCCAGCGCTGATGCAGGCACAGGGCCTGCGTGTGAGCTACCCCACGCCCTTGCCTGGCCTGCGCGGCTGGTTCCGGCGCGGCGAATTCGTGGCCGTGCAGGGTGCCAGCTTCAGCATTCCGCCGGGCCACACCCTGGGGGTGATCGGCGAGTCGGGCTCGGGAAAATCGACCCTGGCCCTGGCGGCCCTGGGCCTGCTGCCCTTTGGTGGGGAACTGCGCGTGGACGGCCAGTTCTGGGGCCGGGACCAAGCCCGCAACAAGGCCTTGCGCCGCACCGTGCAGGTGGTGTTCCAGGACCCCTTCTCTTCGCTTTCGCCGCGCCTCACGGTGGAGGAGATCGTCGGTGAGGGTTTGACCATCCATGCTTCGGAGCTATCAAAAGAGGAGCGAAAAGCCAAGGTGGAAAGGGCCCTTGAAGAGGTGGGCTTGCCCGAAACCCAGTTTCCCGGCCTGCTGCAGCGCTACCCGCACGAGTTTTCCGGCGGTCAACGCCAGCGCCTCGCGATCGCGCGGGCGCTGATTGTGGAGCCCCGCCTGATCGTGTTGGACGAACCCACCAGCGCCCTGGACGTGACCATCCAGAAGCAGGTCTTGCAACTGCTGCAGCGCCTGCAGCGGGAGCGGGGGTTGAGCTACCTGCTGATCACCCATGACGTGGACGTGATCCGGGCCATGGCGCACGAGGTGCTGGTCATGAAGGGCGGGGACATCGTCGAATCCGGGCCGGTTTCGGCCCTGCTGGATGCCCCGGCCCACCCCTACACCCGTACCCTGGTGCAGGCGGCGGCCTGAAATAGCCCCGCCCGGGGTGAAATCGCCTTGAAAATCAAGGCTCTAATCCCGGTTTTCGGGTACAATGCCGCAATTCTCGACCAAACGGGCGGATTACCAACCGCCCTTTTTTTATGGTCGAACGCTTTTGATGGCCAGGGAAGGGCAACGTTGACACTGCAGCAGATCGTCGAGCAGACCGTGACCGGTTTCGGTTACGACTTGGTGGAGATAGAACGCTCCGCCGGGGGCCTGCTGCGCGTGACGATCGATCTGCCCTGGGAGCCCCAGGCCGGTGAGCGTTTTGTGAATGTCGAGGACTGTGAGAAGGTCACGCGCCAGCTGCAGTACACCCTGGAAGTCGAGGGCATCGAGTACAAGCGGCTCGAAGTGTCCTCGCCGGGCATCGATCGCCCGTTGCGCCACGAGAAAGATTTCGAGCGTTTTGCCGGCCAGGTGGTCGACATCACGCTGAAGGCCCCCATGGGGGCGGCGGCGGCCGGCCAGGTGGCGGCCAACCGCAAGAAGTTTCGCGGCACGCTCGAGCGCGTGACCGCTGCCGACGGCAGCATGGGCTGGCAGATCGTCTGGAGCGACGCGCCGGAGCCCAAGCCGGGTCAGAAGGTGAGCAAGAAGCGTGCGCCGGCGCCCCTGCAGGCGCTGGGTTTCACGCTGGACGAGTTGCGCGAGGCGCGCCTGGCGCCTATCGTGAGTTTCAAGGGCCGCAGCGATACACAAGCTGGGGCCACGGGTCATTGAGGGTATTGGAGGTTAGAGGCATGAATCGCGAACTGTTGATGCTGGTGGAAGCCATTTCCCGCGAAAAGAACGTCGAACGCGACGTGGTGTTTGGCGCGGTCGAATCGGCTCTGGCGCAAGCCACGAAGAAGCTGTACGAAGGCGACGTGGACATCCGCGTGGCGATCGACCGCGACAGCGGCGTCTATGAGACGTTCCGTCGCTGGCACGTCGTTCCCGACGAGGCCGGACTGCAACTGCCCGACCAGGAAATCCTGCTGTTCGAAGCCAAAGAACAGATTCCCGACATCGAGGTGGATGAGTACATTGAGGAAGCCGTCGAGTCCCTGCCGATCGGCCGCATCGGCGCCATGGCGGCCAAGCAGGTCATCCTGCAGAAGATCCGTGACGCCGAGCGCGAGATGCTGCTCAACGACTTCATGTCGCGTGGCGAGAAGATTTTCGTGGGCACTGTCAAGCGCATGGACAAGGGTGACATCATTGTCGAGTCCGGCCGTGTCGAAGGTCGCCTGCGCCGTGGCGAGATGATCCCCAAGGAAAACCTGCGTACCGGCGATCGCGTGCGCGCCATGATCATGGAGGTGGACCTGACGCTGCGCGGTGCTCCCATCATCCTGTCGCGTTCGGCGCCCGAATTCATGATCGAGCTGTTCCGCCAGGAAGTGCCCGAGATCGAGCAGGGCCTGCTGGAGATCAAAAGCTGCGCCCGTGACGCTGGTTCGCGCGCCAAGATCGCCGTGCTGTCGCATGACAAGCGCGTCGACCCCATCGGCACCTGCGTCGGCGTGCGCGGCACCCGCGTCAACGCCGTCACAAACGAACTCGCTGGCGAGCGCGTGGACATCGTGCTGTGGAGCGAAGACCCCGCCCAGTTCGTGATCGGCGCGCTGGCCCCGGCCAATGTGCAGTCCATCGTGGTGGACGAGGAAAAGCACGCGATGGACGTGGTGGTGGACGAGGAAAACCTGGCCATCGCCATCGGCCGTGGCGGCCAGAACGTGCGCCTGGCGTCCGACCTGACCGGTTGGAAGATCAACATCATGGACGCCGCTGAATCGGCCGAGAAGCAGGCCACCGAGACCGGCTCGCTGCGCGCCCTGTTCATGGCCAAGCTGGATGTGGACGAAGAGATCGCTGATATCCTGATCGCCGAGGGTTTCACCAGCCTGGAAGAGGTGGCTTACGTGCCGCTGCAGGAAATGCTGGAGATCGAGTCCTTCGACGAAGACACCGTCAACGAGCTGCGTGCCCGTGCCAAGGACGCCCTGCTGACGATGGAGATCGCCCGCGAGGAAAGCGTCGAGGAAGTGTCCCAGGACCTGCGCGACCTCCAGGGCCTGACGCCCGAGCTGATCGCCAAGCTGGCCGACGGCGGTGTGCACACGCTGGACGACCTGGCCGATCTGGCGGTCGACGAGCTCACCGAGATCACTGGCCAGTCCGAGGACGAAGCCAAAGCCCTGATCATGAAAGCGCGCGAGCATTGGTTTACCAATGAAACCGCTTCTCAAGAGTCATTGTCATGAATATATAAGTTCAGTAAAGGCTGGCTTTGCCCTCCGGGCTTGTCATGCCGTAGCTAAAGGCCCCACACCAAATGTCCAGTACGACCGTCGCCGAGTTTGCAACCGAACTCAAGAAGTCAACCGATACCCTGCTTGAGCAGCTGAAGGCCGCAGGCGTGGCCAAGGCGTCCGAAGCCGACACCCTGACCGATGCCGACAAGCAGCGCCTGCTGGGTTTCCTGCAGGCCAGCCATGGCACGGCCACGGCTGAGCGCAAGAAGATCACGCTGACCAAGAAGTCGACCAGCGAGATCAAGCAGGCCGACGCCAGCGGCAAGGCCCGCACCATTCAGGTCGAGGTGCGCAAGAAGCGCACCTTCGTGCGTCGCGAGGATGGCAGTGAGGTGGTGGAAAACGCTGCGGAAGTCGCCGCACCGGCCCCGTCGCCGTCCGTGCCGGCTGCACCGGTGATCGACGACGCCGAACTGGCCCGCCGCGAGGAAGAAGCCCGCCGTCAGGCCGAACTGATCCGCCGCCAGGAAGAAGAACTGGCTGAACGTCGTCGCCAGCGCGAGGCTCAGGAGGCCCAGGAGCGCGAAGCCGCGGCCAAGGCTGCCGAAGAGGCCAAGTCTCAGCCGGTCAAGCCGGTGGTTGACGAGGACGCCGTCAAGGCTGTCGCCCAGGCCAAGGCCGCGGCGGAAGCCAAGGTGCGTGCCGACGAGGAGCTGGCGCGCGCCGATCTGGACTCGCGCCGCCGCAAGGCCGAGGCCGAAGCCGCGGCCATCCGCACCATGATGTCCAGCGCGGCCAAGAAGCCGCCGGTGGTCAAGAAGGAAGAACCCAAGCCGATCGCGGAAGCCAAGAAGGGCACGCTGCACAAGCCGGCTGCCGGCACCACCACGGCCAAACCTGCCAAGCCTGGAACTACGGCGGCACCCGCAGCGGGTGCCGGTGCTGGCAAGGAAATCAAGTCGGCCAAGCTGTCGTCCAGCTGGGCTGGTGATCCGGCCAAGAAGAAGGCCATCCCGACCCGCGGCGACACCAGCGGCGGCGTCGGTCGCAGCAGCTGGCGGGGTGGCCCGCGCGGCAAGCGCGGTCACGACCGCGATGATCAGCAGACCCAGGCCGCGCCGGCCGAAGCCCGCGTCATCGAAGTGCACGTGCCCGAGACCATCACCGTGGCCGAACTGGCGCACAAGATGGCCGTGAAAGCCTCGGAGGTTATCAAACACCTGATGAAGCTGGGCCAGATGGTCACCATCAACCAGCCACTGGACCAGGACACGGCCATGATCGTGGTCGAGGAAATGGGCCACAAGGCCATCGTGGCGGCACTGGATGATCCCGAAGCCTTCACCGACGAGGAAGTGTCGGAACAACACGGTGAATCCCTGCCGCGCGCTCCGGTCGTGACCGTCATGGGTCACGTCGACCACGGCAAGACCTCGTTGCTGGACTACATCCGCCGCGCCAAGGTCGCCGCGGGCGAGGCCGGCGGCATCACGCAGCACATTGGTGCCTACCACGTGGAAACGCCGCGCGGGATGATCTCCTTCCTGGACACTCCGGGTCACGAGGCCTTCACGGCCATGCGTGCCCGTGGCGCCCAGGCGACCGACATCGTGATCCTGGTGGTGGCCGCCGACGACGGCGTCATGCCGCAGACCCGGGAAGCCATCAAGCACGCCAAGGCGGCCGGGGTTCCCATCGTCGTGGCCATCAACAAGATCGACAAGCCCGATGCCAACCCGGACCGCGTGAAGCAGGAACTGGTGGTGGAAGAGGTGGTGCCCGAGGAGTTCGGCGGTGACTCGCCCTTCGTACCCGTATCGGCCAAGACCGGCCAGGGTATCGATGCCTTGCTGGAGCAGGTGCTGTTGCAGGCCGAGGTGCTGGAGCTCAAGGCTCCGGTCGACGCCATGGCCAAGGGTCTGGTCATCGAGGCCAAGCTGGACAAGGGCCGCGGTCCGGTCGCCACCGTGCTGGTGCAGACCGGTACGCTCAAGACCGGCGACGTGGTGCTGGCCGGCCAGACCTATGGCCGCGTGCGTGCCATGCTGGACGAAAACGGCAAGCCGATCAAGTCGGCTGGCCCGTCCATCCCGGTGGAAATCCAGGGCCTGACGGAAGTGCCCCAGGCGGGTGATGAGTTCATGGTGCTGTCCGACGAGCGCCGCGCGCGCGAGATTGCCACGTACCGTGCGGGCAAGTTCCGCAACACCAAGCTGGCCAAGCAGCAGGCCGCCAAGCTGGAGAACATGTTCTCCGACATCTCCGCTGGCGAAGTCAAGATGCTGCCCATCATCGTCAAGGCCGATGTGCAGGGTTCGCAGGAAGCTCTGGCAGCCTCGCTGCTCAAGCTCTCGACCGAAGAGGTCAAGGTACAGCTCGTGTATGCAGCTGTCGGTGGCATCAGCGAGTCCGATGTCAACCTGGCGATCGCCTCCAAGGCTCTCATCATCGGCTTCAACACCCGTGCGGATGCCGGTGCGCGCAAGCTGGCCGAAGGCAACGACGTAGAGATCCGCTACTACAACATCATCTATGACGCCGTCGATGAATTGAAGGCTGCCATGTCGGGCATGCTGGCACCGGAGAAGCGGGAAGAGGTCATCGGCATGGCCGAGATCCGTACCGTCTTTGTGGCCTCCAAAATCGGTACTGTGGCCGGCTGTATGGTCACCGCCGGTTTCGTCACCCGCAGTGCGCATTTCCGCCTTTTGCGCGACAACGTGGTCATCTACACCGGCGAACTCGACTCGCTCAAGCGCCTCAAGGACGATGTGCGCGAGGTCAAGGAAGGTTTCGAGTGCGGTATCAAGCTCAAGAACTACAACGACATCAAGGAAGGTGATCAGCTGGAGTTCTTCGAGGTGAAAGAGATCGCCCGTACGCTGTAAACCATGCCGGCCAAAAAGTCATCCACTCCGAACCGCGGCTTCAAGGTCGCCGATCAGATCCAGCGCGATCTGACGGAGTTGATCGCGCGCGAGTTGAAAGACCCGCGTGTGGGCATGGTGACGCTGCAAAGCGTGGAGGTCACGCCCGACTACGCGCATGCCAAGGTCTGGTTCAGCGTCCTGGTCGGTGACCCGCAGGAGACTCAGGATGCGTTGAACCAGGCCGCAGGTTTCCTGCGCAATGGTTTGTTCAAGCGTCTGCACATTCACACCGTGCCGACCTTGCATTTCCTGTTCGACCGCACGACCGAGCGGGCCGCCGACATGAATGCGCTGATCGCGCAGGCCGTCGCGTCGCGTTCCAAAGACGAGGGTTGACCATGCAAGCGCCACGCACCAGGGTGCAAAGGCGCCCTGTGCATGGGGTGCTTTTGCTGGATAAACCGCTCGGACTCTCGAGCAACAATGCGTTGCAAAAGGCCAAGTGGCTGTTGCGCGCCGAAAAGGCCGGTCACACCGGCACGCTTGACCCGCTGGCCACGGGCGTGCTGCCCATCTGCTTTGGCGCCGCCACCAAGTTCAGCCAGTTGCACCTCGATGCCGACAAGACCTACGAGACCACGGTGCGTCTGGGTGTGCGCACCAGCACGGCCGATGCCGAGGGGGAGGTCATAGAGACCCGTCCGGTGAACTGCACCCTGGGCCAGGTGGTGGAGGTTCTTGACCAGTTCATGGGCCCGATCCGTCAGATACCGCCCATGCACAGCGCGCTCAAGAAAGACGGCAAGGCCCTGTACGAATATGCCCGCGAAGGCGAGACCGTCGAGCGCGAGCCCCGCGATGTGGTGATCCATGAACTGGAACTGCTGGACGTGCAGCTGCAGGGCGACGAGCCGTTCCTACGCCTGCGCGTGAAATGCAGCAAGGGTACCTACATCCGCACCCTGGGTGAAGACATCGGCGAGGCCCTGGGGTGCGGCGGCCATCTGGTGGCACTGCGTCGCATCGCCACCGGTTCGTTTGACCAGACCCAATGCGTGACCCTGGAGGGATTGGAGCGCATGAACGAGGCCGAGCGTCCTGTCCAGCTCAAGCCGGTCGATGCGCTTCTGGACGGTCATGCCGCCGTCACGCTCGACAAAGAAAATGCCGGTCGTTTCCTCAGCGGCCTGCGCCGTCGTGGCAACTGGCCGGATAACGACCAGATCGCCGTTTACGGCGATCAACCCCACGCGTTGCTGGGCACCGCCCATGCCAAGGCGGGGGAACTCATACCCGGGCGCCTGTTGAGCCCGATCGAAATCCAACAAATCCTGGAAAGCCAACCATGAGCCATAAACAGATCCGCAATATCGCCATCATCGCCCACGTCGACCACGGCAAGACCACCATGGTGGATCAGCTGTTGCGCCAGTCCGGTACCTTTGCCGAACACGAGAAGGTGGTGGACACCGTGATGGACAACAATGCCATCGAAAAAGAGCGCGGCATCACCATCCTGGCCAAGAACTGCGCCGTGACCTGGGAAGGCACGCACATCAACATTGTCGATACCCCCGGCCACGCCGACTTTGGTGGTGAGGTGGAGCGCGCCCTGTCCATGGTGGACGGTGTGGTGCTGCTGATCGACGCGCAGGAAGGTCCGATGCCGCAGACGCGCTTCGTGACCAAGAAGGCACTGGCCCTGGGTCTCAAGCCCATCGTGGTCGTGAACAAGGTCGACAAGCCCGGCGCCAATCCGGACAAGGTGGTCAACGCGGCCTTCGACCTGTTCGACAAGCTCGGCGCCAACGACGAACAGCTCGACTTCCCCGTGGTCTACGCCTCCGGCATCAATGGCTGGTCCTCGCTGGAAGAGGGTGCACCGGGTGAGCAGTGGGGCCCCGACATGTCGGCCCTGTTCAACACCATCCTGAAGCACGTGCCTTCGCAGAAGGGTGATCCGACCGCGCCGCTGCAACTGCAGATTTCCGCGCTGGACTTCTCCACTTTCGTGGGCCGCATCGGCGTGGGCCGCATCAGCCAGGGCACGATCAAACCCGCCATGGATGTGGTTGTGATGGAAGGGCCGGACGGCAAGGCCGTCAAGGGCCGGATCAACCAGGTGCTGACTTTCCAGGGCTTGGAGCGTGTACAGGCCACGGAGGCCGGTCCGGGGGAAATCGTGCTGATCAACGGCATTGATGAAATCGGCATCGGCGTGACCATCACCGACCCGCTCAAGCCGGCACCGCTGCCCATGCTCAAGGTCGACGAGCCGACTCTGACCATGAATTTCTGCGTCAACACCAGCCCGCTGGCTGGACGCGAAGGCAAGTTCGTGACCAGCCGTCAGATCTGGGACCGCCTGCAGAAAGAGCTGCAGCACAACGTCGCTCTGCGCGTCAAGGAAACAGACGAAGAGGGTATTTTCGAAGTGATGGGTCGCGGTGAATTGCACCTGACCATCCTGCTGGAAAACATGCGTCGCGAAGGTTACGAACTGGCCGTGTCCAAGCCGCGCGTGATGTTCAAGGAGATCAACGGCGAGAAGTGTGAACCTATCGAGCTGGTCACCGCTGACATCGAGGAGCAGCACCAAGGCGGCGTGATGCAGGCCCTGGGCGAGCGCAAGGGCGAACTGGTGAACATGGAGCCGGACGGCCGCGGTCGAGTCCGTCTGGAATACCGCATCCCGGCCCGTGGCCTGATCGGCTTCTCCAACGAGTTCCTTAACCTGACCCGTGGTTCTGGCCTGATCTCCAACATCTTCGACGGTTACGAGCCGCACAAGGGCGACATCGGTGGCCGTAAAAACGGCGTGCTGATCTCCATGGACGCCGGTGAAATCTTCACCTATGCCCTGGGCAAGCTGGACGACCGTGGCCGCATGTTCGTCAAGGCCAATGACCCGGTGTACGAAGGCATGATCGTCGGCATCCACAACCGCGACAACGACCTCGTGGTCAACGCCACCCGTACCAAGCAGCTTACCAACTTCCGAGTGAGCGGCAAGGAAGACGCGATCAAGATCACGCCGCCAATCGACTGCACGCTGGAATACGGCGTGGAGTTCATCGAGGACGACGAGCTGGTCGAAATCACGCCCAAGTCGATCCGACTGCGCAAACGTCACCTGACCGAAAACGAACGCAAGCGCGCCGGCAAGAGCCTCTGAACGGCTGTTCACAGCTGAAGGGCGATGAAGCTGACGCACCAGCGTGCCGTGTGGGTGATGGTGGCGGTGGCCCTGATGTGGTCCATCGCCGGCGTCGTCACGCGGCAGCTGGAGGCGGCGCGCAGCTTTGAGGTCACCTTCTGGCGTAGCTTTTTCACGGCCATCTCGCTGCTCGTGATCTTGCCGCTGTGGCGCGGGCCGGCAGCCATCTGGCGTCAGCTGCGCAGCGCGCCAGCAGCACTCTGGTGGTCCGGCCTGTGCTGGAGCGCCATGTTCACCACCTTCATGCTGGCCCTGACCATGAGCAGCGTGGCCGGGGTGCTGGTGATCTCCTCGCTCAGCCCCCTGTTTACCGCGCTGCTGGCATGGATCTTCCTGCGCCAGCACATCGCCTGGTTCACCTGGATGGCCATCGCGCTGGCCGGTGTTGGTATGGCCTGGATGTTCGGCGGGCAGCTGGGGCGAGACAGCGGCGCGGGCCTGTTTGTGGCGCTTTTTGTGCCACTGAGTTCGGCCATCAACTGGATCGTGGTGCAGCACGCCCATGCCAAGGGTGAGGACGTGGACCTGATTCCTTCGGTGCTGGTGGGAGGCATGCTCTCTGCACTGGTCACGCTACCGCTGGCGCTGCCCCTGCAAGCCACTGCGCACGACATCGGCCTGCTCGCACTTTTGGGATTGGTGCAACTGGCCATACCCTGTACCTTGGTGGTGATCTGCGCGCGCGTGCTCAAGGCGCCAGAGGTCTCCCTGCTGGCGCAATTGGAAATCATTTTTGGCATCCTGCTGGTCTGGCTCGGTGCAGGTGAGCGACCCGCTACCACCGTACTGCAGGGCGGCGCCTTGGTGTTGTTCGCGCTGGTCGCCAACGAATTGATGGTCTGGAAGAAGAAACAATGACATCCCCCATTGCCTATACCTGCCCCGAGGTATTGACCGAAGTTCATGGCCATCTCGGCTGCATTACCCTGAACCGTCCGCGCGCTCTCAATGCCTTGTCCCTGCCCATGATCCGGGCCCTGGCCGCTGCATTGTTGGCCTGGCGTGAAGACCCGAAGGTGCAGGCGGTCGCCATTCGAGGCATGGGCAAGGAAGGGCCTTTTGGCGCCTTCTGCGCCGGAGGCGACATCCGCTTCTTCCATCAGGCCGTGCTGCGTGGCGATGCTGAGCTGGAAGACTTCTTCACCGAGGAATACGCGCTCAATCACCTGATCCACCACTATCCCAAGCCCTACATCGCCTTCATGGATGGTGTGGTCATGGGGGGTGGCATGGGCATCAGTCAGGGGGCCAAGCTGCGTATCGTCACACCACGTACCAAGATGGCCATGCCCGAGACCAATATCGGTCTTTTCCCCGATGTCGGCGGCGGCTGGTTTCTGGCGCGTTGCCCGCGCCATGGCGGCGAATGGCTGGCCTTGACCAGTGAAGTCGTCGGTGCAGCCGACGCGCTGGCGCTGCAACTGGCCGATGCCTGCTTCGATGCGGCACGCGTTGCGGAGGCCTGGGAGGCGTTGGCCGGGTTGACGAGTTTCGATGTGACCAGCTTGCAGACCTGGCAGAAGGATTACATCACGTCAGCACCCGCCGCGACTCTGCCGCTGGACACCATCGCTCGCTGCTTCGAACAGCCAGACGTGCTGCACATCTTGCTGGCACTGGAAAAGGAAACCGGTGAGTGGGCGGCCAGCACCGCCAAGGCCCTGCGCATGCATTCCCCGCTGATGCTGGAGGTCACGCTGCAACAGATACGCCGCGGGGCCGGCATGAGCCTGGCCGACGAGCTGCGCATGGAGCGGGACATGGTGCGGCACTGCTTCAACGCGCGCCACCTGAATCGCTACATGACGGCAACCGACACCATGGAAGGCATACGTGCCCTGGTGATCGACAAGGACCGCACGCCCAAATGGGTACCTGCACGACTGGAGGATGTGACACCGGCCATGGTTGACGGTTTCTTCGTCTCGCCCTGGCCGGCGCACGCGCATCCGCTGCGCGAACTGGCCTGAGCAAGCTGCTCAGAGCTGGTGGTAAACCGCTTGCGCCAGTTGCAGCAGCTGTTCGCGTGTCAGCGCACCTGACAGGGCATAGGCAAAGCCTCCCTCCACCCAATAGAAACCCGGGACCGGGCCATCGGCGGTGTAACGGAATTCTGTACTGGCGTCGCGAGTCCGTATCTCTCCGGGGGTGCTGCCCAGATAGAGGGTGACCCGTTCGCCGCGTTTGTTCTGGTACATGAACTGGGCACGCGCCCCGTCACTGCCCGGCAGTAGCCGGCCACCGACCAGATCGAAACCCTGCTGGTTCAGTTTGGGCAGCTTGAGCGGACGCCCCAGGCGCTTGGACAGCCATTGCACAAGGTGCTCCTCCTGGGCCGAACCAACTTCAACGGGGTGCCGCACCTCGGGCACGAAGACGGCGTGGGCCAGGGAGGCTTGCTGAACAAACTCCCGGACAGGCTGGGCGCGCGCCAGCGTCGACGCGGGATCCATCTGGCCGTGCATCAACCAGCCCAGGCCAAAAGCCAGCGCCAAACCAGCCGCCATGCCTCCCCAACGCCACCATTGCTGGACTTGCTGGTGGGCTTGGCCGGCCCGGCCGGCGGCGGCCAGCAGGCTGGCGGGGACGGCTTCCTGCAGCACATTCTGGTGCAGTCCGCGCAGCAATGTGAGCTGGCGTTGCCAGGCTTGCAGGGTGGCCGTGGCTGCGGGGTCGCGTGCCAGGCGGGCTTCGAGCGCCGCCCGTGCGACCGCATCCAGCTGGCCATCCAGCAGGGCATGCAGCTCTTCTTCACTGACAGGGTGGTCGGGGCGTATGTCCATGGTCTTCTTCGTCAGGTTCACTTGAGACGCCGCAGGGAGGGGGTCACAGCAGTCTCGGGTGGCGTCGTCATGAGCTCCTGCAGTCGGCTGCGCGCGCGCGACAGGCGCGACATGACCGTGCCTACCGGCACGCCCGTGATGCGGGCAACTTCGGTATACGACAGGTCCTCCAGTGTGACCAGCAGCAGCACCACGCGCTGATCCTCGGGCAGGCGCAAGAGACAGCGCTGCAGATCGATGGCGCTGTCTAAGGGGGCCATCGGGGCAGCAGACTCCTGGCCTGGCTCATCGATGTCCAGGGGGCGGGCCAATTCACCCTGGCGCAGGGTATGTCGTACCTGGCTCACATAGAGGTTGTGCATCAGGGTGAACAACCAGGCCCGCAGGTCTGAGCCCACCCGCCACAGCCGCCACTTGGCGCAGGCACGCTCCAGGGTGTCCTGCACCAGATCGTCGGCGGCCCACGCATCCCCGGTCAGCGCACGCGCATAACGGCGCAGGCCAGGGATCTGTTCGACGAGGGCGGGGCGTTCCATCTGCCGTGAACTCTATAGGGAGAAGGGATCCCGCCCTAAAAGCCTCAAGGGCGGGCCAGTTGCCAGACCTTGTTGAAACCGTCGCCGGTGCGGTCGCCGGGTTTCATGTCCTTGGCCCAGTAGTACAGGGGTTTGCCCTTGATGGCCCACTGCTTCTTTCCATCGTCGCGCGTGATGATGCTGTAATCACCGCTGGCCTGATCCATGTCGCCAGCCATCAGGGGCGGCCAGTTGGTGGCGCAGGGGCCGTTGCAGACGGATTTGCCGCTGCCGGCCGTATCGCGGTCAAAGGTGTAGAGCGTCATGCCGTTGGGGCCGGTCAGTACGCCATCGGATACCTTGGCAGGGCCGGCGGCCATGGAGGCGCAGCCGACCAGCAAGGCAGCACTCAGGGTGAGAAACAGGAAGGCGCGTTTGGCGGGGTGGGCAGTCAAAGTCATGTTCATCTCCGTCGGGTTGCGGCACAAAAGCGTGCTCAACGGGATAAACGCTGGCTGGTCCCGGTTTATTCCATGCACCTGAAAATAAATCAGCGGCTGCGACTTTTCATGGCGCGCTCCACCTCGCGCTTGCCCTCGCGGTCCTTGATGGTGTCGCGCTTGTCATGCTCGGCCTTGCCTTTGGCCAGGCCGATTTCGCATTTGATCTTGTTGCTTTTCCAGTGCAGGTTCAGGGGCACCAGGGTGTAGCCCTTCTGCTCGACTTTTCCGATCAGGCGGCGGATCTCGTCCTTCTTGAGCAGCAGTTTCTTGGTGCGAACGGCATCCGGTCGGACGTGGGTGGAGGCGGTCTTGAGCGCATTGATCTGGCAGCCGATGAGGTACATCTCGCCGTCGCGGATCACCACATAGCCGTCGGTCAGCTGCACCTTGCCCTCGCGCACGGCCTTGACTTCCCAGCCTTCCAGCACCATGCCGGCCTCGAAGCGTTCCTCGATGAAATAATTGAAGACGGCCTTCTTGTTGTCGGCAATGCGGGCAGGTGTTTCGGGTTTTTTGGCCATGAAGTTCAGTTGGGGGCGGGCGCCAAACTTACAATTCCGTTTGGGGTGCGAGCCCTGCATTCTATGAAAACCGTCCACAAGTCCGTTCTCATCTGGTACAGCCCGCAGGAAATGTACGCACTGGTTACCGGTGTGGCCGACTATCCGCAGTTCCTGCCGTGGTGTGACCACGCCCACATCATCGAAGCCCATGAGGGCGGCGCCACGGCCGAGGTGGGCATCGCTTTCAGCGGCATCCATCAAAGTTTCACCACCCGCAATACCCATGTCCCCGGCAGCGAGGTCAAGATGGAACTGGTCAAGGGGCCGTTTTCAAAGCTCGAAGGCTACTGGAACTTCCGGCCGGTGGGCGAGGGCGGTCAGCGGGCCTGCAAGGTCGAGCTGACCCTGAACTATGGGTTCTCCAATGCTCTGTTGGGCAAGTTGGTCGGCCCGGTGTTTGACAAGATTGCGGCCAGCCTGGTCGATGCCTTCGTCAAGCGGGCCGAGCAGGTTTACGGGGCCTGAAGTGGACATCGAAGTCCTGGTCGTCTACGCGCCAGCAGCCCGTCAGGTGTGTGAGCTGGTCCTGCGCCTACCGGCTGGCAGCAACGTGGCCCAGGCCCTGCAGGCCAGCGGTCTGGCCAGGCAGCACCCAGAGCTTGATTTGCAGCATGCGCCGGTGGGGGTCTGGGGCCGCAAGGCGAACCGCGATCAGGTCCTGCGAACGCAGGACCGGGTGGAGGTGTACCGGGTTTTGCGTGTCGATCCCAAGGTGGCGCGGCGTGAGCGTTTTGCCAAACAGGGGGCCGGCCGGGCCGGTCTTTTTGCCCAGAAGCGGCCCGGGTCCAAGACGGGCTACTGATTACCTGCAGTTTTCGTTGATGATGCTCTGCAGCCGCTGGCCTTCGGCGGCGATGGCATTTTCGTCGAAGAACTCGCGTTCGCCCTTTTCGTTGACGCGGCTCATGCGCGCGCCCGAGTCCAGGCTAGCCTTAGCCTGCTGGGCACGTTGACAGCTCTCGGCCATGGCGCGGGTGTTGCGCTCTTCCTCTGCCTTGCGCTTGGCAGCGTCGGCTTCCTCGGCCTGTTTCCTCTTGTCTTGCAGAGACTTGTCCACACCGGCCGGGGCGGCTGCAGTGGGCGTTGCTGCTGCAGGCGCTGTGACCGACTCAGCGGAGCTGCGACCACCGGGCCGTTTGAGAATGTTTTTCTCGGGGATATCGGACGGCGGCGCCCGGTCGCTGAAGACCTTGCGGCCATCCTTGTCCATCCATTGCCATTGGGCGCCGGCCGTGAGCGCATAGACGCACAGGGCCAGGCAGATCAGGGGGCGGATCGGTTTCATGTCAGCAGTGTAGCGCCGCCAAGCTGAATTTTCCCTGACCTGTTGCCTGTTTGCAGCGGGCGGATCGTGGAGGGCCGCTGCAAACAGGCATCGAGGCGGGTACAATCCGTTTTTTGGAGCTTAGACATGCGCCTTCTAGGTAAAGCGCTCACCTTCGACGATGTGTTGCTGGTGCCAGCGTACTCCCAGGTCCTGCCCAAGGACACCTCTCTTTCGACCCGTTTCTCCCGCAATATCTCCCTGAACCTGCCCTTGGTCTCTGCGGCCATGGACACGGTCACTGAAGCCCGTCTGGCGATCGCCATCGCCCAGGAAGGCGGCATGGGCATCGTGCACAAGAACCTCAGCGTGGCCGAGCAGGCCGCGCAAGTGGCCAAGGTCAAGCGCTACGAATCCGGCGTACTGCGCGATCCGGTGGTCATCAGCCCCACGACGACAGTGCGTGATGTCATGAAGCTGTCCGACGAGCTGGGGATTTCGGGCTTTCCGGTGGTGGATGGCGGCAAGGTGGTTGGCATCGTGACCGGTCGCGACCTGCGCTTCGAAACCCGTTACGAGCTGCCGGTGCGCGAGATCATGACGCCCCGCGCGCGCTTGATCACCGTGCCTGATGGCACTACCCCGGCCGAGGCCAAGGCCCTGCTGAACAAGCACAAGCTGGAACGACTGCTGGTTGTCAACGATGCTTTCGAGCTCAAGGGCCTGATCACTGTCAAGGACATCACCAAGCAGCTGAACTTCCCGAACGCCGCGCGTGACGCCTCAGGTCGCCTTCGTGTGGGCGCGGCGGTGGGCGTGGGTGAGGGCACCGAGGCCCGGGTCGAGGCCCTGGTCAAGGCCGGTGTGGACGCCATCGTGGTGGACACGGCCCACGGCCATAGCAAGGGCGTGATCGACCGCGTGCGCTGGGTCAAGCAGACCTATCCGCAGGTGGACGTGATCGGCGGCAATATCGCCACCGGCGCTGCCGCGCTGGCCCTGGTGGAGGCTGGCGCCGACGCCGTCAAGGTCGGTATCGGTCCTGGCTCCATCTGCACCACCCGCATCGTGGCCGGTGTGGGCGTGCCCCAGATCATGGCCATCGACAATGTGGCCACGGCGCTCAAGGGCACGGGTGTGCCGCTGATCGCCGACGGCGGTATCCGCTACAGCGGTGACATCGCCAAGGCCATCGCGGCCGGCGCCGGCACCGTCATGATGGGGGGCATGTTCGCCGGTACCGAAGAGGCGCCCGGCGAGATTGTGCTGTTCCAGGGGCGTAGCTACAAGAGCTACCGCGGCATGGGCTCCATCGGGGCCATGCAGCAGGGCAGTGCCGACCGCTACTTCCAGGAATCCACGGCCGGAAATCCGCAAGCCGACAAGCTGGTGCCCGAGGGCATCGAAGGCCGCGTGCCCTACAAGGGCTCGGTGGTCGCCATCATCTTCCAGATGGCCGGCGGCCTGCGTGCCAGCATGGGGTATTGCGGTTGCGCCACCGTCGAGGAGATGCGCAACAAGGCCGAGTTCGTGGAAATCACTTCGGCGGGCATCCGCGAGAGCCACGTGCACGACGTTCAGATCACCAAAGAAGCGCCCAACTACCGCGCTGACTGAGAAAACCGCAGCCCGGGCCCGAACCCCCATCCACGGCGTTCGGGCCTTCGCCTTTCAGATTGCCAGAACTGCTCCCGTACCGCCATGCAACACCAGAAGATCCTCATCCTCGATTTCGGCTCCCAGGTCACGCAGCTGATCGCGCGCCGTGTGCGCGAGGCGCATGTGTACTGCGAGGTCCATCCCTGTGATGTGACGGATGAATGGGTGCGTGAATTCGCTGCCGACGGGCATCTCAAGGGGGTGATCCTCTCGGGCAGCCACGCCAGCGTCTACGAGGAAACCACCGACAAGGCCCCGCAGGCGGTGTTTGATCTGGGCGTGCCGGTGCTGGGCATTTGTTACGGTATGCAGACCATGGCGCAGCAGCTCGGCGGCAAGGTCGAGAGCGGGCATCAGCGCGAGTTCGGTTACGCCGAGGTGCGCGCCCATGGCCACACCGCCCTGCTCAAGGACATTGCCGACTTCAGCACCCCCGAAGGCCACGGCATGCTCAAGGTCTGGATGAGCCACGGTGACAAGGTCACGGCCTTCCCGCCCGGCTTCAAGCTCATGGCGTCCACGCCCAGCTGCGCCATCGCCGGCATGGCCGACGAGCAGCGCCGCTTTTATGCTGTGCAGTTCCATCCCGAGGTCACCCACACGGTACAGGGCCGGGCGATCCTCGAGCGCTTCGTGCTGGAGATCTGCGGCACCCGCGCGGACTGGGTCATGCGTGACCATGTGGCCGAGGCGGTGGAGGCCATCCGCAAGCAGGTAGGCAAGGAAGAGGTGATCCTGGGCCTGTCCGGTGGTGTTGACTCGTCCGTGGCTGCGGCACTGATCCACCGCGCCATCGGTGACCAGCTGACCTGTGTGTTCGTGGACCACGGACTGTTGCGTCTGAACGAGGGCGACATGGTTATGGACATGTTCGCGGGCAAACTGCACGCGCGCGTGATCCGGGTCGATGCGAGTGAATTGTTTCTAGGCAAGCTGGCCGGTGTCAGCGAGCCCGAACAGAAGCGCAAAATGATCGGTGGCCTCTTCGTCGACGTCTTCAAGGCCGAAGCGGCCAAGCTCAAAGGCGAGGGTGCCCAGGGTGCCAAGTGGCTGGCGCAGGGCACCATCTATCCGGACGTCATCGAGTCGGGTGGCGCCAAGAGCAAGAAGGCCGTCACCATCAAGAGCCACCACAACGTCGGTGGGCTGCCCGAGCAGCTCGGTCTCAAGTTACTGGAGCCGCTGCGCGACCTGTTCAAGGACGAGGTGCGTGAACTCGGCGTGGCCCTGGGCCTGCCGCATGACATGGTCTACCGTCACCCCTTCCCGGGCCCGGGCCTGGGGGTGCGCATCCTGGGGGAGGTGAAAAAGGATTACGCCGACCTGCTGCGCCGGGCCGACGCCATCTTCATCGAGGAGCTGCGTTCGACCATTGAGCCTATCTCGGGCAAGACCTGGTATGAGTTGACCAGCCAGGCCTTCGCTGTGTTCCTGCCGGTCAAGAGCGTGGGCGTGATGGGCGATGGCCGTACCTACGACTACGTGGTGGCCCTGCGCGCTGTGCAGACCAGTGATTTCATGACGGCAGACTGGGCCGAGCTGCCCTATGCCCTGCTCAAGAAGGTATCGAGCCGCATCATCAACGAGGTGCGCGGCATCAACCGCGTAACCTACGACGTGAGCTCCAAGCCGCCGGCCACCATCGAGTGGGAGTAAGCAGCAGAGAGCTGGCCTAGCCGGTCCAGTGCTCCTGCCGGTGGATGAGGTAGGTCGGCGGCACATAACTGCCCGCTTGCGCTCCTTCCGGCGGGTGCGGCAGATGCAGCCGTAGCTGCGCCGCTTCCGAATAGGCCAGTGCCACCTGATTGGCTGCCTGCAGCATGGCAGGGTCCTGGATCACCGTGTTGGCCTTGCCGCGGATCTGGACCATGCGCCACGAGCCGTCGTGGTTGCGCTGCAGTTCGATCGTCGCCATGCGCCTGCCATTGCGGCGTAGGGAAAAGACCCGAGTGGCGCCGCTGGCACAGGCATTGACGTAGGTGCCGATGCAGTGCCGCTGCTCCAGCCCTTCTTCAGCCAGCAAGGAGCCGGTGTCCAGTTCCACCGCAAGAAAGGGGCCGGCAACGTAGCGCGGTAGCAGGGCGACCCAGCGCACGTCCTTTTCAGGATCGACGGTGACCAGCAACGCGCGGTGCCAGGCGTCGGAGCGGCGGCACAGGGAGCGCCAGGTCACGCCCTTGAGCACGGCCGTCTGCGAATAGATGAAATCGGATACATCTTGTGCATCGTGCGGCAGATTGGCCTCATCCTCCGGGGACAGGCGGGCTCGCATGATGGCGCGCAGGAAGATGCGGGCGTTTTCCTCACGCAGCGGCCCCGGGCGTCCGCGCGTGCGGTCGAGGATGCGTTCGACCCCCCGCAAGGCAGGCTGGCAACGTTCGATGTACAGCGGTTCGTTCTGCAGCGCGCTGGCGAGCAGGTTGATGAAATGGTTGAAGGCCCCCAGGATGCGTACCGAAGGCGGGAAGAACTGCAGCACAAAACGCAGTACGTCGTTGTCTTGCTTGATCAGGAAACGCCAGCCTTGCGCGCTCATTCCAGCGGCCAGGAAACGCGCCCGAACCGCGTCGAAAAACCCTGCCCCCAGCGCCAGGCCAAGTCCGGAACCGGGGCTCAGGCCCAGGTCGAGCAGCGGCAGACCGCCGTCACCGGGGGCGTAGGGGAGCAAGGGCAGCCTGGCGGCCACATGGGCAACCTGGCCGAGGTTCGCGCCGGGTCCGTAAATGGCCTGCGACAGTTCCAGCACCCGAGCGTCCAGCGCGTCGCGCAGCAGGGTGCCGCAGTGGGCTTCATCCAGCTTCAGTTCACCGACCTGCCTGACCTTGGCCTTGAGCGGGCCGCGTTCCAGCAACAGGCGCACACGGCCATGGGCCAATTTGAGCCGGGCCTGCCACTCGCCGGGCCCCGGGAAAGGGGCGGACACGGCATCGCGCAGGGGCAGGACCGGATCGATGCCATCCGAGTAGGAGTGCTGGTGCAGCAAGCCATGCAGGGCCGAGAGATCTTGCACGGTCAGTTCACGCGCGTGGGCAAGGGCCAGGGTGCAATAGGCGGGCTGCACGTCGGCCATGTCCCGCCATTGGAAGCGCGCGTTGCGGTTGATGAAAATCTGCAGCTCATCCGCGTCCAGGTCGATCAGAAAGCCCCAGGACACGTCGCCGCAGCTGTGCAGCGCGGCCGCCGGCATGAAAGGGAAACCGGCGTGCCAGCCTTCCAGCTCGGGGAAATTGGCAAAGGCTTCGGCCCACGTGCTCTGCCGGCAGGTTTCGCCGAAATGGTCTTCGCAGAAGTCCTGGAGCACGGCCTGGTCGGCTTCACCAGGAAAATGGCCGCGCTCCAGGCCGACCATCTTCAGCGAGCGTGCATAAGTGCTCAGGCGGGCATTGCTGACGCTGCGCAGGTAGGCCAGCAATTCAGCGAGCACACCTTCGCTGCTGCGCTCGCCATACAGCCGTTGCAGCTTGTTCTCGCCATTGATCCGGAATCCCACCAGCGCGCCGCTCATGCCTGTACCTGTCGTGCCCCGAACTTGTCTCTGTGCTGGACAAAGATAGCAGAAAGTGCGCGCCTCATGCGAAGTCAGCCCTTGGCCCGGCAGGTCATGCCGACCCCGGCGTGACCTGCGGGCTGGAACATGCCATCATAGGCAGGTGAGCAAGCCCGCCCGTGCTGATGACGTATTGGCCCCGAGTGATGGGGCGCCGGAAGCCTTTCGCTCGGTGGACCCACGGCAACTCTGGCAACTGGCGCCTCGTCGCACCCGTTTACAGGTGTTGGCTGCCTGGCTGTTGAGCGTTGCCCTGAGCATCGTCCTGGGACTGGTCACCGTGGTCCAGCAATGGTCGGGGCTGCCGCTGTCCTTCGGCGGCCTGGACGTCTACGTCACGGTCTACCCCCCCTTGCTGATCTGCCTCTGGTGGGCCTTGAACTTCGGCTGGTGGTGGGGCGCGATACCGGCCTACCTGGCCACGCTGTCGCTGGCGCTCTATGCGGGCATGCCATGGGCCTGGGCCCTGTTGTTTGCCTGTGCCAATCCCCTGGGCTTTGCCGTGCTGGTGCTGGGTTACCGCGCGATCGCCGTATCGCGCGGCCTGCGCACGCTGGAATCCCTGCTGGTCTACATCCACCTGGCCTTCGTGGCCAGCGTATTCGGCTCCGCCGGGGCGCTGGTCTGGTGTTATACCAATCGCATCGACACCACGGCGGCGTTGGCGATCTGGCAGGGCTGGTGGCTGGGTGCCTTCCTGCAAAGCGTGTTGCTGGTTGGGCCCCTGCTGTATCTGAGCTGGCCGGCCATGTCGCGCTGGCAGATCCGCAACCCGGCCTACCTCAGTCTGGAGGCCACACAGCCGCGCTTGCGTGTGCTGAGGCTGATCGCCGTCATGTTGTTAGGGGTGTTGGCCTATGGTTTCGTCACGATTGGATTGGGCAATAGCCGGGTAGAAGGTGCCATAAAGGGTGGCGATACCATTGCCATCACTCAGGCAGCGGAGATCCTGGGGGCGACCAGTTGGGCTTTCTACTGGATCTTTGCGCTCATCATCCTGTTCCTGGCCTTTTTCGGTTATCGCTTTTTCATGCATTGGCATACGCTGTCCAGCGAACTGATCATCAAGCTCGAGCAGGCCAACGCAGAACTGGCCGTCATGGCGCGTACCGATGCGTTGAGCGGACTGAACAACCGGCGTGTCAGTGAACAGTACATACAGGAGCAATGGAAGCGGGCCCTGCGCGGCGAATCCTCGGGCCTGCTGATGATCGACATCGATCATTTCAAGAACATCAACGACCAGCACGGGCATGATGCCGGCGATGCTGTGATCCGTGCCCTGGCCCAGCAACTGCGCATCCAGCTGCGCGGCATCGATATCGCCGGCAGATGGGGAGGCGAGGAGTTTGTCGTGGTGCTGCCCAACACCGACCGGGACGGGATGCTCAAGCTGGCCGAGCGCCTGCGGGAGCAGGTGGGTCGCAGCCCCGTGCGTTATGGCCAGCGCGACATCGCCTACAGCGTCAGTATCGGCGCCAGCATGATCTCCCCCGATGATCGTTCGGCCGAGATGGCCCTGAAGCGGGCGGACCAGTCCCTTTACACCGCCAAACAGCAGGGGCGCAATCGCACCGTTCTGGCTGAATTGCACTGAAGCCTGCGGCCTGCGGTCGGGATAGACTTCAGGTTAGCACCATGTACCTGCCACCCCAATTCAAATCCGAAGAGCGCGAGCATGCCTTGGCCCTGATGCGTGGGCATCCCTTTGCCAGCCTGATCAGCTTGGACGACGGCGGCCTGCCCTACGTCACGCACCTTCCCCTGCACGTGCAGGAGGAGGGGGAGCAACTCGTACTGCTGGGCCACGTGGCCAAGCCCAATCCGCATTGGCGCTACCTGCAGGCCCGGCCCCAGTCCGTGGTGACCTTCATGGGCCCGCACGCCTATATGTCGCCCGGTGTCTATCCGGATCTGGCGAGGGTTCCCACCTGGAACTATCTGGCTGTGCATTGCACCGTGCAGGCTGCCCTGATCGAAGAGGCGCAGGCGAAGGATGGCTTGCTGAAGAAGCTCATCGGGGACCATGAACCCGCCTATGTCGCGCAATGGCGCAGCCTGGGGGAAGACTATGCGCGCAAGATGCTGGCCGGCATCGTGGCCTTCGAACTGCGGGTCACGGCCCTGCAATGCAAGCTCAAGATCAATCAGCACCGGCCGGAAGCCCATGCCGCCATGAAGACCGCTTATGCTGCGGGCAACGAGAACGAGCGCGAACTGGCCGCCTGGATGGAGCGACTGGGTCTGCATGGCAGCCACTGACGAACACTTCATGGAGCTGGCGCAGGCGCAGGCGCGCCTGGCCGGTGCTGCCGGTGAGGTACCGGTAGGGGCGGTTCTGGTGCATCGTGGCGAGGTGATCGGGGTCGGGCACAACGCACCGATCAGCAGCCACGACCCCACGGCCCACGCCGAGGTCCGAGCCCTGCGTGATGCCGCGGCCCGCATGGGCAACTACCGGCTGGAGGACTGCGAGCTCTACGTCACACTGGAACCCTGTCCCATGTGCGCCGGTGCCCTGCTGCACGCGCGCCTGAAGCGGGTGGTGTTCGGGGCGTCGGATCCCAAGACCGGTGCGGCCGGCTCGGTGCTGGACCTTTTTTCCTACCCCCAGCTCAATCACCAGACGGTTGTCCAGGGCGGGGTTCAGGCCGGCCCTTGTGGGGCCTTGTTGCAAGACTTCTTCCACGCCAGACGCGAAACCCAGCGCAGGCAAAGCCAGCCAGTGCGCGAGGATGCTGTGCGCACCCCCGACGAGCGTTTCAGCGAACTTCCCGGCTACCCCTGGACACCGCACTACCTCAATGACTTGCCAGCCCTGTCCGGCCTGCGCTTGCACTATCTTGATGAAGGACCGCGGGATGCGCCGCTGACCTGGCTGTGCCTGCACGGCAATCCGAGCTGGAGCTACCTCTATCGCAAGATGATCCCGGTCTTCCTCGCAGCCGGGCATCGGGTGGTGGCCCCGGACCTGATCGGCTTCGGTCGCAGCGACAAACCCAAGAAGGAATCTGCGCACAGCTTCAGCTGGCATCGCCAGGTGCTGCTGGAGTTCGTCGAGCGATTGGACTTGCAAGACACCGTGCTGGTGGTGCAGGACTGGGGTGGTTTGCTGGGCCTGACCCTGCCCATGGCGGCGCCTCAACGCTACAACGGCCTCCTGGTCATGAACACCATGCTGGCCACCGGAGATGCGCCGCTCACGCCCGGTTTCCTGGCCTGGCGCGAGATGTGCGCCCAGAAGCCCGACTTCGATGTGGGGCGCCTGCTTGCGCGCGGCAACCCGCAGATGAGCGTGGAGGAGAGCGTGGCCTACAACGCCCCCTTTCCCGATCGCGGCCACCGCGCCGCCCTGCGCGCTTTTCCGCCCATGGTGCCGGAGACCGAAGACGCCGATGGTGCCGCCATTTCGCTCCAGGCGCGTGCCTTCTGGCAGCAGGACTGGCAGGGCCGCAGCCTGATGGTCGTGGGCATGCAGGACCCCGTGCTGGGCTGGCCTGTCATGCAGCAGCTGCGGCAAACGATACGCGGCTGCCCCGAGCCTATGCGAGTGGAGCAGGGCGGGCATTTCGTCCAGGAGCAGGGCGAGTTCATCGCGCAGGCTGCGCTGCGTCACTTCTCGCCCCGATAATCAGCAGCGACATGAAAAAACATATCTACATCTATTCCCCCTCGGGGGCCGTGCGCGACAAGGCAGCCTTTCGTCGTGGGGTCAAACGCCTGCAGACGCTGGGGCATGAGGTCGAGGTCGATGAAGCGGCGCTGGCCAGCCATCAGCGTTTTGCCGGCGACGACGCCACCCGTCTGGCCGCCATTGAGCGCGCGGCCGCCAGCGGCGCCGACGTAGCGATGATTTCGCGCGGGGGTTATGGGCTGAGCCGCATCCTTCCCGGCATCCCCTACAAACGCGTGTCCAAGGCAATTCAGAAAGGCATGCAGTTTGTTGGGCTGAGCGACTTCACCGCTTTCCAATTGGCGGTGCTGGCCCAGTCGGGATCGGTCACCTGGGCCGGACCGTCTTTGTGCGAGGGCTTCGGGGTGAGTGATCGGTCCGACGCCGCTGACGGTCATGGAGCCGGTCGGCAGGGTGGCCCGGACGAGATCATGGAGGCCTGTTTCGATGACATGGTCCAGGGGCAGGGGGAGGGCGCAGGCTGGCGTCAGCCCAAGGAGCGCGAGGCTGACATCGCCCAGGCGGGTACCTATCACGCCCGTCGGCTGGGTGACGCCGCCCATTTTCATGTGGACGATGCCGTGCTCTGGGGTGGCAATCTGGCGGTGCTGTGCTCCCTGCTGGGAACGCCGTATTTCCCGACGGTGAAGGATGGCATCCTGTTTCTGGAGGATGTGGCCGAGCACCCCTACCGTATCGAGCGCATGCTGAGCCAGTTACTCCATGCGGGCGTACTGGCCCGGCAAAAGGCCATCGTGCTGGGTCAGTTCACCGGCTACAAGCTGGTGCCGCACGACAAGGGTTTCAAACTGCAGTCGGTGATCAATTGGCTGCGCAGCCAGATCAAGGTTCCGGTCCTCAGCAACCTGCCTTTCGGTCATGTGCCGACCAAGGTGTTGTTGCCGGTTGGACAGTCTTGTGATCTGGTGGTGCAGGGGCGTGATGCGCTGCTGCTCTGGGGTGAGCACGCCCACATGCACTGAAACTGAAGCGAAGCCGCTGGCCTAGCGACTCAGGGCGCCGGGGCGCGAGATCATGCCCTTGGGCAAGAGGCCTTCGAACATGCCGGTGATCAGCCGAATCTTCTGATTGGCCGCTCCTTCGCCTTGAAGAGACGAAATGGCCACCATTACGTCGGCACGCAGATACCACAGGCCTTGCAGATCGGGGGCAAAGAGCACACGACGCTCAATGTGCGGGAAGTTGGTACAGCCCTCGTCACCGAGAGAGTCCAGCATGGCTTGTCGTATGTCTTCTATGCGAACCGTGGCGTGGCTCTCCTCCACCATGGGGCGCCCCAACATGCCTTGCATGCTGCTGATGAATTGGCTGGCCAGTTTATTCATATGTTCTTGTATGTTGGGATCGACAGACTCAACGACTTTCGCAGGGTAATTTCGCGGCGGATTTCCCACAACAGATTTATGCTCTGAATGTCATCCAGAAACAACATGTAAATCAATAATTTACCCAAGATACATCAAGCAACACTGTAGGGCTGTATGCTTGTCCAGCCTGCATAGGATGAGGGTAGGCCTCGGTATCCAAGCATCTGGCTATGCCCTAAACTGTCTACAGAAGAAATCAATCAAGTCCGCGCATGGGTGTCAACACCACCGTCGTTTTCACTGATCTGACCGGCAGCACCTCCGTTTTCGAGTCACTAGGCAATATCAGGGCCACACGTGCAGTGACCCAGCTGACGCGCTGGATTTGCGAGATGCTGCAAGCTCGGGGAGGGCAGGTCATCAAGACCTTGGGCGATGGCGTCCTGACCGTGTTTTCCGACGCCACTGTGGCCGTCAATGCCGTTGTCGAACTCCAGCGCGAACACCAGAAGAACCTGTTGCAGCAGCCCCTGGCTGAGCACCTGCCCATACGCGTGGGGGTGGCCACCGGTGAAGTGGAGATCGTCAACGGTGACTGCTACGGCGATGCCGTCAACATTGCCTCCCGTTTGAGTGACTTGGCCGGCCCTCACGAGATCTGGGCGGAAAGCCCCGATCTTGACTATTCAAGCCGGGCCAATGGCATCCGCTACCGGCCGCTGGGCCCCATCAGCGTACGAGGCCGTGTCGAGCCCTGCCATGTTTACCAGGTCGAATGGCACGAAGACCAGTCTACCGATTTCATCACCATGCAGGGTGATCTGGATCCGATGAGCAAGGCAGCCAAGGCCGATGCCCTGGGCCAGGAGGTCCACTTGGCCTGGGGTGATCAGAAGCGGGTATTCCGTGCTTTTGAGCTGCCTGCGCACATAGGCCGTATCCGGCATTGTGAATTTGTCGTTGCCGATCCCCGTGTGTCGCGCACCCATGCGCGGCTTGAATGGCGCCATGGCCGCATCATGCTGATCGACATGAGCAGCTACGGCACCTGGATCCGTTTTGTCGGGGCCCGTTCGGAATTGCTGTTGCGTCGCGAGGAGTGCGTTCTGCATGGCAAGGGTCTGATTGCGCTGGGCGCGTCATTTACAGATGCCAGTGCGCCGATCGTGAGTTTTGAGGTTAGCTGATGGCATTTGCTATTTTGTATTTATTACTTAACATAATATACATTCCGGGCTCGCCTACAGAGGGCGCTGCAGAGGAGGGCGCAGGGGTTGCACCCATGCCGACTGCGACAAAAAGTCCGGCCGCCACGCCGCCCAGGCGCTTCAATACATCAGCCCATGCGGTACGCGCTTCGTCGTTCTTAGCGCGCTCCATGGCCTGGTCGGCCAGGATGATGGCTGGATCAATACCCAGTGTTTGGGCCACCTTCAAGGCAACTTCTTCATCCATCGTTGCAACCTTGCCACGGTAGCTGCCGATGGTCTGTTTGCTGAGGCCCAGCTCCTTAGCAACCCTGTAATCGCTCTCCCAGCCACGGGCGGTTTTCACTCGATCGATCCAATCTGCTGCTTTCATGGGGCACTCCTTAGGGGATGGCCCTAAGGATAGTCAATTGCAGCTGACCGTCAACAGTCAATTGACCTCAGGCCGACTGACGCGCTTGACTAGACTGACGCGTCGGACTATTCTCCAGCCGTCTCCCCTGCGGATCCATTAAACCCGGGCGGGCCGGCACTCTCCCTAGCGTTTGGCCAGGGGGGACACCCTGAGGGCCGGCGCGCTGTAGGAGTGCCATCCCATGAAAACAGCCATCTCTCTGACCGGCTGGCCCAGCCACCTGGTCACCACCTTCAACCGCCTGCACGCTGCCGACGCCTGCCCATCAGGCTACGGCAAGCTCGCCGAGTACGTCCGAGACCAGTTCGGCCAGGCCCCCAAAGACTTCGGCATGGACCGGCCCATCCCGCTGGCCCTGATCGCCGAGTCCAACGGCCTGGACGACACCATCTGGGTTCTGCGCAATGCCGTGGACCGCGGCCCCGAGTTCGACCGCTTCGCCCGCCTGCTGGCCTGTGACTTCGCCGAGCACGCCCTGCCCATCTTCCTGAAGCGTCGGCCCGACGATCACCGCCCAGCAGACTGCATCGCCATGGCCCGCGCCTTCGCACGCGGGGAGTGCACCGCAACCGAGCTTGCCGAGGCCCGCCGAGCTTGCCGTGAAGCCTACGCCGCCGCCTACGCCGACGCCTACGCCGCCGCCGACGCCGCCTACGCCGCCGCCTACGCCGCCGCCGCCTACGCCGCCTACGCCGCCGCCGACGCCGCCGCCTACGCCGCCGCCTACGCCGCCGCCTACGCCGCCGCCTACGCCGACGCCTACGCCGCCGCCGACGCCGCCGCCTACGCCGCCGCCTACGCCGACGCCCGCCTTACTGAAAAGCAATGGCAGCTCGGTCGGTTCATCGCTGCGCTGGGCGAAGAGGCTGCGCGGTGCTCTGCAACTGCCGTTAAGGCAGAGCAGCGCGCGGGGTCTTCGGCCGTGGAGGTTGAACCGGGTGTCTTTGATATTCAAGGTCTCGAGTCATGAGCACCCCCCTCCTGATGTGGCTCGGTCTGGCGCTGCTGCTGGTCGGCATCCTGATCGGCGAAGCCTTCCGGCGCTTCGAGTACCTCAAGGCTCGAAACCCTGCCGTGGTCATCGCGCGTAGCGCGTACCTCTGCGATGTGCCATTCCTCTCGGGCATGGTGCTGGTCCTCGCCAGCCTGGCGCTCGATGTGCTGGAGGTGCTGGCATGAAGCACACCATCCCGATCGACGCCGCCAAGTCCATCCAGCTCGAGGACGACGGCGACCAGGCGCACGTGCGGCTGCTGACCTTCGGAATCCCGGCCATGCACCAGGTGGTTGAGCCCGAGCTGCTGATGGCACTCGCCGAGGCCGCCAGCACGGTGGCCAAGGCCGTCGATGCATCACGCCAGGGGAGGGGCTGACCATGCGCACCCGCACCCCCACCACCGACCCGATCCACGCCACCTACCTGGCGCACATCGCGAACCGGCCATCCATCGACCCCCACGACCTCCAGTGCACCCAGCAGATCACCACCAGCTGCGTCGGCTGGCTGCGCGCCGTGTACCGCAACCTCGAAGGCCGCCCGGACCTGCAGCAGTTCGCCAAGCGGGCCGGGGAACAGCTCAACGTGCTGCTGCAGCGCCTGGACGATGAAGCCCGGCAGGGCAGGGCGCACTGATGACCGCACCCCTGTTCAACGGGCCCGCCGAGGCCCTGCCATCTACTCTCGGTAGTAATGGGAAATCGGTACACACGCCCCAGGCGGAAAACCCGTCCACGGTCTACCCAAACCGGCCCAAGCGCAAGCCCAGGGAGGCCCGCGACGTGGCCCAGGTGCTGGAGTCGGTCACCCGCCGGCAGCGCCGGTTCGAGCTCACCCGCCTGGCCGGATCGTGCCTCTACGAAAAGGGCCTGAACTGGAAGGACCAACATGCAACCTGCTGGTGCCACCGTGGCAGTAATCGCGCTGAGGGCGAACGCCTACCAGTTCTTCGCCGTGGAGATTCAACCGGCGCGAGGCTGGAAGGGGTCATTACCTGCGGGCTGGGCTGGACCTGTCCGGTTTGCGCTGCCCAGATCAGTGAAGCTCGTAGGCAAGAGCTGCAGCTTGCAGTTGAGCGTCACTGTGGCGCCGGAGGTGGTGTTTACCTGCTCAGCTGCACCACCCCCCACACCGCCGATCAGCCCCTGATCGAGCTGGTGGACCGGCTGCAGGACGCCCGCAAGCGCCTGCAGAACTGCCGGAAGTGGAAGGACACCATGGAGGCCGCCGGCCGCATCGGCTCGATAACCGGCCTGGAGGTCACCGTGGGCTGGAATGGCTGGCACCCGCACTTCCACATGCTGGTGCTGACCGATCGCGGCGGCCTGGGCGAGGGCGCACCCAGCGAAGAGGGCGACTTGTCCAGCCGGCAGATTGACGTGCTGAAGCTGGAGTGGGTGCGCATCCTGCTCAAGGTGGGCGCGATCACCAAGGAGCAGGGCAGCGACGTGTACAAGCACGGCCTGAACGTGCGCGGTGGCGACCAGGCGGCCGAGTACATCGCCAAGTACGGGGAGGACCACTGGGGCCTGACCCGCGAGATGGCCAGCACCTACGCCAAGATCGGCGTGCGCGGCACCCAGGCCGGCTACCAGCACTTCTCACCGTTCCAGCTGCTCGAGATCGCCGACGCCCAGGGCGAGTACTCGATCCAGGCGCGCGCCATGTTCCGCGAGTTCGCCGAGGCCTTCAAGGGCCGCCGCATGCTCACCTGGTCACCGGGGCTCAAGAAGCACTTCAACGTGGCCGAGCTGGACGATGCGGACATTGCGGCCGAGCTGGGCTCCCCGGCCAAGGCCGAAGAGGTCAACGTGGCCAGCATCAGCCAGGGGCAGTTCTCCAGCCTCACGCGGGCCAACCTGCTGGGCGCCTTCCTGACCTACGTCACCACCGAGTGCGCGGACATTTTCATCGCGCAGGACCTGATCGATTCATGGATCGAGCGCAGGGCAGGGGAGGCCGGCTTCCGTGGCTCTGGCGAGGTGCTGCAGGCCGTGCACTGGCACATCAAGGCCCCGGCCCAGTACCGCTACCACCCGGTGGAGGCCACCGAGGATTGAATCCGCGCCGGGCGGTCCCCGGCAACAACCTGAGGTAAACCCAAATGAGCGATACCAACCGAATCCCCATGCAGCAGGGCGTGCGCGTCAAGAAGGAGGCTGAGAGCGAACTCGCCGGCAAAGTCGGCACCTCGATCTCGCGCCCGGCGGACAACCGCGTCGAGGTCGACTTCGGCGAAGGTGTGAAAGCCACCTTCCACCAAGACGAGCTCGAGGTGCTGAGCTGATGGGCGCCGCCGTCGGTTCACTGGCCTGCCGGGGCCTCGAGTGCACGCGCGAAGTCCCGGTGACAGTGACCAGCGGCGGCGCGCTGTCCATGCGCTGCGGCTTCTGTGGCTTCAGCGCCTACGCCCAGCAGGGCACCAAGGCCGCGCGGTCGATCCGCGCCGCCATGAAGCCGGAGGAGGGCGACGAGCCCACCAAGCCGGCCCCCAGTAGCTCACCCAGTGAGCCACCGGCACCCACCGCCCCGGCGACTCCGCCCAAGAAGCCCGCCAGCGGCGGCTTTGATCTTTCCCAACTCGGAGGCCGGTAATGTCCACGCCTGAAACCAAACCCAACACCACCGCCCCGGCCACCGGCCTCGACAGCCTGGCCAAAGAAGCCGAGCAGGGCCTGACCGCCCCGCCCGCACCTGGCACGCCTGGTGCACCTGATCCGGCGGCAGAGGCCGAAGCCGCGCAGCAGCAGGCCGTGCTCGAGCAGGGCATCCAGAAGGTCCTGCTGGGCCTGCTCAAGGTGGCCCGCACGGTCATCGCCAAGCACATCCCCGAGATCCGCGACGAGTGGCCCGATGACGTGCTCGAGGCGCCAGCCGCGGCGGCCGTCCCCCTGGCGCGCAAGTACATGGCCACGCTGATGGAGGTCGCCGGGCGCAACCCTGAGCTGGCCGGCTTCGTGGTCGCGTGCTTCCCCCTGGGCATGGGCCTGTACACCGCCTACGAGAAGGCCCAGGTGCGCCTGGCCAAGGAGAGGCCTGCTGGCGAGCCGGCTGCAGCAGCACCGCCCGATGGCCAGCTCGAGTAAGGCGCTCACGGTTGTCGCCTTCGGGGCGCGCGGCACCGGTAAAACCCACTGGTGCCGGCGCTACGTCGAGGCGCAGCGATGGCCGCGGCTGATGGTGTGGGACTTCAAGAACGACCCGGGCCTGACCGGCCTGGGCACGCCCTACACCTCACTGCCGGCCTTCATCCAGTCGCTCAAGGCCCCGCGCTTCGCCAGCCGCTACCTGGTCGACCACAGCGGGACCATGCCCATCGCCAAGCAGTTCGACCTGTTCTGCCGTGCAGCGTGGGAGGCCGGTCGCCTGGGCATGTACGTTCCCGAGCTGCCCGAGGTGACGCGAGCAGGCGGTGCGCCCGATGGCTGGCGCCGCTGCGTCAACGTGGGCCGCGAGTACCAGCACGGCGGGCAGCTCAAGTGGATCTCCATCGTGGTCGATGCCCAGCGCCCCGCCGAGGTGGACAAATCCATCATCAGCAACGCCGACATCATCCACACCGGGCGGCTCGCTTTCCTCGATGACGCCAAGCTCATGGCCAAGTCGGTCAACTGCAGACCCGAAGAGATCATGGCGCTGCCCGACTGGCACTGGATCGAGCGCCGCCCCGGGTCTTTCGAGCCGGTCCGTGGTGCCCCGGCCACGTCATCCAGCAAAAAAAGTTCGGCACGCGGCAAGTCCGCCAGAACCCCCTAAGGCGCTCGCCCTTAGGGGGCCTGTTTCGCGGTTTCGCTTGACCGCAGGAACCTCTGTTCATCGCTCAACCAACCCTTTTGAAGGACCAGACGATGAACGCGATTCTCTCCAACCCCTATGTCAAGGCAGGCGCCGTGCTGGCTGGCCTGTGGGCCCTCGAGCACTTCGTGAAGGACTCCCGCGTGAAGGCCGGCTGCTACGGCGCCGCCACCGTGATCCTGCTCAAGCAGTTCCCCCTGGTCGGCGACGTGGTCTAAGCCGCACCGCACCGAACTCCACTCGACCAAGGGCATCCCATGAACAAGCAAATCCCTCTCGACCCGTTCAACGGCGTAGCGGCCTCCGGCCTGGCCTACAGCGACATGAACAAGTTTCTCGGCTCCGTGCTCGAGAAAATCACCTTTGTGCTGGGCGGCGGCGCCTTCACCAAGTCCATGATCACGCTGATCGAGGTGAAGGCCAACAACAAGGCCATCATCCAGACCGATGGCTCGAAGCTGGACAGCGCCAAGCTGTACAACGGCGGCGCCAGTGACGTCACCATCCTCACGCTGGACCTGATGGACCGCAAGGCGGTGACCGTCAACGCCCGCCAGGCTGGCGCGCTGGACCTGTCGGCCGACTCCGGTATCACCAACCTGCGCGTCGAGGTCACCATTGCCGGCGCCACCACCCCGACGCTGGTGGCCATGGCCGACCTCTCGCCCCCCAACAACGTCAAGGCCGAAGAGCACATCCGGTTCCTGATCGCCCGCCGCCACCGTGCCGTGCAGGTGATCGGCGCCTCCGGCGTCGACGTGGCCCTGCTGGTCCCCCACCTGGACCCCTCGGGCGGTGGCTCGGCCTTCCGTCGCATCTACATCTACTGCAGCAACCTGACCAACCTCAAGGCGCTGCGCGAAGGTGTGACCGAGTTCGACCTGACCAAGGCCCAGCTGGAAGCGGCGCAGAAGGACAACTTCAAGACGCCCCAGGCCGGCCTGGTGGTTTTCGATCCGGTGCAGGATGGCCAGGTGGAAGGCCGCCTGTGGGACACCCGACCGTCCAGCGGTGTGCGCAGCGCGCAGCTGTACGCCAGGTTCTCTGCCGGCGAGACCATCACGATCGAGACCGAAGAGCTGCTGCCCCTGGCACCGTACTGATCGGGGGTAACCCATGCCCATCGATGCAGTCCAGCAACAGGACCAGCAGCGCACGTCGCGCAACTTCGTAAGCCTGATCTCGGGGGCCTTCGGCATCCCGGATCAGACCTACGCAACCGACGACAGCAACCCGGTCAACTACCCGCGCCAGTACCAGACCATCGACACCCGCACGGGTGCGGTGGGCGTGCAAGGCACCAGCATCAGCAACGTGCAGACCAGCGTGGTCCTGGGCCCCGTGGCCCTGGTGGCCGTGGTCGTTGCTGCCGCCTGGTGGCTGATGCGCAGGAAGGCCTGACATGGCACTCCCTGCTGGCGCCAGCTATTCGGGCGGGGCGGGCGGCGCTGCCGGTCCCTCCACCGCGAGCAGTAACTCGGGCTTTGACAGCTCGGGCTGGAACATCACTTACGGCTCCGGCGGCATCTCGACCGATGCCACCGGCACGCTCAAATGGGCTGTGATCGCCGCCGCTGTGGGAGGCCTCGCGTGGTTCCTGATGCGCAAACGTCGATAGGCCTGCAGGCCATCCCGCACCAGGTCGCGGCCGAAGCCTTCAAGGCCGCCGGCATCGTGGACCCGGAGGGCTCTGCCACGCCCGAGGCCATGGCCTGGGCAGGGAAGTGCTTCCGCATGGACACCTCGCACGGCGAGCTGGTGCTCAGCGTCGGGCCCGAGCGTGGCGCCCTGTGGTGCTACGGCGCGGCCGGCAGTGGCCAGCGCATGTACCTGGCGGCCGACGCGGCCCTTTGCCGCATCGCCCGGCTCTCTGGCCTGCGCGTGGTGGGTTTCCAGACCCGCCGGCCCGGCCTGGTGCGCCGCGCCAAGTCCCTCGGTTACGTGGTGACCGGCGTCAAGGGCGCCGGCTTTGAAATGCACAAGGCGCTTCCATGATCCCCTCATTCGAACATCGGCACAGCCTGGGCGGTCGCGCCTGCCCCATGGGCGGCGGCGGCGGCGCCTCGACGTCGACCAACAAGACCGAGAACAAAGACAGCCGCATCAGCCTGCAGAGCGGTACCGCCACCTCGGGCGACAACAACACCATCAACGTCCTCGACGGCGGCGCCATCAAGAACGCGTTCGACTTCGCCACCGTCTCCCAAAACGCCTCGATCTCGGCCCTGAACTCCACCACCAAGCTGGTCGCCGACGCCTACAACGAGGCCAAGGGGCGGGGGGAGATGACCGACTACATCCTGATCGGCGCCGTGGCCCTGGCCGGCCTGGTGGCCATCACGGCACTCAAAAAGTGAGCACCATGGAAACACCCTTCACCTTCAAGCCCTACAACTTCGACCTGGCCGCCGATGGCGTCCAGCAGATCCCGGGCGGCGGCGAGTTTTTCCGCGTGCTCAGCTCCACCGGCACGATCGAGGTCACCGTCGAGGGCAAGGGCACAGCGCCGGGCCTGCTGGCTGGCCAGGGCTTCCAGAAGCTGCCCTTCAACCGCCTCACGATTCGCGACACCAGCGGCGCGCCCAATAGCGGCGTGATCCTGGTGGCCTCGTCGGAGTACTTCGACAACCGCATGTTCGGCACCTTCGACCTCAGCGCGGGCACCCTGGCCGCCCTGGAGTCGATCGACCTGAACCCGGCCAGCCTTAACACGCTGACGCGGCCTTTGGTGGCCGCTACGCCCTGGTCGAGCACGGCCACGCTCGGCGCTGGGTCGGTGCTGGTCTTTTCGGCGGCCTCCAACACCAACGGCGCAATCATCCATTCTGCGCATGCCCAAGACCTGTCGGCCGGCGCGCTGATGCAGTCCTTTGTGGCCAAAGCCACGGCCCCAGGGAGCGTGGTTGACGGCGAGGTGATCGCGCTGTCTCAGTATGCCCCCGTGACTGGCAACACGATCCAGAACATTGCCATGAGTCAGCCTCAGCGCATCGCTGCCGGCCTTGCCCTGTATTTCTATTCCTCGGCGGCCGGATCGGCGGGTTACGCGCGTGCTTGCCGCTACACCCTGTTGTGACCCATGAAATGGCTACTCCCCGCCGCGATCCTCGCTGCCGCCTTCGTGCTCTCGCGCCGGGGGCAGGGCGACTCGCTGCAGGACGACATGCCGGACCAGACCGCCGGCACGCTCGAGGACCTCTGGAACAACGCTGACCCCATGAGCTACTTTGAATCCGCCCCCGTCGACCAGGCCGCGCGCAACGAGCGGGCGGTGCTGGACATGATCGCGTATTCCGAGGGGACCAACTCGCCCGACGGTTACCGCATGCTCTTCGGGGGCGGCATCTTTGACAGCTTCGCGGACCACCCGCGCCGGCTCTTCGAGTTCACCAACAAGGCGGGCCAGAAGCTCAAGACCTCGGCCGCCGGGCGCTACCAATTCCTCGCCCGCACCTGGGACGAGCTGCAGCGCAAGCTGGGCCTGCCCAACTTCGGCCCGGAAAGCCAGGACGCGGCCGCCCTCGAGCTGATCCGCCAGAAGGGCGCCCTGGCCGACGTGCACGCCGGCCGCATCGAGGTGGCCATCCAGAAAATCGCCCCCATCTGGGCTAGCCTGCCGGGCGCCGGCTACAACCAACCCGAGCGCAAGCTCTCTTCGCTGCTGAGCGCATACCGCGACAACGGCGGCACCTTCGAGGCATGACCATGAGCGCAATGAACCTCAAACCCGACTCCCTCCTGATCCTGGCCGCCATCGGCATCGGGGCCTACTGGTTTATGACCCGCCCGGCCAAGGGCCAGCAGCTCAGCGCCCGCGGCGCCCTGCTGCCGGCCGGCGCTGGCGCCACGGCCTACCGCCCGCCGGCATCGCAGCAGGACCCCTACAACCCCCTGCTCAACGGCCTGGGCCAGAAGCTGGGCAGCTGGCTGGGCACCAACAGCGGCACCCCGCAGGTCACCGGCCCGGACCTCACCGCCATCAACCCCGCACCGGGCAGTGGCTGGAACCCTGACGAGATCAACGGCCTGTTCTGATGGTCAAGGTCTCGCCCGTCTCCGGCGACTTGCTGCTCAAGGTCGGCCTGGTGGCCGGCGGGGTAGGGCTGCTGGCCTGGCTGGCGTATCGCAACCGCAACCTGGTCAACCCCTTCAGCCGGGACAATGCCGCCTATTCCAGCGTGAACGCCCTGGGCGGCGCCCTGGTCACCGACCCGGCCGGCCCGGGCAAGAACGCCGACGGCAGCTGGTCCCTGGGCGGCTGGCTGTATGACGTCACGCACCCCGGCACCGCGGCCGAGGTCAAGGCCATCAGCGGGCCCGTCGGCATCGGCCCGCCTGGCATCGGCCCCGAGCCCATGATCGATTACACGCAATACGGCTATTTCTGACCGAGGGAGCACACCTTGAACATCCTGCAATTCATCATTGGCCTGTTCACCGGCAAAGCCGGGGAGTCCGTCGGCGGCGCGGTGTCAACCGTCGCGCAGTTCGCGGCGCTGGTGGCCGCGCTCACGCCCATAGGCCTCTGGCTGACCCACAACAAAGACGCGGTGTTCATCGAAATCACCTACGGCGACCTCGTTTTTTGGGGAGCGCTGGCCGGCCTGCTGATCTGCGTCATCCGCCTGGTGCACCGGGCGCCGCCCCCTGGGAGCTGAGCCATGGGTGACGTTCTTCCCTGGCTCAATCTGCTGCTGGTGCCCGTGGTGGGCCTGCTGATCGGCATCAAGGCCGACCTGGCCAGCCTCAAAGCCACCCAGCGCCACCACGCCAAGCGCCTGCAGCGCCTGGACGGGATCGAGGCCTAGGCCTGCCTCCAGATCGGCGCATTGGCGGCCCGTAGCGGGCTCGGCCGGGACAGTTCTTCCTCAAGGCTCTGCATCTGTCGCTGCTGCAGCTCGAGGCGCCGCTCCAGGCTCTTGGCAAGGGCGTAGTGCACGCGGCCGAACTCTGCGGCCTCAGCGTCGGCCGTCATCCGTCCCCATTGAGATTCCCAGAACAGGGCCAGCAGCACGGCCCGGGGCGCGCTGTCGGCGGCCGTGTAGCGCTGCAGGGTGCGCTCGGTGATATCGAGATGGTGAGCGACCTGGCGCGGCGTGGCCACCAGATCGCTGCATATCTGATTGAAACCCGGTAGGCTGGCCGGGCGTGGTGCTCTGAACATTTTTGCCTCCCTTGTGGGAGTGTTCAGGCCGTTGTTACATTTGATCCCGGGAACAGGGGGCCAAAGGGCCAGCAGTTCAGCATGCCAAGCTCGGAGCGTGATTTCTTACCACGCCGCTTCCTTAACATAATATACATCGTATTAAGTTAATAATGCAATTCAAGGCGCCACAAAAACGCTAATGTCGGTACCACGGAATTTCAGTAACCGGACAAGAAATCTTGGTAACCCGCTGTCTGGGCTCGAATCATGGTTGGTATGGCGATGCTGCCACCAGGAACAACAGCATGTAGCCGTGCCATAACCCACTTGCGCAGCAAGTTCTCATGCACGTCCAGGCCAAATTGCTCGCGCGGATTCACGAGGCATACTGACGCAAACTCGCTCTAAGGCTATGTGTTCCAACTATCGCCCGGTGACACGCTCGGACAGGTTGTTAGCCTTTTTTGGTGTGGAGCGTGAGCGCGATGAACCTTCGGTTGATGTCTGGCCCCTGGGCATGGCTCCGTTCATTAGGCTGGCCGAGGACGGGTCAGGGAATCGGGTCATCCACGATGGTCTGTATGGTCTGCTGCCGCACTTTGCTGCCGAGCTTGCCCCGGGCCGCAAGACCTATAACGCTCGGTCTGAGACGGTAGCCAGCAAACCGAGCTTCCGCGAATCCTGGGCCAAGGGCTGGCGGTGCATCATTCCCGCGGAGTTCATTTACGAGCCCAACTGGGGGACGGGCAAGGCTGTTCGCTGGGCCATCCGACAGCCCAGCGAACTACCCATGGGCATCGCCGGCATCTTTCGCCGCTGGCGCGGCCCAGACGGAAAAGAGTTGTTCACATTTGCGATGCTTACGGTGAACGCTGATGGCCATCCGGTAATGAAGAACTTTCACCGGCCTGACGACGAGAAGCGGATGGTGGTGATTCTCGCCCCCGAGGACTACGGCAAATGGCTATCTTGCCCCGTGTCAGAGGCCCCCTCGTTCTTCCGACCATGGATGGGGCCGCTTGAGGCAGCCCCCGCGCCTTTGCCGCCGCGCGCACCTAAGAGCAGTAGCGTTCGAACTCTTCGGCCACCGAAGCCAGACGAAGGGCCCTCGTTGTTCTAGCCGAGCACCGCAATCATCCCAGTGACTTTGAAATACGCTTCACGTACTCGATAAGCGCTTTCAGCTTAGTAGGTTGGTCATGTCTACTCGGGTAGTACAGAAAAAATCCAGGGAACGTTGGCGAATAGGCTGTCAGCACGCGCTTTAGCCGCTTTGCCTTGATGTGTGGGGCGGCCAGTTGCTCAAAGGTGTAGCCTAGACCAACACCTTCCAGTGCGGCGTCCAACCCGAACGTGGTGTCGCTGATGGTGAGGTTGCCCTTGACCTCGTACTCCACGCGCTTGCCTTCAACATCAAACTCCCACTTGTAGATGGCGCCCGTGCTTGCGAAGCGAAAGCGAATGCAGTTGTGGCGCGCTAGGTCGTCCGGATGCCGGGGTGCGGGGTGCTTCTTCAAGTATTCAGGTGATGCCACAACGGCCACGGTAATCGGTCCGCCCAGCGGTACTGCCACCATGTCCCGGTGCAGGCTCTCCCCCATTCGCACACCCGCATCGAACCCACGCTCAACAATGTCTACGAATCCCTCGTCATTGGTGATTTCGAGTTGCACGTGCGGGTTTTCTGCCAGGAAGCCGGCCAGAAGTGGCTGAAGCACCATCGCTACAGAGATTCGAGCCGCGTTCACCCTCAGCAGACCTGCAGGTCGCCCCTGTAGCGTGTTCAGCTCCTCCCCGGCTTCCAATACCAGTGCCAACGCCGGGGACACACGGGCGTAATAGAGGGTCGGCAGGGATTCATGTAAAAACCCGCAGGAACTCCCCTAAGCCTATGATTCCATTGGAATTATGGTGGCGTCGAAGTTCAATGGACCGATCTTCCGCCGGAAGTCCAGCGTGTAGTCGCCAAACCGGTTGATATGCGCCGTGCGAAACGGCGCCAAGCCCGCCAGGATCTCCAGCGTGATCTCGGTTCCTTCGTCGCGAAGCTCCTGCAGAACACGCGTCATGCCCACCACGTTGTGCAAAATGATCATGTTGGCCACTAGGTGGTTGTACTTGATCACCTTGCGCTGCTCGTGCCGGATGTTCTCGGCAATGATCCCCTCTCCCCCAAAAAATGACCAGCCCGCAAAGCCGTTGAACTGCTCACTCTTGTTGGTTTCGGCATGGATCACCTTGCGCAATCCCACATCGCCGATATAGCTCAGCAGAAACATGGTCCGGATAACCTTGCCAAGCTCAACAAATGCGAAATACAGTTTGTTCTTGCGGCTGTAGGTGCCAAGCCTCCGCAGGATGGCCGACGGCGTGATCTTGCCGGTTTTGACGGAAACCGCCACCCGCAACATCGCCGGAAGATGCAGCTCAATCAGCCGCCAGTCGATCACATCGCTGAACAGCGCATTGATGTTCTGGTACACATTGCCCGGTTCCGGGCGATGGAATTTGAGGTCCTGGATACCCCTGATGCGTGGCATGAGCTGGATGCCCAGGAGATAGGCCAGCGCGAAGACCGGGTAGCTCTGGGCCTGGGTGTCGCCGTGGATTGTGTCGGGCCGAATATCGGATTCATTGGTCATCAGCCCGTCAAGGATATGGATGCCCTCGTAGGTGCCACACGAAATGAAATGGCTGAACAGCGCAATGAACTTGTCGGACACATGGTAGTAGCCGATGCCACCGTAGCCGCCATAGCGAATATGGTGCTCGGACAGTAAGTTTTGCTCGTACAGGTTCCACTTGGTACCGTCGGCCGACGCGTGTTTGCCGGTGCCCCAATAGCCTGGCAGCTCAAACTTGTTGTATGCGTTGATCACCTTGACAATGGCCTTGTCCAGCAGGTCTTCGCTGACGTATTTGAGATTGAGCCAGGAAATCTGGCGGCGGCTAAGCCCTTTGATGGATTTGGCGGTCTGCACCGGCCCCAGGTTGCAGCCATAGCAAAACAGCGTCGTGATGACGCGCATGCGCAGGTCCTCCAGGCGGCTGTCGGTGCCGGCGAGTGGCCGGAACAGCTTGTGCAGATCCAACCAGCGCTCGGTGTCGATCATGACATCCACGATGCTAGCCGCCTCCATCCGCTCGGTTATCAGGGCGTCGATCCGCGCGGCCGCCTCGACGATTTCTGAACGAGGCGGTTTTCGCAGGATCAAGCGGCCGTCAACGATCTCGGCATGGGCGTTTTCCGGGAAAGTGGCGTCGATGTCCTTCGCCCGCTGGGACATGGCCGATTTGAGCATTGACACAAAGGTGGGGGGATCTGTCTCGATGCCGGTGACCCGGCCATAGTCGCCCACTTCTTTTCCAAAAGTTTCGTCATCGACCAACTGCTCACGGTAGTCGTCATAACGTTCGCCGTACTTGATGAAGAGATCGCCGGACTTCAGGTCGTCCTTGACCGCATGCATGACCGCCAGCTCAAAATACCGGCGATAGACAGCTTCTGCCCGGCCTTTGCCTGCTGACCGGACCAGTACCAGCCTCTTCCACTGGGAGGACATCCAGCGCAAATCCTTGTCTTCACTCAGGCCCAGCATGTCAAGTGGCACGGTGTCAGCGCGGTTGTCACGCAGTTTATTGAGCGCCTCAATCAGCCGCTCCACCACCTGGTCCTCGCTGCTGGCTTTGGGCGAGGCGATCCCTATGCAGTTGAGCAACTGGGCCCGGACCATCTTGTAGGGCTGCAGCAGGAACGGCAGGTGGTTGCGGCCCGCATAGGCCAGGTGCTGTTCGCACTCGTTGAGCAGTTCGTCCACCTCGGCCACCAGGGTGGTGCCGATGGCATCCACGCGCTGGGTGTCTGTCCCCTCCAGCTGATAGGCACCCAGAATATCCTTGAGTTGGCTGACCAGCATGTCGGTTTTCTGGACCCGCTCCTGCTGGAACGAGAGCAGTTTCTGCCTGGCATTGTTTTCCAGGTTCTGCATAAGGCGAATAAACAGGTCGGCGGCATCATCCAGGGACTGGGCATGCTGCGCCCGGATAAAAATCACGGCCAGAGCGTAGCGCTTTTGCGGCTTGAGCTCGGCCATTTCGGTCGCATTGAGTGCGCGCGCCAGATGCCGGAACTGCTTGAGCTTGGGTGCCGGCACGTCGGGCTTGGGCAACTGCTCCACAAGGTATTGCAGGCGCCGGATGTGCTGGATGTAGGTGCGTGTTTCCTTGTTGGTCGGCCGCTTGGGTTCGCGCTTGAGCATTTGCCAAGGAGAAACCGCCTCGCCCGTAGCGGTTTTAAGCAAGCTGTCGATCAGGGCCTTGGTATGCACCGTCAGTTGGCTGGTGATAGCGGAAAAGTACCGGCTGTTGCTCTTTTCTCGGGCTCGAAATGCCATCCGGTCCAGCGTCGAGAAGGCAGGCAATTCGTAGCGATGGTGGACCAGCTCCTCCAGCATCACGTTGATGATGTCGGCCACCGCGTGTTTCGTCTCAGCCGCCGTGTCGGCCACGACCTCCAGCCAGGCGTTGCCAGCCGGGTTCAAAGGTTTGACATTGAGGTGCCGGCGCAAAGCCGCAAAAAGTGCCGTGCGTGAGCCCGAGGCCTCGAAGCGCTTAAGGTCCGCCGCCAAGGGCGGCCGAACCACGCCCACTTGTTGCGCAATGTGCTCCCGGATCACTGGGGGCACGTCGGCCAGAGGGATGAAATAACCCAGGCGCTGGAAGACCTTCAGGTGGATTAGCGCTGCCATCCGCGGCAAAACGCGTTTGCCTATGCCGGCAGCCAGGAGTTGCTCATCCACGGTCGGCGTGTAAAGCTCTGCCAGCTCACGAGGTGTCGGATCGGATTTCAGGCTGGGATAGGCCGTCTCGTGGAGCGTGGTCATTCGCGGGGGCTACCCCGCCTGATGGCATTGCTATCCATCGCCTCAATCCCAATAGGTGTCGGTGGCGGGTTCGTGAAACGAGGTTTCCAGCAGGCACTGGTTGTCCTCGGCAATGCGGTACATGTCATCGAGCAGCGTGGCGATCACCTCGTCCAGCAAGTCGCGGGAAAGGTAGGGAACCGCCAGTTCGTAGAGCGTGCCCTCGGTGTTCAGGCGTTGCATGGCGAAACGCTCGAAGCAGGTCTGCTCGATCAGCCGGTGGCCTCGGGCCAGGCCGCGCGAGTGCTTGCTGAACCGGGCTAGCACCAGCGTAACACGCAGGACTGCCATGAGCGTCGCTCCTTCAACTGGCGGGCGGGGAACTTCGACCTGTTCGAACAGCTGCAACAAAGGCGGCGGTGGCTGCGGAGTGGCCGACGTCAGGGCTGTCAGACCCTGCTCGAACCGGGCTTGCAGGCTGGAGTCAGATGCATCGAGGTAGCGCATGGCTGATTTGACGTCCTTCCAGCCGACGTATTCCATCAGTTCCTTGATGTCCCAGCCGCTGGCGCGGGCCCAGCTGGCAAAGCCGCGGCGCAAGGAGTGGCTGCTGTATTTCTCGGGCGATTCGACACCGGCTTCAGCGAACAGGCTGCGCAGCAACGGAATCAGGCTATCGGCATGCAGACTTTCGTCGGCAATATTGCCCCAGCGGTCGATCTTGCGGAACACCGGACCCTCGGTCAAACCGGCCACGTCGACCCAGGCATTGAAGGCCGTCACCGGGCACAGACGGGACAGGGCTGGGCATTTAAAAACCCGGCCCTGCAACTGCCGGTCGCCCTTGCTGCGACCCAGGTAGCAGGCCATGCCTTGACCCGGCGTCACCTCGGTGTTCTCCACGCGCAGGTTGACCAGCTCATCGGAGCGAAATCCACGCCAGAATCCCAGCAGCATCAAGCTGCGGTCGCGCGCGTGGCGAAGCAAAGCCGGCCGGTCACCGGATCGCTGGGCGTTGCCGATTGCGGCATCGAGCCATTGATCGACCTGCTGCAGCACCGCCAGCTCCAGCGCGCGCGCGCGCTTTTCTGGCACTGCGTGAATCGAGCGAATGCCTCTGAGGACCTGGCGCACCAGGGGCGACTTGGTAGGATCGGCAAAACCTTGGTCGGTATGCCACCGGGACAGCGCTGCCAGCCGCTGGCGAAGAGTGTTGATGGCCAGGGTTGCCGCGTGGTCGGCCAGGTAGCGGGAGACGGCATCGGCAGTGGAAGGCAGCAGGCCTTCCCACTCTATTTCAAAATGGCGTATGGCCGAAGCGTAGCTCCGGCGCGTGTTGTCGCGCTCGGCGGCCTCGATATACTGGTCAAGACGGGTCATGTCACCATCGGTACGGCATACTCTCTTTGAGCGGTCAGAAGGCGGGGATGCGAGGCACCACAGTACGCGGCGCCGGAGATGGCAGCGAGAGTACACGATTTGAGAACGATCTGGAGCGTTCTCGCGACGAGCACCCTCGGACCCGGGTGCGCAGGGCTTGCCATCCGTTTCGACTCTTTGTCAGGCTCGGTGACCAAGGCCAACAGTACGTCTCGGCACACCATCAAGGCCACCAATTTGCTTTTGTCCAGAACTTGGAAGTTCACTGAGCTTTAACGCGTCGATGTTTTCGCTTGAGCCGAACTCGACCCCCTCAGAAAGTTCAAAGCATGATTATTCCAGTCCAAAATGTGAAAGCAGCGTAGCCTTCAAAGCTTCAACGCTGACCAGACCCTGTTCGAGTCCTGCGCTATTCTGCTTAATGACGCCGGCACATTCTTCGACAAGAATCCGTGTAAAGGTGTCGAGATTCATCTCGCTCCACGTTTCGCTTTGGCCCGAGCAATGGTCGCTCGTCTGCCTGATTTCTGTGGCCTGAACTGCCAGCGCTTTGATTCTTTGATTCATGATGTCTGATGTTTGCATTGGAGCGTTCGGAATTATTCGAGGGAAACGCAGTGTTGTGGGAATCGGCCGCAATATCAGGTGCGATCGACTTCCGGATGAATTGCTCACATGTGTAGAGCGCGGCCCTCAACCGCGAGAGCCGCCTCCCGCAGGGCCTCAGGTAGGGTTGGATGCGCGTGGCAGCATCGTGCGATGTCTTCAGAAGAGGCCTTGAATTCAATAGCGACAACCGCCTCGTGAATCAGCGATCCTGCTTCGGGACCGATGATGTGGACGCCCAGGATCTCGTCCGTAGTTGCGTGGGCCAGGACTTTGACCAGTCCGGCAGTGTGCGCCTTGGCCTTCGCGCGTGCGCTGGCGCTGAATGGGAATCGGCCGGCCTTGTACGGAACGCCCGCCTTCTTCAGCGCCTCTTCGGTCTGCCCGACGGACGCCACCTCGGGGGCAGTGTAGATGACTGATGGAATCGTGTTGTAGTTCACGTGCGGCTTTTGCCCCGCCAACATCTCCATAAGCGCAATGCCTTCCTCTGACGCCTTGTGCGCGAGCATTGCGCCTCCAATGACATCGCCAATGGCGTAGATCCCAGGCGTCGACGTGGCAAACGTCCTCAGGTCCACTGGGATGAAGCCCATGGCATCGGCCTTGAGGTTCGCCGACTCCAATGCCAAACCATCCGTGTTCGGCTTTCGACCGACGCTCACCAGCACGGCGTCGCACGCGAGTGGCGCGAGGGATGGCTGTGAATCACATCAAATTACTGGAATAAACATTAATTTGCTGTACCGGCCAGAGTAGTTCCGGCTAGGTAAAAGCGCTTCACAGCGCCCTTACGTGCCCAAAGCATGAACTCCTTGCTGAATCACTGCTAGGTTCGAGCATCGGGTTCCAGCCTAACCTGAGGCGCGGAGGCCCTTTCGGCCCCACACTTCAGCCCGCGTGCCTTGAACCTCTCGAACCCAGTTCTGAATGCTCCAAGTAGCCCCATAATGACAAATTCCTTTTATATTTAGCAGATTATGAATCTTGTAATATACATTTACTTGATTTATCTCGACGAGCCATGATAATTAGGCTTATCAAAGGTCTCTGAATGAGAAATAGGCTTAGCATCATCGACACTCTCGAGTCAGCCCGCAAGGCGCAGGGCTTGACCCAGGAAGAACTGGCCCTGAAGGCCGGCACCAGCCGTGTCACGGTCGGGCGCGTGGAGTCCGGCTTTGACCCCAAGCTGGCCACGGTCCACGAGCTGGCACGTGCGCTAGGGCTGGAGCTGCTCCTGGTGCCCAAGGTCCTGGCCGGCGAGGTCCAAGCTTTCATCCAGTCGGGAGGACGTGTGCTGGCTCAGCCCAGTGGCGTCGGTGCACCCGACTCCGTCGTGACCCAGGCCTTGGCCATCAGCCAGGCGACACACAGGCTCACGCAAGAAACCAGCAATGAGCTGGAGAACGTGCATTCCGCCAGAAGCCTCGCCCGGCAGCTCTCGGCCCGCAACGCGGGGGTGCGCACCCCTCAGCCAGCAGCCGTTTGGTCGGCCAGAAGTGTGGCCCAGCAAGACCTGACATCTCATTTCGTGGAGCGCATGGATCTTCCAGTTGACGCCTTCAGCCTCCCCGCAGCCCAAGAAGTAAACAAGGGCAAGGGCCCGGGCATCTCTGCTGCAGCCCTGGCCCGCCTGCAAGGTCTCTCGCCTCCCAAGGGCGGCAAGAAATGAGTGCTGTCCGCGCGAATGCGCCGGGCACGATACGCTACCTGCGCATGTACCTGTATGCGCCCGAAGGCGCGCGCATGCCCATCGGCTACCTCTCCAGCTACGGTGACATCATGCGGGTGTCCTTCGATGCGGACTACATCAACGACCCGCAGCGCCTGACCCTGTCCTTGAACTATCGCGGCTCGAACGACGCGCAGACCAGAGACATCCTCTCGGCGAAGAATGATGTACGGGTGGTCACAACCTCAGGCCGCTGGCCAAGCTATTTCGAGAATCTACTGCCCGAAGGGCACAACCGCACCCGCCTTGCCGATCAACGCGGCTGCAGCGTCGACAATGAGTTCGAGCTGCTGGCCGCGGCCGGCCACGACCTCATGGGCGCGCTGGAAGTGGAGCCCATGCCCACAGGCGAGGACATCCCGACCGCCGTGCGGCACTGGCACACGGCGCTGGGCCTGGATGTGCTCGAGCCCGGCTTTGTGGAAACTCCTGTCGAAGATGGCTCGGCCATCCCGGGGGTAGTAACCAAGTTCTCTGCGGTACACGATGGGCGCCGCTACGTCGTTCGCCGACATGGCCACGCCGGCAGCCACATCCTCAAACTGCCCAACTCCGTGCACCCGGACATGACCCTCAACGAGTACGCCGGCTACGCACTGTGTGCAGGCCTGGGACTCAATTGCGCCAGAGCCAACCTGATCACGCGCGAGGAAGCGGCCTTGCCAGAGCAGGTGCCATTCGAGTTCATCCTGGCGGTGCAGCGTTTTGACCGCATTGACGGGCGGCGTGTGCACATGGAGGAATTTGCACAGGCCATGGGCCTTACCCCGAGTCAGAAATACGGCCACGAACTACTGCAGGACTACGGCCAGATGCTGCGCGTGCTCAATGAACAGTCCGCACGCCCGGCCCAGGATGTGAAGGAGTTCCTGGGGCGCATGGTGGCGTTCATCCTGATGGGCAACACCGACGCGCACCTCAAGAACTGGGCTCTGCTTTACGAGGACGGCATCACCCCGACACTTGCACCTTTGTACGACCCGGTGAGCGTGTCGAGCTACTTCAAGGGCTCGCCCAAGTCTTACGGGCACAACCGCGCCGTCGACGAGATCGTGTCCAGGTTTGGCTGGGATGAGATGACGCAGCTCATCGAGCGAGGCGGCTTTTCTCGGCCGTCGAGCCTGATCCGCCACTGTCGCGACTTGGTGGACCTGGCCAAAGCGACCTGGCCGAAAACGCTGGAAGACTACGCGGCCCCGCCGTCCATGGTGGAAGAGATCTCAGATCGGCTGGCTGGCAAAGTGGCTTTGGCACGATAGGCCGGCGGCTGATCAACCCGCCGAACGGTTGGCGATCAGCCTTCGCACAAATGAGGACACTTTGTCTATTATGGTAGACAAATGATCGCGCCTGACTCGCTCTCCGTCTTGGACTGCCAAGTGCTTCTGCAACTGGGCAACCGTCTCCAACTGCAACGCAAAGCTCAAGGCCTGAGCACAATCGAGATGGCCAAGCGGGCCGGCATCTCTCGTATGACCCTCAGGGCTGTGGAGTCAGGTGACCCGAGTTCGTCCATGGGGTCATATCTTCGCGTCATGGCCGTTCTGAACTTGAGTGGAGAACTGGCATTTGTCGCCGTTGACGGACGTCTGCCTAGGCAGGCAGGTTCTGACACCGTGCGATCACGACGTGCTAGATCCACTGCTCAAGTCGTCATCTCTGCGGATGAGACTCGTCACCAACTACAGGACCTACAGAGCCTCGCCTTGCACCGTCAGGCAGTGCGCGTAGTTCAACAAGATCCGGTTCTGCTCGACAGGGCCAACAAGATTCTGAGCCGCTGGCTCACTACCAGACCCAACTCACGCTCTGCCCCCCTTTGGCAGGAATGGGAGCAAATCCTGAAATATCAATCGTGGCGCAAGATCCTGAGATCGAGCCAGCGGGCCCAACAACTACGGCAGGCTTCGCCTCTGGTCACAGTGCTCCCGGAGGCCATCAGGCTGCATGTGCTTGCGCAAGTGAGGGATCTCAAGAAGGGTGTCACGCTTGGCAAACACGCTCTTATTAGAGACATTTAACGGCCGGTGGCGGCTCCCGGCCAGAAAGATAGTTCAGGAAGCGGGCCTTGCGTGCAGCTATAAGTCGGCACCCTGGCGCATCCGGGACTCCTGTCGCCGGAACCATAACTGTTCCGCGACGGGAAGCATAATCGTGCCACCAGGGTGTTATAGGGCTATGCTTGCTGCCCGTATTACACGCCCTCGCGTTCAGTCGGCACCATCTTAGTAGCTTGCAGCTTTTCCGAGGCCCGCCGACAGGCCATTTCGATGTTCTTAAAAACCCGATCTAAGTTTTTGAAGGCCTCGTTTTGGTCGTCGCCGAAGGCTTTGAAAAGAAGCAAGACCTGATGCCCTCGGCCGGGGTCCCCGAAACGCGAGACGATGTTGCCGTCCTTGCGTTGATGTACGGGAATCAGGTCCTTGTACAGAGCGCGGCTGCCGGCGAATCCGACGGTGCCTTGGCTCCGATTGAGTTCTTGATCAATAAAACTCAGCTCCCTGCCCAATGTGTTGTAGAGAAGGTTGAACCGGTCATCGCAATTTGCTGACAAGTCACGATGCATCACCATCAGTCGCCCGTGAACGCACAATAAGTGCTCCGAGTATTTGGAGTCATGCGGCCCAGGTCCACGTAGCGCACAATCGCAGCTTTCCAGCAACGAATCAGGCCCGTTGATCCAGGCAAGGAATTGGTAAAAGGTTTGAATCGCCGCTTCATGCCCAAAGACGACAAAATCTTCTAATACCTCGGCTATCCGCTCCGGATGGCGCTTGAAATCAACAAAACTCGCCCCGCCGGGTCTTGAAGAGACATATGGATGTACACGAGCTTTCTTGAAGCCTTCGCTCTGATCCTGATAGACGTCCATTGTTTCTCTCAGGCGTTTGCCGAGTTGACTGTAGTCAGCATCGTGCATGCCTCAACGGTGAAAGTCAACGAGAGTTCAAGGGTATGGGTTTGTATGACTGAGCCACAGTTCAGCGCTTCTTCTTCGGTCGCATGAACAGGAAGACCTGCTCAACGTTGATGGAATCTCCCAAATCGTCCAGAGCCGTATCGTCGAGCTTGCCCTCAGCACCTGCCAGCGCCCACCTCACCCCGGCGTGGTTTGTTGGCAGCATCCTGGCGATCTGCTCGGCTGCCGATATATCGCGATCGCGAATCACCCAGATCGCAAGGAGCAATAGGACGCGGCGCGTCTCGCTCGTGGAAAGCGCCTCGGCAGCCTTCAAAACGTCGCCAATTTCGCCCTGTAGTGCAACGAGCAGCAGCAGTCTTGAGGCGACGCTCTCAATTCGCGTCCCCAGCAACTGCGGTGTGATTCGTCCGAGGATTTCGGACACTACATGCTCGTGGCCAGCCATCAGCGCCCCCGAAGCCGCCAGCCGAATTTTTCGGCGTCCCGGGCTCACGGCAAGCTCGAAAAGCTCACTTTGGAAGCGAGGATCGGCCGCACCGATGAGAAGAACAAAGATGTTATACCGAACATCTGGGTCGCGTGTGTCGATGGCCAGCCGGTACAACTCTTCGGCCACCCGGTCCTCGATTGCGCCGAGCTTCGCGATCGCCTCAATGGCGGACTGCGCGATAGGATAGTTGTCGTCTTCCCCATAATATGAAGAACGAGGCGACCACTCGTCCTTGGCCAGAAGAAGCAACGCGGGAAGGTGATCGGAATGCGATTTGGCATCGAGCAATTCAACCAGGGCCCGACGCACCGGACTACCCTTATGTCGAGCGAGGGCGAGCAGAGAGTTAGGTAGGGGGGGCACCTTCTGCACCGCTATCGCCGTGAGCGATCGTGCGACTACGTCGGCGAATCGGTGAGCGAGCCCCGCCTCAACCTCAGCCGTCATCCCATGACGTATCGCGAAATTGATCGCTTCTGCAGCGTTGCTCGCATCCTCGGTATTGGCGAGTAACCACTGCACATCGTCAGGCACGAATATAGGTAGGTGCTTGTCCAGGCTGACGCGAAAGAGACGAACTTCTTCACTTGGCGGGATGACGCGGGTAAGCAGCTCATGCGCGTCGTCCGTGAGAATCGGCGATGCCCCCGCTTCCAACGCGAAAACTGCATCGCTGATCTCTTTAAGCTGAGCTGGTAGATGCTCTGCCGCCCGATTTGCCGCTTCACCGTGGCGATCGCCGTCAAAGGTAGATCGCTTGCAGCGCATTTCTCCAATTTCGATCGCAATTTCGACCAGTCGGCCGTCCTCTCCCCGCGCCGCGAGTTCATGGCAAATCCTTGGTAGCCGCTCTGTGGCCCGCTCGGCAAGACACGTCAACGCCGCGACACGCACTCTGGGCGCAGGATGGCTCTCTAGGATGCGGTTCACCAGCGCCTGCTCGAACGCGGAATCCCACGTCTTGCCCAGGACATACCAAAGATCGTCTTCGTCATCCGTCCCGAGTCCAATCGCAAAGGCACTGGAAAGTTCTTCTATATTCGGGGCCTCGTCCTTCGCCAGCTCGCGGAGCCAGTAGGAGAGCAGCCGACCCCTATGCCGATGCTCGACCAAGTGCTGCCAACCGACCGTCCCCCGCACTCGCTTGACATAGGCCTCCAGAAACTCGCCTGCGGTCCAACCATCGTCATCGTCGGCAAGGTGCTGGGCATAATCCTCGCTGTACTCGCCGTTGACAATCGCTAGATGGATATCCGCAGCGCGCTGGCGATCGGCCTCGCTGAGGGTGCGCACCGCGATTGCAGCATCGACGATCGCCTCGAACGCTGAGAGGTCGTTAAGTGCGCCTTCGGCGATTGCGTCATGGGTGTTTGTAAGACCGTAGTGCACCGCTGTCGCCGCGGCAGCCAGGAACGCCGTTGTGAGTCCGGGCGCGATGCGCTCGGCCTCCGCGACGAAGCCAGTTCCGAAATCATCACGGGCGTGCGGTAGCACATCTCGGATGAAAGTCTCCACGACCGACCTGACCTTCGGGTCGGCCCGCATTCGTGCGTACCACGCCTCGTCATGCTCCGCGGGGCCCCACAGGCGCATTCCCGCAAAGCTACGATCCGGCCGGTGCAGGAGGAACCGTGCCACTTCAGAAACATTGCTGTTCGCTGAACCTGCCGCTTCGGCAAGGTTGAGGTTCCCCTCGAACTCCTTCCCGCCCTTGGCTAACTCAGCGGCTAGCCATGCATCTATCTTCGTTTGCGCCGTGGTCGACGGCTCAGGCTTCAGCTTTGGTGTTCGATCAAGGGCAAGAAGTAACCTCGCAGATGCGGCAACACCCCAGGCTTCTCCTGGCCCGATCGGCGATATCAGGATGTCGATCAAGAGGCGGAGCGTTCGCCGTGCGAGCAGACGGTCTCGATTCAGCGCTTGCTCAATGCCAGCCTCGACCCGCGGATGGTAGTAGGTCACTGTACTTTCAACCTGACGCAGATTTCGAGCCGCGACGAAGAAGGTGACGAGCGGGGAAACACCTTTTTCATAAGGGGCCCCTTGCTCGGCGAAATCCTCTTCGATCTGCCGCAGTAGCCTGAGCGAGAGCTTGTCATTGGCCTTGAGCAGACCCCAGAGGACGGTGGCCGCGCGAATATCCTTACGCTCCTCGATCTGATCGACCACTGTCCGTTCGATCGAGTCCTGGTGCGCCCGCCGTATAGCCTCAGCGACGAATCCTGCGGAATTTCGCCTCTCCTTGTCGTCGAGTGTCGGCAGGGCGTCAAAAAACTTCTGGATTTCCAGCGGGGTGGCTAGGCTCGCCAGCGCCGATCCTTCACTATCCTTCGCTAACGCCTGGAGCTTTCGGGGCAGCGCTTCGATTCGTGTCCGGTACAAACGTCGACGCTCGATGCCGCCATAGTGCTCAGCCTCCAGCCCAATGCGCCACGGCTTCACCGTATCGAGCGCTCCCGCGCTCTGGGCCACGTCCAGGCGCGAAGTCGCCACGATCATTCGATCGGGACGAGCTTTGGCAAAGAACTGTGCAAGCTGATCGTTCCAAGGGCGGCTCTTGGGGTCGAAGTCGTAGCGGCCCCACGGGTCTTCGATGTCATAGAGCACCGGTGGCGGCGTTGTATCGTCGCGGAGCTGTTCGGGCCCGAGCGTGATTGGTACGCGAGCTAGGCCAGGTATCTCCTTGCGCAGCTCGTCATAGAGCTTACGCGTCGCCATTGTCTTTCCCGTCCCAGACTGACCGATGATCAGAGCTGCGTGCCGATCGGTCATCGCCGCGCGCAACTCGCCCCAATTGGTAGGGGCGACGTAATGATCGAGCCCCGGTGAGCTAGCGATGTAGCCATCGTGACGGCGGATGACCTGCTCCAACTGCGCACGCGTCCAGCAGCCACCGCCTGCTCCACCGATCCGAACCCGCGCTGCCTCGCGCAACGCTTGGCGGCACTCGTCCAGCTTGGCATTCGGGACGCGAAAACTCTCGGTTAGGAGGGTCTTGATATCGGTGGTGATCCGCTCCTTATCTTCGTTGCCGATGATCGCAACCCGCGCCGCTGAGCCCACCGGGAGCGCGCTCTTGATCGTTGCTGGCATGTCGGCCGCCTTGGGCCAGCTCCCCGCCCGGCGGACAAGCAATCCCCGCGTACCTCCGTTCAGGCTGGCTGAGGTGACGAGCAAGTAGCGGATATTTTTGTCTTCGAGCCGCTTCGCGGCTGATGGTCGGGCGACGCCATGCTTTAGCAACGCCTTCACACCAGCCACCGTCCAGGCGTCTCCGCCGCGAAGCTTAGCCTGCACAACGAGGCGATAACCGTCCAAGGCCGCCGTACTCGTCAAGCGGCCAGGCTCGACGTCGGCAAGATCAGCCTCGACGTCTTCCTCTGAAACGGGCTCAAGAACCAACTCTAGAGTGAGCCGGTTTGCCAGCACTAAGTCAAGGGCGAGCCAAACAGAGACATCGATCTGGTATTCGTAGCCCGCAATTGAGTGGCTTCCAGATCCGCCACACCCGTCTGCCTCGTTTGCCATTTTGTTCTTACCTCACCTTTCACCCGTCCGAACGCTGTCGACATTTTCCGCCGAATACTGCATGGGAATTGGACCATGTCGGTGGCTGGTCCTTCACTCAGCGCACTTGCCGCCCGGGAGCTGGGAGGCATGCTCTTGCGCTCCAGGGGTGGGCGTAGACAAGAGGTTCTGACACGAGCCGTGCCTCGCGGTGCGGTGGTGAATAGGGCAGCTGCGCCGCCCCACCACTCATGGCCTTGGAACCCCATTCTTGACAGCGCGCATATATGCACAATAATGTGCATATATGCCAAGAATAGCCAAGCCGCCGCAGGCGAATCTACCTCGAATCCGGAAGGAGCTGCAGGCCTATCTAAAAAGGGTCGGCTCTACACCCACATCATTTGCTATTGAGCAAGGTGTCAATCAATCGACGGTCCAGCGATTCCTGGCTTCACGCACCAAGACCGTGACGCCCAAAATGAGGCTGCTCCTTGATTATGCAGATATTGATACAAATATTCGCATAGGCGACGCGGCATGTTCTGGGCTCGACAATGCCCGGATTCGCCAAGCGTTGGACAAGGTCTGGGACGGTCGGGAGAGCACCGCCGAAATCCTGGCCAAGCTGATCGAATCAGTAGGCCCGGCTATCGTGCAGGCGAGCCATAGGTGTGCTCCATGACGCTGGACAGCCGTTGCGCAACACTTTATTCGCGCATGGATAAGTGCAGAAAACTTGCAAGGTGTATGTTCATACACCAAAATACGCCCATGGGCAAAGCCAACGCCGACCATGAACACCTCTTGAAGCTGCGCGATCAGTACATGGCTGACCGTGCAATGCCTAGTTCGCTGGCCCGGATGGCTGAAGTTCTGGGGTTCAGCTCGGCTAACGCGGCCTTGAAGCTGCGTGACCGCCTGTGTGCTGCTGGAATCTTGCGCAAGGGTCCCGGCGGGAAGGTGCTACCGACGGAGCGTTTCTTTTCGTTGCCGGTGATGGATGCAAGTGTGCGAGCCGGCATGCCGGACGCAGTCGAGCCTCAGTCGTGGTCGGACGTGATGACGCTGGAGAGCTTTCTGGTCAAGCGTCCGTCGAAGACAGTGCTGCTGAAAGTCCGGGGAGACTCGATGCGGGATGCCGGCATTTTGGATGGCGATCTAGCCATCATTGAACGCACGAAGCAGGCCCAGGAAGGGCAGATCGTGGTGGCGGTCGTTGATGGCGCTTATACGCTCAAGGAACTGCGGTACGAGGGCAAGTGGCCGGTGTTGATGCCTCACAACCCAGAATACAAGCCAATCCGGCCTCAGTCGAATATGGAGATCTACGGAATTTTCCGCGGCCTGGCGCGTAGCCACTGGCCCACCAAAGCACAAGGAGGGAAGACCTTATGACCACTACCAGCAAGATCGAATGGACCGAGCAGACTTGGAACCCCACCGTCGGGTGCACCAAGATTTCTGCGGGCTGCAAGAATTGCTACGCCGAGAGCATGGCGCACCGACTGCAGGCAATGGGCACGCCGGGCTACGAAAACGGCTTCCAACTCACCATGCTGCCGCAGCGGCTGAACGATCCGATATTGCGCAACAAGCCGACCACGTACTTCGTCAATTCGATGTCCGACTTGTTCCATGACCGGATTACCGATGAGTACATCGAAAAAGTCTTTGACGTCATTCACAAGACGCCACGCCACACCTACCAGATCCTGACTAAGCGTGCAGCGCGCATGGCGCGCTTCTTCAAGAACCGGGAGGTCCCAAGGAACGCTTGGCTGGGCGTGTCCGTGGAGAACAAGAAGCACGGCGTGCTGCGTATTGATCACCTTCGCAAGGTGCCGGCGCACATCCGCTTTCTCTCTGTAGAGCCGTTATTGGAGGATGTGGGCGAATTGGACCTGACCGATATCCATTGGGTAATCGTCGGCGGCGAATCCGGGCCGAAGGCCAGGCCCATGAAGCCTGAATGGGCCGATTCTGTGCGCGAGCAGTGTGAGGAGCAGGGTGTCGCCTTCTTCTTCAAACAGTGGGGTGGCTGGGGAGCCGACGGCAAGCGTCGAGCCAAGTCTGCCAATGGACGTTTGCTGAACGGCCGGGTTTGGGACCAGATGCCGGCGCAGATGATGGCGCTGGCTTGACACTGCCGCGCCCCGTCTGGAATACAGTGCCAGTTGTACTAGCATAGGAGCTTCCTAGACTCTGCTGCAGCCAAATGACAAAGCACGGAGAGAAGTACAACTGGCAGATCGGCAACGCGCCACCAAAGTTGGACCATCACAGTCTGGTCAAGCACCAAATCGTCCAAGAATACCTGGGGCGCTATATTAAGGTGCTGATGAGCAACTACAACATTGAAAGATTGGTGTTGTCCATCGTGGACGGCTTTGCTGGCGGTGGTGAGTACGTCGCACCCGACGGTCAGGGCTACAGTCCGGGATCCCCGCAGATCGTGGTGGACACCGTCACCGAGCAAGAGGCTTTGCTCAACATCGGTCGAGCAAAGCCTCGTAAGGTGGATGCCAAGTACTACTTCGTCGAGCGGCACCGAGCCACACACGCTTATCTGAACGCGCTGCTGACCACGAAATATGGCGATGTACGACTGGGGAAGGACATCATCTCGGTCCAAGGTGCCTTTGATGCCCACGTTCACAAGATCAATCAGGACATCATCAAGCGCCAAGGCGGTGGACGCGCGATTTTCCTGCTGGACCAGTACTCTTACGACAAGGTGCCAGTCCCGCTGATCAAGAAAATCTTCACCGAGGTGGACAAGCCCGAGGTGATCCTAACCTTTGGTGTGGATTCGCTGATCTCTTTCCTGGCGGACAACTCTCAAAGCCGCAAGAAGATGGAAGAGCTTGGTCTGGACGCTCAAATTGACTGGGCAACTCTCGAATCGCTGAGAGGCGCGCCACCGGCGGTCTGGCGCTCCGCCATCCAGCGCAATCTAGCTAAAGGGCTGATCGAAAGCAGCGGCGCCACCCATTCCACCATCTTCTACATCACGCCCATGGGCAACTCATCTTGGACGTACTGGCTGGTTCACCTGTCCAAGAACTACAAGGCGCGCGACGTCATGATGGAGTTGCACTGGGAGATGGCTAACCACTTCTCGCACTACTTGGAGCCGGACCTGTTTACCCTGGGCTACCGTGCTGGGAGCGACGGAGCCGTGACTCAGCAGAACGATATTGAGCTGGGCGAGTCCCACCATTTCGATGCCATCGCCGCCGACAAATGTAAAAGAGGCTTGGGCGAAAAGCTCGTTCCTCTACTCTTCGGGCGAAGTGACCCTATTGAGTTCCGGCAACTGACAGAGTCGATTGGAAGCCTGACACCGGCGACAGCTGGCATGATCAAGGAATCGCTTGACGAAGCCATCCGGTGCCGCGAGCTGTTGGTGATGTCACCGGATGGCAAGACTCGCACCAAGGGGAACTCCATCAAACCGGGCGATCAGCTTCAGGTCAAGCAGAAGTCGCTGATCTCCTTCAACTGATGCTCAGCGCGTCAGAACGAGCTGTTCCTTCTTCTCGTAGTGCAGGGGGCGCTTTGGCCGAAGGCTGGTCGCATTGACGTTACTGACCTTGCCCACTTTGATTAAGCGGGCCAAGGACGCCTGTAGATCACTGGGTGTCCATCCCTGCTGTTCCAAGATGTCGGCGAATGCGCCTTCGTCCACTACTTTGGGATTTGCCGACAAATACTTGAGCCAGAACTGATCCACAATGTCTGGACTGGCTTGCTCATCGGCGTCGACTAGATCATCGTACGTCTCGGCGAACAGGTCTTCGATCCCACTCTGCTGTTGCCGGATTTCGACTTTCTTGGCGACGCGAACGCGCTTCTGGATCAGCTCGACATCCTGCGATATTTGCATGAACTCGATAATGCCAACGGGATGGGTGGTAAGGTAAACCAGATGGTATTTAGCGCGTTCTCTGTCTTTGTCCATGACGCGCGCATAGGCCGTTCTCGGACCATACTTGGCCCGCTGAGGTGGTAGGGCGTTCTTGAGGCCTTCGCGGTAAGTGCTGAGTAGCGCGGCTTCTCTAATCTGGGGGGATGCCCCCTCCAAGTCCTGAAGAACTTCAATCGGCTGATCCAGGAATTCCGCGATTTCATGCTGCCATTCGCGCATCGATGCAGTGCGGTTGATGAAGTCGTACATGAAGTTGATCAGAAATTCCGACCGCGGCCGAGCGAGGAGCGTGCGCAGGTTGGGGACGCCGACCGTCTTCCAGCCTTTGGGGTCGATGAAGAAGAAAGCGAATGCTGTGCTTCCACACCACTTGAGGATGTCTTGCCGCAGGGCAAGGAAGTCACCTTCTTTGCATTCGGCCTCAACGCCGGCTGGCGTTGCCCTCTGAAGGTAGCCAGACAGCCGCCCAAATGCCTGCTTATCAAGTTCTACGTACAGCGCCCGCATGGTGGCGTCGACCCCAAGCTTGGCAAGCTTCTGCTTGCACATGGCCATGGTGCGCATGGAAATGGCAATGGAGGTACCCTCCATCTTCTCCGAGTCGTCCCCCCAGGGGCCGGCAAAGCAGTCTACGTAGCAGATCTCGACCTTTCCCTCTGCGCGGGCGGACATGCCTATGATCAGCAGTAGTTTTTCTAGGTAGCTCTCAAGCAGTTGATGCTTGATCCAGGCCTGCTCGCGGCCATCGTAGATTGCAGGCACCGTTACCGTGCTTCTTGTCATGCGTTCTCCCTGGGATGTACGCTGCAACGCAGGTACTTCATGTGATCCGTAGTTGCGGAGCATATTTGCACGTCTCGAATCAGTCAATCCAAACAAGTGAGTCAAGCGTCGCCATAGCCCAACTAAACACGTCTCTCATCTCACCGAAACTTGAAAAGCGCCTTTTGTGTAGATCTGCTTGAGATTGCGCCGCTGTTTCCGCGATTTTGTTGTCTCGATTCCTAGCCTGGCGACCTGGCTTCTTGGCATAGGGATCGAGCTTGCTTGGGCTGATCCGCTTTGTGTGCGTCGGCTCGGTCTCATCCGACCACAGGTACTTCTTCACTGTGTTGCGAGCCAGGCCTGTACGCCTGGAGATCTCGCGGATGGACATCTTCTCGCAGCGCCCAACGTCTGATGACATTCAATGTCGCCACGTCTATCACTCCTAAATTCCCCCTGCTTTTAAAACTAGCAGGGCAGGGCCTACGTGGGTCAAATTTGGATAGAGATCACTGTCCTAAGTGCGACAGATTTCGGCGGAATTCAACAGCATTCAGCTTGACCGCCTGTGGCAGACTCGTCAACGCCCCACATCGAGCTTGTACCGAAGCTATCCATGAGGACATTGTTTGCGTCCCCCGCTGTATTTCTGTGTTGAGCTCCTCAGGAAATGTCCAAGATGCCCCTGCGACCTCGTAGCTGTTTACTCGTCGCGTCAATACAGTCCCATCAGTGGCTTGGGTCACTGAGAAAATCTGGACAACAAACTTGTCTGCGTTGCTAGGTGAAGTCCATTCCAACGCCTTCCCTTTTTGCCCCACGGATCGTGACTTCAGCGCGCACTGATCCGTAGACTGAACAATGAAATAGGGCCCCTGTGCATTCAGGTCCTGGATGGACAGCGCAGGACAATTTCGGCTCACCAGCACCTTGAAAACGGCTGTCACGACGGAAACCGGAGCGCCCAGTTGCCACTTCGTACCTGCCACTACGGTATCGACAGACTCCAACACCCGCCCTTCGGGCAAGATCACTGCAACCTGGAGCCGGTAACTGGAATTCACGTCACCGTTCCAGTGCAATTCAGGATGCCGATCCGTGATCTGGCTCCCCCGCTTCGGCATCAGCAGCTCGTATCGCTCGCATGCAGGCTGGGCCCAGGCTTCCCATGCAAACACCAGTGCCAGACTCGCCAGCACCCACTGCTTCCAGCTCAAGCGTCTCATCTTCCTCTCCCTTTATTGCTTGGTCACGGCAGGCGTCGCCGGAACTCCAGCCTTTTGCAAAGTCTGCAGCTGCGCCATCGGCAGGCCAAATACCCATTTGGCATAGCCGGGCGCTTCCTCGAAATGAGCATGCCTTGTGTCGAACCTCAGTTGTTTGATTGGCTGCCCATCGGCCAGGCTGTATACCCCGATGATGAATCCTGCAGGATCGCGCACCACTCCCCATTCCAACTTTCCGGTCATCGGGTCCGCGTACAGTTGGCGCAAATGCCGCCGCACGCCCGGTACCCGCGGGTCCTTCAGCAGCTCTTCCAGGGTGCGAGGGCCGCGCGCAAGCAACGCCCCAGCCTGAGTACCGACGGTGGCCGCCACGGGAACACCCGCATAGCTGTACAAGGCCCGTTCAAACTCGCTCCCAACGAATAGCAGTGATTGCTCAGCTTGCCGGCGCCCCGACTGAGCACTCAGCTGCAAGACCGCCGAAGCCCCCAAAGCCAACACAGCCACGCCCAGGAGGAGCAACACATAGGCAAAGCCACGCCCCCACGGCCGACCGCACCGAGACCGCAGAGCGCTACCACTCCGCATAAGGCCGTCCGTTGCGCCCGTTCCCGGGAGCTCCGCTCCGGATGTCGTAGACCCGCCCCTTGTGGCCACTGGGCACTTCCACGATCTGCCACGTGACCTCGGAGTCGGTCAGTGGATCGACTGGTAGCTTCTTCAGGTAGTTCTTCTCCACCAATTCCTCAAGGCTTTCCGGGAAACGTCCCCGGTCACCGTAGAACTTGTCAATGACATCCCGCACACCGCGCAAGTTGTCACGGAGGACGGTTTCCTTGGCCACATCAATCCGATCCGCATACCGCGGGACCACCAAGGTCAGCAGCACCGCCACGATGGCCAGAACCACCAACAACTCGATCAGGGTGAATCCTCTTCTGCACATCGTCATCACCAGCGCCTCAAAGCCACACCGTTCAGACCCGTCAGCGTCGAGAGGCTATGGACGTCGTATACATCGTCCCCTTCCGCCGGGTCTGTCGGTTCGCTTGCATAAGAGCGCTTACCCCAAGTCTGGGCGTCTTCGATATTCGGGTCTTCAAAAAATGGATCCCGAGGAATGCGCCGCAGAAAGTACAACTTACCGCGCTTCGGGTCTCGCTGGTCGTTCACCCCTTCAACAAGAACTCCCAAGGACTTGGGATACCCCGTCGTACCGGCTTCGCGCGGCACCCGCCCTTCGTCACCCGCCTTCTTATAGGCATCGATGGCCGAACGAATCTCGATCAGGCCCGCCCGCAGCTGCTGTTCCTTGCCACGTTGCACCTGGATTTGCGCCACCGGTACCACCAGACTCGCCAGCACCGCCAGAATGGCCAAGGTCACGAGCAACTCCACCAGCGTGAACCCTTGTTCCCGCCGCAGCAGTCGGCTGCCATCTTGCGTCAGTAATTCACACGGGCAACGCATACGCCTTCAGGGGGCAACGCCAATCACCAGCGGCGATGGCAAGGGAGCACTCACGGCCTTGCCACCCTGTGCGACAGGCGCCGCGGTCAACAGCTGGACACGCGCATCGGCGCTGGCGGCCGCAGTTGCCCGAAGATTCACCGTCGCAACCACGCCGCTGCCAGTAGCTCCCGAGTCACCGGAACGCGTCACCGTCAGCACGATCTGGCCGCTCGGATCAACGCGGCTGGTGAAATTCGTCTGTGCCCCGCCCTGTTTGAGGAAATCTCCCTCGGTCACGGACACCACTTGCATGCTGCGCGCGTCGAATCCGACCGCCAGGGGCAGGCTCATCACGGGTTGGCTGGACTGCATCGTCAACTGCACCGCAAACACATCGCCCACCTTCACCTTGTCCGGGCCCTGCCAGGCTAGCGACGTCGCAGCCTGCGTCCCATTGGCCTCGCCATTCCCTGACGACGCTGCCGCTCCATTCGCCGACTTGGCCGCCCCCTCCGCAGCTTTCGTCGCCGCATCCGGGCTACCCCAGCTGAAACCGCTGAGACTGCTCTCGGTCCCCGACTCGAACTCCATATTGGACGTACCGGGCTTGGTCAGGTTGCGCAAAATACGTGGAGTGATGGACAGGACAATCTCGGTCTTGGCGGTGTCGTCGCGCTGCTCCCCGAACAAACGTCCCAGCACCGGTATTTCACCCAAGCCTGGTACCTTGTTAGCCGTCTGGCGGTCCTCGTTGTTGATCAAACCAGCCAGCACCTGGTTCTCACCGTCCTTCAGGCGCAGGATGGTCTGTGCCGTCCGCGTTCCAATCTGGTAGGCCAGCGAACCCGATTTGGTCTGTATCTGACTGGTCACACTGCTCACCTCCAGCGCGATCTTGATGGCCACCTCGCCCTCGATGGAAATCGTGGGCTCCACATCCAGCTTCAGGCCCACGTCCACGTAGTTCACCGATTCCGCCACAAATCCGGTGGCCGTCGAGGTGGACGTGATGTTGGGCACCCGCTCACCGATCAGGATCTTGGCTTTCTCGCGGTTGCGCACGCGGATGCGCGGATTGGCCAGAATGTTGGTGTCTGTATCTACTTTCTTGGCGTTGATGGTGGTCGGCCCGATGGTGGCCCCCAGGGTTTCAGCGTTCAGGCCACGCAAATCCGCCACCGACAAGGCGCCCGACGATGCCGCCAGCGGGCTCAGGCTGAGCTGATCCGGCCAGCGTATGCCCAGATCCAGCAGCCGCGTGCGCTTGACTTCCAGGATCTCCACCTCCAGCATCACCTCGGACTCGGCCACGTCGTGCATAGCCACCAGCCTGGCCGCCATGCGGATCGCCTCTGGCGTGTCCCGCAGGATCAGCAGATTAAGTTTCTCGTCCACCACCACATCGCGTGACTTGAGGATGGTCTTGAGCGTACTCGCCACCACCTTGGCTTCTGCATTCCCCAGATAGAAGGCTTTCACCGTCAGGGACTGGTAGTCCTTCTGCTTGGCCTGCGTATTGGGATAGATCAGCACCGTGTTCGCATCGAGCACCCGCTGCTCCAGCTGGTTCGTCAACAAGGTCAGGTTCACAGCGGCCTCGATGGTCGAGTTCTTCAGGAAGATGGAGGTCTTCTGGTCCGAGCGCACATCCTTGTCGAACAGGAAGTTCAGCCCCGAGGTCCGCGAAATCACCTCGAACACCTGCTTCAACGGTGCGTCCTTGAACTCAATCGTGATGGGCTTGCGATATGCCTCGGCCAGCAGCACGGTGCCTGACTTCTTCTGCCCGGTCTCCTCCAGCTCCTGCAACAAAGCCCGAGCCTTGCGGTGCTGCGGGGCCTCGCTCAGCACCATGCGCAGCCAGTTCTCTGCCACCTTGTCGTCCTTGCGGTCCAGGGCATGCTGGGCCGAACTCATCCACTTGGCGTGACGCTGGGCCGCGGCAATGGCATTGAGCCCTTCCTGTGCCCGCGGACTTCCCTGCTGCCAGCTCATGGCACGCTGGTACGCCGCACGTGCATCGTCATAACGCTCCTCATCGAGCGCCTTGCGTCCTGCCGCAAGTGCGCCCAACACCAGCGCTTCGCGCGTCTGCAAGACGGCAATGCGGAACTTGGCCGAATCCGCATTCTGCCGGCTCGCATCTTCGAAACGCGCCAGCGCCTCCTCGGTCTTGCCTTCGCGCGCCAGGTCCTGCCCTTCTCGGTAGGCGCGGTCACTGGCACAAGCTGTCAATGCCAAAGCGATCAACAAGCCTTGCAGGCCCCGCTGGATGCGCCTGTCCCCTCTCCATCTCATCGTACTTCTCCAATCGACAGGTTCTGGGACTGGCCCAGCGGCAAATACACAAGCTCCATCTGTGGCGGCTTGATCGAATCCACGCGGTACTGGCCCTCTAGCATTTGGCCTTCACGCACGACGAAGGTCTTTTCGCCTTGCCCGAGATACACCTCCCAGTGGCCGCCTTCCTGTTTCTTGCCCACATAGACAAAAGGCAGAGGTGGCGCCGTCGGCACAGGCGCGGGCAACACCACCGGCTTGATTTTGGGTGCAGGGGGCGTCCAGCTGCGCTGGCTGAACAAATCCAGCACCGGCGCACGCTCGCCGGATTTCACCAGCTGATCACGCGGCACCAACACCTGCGCATCAGGCACGGGAGCCACAGGGGCTGATACAGCCACCCCGGCTAGCGCTTGTCCAGAGGGCACGGTCTGCGGTGCAGACTGCACACGCGGTACCACCACGGCCGCGGCACCATCGGCAGGCGTCTTGTCGCCAAACACCGCCAGCCCAAACGCACCCACGAGCAGCGGCCCCAGTATCCACCAGCGCTTGTTTTTCCCTGGGATCGCCATCAGGTGCTCCCCCGCCCGGACTTGGCCGGATTGGTCCAGATCGACAGACGCAGGCGTATCTCGCCCTGCCGCTGCCCCACCGAATCACGTTTGAGCAGCATCTGGTCGACGCTCACACCGGGAAACTCCAGCAGCACGGCCTCCACGAACTGCCGCGCCTGGGGATACGCAGCGCGCAGCGGGAAGGTCAGCTGCAAGCGCCGCAGTCCACCCAATCCTTCGCCCGTCACCTGGAAATCCGTCTCTGTCAGCGACAGGCCTTTGCTCTGTGCAATTCGCCCCAGGCGTCGCAGCACCTCGCTGACCTCCTGCTCGGACAACGCCACACGATCCAGCGCAGTCACCAGCGCCACATCCTCTTGCCCGGCCAGTTCCGACGGACTCACCAGGCGCACAGCCTGCCCCGACTGCACGCCTTGCAATTCCGCCCGAGCCTGCGCCAGTTGCTGTGCTCCGCCCGGCAGCAGCACCAGCCAGAGCGCCAGGCTCGCCATCAACAAAACCAGCACGCCCAGCCAGACCAAGCCATGACGCCACAGCAGAATCTCCAGCCGCAGCCGCCAGTACCCTGTTTTCATCCAACCTGGATTCATCGCGCGCCCTCTGGTGGGACTGCCGCCATGACGGCCTGCCGAGAGGGCAACAACACCAGTTCGAAGGTCAGGCGCATGGGACGGTTGGCATCCTGACCGTTGGTCTCATGCTTGTTGTAGTTCAGGCGGCCCAACACGCCCTGGCCCTGCAAGGCAGCGGCATATTGCAGCAGTGTGTCGAGCGACTTGGCTTCCGCCTGCAAGCGCACCGTGCCACGCTGACCGTCCGGCTCCACGCTGACCAGGGCCACCTGCGGCGGCGTCGAACGCTCCAGTTGCTCGAACAACTCCTGCCAGGGAATGTTGAGCTGGCGGGCCACCGCCCGCAATCCCTGCCGCTGATCCGTGCTCAAGGCCTGCCCCAGCACCAGCCCGCCATCACGACGCACCGTGGCGGATACGCGCGGCGCCATCGGTTTCGCGGGTGCTGCGCGCAAAGCCTGCACTTGCGCCTGCACGGCTTCGAGGTCCTGCATCTGCCGCCAGCTGCTCCACGCACCCCAAGCCAAGCCAAGCAGCGCAACACCGCCCACAACCAGGGCGGCCGCGCGCACACGCGGCCCGCTCTGCCGGCCCCACACCGTCCAGCGCGGCGCGGTCTCCCAGCTGAATGACATATCAGAGGGCTCAGGCCGCATGCCGGTCGCCCTCCACCCACTGCCGTGCGCACCAGGCGGCCTGCGCAGCCTCAGGCGCGTCCAGCGGAACAACGGGCATCGCACCCGCAGAGCGCCAGGGCAGCGCCTTCAAAGTCGCATCTGCCACAGCCTGCTCCCCGCCCTCGCACAGGGCCAGCCAATGCAAGTCTTCCTGCCCGCTGTCCGCACGCAGCATCTCGCGCCGCCCTTCCTGCACAGCCTGAGCTTGTAAGGTTTCTAGGGTACTGGCTTCCGGCCAGCGCACACTGCGCAAAGACGCCATCCGCCCGGCCACACGCCGCTGCACATACAGGCGCTGCGCCACCGCCACGGCCAGCCAACCGGTCTGCGGCCACTGCGTCTGCCCCTGCTGCTGCGCCAGCAGCAAAGGAGTGTGAAACGCTACCCCCCCCCAGCGCTCCCGCATCGCCGCCCACACCAGTTCCCAAGCCGCCGGCACGGCGGTGCACAAAAAAGAGCCCTCGGGCTGCCAATCGCCCGTCACCATCCAGCCGCCCGGGGCCGGCCCCCAGAGCTGCTGAGCCCGGGCTGCCGCCACCGCATGCAGCTCGGACAGGGAAGTCGTCTGGGTCGGCACACTCTGCACCCAGTGCTGGGCGAGGCTCGGTGCCAGACACACCTGCACGGGTTGCCGCGTTCCATCGACGTCAGGCGCCTGATTCGACACCCAGTCCCGCAACGCAGTCGGCCCATCCACGTCCTCGGGCCAGTTCCAGGTCTGCCAGGTGGGTGATGCCGCCTTCGGCGCCAGCCAAGCCACGCCCTGTGCGGACAGGCCCAGCACCAGGGGCAGCGCAGGCGCTACGGACTTACTGCGCCAGCGTGACACGTCGCACCTCCTCCAGCGTGGTCGCACCTGCACGCACCAGGTCCAGCGCCGCCTCCAGCAGCGTGCGCGTGCCGCGCTGCCGTGCGGCCTCCTTGATCTGGCGTACCGGTAGGCGCTGAATGATCATCTCGCGCAGCTCGTCGTCCAGCAGCAGAAACTCCGCAATCGCGCGCCGCCCGCGGAAACCCGTGCCGCGGCAGTCGCCGCAGCCCGCGCCTTTCATGAACTTCGCAGCTGCCCATTGCCCGGCATCCAAGCCCAGCTTCTCGAACTCCAGCGCCTCAGGCTGGTAGGGCTGGCGGCAATGCATGCAGTTCACCCGCACCAGGCGCTGGGCCCAGATGCCGTTGAGCGCCGACACCAGGGTGTACGGGTCCAAGCCCATATGCGTGAAGCGGCCGAACACGTCGAACACATTGTTCGCGTGCACCGTGGTCAACACCAGATGGCCCGTCAGCGCCGACTGCACTGCAATCTCGGCCGTCTCGCGGTCACGGATCTCGCCCACCATGATCTTGTCCGGGTCGTGCCGCAGGATGGAGCGCAGGCCGCGTGCGAAAGACAGGCCCTTTTTCTCGTTCACCGGGATCTGCAGCACCCCGGGCAGCTGGTATTCAACCGGGTCTTCAATCGTGATGATCTTGTCCTTGCCCGTATAGGTCTCGGCCAGTGCGGCATAGAGCGTGGTGGTCTTACCGGAACCTGTGGGCCCCGTCACCAGCAGCATACCGTAGGCGGCCTCGGTCAGCGTACGCATGGTCTTGAGCGCCACCGCATCAAAACCCAGCGCCTCCAGACTCAGCTTGCCATGCGCCTCGATCATGGCCTGCTTGTCCAGAATCCGCACCACCGCGTCCTCGCCATGGATGCTAGGCATGATAGACACACGCAAGTCGATCAAGCGCCCCTGGGCCCGCACCTGGAAGCTGCCATCCTGCGGCACGCGCCGCTCGGCAATGTCCAGTTCGGCCAGCACCTTGAGGCGCGAGATGGTCTGCTCGGCCACGGCGCGGTCCTGGATGTCCGTCACATCGTCCAGCACGCCGTCAATGCGGTAGCGCACCGCCAAGCCCATGGGCGTGGACTCCAGGTGCACGTCGCTGGCCCCGGCGCGCAGGGCGTCGTAGAGCGTGGAGTTCACCAACCGCACCGCCGGGCTGGCGGCATCCGTGGCGCTCACCAGGGACAGCACCTCGATGCCCTGCTCGGCTTCAGTCTGATCTGAACGCATGGACTCCAGGCTGTCCACCGCACGCAGCGAGGCCTCCTGCTGCGTCAGATAGGCGTGCAAGTCCTCCGGCGTGCACAGCACCTGCTGCACCGCCTGGCCTGCGGCCTGTTCCAGCTGGGCCAGTACATCACTGTCAAAAGGATCGGTCAGCGCGGCCACCCAGGAACCAGGATCGTCGGCGCGCTGCAGCAGCACGGCACGCTGGGCCTGCGCCCGGGCCATGGGCCAGAGGTCCAATCTGGCGGTCTGCGGCTGCAGCGCCTGGTTGTCCCAGAAGGGCAGGTCGAACTGCATCGCCAGCCAGCCCGCGGCTTCGCGCGGGTGCATCTGATGCGCCTCGGCCAGCAGATCCACCAAGGGGCGGCCGCTGGCATGTGCTCGCGCGCGCAGGCCCTGCAGTCCTTCCAGGGTGGGTGCCGCCACCGCATCTGCCATCAGATGCTCCCCGCCAGATCAAAAATAGGCATATAGAGCAGCACCACGATGACCCCAATCACCAGGCCGATGGCCGCCATCAGGATGGGCTCAAACGCCTTGCTGAACTGCTCGATCCAGCGCGTGGTTTCGGTGTCGTAAAACGCTGCCGTGCGCCCCAGCATCTGGCCCATCTGCCCCGTCTGCTCACCTACCCTCAGCATGCGCAGCGAGACCGGCGTAGCCAAGCCCTGGCGCTCCAGGGAACCGGAAAGACTTTCGCCCTGACCTACAGCCAGGCGCGCGGCCTGCAAGCGGCCTACTGTGTCCTGCGGCAAAACCGCCTCACACAACTGAATGGCCCGCATGATGGGTATGCCGCCATCAAGCAGCATACCCAGCGTGAGGTACAGGCGCGTCAGTGTCAGGATTTCAAGCCGTTGCCGCACGCCGGGCAGCACCCGTAGCAAGCGGCTCCACTGGCCCGTGCGCAGCAAACGGCGTGCACCCCAGACCACGGCCACCACGACAGCCGCCAAACCGGCCACAAGCCAGAGCGCATAGTTAGCGGCGAACTGCCCCCAGGCCAGCAAGACCTGTGAAGCCCAGGGCAGGCTGCGCCCGCCGCCCTGGTAAACCGAGGCAAAACGCGGCACCACATAACCCAGCAAAAACAGCGCCACAGCCAGGCCCACAGTAAAGAGTATGGAAGGGTAGATGGCCGCACTGACCACTTTGTGCTTCAGGGTGCGCAACCGGGTTTCATAAGACACATAACGTTCCAGCGCACGCGGCAGGTCGCTGGTGCCTTCGGCCGCTTGCACCACCCCCACAAAGAGCGGCGGGAAAACGTCGCTCTGCTGCGCCAGGGCCTGTGAGAGACGCTGCCCCTGCTGTAAGGCATCACGCAGGCGCTGCAGCACGGCCCGCAAATAGGCTTGGGCCGCTCGCTCCAGCAAGGCGTCTAGTGCCTCCACCACGCTCAGGCCAGCGCTCACCAGGGCCAGCAGTTCCTGGGCGAACAACAGCAGGTCAAAGGGTTTGCTGCGCGGCGCGGGCAGCCAGGCCCTTCCGACCACAGCCTTGAGCGAGAGCAGCGCCAAGCCGCGTGCCTGCACCAGGGTTTGCGCATGCGCAGCGTCCAAGGCCTCCAACTCGAAGGCCTCGATCTGCTGCTGTGCGCTGAGCGCCCGCACGTCGAACTTCATGGCGGCGCCCCTCGCGCCCCGTCAATGGTTGCTGACGTCGGCCGCATCACCCGTACCTCCGGGCTGGCCGTCCTTGCCGTAGCTCAGCAGATCGAAGTCACCCTTGCTGCCCGGGCTCGTGTAGAGATAGGGCTTGCCCCAGGGGTCGGGCGGGGCGGCTTTTTCGAGATATGGGCCGTTCCACTTGGCGGCGCGTACGCTGTCCGCGGGGCGGTTCACCAAGGCGCCCAGACCTTCCTCTGAACTGGGATAGCTGCCAGTGTCGATGCGATAGGCACCGAGGGCACGGCTGAAGGCTTCGATCTGGGATTTGGCAACAGCTTGCTCGGATTTGCCGAGTTGGCCGAAGTATTTGGGGCCAACGTAGGCGGCCAGGAGGCCGATGATGGCGACGACGACCAGTAGCTCCAGTAACGTGAAGCCATGTTTGAATCGCATCGACTTATTCATCAAATTATTCATCAAAAAAACATGCCCACTATTTTCAACCTATGTGTCTCTAAGCAATAACAGCTTAATAGGCCTACACGGCCCAACGATTATCTATTCACCTAGCCCGACACTCCAGAATAAACACGCAACCCGCGTCGTCCAGAGAGATATCCTCCCGGCCATCGCCTCGGGCCGTCAGGTAGTGCCGCGCACCGTGCAACTCCGGTCTTAGTGGTCGGGACATGATTTCACGCTGGTTGAATATTTAAATGAACAAAAGGCAAGACCTGACCCCAGGATTTCTCGCCCGGATCTCTCGTGACGGTCTTGCCGTCGTCACTGACGGTGCCCAGGTCGGCCATCAGACTGACCACTGTATATCCTTTGGCAAGTTGAACGCATCACTAACAACGCGAATCCCCATCTCCCATTGAGATGCAAGCTTCTTAGCACGTCGCGCATCGCTCAACTCGTAAAGCAACTCGGTGAACGGCATACATCGCGGACGATCTGACTCATCACCTATAAACCAAGTGCGAGACCATGGAAACCAGAACCAGCCGAATATCTTCAACCCACGACATTCACTTGTCACGGCGTAGCGCCCGATCAACCCGATAGTGCGAACTTTTATTTGGATAGCATCTTCGATCACACGAAACTTGAGATTAGGGGTCTCGACTTGAATGTCGCCGCCGATTGCTCGTGCAATCCAAGTTTCGTTTAACCGAAAAACGTGCGGTACATCAATAATCCACCCATTCTGTTGTCGAAATGAATATATTCCGCCCCCATCAGCTACAAGTTTTGTTTGAGGCACAAGCGAATCACTGATCCGTGTCAGCACCCCCGAGCTCGAATCCATAACATAGAATTCATCAGAACGATCTGTCTGCCCTACACCAACAGGACGCATCAGAATTGGGCGCAGTGAATTACTTGGCAGGACAGTCACAATTTCCTCCAAGAGCGGAACCAACTTTTCCGCCCAATGTCGCTGCACCTGGCGCAGTCAATCCCAAGTCATATCGCCAATTGCTGCGTGCAAAAGAATCAATAGGATCGCGCACCTTTTCAAAAGGTATATCCCGCTTCGACAAAAAATCGCGAATCGGTTTGAAAAGCCTGTAGTCACTCCGTACCTGCGATCTCAACGCGTATGCGCCCTCTTTGGTCATTGTCTGGGCCATAGGCTTCAGTGCCGCAAGTGTTGCCTTGTATCCAAGCCGTCCCCCAAGAGACATTGACGAAACCGCCGAAATAGCCACATCGCCCCAATCGACGCAACTGAAATTGCCACCGTTCTTATACAGTTGCACAGCAAGATCAAGCCCTCCACCGAAAAGCGCACCGATTCCCATCGCAACTACGGGGATGATTTCTCCAGTCGGGTCCGTATACGTCACAGGATTCCCCTCCACATACCCCGTAAAGTTCACCCCTGCCTCCAACCCCAGTGGATCGTCGGAGATGAATACTTTTCTCACTGGATCGTAATATCGTGCCCTGTAAAAATACAACCCCGTCTGATTGTCATTCTCCCGCGACGTGTACTGGGTCGGATTGTTTGTCACATCCGGCCCCACCGTGCTTGATTCCCCATACGGGCTGTAGGCATAGCTGTTCTGCAAGTTGGCACTGTTGTCATCCGCCAACTGCGCAACCACGCTGTTCAGCACGTCGGCAATGTAGATGCGGCTGAGTGCTGCATCCTTCTGCCCCGACGTATTGATCGCCACTCTGGCGATGGTCTCATCTAAGTTCAATCCAGTCAGCAGCCGATGGCTTAGCTTGCCGTCTCGAATTTCACCCAAAGCCTGAGCTCCTTCGTAAAGGTATTGGACGGTACTGGTCCGGCCACCCTGAGAAACTGCGTTTTGCACCCTGCGCCCAAACGCGTCATAGCCATAACTGGCCGTCAGCAGGTTGTTTCCCCCTGCCCCATTTTGCTCAATCCGAATCAGCCGATTGCTGGCATCCCAGACATAAAGCGTCTGCTCACTGGTGTCCCCCGCATTCTGCTTCTGCACCAGATTGCCATTGGCGTCATACGTCAGATTCCAGGTCTTGCTCGTCCCGCCCAGGTTCAGCGTGATGGCTGTCATGCGGTTGGCCGCATCGAAAGTGGCCGTCATGGGCGTTTCGCTCTGCCCCGTGCCATTGGCGTTGAGCGTGGTCCGGGCGGTACGGCGGCCATTGGCGTCGTACTCGTAGTCGATCTGCTCGATGAGCTGCTCGCCCGCCGTGCTTGCACCTTTGAGGTACTTGATCTGGCTCAGGCGGTCCAGGCTGTCGTAGCCATAGGCCTGGGTGATCAGGTCCGGGGTATTGCCGGCCTGGACCTTGCGTGCGCTCAAGCGACCGGCAGCGTCATAGCTGTAATTAGTGCTGTGGTCCTGCCCACCAATGTTGGTAGTGTGGCCCAGCAGGCGGTCGGCGTTGTCCCAGCGGTAGGTGGTGACCTCTGGCGCGGCAATGCCCGTACCGCTCAGGGTACGACGGGTCATCCGGCCCAGGCTGTCGTACTGGTAGGCCAGGGTGTGGCTGCCGGCGGCCGTGGTGGCCGTGGTCTGAAGGGTGCGGTCTATGGCATCGTAGACATAGCTATTGACGCTGCTGGCATCACGCACCTCGCTGAGGCGGCCCGTGGCATCGTACTGGTAGCTGACTGTGCGGTCCGGCAGCTCCAGGCTGGCCAGCTGGCCGCGCTCGTTATAGGCCAGAGTACTCACCTGGCCCTTGCGGTTGGTGACCTTGCTCAGGCGGCCCGCGGCGTCGTATTCATAGGTCTCGCTCTGGTTGAGCGCGTCGGTCTTGCTGGTCAAGCGACCCTTGGTATCGTAGCCGTAGCGTTCGATCTGCACGCCTGCGGCGTTGGTCACTGCCGTGACACGGCCGGCACTGTCATAACTCAGGCCGGTGTTCTGCTGCAGCGGGTCGGTGGCCTGAGTGGTCTGATCCAGGGTGTTGTACTGCAGGCTGCCGCTGTAGCCCAGGGCGTCGGTGTTGCCCGTCACGCGGCCCAGCGCATCCGTGCCCATGCGGGTCTCGTTGCCCTGGGCGTCGGTGATCTGCGCCAGATCACCGGCGATGTTATAGCCCAGGCTGACCTTGCGCTGACTGGGCGCGATACTGCTGGCCACTCCGGACTGCACCATGGGGATGCTGCCCACATTGACCTGGGCTGGCGCTACCGCCTGGCTGATCAGCCCCTGGGCGTTGTAGCTCAGGCTGCCTTGCAGGCCCACCGGGTTAGTCTCATTGGTCAAACGGCCCGCATTGTCATAAGCGCTGCTGGTGAAGACCGGTGTGTAGCTGAGGTTCACTCCGCCTTGGGTACTGGGCACGCCCAACAGGAAGCGCGTGACCTGCACGGGCTTGTTGAAGGTGGGGTCGTACATGGCCTCGATGCGCTGGCCCAGGGCGTCCACCACGGCCGTGAGGTTACCCACCGCGTCGTATTCGTACCTGGTTTCACGGCCCAGCGGGTCGATGGTTTTGGTCTTCTGCTGCTTGGCGTCGTAGACGAACTGGGTGCGCTGGCCCAGCGGATCAATGGCTTCTGTGGCCAAGCCGCGGGCGTTGAACTTGCTGCGGCGCACTTGGCCATCGGGTTGGGTGACGATGACTTCCTGCACCGTACCGCCGAAGAAGCGCCAGCCCGCTGCGCGGGTTTCTTCGGACTCCACATCCGGGCACGTACCCGCCAGGGAAGGGGTGATGGTGTTCCCACTGCTGGGGGCCAAAGTCCGCGTGGCCAGGGATTGGCCAGCACGGCAGGTGTAGTCCCAGGTGCGGCTAGTGCCGCCAGCAGGCTCCAAACCACCACTCAGCACCTTGACCACACAGGCCCCCGTGCGCCGGTAAGCGAACTTCCAGGTTTCGCCCGTGGAGGTGGTCTGCTTGACGACACGGTCTGTCCCGTAGGTGTTGACGGTGGGCGTATCCGAATCCGGGTAGAGGATGGAGCTGATGACGCGCATGCTCGAAGGCATGAGGTCTGCAGAACATGCCGTTTGCGCCACACCTGTGTCCGTGTTGGTGTAGGTGGGCACTGGCTGGTAGTTGTATTGTGTGACGCGGCTGGCTGCGTCCGTGACCTTGCTGACGCGGCCCTCGCTCGTGTACTCGTAGTCCACACGGCGGCCCGTGTGATCTGTGATGCGAGACACAAAGTTATTGGCCCCGTAGCTCATGCTCAGGCCACGGCTGGCTAGCCCGGTGATGGACAGGATGCGCCCATTGCTCTGACGGCTGATGTTGGTGGTGTTTCCGCTGGTGTCGATGATCTTGGTTACGAAGAGCGGCGGGCCGCCACGGATAACCCCCGTAATGCCAGCAAAGGGTTCGAACTGCCAACGGGTACCGTCCTTGAGCACGAACTCCCAGTTACTACCGGAAAGCGCACGCGCATAAGCGCCAGCGTAACGGGTGTCGTCCACGGGACGGTACTTGCCCGTGCCGTCATCCACCAGATTGACGTAAATGCCGCCAGGCATGACCACGCGCTTCTGCGCACCGCTCATGGGCCAGAAACTGATGTCGTAGCCCATGGTCCAGCCGTAACCAAAGCTGGTGATGGTGCCGGCGCGGTTGTCGAAAGCGTCCACGGGGTTGTAGCGCATGCCCATGTCAATGGGCGTCACGCCGCCGATGGACAAACCACTGTGCTGCTTGGCCATCTCCTGGCCGGTGAACAAGTCCACTGGATTGCCGGCCGTACCCGCGGCCTGGGCCTGCCCATCACAGGTTGGGCATGGCTGCGGCGGCTTGGGTACCGGCGGGCAACTTAGGCTGAACAGGCCACACACCCCGCAGAAGCGCGGGATGCCCACGCCCGGATCGCTGGTGACGGTCTTGCCATCGGCACTCACAGTGCCCAGGCCGGCCATCTTCCAGTCGCCGGTGCCGCCCATGGGCGAGCCATCAAACCACCAGATCTCGACCTTCTCGCCCGGGTCTTTCTCGGCCACGTTGGGCAACGTCACGGGAATGGGAGTGCTGGGGATGCCGCCCATGGGCGTGCCGAAGTAGAGCTGATAGGCCTCTTTCATGGGGAAAGGCGGCGCACCGACGGGCAGCTTGTCGGGGTCGATCTTCTGCACGGCGATGCGCGTTTTCTTCACCCCGTCCCAGCCGGTGATGGTGGCACCCGCTGGCAAAGTGATGGCGAAGCCGGGGAAGCGCTCGTCGGTGATCTGCTGGTCTTGCGTGGCGTTGTTGATGGGCTTGAACAGCGCATCGGCCGGCGGCGGCTGGAGGATCCAGTCCGACATGGTGAGCAGCTCGTTGGCTGCCAGGGTCACGTTATAGGGCCAGATGGGATAAAGCGAATTGGCCGGCGTGGCGTCGAAACGCAGGGTGGTCACACCGCTGGACAGGCCCGTCAGCGTGAAGTTGCCGCCGGCGTCGGTGACCACCTGGTTGGTGGTGATGTCCTGGCGCACGATGATGCCGGCAATACCCGCTCCGGAGGGCGTGATGAAACGGCCCTTGACGCCGGTGACGTTGTCCTTGGTCACCACCCGGACAGCCACCTGGCTCTCGCGCACCCAAGGCAGACCGTTAAGGGTGGCTTCAGCGCGGACAGTGACGGTAGCCTGGCTCAGCGCGGCAGAGCTGTCGGCCAGCAAGGTGAGCCTGCCAGTCTGGTAGGCGCTAAGCGCGGGTGGATCAAACTGGGCGGTCACGCCCGCGGGCAAGCCGTTGGCGCTGAGTCGGGCCAGACCCTGGTAGGCATTGGTGCCGGTGCTGGCCATGTTCAGCACCAGGCTGGCGCTGGAACCCTGGATCACGTCAACCGTGGACGGGCTGACCTGGAAGCTGAAGTCCTGCGCACGGATCACCGTGAAAACCGGGCTTTGGGCCGAGCCCAGGCTGTTGCTCACGGTGATGGGACCGCTTTGGGCGGTTTCGGGCACGAGGACCTTGAGCTCGATGGCCGTGCCGGACTGCACGATGGCTGGCACATTGCCCGCGAAGGCCACCGTGTTGGCGTTGGCCGGCGAGGCAAAGCCCTCACCGGTGAGCGTAACCACACTGCCCACCGTACCGCTGGTGGGCGTGATGCCGCTGATGACAATGGCCGTGGCCACAGGCGGCGTGGCGGTAAAGCTGAGCTGCCCCGGCGCAAACGGTACGGCCGAGGCGCTGAGCGCCACGGTACCGGCGCTCGTGGCCTGGACATTGAAAGTCACGCTGGTCAACCCCGGGTTGATGGTGACGCTGGACGGGTGCTGCAATGCCGCCGTGCCGCTGCTGTTGAGATTGACGGTGTAGGGCGTGGCACCGGCGGCATAGGGCGCGGTAATGCTGACGGCCACCGTTTCACCCACCACCAGGTTGGTCTTGGCAGCCGACATGGCCAGGGGAGCCGGGCTGCCTACGGTCACGCTGGCCTGGCCGACCACCGCGCTGGGCGTGGGATTACCGTAGGTGGGCGCCACGGTCTGGCTTGCGCTGAGCACGGTAGTGCCCTGCGCCAGGGCCGTGACACGGCCCTGGGCGCTGACAGTGGCCAGGCCTGAATCTGCGATGGACCAGCTGGTGTTGGCGTCCATGCCGATGTCGCGCGTGCTGCCATCGGAATAGGTGCCCATGGCCTGCACTTCGGCGCTCTGGCCCGGCGTGAGGCTCAGGCTGGCGGGCGTGAGCGTGATGCCGGTGATTTCGGGCGCCACCACATTGACCACGACCTGGGCCGTGCTGCCGTTGAGGCTGGCCACCACGGTGGACTGGCCTAGCACGATCGCGGTCATGGGCACATCAATGGCCAGCACACCCGCAGGCACGGTCACCTGGCTGGGTAGGCCCAGCGCAGCGGTGTTGCTGTTGCTCAGGCTGACGATGGCAGGTTCCTGCGCCGCGCGGTCCAGCGTGAGACGCAACTGCCCCAGCTTGCCCTTGGGCAAATCTTGGCTGGCTGGCAACAGGCTGGACAGGACAGGCGGCGGCAAGGTGATGGTGACCGGTACCGACTGGCTTGTGCCGTTGAGGCTGACAGTGAGCTGTGTGCCCCCCGCAGCGAGTGCCTGGACACTCAGCTCTGCCTCGATCTGTCCAGCAGGAATCAGCAGAGTCTCGGGCACCTGCAGCAGGGCCGGGTTGGCCACTGCCAGGTCGACCGTGACGTCTTCTGTCTGTACAGCATTGAGGCGCACAGTGACCGCACCGCTGGCGCCTTGCTGCAGGCTCAGGGGACTGGGCAAGACAGACGCGATGGCAGCAGGTTGCGGGGTGACGACGACCGTGACACTCTGACTCGTGCCGTTGAGGCTGGCCATCACCTGGGCCTGGCCCACGGCCAGCGCACTGACCTGGAACTCGACCTGGTTCACTCCGGCCGGCACGAGGACGGTGGCTGGCACCTGCACCGTACCGGCTGGCTGGGCGGAGAGCGCCACCGTGGTGACACTGCTTTGTGCGCTGTTGAGCTGCACAGTCAGCGTGCCGCTGGCGCCGACGATGAGGGTGCTGCTCGCGGGTGTGAGCGCCGCCACGGCGGCCGGCACCGGCGTGACCTGCACGGCCGCTTCCACCGTGCTGCCACCCAGCGTGGCAGCCACCAGGGTGTTGCCCACTTCGAGTGCATTGACGTTGAAGCTGGCCTGCATGGCCCCGGCCGGAACGGTGACACTGGCGGGAATGCTGATGACGCCACCGGTGCGCGCCTGCAGGGCGACCACCGTATCGGTGCCCTGTGCTGCCGAAAGCTGCACGCTGAGTTGGGCTGTGCTGCCCTTTTGCAGCACGCTGGTGGCGGGCAGCAGCGAGGTGACGGAGACGGCGGACGGCACGATGCGCACGATGGCAAACGCGCGCGAAGCACGCGGCGTCCCCGGCAAAGTTGCCGTGACGTAGGCCAGGCCCGTGGCTTGGCCTTGCACCGAGAAGTTGGCGGTGGTCTGCCCGGCCGGAACAGTGACATTGGCCGGCACGCCGAGCTTGGCCGCATCCGAGCTGGCCAGAGTCACCGTGGTGTCCTGCTGCTGGCTGGGCGCAATGCGCAATTGCAACTGGCCGCTGGCACCTTGCTGAACGGCGCTGTAGATGGGGCGCAGCGACACAACACGCGGCGGCACTGGAGAGACGTTGACGGCCACACTGCGCGAGCTGCCGTTGAGGCTGGCGGTCAGCGTGGTCTGTCCGACCCCCTTGCCGCGCACGGGGATGGCCACCTGGGATTGCCCGGCTCCGTAGGCCACACTGCCGGCGACGGTGGCTATGTTGTCGTTGGCGCTGCTTAACGTCACGGCACCGGCCACGGATGGGGTGGGACTGAGCGTCGCCGACAGTACCCCGCTCTTGCCATTGGTCAGCTCCAGCGGATTGGGGGTCAGTCCGCTGAGCGTAGAAGGCACCACGGGGATCTGGCCTACCTGGATCTGGTAGTTGATGCGCACCGGTGCGGTGCCATTGACCTTGACCAGGATGAGATTGAGCACGCCGGTGCGCAGCGATACGCTTTTCTGGAAAGTGGGGATGGGTGCACCCTGCGCCGTGAAAACGTTGCTGGTGCTGACGACTTTCTGGAAGTTGACCCAGATTTCGACAGAGGCGCTCTTGCCGCTGGGCCACTGCGCCGAATTGTTGTTGACGGAGATGTAGAAAGGACCGCTGACATTGCGGCCGACAGCAAAGCTATCGATATCAGCAAAATTGGCTGCGCCCAGACCCGTAGGCGTGATGGATGCGCTCTGTGAGCCATAAATCGTGGTCTGCGCTGCAACCTGGGATGCCCCGAGCAGGAGCAATACCGCCGCCCAGCCTTGCAGCCGACGCAGCAGCGCCCGCACATTACTGCTTGTGATCCACGACATATCGCGCCTATCCCTGAGTGTGAAGATCGCAGGTCTTGCGCGTGCAAACCGCGGCTCGCGTAGCACACGGCATTCGAGGCGGGCCTCCCAGCCCGCCGCGGTCAAGCGCTTAGACCATGCTCACTTTCTGTTCTGATACCAACCTACCTGTAATTGCCCGAGCGCCGCGGCTTAGCCCGCGAAGCCCACTTGCTGCAGCAACGACATGGGCACCATGTACTCCTTGCCACTGACCGTGATGAGCTTGGCCTGACCTGCGCCGCCAAGAGTAGCGATAAGCTGAACTTTCTCGACCCGCTCGTTCTGGGCAAAGACTGACAATGCATCCCCCATGGCGACAACCACGGTGTAGGTCGTCGTCGCCTGCAGGGTGCTGGGACCTTGCGGCAATGCCACCGTGATGCTGGCGGTACCGGCAGCGGTCGTACCGGCAATGGCCGCGCTCAGAACTTCGGTGGGGACGCCATAGGCCGGGATCAGCTTGAACAGGATAGTGTTGCCCGTCGGCACGTTGACGGTTTCAAACGTCACAGTGACTGGGTTGACCACGTCAGTCGGCAGCGTCACGTCGGCATTGCCCGTGGGGGTTGCCGGAACGGCCACGCCGGCGATCGTGGCGATGCGCAGCGAAGGCAGGCTGGCCAGGAAGACGGGGCCGGGGACATCGGTGGTGTAGGCCGGTGTTGTGGCACCACTGTAGGTCAGGGTTTCGGCTTCGATGCGAATACGGCCGACTGAACTGCGGAAATAGTTGCAGGTCATGTTGGTATTGATAGATCCCGTGATGCCTTGCGGACAGCCGAAGTTCGCTGTGATCGAACCAGCGCCCGTTACGCTGGTCGCGACGATGCGCACCGCTCCACCCGAACCAGCACCGCCTGAACCACCCGAATTGGTACCCGCAACCGCACCGCCGTATCCAGCCGAAGCGGCAATACTGCCAGTCAACGTGACCGTGCCAGAACTGGCAATCAACAAGGCGCCGCCACCGCCGCCACCGCCAGACCCTGGGAAGTTAGCGCCGCCGCGGCCACCGCCGCCGCCTGAGCCGCCGATCAAGGGCTGCAATATGGCAGAGCCGTACGCCTTACCGGAAGCGGGTGACGCACCACACCATTGGTAATAGCCGCCGGGGTGGTAATACTGCTCTAGAGCAGCCTGCGCATAACCCGCTGAGCCGCCTATGTATCGATATTGACGATTGTCACTCCCGCAACCATCAGCACCCTCGACACCACCGAGCCCGCCGCCAGGCCCCAGACCTGCGCCACCTCGGATGACTGCCGGTGTCTGTGCCAGATCATCACGCCCACCTCGGCCACCGTCATAACCGCCTGGGCCACCTTCACCCGGAACGCCATCATCGGCGACCACCCCATCCCCTGCCGTACCCGTAGCAGCAGCAGTTTTCCCGTTAATGTCAATCACGCCAGCAATCGTCACATTGCCACTGGCCAACAGATACACCGGCGTATTCAGCGCATTGCGCTTGAACTTGACCGTCACACCAGCAGGAATATTGATCGTGGTGTAGTTCAGAACACCGGAAGGTGGCAGCTGAATCTCAGTATTGACCGTTGGAGCCAGCGCTCCATCGGCCCCCGTACTACCGCTGGTGAAGGCGTGCGCCCCAGTGACAGCGAACGCGAGAGCCAACGCCGCCATGAGAGCCTGCGGACGCAAGCCGAACCCTGCGCGGGAACGGATGGAAGTGGACTTGAACATGGCAATCCTCCTGAACGAATTTGAAAAAGCAGTAGGTGAAACAGAGATGGGTGCAGCGCCGGATACAAGAGGCACGTGCGTTTCGTTGGAAATGGGTGTCTTCATGGTGCTGCCCTCTTCATTGCGGCGAAACGATGGTGATGGTGTTGGCCGGAACAGCTTCGGAGCTGGTCAAGCCGCCAGGAACGCGCAGTCGGACCACGCGGCTGCCAATAGCCGCTGTTGCATCAATGCGCACGCTGACCGTGAGCAGCTCGCCGAGTGCATCCGTGGCCCACTGCACCGAGCCAAACTGAACACCCGCTCCAGGCTCGGTGAGCAGTTCATAGACATCCTTGAGTCCATCCCCACGCACAGTGAAGGTGTAACTCTTGCCCTGCTCCAGCACGATGGGCGTGACCGATTCAAGCAAGGTCGGCAGGGCGCCAATATTGAATTGGAGCGTGGCAGCAGGCACGGTCGTGAATCGACTCGTCACGCCATTGACGGTCTGGCTCAGCGACACACCGTAACGGCCGGCCGGCACATTGCTGGCGACCGTGACCGGTACCGTCAGCAGCGTGCCCTGCGAATTGACCGCCCAGGCGCCGAAGGTAATCCCGGCATGCCCCAGTGAAGTGATGGCACTGGTTTTGTCCAGACCCAGGCCCTGCACCGCCAAAGTAGCAGTCGAGCCGATCAGGAAGCCATCGGGCGTCGTAGGCGCGATGTTATTCACGAATCCACCGACCGCCACGCCCACATGCGCACCCACCACAATCCGGTTGTCAGTCACCGCGATGGGCGGCGTCTGCACGACCACACCAACCAGGGCAGCTGGCACCAGCAAGGCGCTACCAGTTGGCTCCGTCGTAGCCGAGCCCACCAGCAGCCCAACAGCCGGCGCGCTAACGTCAGCATAGGTTGCGCCGACCTGCTGTGCGACTTGCACCGTATTGGCGGCCATGGTCACATTGCTGGACTCGCCGCCGGCAGCCACCACGATCACGGTGCGCGGACCTGTAACCGCTGCGGATGTGGCCGTCACAGGAACGGTCAGCAGAGTTCCATCCGTATTGGCCGTGATGACGCCGTTGGCTGTCACCGCCAAGCCATCGGCAGGCTCGAAACGCACACCCAGCACGTCGCGGAAATTCTTGCCGCGCAGGGTCAGCGTCGTACTCGTCCCGGCCTTGATGACCTGGGGCGCAGTCGCAATGATTTCCGGCGCAGGCGCTGCTACCAGGAAACTGCTCTCAGCATCGCGCACAAAAGACAGGCGACCAGATGCCGTCCGCAGCACAATCTTGCGGGCAACTTTGGCTGCCGCGACATCCACTGTGATGGGCAAGGTCAGGACTGTGCCTTCCGGATTCACGCTGAAGGCAGATTGGGTAATACCGTCAGGTGCAAGCAAGCTGACCGACTGCACTGCCTGCAAACCGACACCCGTGACTGTCAGGTTCAGGGATGTGCCCACCACAGCCACCTTAGGCGTGACGTTGTAGGCCGCGCCACCAACGACCACACCAAGCGAAGAGGCTGCCACCGGACCGATGGACTGGTTGGACGGAGCCCTCGAACCATCACCCACCATGATGCCCACGACCGGTGCGAAGACAGGCCCCAGAGTTCCATTGATCTGGGTCACGATGCTGAACTGGTTGGCGGCATTGAGCTCCGCACTGCTTTGGCCCGATGGCGTGGTGATCTGCACTACGCGCGGCCCAACCGACGCCAAGGGATAAAGCTGGATCGTGGCGATGAGCTCGGTACCATCCGTATTGATCACGGGCTGTGGGTCGATGGCCACATCAATACCGGGCAGCAAAGCCAGTTTTCCGTTGTGCAGATGACGACCACGGACTTTGAGTTGCAGCAAGGTGCCCGCCTTGGCATACAGCGGCTCAATCGAGAAGATTTCCGGCTGGCCGGTAGTCAGTACCAGTTGAGATGCAGCCGCTGGAACGAACGGCAACACCTTGCCGCTCGCATCCTTCACCACGACACTGCGTGCGCCAGCTATCGCATTGGCTGCGACACTCAGGGTTGCAGAAATCTGCGAACCATCGGCTGCGATGGCTGGCACGCCCAAGGTCAGACCTGCCGCCGGCAGCATCGACAACGTTGCGCCAGCAGGTATGCCACGACCACTCACCACCAGGCTTTGCGTCTGCCCCACAGGCATGCCGGCCGGGCTGATGCCGGTCAGCACGGGACCAACCGTCACCCCCACCAGTGGCGCCCCGAACAAGGCAGAGGTGGTGTTGGAAGTCGGCTGCGTGAGCGAACCTACGACCAGACCTACAGGCATGGCCTGACTGGTGTTCACTCCTCTGAAGTCAGCTGTGATGAACACAGGCACAGTTGTCGACACCAAAGTAGAAGATGTGAGTTGCAACGAAGTGAAGCCCGCGACCTTGGGTGTAACGCTGACTTGCACGGACGTCTGCCCCGGGGCTATCGTGACAGTGGCCGGTGAAATGGTCGCCTTGCTCGTGTCGCTCATCACCAAGTTGATGGCGTGGGACACCACATCAGAGCTCGACAGTCGCAAGGTGATGTTGCGTGCCGAGTTGTCCGGCGGCAAAGCCAGTGGAGATGGCTCCACAGACAACGTCGGCAACACCGGCGCCACTGTGAGGGCGATGGACGCAGTGCCCTGTGCGTTGGTGAAGCTAAGGGTTTGTGAGCCAACTGGGACAGCTTGATCGGCAATCAGGTCCGCTTGAATCTGAGCGGCCGTCTGCCGGACGTTGAGCAGATCCAAACCTGGATCAGACGTTCTCAGGCTACCCGCCTGCAAACGCTGCCCCGTGATGAGCAGACTTTTGGTTTCCCCGCGACGGATCAGGCCAGGTGTGACCGTACTCAACACAGGCACAAAGCCCGACGCCGAGCCCGCACCCGTCACAGAAGTGAGGTTGCCTGCCGCGTCGTAGGTGTATTCGGTGACCTGACCAGCGCTATCCACGTATTGGATAAGCCTGCCCAGTGGGTCATAGCTGTAACGCTCAACAGCCGCATGGGCCGGCTGATAGAGTCCAGCGCCAATGCACGCAAGAAGCGCTACTAAGCCCCACACGCTGGACAGCGACAGCGTTTGCAATCTGGCAAAAAGCCGCAGCAAAATGCATTCCTCCCGTTTTAGCGCCCTCTTGATTTTTTTAGGCGCTTTTAATTGAGCGAGTTTTTAACACACATTTTTGAGCTGTCATACATGCTCCTACGCAAAAAAACTATTGCATCGATAAACAACACCCAAGCAAATAAGCGGGCGCTGATTAAGATCATCGCTACGACAGGGCTTGCTTCTCTTCTGGTGCATACGCAGCATTCAGTACACGCAAAGTCGAAGATCAACACTCTTGAATTGGTACACGGAATCATCAAGAAGCCGTGGTTCATTGAATTGCCTTCCGGCCTTCCACTGGTGACTTCATCGCGAAACACAGCAGCAGCCCAAGACAACACCCAGGCCATCCAACGCGCTGTTCATTGGACAAAGCAATGGCTGCGGCTGGTTGTGAAATATCAGCAAAACCCTCTGCGGGCATCACGTTGCATCGCGCACGCCCAAGTTGCCATGCATGACGCATGGCTGCTCGCGGCAACACAGGGGGCATCACCCGAAACGCGGGAGCTTAGTGCGCATCGAGCCGCATCTCTGGTCCTGCAACATCTCTTCCCTAATGAGACGCCCGGATTTTTTGAGGCGCAATATGCTTGGCTCGCATCGCAACTTCCAGAAAACAACATCAACCAGGACTTGGTCGAAGCTACAGGCACGCACGTGGGGCAAGCCATCATCAAGCGCAGTCTGCGTGATGGAGCCGGTAGGGCTTGGCCCGTCCGCGACCGCCCCAAGGACTTTCCCGGCATATGGCAAGCCGCGCATCCGATCTATGCGGTCAACCCGACGGAACCCTATGCGGGTGAGTGGCGCTCTTGGTTGAGGCCGAACCCGCAGCGGTACCAGCCCCCTACCGCACCACGCCCTGAATCTGACCAACATCGCCGCGAAACACAGGAGGTTCTGAACGTCATTCGGAATTTAACTTCCAAACAACTCGAAGTTGCCGAACGCTGGAATCTGGATGCAGGCTCAGTCACCCCCGCTGGCGTCTGGATGCAACACGCCATTGATCTGTTGCTGCGCTCACAGATTCCTGGCGACGCCTTTGAGGCGAGCGTGGCCATCCTGACCGCAACCTCTGTGGTCATGGAAGACTCTTTCATCGTCTGCTGGCGCATCAAGTTCCGTGATTGGAGTGAACGCCCCATTACCGCGATCCGACGCGACATCGACCCCGGATTCACGACTCCCTTGGTGACCCCGGGGTTCCCTAGCTACGTCTCCGGACACTCCACGCTCTCAGGTGCAACATCCATTGTTATGGCGCATTTCTGGCCAGCCGAGGCACCAAGATTGAACGCTATGGCCGACGAAGCTGCAATCTCACGGCTTTGGGGTGGCATTCACTTCCGAAGCGACAACGAGGAGGGCCTTCGTCTGGGTCGAGCGGTAGGAGCGGAAGTCATAGCTGCGCTCTAATCCAATCCCGCCATTTCACTCACTGTTGAATTCCGCTGAAATCTGACCCACTTAGGACAGTGATTTCCATCCAAAGTTGACACACGTAGGCCGTACCCTGCTAGTTTCAAAAGCAGGGAGAACTTAGGAGTGATAGACGTGGCGACATTGAATGTCATCAGACGTTGGGCACTGCAAGAACAGATGTCCATCCGCGAGGTCTCCGGGTGTACAGACCTGGGTCGCAAAACAGTGAAGAAGTACCTGCGGTCAGACGAGACCGAGCCCACATACGCAAAGCGGGCCAGTCCAAGCAAGCTTGATCCCTATGCCGAGAAGCTGGCTACCTGGCTAGGAATCGAGGCAACAAAATCGCGGAAACAACGGCGCAATCTCAAGCAGATCTATACAGAAATGAGAATGAAGTGCATAAAGAGATGATGATGTTTACAAAGCTATATTTATTTCTTGACTTTGATGGTGTCCTGCATCCCGAGGGTGTTGGCCAGGATCTTGAGTTTTGTCATCTGGAGAATTTTGAGAACCTGATGCGGCACCATCCGCAAGTACTGATCGTCCTGTCAACTTCGTGGCGGCTGTCCTTTTCATTGGAGGATCTTGTCGCATTCTTCTCAATCGATATCAAGAATCGAATCGTTGGCGCAACGCCCAACCTGCAGGGATTGAAAATTTCCCGGGGACTCCGTCAAAAAGAATGTGAGCAATGGCTAGCCTCAAACGCACCGGGAGCGCCATGGTTGGCAGTGGACGATCGTGCCAATTACTTTGATGAAATCTGCCCGCAGCTGGTTCTATTGCCTCATGTCCATGTTGGAGGTACCGGATTGGAGGGCGAAGCCTTGGTCTTGCTAGAGCAGCGAATAGACCGGGAGATCACGCGTCTTTTGAGGTCCTAGGCAGTGGATTCCTAAGTGCCGGCAACGGTCAGTTTGCAAGCTTTCAGTGTGCTGCATTAGTTGATGCGAATAGATTGGTTGACCTGGATTTGCGGTTGCCGTTAAATGCCGCACACAAGGGAGAAGCATAGATTTCACGGCTGCGCGCCGTGTTAGTTCGTCCTCCCTTTTCTGGTTCAACCTGAAATCTAGGGAGGCTCCATGGATCCGATTCAGTTTCGCGTCGACTGGGATGTGCTGATTGAAGTCCTGTCGATGATCATCGTTCTGGCCTTCTTTGTCGAACGAGCACTCTCCATCGTTGTCGAGAACCGCCTATTCATCAACTCCAAGCTTGATGACAACGGGTTTAAGGAAATCCTCGAGGAACTGCTGCTTGCTGTTGTATCCACCCGGGCGTATCACTTTTTCCTCGGGTATTTCCATGCCGGCCAGTATCTTCTCGATACGGAGAACAACATCAATGGCCGATTGAGAGTCAAGCTCATCAATGAGTCCTTCGACTTTCTCGGTCTCTTCGACGGCTACCCGGCCGCGTCCAGCGTCGTCGGGTTGCGCCGCATGAACTCCCTAGTTAGAGTTGTTTTGCCATTGTTGCTGTCGGCGATCAAGGCTCGACATGGCGGCCGCGTTGTCAGTGGGTAGTTCGCCAGATCTTGCAACTCTCGAAGAGAGTTTTCGGCCGCGGGATATTCGATGTAATGAAGCTGTCTGACATGATTTAGCCGCTCATCAAGCGGCGCCTGCAGCAGCGCCTTTGCTTCATTGTTCAGATGGTCGTATGAGCTCATTTGCTTCGTACTGGGAAGCCAGTCAGAGTCTTCTTGGAAAGTGCAGCAAACGGGTTACCGGTGTCTCCTTCGGTGGGAGATTGCGGCCTCATTCTTGACTCGATTTCGCTGGCATCTATTGCCTGCGGCTTACCCGATTGGCCTGCCCTTTGGTGTGAACGACGGACCTTTTGCGTTGTCTTTACTGCTTGCTGCTCTCGCTCCTTGCTGCGGTTCCGATATCGCCCGGCATGAAATCTAGTTTGAATCGCTCAGGATCACTCGGCAGCACAGGCAACCCGATACCTGGCTTGTCATCGCTCCCCATGACACCTCGTTCCCATGCTTTGATCGGAGGGATCCCAAGCGCTGAATGCTTGGTCTGGTGATAATGGTTGACGATCCAATCAGCGATCTCAATCTCCAACTCTCTCAGCGTATAGGCTGATTTCTTCTTGGAGTCGTAGCCCTCCCGCTGCTTGATGTTTGAGAATGTAGTCCCGGGCTTACGATGCAGCATATGGTTGACGTTACCCACCATCCGTTCGATATGCCCGCCGTACTCTGGCGTCTTCACCGGCCTCAATTGCAAGTCGATGCGGTACTCACGGCCTGCGTTCTCTAACGTCTTCCCCTTGAATTCGCGTGCGTTATCACAGTGAAGTCGACGCGGAATTCCACACACCGGCCAGTTTCCGGAAAGACCGAGCGACCCAAGATAGTCTTTTTTCGGCAAGATGCCCATGGCAATTGCCATGCCGGCGGCAACAGACGAAGGTCGGCTCATGCTCAAGTAGAAGCCAACAATCACTCGGGTTTCCACGTCGATGACCAGCGTCAACCAGGGCCGTCCCCAATACTGTCGCGTTTCGGAGAACACGACCAGAATATCAAGCGGCGTGTGATCCATCTGAACGACCGACAAAGGACCACTTGTCTTCGGGAATTCACCAGGCACTGGCAAGCTCTTGTCGGCCTCTTTTTTGTACCCTCGGCGCCGCAGGGCTACATTTCCGGGGATGGAGGTAATGCGATTTCGAATGGTGTTGTCGTGAGGCACTGGTAATCCTTCGACTTCACACCGCTCCCTGATGTCACCAATCACATCTACTTGTTTTTTCTTTTGAGAATTCAGGTAGACATCGTTGATGATTTCCTCAATGATTTCTTCGACCCTGGGGCCTAATCGATATCCCCCTTTGGGACCACGTTTACCAGGTATGAACCCAGCTAATCCCGCTCCATCGAAGTTACTGATCAGCTTGTAGACAGTTCCTGTACTCTTGCCCAGTTCTTTGGCAGCCTGCGCCACCAACTGTCGCGTCCTTCCGTGCGGCTCCAGGACTGGCTCAAGCACGCTGTAGATTTTCTGAGCGCGCTCTTGTTCTTCTTTGGTGAACGTCTCCAACTCCGGAGCTGCAGATCTTGCCGGGCCTTCTTCAGCTAGCGCTTCAGCCGGGTTGTATGCTGACAACTGATGCACATACGCACTCTCCACTTGATGTGTATCGAGGTTCTCGACCAATACGCGCTCAGGTGTCGAGACTCGTTTCACCAGGTGCGGTGCTCCACGGAAGCTCAGGATCACACCTGGCTTGATGAGAAGGAACCTCCCCGGCTCGTTAGACGTTTGCTGCATAGAGCACCGGCTCCTCGTGCCAGATTTCAGACGACATAGTCAGCTTTGACATCAGATTGGCTCCAATTGATCGATTGGCAATCAGCCGCCAAAGCACGCCAACAGCCTCCATGCGCCGCTGCATGTCCTGAAACGTGGCGGCCAACAGATCAGCCGGTGTCGCCAACTCAAGCTGCTCGATAACCTCCAGCAGCATCGCGCTGTGCACACCTGTGTCTGGGTAGGTTCGAAAACCTCGCAAAAACTTGACGTTCTCGAGGAACGGAGTACGGATAAACGTTTCCGTGACAACCCGAAACCGCCACCGACGCGACTTGCAAAGTAACTTTGCAGCGGCAAATCCGTAAGACAACTCCCGCTTTTTTTCTTCAAGCTCATCACGGAACTTCACCTCGTAAAGGATTGGTTGCCAGGGAGTTTTCTGATGGGAGTTTCTAAACTTGACGAGGAAATCCGGCGTATACCGCCTGACACCTGACTCCCCTGCCACTCTGTATTTGATGGTCATTGGCTGCGCACCAATCGTCCCAACCCGTGAGTTGAAGTCGAGCAATTCAGCGAAGTCATATTCGAGCGAGCTCTCGCACTCGAGCGAGACTCCAGCCAGAGTTACGACCCTGCCAGTCATGCTTATGTAATTCGACAGGACCTTCCGAACGCCTTCGGCAGATTCAGTCACGTTAATTATTGTTATTTCATGATCAGTCACGATAATTGATGTGATAAGTTCGATTAATAGATAGTCTACAAGCGCTTTTCTAGAGCGCAAGTGATGGCGACTAGTTCAGGAATTGGCTGTGATTGACAATGGCTTTCCCGCATCCACCTGCGCGACGTCAACCACTACCGAGCCTGCCTGCCGCTGCGCGCCGGTCACTTTGGTGGAGAGCATGAATTCGACGCCGGCATTGTGCAAAATCTTGTGCAACTGCGTGGCCATCTCGGTGTCGAGGCCCGGCGTGATGCGGTCTAGATATTCCACGATGGTGACCCTGGACCCGAGTCGGTGCCAAACCGAACCCAGTTCGAGGCCAATGTAGCCACCGCCGATCACCACGAGGTGTTTGGGGATTTCTGGAAAGCTCAGAGCACCTGTGGAAGAGACGACGCGCTCTTCGTCGATCTGGACGCCGGGCACCATACTAGGGAAGGTCTGAACAAGTCCACCGATCAAGCCGCTGAATCGTTGATCGTGGCAAAGGAGTAATACCGATGGACCAGATCAGTTTCGCCGATGCCGAATACGCAGGCAAGAGGAAGAAGACCCGGCGGGAGGTTTTCCTGGAGGAAATGGAACTGGTCGTGCCCTGGAAAGGGCTGCTCAAGCTGATCGAGCCGCACTACCCCCTGGCCGGACGTGGCCGCAGGCCGTACCCGCTGGAATCGATGCTGCGCGTGCACCTGATGCAGAACTGGTTCGCGCTGAGCGACCCGGCGATGGAAGAGGCCCTGTACGAGATTGCTTCGCTGCGCAGCTTTGCCCGCCTGAGCCTGAGCGAGGCCATCCCCGACGAGACCACGATCCTGAACTTCCGCCATCTTCTGGAAGAGAACGACCTGGCCGAAGACATCCTCAAGCTGGTCAACGCCCACCTGAACAGGAAGGGGCTGATGCTCAAGCGCGGCAGCATCGTGGACGCCACCATCATCGCGGCACCCAGCTCGACCAAGAACAGCAGCGGTGAGCGAGACCCCGAGATGCACCAGACCAAGAAGGGCAACCAGTGGCACTTCGGCATGAAGGCCCACATCGCCGTGGATGCGGACTCCGGGCTGGTGCATACCGTCACGACCACCGCGGCCAACGAGGCCGACGTGGAGCAGGTAGCGGATCTACTGCACGGCAAGGAAGAACAGGTCTGGGCGGATTCGGGCTACCGCGGGGCGCAGACCCGGGTGAGCAAGGCTGATCTGCAGTGGCACATCGCTGCACGACCCAGCGACATGGCCAAAATGCCTGAGGGCCGGGCCAAGACCAGGGCCAAAAGGCAAGAGCACCGCAAGGCCAGCGTACGGGCCAAGGTGGAACACCCCTTCCGGGTGATCAAGCGCCAGTTCGGGCTGGTGAAGGTCAGGTTCAAGGGCCTGGCCAAGAACACCGCACACGTCATCACGCTGTTTGCGCTGTCCAATCTGTGGATGGCGCGCAAGAAGCTCATGGCGATGATGGGAGTGGGCCGTGTGCAGGCGGCGTGAGGCCGCAGCCGGGGAGCAGATCGCACCGCAAACGGCCTTCGGGCAGGTGCGATCTGGTCCTGCGCGTCGTGGTTGCCTTGCGCATCGGGCTGCGCGTGGCAGCTTTATGACTTGTTCAGACCTTCCCTAGGTTTCGAGCCGGTCGCAATCACGATATGCCGAGCCGTGATGGTCCGCTCTGCGCCTGATTTTGGGTCGCGCACCAGAACACGGCCAGGCCCATCCAGGCGACCATATCCGAGCAACCGGGTGATCTTGTGCTTGCCGAACAGAAAATCAATGCCCCGGCCGAGCTCGTCAACCACGCCGTCCTTGTGCGCGAGAAGCCTTGGAAGGTCAAGGGCTAAACCGGTGAAATCGATGCCGTGCTTGCCGAAGGCGGTACGCGCTTCGAGATAACGCTCGGAGGACTCCAGCAACGCTTTCGAGGGAATGCAGCCCACATTGAGGCAGGTGCCACCCAGCCGAGGGCGGTCTTCCACGCAGGCGATGCGCATCCCCAGCTGGGCACCTCGTATGGCGGCCTGGTAGCCGCCTGGGCCGCCACCGATGATGGCTACGTCGAAATCACTCATTTTTGTCCTTCCCCGTGATAATCCGCGGATGCAGCGATGACTAATTTTCGCTCGAAACCCTCTCGACCGTAACATTGGGCGCTAGAACGGCAAGGGATTGGCGATCACGGTTGACTCTCTGCCTGCTAGAGGGTGTCCAAGTGTCGGCTGGAGCTTGACCATGCCGCGGTGAGGCCACCGTGCGCGAGCTGCAGCACCTGCTGCTGGCCTGGGAGCTGCTCGGTGCATCGAGCCGCAGCGCCTTCGAACTCGCCGTGCTGCGTTACCTGGATTTTTACCCTGAGCACATGCGGCTGGAGGAGACCGTGGTGCGGCCCGAGGCCCGCCGGCGGCTCAGCCCGCAGGACTGGGCTGAACGCGACGCGGCCTTTGCCACCAACGGCGATCCGCTGACCGGCACGTACCCGCGCGACCCCGTCTACGATCGCCTGTTCACGCGCATCGTGATGCGCGCGCCGGCGCCGATCGGGGTCAGCGCGGGATGAGCGCAGGGCACCTAGATATCCTCGGCCAGCTTCTTGCCCGAGAACCAGGCGACGTAGAGCACGGGCAGGACCACCAGGGTGAGCAGAGTGGCCGTCACCAACCCGCCGATGACCACCAGGGCCAGCGGACGCTGGGTTTCCGAGCCGATATCGTGCGACAGTGCCATGGGCAGCAGGCCCAGCGCGGCCAGCATCGCCGTCATGAGCACCGTGCGCAGACGCTGCATGGAGCCTGTGCGTGCCGCTTCAAGCACGCTGTAGCCCGAGTTGCGCAGTTGCTGGAAGACCGAGAGCATCACCACGCCGTTGAGCACGGCCTGGCCCGACAGGGCGATGAAACCAATGGCAGCAGACACCGACAGCGGGATGTCGAACACCCACAAAGTAATAAAGCCCCCGATCAGCGCCAGCGGCACATTGACCAGGATCAGCGCCGCTTTCTTGAAGGAGCCGAAGGCGTCGAACAGCAGGACGAAGATCAACAGCAGCGAGATCGGCACCACCACGGACAGGCGCTGCATCGCGCGCTCCTGGTTCTCGAACTCGCCTGACCAGTTGACAGTGTAGTTTTCAGGTACCTGGACATTAGCTGCCACGCGGGCTTTCATGTCTCTGACCACGGACCCCATGTCACGCCCCTTGATGAAAACCCCGATGGCCATGGTTCGACGACCGGCTTCCCGAGCGATGTTCATCGCTCCCGTGCTTTGCCGGATGCTTGCGACAGCGCCCAACGTTGTGTAACCCCCGCCAGGGATGGCCAGCGGGGTCGAGGGCAAGTTGGCGATGGTGCGCTCGTCCTCGGGCAGGCGGACCGCGACGGCGAACTTCTTCTCGCCCTCCCACAGCAGGGTGGCCGCGCGGCCGGCCAGTGCCGATTCGATCACGTCCTGCACGTCGCTGACGTTGAGTCCGAAGCGCGAGGCCCGTTCCCGGTCGATGTCGATCAACAGTTGCGGCAATTCGCCCAAACGATCGACTTCGGCGCGCTGCACGCCCTGAACTTGGCGGAACTCGCGGCGCATGGCCTCCACCGTGCGCTGTAACTCCCCCAGATCCTCACCCGCCACCTTGACGACGATCTGTCCTTTGATCTGCGAGATGGATTCGAGCACGTTATCGCGGATGGGCTGTGAGAAGGCCGGATCTACACCAGGGATCACCGCCAGTTTCCGATCCATCTCTTCAATCAGCGTCTCACGGGTCATACCTTTGCGCCACTCTTCCGCGGGCTTCACGTCAACGAAGACTTCGGCCATGCTCAGGGTCTTGGGGTCGGTCCCGTCTTCGGGCTGGCCGGCCTTGGAAACCACGGTACGCACTTCGGGGACGGTCAGCAGCTGCTCGCGGGCGATACGCAGGACTTTGATGGCCTGCTCTTGGGACTGGCTCGCAGGCATGTCCCAGTTCACCCAGAAGGTACCTTCGTTGAGTTCGGGCAGGAACTCGGAGCCCAGGCGCGCGGCCGCGCCCAGGCCCAGCACAAAAGCCGACAGGGCGATGATCACCACCTTGCGCCGGTGGGTCAGGGCCCAGTCCAGCACCGGTGTGTAGACGCGTTTGGCAGCGGCGATCACGCGGTTGTCCCCGTGCGGCAGCTTCTTGCGCAACATCCAGTAGGCCAGCAGCGGCACCAGGGTGAGCGAGAAGATCAGGGAACCGACCAGGGCCGTGGTAACGGAGAGCGCCATGGGCTGGAAGATGCGGCCTTCGTGGCGCTGCAGCGCGAAGATGGGGATGTGCGCGGCGATGATGATGAGCATGGAGAACAGCGTGGGCCGCCCCACCTCGTTGGCCGCGTCGATGATGGTCTGGCGCCGTTCGCTCTCGGACATGTTCTCGCTGTCCTTCTCGAGCCGGTGCATGATGTTTTCGATCACGATCACCGCCCCGTCGACAATGATGCCGAAGTCCATGGCGCCCAGCGACAGCAGGTTGGCCGGCACGCCCATGATCTTCAGGCCCATGAAGGTGGCCAGCAGCGCCAGCGGGATCACCACCACTACCGCCAGGCTGGCGCGCAGGTTGGACAGGAAGATGTAGAGCACCAGGGACACCAGCAGCGCGCCCTCGACCAGGTTGCGGAACACCGTGGACAGGGTCTTGCCCATGAGCCAGGTTCGGTCGTAGAAGGGAACGATCTCCACGCCCGGTGGCAGGCCCCGGTCGTTGAGTTGTTCGATCTTGTCCTTCACCCCGCGCAGTACCACGCTGGCGTTTTCGCCTTTGCGCATGATGACGATGCCGATCACGGCGTCATCGTCGTGGTCCTGCCCTGTGACGCCAAGACGGGGGACGGAGCCGAGCTGGATTTGTGCGACGTCCCGGATCAGGATCGGCGTGCCATTACGCGAGTCCAGCACGATGCGGCCGATGTCGTCGGGCGAGCGCAGCAGGCCGATCCCGCGGATGGCGAACTGCTGCGAACCCTGCGCGACATAACTGCCGCCTGCATTGGAGTTGCCTCGGCCCAGGGCGTCGAGCAGGTTCTGGAAGGTCAGCTTGTAGGCGCGCAGCTTGTCCAGGTCGGGCTGCACCTCGTACTGCTTGATGAAGCCCCCCATGGCCACCACGTCGGCGACCCCCGGCACCTGTCGCAACGCGCGCTCCACCACCCAGTCCTGCTGTGTTCTCAGATCGGTGGTGGACTTGCCATCGCCACGCAGACGATAACGCATGATCTCACCCACCGGGGTGGCATTCGGCGCAATGTTTACCTGGGCGCCGGGAGGCAGGTCGATTCCGTTGAGTCGCTCCATCACTTGCTGACGCGCCAGGTTGACGTTGGCGCTGTCGTCGTAAGTGACCACGGTGTAGGAGAGTCCGAACTGGGTGTGCGAGAACAGGCGGATCGAGTTGGGCAAGCCGGCCAGTGCGGTTTCGATCGGAAGCGTCACCTGCTTTTCGACTTCTTCAGCGGCACGGCCAGGGAAGAGGGAAATGACGGTGACCTGGGTGTCTGTGACGTCGGGGAAGGCTTCGACCGAAAGGTTCTTGAAGGCAATCACGCCCGCCATCACGAACAGCAGCGTGCCCAGCACGATGAACAGCGGCTGGTGCACGGCATACTGGATCAGGCGCCTCATTTCTTGTCCGCCTCGCGGCTCTGCGCCTTTGCGCCAGCCCCGGCCCCGGTATCGTTGCCCGAGCGAGACTCTTCTTCCGCAAGCCGCAGTAACCTGGCGAGCAACAGCGCGTTTTCAACCACGACCTGGTCACCCGCTTTCAGGCCGCTGCTCACGACGACCTGCTGGGGGCCTTCATACTCCAGCTCCACGGTACGCCGCTCAAATTCGCCGGGTCGTGTCTGCACAAATGCGGACTGCCGGGTGCCTCGCAGGAGAACGGCTGTTGCCGGTATCACCACTCCGTTAGGGAAGGTGCGTTCGAAGCGGGCCGTGGCCAGCATTTCTGCTTTCAGCCGGCGATTGGCGTTAGCCACGACGCCCCGGATCTTGATCGTACGCGTCAGTGGGTCGATGAAATCAGAGGCTGCGATGACCCGGCCCGAAAACTTCTGTCCGGGTAACGAAGCGACGCTGAGCTCGAAACGGGTTCCTGGACGCACGATGCCAACCTCTGACTCTCTCGCATCGATCTGAATCCAGAGAGAGGTGGGATCTGTCACCACGAACAGGGCCGGCACGCCCGGGCCACTGAGCTCGGGCCGTAGTTCCTGGCCCGGGTTGAGGTTGCGTTCGACCACCACGCCCCCGATGCTGGCGCCCAGGATCAGTTGCTGGTTGACGTTGCCGCTGCCCCCATAAAGGCGGGTGCGGGCCTGGGCGCGGTCCACCTCGGCACGGGCGCGTTCCTGATCCGCCTCGGCCTGCTCCAGTTCCTTGCGCGCGACGATGCCGGCATCGAACAGTTCACGCTGGCGTTGCAGGGCCTTGGCCACCAGGCGGGCGTCGGCCTCGGCGCGAGCCGTCTCGCTTTGCGCCTGGCCGAAGTCCGGTGAGGCCAGTACGGCCAGCGGTGCGCCAGCCACTACGCGCTGGCCGACGTCGGCTTTGATACTCATCACACGACCCGCGAAGGAGGGGTAGATGCGCTGGGTGCGCTCCTCGTTCCAGACCAGTTTGGCGGGCAGTTCGATGGTGATGGAGTTGGCTGGCTCGGCAGGCGCCACTGTGAGGAGCTTGAGTTGAGGATGCCCAGCGGCAAAGCGCAGTTGCTGACCCTGCATGATCGGCGCCGGAGCAGCGGCCGTCGGTGCGGGTTGCTCATTGCAGGCGGTCAGCAGCATCGTCGCCAGCAGCAGGGGCATTTGGAGTTTCAGGCGTTTCAACATGTTCGACGACTTTTCGGATCTTGATTCAGGGAGGGCCGGCTGCGATGCTGAGCGCCTGGCCTGTGCGCAGTTGCCAGACGCCTAATGCCTTGGCGTAGTCGCTGCGTGCGGCCACTGCGTCCAGCACGGTGGTGCGCAGGGTGCGGCGGGCGTCCAGCAAGTCGGTCAGGGAAAGTGCTCCCTTGCGGTAGGCCAGTTCGGCGCCCTCGGCCACACGGCGCGCGCGCGGCAGGATCTCGGTTTCATAGGCGTTGGCGCGCACGGCCGCGCTCTGCAGCTCGTGTTGCAGACGCTGCAGTTCCAGCCGGGTCAGGCGCCGGGTCCGTTCCAGGGCGACTTCGGCCTGCGCGAGCTGGGCGCTGGCCCGGCCGATCTCACCCTCGTAGCCGTAGCCCCACTGCAAGGGCATGGACATGCGCAGCGCCACCAGGGCGTTGGAGGTGCCGGGGTAGTGGTCATAGGACACGCCGACCGTGATGTCGGACTTCTTCTGGGCGCTGCTGCTGTCCAGGGCCGCCTGGGCGGCCTGCACGCGCGCGCGGGCGGCGGCCACGTCGGCACGGGCCTCGACCAGTTCGTCCAGCCCTGCGGTCATGGCGGGGGCGGCCGGCAGAACGGGCCAGTCGGCACGGGCCTGCAGCTGCTCGGGCGCCGGGGCCAGCACCGTCAGCTGCCACAGCACCAGGGCGGCGCGCCGCTGTTCCAGTTCAGCCTGGTGCAGGTCGGCGCGGGCGCGCTGGGCCTCGATTTCGGTGCGCGCTGTTTCCTGGGCCGACAGATCGCCGGCCTGCAGGCGCCGCCCGGCGATGCCCGCCAGCTCGGCGGCGTTGCGTTCGATCTGGGTGACCTCGGCCACCCGCTCTTGCGCCGCCAGCAGGTCATAAAAGCCGGACAGTGCGGCCAGGCGCTGCTGCATGCCGGTTTCGTCCAGTTCGGCCCGGGCCGCGTCGGCGGCGCGCCGTGCGGTCAGGGTGCGCAGTTCGCGCTTGTTGCCGCGTTCCCAGGTCCAGTCCAGGCCGATCGACTTGTCGTAGCGCTGCTCGGTCCAGGTGTTGCCACTGCCGTTGCCGTTCTGCAGGTCGATCTGGCTGACGCTGGCCGAGAGCACAGGAAAGGGTGCGCGGTCGGCGCTGGTGATGTCGGCCTGGGCGCCGGCCAGCGTACGCCGCGCCAGCACGACGTCCAGATTGTCCTGGGCGGCCTGCAGCGCCTGCTGCAGCGAGACCGGCACGGTGGCGGGCGCCGGTGTCTGGGCCTGGCTGGCCACCGACAGCAGCAGGCCGCTTAACAACAATAACTGACGTATGCTCATGGATCAATCCACTCGGGGGGATCGAGTGTCTCCTGCCACGCCTGACCGCCGACTGACTCCGCCCTTGGTGAAAACGCGTAGACAGCCCCTGTAGCGAGCCCTGCCACCATGAGAATCCTGCTGGTTGAAGACGATCCCGTGCTGCGCGAGGTCATGCGCCTGAGCTTGCGTGATGCCGGCCACCGGGTGGACGAGGCCGGCAGCCTGGAGCAGGCCGCCCACTATTGGCGGGTGCAGCCCTTCGACGCTGTTCTGCTCGACCTGAACCTGCCGCAGAGCGACGCACCGAACAGCCCCTTGGCCAATGGCCTGACCCTGCTGCGCGAGGCGCGTGCCCGTGGCGACCGCACCCCCGTGCTGGTGCTGACCGCGCGCAACCGCACCGACGAGCGCATCGCCGGCCTCGACGCGGGTGCCGATGACTACCTGGGCAAACCCTTTGAGCTGGCCGAGGTGGAGGCGCGGCTGCGCGCGCTGGTGCGTCGCACCGCTGGCACCGACGACCTGTTTGAAATCGGACGCCTGAGCCTGGACCGCAAGGCGCGGCGCTTCACCGTCGACGGACTGCTGCTGGAGCTGCCGGCGCGCGAATTCGAGGTGCTGTGGGAGCTGATGACGCCGCCGGGGCGTGTGGTCAGCAATGTGACCGGACGCATGGGGCTGAACATCCGGGAAGATGCGGAACTGAGCGGGATGATGTGGGCCGGTGCCCTCTGAAAACGGGCTTTTGGGGGCGTTTTGGCGCCCTGGAGGCCATCGGGCGCGGACGCATGGAGGGCGGGCCTAGCGGGGCGCCTGGGCGGCCTGATGTCGCCGGCAGCTTCCACCTGGTCAACGGCGTAATGCCGCGCCGCCATTGAGCTTTCGGGGCATTTGACCAGTCTGGGGCTGGATGGGCTCGAAGTCGCCCACCAGCCGAAGTCGGACGGTTGCGTCCGAGTTTCGCCAACTCCGTGCGAGTTCCATAATTTGCTGATCTGACTAGGGTTTTAAGAAATCGAGATGGGCTGCTGCCGGTATCATCGACCACCTTAACAAAGTGTCTTTAAAACCGGCAGCAGCCCAAGAGAACGAAGCTTTAGTGCAGACATTTAGGGTTATTTTCTGGATTTGACAAGACTGCGACCCCGTATCATCCTAGAACGTACGATACTCCATTGGTTCGACTGATGCCAAACACCGTGATGATCTGCAATGGAAACACTGAGACTAGCCAGTAGCGGCTCAAGCAGGTCCGCTACTGTTGATGACGATTTCAATGCCCGAGTGCTCCTGGCACGCGGGCAACGTCAAGCATTGCTTGCGTCCAACATCGCAAATGCCGATACGCCAGGCTACAAAGCGTTGGACGTTGATTTCAAGGAAGCCTTGCGCAATGTGACCGGGCCAACTATGGGGTTGGCTTCGACATCTACGGCTCACCTCCCAATCAAAGAGTTGCCGCAGAGCACACTTGCGTTTGCTCGTTACGCACTCGCGTCCCAGCCGAGCCTCGACGGAAACACGGTGGACATGGATCGTGAGCGTGCCACGTTCGCCCAGAATTCAATTCTCTACAGATTTGCCGTGTCGAATCTCGATGACGAATACAAGGAATTCAAAGCGGCATCGTCGGATCCAAGACGCTGAGAAGGGGTACCTGTCGATTTATCATCCCCGTACCGAGCAGGTACGATGGCATATTCTTCGGCCAAATTCATGGGAATCAGTGGCGGTGATCGACAAAGTTGCACCCATCTGCGCCGTGCTCACAGGCGACCGTCTCCAGTTGCAGCGTCGTATGGAAGATGTTGAACTGGTCCGCCAGAAGTTCCTTGACCGTTTGCAGCAAGTCACTTGGGCGCACTTCAGGTGAATGAACGATATGAACGGTCATGCTGGCCTTGCCGCTGGTCAGCGCCCATACATGCAGGTCATGCAGGCCGGTCACACCTGGCACAGCCTGAATAGATGCCGTCAGCGTATCAAAGTCGATTCCATCTGGAACGCCCTCCAACAAGACATTCAGGCTTTCCTTGAGCAACAGCCACGTTCTGGGCAGCACCCATAGCCCAATCGCCACGGCCACGGCCGCATCGACCCACACCCAACCTGTGAATCGGATGACCAGCGCGGCTCCAAACACCCCGATGGAGCCGAGCATGTCGCTCCAGACCTCCAGATAGGCGCCTTTGACATTGAGGCTCTCGTCTTTGCCCCCCTGGAGCATGCGCATACTGATCAGGTTGACGATCAGCCCCAGCACCGCTACCGCCAGCATCCCGTTGGACTGCACCTGTGCAGGCTCGCGCAAACGTTGCCATCCCTCATACAAGATGTAGGCGGCAACGCCGAAGAGCAGAAGGGCATTGAATGCGGCCGCAAGGATCTCGAATCGATAGTAGCCGTATGTCCGTTTGGCATCGGCGGGGCGTCGCGCTATCCGCATGGCCGCCAGCGCGATAGCCAGCGCTGCCGCGTCGGTGAACATGTGCGCCGCGTCTGAGATTAGCGCCAGGCTATTGAAAACGATGCCAGCAGCGACTTCGGCCAGCAAGAAACTCCCTGTCAGCGCCAGAGCGATCCAGAGAGATTTTTCCTTGCGCTCGCTGGGCAAGGCATGGGTGTGTCCAGTGCTCATCTTTGTCCTTTTTCTGATCTCATTTCTGTTCAGCGTGGCCGGAAGCCGCTACCCAGCGGTACTGGGTTGGAATCGAGACGCCCAGATTCCTGGCCACGGCCTTGGGAGCAATCCCGCTAGCGAGCAACTTCTTGGCTGACTCGATTTTGCTGTTGGTCATCTTCGGCTTGCGTCCGCCTGTGCGGCCCGACAGCCGGGCGACCGCCAATGCTGCGCGGCGCTCCACCGTCAGCTCGCGCTCCATTTCGGTGAGACAAGCGATCTAGCTTCCAGACGGCCAAGGTGTCTCCCTCTCGCAGCATTTCCAGCGTGCGGACCAAGCCGAGGCTTTCGGCTAGTGTGCCGCTCGCCTTGTCCTCAAAGAGCTTCTGGCATCCGGCCTTGGCCAAGGCTTCCCGTTGGAACTCCAGCTTCTGATCTTGCGTCGAGACGCGCGCATAGCCAACCAAACATGGCAAGGTCACCCCCCCGCCTTGCCGCACTGAGAGCAGAACTTCACACCCGGTTGCAATTTGGTTCCACATTGCGTGCAAGCCGAAAGAGCCAACGAAGTCCCGCACTGCTGGCAGAAACGAGCGCCAGGTGCGTTCAGCGCCTTGCAGTTCGGGCAAGCAACACCGCTGTTACCCCACCCACCGGCTGGAGGCCCGCCTCTTCCGTGCCCACCGCCATAGCCTTGCCCACCGCCGTGATGGCCCCCGAAAAGTTTGTCAAAAATGCTCATAAGTCTTTCTCCTTTAGCGAGCGCCTATCCAAGGCTGCTTTGGCAGCGGTGGACCATCTTACTACCTCTCGAAAACCGTTGGATTTGATAAGAATTCGAGAATAGGGTGTTGCCGCCGACCGAAAATTGATAGGGGTGTTCCCCTGCTCTGCTGAAACTTTCAGCAGGGATGTAAAAGGTGATCACCCTGTCCTCCGCAAATGCGTTCAGAAAAATCCTAAAAAACCATTTGCGAAAAATATCAAACCGATCAAACCTACAGGGATGCTGCTCCACCAAACACGTTTGGCCTTCATCAGCCCGGAAATTGAATTGAGAAGAATAGCAACCTGCAAGAACATCACCGCAACCCCAAAGGGTTTTCCGTGGCTTTGGGCGTCATCGCGTTGGTCTTCCAGCGAGCGGGCTTTAGATTCGATATCTTTTTTTTCAAGGCCATACCGTTTGACTTGTTCTTCGTAGTCCGCAATCTTTTGGGAATACGCTGACTGAATTTTTTCCTTTGCTGGCAGGGTCATCTCTTGGAGCTTGAGCTGTTCGACCTGCAACGCGTAGAGATGCTGTTTGGTGCTCTTTGCCTGATAGAACGCCCATTGATCAGATGCCAGTGTCTGATTGATCACACTGGCCGTGGAATATGAGCCACCCTTAAAAGTCGACAAGGTGGCACAGACGGCAAGTATCACGGTCGCCAGTGCCATCTGATTGAGCCAGGGTTCTTTCTTCTCTTCTGCCATTTGCTATTTCTCCTAGTATGAGATTGGGAATTTGATGGCCTGTCAGCCATGGACAGATGTCCGTCGTTTCGATTCGCTCATTTCTCTCTCAGAACTCCGCGTGCAGTCGCAGGCTGAATACATCCACCGGGCCGCGATCCGGGTTGTAGGCCGGGTTTGTCAGGCGTTGCCAGTCCACGGTCAGATGCGTTTGCCGGCTCCAGCCGATCAGGTAGTAGGCCTCGATCACCTGCTCCACCCCGTAACGCACCGGGCCGTAGGGGTTGGGACCGTCGCCTGTGAACAGCGTATACAGGCCACGCCCTAGGTAGTCACGCCGATCTGCGCTGGCGTACTGGTTGGAGAAAGCCAGACCGGCTGCGTCGAAGGGACGGCCCCAAGCAGCACCTTGGGCCACGATGCCAGCGCTCAGGCTTGAATCCGCTTCGGTAAAAGCCATGGTCTCCCCATCGCTATGCGTTGACATGCCCCGGGCAAATACGCCCACGTGGGACGTCAGGGCCTGCTCCACATTGAAGCCCAGGCCTGTCTTGGTGCGGTCCACGCGCGGATTGGCACCGTTGTCGTCGAACCCGTTCTCGATGAGCGCAATGTTGGCGGTACTGGCATAGGTGCTCAGCCGCATGCGATTGTGAAAGGCCAGCAGTCGCACCGCACCGGTGGTCCAGCGTTTCTCCAGTTCCAGGTTGTAGCCCACCCGATTCTTGGACCAGCCCTCGAAATCCAGATCCAGCTGGTTGGGCAGCACAGGCATCAGGTAGCGGCCAAAGCGCACGCTGTAGTCATCCCAGGTCAGATCACCTGTTACACCGAAGGTGTAGCCCCGGGCGTCGGCAGCAAAGTCGAACGCACTGCTGGTCATCAGAGCCCAATTGAGAAAGCCGTTCGGCCCCTTGTGGGCGTAGCTGTTGTAGTCGTAAATGCCCAACAAGTCCTGCTTGCCCATGGTCAGCGTAAAGCGCCGGCCACGGGCTGCCTGAGCGAACTGCATGCCGCCCTCATCGAGGTTCGTAGACTCGCCCCCCAGGTCAATGCGATGACGCACGTAAGCCTGAGCTGTGTAGTACATGAAATCTTTCTGGATGACACGCTGCAAATCGCTATTTGTCAGCCCTGCCAAACCGCCGGCATTGCTCAACGCCACGCCACGGATGGCCTCGGCCCGGTACCAGAACTCGGTGGCAGCAGAGAGCCGATAGCCAATGTTCAAACCCAGCATCGTCGTCTGTGAACGCTCGAGCCCGGACTGAAAGCTGTTGCCGCCCTGGTCCGGGGTGTTCTCGTACAGGCTCGGAAAGCTGTCGTGGAACTGGCTAATCAGGTTGGCATCCCCATGGATGCGCCAAGGCGAATCGCCCTCGGGCAGACGCAGAAACGAGTCAGTGGTGCCGTCGGCCGCCCAAGCGCAGAAAGGCACAAGTGCCGCCACCAATACCAATTTTTTGAAAAACCGCATGTTCGTTCTTCCTGTTATGAGCATGGAGAGACCGAGAGTTCGTGATTCACCCAGGCAACAGTCAAGCCGGCCAACGGCTTGGCTGCATGCAGAGAAACAGATACTGTCGAGAGATTTCCGGAGAAAGTCCGGATTTAGAAGCGAGCGGCCGGCATGGCCGCTGCGGAATAGATTTCCGTGGGGCCTGTCAGGCAGCCGAGCCGATACTCAACCGACAACTGTCACTAGAACCATTACCCACAAGAAACCCCAAAAGTTGAAAGCATGTGATTCTAATTTGTGCGGCGCAACATCGTCAAGCACCATTCATCGCAGAGGTCCCCAAATGGGGGGCTCTGATATTGGGAAACGCCTCGACCGACCGCCCCTGTCCCAAAGCAGATAGAGGGTGGTGAATCGCCCCGGGTTTCGTGGAGGCCCATTGGGTTAAGTCAGACCGATGCAACGGCCTGACTGGCTAATTGCCGATAGTAATTTTCTTCAGCTTCGGCAGGAGGAATGTATCCGATAGGCTCCAGCAGTCGGTGGTGGTTAAACCAGGACACCCATTCCAGCGTTGCCAGTTCCAGCGATTCCTTGGTCTTCCAGGGTGCCCGGCGGTGAATCAATTCGGCCTTGTACAGCCCGTTGATGGTTTCCGCCAGAGCGTTGTCATAGCTGTCGCCTCGGCTGCCTACCGAGGGTTCTATGCCCGCCTCGGCCAGTCGCTCGCTGTACAGAATAGACACGTATTGCGAACCCCTGTCGCTATGGTGAATCAGTGCGTCGGCGCGCTCGGGCTGACGGTCGTACAAGGCTTGCTCCAGCGCATCCAGCACGAGGTCTGTTCGCATCGAACTGCTCTGGCGCCAACCCACGATCCGGCGGGCATAAACGTCAATTACGAAGGCCACGTATTGCCAGCCCTGCCAGGTTGAAACGTACGTGAAGTCCGAGACCCACAGCTGGTTGGGCCGGTCGGCCTTGAACTGCCGGTTCACCCGGTCCAGCGGGCATGGTGCCTTGCCATCGCTGACGGTGGTGCGCACCATCTTGCCGCGGCGGACGCCCCGCAGGCCCAGGTGGCGCATGAGTTGCTCCACTGTGCAACGGGCAACGCAGATGCTTTCACGGTTGAGCTGCTTCCAGACCTTGTCAGCGCCGTAGACCTGCAGGTTGGCACGCCACAGGCGCTCGATCTGTGGCACCAGGACACCATCACGCTGAGCGCGCTGACATCGCAGGGCCGGGTTGTGTAGCTGGGCGGCGTAGCGCCAGTAGCCAGACGTGGCGATCTGCAGCACCTTGCAGATCGACTCGACCCCGTAGGCCTGTCGATGCTGATCGACAAAGCCCTTCAGGACTTCAGACGGCGGTCGAGCTCCGCCTGGGCGAAAAACGCGCTGGCCAACTTCAAAATCTCGTTGGCCTTGCGCAGCTCCTTGTTCTCGCGCTCGAGTTCCTACAGGCGCTGCAAGTCGGTCGTCTTGATGCCGGCTCTGGCACCGGTGTCAATCTCAACGGGGTCGTCTCAGAAAACGGAAAATAAAGCACGCTAAGGCATAGTCGGGCTTGCGCCACCTTGTAGCGACGCAATCAACGGGCAAGAAACATTTCCCTGCCGCAGGTGGCAGGCACACACAAGTTCGGATAGCACCGACTCCATACGCGCCAAGTCGGCCATCTTCTCGCGCACGTCCTGGAGTTTGTGCTCGGCCAAGATACTGGCTTCCTCGCAATGTGTTCCGTCATCCAGTCGCAGCAGCTCGGCGATCTCGTCCAGGCTGAAGCCCAAGCGCTGGGCTGATTTCACGAACCGCACCCGCGTTACATCCGCCTCGCCATAGCGGCGAATGCTGCCGTAAGGCTTATCCGGCTCCGGCAACAAGCCCTTGCGCTGATAGAACCGGATGGTCTCCACATTGACCCCGGCCGCCTTGGCAAAGACGCCGATGGTCAGATTTTCAAAAAAAATTTGCATATCGCTTGACTCCGTACATGACTACGGAAGTAAGGTTACGCTATCCAATTCAAATTCGAAAGGACCAGCGCATGTCTGAACCACAAAACGGGCGCGGCGCGCTCTTCGCCGGCGGACTGGCCGCCATCCTCGCTTCAACGTGTTGCCTTGGGCCGCTGGTCCTGGTCGCCTTGGGATTCAGCGGGGCATGGATCGGCAACCTGACGGTGTTGGGGCCATATCGACCGCTCTTTATCGGCGCGGCGCTGGTCGCCCTGTTCTTCGCCTGGCGGCGCATCTTCCGACCGGCCGCAGCCTGCAAGCCGGGCGAGGTCTGCGCAATCCCGCAGGTGCGAACCACCTACCAACTCATTTTTTGGATCGTGGCCGTGCTGGTTCTGGTCGCGCTCGGATTTCCCTACGTCATGCCATTTTTCTATTAATCACAGGAGTTCACCATGAAAAAGCTATTTGCCTCCCTTGCTCTCGTCGCCGTCGTTGCCCCCGTGTGGGCGGCCACCCAAACCGTCAAGCTGTCGGTGCCTGGCATGACCTGCGCCGCCTGTCCGATCACTGTCAAGAAGGCGATTTCCAAGGTCGAAGGCGTCAGCAAAGTTGACGTGACCTTCGAGACACGCGAAGCGGTTGTCACCTTCGATGATGCCAAGACCAGCGTGCAGAAGCTGACCAAGGCCACCGAAGACGCGGGCTATCCATCCAGCGTCAAGCAGTGAGCCGCTGAACCGGGAGCGACACCATGGGCTTGATGACACGCATTGCCGATAAAACCGGCGCGCTCGGCAGCGTCGTTTCCGCGATGGGCTGCGCGGCCTGCTTCCCGGCTCTCCCAGTTTCGGCGCGGCCATCGGACTAGGCTTCCTGAGTGAATACGAGGGGCTGTTCATAAGCCGGCTGCTACCGCTGTTTGCCGTGCTTGCTTTTATCGCGAATGCGCTGGGATGGCTGAGCCACCGGCAATGGCACCGCAGCCTGTTCGGCATGATCGGGCCGGCCATCGTGTTCGCGGCCACGGTCTGGTTCCTGGGCAACTGGTGGACGGCGAGATTGATGTACGTCGGTCTGGCCCTGATGGTCGGGGTATCGGTCTGGGATTTCGTCTCGCCAGCACATCGCCGCTGTGGACCGGACGGTTGCGAACTGCCAGCACAACGCGGCTGACGGCAACGGCCGTCGCCGACCACAGAAAAGGAAAAATGCATGACCACCCTGAAAATTACCGGCATGACCTGCGACTCGTGCGCAGTGCATGTCAAGGAGGCCCTTGAGAAAGTGCCCGGCGTGCAGTCGGCGCTTGTGTCCTATCCGAAAGGCACGGCGCAGCTATCCATTGAACCAAGCACGTCACCGGATGCACTGACCGCCGCCGTGGCTGGCCTCGGCTACCGGGCTACGCTCGCCGATGCCCCGTCGGTTTCGACGCCGGGCGGATTGCTTGACAAGATGCGCGATCTACTGGGCAGAAATGACAAGGCGAGCGGCGAGCGCGGCGCGTTGCATATCGCTGTGATCGGCAGCGGCGGGGCCGCGATGGCGGCGGCGCTCAAGGCCGTCGAGCAAGGCGCGAAGGTCACGCTGATCGAGCGCGGCACCATTGGCGGTACGTGCGTCAATGTCGGCTGCGTGCCGTCCAAGATCATGATCCGCGCTGCCCACATCGCCCATCTGCGCCGCGAAAGCCCGTTCGACGGCGGTATCGCCGCGACTGTGCTTGCGATTGACCGCAGTAAACTGCTGGCGCAACAACAAGCCCGCGTCGATGAGCTGCGTCACGCCAAGTACGAAGGCATCCTGGACGGCAACCCGGCCATCACCGTGCTGCACGGCGAAGCGCGTTTCAAGGACGCACAGAGCCTTGCCGTCCGTTTGAACGATGGCGGCGAGCGCGTGGTGGCATTCGACCGCTGCCTGGTCGCCACGGGTGCAAGCCCGGCCGTGCCGCCGATTCCCGGTTTGAAAGAGTCGCCCTACTGGACTTCGACCGAGGCCCTGGTCAGCGACACCATTCCCGAACGCCTGGCCGTGATCGGCTCGTCGGTGGTGGCGCTGGAACTGGCGCAAGCCTTTGCCCGGCTGGGCAGCCAGGTCACGATCCTGGCGCGCAGCACCTTGTTCTTCCGCGAAGACCCTGCCATCGGCGAGGCTGTCACAGCCGCCTTCCGTGCCGAAGAGATCACGGTGCTGGAACATACGCAAGCCAGCCAGGTCGCGCATGAGAACGGCGAATTCCTGCTGACCACGGCGCACGGTGAAATACGCGCCGACAAGCTGCTGGTCGCCACCGGCCGGGCGCCGAACACGCGCAGCCTGGCACTGGACGCGGCAGGAGTCACCGTCAATGCACAAGGTGCCATCGTCATCGACAAGGGCATGCGCACCAGCACGCCACACATTTATGCGGCCGGCGACTGCACTGACCAGCCGCAATTCGTCTATGTGGCGGCAGCCGCCGGCACCCGCGCCGCGATCAACATGACGGGCGGGGATGCTGCCATCAATCTAACCGCGATGCCGGCCGTGGTGTTCACCGATCCGCAGGTCGCCACTGTGGGCTACAGCGAAGCGGAAGCGCATCACGACGGGATCGAGACTGACAGTCGCACGCTCACGCTCGACAACGTGCCGCGTGCGCTTGCCAACTTCGACACGCGCGGCTTTATCAAGCTGGTCATCGAGGAAGGTAGCGGACGGCTCATCGGCGTGCAGGCGGTGGCCCCTGAAGCGGGCGAGTTGATCCAGACGGCGGTGCTCGCCATCCGCAATCGCATGACGGTGCAGGAATTGGCCGACCAGTTGTTCCCCTACCTGACGATGGTTGAGGGGTTGAAGCTCGCGGCGCAGACCTTCAGCAAGGACGTGAAGCAGCTTTCCTGCTGCGCCGGGTGAGGAAAAGAAGGAGGTGTTCGATGAACGCCTACACAGTGTCCCGGCTGGCCCTTGAGGCCGGGGTGAGCGTACATATCGTGCGCGACTACCTGCTGCGCGGACTGCTGCGGCCAGTCGCCTGCACCACGGGCGGCTACGGCTTGTTCGATGATGCCGCGTTGCAGAGGCTGTGCTTCGTGCGGGCCGCCTTCGAGGCGGGCATCGGCCTGGACGCGCTGGCGCGGCTGTGCCGGGCGCTGGATGCGGAAAACGGCGATGAAACAGCCGCGCAGCTTGCCGTGCTGCGCCAGTTCGTCGAACGCCGGCGCGAAGCCTTGGCCGATCTGGACGTGCGGTTGGCCGCCTTGCCGAGCGCGCCGGCACAGCACGTAGCGAGTCTGCCATGAACAGCCCCGAGCGCTTGCCGACCGAGGCACACAAACCGTTCACCGGCTACTTGTGGGGCGCGCTGGCCGTGCTCACCTGTCCCTGCCATTTGCCGATTCTCGCGGCCGTACTCGCCGGCACGACAGCCGGGGCATTCATCGGGGAGCACTGGGGCATCGCGGCCCTCGCGCTGACTGGCTTGTTTGTCCTGTCAGTGACGCGGCTGTTGCGGGCCTTCAGAGGTCGATCATGAGCGCCTCCCAACCCATTGAATGGACAGCGGCGCAACTGGCGCAGGCGGTCAAGCGCGGGCAGTTTGAATTGCATTACCAGCCGATTGTCGATTTGCGCAGTGACCAGATTGTCGGCGCGGAAGCCCTGTTGCGCTGGCGTCACCCGGCGCTCGGACTGTTGCCGCCGGGCCAGTTCCTGCCCGTGGTCGAAACGTCCGGCCTGATGCCGGAAATCGGCGCTTGGGTGCTAGGAGTCTGCGCGGCAGAAAGAAATGAAACCAGCACAAATTTTTCCGACCTCTCAGAACGCGTCAAAATCGATTTTCTCGGCATGGCGAATGGGTAAGAGGCCCCTGAAAACATCCAAAATCGAGAGCAAATCGTTCTGCCGCGCAGACTCCTAGGCGCAGCCTGCCGCCAGATGCGCGACTGGCGGGTGCTGGCGTGGAAACCGTTCCGGCTGGCCGTCAATGTTTCGGCGAGCCAGGTGGGTCCGGACTTCGACAGGTGGGTAAAGGGCGTGCTGGCCGATGCCGAGTTGCCAGCCGAGTATCTTGAAATTGAGCTGACCGAATCGGTCGCGTTCGGCGATCCGGCGATCTTCCCCGCACTGGAAGCCTTGCGCCGGCTGGGTGTGCGCTTCGCCGCCGACGACTTCGGGACGGGTTATTCCTGTCTGCAACATTTGAAATGCTGTCCCATTACCACGCTCAAGATCGACCAATCGTTCGTCGCCGGACTTGCGGAGGACGCCCGTGATCAGACCATTGTCCGGGCGGTGATCCAGCTTGCGCACGGGCTGGACATGGATGTCGTGGCCGAGGGCGTGGAGACGGCGGCGAGTCTTGATCTGTTGCAGCAAACCGGCTGCGACGCAGCACAAGGCTTCCTGTTCGCCAAGCCGATGCCGGCAGCGGCGTTCGCCGGTTTCGTCAGTCAATGGAGGGGTGCCACCATGAATGTCAACGAACCAACCACCAGTTGCTGCGTGTGCTGCAAGGAAATCCCGCTCGATGCTGCCTTCACCCCGGAAGGCGCGGAATACGTCGAACACTTTTGTGGACTCGATTGTTATGAACGTTTTCAGGCCCGAGCTAAAGCCGTAGCCGAACCAGTTACTACACCTGCCGCCGGAGACCCAACTCCGTCAGGTTGAAGCATACCCTATCCTGATGTCAGGACAGGTCACATCGAAACGTCAGAATAGAGCTAATTTTTACATTTCTTGACACCTGCGGCGAAAGGTCATAGATTTCTTCCTGACACTTTCGTGTTTGGAGGCATCATGCAGGGTCAACGCATCGGCTATGTCCGGGTCAGCAGCTTCGACCAGAACCCGGAACGGCAACTGGAGCATGTCGAAGTCGGCAGGGTATTCACCGACAAGGCGTCGGGCAAGGACACCGAGCGACCTGAACTCGATTCGCTGCTGGCCTTCGTGCGCGAAGGCGACACCGTGGTGGTTCACAGCATGGATCGGCTGGCGCGCAACCTCGATGATTTGCGCCGCCTTGTGCAAAAGCTGACCAAACGCGGCGTGCGCATCGAGTTCGTCAAGGAGAGTCTGACCTTCACCGGCGAGGATTCGCCGATGGCGAACCTGATGCTGTCGGTGATGGGTGCGTTCGCCGAATTCGAGCGGGCCTTGATCCGTGAGCGGCAGCGAGAAGGCATCGCGCTCGCTAAGCAGCGCGGAGCCTATCGGGGCCGCAAGAAGGCATTGTCGCCTGAACAGGTCGCCGAGCTGCGGCGGCGGGCCACTGCTGGCGAGCAGAAGGCGAAGCTGGCACGTGAATTTGGTGTCAGCCGGGAGACCCTGTATCAATACTTGAGATTGGATCAATAGCTATGCCTCGTCGTTCCATACTGACCGCCGCCGAGCGCGAAAGCCTGCTGGCGATGCCGGACACCAAGGACGAGTTGATCCGTCACTACACGTTCAGCGAAGCCGACCTCTCTATCATCCGGCAGCGGCGCGGGCCAGCCAATCGGCTGGGCTTCGCGGTGCAGCTTTGCTACCTGCGCTTTCCCGGCATCATCCTTGGCGTCGATCAGCCGCCGTTCCAGCCGTTGTTAAAACTGGTCGCCAACCAGCTCAAGGTCGGCATCGAAAGCTGGGACGACTACGGGCAGCGGGAGCAGACCCGGCGTGAGCATCTGGTGGAGCTGCAAACGGTGTTCGGCTTCCAGCCGTTCACCGTGAGCCACTACCGGCAGGCCGTACACACGCTGACCGAGTTGGCCATGCAGACCGACAAGGGCGTCGTGCTGGCCAGCACCTTGGTCGAACATCTGCGGCGACAGTCGGTCATTCTGCCCGCCCTCAACGCCGTCGAGCGGGCGAGCGCCGAGGCGATCACCCGCGCCAACCGCCGCATCTACGATGCCTTGGCCGAACCGCTATCGGACGTACATCGTCGTCGCCTCGACGATTTGCTCAAACGCCGGGACAATGGCAAGACGACCTGGTTAGCTTGGCTGCGCCAGTCCCCGGCAAAGCCAAACTCGCGCCACATGCTCGAACATATCGAGCGCCTGAAAGCCTGGCAGGCGCTCGACCTGCCCACCGGCATCGAGCGGCTGGTACATCAGAACCGGCTGCTCAAGATCGCCCGCGAGGGCGGCCAGATGACACCCGCCGACTTGGCAAAGTTCGAGCCGCAGCGGCGCTATGCCACCCTGGTTGCGCTGGCCATCGAGGGCATGGCCACCGTCACCGACGAAATCATCGACCTGCACGACCGCATCCTGGGCAAGCTGTTCAACGCGGCCAAGAACAAGCATCAGCAGCAGTTCCAGGCATCGGGCAAAGCCATCAACGCCAAGGTGCGTCTGTACGGGCGCATCGGCCAGGCGCTGATCGACGCCAAGCAGTCGGGCCGCGACCCGTTCGCCGCCATTGAGGCCGTCATGTCCTGGGATGCCTTCGCCGAGAGCGTTACCGAGGCGCAGAAGCTCGCGCAGCCCGATGACTTCGATTTCCTACACCGTATCGGCGAGAGCTACGCCACCTTGCGCCGCTACGCGCCGGAATTCCTTGCCGTGCTCAAGCTGCGGGCCGCGCCCGCCGCCAAAAACGTGCTTGATGCCATTGAGGTGCTGCGCGGTATGAACACCGACAACGCCCGCAAGGTGCCCGCCGATGCACCCACTGGCTTCATCAAGCCGCGCTGGCAGAAGCTGGTGATGACCGACGCCGGAATCGACCGGCGCTACTACGAGCTGTGTGCTCTGTCGGAGTTGAAGAACGCGCTGCGCTCGGGCGACATCTGGGTGCAGGGCTCGCGCCAGTTCAAGGACTTCGAGGACTACCTGGTGCCGCCCGAGAAGTTCGCCAGCCTCAAGCAGTCCAGCGATTTGCCGCTGGCCGTTGCCACCGACTGCGACCAGTACCTGCATGAGCGGCTGACGCTGCTGGAAGCGCAACTCGCCACCGTCAACCGCATGGCGGCGGCCAACGACCTGCCCGACGCCATCATCACCGAGTCCGGCCTGAAGATCACGCCGCTCGATGCCGCCGTGCCCGACACGGCGCAGGCGCTGATCGACCAGACGGCGATGATCCTTCCGCACGTCAAGATCACCGAGCTGCTGATGGAGGTCGATGAGTGGACGGGCTTCACCCGCCACTTCACGCACCTGAAATCGGGCGATCTGGCCAAGGACAAGAATCTGCTGATGACCACCATCCTGGCCGACGCGATCAACTTGGGCCTGACCAAGATGGCGGAGTCCTGCCCCGGCACAACCTACGCCAAGCTCGCCTGGCTGCAAGCCTGGCATACCCGCGACGAAACCTATTCGACCGCACTGGCCGAACTGGTCAACGCTCAGTTCCGGCATCCCTTCGCCGAACACTGGGGCGATGGCACAACGTCATCGTCGGACGGCCAGAACTTCCGAACCAGCAGCAAAGCCGAGAGTACCGGGCACATCAACCCGAAGTACGGCAGCAGCCCAGGGCGAACCTTCTACACCCATATCTCCGACCAGTACGCGCCGTTCCACACCAAGGTGGTCAATGTCGGCGTGCGCGACTCGACCTACGTACTCGATGGCCTGCTGTACCACGAGTCGGACTTGCGCATTGAGGAGCACTACACCGACACGGCGGGCTTTACCGATCACGTCTTTGCCCTCATGCACTTGCTGGGCTTCCGCTTTGCGCCGCGCATCCGCGACCTAGGCGACACCAAGCTGTTCATTCCCAAGGGTGAAACCAGTTACGACGCACTCAAGCCGATGATTAGCAGCGACAAGCTGAACATCAAGGCTATCCGTGCCCATTGGGACGAAATCCTGCGCCTGGCTACTTCGATCAAACAGGGTACGGTGACGGCCTCGCTGATGTTGCGCAAGCTCGGCAGCTACCCGCGCCAGAACGGCCTGGCCGTGGCGTTGCGCGAGCTGGGGCGCATCGAGCGCACGCTGTTCATCTTGGATTGGCTGCAAAGCGTCGAGCTGCGCCGCCGCGTCCATGCCGGACTCAACAAGGGCGAGGCGCGCAACGCGCTGGCCCGCGCCGTGTTCTTCAACCGCTTGGGTGAAATCCGCGACCGCAGCTTTGAACAGCAACGCTACCGTGCCAGCGGCCTCAACCTGGTAACAGCAGCCGTCGTTTTGTGGAACACGGTCTATCTGGAGCGGGCGGCACATGGGCTGCGTGGCAACGGCCATGCGGTCGATGACGCGCTGTTGCAGTACCTGTCGCCGCTGGGCTGGGAGCACATCAACCTGACCGGCGATTACCTGTGGCGCAGCAGCGCCAAGATCGGCGCGGGCAAGTTCAGGCCGTTACGACCGTTGCAACCGGCTTAGCGTGCTTTATTTTCCGTTTTCTGAGACGACCCCTCAACGCGCTTGACCCATTCGTTGAGGGTCTGCGGCACGCAGCCGATCTTGGGCGCGATGGATTCAATGGCCGCCCATAGCGATGGGTACTCGCCACGATGCTCCTGCACCATGCGAACAGCGCGTTCGCGGACCTCGGGTGAAAAATGATTTGACTTCTTCATGGCTCAATCCTCTCAAAGATTTGAGCCTCCTCAATTCCCGGGGCGATTCAAACCGGCGGCTGAAATCAGCAAAAACTAACCTAACACCGGATAACTAACTATTACCCGATGTTAGTTTTATTGAAATTACTATTTTGTTGCCATAATAAATAGTATGTACTATCATGGTACGTATTGAGGTACGAAATAAAGAGGTGAACCATGTCCAGAGCCGGAATTTACAAATCTGAAGTGCTGCGCGCACGCGATAAATTGCTGGCCATGGGGCGCAATCCTTCCATCGATGCGGTACGCGAAGAGCTGGGCAGCGGGTCCAAAACCACCATCCACCGCTACCTGAAGGAGATCGAGGAAGAGGAAGGACCAGCCACCGGCAGCCGCGTGGCCGTCAGCGAGGCGATCCAAGACCTGGTGGGCCGCCTGGCCGCCCGCGTCAACGAGGAAGCGGAAGAGCGAGTCACCACGGCCCAGGCCAGGCACGCCGAGCAGCTGGGCCAGCAGCAGCAAGCCGTCGCGGCCTTGAAAACCGAGGCGCAGTCCACCCGCCAGCAGCTAGAGCACACCCAGCGAGCGTTGGCCGACGAAAAAACCGCTCACGGCAAAACCAGCGAAGCGCTGAGCAGCAAGACCCTTGAGTGCACTCAGCTCGCACAGCAGGTGGCCGATCTGCAGGAGCGCATCGCGGCCGAAGAGCGCCATCGCCAATCTTTGGAAGAAAAGCACCAGCATGCGCGCCAGGCGCTAGAGCATTTCCGGCAATCCTCCAAGGAGCAACGCGACCAAGATCAGCGCAAACATGAGCAGCAGGTGCAGTACCTGCAGGCCGAGCTACGCACCGTGAACGAGACCTTGGCCACCAAACAACGAGAAGCCCTGCACATCCTTCAAGAAAACGCACGCTTGCTGGGGGATTTGTCTCGCGCCCAAGGCGATCTGCACCAAGTCCAGGAGGAGGTGAGAGGCCTGCGGCCACTTAAGGATGAACTGGGGTTTGCTCAGCGGCGCACCGAGGAATTGGGTCGGCGCCTGGTCGCGCAGGATGCGGCCGTCCAGCAGCTCAGCACCTCGAACAAGGAGTTGCTAACCAAGGTCGACGAGATGCTGACCGCGAAGCAGGAGTTGGAATTGGCGCTGGCGACGGCGAGGTCATCCGTCACGGCCCAGGAGCAGGTGGTCGCCAGCATGCTAGCGCGACTGTCCGCGGCGCCGGCCGAGCCCGACTTAGCTGCGGCGAAAGATACCGAATCGGGTGGCAGGAAAGTGGCAAAGAAACCAGCCACGACAGCCACTTAGGGCTCTTTTTGCGGAAATTTACATGAATCCCTGCCGCCCCTCATATAGGCCGAATCAATCCAGTCGTAGAGCTGGATGCGCCCTACTCCGTTGAGCCGATGCCCTAGTGCCATTGCAAATACAGCAGGCGTCTTGATGAAGAGGTGAATCCGCTGCAACTGATGACGGCTCCTGTACGCAGCTAAAGCCACCTTAGCTTCGCTCACAGCCGTATTCAAGCTGCCAATATCCGAAACAACACCAGCCGAAACCAAATGAATCTTCGGACCAGCCTCTAGCCCGAAACGCTTTGCATTTGCGTCAATGTCGGCATTTGAGCTATTCGGGAAAGAAATGGATGCGATTCCGTCCTCCACTCCAAGCTGTGCTGGTGATATCTCTGAGGCTTTAAAAAAAGGTGCCGGCAGCCTGTCGTGTGTTGAGGTGTCATACACATGGCCGTTATGTTCGATTGCGAGAGTAAAGTTTCGCGTTGCAGAAAAGCAATAACCCAACAGACAGGCCAATGACATCCGGTGCTTTGAGGTCAAGTACACCCCACGGCGAATTCTGGTGGCGTGCAAGAAAGCGCCGACATCCTGCAACTTGGTCTGCAGTTGGGTCCAGTCTTCCTTGGGTAGAGTGCCGCGACCAGGCCCGTTGAAAGCTGACACATCCAGCGAAACAGTTCCAATTTCGAAAGCAGTCGAGGTCAGCTCAAGGACAGTTGGCGTAGCACGCCAGGCCGAAGCCACACTTGGCGCACATTCGATAAGTGCTGCCTCCACCTCACTTCGAGTAACAACCCCATTCACTGACTTGTTTACAAGGCCTCTGCATTTCGAACGAAATGCCGCTGTTTCACTTCGACTCAGGTCCAATTTAGGCAGGAATTCCTCTAGCTTCGTTCCGAACCCAGCATCAACATTGGCAGAGCTGTACCTGATAAACATCACCCTTTCCAAGACAAACTGGGCCATGCCCTCGGACTGTCCGAATTGGACGATGGTCTTGACAATATCTTCTCTGGCAGATGTGCGGATTTCTGAGTCTTCATTCAGAGATTGGCCAGGTCCTCGGTACCTCTCTAGCTTTCGAAGCATTGCCTGGTATGCATCGACGTAGTCTTCGCATACCAGAACGAACTGCACGTACTCATTAGGCGATTGTTCATGCAATTCCTTAAAGTGCGCGACTTCATTCCAGAAATCCGTCTTGGTGAGCTGGTAACCTTTCGCCTCGTAGAAAACGCATTTGGTCCCACCTCCTGGACGAAAGTAGCGCAACTCGACATCACCTAAATGCTCACTGACGACTTGGCTAAATGCACCTTGAGCAAGAAACTTTGGAATGTGCTCGAGCAAGAAGGCATCCTGATATTCAAATCCGTCTCGAGCAACTCTTCCGCCAGTTGCTTGAGGGGCAAAGAGAGGGGGCTTCATGTGTTGCCTTCGAGAATCAAGGTTGATGGTCCGAATGAACCGTCCGGGAGGTAGGTATGTGCACTACCAATCAACTCCCCTTTGCTTGACAGCTTGAGAACAATTAGAACCACAAAATTCGCCCCCACACGCTCATTCATAACGATATCCAGCATCGAATGATGGTCTGTACTGCTGGGCTGGACCGAGAAACTCGGATGAGAGTGCCATTCACCCAGGTAGTTGAATCGTGAGTAGTTATTACCTGTCTGGCTGAAGAAGTTCTTCAGCGCACGCATTGCCGACCTAGTCTCTCTTACGAAACTAGCGAAGCGACCACCTCCCTGCACTGTTATCTGCCGGACGGTGAAGTGGTCAAGCCCCACATGCTCAGCCATCAGTACACCTCCACACTCATCTGTTCCCGCATGCTTAAGTGCCTTTAGCAATGTCGCACACACCTCTGCTGGGATTACTACCTTCAACATTACTTCGGAGCAAACACAGTCATTAGGTCGCTTAGGGCCTTAACCGCGCGCTCATTGTCCTCGGGCTCTTCCGGGCCCACTGGAGCTCGAGGGCATGAAACTGGATGTGTGTCGAACGGAGCTTCAAAAATCCAAGCCTTCTGATAGCCAATAAGGTAGGCAGAGTTGGGGAATCTGGGTTCCTCGGCTCCAACTAGAGAGTCGATAACGAACTGTGTCAATGAGGAAGCCAGCGAGCTTACCTCCGCGTCCCCAGCGACAAATACCTCGTCCTCAGCTTCAGCGTCGTAGTTTTGAGCGTGCCGGAACGGAGCCTCAGGCATTGTGGCCAAGTACTCATGAATCGCTCGACGTATTTGTAGCGGGTCAGCATCGAAACCCGGTAGGCTTCGAGCCATAAGGCCTCCGATGCCGCCAGCAAAAACCTCACCCCAGACAAATGGAACTTTTCGCCGCGTACAAATTGCAGCGACTGACGAGAACACTTTGGGATTCGCCGTAGCATCGATGACAAGGTCGCATGCCGCAATTTGCTCAAGTACGGTCGTGTTATATGCAGCACTCTCCTGCCCTGCCAATCGGAATGTTCTACATGATACGTCTGCACTTGGCCGAACCAGCTGAATCGAACCTCTTGTCCCATCAACTTTGTCATACCCCATTGACAACCAATCAAGTTGGTTGCGCGAGAGGTTCGACGGTTTAAGAATGTCGTCGTCGATAAGCAAGAATTTTTCTACACCTGAGCGCGCCAATGAGACTGCGACCTTGCTGCCTACCGAGCCTAACCCGACAATGGCAATCTTTTTCTGGCTCAGCGTCGCGTTACTTTCCGGCTGTCTTTGTTGTCCTTGGTTCGTGCAATCAACTGGGTAGTATTCATACGCAGATTTGCCCTCAGCTTCTTTCGCTAGTGCGATAGGCCGCACCCTCTGGTTGCCATCAACAAGAAGCAGAAAATCCGCTTGGAGCTCATCATCGGCATACGGCCAACACCCTTTGGCTTTCAGAAAATCCCGGACGGCTACTTGGTCCTTGGCAGGTTTCTGCAAGGATTCCCATTCGTCGCACCAGACAACCCACCCTTTCCGAATCCAGGAGCTAAATGACTTGGGGTCTGCAATCTCTTTGGGAACTTCGAGGTTTGACGTCACGTCCTCTAACCCAAGTTTTGTTGCAACAGAGACAAGTTCGTAATGCCTGTGAACCGTTCCTACAGTGAGCGGGACAGGCGCAGTTCTACTCGCCATCGCAAGGGAGTCACGTAGATTAGAGGTTACGAGAAATCTTTGGGTTTCTGTCCGAACGCGCTGCCCTATTGAAAGCTCGTGCCGTGTTGGAGCGGATATCCCGAAAGTTGGACCATTTTTTTCAAAGGCCAACAGCCTATGCGTGCTAACGATAAGGTCAACCCCTGTTACACCAGCATGCCAGTTGTCTGGGCCCCACTCTAGGCAAAGGGTTCCATTCAACGTGTATTGATGTGCGCTCCAAGATTCACTCGATTTCCTTGGCCTCACAAATGCCGGCGCCTGTGGAAACAAGGACGGGTAAATGAGGACTGCCTCGTACACTTTTTCATTCACAGTAATGTCGAAATCGACCCGAACATCGTGAGACTCTGTGAACCCCCAGTCCAACTTTGTCAGCCAAACCGAATTACCCGCGAGCTCATTCAGCCCGCGAGCCTCTTCGCGCATGCGAATAGGTTCCTCAAATATCAAACGCATCAAGCAAATCCAGGAGGCTTGTTCGGGGGAACAACGGCAGTAGCCGGAAAAGCCAGGCCCAACGCAGCAGTAGTTGCTGCCGTCCGCAGCAGCCCACCCTTCTGTTCTGACTTACGGAAGCGGTCACCGAATACACGCTGCCAAAGGGACAATGCCTTATCGGCGTCTGACTCACGTTGCGCACGTCGAACGAGAGTGGCGTGGGCTTCAACAAGGTCGTAAAAGCGTTTGAACTCCTCTGGTTTGACGTGCGAGAACACGTTATTCCCTGAAACGCTCGGGTCCTCCAAGTGTGGCACCTGTCCCCATTGGACAGTCTCTCGGTACTCATCCCGAACAGCCTCTAAAAACTTGGCAAACATCTCCTCGTAGCTTGTCTCTTTGAAATCCATGTGCTTAGCCACCATGGTTTCCAGGATGAAGCCCTTAGGCCGCTTGAGATGCGGAAGGTTTTCTCGGCGCCACCACTTGACCAGCTTTACGAGAGGAACGAAATTGCCATTGGCCTTTTTATTGACCGCACTAGCCCATTGGTTGTGTCCCATTGGATTGGTCACCAGCCATCGTTCTTCGCTTTTGTCGGCAATCAGCCAGCCATTAGTCTCCCAGGGGTTGGGAATCACTGGCACGACGTCCATCTCGACCGACCCCAAAGACACGCAGATTGACCGCCGATTTGCCTCTACCTCTGTATATCCCAGGGATTTCACAGCCTTGCGCAGCGTGGAAATTACTTGGCTCGGAAGGTCATGACGGTTGTGGTTAGTGACCACGATGATGTCTACATCAGGCCGTCGGACAGTTCCATTAGTTTGCCTAGGGCGAAGCGCTGTGCTCCTGGCGTACGAACCTGAGAGGTACGTGTTGACGTGAATATTCTTGTACGTCTCGTGTTTCTCCAGCTTTCCACGTAGGTTCGTGTGCGCACTGATGCATGCCGACTTGGTTGTCGAGCTGGGTTCAATCTCTGCCAAGAAATCAATGAACTGCTGCTGCGTGGCCATGGCACGGCCCTCCAGTGTTTAGCACTCGCCGGTCGCGAGTGCTAAACACTATAAGTGGGGGGAGCTGCCCAGTCAACACACTACCTGTAGTAGGCGCAATAAGACTACAGTTAGTAATGTTTTTGCCTGAAAAAGCGCTACATTGGACGGCATCAAAGGCGGGAGAGTCTCATGCCAGAAAAGCAAAATAGTGGCGTTGCAGCTCCAGCAGCTCGCGCTGGACTAACTCATGAAGCGCGCGCAGCGATTCGCGCCGCGCTAGATGCACTGATTCCAATCTGGGGCAGCATCCCACCCATGGACCACCAGAAAGTCCACCGGAAGACCGGGCCAGGAGCCTTCCAAATTCAAATCGAACCATACAGGGGATGGCGCACATTAACCGCGTTATATGGCGTGCCGCCCGTAAAACGCATCGTAGAGGTTCTGAGCACAGAGTTAACGCAACATCAGCCTGAACTACGAGGGTTCTGCTACTACCACGGGGGAATGATTACCATATCCGACACCACCGGACTAGCGCTGTATTGGTGCAGTCAAGTCATTGCAAGAGTTGAGCGAGGAGCAGCGCAGGACGTTGCAATCGATGCACTCCTCGAAGAAATCAATTACCTGTTGCTCAATCGGCGCATAAATGTTGACGTGATGATGCCGCTTTATGGATTGCAACTCCCTGACGGCGTCAATGATTTCAAGCTAAGTGATGATGTGTCCCTAGTGGCAATCTCAGACGAGCTGTTCGCCGAACTCACCAATGCCGACATCGAGCTAGCTCCATTCACTTCGGTCGCTCCGCACAACCTCAATGTTGCTGTCCAATGGCGCACCTCAACTCCGGTTCGTCTCGAGAGAGCCCACGCTGAAGACGCCAAATTTGACACTGAAATTCAGGGGAAGGCACAAGAGGTATTGAACATTGTGCTGGTCGCTTTACATGTCGCGGCTTCAGGTCAGTCCGCACCTGTCGGGACCTATTTCAAGTACGAGAAGCGACCCGTTCCACCTCTATCGGGTATCAATGGCGTGCATCCACTTTCAACAAACCCATATGCTTCGATGCAGCTTGAACCCGGCAGATTGCAGGACCTGCAGCGCACGTATAAAGCGGTCGAAAATGCACGCCCAAATGTTCAAATCGCGGCTGCTCGATTGCATGACGCTGAGCGAAGAACATCGCCCGTCGACGCGCTGCTAGATGCAGTAATCGGCCTGGAAGTCCTACTCAATCCGCGGGATGACAGAGAGCTCTCTTTCAGAGTGGCCCTCAACTTTGCCTTCTTGGGACCTTCGAAGGAGCGCCATGACCGATATAAAGCTCTCAAGGACATTCAGAGCATGCGAAACAAGGTGGTGCATGGTGGAATCAATCTGCATTCCAAGGAGGCCCCTCTGCTCGTTGCTAACGCCCAAACTGCTAAGGCATGTCTGCGCTCGACCCTGAATACCTTCTTGTTTAACCCCGTCTTCGCGCAGGGAAATTTGACGGCAGATTTTTGGACAAATTTCGTGATGCCTGCAGAGTGAATGCCCCATCAGATTTCATCCGCTAGTAAGCCAGGATATCTTTGTCCCCTTCCGCCAAGGCTTCAGGCCTAGTCCCCCACTGGTGAGCTGGAGTCTGTGCTGGCTGAAGGTTCTGATTCGACGGCTTGTCGTAGGACATCTCCAGTAACCACATGAGCCTTGAGTGCACCTCTCTTTGAGGCAGACGCCCCGTAATCGCACAAGTCAATTACGAGGAAGAAGAGCGTCTTCCCCCCAAAGTGCAGAAACGGTACGAGCGTATTCTCGGCTGCAAAATCGAAATGCAGGTCCTCAGAACAGGTCTTGTAGATGGCCACGTACCCGACAGTCTGGTTGAAGTCCCGCGTGTAGGTCAGAACTTGATTTACGCCAGATTTCACGTAGCCGACGCCTCTTCTCTCTCCGTCGAAAATCTTTGCGTCAAGAACGAGGTCTTTTGCGACCAAATCTGCCTCCCCTGACACGGATTGAGGCTCTATGTGGAAATCAAGTCCCTGGTCAAACAGATAGGCGTAGAGATGCTTTGCAAGGGAACGCTCCCCTCTGGCAGCCAATGCCGCAAGCTCTGCCCGCTCGAACCATTCGACCTTACGCTTGTATTTCAACAACAAAGATAGAACTGCCGTCTTCTGGTCGAGGGCCTCATCCAAAATCTCATAGAAAGGCTCAAGATAGCGCTCGATAAACGCATCAAGGCATTCTCGGTATTTGGAGTCGCGTCCAACCACACGTCCGATATTAATTTCTGGGTTCTTTGACTCTAGAGGCAACTGCGCACAGTGTTCAATCACACGAAACGAGAATCCATCCGCCTCGGCCTCGGTCATAAAAATGGGGACCTCACCTACTGTGGTTAGTTGCGTAAGGTCTTCTGAATAGGGTGAGGTTCTTGCGGCCAGGCTTGCTATCGTCCCTCCGTGCAAGGGATGGGACGTAAGGTAGTTCCAGAACTGCATGAGCGAGCTGTGGAAAAAATCTGGCTCACAAGAATTGAGTCTGCGAAACCGCTTTTGCAACTGGAAGCGCTGCGCCTGGAGATACGCTGAGTCCATATTAGAGGTTGATTTTGATTGTTCTATTGAGTGACTGGAGTTGACGTTCGAGGTCCGCCATCGCACTGGCAATTTCTTTGCGAGCCTTTCTGCACTCGTTCATGTTGTCGTCGAGCCGTATGTTCCCTTTGCAGCCACGACAAATAAATACGTCACGCAGCCTCGCTTCGCGATATCGAATTTTTCCGAAGAAGTGACATTCCGGGCATTGGATGTCGAAGCTAACGCTGTCTATGTCCAGCATTAGATTGGCTCCAGCTCATTCTTCGGGACCTGAATTTCGAATGGAATCGTGTGCAAGTCTTACCTCCTTGAAAGCGGGAATCTCCTCGTACGGGTTCCCTTTATTTGCAGACTAACTCTATTGGAAGCATACCGGAGCAATTGGAACGTGCGCTCCAGTTGTGGTAGCCGCGCCATGAGCTGAGAGTGGAGTTTGAAATAGCAAACTGTCCTGCAGGGCTTATATTTCCTAGCGTTGCCATTATGTCTGTATGTGCGTACAGTGTAATTCATCTAACCGATTTTGGACGGATTCAGATGAAAGACGCCGCCTACCTTGGCACCCTGCAGACGTACTGGAAGCGCCACCAGACCTTTCCACCGATGGCTAGGTTGTGCGAGGTCCTGGGCCTGAGCTCGACCTCGAGCGTCTTCGCGCTCGTTGGCCGACTGACTGACGCGGGCTACGTCAAGCGCCATGAGGGGCGTATCGCCCCGGGCAAGCTCTTCTTCGCCCGCCCTGTGCTGGGTCCGGTCCGCGCCGGCCTGCCTCAGCCTGCCACCCAAGAAGAGCCTGAGCTCATTACCCTGGATGACTACCTCATTGACCACCCGACTAGGACCTCGGTCCACAAGGTCCGCGGTGACAGTATGAAAGACGCAGGCATCTTCGACGGTGACCTGGTCGTGGTCGAGCACAACAGTCCCACTTCTACCGGCGACATCGTCGTTGCGGTCGTGGATGGTGAGTTCACAGTCAAGACCCTGCGCCAGACCGGCGACGGCAGGCACTACCTTGAAGCGGCGAACCCGGCCTTCGAGCCTATCTACCCCACCAGCTCACTCGAGCTCATGGGCGTCGTCATCAGCGTCGTACGACGCGTGAGGAGGTGACACCCTGAACACTTCCTCGCACTAGACCCAGGCTAGCCCCTTCCAACCCCGGTTCTCAGGCAAGCGCTTTGCGCAGGCCCGGGAGAAGCTTTGCTCATCATGATTATTAACCCTTGGCATTTTCATCCGCCTTACGTCGCTGCGATGTGCCCGAGATGCTCGGAGGTGCACACGGCTGTGCCACTTGCCGTGGCCTTGCGCAACTGCACATCTCGTAGTGACCTCGCGCGCTACTACGAGTGCTCCGGCTGCAAGCTTTCAACGTCGAAATTTGTTCACGCCAACTCAGACGATGCCCCGCCCGGCTTTGTTGGGCCGAAGGTCGTGGTCGGATTCGCCCCTGACCTGCCGGCACCCAACGGCGAGAAACGCATTCTTTACTTTGAAACCGCGCCCGAAAACGGACGAGAGCTACTCGCACTCATCGAGCTCTACGTTGCTCGCGCTCCAGATTTCTACCCACTGCGCTTTCGGCTTTACGGCATCGATGTCGATGACGAAGTTGTCCGGGCAGTTCTGTCAGCTGCGGACCCGCTCGCATCGGCCAAAGCTCTGGCAAACCGCTACATCGATTTTTTCGACTGACAAGACGCAGGAGAACCCAATGACTACCCCCATCCAAGCACTCTTCGATGCACCTCACATCGTTCTGACGAAATGGTCCATCTACGAGACCCCCATCCGTGGTGAGGAGGAGCCCTGGACCCGCCACATCGTCGGTTACAGCAAAGAGCACGGCGCGGGCCAAGCCAGCGCCGCCATCGTCGCGTTCGACCCGCATCGTCGTGTGGCGCTCACCAAAAGCGGACGCGTGTATCTGCTCGAGGGGCCGCCGGGCCACAGCCTCGCCGGGAACCTCGTCTGGCAGCGCTGGAAGCTTCTTAGCGGCGTTGCAAAGGAGAAGGACGTCACCGACGAGTTCGTCGGGCCCATGGTGGCGTTGCCCATGCCGGTGGCAGCGTAGGTGGCGACATGCAGCCAAGCGTCCCAAGCGACTTTCCTCGGGGCATCACGGCGGCCACGGTGCCCGGCTCGCAGCCGAAGTTCGTGGCCAGGGAAATCGACGGGCGCTACGTGGTCGGAATGACGCAAGAAGAGTTGCATGCGCGCTGGGTCTATTGCGAAGACCTCGCGAAGCAACTCGCGGAGCGGACGAGACGGAAAGCGGAAGCGGGTCTCATCACAGACATCGAGGACCTCTATCGCGAAACCGAACAGCGAGTGAACCTCCAGGGCTGGGGCCTCAGCCTCGATGAAGTCGCTTGGTTGATGAAGCGCACGCGCGTATTAGCCGCCACCTCGAAATGAACAAACAGGGGAAACAGCTATGGATATCCCAGAAATTCCCGCATCGGCGCTCCTTGGCGTTTGGAGAGTGGCGTCTGTCGAGCAGCAGCCTACTACTACGCTCGCGAACTGGAGCATTTACGAAGTGACGTTGCCTAGCGAATCCCAGAGAACTCGGCACTTTGTAGGCTGCGCTGTTGAATCCCGTAGAGAGGGTCGTACCAGCTCGAAAGTAATTTCTTTCGACCCGAAGACCGGCAAGGGAGTCACAAGTGACAGTCGCGTGTACGTTTTGCACGACCAACCGGGAGGGAACATCGACGCGGACTACACATGGAACTGGTGGTGCGGCATCAACAAGGCAGCAGATATCGTCGACGTCACGAAGGAGGTCTGGACCGCGATGCGGGAAGCCGCTCCCAAGGGCCGGGCAGAGTACTCGAGAGTAGCGCTCACCCGAGACATCCCAGAACTAGGCCTCACGAGTGGTGCTGAGGGACTGGTAGTTCATATCTACGACGCGCCGGCGTTCGAGGTCGAGTTCTTGACCAAAAAGCGCAAGACCATTTGCGTCGCGACAGTCAATGTCGCCGACTTGCGTTATGTCGAGTGAACACCTGGGTTCTGTATACGACCAGAAGCTCCTAGACACGGCTATTGATTCGACAAGGGCTTGAAAGTGAAACCCATAACAGAACCGCAACACCAAGTGATAGAGGCGGCGCAACCTGAAAACAAGGGGCGAGTCCTCAGCACTCTCCTTCCCGACAGCCCGAAAGTCCGTGGCGGGCAGGTGCTCTACCTCGACTACGACGGCGTTTTGCACCACGAACGCGTGTACCGCCATCCCAAGAAGGGCATCTACATCTCTGCCGCGCCTCAATTCACGCTGTTTCAGCATGCTGGGTTGTTGGGCCAACTGCTGCGCCCCTACCCCGCAGTGCGGATTGTGTTGAGTACTACATGGGTCCGTACGCTTGGCCTGAGAAGGGCTGCAAGCTACTTGCCCGAGGAGCTGCGCAGTCGGGTCATCGGCGCGACGTTTCACAGCCGGATGTCCAGGGACGACTTCTCCAACATGCCGCGTGGGCAACAGGTGTACGAGGACTATCTGCGCCGTGCGCCGACCCAGGTCCTCGCAATTGACGACGACGAGAACGGATGGCCGCCATTCTTCAGAGAGTACCTGGTCGTTACCGACAACGTGCACGGCATCAGCGAACCCTTGGTGTTGGAGGGGCTCACGCGCACGCTGGCTGCGGTGTTCGGCAATTCCTCAAGAGGAAGAACGTGAAAACCTCCCCGTACCTGCGCACCAAGTCTCTTGTGCAGACGAAGGACCTGCTCTGGGCGCTCTCTGACCCGTCCAATGGGCTTATGGTTTCGCAACAAGTCCGGGACCGGGCGCAGGCGCTTCTGAAGCACTTCCCCACGCTGCTCGAGATTCAGAGCATCCACGAAACGCTGCCTGAGCTCCTTGGACCCGTCCCGCCGTTCAGCAGATTTCAGGGCAATTCTCAGACCCTCGGCATCATCCAGGCGATTCGAGATGCCGCATCCTGACCTAGTTCTTGCGCAAACCGGGCCGTCGCTGCTTCGGCTCGGCCTCCGAACGCTTCGGAACGTCCACGCATGTCTGCCCCAGAGCCGCCACGAATCCTTAGTGCGGACGAGATGCGAAAGGACACCCCCTTCAACGTCGGGCATCGGCCATAGTGCCCGGCGCCTTTCGCGTTGAACGAATTCTGAATGTATATTTCACTTTAGCAAGTGAACCTAAGTAGTTGATTAATTTGATATTTTGTTTGATTCATTGGGTTCTGCCGTATACCATCAGCGCATCCAAACGCAGGGTTCGCACAAATGGCACGACGTATCAAGAGTCCAACCAGGACCATCTCGAACCGAGGTGGGCGCCCAAGATTTATCGGCCACTTCCCGAGTCACAAGGGCAAGTCAGACCGCCTCCCCTTTGATTCGATTTCCTCCCTCTACTGTGCGATTTGGCTTGAATCACGACCGGAGGTTCTCTCCATCGAATTCGAGCCCGAACGCCACAAATTCGAGGCCGGTAACGGGACACCTGCCGTCGAGGCAATACCAGACTACCGGTGCGTTCTCAACACCGGCGAAATTGAATTTACCGATGCAAAGTACGACAAGGTGGGGTTGTCCCTGGAGGAAAGCGAAAAGCTAGACCATGTTGGTGAACATTTGCGGGCGCGGGGCTACACCCATCAGGTTGTCTATCGCAAGGCTTTGGAAAAGTCCGGGTTCGTACAGACCATCTTGCTGCTGCGTCCATATGGCCAGCTTCCCTACTCGAAACAGTCTCTAGCTAGTGCCAAGCAGAGACTAGGCCGCCACCAGCCGTGCCCTCTCACGACTTGGCGCGAACACGCGAAGATAGCTGGCGTTCCGGTCGGAATGTTGTACCACCTCCTGTATCACCGGCAACTGGAACTGGTATATCGCCCCTTGGCAGTTATTGAGCTCAGCAAATGTCTCGGATGATTTGCCTGAGCCTTGACGAAGGCCAGATTGTTGAAATTCGAGGAATTCGCTATCGAGTCGTTGACCGAGATTCGATGAGAGCTGTGGTCAAACTGAGGAAAGAAGACGAAATCTCAGTGACTCAAAAGATGTCCGTCAATGAGCTGGCCAGTCTGCTTGTTCTTGAGGAGGCAATTTTGATTGATGACCTTGACGTTCCAGACCCAACGCCCGGTTCGTTTGACGAAAACACCGACCCAAGTGGCGAGGGAGGTGACACCAATCCCCGACGTGCCAATGCCGTCACGGACCTGTCTCATGTTCGAGTTCATCGTGCCATTGACTGGCAGAAGAAGGTGTACATCTTGAAGTGCCTGATGCAGCTTGGAGTCACGTCCCCAAAAAGCGATGTTCAACGCAAGGAAGTCCAAGTAGCCACGGCGGAAATTGAGCAAGCATATGCAGATGCAGGCCTTGTAGACACGAAAAATTGGGCTCCTCACACGCTGTATCACGACCTACTGAGATGGCGACAACGGCGCTATCAACTGGACGCAATTCAAAAAAAGGGACTGCACCCCGCTCCCTGGCGAACGAGGCGGACTGAGTTTTTCAAGGCTGTGGAGGAACTGACCAAGAGAACCGTGCTCAAGTTCCCGAGTCTGACCGCTGCAAATATTCATAAGAAAGTGGACAAGGAACTCAAGTCATGGAGCGCAAAGAACGCTGAGCAGACTCAATGATGAGCGGCTACGTCATTTCATACGAACACATCAGGCGCACCATCAAAGGCTTGAACAAACTGGAGTTGCGAGCCGCCTTGTTAGGAAAACTTGTCGCTGAACAAGAGCTGCGAGAGATTGGGCGCCTCCACACCTACTACTCAGGCCATAGAACCGAGTACGACTACACAAAGTTTGGAGTCTTTCTGTTCCCCAATGAACACTGGAACTACCCGGTTCTATATCACGATGGCCTTGGGATTGACCACCACTCAACGGTTATCAAGGGGGCGTGTCTCACTCAATCGCCGGCGGCGAGGGACACGATTCGATTGCTCAAGAACTGCATTCTTCCCAAGTCACTGACTCTCCCAGAGAGCGCACAGAAATACGCTCAGGATTGGGACGTATTTGGAATCGAAAGGGTCGCGGCAATCGACAACGGCACAGAACTCGTTGCCGATGCTGTGATATTTGCGTTCATGGCCTGCGGCATATGCTTGTTGCGTATGCCCCCTTGGAGCGGCGACCTGAAAGGAACCATAGAGAGAACTCACATGACCGTCGAAACGCAGTTTGTCGAAGGGCTTGCAGGCTACGTCGCTCGGCAAGAGAAAGGCATGAACCCCAAGTACGACCGGCTACGAAAGAAGGCGGAGCTTGCTGCCAAGCACACGGTCGAGGAATACACGCTGATGCGTACTGAATACATCCAGGAATTTAACAACAGTCCCCACCCTCGCCTTCCAGTTTCCCGTATTCAAGTCTGGCGCAATGGTCTCGAGCAAGCGCCACCAATACTGATTACTGGGCTCACGCAAATCAAATGTACTTTTGCACTGACGTACACGGCAACATTGACAAGAGAGGGAGTCATTGCCGAGAAGCTGAAATACAACAGCCCTGAACTGGCACAGGCATATCGTCATTACAGCGGCAAGGTATTCGTCAAGGTTGACCCCGACGACATCCGGACTGTTCTGGTCCTTCTTCCTGAGAATGACACTCCGATTCAAGCCAAGTGCACGACGTTTGAATTTCCATACGCAATGCCACAGGAACTCTGGGCCGCAGTTGAGAAGCGAATTGAGGTGGACTACCCCATGGCCTTTGAACGGGGAGAAGTTTCATTTGTGATGCCGGAAGTTTTCAACAAGCTCCAGTCATCCTCCGAGCCGTCGACGCCCAAGACTACGCCGCGAAAAGACATCCAGGCGGTTACACAGGCGGCTGCCTTGCCGCAAGCAAAACCGGCTGCGCCAACAGGCCCTCCAGAGAGCCTTAAGACATTGCTGGCCGCGGAAGACATTCCGGATGACTGAGTACCTTCGGCCTTCCCAAGTCAGGTTGCTGGAAGAGGTTGATTACGCGGTTGACGAGGCTAAGAGAGGCGTCAGCAAGGGAGTTTTGCTTATTGGTGAGTCCGGAACAGGCAAGACCCACGCCTTTGACCATCTCACCAGAAGGTTCCAAAACTCAATGGAGGGCACCCAGCGGATAGTCCCAGCAGTCAGAATTTCTCTGTCCACAAAGGCGGACGCACCTTCAATTATTCGGTCTGCGGGCACCCAGTTAAATCGCCCCCTCCTTCAGAACCCGCGAGACAAGATTTCAGAGGCTGAGAAAGTTCTGTACGACGCCATTCGAGCGTGCAAGACATCGGTGGTAATGCTGGAGGAGTTTCACAACGGTCTGTTGGCAAGCACCCCCGCCCTACGCTCCCAGAACAGTCAATTTCTCAAGAACCTTTGGAATTTGCACGACGAGAAGAGCCCCAAGTCCTGGGTGACCGCCGATGGAGAGAAGAAACCCTACGGACTCGTCGTCGTTGTTTCCGCGACAGAGAAGCTCCTGAAGCCGCTCTCGATGGAGAGCGAGTTAGACAGCCGCTTCACATCCCGAATCTTTATACCCAAGCTGCACATCTTCTCCTCGGCTGCCCAAGCAGAGTTTCGCTATGTTTTGCGCGGCCTCTTGAGGCGTCATGGCATATCTGAGCGCCTATCAATCAACAACCTGGACTTCGTCGCTCAGATGTACTTCGCTTCTGGGGGGCATCTGAGAAATTTGGACGCCCTGATTCAGCGTGTAGCAAGCCTTCTCAAGAGGTCCGCCGAATCGGTCAGCGCGCGCGACTTGCTAATTACTGCCTTCGAGCAGGTCGGTGGTTCGCAGCCTGGAGTTGATGTGAATCCCTTTAGCTGGAGCGCCGATGAGATTTCCAGCCATACGAAGATGGCCCTGCTGAAGCATGAGTCACGTCCGAAGGTGGGCAAATGACTGGCCCGGTTGAAAAGTTCCTACCTGGGTGTTATCGAAACCTACCGATTGCCGTAGGAGAGTCCCTTCCGGGATATCTGCTCAGACTTGCCGAAGGGAACGGGTACTACGGAATCAAGGAGTTGCTGATTGCCGCAACTATCGAAGTGACGCGCTCGTTTGACAAAGCTCTCCACAAATTGCGCACTTCACGGGAGGACCTTGAAAAAATCGGCTGTATGGCCGTTGGGGACCCCGGGCATCTAATTCATTTCCTTGGAAGGCAACTCGGAGACGATGCATTATTTATTCATGGCTGCCGGGTCGACGAAGACGCGTTTCTTCACCGCTACAGCCAGATATGTCCCCTCTGCCTTGAAGAGTCTGGCCTTTGCCTTGAGGAGTGGGATTGGAGCCCCGTGACAACCTGCCCTCGTCACGATGTCGTGCTGCTGGACACCTGCCCCGCTTGCGATGCCCGGCTAGATTGGACTCGGTCCACTCTTTCTTCCTGTGGTCGGTGCGGGAGACCGTTGACCGGTCTACGAACGATGTCAGCAACGGCCACAACGACGGATGTCAGTCTGGACTATGCGGCGCTCGCCCCCTTCCGGTACTCCCTGCACGGAGGGAAAGACGATGTCCTCCCATTCGACGTTGGTTTTAAGGTGTACAAGGCCATGAGCCTGTCCGGAGCGGACTGGGCGAAAGGTGGATGGCCGGGACAGTATCTGCGAACCCTGCCCCTAGCCCTACGTCACCAGGCAACGGAGCTTCTATCCAACTGCCGGTACAACGATAGGTATCACTTGCCGGAACTCCGAGGTGTTCCTCATCGTCTCCTTGCGCCACTTCGCGCCATTCCAAGGCCTGCCTTGATTGAATCGCAGGGGATGAAGCTGCTCTTCTCCGAAGTCGGTTTGCCCCGCCCAGTTGCGGAGGCAATTTGCTCGGATGTGCCTTTGCCTCAGTCAAAACGTGGAGCTGAACTTTTCAAAGGGCGCCCGCCAATGTTCACCACTGGCGCCGAGTTAGCGCGCTACCTAGCAGTAGACGACCTGACGCTTTCAGGCGTGATATCCCAAGGGATGCTGGAGGTTCCGAACCGAGAAAGTCCTGGTTTTGACATAGACCAGGTACTGGCAACCCAGCAGTTCATTTCCCATGGACTACTTAATCCTGTCGAACTTGCGCAAATACTGGGGGTGCCGCTGGAACGTCATGACCCGATGTTTGAGGACGTCTTCCCTTCCTGGAATCCTAGGAAATCTGATGACCTGCGGGTTAGTCTGGACCACATTGTCGACCTGCAGATGCAGCTTACAGCCAAGTGGCACGATGCAAAACGCCCAGCGAATCCGAGGACCTTGCGTGCCCTGAGCGAAGAAAGCCCGTTACCGTTCCAGTTGGTTGTCAGGGCGGTCAAGCTAGTCCTGAACGGTTCATTGCGCAGGTTTGACTGGGCGCTTCCATTCGACTGGGCCAGCATTAGCATCGATGCGGAGGACATCAATTTCCTACTCGGCAGCGCGCGTAGCCCTAAGGACTAGTTGCCGTTGACTCAAAGTAGTCAAACGATTTGGGTGAACACGAGGTTCGCTACCAGTGGCAAGGTGACAGCGAAAGAGTGTTGATTTGAGACATTCACGTGTCTTGAATCCCAGACGGAACCTTGCCCCTACGGGTTCTTGTTGGAGGGAAGAGCTCCGGCAAGGAAGAGGCGGCGAACCCAACACGGGCGCGCTCTTGAATCGCTTTGCCCACACCTTGGGTACACACCTAGGTGTTGCGGCGTCATTCTTGACAACGGAGCTAACGCTTGGCTAGCCACATTGACAGCAAAGGCTGCTTGCTTTAACTTTCACTGCGTGCGAAGGCACGTAGACAAGCTTCGCCTTAATCAGAGATTTCGCAGGGATGAGTCCAAGAAATTTAATCGAGTTGATATCCGAAGTCCGGCCACAGTCGGCACTGTTCACTACCTACACCCTAAGTCTTGGCTTCATCGAAAGCGCCCTGCTGCCCACTCTGCGCCAGGCGGGCTGCAAAGAGGTGGCTATCTTGGCCGATGCCGACGAGCTCGATAGCAGCCTTGTCGAGGCGCAGGCGCAAGGGGTCGGACGCCAATATCGGATTGCCGCACTGACGGCTCCTGGAGGAGGCGTTTTTCACCCGAAGCTGGCTTACTTGGTCTGCAAGGACCAGGACATCTTGGCCGTAGGCAGTGGCAATCTGACGGCATCTGGGCTGCATCGACAACTTGAGTGCCTGGACGCGGTCTCAAGCCGGGACTATCCGGCTGTCTTTGCAGACCTCGCCAATTTCGCAGGGCGTCTGGCGCAACTTGTAGACGGCACCTCGAAGCAAGGGGTCGCGGTGCTCAGGTTGCTGGAAAGGCGCGCTCGGCTGGCTTGCACGACGACCTCGCGGCTTTCGATGACGCAGCAATCGACCGTTCGGCTTGTTCACACCTTGGACGACACGGCCAGCTCACAAATCGTTGACCTCTGGAATGGTCAAGGCACTCAAGCGGACTCCTTGCTGGTCCTGGCCCCCTTCCATACGCGCGATGGTTCGCCGGTGCGAAGACTGGGTAAAGCCTTGGCTGCGCACCGGCTCGAATTTGGGCTGGACCCCGTCACAAAAATTGCTCCACTGGAAAAGCCGCGCAAGGCGGAGAAAGCTGGAGCCGCTCCCACGTTTTCGTTTGTCGTTCCGGAGCTGGACCTCGAACCGCGGCGGCTGCATGCGAAGCTGTTCGAGGTGCGCGCCAAGAACACATGCCTGATAGTCTCCGGCTCTATCAACGCCACGCAAACGAGCCTGGAATCCAAGGACAACGTGGAGGTGTCCCTGGCCCGCGTGCTGCCGAAGTCGCCGTTCAAGTGGACCCCATGCAAGCCTGAAGATTTCGTTCCCAACAATTACGAGCCCTCAGCGCGCGAAGTCGGTTTCGCCTACATGGATGCCACGCTGAGCATCGACGGCACGGTGGAAGGCTCGGTCTGGGGGGTGCCCGAGCTACCATCCTCGGCCCTTGCCACGCTTGAGGACGGGCCGGAACAAGAGCTGATTCCAAGGACGATGGTGGCGCTTAACGCGCAGGGACAGTTTTCCTTTCGGCTGCCAAAGCGCCTTGAAACGGACAGCCCCGTTCAACTGACGCTCAAGGGAGCAGGTATAGACGCCCGTTGCTGGCTCAGCGTCGAGGAGGACCTGTCCGCAACCGATGAGCAGCGGCGTGAGAAACTGGCAGTGCGCCATCTGCTGGCGGGCGACTTTGCCAATGACGACGTTCTTGAACTGCTGCAGATGTTTACACGGGCCGCAATACCGCCCCACCCGCAGGGGGGGGCGCCAAGCCGAGGGCAAGGAGGCCTCCGGGCGGCGGGACCTCAGCCGTCGGACGAGCCCTTCTCATTTGCGCCCTGGCAATACGGCGGGGCGAGAAGCCGCTCGGGCATCCCCGGGGGGAGCACCCACGACGTGCTGCGCGCCTATTTCCGTTGGCTGAACTCTGACGAACCGGTTCCAGTGAAACAGCCGGCTGTAGTGGACGCCCCTCCGCCCCCCGCGGCGAGCAAGGGCGTCGCTCGGCCCACGCCAACCGTCCAGCAACCAGCGACAACCCCGGAGGACCTGGAAGAACTGCTGCAGACTCTGCTGGCTGGCATCCCTGCCATATTGCGTGACAACCCCGGACTTGCCACCGGTCCGCTACTTGCTCTGGTGGCGGGTGCTCGGGCTCTCAAGCTGGCGCTCAAGGCAACGTGGGGCGACGATAAGGACTACCAGGGGCTTCGCCACTGGCTGGAGGTCTACAGTGGGTTCCGCTACGCTCAGGACGAGTATCAAAGCCTGAAAAACTTCGCGTTAGGGACCGCTTGCCTGATTATTGCGATGGCCAATCAACGGAACCGGCAAGCCCCGCGCACGGTACTCAAGGACTTTTTGCTGCGCCTGTCTGGCGATTGGCGGGTTTCCGCACCCAATCGGCATGAGGTGAATCTCGCCTTTCAAGACTACGCGTTCGCACGAGTCAGCGCAGGCCTGAAGGCGGCTGCGGTGCAGTCGATTGATGAGCTGTGGCAGGCGAAGCCCTTGGACCAATGCATTGAAGACTTGGTGAAGAACGCGCTGGAACCGGCGTACCAGGCCAGCTTAGAAGATGAAGCGTCCTTTCCGCAGGCCGTGGCCGCGGTGAGGTCCATCCGACGCGTGAATCCGAAGTTGCGAGACTCCGGTCTGCTTCAAACCGAGCGCGAGCTCGACAGTTGCGGCTGCCCTCATTGCTATCGTGCCTTCAGTACGAACCTACGGGACAAACTGAAGTCCAATCACCTTGTCGTCTGCCCGAACTCGATGTGTCGCAAGGCCATCTTTCATTTCGCAGACGAGCATATTGCTCAACGCGTCAAGGAGCGCCTCGCCAATGCTTGAGGGACCCCTCCTCACCTCGCCGCTGAACCCGGGTATAACGGGCAACGACCCCATAGGGCTGGCCGCCGTCAATGAGCGGCTGTACAACGACGTGTTCCCCGGCATCAACAATGTCGTGCGCTATATCAGGGTCTACGGTTCCATCTGCTGGATGGCCCATCAAGTCGAGGAGCACTTGGAGGCGCACGGTTCCCGGCTCGATATGGCGCAGGGCATCGAGCTGGCTCAAAGGGGCTATGAAAAAGTCCAGTTGGTGCTCATCTGGTTGAACCAGGGGAGGGACTTGCGCAACATTCCAGGCATCGAGCGGCGCTTTCCAACAGGAAGCGAGAAGGTCGAGCTTCAGTTTGACCGCGTCGGCGGAAGCGACGGCGGGCTGCTCGGCCCCGACGCCTATGGCCCCAGCATCGTCGCTGGGTTGAAATTCCTAACGGGAAAGACGACGGAGCTGCTCCTCTGCACAGCTGAGGGACGGCAACTCGCCCAGGCCTTTGAAGACCGCGCCCGCACGTTTAAAAAGTACCGCTGGCTGCGCGATGTAACCCAACTGACAACCACTCAAAAAGACATTCTTCAGCTGGAACAGCTGTTTGACGTGACTACGGCATCGCCAGCGGAACAGCAGGCATTTCTGGCACGCTTCTTCCCCGTCGACGCCGAACCGGAATTTCCGGAGGACAAGAAGCGATGGAGGTCTATCCACCTCACCCTCCGCGCGCTGGACGCTGCCGGGTCAACGGGTGCAAGGGGGGGCACGCCAGTTCGTGAGCGAAGCTGAGGTCCGCGCGTGCATGGCCCGGGGGAGCGCAAGCGGCGCGGAGCTCTTCAGCCTCAATGGGGTGGAGCTGCCACAAGCGGAGTGGGCCGTGCTGCAACTGCGCCAGCTACATCGGCTGGCGCTCGAAAAGATGCTCGGCGTGCTGGAAACTTGGCTTACCTACCAACGAGACCCGGACGGCGACAACTCGGTGGAAGCTGTCGCCAACGCCATCGGACAGGGCTGTGAGACGGCGCTTGACGACAATCTGCGTACGACGGTTGCGAGGACTGTAGCCGGCCTGAAGAAGGCGCAGGCCGGCGAATCATGTCTCTACTCGGCGGCAAGCCGGTATCCGAGCCGCAAAGGTGCGGACGTGTTTACGCGCATTTCCGAACTAAGGCACTGCCCTTTTCACTTTGGGGCGGAAGACAGCAATGCTGCACTGGCGCTGGTTTACCAGGCCCTGCTGTTCTGCGCAGTCGAGGCAAATAACTTACTCAAAAATCCTTGGCACAAGAAAGTGCTGCTGGACTTCGATAATGACCGGTACTCGCTGATGGATTTGACACGGACATTGCCCCGATACATGGAGCAAAGCCCTAGCGCCTTCATGGCGCATATTGCCAAGGAATGGGTCATCATTCGCCATTTCCACATCGCCAGCACCCGGACCCTAGTACAGCGCGACGGCAGAAACCGATTTTGGTTCATCATCGGAGACCGTGGGCTAGAACGTTACGCCCCGGCCAAGGGCATCGGTCGCGTCCCCTTTGCTCAGGACAAGCTCGAGCACATCCTGTATCTGTGCTGGCAAAGCGGGCTGCTAGATGAGCGTAAGGAAGAAAAGCGGAGCCTGTACCGTCTCACCAGCGCTGGACGGGCGAGACTCAAGGAATTGGTTGTCTAGGGCGTGGGCTTGTCACGCGGGGGCGAGCGCAACATGGGTCCAAACGCCTTCAAAAGGAGAGCGACCGATGGCGAGCAGGGGGCCCTGCCCGTCGCGGGAGTGCTGGAACTGCCCCTGCCGACACTGGCCAAGCCCGAGGAAGCTCAAGGCCGCGTAAGACCATGGAACAGTAAGAAGGGCCGTAATCCCCATCTCCTCGGCCCTACCTCCTAGCCATCTGTCCCGGTTTGGCCACGTAGGCCGCCTTCGCCTTCTGGAGACGTGTTTGAGTCTTGTGTAGCGGTAAACCGACACCAACGAGGATGCTCTGACGCCCAGCCCTATTGGCCACCGGAGGGAATGCTTAGACGTAGGACCGGTTACCAAAATTTCGCCTTCTTGGAGCTGGCGTGATTTTTCGCCTCTCCAAGCTCTTTGATTCATTTGGGTTGGAGTTACCGAAAATTCATTGCATTGACAGCTAATCATCAGTAATATATCCATATAGATCAATATGATCTGTCGGATATCTAGAAAACACTTGAAATCAGATGGGCAGCAATGCGCCGCTGAAAAGACGTTCGAAATTGCGGCTGGTGATGTCCGCCACGGTCTCGATCGGGCATGAGCGCAGTTGCGCAATCTGCTGCGCAACATATGGAACGTAGGACGGATTGTTGGTCTTGCCGCGATAGGGTACCGGCGCCAGATAAGGACTGTCGGTCTCTATCAGCATGCGGTCCATGGGCACGAAGCCGGCCACCTCGCGCAGGTCGGCGGCATTTTTGAAGGTCAGGATGCCCGAAAACGAGATGTAAAACCCCAGATCCAGAGCAGCCCGGGCTACGGCCATGGTTTCCGTGAAGCAGTGAAAAACACCACCAGCCGAGCCGGCCGAACCGTCCTCGCCCTCCTCCCGCAGCAGCCGCAAGGTGTCGTCGGAAGCGCTGCGGGTGTGAATCACCAGGGGCTTGGAAAGCTGGCGTGCCGCACGGATATGGACGCGAAAGCGCTCGCGCTGCCATTCCATGTCGGCCACGGTCCGTTCGCCCAGTCGGTAGTAATCCAGTCCGGTCTCGCCAATGCCGATCACACGTGGCAGGCGGCCGCGGGTCAGTAGATCGTCCAGCCTGGGTTCGGTCACGTCCTCGTTGTCCGGGTGCACACCGACCGTGGCCCAGAAATTGTCATGCTGCAGTGCCAGACCGTGCACATCGTCGAATTCTTCCAGCGTGGTGCAGATGCACAGGGCGCGTGTGACTTGGGCTGCGGCCATGGCCTCGCGGATGCGTGGCAAGTCTTCCCGCAGTTCAGGGAAAGTCAGATGGCAGTGGGAGTCGGTGTACATGGCAAAGGGCACGCGGAAGATCATTGCTGCGGGTCAACCGCAGCGCTCAGATGGTCTGCGTGGTCCGGTCAGAGCTCAGGTGCGAGCCCAGGATCTCTTCGATCTTGTTCTTGAGCATGCGGGACTTCTCGTCCGCTGGAAAGCGCACGCCGACTCCCTGGGTGCGGGTTCCGGCTGCCTTGGCAGGGGTCACCCAGGCCACCTTGCCGGCTACCGGGTAGCGCTGGTTGTCGTCGGGAAGCGACATCAGCACATAAACGTCGTCCCCCAGGCGGTATTCCCGGGTGGTCGGGATGAACACCCCACCTTCGGTGAACAAGGGGATGTAAGCCGCATAAAGCGCAGCTTTCTCCTTGATGGCCAGCTGAATGACACTGGGCCGAGGGGCGTTGTTGGGAGCTGTGGACATGGTGGGCGTGGAACGGAAGCGGCTAGTTTAGAGCGGTTTGGGCGCGGCTCACAAGCGCTTCGATCATCAGGCCGCTGTTGTAGGGGTGCTCGGCGCTGCGGCTTTCCTGTCCCAGTTCGCGTTGCCAGGCGCTGAGCGCGGTCAAGGGCGGGGGGGCGGGCAGATCTCCGCTTTCGAAATAACGCGGCGCGGCGCCTGTTCCCAAGGCCATCAGATCGTGGCAAAGCTTGTGCATGGCGTCGATCAACTGGGCCGGGCTGAAGTCGGCCAGAGCAACCAAATCGCCGCGCTGCAGCGCGCGCGGAAGACTGCGCCAGCTTTTCGGGTCGCGCCCGGACACAGCAAAGAGCAAAGCGTCCTCGGGCCGGCCCCCGGCCGCGCGCAGCAGCGTGCGGGCATCACCAGCGGCCACGCCCTGCTCCTGCAGCCATGGCAAGGCCGCGCTTTCCTGGGGCCAGTACATCACGTGGGTCAGGCAGCGACTGCGGATGGTGGGCAACAACTGGTGCGCGGCTTCACTGGCCAGCACGAAGCGCACGTCACCGGGTGGCTCCTCCAGGGTCTTGAGCAGGGCATTGGCCGTGACATGGTTCATACGCTCGGCCGGGTAGACCAGCACCGCCTTCCCACGCCCGCGCGCGCTCGTGCGCTGGGCAAATTCGATGGCATCACGCATGGCTTCGATGCGGATTTCCTTGCTCGGTTTGCGCTTTTTTTCGTCGATGTCGCTTTGGGATTTTTCGTCCAGGGGCCAGCCCAGCTCCAGCATCACGGTCTCGGGCATGAGCACGCACAGGTCGGCATGGGTGCGAACATCGATGGCATGACAGGAGGGGCAGTTGCCACAGGCGCCCTGCTCTGCCGGCTGTTCACACAGCCAGGCCCGGACCAGCGCCAGGCCCAGGCTGTACTGGCCCAGGCCCGAGGGCCCCTGCAGCAGCCAGGCATGGCCCCGCTGAGCCAGCAACTGCCGGCTTTGCAAGGCAATCCACGGCGCCAGCGCGCTCATGTCAGCCATCCTCTGTTTTTCATGGCTTGCAATACGTCCAACCAGACGGTCTCGCGGCTTTGCGCGGCGTCGATACGGGCAAAACGCTTCGGGTCCTGGAGCAGGCGTTCGGCATACCCTTGCGCCACGCGGCGGAAGAATTCCACCGGTTGGGCCTCGAACTTATCGGGCACGCGTGCGCCGGCCAGACGTTGGGCAGCAATGACCGGGTCCAGATCGAACCAGATCGTCAGGTCGGGCTGGCGCAAGGACGTGCCGGGGGGCAGAGCCTGAACCCAGGTTTCAAGCACGCCCAGGATCTGCGTATCGAAACCACGACCGCCGCCCTGGTAGGCATAGGTGGCGTCGGTAAACCGGTCGCACAGCACGACCTCACCGCGAGCCAGCGCGGGTTCTATGCGCTGTTGCAGGTGGTCGCGCCGCGCGGCGAATACCAACAGAGCCTCGGTCATGGCATCCATGGGGTCGTTGAGCACCAGGGCGCGCAGCTTCTCGGCCAACGGCGTGCCACCTGGCTCGCGAGTGAGCGTCACGCTGCGGCCCTGCGTGCGAAGTGCCTGGGCCAGGCTCTCGATATGGGTTGACTTGCCGGCCCCGTCGATGCCTTCGAAGCTGATGAACAGGCCCGCCATTCAGCGTTGTCCCAGCTGGTATTTGCGCACGGCGCGGTTGTGCTCTTCCAGCGTCGCGCTGAACTCGCTGGTCCCGTCGCCGCGCGCCACGAAATACAGGGCCCGGGTCGCTGCCGGCTGCACGGCGGCGAGCAAAGAGTCCTGGCCTGGCATGGCGATGGGCGTAGGTGGGAGGCCGGCGCGGGTGTAGGTGTTCCAGGGTGTGTCGGTCTGCAGGTCGCGCTTGCGCAGATTACCGTCGAACTTGGAGCCCAAGCCGTAAATCACGGTGGGATCGGTCTGCAGCAGCATGCCGATGCGCAGGCGGTTGTTGAAAACCCCCGAGATCTGGCCGCGGTCCGAGGGGCGACCGGTTTCCTTCTCGACGATGCTGGCCAGGATCAGGGCCTCGTCTGGGGTCTTGAGCGGGCTGTCGGGCGCGCGCTGGGCCCAGGCAGCCGCCAGCCGCTGGTCCATCTCCTGCATGGCGCGGCGCAGCAGGGCGAGGTCGCTCGATCCTTTGGCATAGCTGTAGGTGGTCGGGAAAAAGCGTCCTTCAGGATGCAGGCCTGGACGGCCCAGTTTTTCCATGACGGCGGCATCGCCGAGTTCCTGCATATCGGGCCGGAGTTGATCGGCCTTGCGCAACAATTCACGCCACTGGCTGAAGGTCAACCCCTCGACCAAGGTCACACTGCGCTGGGCGACTTCTCCGCGAACCAGCTTGGCCACCACGGTGCGTGGTGTCGGCTCACCGCTGATCTCGTAGCTGCCCGCCTTGATCTGGCGCGCCTGGCCGGAGAGCCGTATCCACCAATAGAGCAGTTGCGGATCGACCTGAACCCCACCTTGCACCAGGGACTGCACCACGGCGCGTGCCGGCATGCCGGGTTCGACCGTCAACTCCACCGTCTCGGTCTTCAGGTCCAGGGGCTGCTGCAGCCACCAGACGGCACCGGCAAACAGCATGCTGGCCAGCAGAAACAAAAACGACGCAATGAATTTCACAGCCCTACGAATCCTATGTGTACAGCGGACGATGATAATTCACCCTCATGAACTTCATCCTGAATGGCCTCGCCCCCCTGCCCCATCTTGGTGTGATACGCGCCGAGGGTGAGGATGCCGCCAAATTCCTGCATGGCCAGCTGACCCAGGACTTTTCCCTGCTGGGCCTGTCCGAGGCTCGCCTGGCGGCCTTCTGTTCGGCCAAGGGGCGTATGCAGGCCAGTTTCGTCGCCTTCAAGCGCAGCCATGGCGAGATCTTGCTGGTCTGCAGCCGCGATTTGCTCGCGCCCACGCTCAAACGCCTGTCCATGTTTGTCTTGCGTGCCAAGGTCAAGCTCAGTGATGCCAGCAGCGAGTTGCTCCTGTACGGGCTGGCCGGCCAGGCCCTGCAGACCCTGGCGCCCGGAGTCCATTCGCCATGGAGCCGTAACGACCTGGGCGCTGCCAGCTTGGTACACCTGTATCCGGCTGATGGCACGCCCCGCGCCCTGTGGGTGGCGCCGGTTGGTACCCCTCTTCCGGTGGTTCCCGCGCTGAAACACGAGGACTGGCTCTGGGGTGAGGTACGTAGCGGCGTGGCCACACTGACGCAGCCTGTCTTCGAAGCCTTTGTGCCGCAGATGCTCAACTATGAGTCCGTCGGTGGTGTCAATTTCAAAAAAGGCTGCTATCCCGGGCAGGAGGTGGTGGCGCGTAGCCAGTTCCGTGGCACGCTCAAGCGTCGGGCGTATCTGGCCCACAGCGCGGCCGACGTGCAGGCCGGTCAGGAAGTCTTCGATGCGGTCGATACCAGCCAGCCTTGCGGCATCGTGGCCCAGGCCGCAGCAGCGCCCGGTGGTGGCTGCGACGCCATTGTCTCGTTGCAGATCTCGGCGGCGGGCGCCAGCCTGCTGCTGGGCCAGGCGGGTGGTCCGTCGGTGGAACTGCTGCCCCTGCCCTACGCCCTGCTTGAAGATATCTGAGCCAGGTCAGCGCAGCTGGTCACGGTAGTCCGGCGGCACCCTCTGGCGCACCTGGGGCTTCAAGGACTCGGGAGTGGCTTCCCACGCAGCTTGGAAGGATTGCAGTGCCTGTGGGCGGTTCTTCAGATCCGGCCCGGCATACACCATGGCCGTCTTGAGCCAGCTGTCGATGTGGGTGTCGGGCCACAAGGCGCGTCGCAGGCGCTGCGACTCAAGGGCCAATGCAAAATCCTTGTTCCGCAGTCCCAGAACATAGGCGTACTCAACCAGGTCGGGTTCGACCTGGCCTCCGGCCAGGTGTTCACGCAGGCGAGCCAAGGCCAGAGCATCCTGTCGGCGGCCCAGCAGCAACATGATCTCGACCGAGCGCAAGGATGGTGCGTCCGGTCTTATGGCTTGCGCGCGCTCGTAATAGGCCTGGGCCTGTGCCAGATCCCCGGTACGGATGCAGGCCCTGGCCAGATTGGCCAACAGGGCCACCACGTGGGGGCGTGAATCCAGCACCGAGGCCCAGATCCAGCGTGCGTTCTGCCAATCGCCCCAGGCGGCCAGTTCATCCGCCACCAGGGGCGTGATCTTGCGATAGTGAGGGTGGATGCTGATGCCCTCCCGAACCAGCCGCAGCATGTCCGCGCGCGCGCCTTGCCAGCGTGGATCGTCCGGGGCGCCGGTCATGGAGATCGCATAAGCCAGCTGTGCAGCGCGCACCAGACGGGTTTCGGCGGCAACAGCGCGCCAACTGGTCCAGACGGCCAGTGCCGAGGCCAGCGTCAAGCCCGCGAGGGCCAGACCCGGCAACAAGGCTGGCATGCGCGGGAACAACGGTCGCCCGGGATGGGCGGACCGGCGCCGCAGATCGGACGCCGCCAGCGCTCCCAGACTCAACGCAAACAGGGCACCGGTACTGGCCAGTCGCCAGGGAAACCCTGCACCGCTAACTACCAGCAAGCCCAGCAGGCTGGTCAGCAGGATGGCACGCCAAGGGGCCTCCTGCGGGTCCGCCGGCTGGCCTGCGCCTTGCTCTGTCCAGGTCCGGTAGGCGGCCCGCAACAGATAGCCCCCAAGCAGCAGTGCAAACAGCCAGCCCGCTGCGCCGTATTCGGCGAGCAGCTGCAGGTACTCGTTGTGCGCGTAGTAGTCTGTTTCCAGTTGAGTTCCTGCTGCCTGGTAGAGGGGGACTTCCACCTCCCAGGCGCCGGCGCCGACACCCGCCAGCGGCCGATCGGCGATCAGACGCAATGTCGCCTGCCACATCTGTAGACGGACACTGGACGATCCCTCGCTGTACTCAGAAGCTGTTCCCAGCGAGCTGCCTCGGATGAAGGCGCGTTCCAGGGCCGTATGCCCAATGCCCTCCTGGGCGAGATAGGCATTGCCGGTGGACAGGCTGCCCAGCCCCAGCAGCGTGCCCAGCAGGATGACGCCAGTCAGCCAGCCATCGGTTTGCGCCCAGCGCGTGAACTCAAGCCGGCCGCGGTAGCGCCAGAGGATCAGCGCAAGCGCCGGCAACAGCACCAGCGAAGCCAGCAGCGCGGAGCGCGTGCCCGTCATCAGCAATGCCAGAACATTGAATGAAGTGCTGAACACCCGCAGGACGATCTGGGAGCGTCCCTGCGCCTGGGCGGTCAGCAGCACCGAAAACGGCAGCGTACAGACCACAAACTCGGCGTAGAAATTGCGATTCAGAAAGGTCGAGCCCGGCGGCGGCAACTGGGGGAAAAGCCGAAGATCCAGCCAGAACTGCAAGGCCACCCAGAGCGAAGCCAGCACCGCACCCCAGTGAATGCCCGTGGCCAGCACGCCCAGACGTTCCAGCGTGAGGGTATTGAGTCCCAGCCAAAGCAACAGCGCAAAGATGAACCAGCGCACTGCCTCCACCCCGGCCAGGTAAGTGTGCGACCAGGCCATGCTGCCCAGGGCCCAGGCCATCAGCAGCAGGGGCAGGCACAGCAGCGGATGCCAGCGCAACAGCTGTGGCGTGCGCAGGCCCTGCCAGCACAACAGCAGGGATGCGCCCAGGGCGGCAAATACCACCAGGATCGATTTCAGCGTGTCCTGCAGCACCAGTTCGCCGGGCATCCCGACCACTGGCACCAGCCAGAGCATGGCGGCCAGCACGAGCACGACGCCATCCGCCCCGGCGGGCCAGCGCAAGCCGGCTTGCAACTGGCTCATGTCAGCTTCCGGTGCATCTCTAGATGCGGAATGCCGGCTTCTTCGAAAGGCGTGCCCTGCCCTACGAAGCCCAGTTGCCGGTAAAAGCCCTCGGCGCTGCGCTGGGCATGCAGGACCACGCTGCGGTCGCCACGCTGGCGGGCTGCGTCCATCAGTGCGCGCAGGATGTCCCGGCCCAGTCCGCTACCGCGCAACACGCGGCTGACCGCCATGCGCCCTATCCTGGCGACCCCGGGCTCATGTTGCAGCAGGCGCCCTGTGGCGACGGGCATGCCCAGGCGGTTATAGGCCACGGCATGCAGGGCGGTGGCGTCGTCCTCATCCCATTCCAGTTCCAGCGGGATCTGCTGCTCCTGTACAAAGACCTCGGTACGCACCCGGCCAGCGGCATCACCGAGCTGATTCCAGCCGCCCAGGCGAAGGTCCACCATGGCCTCGCCCGCTTCAAAGCCTGTCAGAGTGTCGCGCAGTTGCTGCGGGACAGCTTGTGAGGTCTGTGTGGCCGGGTCGGCATAGACGTAGACCAGTTCCTGCGCCACCAGCAACTGATCGCCGCGGAACACGCCTCCGCGGAACTGGATGGACGAGTTGCCGATGCGCTCGCACTTCAGGCCGATGGCCAGCTGGTCGTCATAACGCGCCGAGGCGTGGTATTCGAGGCTGGCCTTTTTCACATAGAGGTCACCCCCCAGATGCACCATGGCCGCCTCGTAAGGCAGGGCCAGGGCGCGCCAATAGTCGCTGATGGCCGTGTCGAAGTACATCAGGTAGTGGGCATTGAAAACGATCTTCTGCATGTCCACCTCGGCCCAACGCACGCGCAAGGGGTGGAAGAAACGGAAGTCGGCTCGGGTGGTGTGCTGGCTCATGGGTCAGGGGGTGCCAAAGGCGTGTTTCAGGGCGCGCGCGGCGTCGGCATGGGCTTGCAGGGCCTCGGGGATGGCTCGCCCCATCTTGATGAACTCGTGCACCATGCCGCGGTAGATCTCCAGATCGACGGCCACGCCAGCGGCGCGCAACTTGTCGGCGTACATCACGCCCTCGTCCACCAGCGGGTCGCACTCGGCCAGGCCGATCCAGGCTGGCGCTACGCCGTCCACATCGGGCGCCAGCAAGGGCGCGAAGCGCCACTCGTCGCGGTCGGCCGGCGTGTTGACATAGTGGTTGAAGAAATACGTGATCTGCGCCTCGCCGATCACGAAGCCCTCGGCATAGGTCTTGTGGGAAGGTGTTTCCTGGTGCGCGGCGCAGCCCGGATAGAACAGCATCTGCAGGGCCAGGAGCAGGCCCGCGTCGCGCGCCTCGATGGCACAGACCGCTGCCAGCGTGCCGCCGGCGCTGTCACCGCCGACCGCGATGCGCGTGCCATCCAGGCCCAGGGCCCCGGCCTCCCGGGCCAGCCACTGCAAGGCATCCCAGGCGTCATTGGAGGCTGTGGGGAATTTGTGTTCGGGTGCCAGCCGGTAGTCCACCGACACCACGGCGCAATGCGCCAGATGGCTGAGCCGGCGGCACAGGGCGTCGTGCGTAGCGACGCTGCCGATGGTGAAACCACCGCCATGGAAATACACCAGTACGGGCAGCTTTTCCGCAGACGGCGCGTAAAGGCGGATGCCGATCGTGTGGCCATCACGGACAGGCACCCGCAGGTCTTCCACACGAGCCAGCTTGTGGCCCGCGATGTCCAGCATGCCGGAGCCGACCTCATAGACCTGGCGTGCCTGTTGCGGGCTCAGGGCATGCATAGGGGGCTGGCGGGTGCGTCCCATGCGGTCCAGCAGTTGGTGCATGGCCGGGGTCAGCAGGGCCCGCGGGTTGCGTTGGTGACTCATGAAACGGAAAAGGCTTGCTAAAGTAGTCAGAGAAAGATTTCAAATCGTACACTGCGGAGGCAAGGCACCATGTCCGTCATCAACTACATCACGCAGGTCCAGTTCGATTTCGGCGCGATCAAGCTGCTCAAGGCCGAGTGCGAACGCAATGGCATCACGCGCCCTCTCATCGTGACCGATGCCGGTGTCAAGGCTGCGGGTCTGTTGCAGAAGGCGCTGGATGCCCTGCCCGGCATGCGCCCGGCCGTGTTTGACCAGACCCCGTCCAATCCGAACGAGGCCGCCGTGCGGGCGGCCACCGCAATCTACCGGGCGCAGCAATGCGACGGCCTGGTGGCCGTGGGCGGCGGCAGCGCCATCGACTGCGCCAAGGGCGTGGCGATCGCCGCGACGCACGATGGCCCGCTCACGACCTACGCGACCATCGAGGGCGGTTCGACCCGTATCACCGAACGCGTGGCGCCGCTGATCGCCGTGCCGACCACGGCGGGCACCGGTAGCGAGGTGGCGCGAGGCGCCCTCATCATCGTGGACGACGGTCGCAAGCTGGGCTTCCATTCCTGGCACCTGGTGCCCAAGGCCGCGATCTGCGACCCGGAGCTCACGCTGGGACTGCCCTCCAAGCTGACGGCCGCCACCGGCATGGACGCCATTGCCCATTGCATGGAGACCTTCATGGCGCCAGCCTTCAACCCCCCGGCCGATGGCATTGCGTTGGACGGTCTGCAGCGCGCCTGGGCCCATATCGAGCGGGCGACGAGGGATGGCAGCGACCGCGAGGCGCGTCTGAACCTCATGAGCGCCTCCATGCAGGGCGCCATGGCCTTCCAGAAGGGCCTGGGCTGCGTGCATTCGCTGAGCCATAGCCTGGGTGGCATTGATCCGCGCCTGCACCATGGCACGCTCAACGCCATGTGTCTGCCGGCCGTGATCCACTTCAACGCCGGCGCCGAGTCGATCCAGAAGGAAAGCCGGCTGCTGCGCATGGCCCAGGCCATGAACCTGGACTCGGCCGGCGACATCGGACAAGCTATCCAGGACATGAACGCCCGCCTGGGCCTGCCTACGGGCCTGCGCGCCATGGGGGTGGCCGAGAGTCAGTTCGACAAGGTCATCACCGGCGCCCTGGCCGACCATTGCCACAAGACCAACCCGCGCATCGCCAGCGGGGAGGACTACCGCGCCATGCTGCAGCAGGCCATGTGAACCCGGGCATCAGCCCCGGTTCACTTGAACAGGCAGTGTTTGGCGTAGTCGGTCGCCTCGTTGGCCGTCCAGTCGCCCTTGGGCTTGTCCTGCATCTGTTCGCACCAGGCCTTGCTGCCGACTTCGGGGGTACAAGCGCTGAGCATGGCCAAAGCCATGCAGCTGATCATCAGTAGAAGTAGACGCATGTGAAAACTCCTTGCTCCCAACAAGCGGCTCAGAGCGTCTGCAGCTGCGCCGGATCCGGTTTTTCCAGCCAGGCCTGAAATTCATCGGCCAGTTGCTGACTCATCTGGACGGCGCGGCTCCAGACCTGGACACGGCCCGCCAGGTCGTTGCCGAAATGCGTGAAGTCCTTGCGGTCGGGCAGCTTGCCATTGGGCAGGCTGCGGATCCATTCGGGGTTAGGTGCCAGCAACAGCATGGTGTCCAGGTGGTGCGTAGCACGGTGGCGCCACTTGAGGGCCTTGTCCAGCCAACCCGGTACCACGGCGCGTTGGAAATGCGGGTAGAGCACCAGACCGGGCCGTTGCGCGGCATCGGGGGCAGCGGCGTAGTTCAGGTGCAGGTGGTAGTCGGTGATGCCACCGTCCCAATAGGCGCCGGGCGGTGCGCCAGGAATGTCGTGTACGGCCTTGAGCACAAAGGGAATCGAGCAACTGGCCTGCAGGGCCGGGTAGAAATTGGCCTCGTCCAGCGGTAGTTGCCGGGTGCGGTAGTCGCCCGTGGCAAAAGGCAAAGGCGCGCAGCGGCCCGCCTGGCCGGATCCACCGGGTGTGGAAAACACCACGCGTTCCAGCCAGGCCCCCATGGCACGGCGCTGCACCGTATTGCTCAGGAAGGCGCCCAGGTAACCCAGGGGCGTGCGCAGGCCATGCTCGCGCCGTAACAGGTGGCGACCGCGCGAGGTGACGACGTGCAGGCGGTAGCGTGGGTGCTGCAGCACCTCGAGGACGCGGCCGCCATAGAAACTGCGAAGGTTTCGGCCGAATTCTTCGCTGACGTGCTCTGCCGGTGGCATCTTTTGGCCGGGCTGCAGTTCGTAATGCTGGTGGATGTAGTCATGCTCCAGCCGCCTGAATGCGGCCACCGGGTCGTCCAGGCAGGCCGTGGCCATGCGCCAGGCGCCGATGGAGGCCCCCACCAGATCGACCGTCTGGGACGATTGCGGCAACCACTGGCCGAAGAGATAACGGTCCAGAGCGCCCAGGATCAGGCCCTTGGGGCCGCCGGCCGCCGCCGGAATGGTGTGTATGTGCCCGGGCAACAGGCCATGTTCGCGGATATGGGCACGGGCCGCCGGCCCGGCGTACAGACTCAATGCTTTCATGCGGGAGAAGTCGGAAGAAACAGCAATCAGGTATGCGCGGACCAGTCGAAAGGGTCCTGTTGCAGCACCATGTCGATGTCCAGGTCGAGCACCTCGCCCACTTCACCGGGGAAGCTCACGGCCAGGGCCCGTTCGTTGAGGTTGGCCTCCCTGGCGCGGGCACGCCAGCTGGCCAGGTGGATCACGCCGGCCAGGGGCTCGTAGACATTGTTGGAGAACGGCGCGTACTGGTGCTCCAGCGCGTCGACGATGGGTTGCGGAAAACGCCACTGACGGGCGTAGGCCCCGCCCACATGGGCATAGGTGTAGCCGAAACGCATGAACTCGGCCTTGGCACGCTTGAGGTCCAGCGGACCGAGTTCCTTGTTCAGCGGCGCCATTTCATCGGGCATGCCGGCGTGCATGACCAGCTCGCCGATGGCATGGATCAGCCCGCAGGTGAAGGCCGCCCCCTGGTTCTGCCGGGTCACGCCGGCCAGCGACCGGGCCAGCTTGGCCACGTTGAGGCTGTAGTTCCAGAACTGCGGCAGGTTGACGCCGGGGACACCTTTGAGCGAAGCGGCCGAAGCGGCCTCAGCCGCCATCTGGCGGATGTGGGAGAGCTCCAGGATGGCCAGCGCCTCCGCAGCGCTGTTGACCTTGCCCGTCAGCCTGAAGAAGGGGGTGTTGGCGGTCTGCAGCACGCGCGTGGTCAGCGCCGGGTCGGTGCTGATGAGCTGGGTGATGTTTTTGAGATCCGGCTCCTCGCGGTCGAGTTCGCTGAGCAACAGCGCAACCACCTTGGGGATGCTGGGCAGCACGATGGGAGAGGCCAGCAGGGCGCTCAGGTCCATGCGTCTGGTCTCCTATGCTTGTTCACTCTCATGCTGCCATTATGTCGCGCAGCCCCGTTCCCCGTCGAGAGGAAACCCTGAAACCGGTCGCTCGTGTGACCGGTTTCACCCAGTGCCGGCTTCAGCGCTTGAGCTTGGCGAAAGCCGAGGCCATGGCGGACTGAGGCGCCGGGTCGCTGGAGCGGCGCGGCTGCTGGCCCCGCCCTGCCCCTTCGTAGCGGTTCTCGCGCGGTGCGTCGCGGCGGGCCGGGGCGGCGTCGAGCTTCATGGTCAGGCTGATGCGCTTGCGTGCCACGTCCACCTCCAGCACCTTGACCTTGACGATATCGCCGGTCTTGACGACTTCGCGTGCATCGTTGACGAACTTGTTGGCCAGTTGGCTCACATGCACCAGCCCGTCCTGGTGCACGCCCAGGTCCACGAAGGCGCCGAACTGGGCCACATTGCTGACCGTGCCTTCGAGCACCATGCCCTCCAGCAGGTCCTTGATATCGTCGACACCGTCGTTGAAGCGCGCTACCTTGAAGTCCGGGCGCGGGTCGCGACCAGGTTTTTCCAGTTCGCCCAGGATGTCCTTGACCGTGATGACACCGAACTGTTCGTTGGCGAGCAGCTCGGGCTTGAGGGTTTTGAGCATCTCGGCCCGGCCCATGAGTTCGGCCACGGGCTTGCCCGTCTGCTCCATGATCTTTTCGACCACGGGATAGGTCTCGGGATGGACACCCGTCATGTCCAGGGGGTTGTCGCCGCCGCGGATACGCAGGAAACCCGCGCTCTGCTCAAAGGTCTTGGCGCCCAGGCCCGTGACCTTGAGCAGGTCCTGCCGGCTGCCGAAAGCGCCATTGGCCTCGCGCCAGCGCACCACGGCCTTGGCCACGCTGCCCGACAGGCCAGAGACACGCGACAGCAGCGGCACGCTGGCCGTGTTCAGGTCCACGCCCACCGAGTTCACGCAGTCCTCCACCACGGTGTCCAGGCTGCGCGCCAGTTCGCTCTGGTTCACATCGTGCTGGTACTGACCCACGCCGATGGACTTGGGGTCGATCTTGACCAGCTCGGCCAGCGGATCCTGCAGGCGCCGGGCGATGCTCGCCGCCCCGCGCAGGCTCACGTCCACGTCGGGCATTTCCTGGCTGGCAAATTCGCTGGCGGAATAGACCGAGGCGCCGGCTTCACTGACCACGACCTTCTCGATCTGCTTGTCAACCTTGGCCGCCAGCTTGATCAGGTCGGCCGCCAGCTTGTCGGTCTCGCGGCTGGCCGTGCCGTTGCCGATGGCAATCAGGTTTACGCCGTGTTTTTCGACCAGGCGCGCCAGGGTGTGCAGCGCACCGTCCCAATCGTTGCGGGGCTCGTGCGGGTAGACCGTGGCCGTGTCCACCAGCTTGCCCGTGGCATCGACCACGGCCACCTTGACGCCGGTGCGGATGCCCGGGTCCAGGCCCATGACCACACGAGGACCGGCCGGGGCGGCCAGCAGCAGGTCGCGCAGGTTGTCGGCGAAGACCTTGATGGCCACCTTCTCGGCCTCCTCGCGCAGGCGGGCGAAGAGGTCGCGTTCGGTGGACAGGCTGAGCTTGACGCGCCAGGTCCAGGCCACGCATTTGCGCAGCAGGTCGTCGGCCGGCCGGCCCTTGTGGCTCCAGCCCAGGTGCAGGGCGATCTTGCCCTCGGCGATCGACGGTTTGCCCGGCTCGGGTTCGACCGGCAACACCAGTTTGGCGTCCAGCATCTCCAGCGCCCGACCGCGGAAGACCGCCAGGGCGCGGTGCGAAGGCACGCGGCCGATGGGTTCGTCGTAATCGAAATAGTCGCGGAACTTGGCCACGTCGGGGTGGTTCTCGTCCTTGCCACCGGCCAGCTTGCTCTGGAACAGGCCCTCCTGCCAGAGCCACTGTCTCAGCGACTGCACCAGCGCGGCGTCCTCGGCCCAGCGTTCGGACAGCAGATCGCGCACGCCGTCGAGCACGGCGGCCACTGTGGTGAAATCGTCGCCGGCTTCGGTTTTCTCTTTCAGGACATACGCCTGGGCTTCGCGAGCCGGGTCCAGCGAGGGGTCGGCAAACAGCCGGTCGGCCAAGGGTTCGATCCCCGCCTCGCGCGCAATCTGGCCCTTGGTACGGCGCTTGGGCTTGTAGGGCAGGTAAAGATCTTCCAGCTCCTGCTTGGTCGGGGCGGCCTGCACGGCGGCACGCAACTGGGGCGTGAGCTTGCCCTGCTCTTCTATGCTTTTGAGCACGGCCGCACGGCGGTCTTCCAGTTCGCGCAGATAGGCCAGGCGGGTTTCCAGTTCCCGCAACTGGATATCGTCCAGCCCGCCAGTGACCTCCTTGCGGTAGCGGGCGATGAAGGGCACCGTAGCCCCCCCGTCCAGCAAGGCCACGGCGGCCTCGATTTGTTGTAACCGGACCTGGATTTCCTGCGCGATCTGCGCGATGATTTTCTGCATGACTCTCTGACTTTGCACCAGCCTGGGGCACGGCCCAGGCAACAAAGTCAGCGAGTGTGCCACAGCTGCAGCAGGGCTTGTCAGACAAATTCCTACAAGAAGATCAGGCGGATTCCGACTCAACTATTTAACGCTTCCATCCACGATGGAGTTGTTGAGTCTTGGGAGGCCGGCAAGTCGCTTGGCCTGACATCTTTATCGTCCATTCAGGTGCATACATGAACATTCAAAGCGTACCCCTTGCCAGTCCCGTCGTAATGGGTGAAATGCCCGCCAACGCCCCCCATGCCGCCGACATGACGGAAGAGCGGCTTCCTTTTACGGTCCGCCTGGTGCGCAACGAGGAAGATCTGAAGAAAGCGGTGCGAATCCGTCAGCAAGCCTATGCGCGCCATATGCCTGAAGTCGCCCAGGCGCTGATGGCACCCGAGCCGATGGATACGCAGGAAGGGGTCGTCGTGTTGTTGGCCGAATCCAAGGTGGATGGCTCACCGCTGGGAACGGCTCGCATCCAGACCAATCAATATCAGCCGCTGGCGCTGGAGAAATCGATTGCCCTGCCTCAATGGCTGGAAGGCAAGTCCCTGGCACATGTCAGTCGGCTGGGGATCGTGCAGGGCCACGCAGGCCGCCTCGTCAAATTGATGCTGTTCAAGGGCCTCTTCAAGTATTGGGAACAGAATGGCATCGACTGGGCCGTCGTAGCGGCGCGCACGCCCCTGGATCGCATGTATCAGCAACTGCTGTTCCAGGACGTCTACCCGGGCCAGGGCTTCACTCCCCTGCCGCATATGAACAATATCCCGCATCGCGTGATGGCCTTCGAGGTCGCCTCCGCATATGAGCGCTGGAGTCGGGCGCAGCATCCCCTGACCAAGTTCATCTTCTTCACGAACCACCCTGATCTCGACATCAACGAGGACGGGGTGGATGTTTCGCCGTCCTATATGGGCATGCAGTCGATCGCGCACGCCTACCAGGCCTAGGCCTCGCGCAACGCATTTCCGGTCTCGGCGCATATCCATAGAGGATGTGTGCGGGCGGTATTATTTTTGTAGCAAAAACATCGCATTCACTTACAAACCCATGCGAGTGGCGTTATGCTATGCCCCAAGTCGAGGGGGGTGGCAGACTGAACCGCCATCTACGATCTTCTTCGGAAGAGATGGGAGTCGTCAATGTGGGGTGCGATGGCAGAGCGCGTGCAGGACTGGAACAGATCCGTGGTCGGATCCGTTCAATATGTGCTCGATCGTTTCTTTTGGTACGCATCGGTCTATCTCATCCCCGGGGTGCTCGCCCTGGTTTCTGTCTTCGCGCTGTTTTTTTGGGACGATCTGTACAGCGCCCCGCCTGCACATCCGCTGGACCTGAGGGTACTGGTCGAGTCCGGGGCCAAGCTGGATCTGGACCAGGCGGAGCAGGAACTGAGCGGCCAGCTCCAAGTCAGGGAGCATGAAACCAAGCTGTCGGAAGCGCCAGTGTGGTTCGGCTTCTCCATCCCAGCCAAGATCGATGTTCCCGTGTATGTGGAGTTTCCCTCCCGTCATGTGATGGACATGGATTGCTGGGACGGCATCTCCAAGCAGGTCCTGGGAGACATAGACGAAAACGGCCCCATTGGTGCCTTGTCACGCGTCAAGGCCGGTTATGCGCTCAAGATTGACACACCTGGGCAGTGGGTGATCTGCAAGGCCCGCTTCCAGGGTCCGGCCAAGATGACGGCGTTACTCTGGACCACCAGCGCGCTGGATGTTTCCGTGCAGGACTTCCATCGCAAGTCTGGCCTGCTCGACGGGGGCATGCTGGTCCTGGCACTCTTTGTCTTGATCACAGCACTGATCAATCGTCAGAGTCTCTACGTCATTTTCGCGGCTTGGCTGATCGTCACATTGCGCATCAGTGCCACTTCTGCCGGCTGGGATACCCAGTGGCTGAATCACGAAGTGCCACCCGATTGGCTGGCCTTGAGCCGCTCTGTTGCGCGTGCCGTATGGGCCATCCTGACGGTGACCCTCTTCAAAGCCCTCTTGCGCGATGACCTCAAGCAGATGCGATCCGCTTTTCTGGTCCACATTGCCGAATGGTTGTGTTTCGCACTGCTGGTGGCGGCTCTGGTGCTGCCGCGTGACCAGTTTCTCAAGGTCATGTGGATTCTGGGCACGGGTGCGCTGCTGCTGCTGCTGCTGGGCTCGCTCGTGCACATCGTCCTTCGCACCCGTTCACTGGTCGCCCTTTGGTATGCGGCTGCTTTGACGATCACCCTGGTTTCCGGGTTGTCCGAGATTTTTGCGGCAGCGTTCGGGCTCAAGCAACTCGTCGGTTTTTTCAATACCGTCACTGCCGCCCTGGCCTCTGCCCTGCTCGCCTCCCTGGCCATCGCCGCCCAGATGCGCCAGGAACATGGCGCACGCCTCGCGGCCCAGGCTCAGTTGCAGCACACCTACGACGCCATCCCCATCGGCATGTTCACGCTGGACCTCCATGGCCGCTTCACGAGCATCAACCCGGCCCTGCGCAAGATGCTGGGACCGCGCGCCTTCAAGACGACGCATAACACCTGGCAGCAGTATTTCGGCGCTGATATCTGGCAGGCGCTGCTCGATCTGGCACAGCACCGGCCCGACGGTGAGATCGAGATCCGCAGCCAGATGGACGTGACCGGTTATGAGGCGCCCCGGCGCTACCTGGTCAAGGCGGCGCTCTCGGGTGAAAAGATCGAAGGGTCGCTGCAGGACGTGACCGACAAGTCCATCGCGGCCGAAGAGCTCAATTTCCTCGCCGACAACGATGCCCTGACCAAGGTGCTGAATCGCCGCGGCGTCGAGAAAGCCTTCTATGAGGCGGTGGCGGCAGTGGATGCAGCCCATCCCCTGGCCTTGGCCTACCTGGACCTGGACCGTTTCAAGCTCATCAACGATCTGTACGGCCACAACGCCGGCGACGAAGTCTTGCGCCAGGTCTGTCACCGCGTCAACAGCCTGCTGGCGGCCAACATGCGGCTGGGACGTGTCGGAGGCGACGAATTCGTCATCCTGCTGCCGGACACGCGCATGCCGCTGGCCACGGTGATTTCCCGCGGCATCATCGACAGCATTGACGAGAAGCCCTTCCGCGTCGGCGAGAAGGCCTTTTACGTGCGCGGCTCCATCGGCCTGATCGAGGTCAGCCCGGGCGCACAGTTCAAGGAGGTTCTTTCCACGTCCGATCGCGCCTGCCGCGATGCAAAGACGGGACAATACCGCGGACTGGTCGTGTACGAGCAGGATTCCATTGCTTTCAAGGAACATCAGGCCGAAATGCGGTTGATCGGCGAGATATCCGCCAGCGACACCATCGCTGGCCTGTACCTGGAGATGCAGCCCATCATGTCGCTCACGCGTCCGAACGATGCGCTGAATTTCGAAGTCCTGCTGCGCATGCGTGATGCACAAGGCCAGCTGGTGCCAGTCAGTCGTGTCATCGCCGCTGCCGAAGACAGCGGACGCATGAGCAAGATCGACCGCTGGGTGCTGACCACCAGCCTGGCCTGGCTGGACGAGAACCGGGGCCGGCTGCAGCGCACGCAATTCGTCTGCATCAACCTCAGCGGCGCTTCTCTCAATGACGAGGAGTTCATGCAGGAGGTGTTCGACATGCTGCGCCGGAGTAGCCATATCTCCAGCTTCCTGTGCATCGAAATCACCGAGAGCATCGCCCTGCACGACCTGAAGAATACGCGTCGTTTCATCGACCGGGTGCGCGGTTATGGCGCCCGGGTGGCCCTGGACGATTTCGGTGCCGGCTACACGTCTTTCTCCTACCTCAAGGAACTGCCGGCCGACCTGCTCAAGATCGACGGAAGCTTTGTCGTGAACATGAACCAGCACCCGGCCAACGTCTCCATCGTCGAGGCCATCGTCAACCTGGCACGCAACCTGGGCATGAAGACCATTGCCGAATGGGCCGAGGACGCCGCCACGGTACAGGCCCTGGCCGAAATCGGGGTGGACTATGTGCAGGGTTATGCAGTGGCACGTCCCATGGCACCCGAGAAACTGCTGGAGGTCACCTCTGCGGCCGGGTTCATCAAGAACGTCGAGCTGCTGCAGTTCGTCGAGGCACAGGACCGGCAGAACAACCCGCTGGCCCAGCTGGATCTTCTGCTGGACAGCGACAAGCAATCGCCACCCAAGATCCACTAGCCATCCGGGCCGCCTCAGCCCGCTGCGCGTAGCGCCTTGCGCAGTTCCTCGCCTATCTCGGGCTTGGCGGCAAAGGGGTCGGTCGGGTTGCGGGCTTGCATGATGTCCTCCAGCCGGGTCTGCACCGAGGCGATGGCCTTGGGATGGCTGTAGATGTAGAACTGCCCGGCCGTCATGGCCTTGAATACCAGTTCTGCCACTTCGGCTGCCGTCACCTTGCCTGAAGTCACTGCCTTGGTGTTCATGGCCTGTCCGATCAGCTGGCTGCGCGTGGGCTTGGCCGTGGCCAGCTCGCCCGGCCGGTTGCGTTCGCTGTTCTGGATGCCAGTAGGAACGAAGAAGGGGCAAAGCACCGAAGCGCGGACCTGATCGGTCACCAAGGCCAGGTCCTGGTACAGCGTCTCGCTGAGCGAGACCACCGCATGCTTGCTGACGTTGTAGACACCCATGTTCGGCGGGTTCAGCAACCCGGCCATGCTCGCGGTGTTCACGATGTGGCCGCGGTAGGCCGGGTCCTTCCGGGCGGCCTCCAGCATCATGGGCGTGAACAGGCGTACGCCGTGGATCACCCCCCAGAGGTTGACACCCAGCACCCAACGCCAGTCCTGGACCGAGTTTTCCCAGATCAGGCCGCCCGCGCCGACACCGGCGTTGTTGAAGACAAAATGCGGGGCACCAAAACGCTCTTGCGTGCGCTGCGCCAGGTGTTCCATCTGTGCCGCATCGGACACATCGAGCTGTTGGGCCAGCACTTCGGCACCGGCGGCTTTCAACTCGGCCGTAGCGCGGTCCAGCGCGTCCTGCTGCACATCGGCCAGCACCAGTTTCATGCCCAGTCGGGCACCGATGCGCGCGCATTCGAGGCCGAAGCCGGAGCCGGCCCCCGTCAACACAGCCGTCTTGCCGGCGAAATCCTTGATCATGTCTCTTCCTTTTTGAGTACGTAGCCGATGCGGGGGAAATGGACGTGGACCACGCCGGCACGTTCATCGACGCGGCGGATCGTGTAATGCATGCGGGTGGCGGCCACCAGCACGCCGCTGCTGGGTTCGGGGCCGAAACTGTCGCTGGCGATGCGGACCTGGCTGCCCAGGGGAATACCGTGCTCGTCCTGGAAGGGCTGTTCAGCCAGAACGGCACCTTGATCCGCGGACGCAGCACACAGCGCAATCGCTGCCCCGGCATCGATGTCAGTGCGAGGCCCACCATGGCCTAGGGCTGCCATGCGGTCCATCCAGGCCAGCACAACAGGTGTTGCGTCCAGGATGCCGGCCATCACGCTGGTCTGTGTGCGCGTGAACCACAGCGGGTGATAGGCGGAGAAGTCGGCGATACAAGGTGCACTGCCCAGCAGGTAAGGTTGCGCGTCCAGCATCGAGGCCAGGCGGCGCAAGTAGCTCTTGTAGGCGGCAGCGGCATCGGCTGGCGGGTTGCGGGGAACAGCCACGCGCATCTTGCTGCGGTCTTCGCCGAAGGCTTTGGCCTGCGGCCCCCATTGCTCGGGGGTGCCGCCGCCAAACATCTGCGCCGCACCTGCCGGACTGAAGTTCCAGGCCATGGCGGCCCAGAACAGCTTGTCGTCGGCCCATTGGGCCAGGACCCGGGCCAGGCCTTTCTGGTTCGCGGGGTAGAGCGGGGGCTCGGGCTGCAGATGTTCCAGCACGTCGCAGATCAGGGCTGTGTCGCAATAGATATGCGAACCGATCTGCAGGAAAGGCGTCTTGCGGTAGCCGCCGGTCAGGGCCACCACGTCCGGCTTGGGCAGCATCCTGGGCACGGTGACGGAGGACCAGGCCAGCCGCTTCCAGTCCAGGATCAGGCGGATCTTTTCCGAGAAAGGCGATGTAGGGTAATGGTGCAGGATCAGTTCAGCCACGGGCTTTCCTTGGTGCAAAAATCTGGGACCAGGTCTCACGGAGGTCGCGCACCTCAGCCTCGGTCAGTGCATTTTTCTCTTCCAGCAAGCGGTGCAGCTGTGGCAAGTTGTAATGGGGCACCGCCGGGTACAGGTGGTGTTCCAGGTGGTAGTTCACGTGGTGCGGGAACAGGAAAAAGCGCCCGATCCAGTTGCCTGCGCTGCCCCAGGTCCGGTTGGTCCGCGCAGCCGCCAGCGGCGAAGTCAGGTCGCTCACCGCGCCGTGTTCGCAAATGGCGCGCAGGCGCAGGATGGGCTGCAGCGTCGTGAGCAAAGGGAGGGCCCACAGGGCCAGGTAGATCAGCAGGCCATCGAGGCCACCGATCAGCGCGGCGCACGCCGGTGCTAGCAGATGAAAGGCCACCACGCCCCAGCGATCGCGCCGGGCTGCGGCGCGCAGCTGTGGCGAGGTGTCGTCCAGCGGAGAGATGCGGCGCTTCGTGTCTTCGTTGATCGCGGGGGAGCCGAAGAAGTAGGCGTAGGTCTTCCAGGCGTTCCAACCGATCAGGTCCTGCGCCAACTTCTTCCACAGGTAGGCCTTGCCGCGCGGGTAGCCGCCGTGGATGGCCGTATCCGGATCCTCGGGGCCATAGAGGTTGTTGTGGTGCAGGCGATGGGTGACCCGGTAGGTGCACATGGAGACACCGCCGCTCATGCCGATCAGACGACCCAGCAAATCGTTGAGGGTGCGACTGGTGAGAAGGCGGTAGTGGGCCGCTTCGTGCGCCAGGATGAACAGGCCGTGCTGGGCCACGCCGATCAGCACCAGGCCGGCCAATCCGCCGGCCCACCACAGCGGCGTCGGCCATGCGCCCACGGCCAAGGCCATGCCGGATGAAGCCAGCAGCAGGGTCTGCGCAACGGCCAGCATGGACCGGCTGTCCGAGAGCGCGGTCAGCGGTGCCAGTTCCTCGGCGGACAGCAGGCGCCGTGCCTGGACATTGCGGCTGCCCGGCGCGCGCAGGTCGTCACGAAACTCCTCGCCCGCTCTGGCGAGGGACCGCCCTGCTCCATCGCCTTGCTGCGGATGAGGAGCATGGTTCATGGCGTCGCCTAGATCAGTTTGACGAGCTGCTTGCCGAAGTTCTTGCCCTTGAGCAGGCCTAGGAAAGCTTCGGGTGCGGCCTCCAGACCCTGCGCCACGCTCTCGCGCGGACGCAGCTTGCCCGTACCGACCAGCATGCCCAGTTCCTTGAGCGCCTCGGGCCAGATGTCCATGTGCTCGCTGACGATGAAGCCTTCGATCTTGAGACGGTTGACAAGGATCAGCGCGGGGTTGGCCAGGGGCATGGGCTGGCCATCGTAGCCCGCGATCATGCCGCAGACCGCGATGCGGCCGAAGGCGTTCATGCGCAATAGCACGGCGTCCAGCACCATGCCGCCCACGTTCTCGAAATAACCGTCGATGCCATTGGGACAGGCCTGCTTGAGCGCCTTGGACAAAGAACCCGCATCCTTGTGCTGCTTGTAGTCGATGCAGGCGTCGAAGCCCAGCTCATTGACCGCATAGTCGCACTTGTCCTTGCCGCCGGCAATGCCCACCACGCGGCAGCCGCGCGCCTTGGCCAGTGCGCCATAGGCACTGCCCACGGCACCGGTAGCGGCGCTGACCACCATGGTCTGGCCGGCCTTGGGATCGATGATCTTGACCAGACCGTACCAGGCCGTTACGCCGGGCATGCCCACCGCGCCCAGGTAGTGGCTCAGCGGCACATGGGTGGTGTCCACCTTGCGCACGGCGCCAGGCTGGTTGGCGTCGACCACGCTGTATTCCTGCCAGCCGCCCATGCCCACGACTTTGTCACCGGCGGCGAACTTGGGGTGGCGGCTTTCGACGATTTCGCCGACGGTGCCGCCGATCATGACCTCACCCAGCGGCTGCGGCTGGGCGTAGCTCTTGCTGTCGTTCATACGGCCGCGCATGTAAGGGTCCAGGCTCAGATAGTGGTGACGTACCAGTACCTGGCCATCCTGCAGGGCGGGCGTCTGGGTGGTGACGAGCTTGAAGTTGCTCGTGGTGGCTTCGCCCTCGGGGCGGTTGTCGAGCAGGATTTGGCGGTTGCTGGGCATGGTGTGTCTCTCTGTCTGTGTCAATCGGTGGAAATCACGTTAAGCGCGTTGCTTTCCCTGGGGCCGGTCGGCAGGCGCTTGACGTACTTGAAGGTGCCGGTGGCATGGGCGCAGGCCCTGCCCTCGGCGTCATACAGCGTGGCTTCGGTGAAGGCCAGCGTTGCGGTGCGGTGGATCAGCCGGCCCTTGGCCGTGAGCTTGCCGCGTGCGGCCTGCATGAAGCTGGTTTTCATCTCGATGGTGACGACACCCATCTCGGGCTGCACGCTGCGTGCGGCCGTGGCCATGGCCACGTCCATCAGCGTCATGGTGGCGCCGCCGTGTGTGACGGCGAAGGAGTTCAGGTGCTCGGGTCTGGCTTCGTAGTGCAGCTCAGACTGGCCATTCTCGAAGCGCTCCAGGGTGAAGCCCAGGTGATCGACAAAGGGGACGCGCACGCCAAAAGGAATCGACATACAGGCTCCTCAACCTCCGGTCACGCAGCTCACGCCGCCATCCACGGCCAGCCACTGGCCGGTGATGTGCTTGCCGGCGGCCGAGGCGTAGAGCACGCACAGGCCCTTGAGATCCTCGTCGTCGCCCAGGCGCTGCAACGGTGCGTGTTTCTTCAGGTTCTCCTCACCCCAGGCGGCCAGGGTACCGGCTGTCATCTTGCTCGGGAAAAACCCCGGGCAGATGGCGTTGACGTTGATGCTGTATTTACCCCATTCGGCTGCCAGCGCGCGCGTGAAGTTGATCACGGCCCCCTTGGAGGTGTTGTAGGCGATCGTGGTCATCTCGGGCGGGTTGCCGCCCAGGCCGGCTATGGAAGCCACGTTGATGATGCGGCCCGTCTTGCGCGGGATCATGCTCTTCTTGCCGATCACCTGGCTCAGGATGAAGTAACCACGGATGTTGAGGTTCATCACCTTGTCCCAGGCGGGGATCGGGTGGTCTTCGGCGGGTGCCCCCCAGGCAGCACCGGCGTTGTTGACCAGGATGTCCACCCCGCCCATGCGATGCATGGTCTCATCGGCCAGGCGATGGATGTCCTCCTCCCGGGCGCAGTCCGCGGCGATCCAGCGTGCGTCGATACCGGCGGCCTGAAGGTCGGCCACGGCCACCTCCAGTTCCTCGGCCTTGCGGGCGCTGAGCATCACGCGCGCACCGGCTTCGCCCAGCGCCTGGGCCAGTTGCAGGCCCAGGCCGCGCGAGCCGCCGGTGATCAGGGCGGTCTTGCCCTTGAGGTCGAAAAGTTGCTGAATGCTGCGTGTCATGGTCTTCTGCCTTGGTTCCTCGGTTATTTCATGCGTGAACGGACCCAGATCAGCAGGGCCCCGATGCTGGCGACGATGGTGCCGCAGATCTGGAAGGTATCGGCCAGCAGCCTGTCATACCGCTGAAGGAACATGCCCAGTACCAGCGTCAGCAGACCGCCGTAGACCAGGATCCAGACCAGCCGCTCGACGCGGAGTTTGTTGATTTCGCTTGCCATCAGAACGCCTCTTCGGGAAATTCCGCACACGTCATGTCACGGGATTCCACCACCTTAAGCCAGGCGCCGATTTTCGGCAATTCATATCGGAAGAAATACCGGGCTGACAACAGGCGGCCGCGGTTGCCCGCATCCTGTGCACCGGCTTGCGACACCAACGCGACCTCCAGCCAGATCCAGGCCAGCACGGTGTGGCCGAAAGCCTGCAGATACGGCACGGCGTTGGCCAGGGCCTCGGCGGGTTGGCCCGTGGACCATGCCGCTTGCGTGGCCGCGCCGACTTGTTGCAAGGCCTGGGCCAACTGGGTCGCGTACGGCGCCAGTTCGGCCTGTTGCCGGGCGCGGGCGATGGTCGCTGTCATGCGACCCGCCAGCAGTTGCAGGCCACGCCCCTCCTCCATCAGCACTTTGCGCCCCAGCAGGTCCAGGGCCTGGATGCCGTGCGTGCCCTCGTGGATCATGTTGAGGCGATTGTCGCGCCAGTACTGCTCCACCGGGAAGTCGCGTGTGTAGCCGTAACCACCGTGGATCTGGATGGCCAGGGAATTCGCCTCCAGGCACCATTCGCTGGGCCAGCTCTTGGCGATGGGCGTCAACACCTCCAGCAGCAGGCGCGCTTCATCGGCAGCAGCAGGTGCACCCGTATGCTGCTCGTCGATCAGGCGTGCGCAATAGAGCTGCAGCGCCAGCGACCCTTCGCACCAGGCTTTCTGGGCCAGCAGCATGCGCTTGATGTCGGCGTGCTCGATGATGCGGATCTGGGGCTTGGCGGCGTCTTTCCCGTCGGGTCCGATCGGTCGCCCTTGCGGCCGGTTTTTTGCGTAGTCCAGCGAGGCCTGATAACCCGCCATGCCCAGCATGGTGGCCGCCATGCCGATGCCGATACGTGCCTCGTTCATCATGTGGAACATGCAGCGCAGGCCCTGGCCGGGCTGGCCCACGAGGTAGCCGATCGCACCCGTTCCGCCCCGCACGGGGTATTTGCCCTCGCCGAAATTCAGCAGCGTGTTCGTCGTGCCGCGCCAGCCGCATTTGTGGTTCAGGCCGGCCAGGGCCACATCGTTGCGCTCCCCGGTCAGCTGGCCCTGCGTGTCCACCAGCTTCTTGGGGACGACGAAAAGCGAAATGCCGCGCGTGCCCGGCACGGGCTTGCCGTCGGGGCCCGGGATCTTGGCCAGCACCAGGTGAATGATGTTCTCGGTCAGCTCATGCTCGCCGGCCGAGATCCACATCTTGTTGCCCTTGAGACGGTAACGCGGACCGAGCGGATCGTTCTGGAAATCAGAGCCATCGGGTACGGCACGCGTGGCGATGTCGCTCAAGGACGAGCCGGCCTGCGGCTCGGAGAGGCACATGGTGCCCGAGAAGCGCCCTGCGAACTCGTTCTTGGCAAAGACTTCCTTCTGCAGATCCGTGCCGTGCGCCATCAGCAGGTTGGCATTGCCGGAGGTCAGCAGGCCCGAGCCTATGCTGACCGAGGCCATGGCAAAAAAGGAATTGGCCGCCGCCTCCACCGTGTAGGGTAGCTGCATGCCACCCACCTCGTAGTCCTGCGCGGCACTGAGCATGCCCGAGGCGGCGTAGGCTTTCTGGGCGTCGTGGGTGGCCTGCGGCAGGATCACCCGCTCGCCGTCGAAACGCGGCTCCTCGATGTCGACCGTGCGGTTGAAGGGCGCGTATTTCTCGCGCGCGATGCGTTCGCAGGTGTCGAGCACGGCGTCGTAGGTTTCACGGTTATGGTCGGCGAAACGCTCGCGCTGGTTCAACGCATCAGCGGCCAGCCACTGGTAGAGCAGGAAGTCGAGGGTCTGGCGATAGCTCATGAAGTCATTCCGAAGGCTGGGCGGGCAGCGCGGTGATCGTGCCCTGGGCGATCGCGCAGAGCTTTTCCGCGCCATCCTTCACCACGAACACGTCACAGCGACAGACCGCCTGGTTCTTGCCTTGATGCACGGCGTGGGCACGCGCGATCAGACGCTCGCCCACGGCGGGCCGCAGGTAGTTGATCTTGAATTCGGAGGTCACCACCGGCACGCGCATGGCGGTGCCGCCGGCATAGGTCAGCGCGTTATCGGCGGCGTAGCTGACCACGCCCCCGTGCACGAAACCGTGCTGCTGGCGGATGGCCTCCGTGACGGGCACGTGCAGTTCGCATTGTCCCGGCGAGAGCGCGTGCAATTGCGCACCGATCAGCACGCTGAAGGGCTGACTCGCCAGCACTTCCCGCCCCATCGCCAGGAACGCCTCGGGCGAGACGGTCAATGGCGGGGGTGTGGTGCCCATGGCCAGCTCAGAGGACTTCGAACACACCGGCTGCGCCCATGCCGCCGCCGATGCACATGGTGACCACCACGCGCTTGGCGCCGCGGCGTTTGCCCTCGATCAGTGCATGACCGGTCAGGCGCTGGCCGCTCACGCCATAGGGATGGCCCACGGCGATCGCGCCGCCGTTGACGTTCAGGCGATCCGCCGGGATGCCCAGTTTGTCGCGGCAGTAGAGCACCTGTACGGCAAAAGCTTCGTTGAGTTCCCAAAGATCGATATCGCTGACCTTCAGGCCCAGGCGCTTGAGCACCTTCGGGACCGCAAAGACCGGGCCAATGCCCATCTCGTCGGGCTCACAACCCGCCACGGCAAAACCGAGGAAACGGCCCAGGGGCTTGAAACCACGCTGGCTTGCCAGCTCTTCGCTCATGAGCACGCAGGCACCGGCGCCGTCGGAAAACTGGCTGGCATTCCCGGCCGAGATCACGCCGCCAGGCATGGCCGGCTTGATACCGCTGATGCCCTCTTTCGTGGTGCCTTCGCGCAGACCTTCGTCCGCGCTCACCGTGACCTTCTTGGTGATCAGGCCCAGAGTCTTGTCGGCCACGCCGGCCGTCACGGTGATGGGGGCGATCTCGGCCGCGAACAGGCCGGCAGCCTGGGCGGCGCAAGCCTTCTGCTGGCTGGCGGCGCCGTACTCGTCCATCACGTCGCGACCGATGTTGTAACGCTTGGCCACCTGCTCGGCGGTCTGCAGCATGTTCCAGTAGATCTCGGGCTTGGCCTTGAGCAGGGCCGGGTCGGTGATCATGTGGCGGTTGGCCTCGTTCTGCACGCAGGAGATGCTCTCCACGCCGCCGGCCACGTAGACATCGCCCTCGCCGGCGATGATGCGTTGCGCGGCCATGGCGATGGTCTGCAGGCCCGAGGAACAGAAGCGGTTGACCGTGACACCCGATACCGTGACCGGGCAGCCCGCAGCCAGCGCGATCTGACGCGCGATGTTGGAGCCCGTGGCGCCTTCGGGTGTGGCGCAGCCCATGAGCACGTCATCTACTTCACCGGCGTCGATGCCGGCGCGCTGGATGGCGTGCTGTACGGCATGGCCACCCAGGGTGGCGCCGTGGGTCATGTTGAAAGCGCCCTTCCAGCTCTTGGCCAGGGGAGTGCGTGCGGTGGAAACGATAACGGCGTTCGTCATGGTGAGGTCTTTCTGGCTAAAGGTTCGATGCGGGTTCAGGGCGTCTCGGGCCGCGAGGCATTCCGCAACAGCTGGTGATAAAACTGGATGGCTTCGACATAGTTGGCGACCGAGATGCGCTCGTCGGTGCCATGGAAGCGGGTCAGGTCCTCGGGCCGGGCGCGCACCGGCGAGAAGCGGTAGATCTGCCCCGACAGCCCGGTGTAATGGCGCGAGTCGGTGGCCGCGATCATCAGGCCGGGGGCCACCACCGTGCCGGGAAACACCTCGCGCACCGTGCGACCCAGCAGGCGGTATCCCGGGCTGACGATGGGCGACACCGGGGAGGCTTCGTTGGCCCACTCGCGGGGCTTGACGCTGATGGCCTCGTTGCCGATGGCCTGTTTCACATGGTCCTGCACACCGGCCACGGTGTCACCCGGCAGGAGCCGGAAGTTGACCACGGCCTCGGCGTGACCGGGCAGCACGTTGTCCTTGTTGCCGGCCTGGAAGATGGTCAGCGCCGTAGTGGTGCGCAACATGGCATGGCTGCTCGGGCTTTTCTCCAGCTGCGCCTGCACCAGGGGGCGGAACAGCCACAGATTGGACAGCAGCACACGGTTCATGCCCGTCATCTCCGGCGCCAGCGTATCGAACATGTCCAGCGCCACGCCTCGGATGGCGGCCGGCATCTGCCGGTCTTCCAGACGGGCCAGGGCTGTACTCATCATGCCGATGGCAGTGTGCGCCGGCGGCATGGAGGAATGCCCGGGCGAGGTGTCCAGACTGATCTGGTAGGAGGCATAACCCTTCTCCGCCACGCCAATGAGCGCCGCCGGCTGGTTCAAGCCGGGCAGCACGCCCTGGGTGATCACGAGGCCTTCGTCCAGCACAAAGTCCAGCTGGACACCGCGGGATTTCAGCAGCGCAGCGATGGCCAGGGCGCCCCGGCGCCCCCCCACCTCTTCGTCCGCGCCGGCGATCAGGTAGACCGTCTGGCGCGGCTGGAAACCGGCGCCCAGCAGCATTTCGACGGCTTCCAGCTGGGACATCAGGTTGCCCTTGTTGTCCCAGGCGCCGCGGCCCCAGACATAACCGTCACGGATCTCGCCGGCAAAAGGTGGTACTTGCCACTTGCTCTCGGTCCCGGAAGCGATGGGCACCACATCCTGGTGCGCCATCAGCGCAACAGGCTTGGCCAGCGGGTCACTGCCCGGCCAGGTGTAGAGCAGCGACAGACCGCCCACGAGTTCGCGCTTGAGCTGGGTGTGCAGGCGCGGGAAGGACCGCGCCAGGAAGGCGTGGAACTTCTCGAACTCCTCGCGGTTCAGCGCCGGGTCGCTCTCGCTGGAGACGGTACGGAAGCGCACAGCCGCCCCCAGACGGGAGGCCGCCAGCGCCGCATCCACCCGGGCCGGCTCGATGGCCCCCACCGCGATCTGCCGCGACGGCGTCAGCCAAGTCTTGCCAGCCACCGCCAGTGCAAGCACGGCGATGAGCAGCGAGAGGGCCAGCAGGCCGCGGCGCATGATTTTTCCGCTGTTCATGGCTCAGTTTCAGCGTCCGTTCAACAAGGCAGCTGGTCTGCGCTCAGCCGTTGAAGCTCTTGCCTTCGGCCACCAGCCTGGCCAGCAACGGCGCCGGCTGCCAGAACTTGGCGTCGTCCAGCGGGTTCTGCGCAAAGCGTTGCATGCTCTGGACCACGTTGAACAGGCCGATGGTGTCGGCGTACTGCATGGGGCCGCCGCGATGGATGGGAAAGCCGTAGCCGGTCAGGTAGACCATGTCGATGTCGCTGGCGCGCGAGGCAATGCCCTCCTCCACGATATGCGCCCCCTCGTTGACCAGGGCGTAGACCAGGCGCTGAACGATCTCTTCGTCGGAGATCTTGCGCGGCGTGATGCTCATGTCCTTGCGGTGCTTCTCGATCATCTCCACCACGACCGGGCTGGGGATGGCGTCGCGCTTGCCCGGCTTGTAGTCGTACCAGCCGGCGCCGGTTTTCTGGCCGTAACGGCCCATCTCGCACAGGAGGTCGGCGGTCTTGCTGTATTTCATGCCCGGCTTTTCCACGTAACGACGCTTGCGGATGGCCCAGCCGATGTCATTGCCAGCCAGGTCACCCATGCGGAAGGGGCCCATGGCGAAGCCGAATTTCTCGACCGCCTTGTCGACCTGCTCTGGCGTGGCGCCCTCCTCGATCAGGAAACCGGCCTGGCGGCTGTATTGCTCAATCATGCGGTTGCCGATGAAACCGTCGCAGACACCGGAGACCACGGCGGTCTTCTTGATGGTCTTGGCCACGGCCATCACGGTGGCCAGCACGTCCTTGCCGGTCTTGGCGCCGCGGATCACTTCCAGCAGCTTCATGACGTTGGCGGGACTGAAGAAATGCAGGCCCACCACGTCCTGCGGACGCTTGGTGAAGGAGGCGATCTTGTTGACGTCCAGCGTGGAGGTGTTGGAGGCCAGGATGGCGCCGGGTTTCATGACCTCGTCCAGCTTCTTGAACACGGTCTCCTTGACACCCATCTCCTCGAAGACAGCCTCGATCACGAGATCGGCGTCCTTGAGGTCGTCGTAGTTCAGCGTGGTCGACAGCAGCGCCATGCGCTGCTCGTACTTGTCCTGCTTCAGTTTGCCCTTGGTGACCTGGGCTTCGTAGTTCTTGCGGATGGTGGCCAGGCCGCGGTCCAGCGCTTCCTGTTTCATCTCCAGCATTTTCACGGGAATGCCGGCGTTCAAGAAATTCATGGTGATGCCGCCACCCATGGTGCCCGCGCCGATGACGGCCACAGCCTTGATCTCGCGTTTCGGGGTGTCTTCCGGCACATCCGGAATCTTGGAGGCGGCGCGTTCTGCGGCGAAGATGTGGCGCAGTGCGCGGCACTCAGGGGTCCACATCAGGTTGATGAAGATCTCGCGCTCGTAGAGCAGACCTTCGTCGAATTTCTTCTTGGTGGCGGCTTCCACGGCGTCCACACACTTGAGCGGGGCTGGGAAATTCTTGGACATGCCGCCCACCATATTGCGGGCGAACTGGAAATAGGCGTCTCCCAGCGGGTGCTTGGCCGGCAGGTTGCGCACCAGAGGCAGCGGGCGCACGTCGGCCTTTTCCTGGGCCAGGGCAATCGCTTCGTCCAGCAGTGTTTCGTTGGACTTGGCCAGTTTGTCGAAGAGCTTCTGGCCGGGCACCATGGCCAGCATCTCGCTGGGCACGGGCTCGCCGCTGACGATCATGTTCAGCGCGGGCTCCACACCCAGGGCGCGCGGCAAACGCTGCGTGCCACCGGCTCCAGGGATCAGACCGAGTTTGACTTCAGGCAGGGCCACCTTGCAGCCCGGTGCAGCGATGCGGTAATGGCAGCCCAGGGGCAGCTCCAGGCCCCCTCCCATGGCGATGGTGTGCATGGCGGCCACCACGGGCTTGGCCGAGTTCTCGATGGCCAGGATGACGCTCAGCAGATTGGGTTCCTGCAGGGCCTTGGGGGTACCGAATTCCTTGATGTCCGCACCGCCCGAGAAGGCCTTGCCGGCGCCGGTGATGACGACGGCCTTGACTTTGCCGTCGGCGTTGGCCTTGGCCAGCGCCTCAGTGATGCCCTTGCGGGTTTCATAGCCCAGGCCGTTGACGGGCGGGTTGTTCAGCGTGATCACGGCGACGTCGCCATGCACCTTGTATTCAGCGCTCATGCTTGCGTTCCTCGGGTGGTTCAGAAAATAGAACGATCGTTCGATTTTTGATTGTAGAAGGTTTATGTTGCGATGCAACGAGGGTTTGTCACCGCTGGGACAAACCCCCTGAAACCCGGCCTGGAAGGCTCAGACCTCGAGCCACTCCTTGCGGGTGTAGCTGTCGTTGCGCAGCGCTTCGGGGGTACCCTCGAAGACGATGCTGCCGTGCCCCATGACCAGGGCGCGGTCGGAGATGGCCATGGCGATGGTCAGCTTCTGTTCAATCAGGAGGACCGAGATTCCGCGCTCCTTGAGCGTCTTCAGGTACTGGCCCACCAGCTCCACGATCTTGGGGGCCAGGCCTTCGGTGGGCTCGTCGATGATGATCAGGTCCGGGTCGCCCATGAGGGTGCGGCACAGGGTCAGCATCTGCTGCTCGCCCCCTGACAGCACACCGGCCTCGGTGTGCTCCCGCTCCTTGAGGCGCGGGAACATGGTGTACATGTCGTCGAAGGTCCAGCGGCTCTTGCGGCCCTTGCCTTTCTCGCCCAGCATCAGGTTCTGGTGGACGGTCAGGTCAGGGAAGATGTCACGGTTCTCCGGCACGTAACCCACGCCCAGGTGGGCGATCTCGAAGGCCTTCTTGCCCTGGATCTCCCCGCCCTTCCACTGCACACTGCCGGCGCAGTCCACCAGGCCCATGACGGCCTTGGCCGTGGTGGAGCGGCCCGATCCGTTGCGCCCCAGCAGGGCCACGATCTCGCCCGGTTGCACTTCGAAACTCACACCATGCAGCACATGGCTCTTGCCATAAAAGGCGTGCAGGCTCTCAACTTTCAGCAAAGCCGTCATCTCAATGTCCCCCCGCCTGCGAATCGGCCACGGTCGAGCCCAGATAGGCTTCCTGCACACGCGCGTTCGCACGCACGGCCTCCGGTGTGTCGAAGGCCAGCAACTCGCCATAGACCACCACCGCGATCTTGTCGGCCAGGCCGAAGACCACGCCCATGTCGTGCTCCACGGTCAGCAGGGTCTTGCCCTCGGTGACTTCGCGGATCAGCTTGATGAAGCGCGTCGTCTCGCTCTTGCTCATGCCGGCGGTCGGTTCGTCCAACAGGATCACGCTGGCGCCGCCGGCGATGGTGACGCCGATCTCCAGCGCCCGCTGCTCGGCATAGGTCAGGTTCACGGCGAGGATGTCGCGCTTCTTGTCCAGGCGGATCATCTCCAGCAGTTCCTCGGTGCGGTCGTTGGCATCGTCCAGGTCGGCGAGGAACTTGAAGAAGGTGTAGCGGTAGCCCATGCTCCAGAGCACGGCGCAGCGCAGGTTCTCGAAAACACTGAGCTTGGGGAAGATGTTGGTGATCTGGAAGCTGCGCGCCAGGCCCATGCGGTTGATCTCGTAGGGCCGCATGCCGTCGATGCGACGGCCATGCAGCAGCACTTCGCCGCTGGTCGGTCCGAAGCGCCCGCTGATGAGGTTGAACAGCGTGGACTTGCCGGCACCGTTGGGGCCGATCACCGCCACGCGCTCGCCCGGCTGGACGACCAGATCGACACCGCGGATGATTTCGGTCCGGCCAAAACTCTTGCGCAGCGCCTTGAGCTCCAGTGCAGGTTGGGTCATGTTCGTGGCCCCGCTCATAGCGCTTCCCTCCGCTTGATTTCTTTTTCGATGTCTTCCTGGACCACACCCCATTCATGCACGTAGTGCCGGCGGCACAGTTCGAACAGGCCCAGTCCCGTCAGCAGCACGAAGGCGCCGCCGAACCAGTGGTCCGGGCTGTGCGCGTTGAGCGGGATGCCGATGAAAGTCAGCTCGGGGCCCATGGAGAGATTGAGCTGGATGTGATAGATCATCTCGATCAGCACCGCAGCGCCCAGCAGCAGCACCAGGGCTGAGATGGCCAGACCCAGGTAGCTGACCCAGAGCTTGCGCAGGAAGCCGAAGCTGGCCACGCGCAGGTTCATCATGATCAGGCTGGCGATGCCGCCCGGCGCGTACATCACCATGAACACGAAGATAAGGCCCAGGTAGAGCAGCCAGGCCTTGGTGATCTCGGACAGCAGCACCGAAGCCAGCACCATCAGCACCCCGCCGATGATGGGGCCGAAGAAGAACGTGGCACCGCCCAGGAAGGTGAACAGCAGGTAGGCGCCGGAGCGAATGCCGCTCACCACCTCGGCCGTGACGATCTCGAACAGGATGACGCCCAGGCCGCCCGCGATGCCGGCGAAGAAACCCGAGATGATGAAGGCCAGGTAACGCACACGCTGCGTGCTGTAGCCGATGAACTCCACCCGTTCCGGGTTGTCGCGCACAGCGTTCAGGATGCGGCCCAGCGGCGTGCGCGTGAAAGCGAACATCAGTGCCACGCAGATGAAGGTGTAGACCGCGATCAGGTAATAGACCTGGATGCCCGGGCCGAAGTTGATGCCGAAGAAAGACGAGCCCGTCACCCGGTTGCCCGAGACACCCGCCTCGCCACCGAAGAACTCGGAGAACATCAGCGACATGGCGAAGACCAGCTCGGCCATGCCCAGCGTGATCATGGCAAATGGCGTGCCCGACTTGCGCGTGGTGACGTAACCAAAGAGCACGGCAAACCCCATGCCGGCCAGGCCGCCGATGATGGGCAGCAGACTGACCGGGATGGGCAGGGTTCCCTTGCTGACCATGTTCAGGGCATGGACGGCCATGTAGGAGCCCAGGCCCGAGTAGACGGCATGACCGAAGCTCAACATGCCGCCCTGCCCCAGCAGCATGTTGTAGGACAGGCAGGCGATGATGGCGATGCCCATCTGCGACAACATCGTCACCGACAGGCCGCTGGTGAAGACCTTGGGCGCAAGGAGCAGGAGCAGCGCGAAGAAGCCCCAGATGATCCAGCGTCCAACGTTGTAGGGTTTGAATTCGTAGTAGTGCTTGACCATGATGTTCACTCGTCCCGTGTACCGAGCAGGCCCTTGGGCCGGAAGATCAGGATCAGGACCAGGAAGAGATAGGGCAGGATGGGCGCGACCTGCGAAAGTGTGAGCTTGAGCACCGAGTTGTTGCGCGCTGCGGCGCCAAGCTCCAGCCCCAGCTGCTGCGCCAGCGTGACGAACGAGTAGTCGAAAGCCACGGCAAAGGTCTGGATCACGCCGATCAGCACCGAGGCGAGGAAGGCGCCGGAGAGCGAACCCAGCCCGCCCACCACCACCACCACGAAGATGACCGAGCCCACCGTGCCGGCCATGGCCGGTTCGGTCACAAAGGTACTGCCGCCAATCACACCGCCCAGGCCGGCCAGCGCGGCACCGGCGCCGAACACCAGCATGAACACGCGCGGCACGTTATGGCCCAGGGACTCGACCATCTCGGGGTGGGTCAGCGCAGCCTGGATCACCAAGCCGATGCGGGTACGCGTGAGCATGAGCCACAAGGACACCAGCATGAACAAGGCCACCAGCATCATGAAACCGCGCGTAGCCGGGAACGGCGAGCAGGCGGCGGCCTCGCAAAGTTCTGCGGGTGCCATGCCCCAGACCAGGCTGATGCCCTCTGCCGCGTGGTTGATCAGCGTGAACATCGGGCCCTGCAGCAGCTCGGGCGGGCGGAACTCCACGGCCGTACGGCCCCAGACCAGCTGAACCAGCTCGAGGATGATGTACGACAGGCCGAAGGTGATCAACAGCTCCGGCACATGGCCGTACTTGTGCACCTTGCGCAGGGCCAGGCGCTCGAACACCGCGCCGAGTGCACCGACCAGCAGCGGCGCCACGATCAGGCCGGGCCAGAAGCCAACCAGGGAAGCCACGCTGTAGCCGATATAGGCGCCCAGCATGTAGAAGCTGGCATGGGCGAAATTGAGCACGCCCATCATGCTGAAGATCAGCGTCAGCCCGGAGCTGAGCATGAACAGCAGGAGCCCATAGCTCAAGCCGTTGAGCATGGAGATGATGAAGAACTCCATCAGGAAACAACCTTCCGTGTCTGCGTGGCAGACCTCATTACTTGGCGATCAGACATGAAAAAGGCCCGACCTTTTCAGAGCAATCGGGCCCCATGCCTGGCTGCGATCAGGAAAACTCAGGGGCGCTTCATCTGGCAGCTGGTGGGCGTGCTGGACACGTAGGAGGGGAATTCCTTGACCAAGGCCAGCGTCATGCCGGTGTTTTCCGGGCTGTAGGGGAACTTCTTGTCCGCCTTCTGCCAGACCGTCAGGTACAGCGGTTGCTGCATCTGGTGATCGGTCTTGCGCATCTCGACGTCGCCGTTGTAGCTCTTGAACTTCAGGCCTTCCAGGGCGGCGGCCACCTTGACCGGATCGGTCGACTTGGCCTTGGCCATGGCTTCACCCAGGGCCTTGTAGATGTGGATCACCGAGCCGGTATAGAAGTCATCCTTGAACTTGGCCTTGTACTCGGCCTGCCACTTGCCCATGTCGCCACCCATGTTGTAGTGGTTGTAGGACACCTGGAAGACGCGGCCCGCGCTGGTCTGGCCCAGGGCGGTCGGCGTACCGCTCACGCCGGTGTAGTAGGTATAGAACTTGCCGTTGTAGCCGCCTTCGTTGGCAGCCTTGACCAGCAGGGCCAGGTCCGAACCCCAGTTGCCGGTGATCACGGTGTCAGCGCCCGAAGCCTTGATCTTGGCGATGTAGGGCGCGAAGTCGCGCACCTGGGCCAGCGGGTGCAGGTCTTCGCCGACGATCTGGACGTCGGGGCGCTTGAGCGCCAGCGTTTCCTTGGCGAACTTGGCGACCTGGTGGCCGTGCGAGTAGTTCTGGTTCAGCAGGTAGACCTTCTTGACGTCCTTCTGGTCCTTCATGAAGGTGGTGATGGCTTCCATCTTCATGGAGGTGTCGGCGTCGAAGCGGAAGTGCCAGTAGTTGCACTTGCTGTTGGTGAAATCGGGATCCACAGCCGAGTGGTTCAGGTAGATGATTTCCTTGCCGGGGTTGCGCTCGTTGTGCTTGGCCACGGCGTCGATCAGCGCACCGGCCACCGAGGAGCCATTGCCCTGCGTGATGTAGCGCACGCCCTGGTCGATCGCAGCCTTGAGCTGGTTCAGGCTTTCGGCCGGGCTGAGCTTGTTGTCCAGGGCGATGATCTCGAACTTCACGCCAGCCGGGTTACCCGCGCCGCTGAACTTCTCGCCGAAGAACTGGAAGCTGCGGACCTGGTTGTTGCCCACCGGGGCCATGAGGCCTGACAGCGGGTCGATCCATGCGATCTTGACGGTTTCGCCCTTCTGGGCCAGGGCCGCGCCGGCAAAAGCCAGGGTTGCGGCGGCGGTCACGAATTTCACGGTGAACTTCATTTGTCGTCTCCTCGTTGTCAGAATGTTTGCAGAGTAACCAAATTCAACTATCAACGCGCTAGGGATTGCCCTAGAACTATCGCCTTTGCGACTCCGCTGCCGTCGGTCCTACGACCTTGCACCACAGCGGGTCATTCCGCCTGCCCGGGGCCGCTTCAGGTGCCCGGCAGTTTGTAATCCTTCAGCGTCTCCCGCAGCCGGGTCTTGAGCATCTTGCCGGTGGCGCCCAGGGGGATGGCATCGACAAAGATCACGTCGTCCGGAATCTGCCACTTCGCTGTCTTGCCCTCGTAGAACTGGAGCAGTTCTTCCTTGCTTACCTCCGCTCCCGGCTTCTTCACCACCACGACCACAGGACGCTCGTCCCATTTCGGATGTTTCATGCCCACGCAGGCCGCCATGGCCACGGCCGGGTGGGCCACGGCGATGTTTTCCACATCGATCGAGCTGATCCATTCGCCGCCGGACTTGATCACGTCCTTGCTGCGGTCGGTGATCTGCATATAACCGTCGGGGTCGATGGTGGCCACGTCACCGGTGGGAAACCAGCCGTCCTGGACCAGCGGGTTGCCGCCCTCCCCCTTGAAGTACTCGCGCAGGATCCAGGGGCCGCGCACCAGCAGGTCGCCATAGGCCTTGCCGTCCCAGGGCTGCTCCTTGCCGTCACCGCCCACGATCTTCATGTCCATGCCGTAGATGGCGCGTCCCTGCTTGAGGCGGATCTTCATCTGCTCGGCCTCGGGCATGGTCAGGTGCTTGTTCTTGAGCGTGCACAGCGTGCCCAGGGGCGACATCTCCGTCATGCCCCAGGCATGCAGCACCTCCACGCCGTACTCTTCGCGGAAGGCGGTGATCATCGCCGGCGGGCAGGCCGAGCCACCGATGACCGTGCGCTTGAGCGTGGAGAACTTCAGGCCATTGGGCTTCAGGTGGCCCAGCAGCATCTGCCAGATGGTGGGCACGCCGGCGGCGTAACTCACGCGCTCGGACTCGATCAGTTCGTAGATCGACTTGCCGTCCAGTGCTGGTCCCGGGAAAACCAGTTTTGCGCCGGTCAGGGCCGCCGAGTATGGGATGCCCCAGGCGTTGACGTGGAACATGGGCACCACCGGCAGCACCGAGTCGCGCGCACTCAGGCACATCACATCGGGCAGCGCTGCTGCGTAGGCGTGCAGGATGGTGGAGCGGTGGCTGTACAGCGCGGCCTTGGGGTTGCCGGTGGTGCCGCTGGTGTAGCACATGCTGGAGGCCGAGTTCTCGTCGAATTCCGGCCAACGGTATTTCTCCGACTGGGCGCCGATCCAGGCCTCGTAGCTCTGCAGATTCGGAATGCCGCTGTCCTTGGGGAGTTTGTCCGCGTCACACAAGGCGATCCAGTGCTTCACCGTGGTGCATTTGCTATGCACGGCCTGGATGATGGGCAGAAAACTCAGGTCGAAACACACGACCTGGTCTTCGGCGTGGTTGGCGATCCAGGCGATCTGCTCAGGGTGCAGGCGCGGGTTGAGGGTGTGCAGCACACGGCCCGAACCGCTGACACCGAAATACAGTTCCAGATGGCGATAACCGTTCCAGGCCAGGGTGGCCACCCGGTCGCTGAACTGCAGCTTCATGGCATCGAGCGCGTTGGCCACGCGGCGGGCCCGCACGGCGACGTCGCGCCAGTGGTAGCGGTGGATGTCGCCTTCGACGCGGCGCGAGACGATCTCGCCGTCCCCGTGGTGCCGTTCGGCAAAGTCGATCAGGGAAGAAATCAGCAGGGGCTGGCTTTGCATCAATCCGAGCATGGACAGGTCTCCTTCTTTGTTCTAGGTGCTCTGCGTGCCAGTATGAACCAAGGGATAGTCCTGTTCACTGAGGGTAAGTCCCTGATCCGGACCGGAGATCGTCGGCTGCGAGACAATCCAGCCATGTCTGTCGCCACTGAAACCACCCTGGACGGGAAAGCTGCCGTTGAGACCGGCCTGCACTGGGTCAACCGCTACGCCGCCCTCGGCCCGGCTTTCCACACTGCGCTCCCCCCGCAGCCGCTGCCCGCCCCCTACTGGGTCGGTCAGAGTCGCCGCGTGGGGCAGGCCCTGGGCCTGCCGCAGGACTGGGTGAACTCTGAGGACCTGCTGCAGGCGCTCAGCGGCAACCGCCCCCTGGCCGACACCCAGCCCGTGGCGACGGTCTACAGCGGCCACCAGTTCGGTATCTGGGCCGGTCAGCTTGGCGACGGCCGGGCCTTGCTGCTGGGCGAAACCGCTGACGGCCTGGAGCTCCAGCTCAAGGGCGCCGGCCGCACGCCTTACTCACGCATGGGCGACGGCCGCGCCGTGCTGCGTTCCAGCATCCGCGAATTTTTGTGCAGCGAAGCCATGCACGGCCTGGGCATCCCGACCACACGGGCCCTGTGCGTGACGGGCTCGGACGCGCCGATTCGGCGCGAAACCATCGAGACCGCCGCCGTGGTCACGCGCGTGGCGCCCAGCTTCGTTCGCTTCGGCCATTTCGAGCACTTTGCCGCCAACGACCGCCCCGAAGAACTGCGCCGGCTGGCGGACTTTGTCATCGACAACTACTACCCGGCCTGCCGAGCGAACGACAAGTTCGCGGGCAACGTCTACGCGGCCCTGCTCGAAGCCGTCAGCGAACGCACCGCGGCGCTGCTGGCCCAGTGGCAGGCCGTGGGCTTCTGCCATGGCGTCATGAACACCGACAACATGAGCATCCTGGGCCTGACCCTGGACTATGGCCCCTTCCAGTTCCTGGACGGCTACGACCTAGCTCATATCTGCAACCACTCTGACGACCAGGGTCGCTACGCCTACGGCCGCCAGCCCAACATCGCCTACTGGAACCTCTACGCCCTGGGTCAGGCCCTGCTGCCGTTGATCGACGATCAGGAGCTTGCCCTGGCCGCGCTGGAGTCCTACAAGACGGTGTTCCCGGCAGAACTGGAAGCACGTCTGCGCGCCAAGCTCGGGCTGCAACGAGCGCAGCCTGAGGACCGGGCGCTGGTCGAAGGTATCCTGAAGCTGCTGGCACAGGAACGCGTGGACCACACCATCTTCTGGCGCCGGCTCAGCCACTACGCAGCCGACAGCCAGGCCGCCCCGGTGCGCGACCTGTTCCTGGACCGTGTCGCCCTGGACGACTGGCTGCGCCTCTACGATGCCCGCTTGGCCCGCGAAGACGGTAACCGTGGGGCCGGCATGCTCAAGGTCAATCCCAAATTTGTCCTGCGCAACCACCTGGGCGAGCTGGCCATCCGCCAGGCACGGGACAAGGATTTTTCCGGGGTTGCGAAACTTCTGGCCCTGCTGGAGACTCCTTATGACGAGCACCCCGGCCATGAGGCCGAGGCCGGTTTTCCGCCCGAATGGGCCAGCGGCATCGAAATCAGTTGTTCATCTTGAGCGAGAGTGTCCAGTCATGAGTTACGCCATCCAGAAAACTGCAGAAGAGTGGAAAGCCCTGCTGGCCGAAAAGCATGCCGAGCCCGGTGCCTACCAGGTCACACGCCACGCGGCCACCGAGCGCCCGTTCACGGGCAAGTACGCCGACTTCTGGAAACCCGGCCACTACAGCTGTGTCTGCTGCGGCGCCCGCCTGTTCGAGGCTGACAGCAAGTTCGACGCCGGTTGCGGCTGGCCCAGCTTCTCGGAGCCGGCGGAACCCCATGCCATTGAAGAGCGGCGCGACATCAGCCACGGCATGGTGCGCGTGGAAACCGTCTGTGCCCAGTGCGGCGCGCATCTTGGCCATGTGTTCGAGGATGGCCCCACGCCCACGGGCCTGCGCTATTGCATGAACTCCGCCGCCCTGGAACACAAGGACTAAGCCCCAGGCAACGCTCCCTGCGCCACCCCCTTTTGCGGGGAGCCGCACCCGTAGCCCGGCAAGGCCGGTTCTGCGGCGCTCCGGACAACAAGCCTGGCGAGTCACCCCACCTCATCTCCGTCCGATAATCAGCGCATGAAAATCCTGATCGACTTCTTTCCCATCCTGCTGTTTTTCGGCGCCTACAAGTTCTACGACATCTACGTCGCCACCGCGGTGCTGATGGCCGCCACGGTGATTCAGACCGGCCTGATCTACGCCATCGACCGCAAGCTGCAGGCCATGCAGAAGATCACCCTGTTGCTGATCCTGGTCTTCGGCACGCTGACCCTGGCCCTGCACGACGACCGATTCATCAAGTGGAAACCCACCGTGCTCTACGCGGCCATGGCCATCGCGCTGGCCGTGGCCCTGTGGGTCATGAAAAAGAACTACCTCAAGCTGTTGCTGGGCAGCCAGCTGGAATTGCCGGATGCCGTGTGGATGCGCCTGAACGTGGCCTGGATCGTCTACTGCGCTTTCATGGCCGCGCTCAACGGCTACGTGGCGGCTTTCTACAGCACCGAGGTCTGGGTCAATTTCAAGCTCTGGGGCTATGCCTTCCCCCTGCTCTTCATCGTCGGCCAGGGCCTGTACATCGCCCGCTACCTGAAGACCGACCAGGCCTGAACCCCGTGAGCGCCGCGCAGAACCGATTCAAGCAAGCTCGCACCGCAGTGAGCAGCACGGAGGTATCCCAGTGACACAGGATCTGTCCGGACTGGCCGACCTCATGGCCCAGCGGCTGCGGGAAAAACTGCAGCCCGGCCTGCTGGAAGTCATCGATGAAAGCGCGGCCCATGCCGGCCACACCGGCTCCAACGGCACACCCTACGGCACCCACTTCCGGGTGCGCATTGCTTCACCCTTTTTTACAGATGTCTCACGCGTGGCGCGCCATCGCCTTGTGTATGATGCGCTGCAAGATTTCATCGCCCAGGGCGTGCATGCCATCGCGATCGAAACACTCTAGATCACCACCGGTTCCCCTCTCGTTTTCCTAGGACTCATGATGAACAAGCTGATACTTCCGGCCCTGGCCCTCGCTACCCTGATGGGCACCCTGGCCATGCCGGCCCAGGCGCAGAACCTGGCCATCGTCAACGGCAAGCCGATCCCGCTGACGCGCGTGGACGCGCTGGCCCAGCAGTTCGCCCGCTCGGGCCGCCAGATCACTCCCGAGATGATGGAAGAACTCAAGAAGGCCGTGGTCGACCGCGAACTGCTGGTGCAGGAAGCACAGAAACAGGGCCTGGACAGCAGCGCTGAATTCAAGGCCCAGATGGACTTCACGCGCGACTCCCTGCTGATCCGCGACCTGGTCACCACCTTCCAGAAGAACAACCCGATCACCGACGCTGAAGTCCAGGCTGAATACGACAAGTTCGCCACGGCCAACAGCGGCAAGGAATACCGTGCCCGCCACATCCTGGTCGAGAAGGAAGCTGAGGCCAAGGCCATCATCGCCCAGCTCAAGAAGGGCGCCAAGTTCGAGGCCATCGCCAAGAAGCAGTCCAAGGACCCGGGCTCTGGCGCCAACGGTGGTGATCTGGACTGGGCCGCGGCCAGCAACTACGTCAAGGAGTTTTCCGACGCCATGGTCGCCCTGCCCAAGGGCAAGATCACCGAGACCCCGGTCAAGACCCAGTTCGGCTACCACGTGATCCGTCTGGACGACGTGCGCGAAGCCCAGCTGCCCAAGATCGAGGACATCAAGCCGCAGATCGCTCAGCAACTGGGTCAGCAAAAGCTGCTGAAGTACCAGGAAGAACTGCGCGCCAAGGCCAAGATCGAATAAACCCTGGCGGCTTTCCCGAAAAACGCGGCCGTGGCCGCGTTTTTTCATGGCTGCGACATGGCACTCGCGGGGTTTGCTCGCTTGACGCAGGCTGGCGGCCTGTGTTCAATCAGCACACGTCCCCACCAACCCAGCCCAGGAGATTCCATCATGTTCACCGTATTGAACCCACTCTTCAAAGCCGCCCTGGCGACCAGCCTGCTGCTGGGTGCCATGGGCGCCAGTGCCCAAAGCGGCAAGACCGAAGTGCTGTGGCTAGGTCAGGCCGCCGTGCGCATCACCACCCCCGGCGGCAAGGTCATCGTGGTCGACCCCTGGCTGCGCACCAACCCCAAGACCCCGGCCGGTTTCAAGAACCTCGAGGCACTGGGCAAGGTCGATCTGGTGCTGGTCACCCACGCCCACTTCGACCACGTCGCCGACGCTCCGGACCTGGCCAAGATGCACAAGGTTCCCATGTACGGCCCGGCCGGTATGAACCAGACCATCGCCACCCTGGGCGTGCTGCCGCCCGAACTGGCCCCGCGTTTTGGCAAGGGCGGAACCATCGAGCCCTTCGGACCGGGCAGCGTGAAGATCACCGCCACCCATGCCGAACACTCGTCTGAATTTGGCTGGAAGAACCCGGCCACGACCAAGGAGGAGGTCCATGTGGGCGGCGAGCCAGTGGGTTTCATCATCGAGATGGAGAACGGCTTCAAGATCTACCACATGGGGGACACCGGCCTGTTCGGTGACATGAAGTTCATCGGCGAGTACTACAAGCCTGACCTGCTGCTCATCCCCATTGGCGGCCACTTTGTCATGAGTCCGGCCGACGCCGCCTACGCAGTCAAGAATTACCTCAAGCCCAAGTACGCCCTGCCCATCCACTACGGCACCATTCCGCAACTCAAGGGCACCACGGCCGAGTTCTCGGCCGCGCTGGGCATCGAAGCCAACAAGATGCTCAAGGTGCAACCCGGCGAGAAGGTGGACTTCTGATGACTGCAGTGACCTCGTGGCTGAAACACCTGCTCAAGATCGTCTCCCTGCTCGGGCTGTCAGCACTGCTGCAGGCCTGCAGTTCGGTGCCGCCCGCCACGCTGCAGGCACTGGCACCCCAGGGAACCCTGCGTGCCGCCATCAACTTCGGCAACCCCATCCTGGCCAACAAGGACGCGGCCGGTCAGCCCACGGGCGTCTCGGTCGACCTGTCGCGTGAACTGGCCCGGCGCCTGGGCGTGAAGCTGGAGCTGGTGACCTTCACCTCGGCCGGCCAGGTCGTGGAAGCGCTCAAGGCCGACAAGGTGGACATCGCCTTTGTCGCGATCGACCCGCAGCGCGGACAGGACGTGCTCTATAGCGCCGCCTACGTGGTGATCGAAGGCGCCTACCTCGTGCGTCAGGACTCCCCGATCCGGCGCAATGAGGAGGTGGACCACCCTGGCATGCGCGTGGCCGTGGGCAAGGGCAGTGCCTATGACCTCTACCTGAGCCGCGAGATCAAGCGGGCCACGCTGGAACGCGCACCGACCTCGCCCGTTGTCGTCGACTACTTTATCGCCAACAAGCTCGAAGTCGCCGCCGGCGTCAAGCAGCAGCTCGAGGCCGATGCCAAGCGTGTGCCCGGCTTGCGCCTGCTGCCCGGCCGTTTCATGGTCATCAACCAGGCCATGGGCACGCCGCGCGTGCGCGGCGAAGCCGGCGTCAGCTACCTGCGGGGTTTTGTCGAGGAAATGAAGGCCTCGGGTTTTGTCGCCCAGGCCCTCCAGCGGCACGGCATTGAAGGCGCGGCCGTCGCCCCGGCCGAGCGCTGAAGGCCCTACCCGGCCTGCCAGATTTCCGGCAGGCTGGGATAATCGGGGGCATGTCGATTCCCGATCACCAGCTTGAACTCCTGTCGCCGGCGCGCACAGCCGACATCGGCATTGAAGCCATCAACCATGGCGCCGATGCCATCTATATCGGTGGCCCCTCCTTCGGCGCGCGCAGCACGGCCGACAACCCGGTGCAGGACATCGCACGCCTGGTCCGGCACGCCCATCGCTACAACAGCCGCGTTTTTGTCACGCTCAACACCATCCTGCGTGACGACGAGCTGGAGCCGGCCCGCAAGCTGGCCTGGCAGCTCTACGATGCCGGTGTGGACGCTCTGATCGTCCAGGACATGGGTTTGCTGGAGATCGACCTGCCCCCTATCCAGTTGCACGCCAGCACCCAGACCGACATCCGCACGCCTGAGAAGGCGCGTTTCCTGCAGGACGCCGGCCTGTCCCAGATCGTTCTCGCGCGCGAACTGACGCTGCAGCAGATCCAGGCCATTCGCGCGCAGACGCACTGCACACTGGAGTTCTTCATCCACGGTGCCCTGTGCGTGGCCTACAGCGGCCAGTGCTACATCAGCCACGCCCATACGGGCCGCAGCGCCAACCGCGGGGACTGCTCGCAGGCCTGCCGCCTGCCCTACCAGGTACAGGACAGCCAGGGCCGTTTTGTCGCCCACGACAAACACGTGCTGTCCATGAAGGACAACAACCAGAGCGAGAATCTTGCTGCCCTGGTGGACGCCGGCATCCGCAGCTTCAAAATCGAAGGGCGCTACAAAGACCTGGCCTACGTCAAGAACATCACGGCGCACTACCGCAGGCTCTTTGACGAGCTGCTGGAGCAACGCCCGGAACTGGCCCGCGCCTCCAGTGGCAGGACCACCTTCACCTTCACGCCCGACCCGAACCAGAACTTCAACCGCGAGTTCACCGACTACTTCGTGCAGGGCCGCAAGGAAGACATCGGCGCTTTTGATACGCCCAAGAACCCCGGTCGCCATCTCGGTTATGTCACCAAGGTTGGGCCAGATTTCGTCGAACTCACGGTTACCGAGCCCGGCACCGTGCTGCACAACGGCGACGGCTTGTGCTACTACGACCTGCAGAAGGAACTCGTGGGCCTGGCCATCAACCGCGCCGAGCCGGCCGGTGCCATGTCCGTCGATACCTGGCGCGTCTATCCCAAGGACCCGATCGCCGGGCTGAAGGACCTGCGCAAAGGCACCGAACTCAACCGCAACCGAGACATGAACTGGGTGCGCATGCTGGAGAAGAAATCCAGTGAACGCCGCATCGGCCTCTGGGCCAAGCTGGCCGAAACCGTTAACGGGTTCTCATTGCAGCTCACGGACGAAGACGGTCACACGGGCCAGGCCGCCGTAGACGCACCCAAGGAGCCAGCAAAGAACCCCGCTCAGGCCGAGACCACGCTGCGTGAGCAGCTGGGCCGCTTCGGCGCGACCCTCTTCGAGCCGATAGACATCCTGCTTGAACTCAGCCAGCCCTGGTTCGTGCCAGCCTCCACGCTCAACGCTTTGCGCCGCGACGCGGTGGCCGCACTGGAAACGGCACGCGTCGGCGCTTACGCGCGCCCGCCGCGCGCTAAACCCGTCGAGCCGTCGGTGGCCTACCCGGAGGACACGCTGACCTATCTGGCCAACGTCTACAACGAGAAGGCCCGCGACTTCTACGCCAAACACGGCGTCAAGGTCATTGCCGCGGCCTACGAGAGCCATGAGGAAGAAGGCGAAGTCAGCCTCATGATCACCAAGCACTGCGTGCGCTTCTCGTTGAGCCTGTGCCCCAAGCAGGCCAAGGGTGTAACGGGCGTGCAGGGCACGGTGCGCGCCGAGCCACTGACGCTGCTAAACGGCAAGGAGAAGCTCACCCTGCGCTTTGACTGCAAACCCTGCGAGATGCACGTGGTGGGCAAGATGAAGAAGTCGGTACTGAACCAGGCCACGCGTGAGGCCCAGGAAATCCCGCTGAAGTTCTACCGCACGCGTCCGCAGGCCATTACGCTGGACTGAGCGCCCCTTCCCGGCTCAGTGCTGCGGCCCGGTGTCGTCCAGCGGCACGATGTCGGTCTGGTATTCCCAGTCGCCCACATGCAGCACGGGCAGTTCGTTGCCCTGCCGGATGGCCTCCATCAGCGCCTCTTTTTCCTCTTCCGAGACCAGTTGGTAGTGCGGATGCGCCGGGGCGACCGCAGCCAGGGCGCTGGAGGATCGTGGGACGTCCGGCGCCTCGCCGGTACGCCAGTAAATGGCATCTAGCGACAGGCCGAAGCGCTCGTAGGCGCGCTGGCGTATCCAGTTTTCGGTTTCCGGGTCATCCCAGGCACGACCCGCATGCTGCGGCTGGAAATGCCGGCCCACGTCGATCATGACGACAAAACGGTGGTGGCGCGGGTCCAGCGGCATGGTCCGCAGCCGGTAGCTGTCTGCAGCCACGTTCAAGGCCTGCAGACTTTCCCGTACGGTCTGGTCCAGCAGTTCACGCCGGAACGCCTTGCGTTCCTCCAGGTCCATGCGCCGGGGCAGCATGGAGTTGGGACTTAGGGTTTCCGGGCTGGCGCCCTGATTCTTGCGAAATAGGGAAAACATGGTCGAAACCATTCTGCAGCGCCAGGCGCGGCAGCGGCGGCTGGATGGTATGGATTTGTAAGCGGTGCAAACGCGTGCGTACAAAAAAAACGCCGCCCGAAGGCGGCGACCGGACCGGGCTTGCGCCGTCTCAGTTGCGTACGTAGATGATCTTCTTTGCCCCGCCCTCGCAGCTGCCCACGACCTTGCGGTCACCGACCTGATCACTGGCCACGATCTCCAGCGTGTAGTTCTTGACGCCATTGGCGTCGATCTTGGCCGCGATCTCGGCCTTCAACTCGTCACAGGGCTTGAGTTGGGCCCAGGCGCTGGGCAAGGCACATGCCAGGGCGATGATGAGTGACAGACGTTTCATGGTGGCTCCTTGTGTGTGATGGAAATTAGGCATGCAGAATACCTTTTCCAATATATACCGCAAGCCCCAAGTGGCGTCGGACCAACTGCGAACTGTTGCAATTGCATACAGTTCATGGACGCCGCGAACAGCCTCTCAGAGCAGGGCGCGCACTTCGCGCGCGGCCTCCCACATCAGGGGGAGGAGTTCGCGTTGCATCGTTGCACCGGAAAGGCGCGCGGTCGAGCCCACCACATTGAGTGCGGCCACCACCTGGCCCTGCACATTGCGTAGAGGCACCGCCAGGGCATGTACGCCCAGTTCGTGCTCCTCGCTGCTCAGGCAGTGATCATCCCGCCGGACGGCTTCGACCAGGGCGCGAAAGGCGCGCGGCTCGGTCACGGTGTGCATGGTCAGGCGCGTCAGCAGCCGTCCTTTCATCCAAGCCTGGAACTCCGACCGTGGCAGGGCCGCCAGCAGGACACGACCGGTCGAGGTGGCGTGGGCTGGCAGCCGCGCGCCCAGGTGCAGGCCGTAGGCCATGAGCTGCGGCTGGCCCTCGGCGGCCCCCCGACGCACATCGCTGTTGCGCGCCACGATGACCACCTCGTCGCCGTTGAGCACGACGGCCGAATAGGCCTGCCCGGTCTGCGTGGCCAGGCGTTCCAGTGCCGGTTGCAGCAGGCGCGGCAGGCGCGCCGAAGCCAGGTAGCTGCCGGAAAAGCGCAGCACCTTGCTCGATAGCCAAAAATAGCTGCCGTCGGTCTCCAGGTAACCCAGATGGGCCAGCGTGAGCAGGTGGCGCCTCGCCGCGGCGCGTGTGAGGCCGGCACGCTGGGCGGCCAGCGTGGCGTTGAGGCGCTGGCGTTCGGTGTCAAAGCTCTCCAGCACGGCCATGCCCTTGGCCATGCCTTCGATCAGGTCGGATTTGGCAATCATGGAAACCTCATTGTTTGCGCGATGATCGCACATTTATGGCGATCATCGCGCATTGACGAGCATCAAGGGATGCATTACGGGCCACTCCTGCCTATTCTTGGACATCGCTTTTTTACCGCACAGGAGCACCTCATGCGCACCCAGGTTGCCATCATCGGCGCCGGCCCTTCGGGCCTGCTGCTCGGCCAGTTGCTGCACAAGGCGGGCATCGCCGCCGTCGTCATCGAGCGCCAGACCGGCGACTACGTGCTCTCGCGCATCCGAGCCGGCATCCTGGAGCAGGTTTGCATCGACCTGATGGACGAGGCTGGCGTCGGCGCGCGCATGCACAAGGAAGGTCTGGTCCATGGCGGCTTCGACATGCTGTTCAAGGGCGAGCGCCACCGCATCGACATGAACAAGCTGACCGGCGGCAAGAACGTCATGGTCTATGGCCAGACCGAACTCACGCGCGACCTGATGGACGCACGCCAGGCCGCCGGCCTGACCACGGTTTACGAGGCCGCCAACGTGCAGGTGCACGACTTCGACACGAAAAACCCGCGCGTGACCTACGAGAAAGACGGCAAGAAGCATGAAATCGCCTGCGACTTCATCGCCGGCTGTGATGGTTTTCACGGTGTCTGCCGCGCCAGCGCACCGCGCGGCGCCATTCGCGAATACGAGAAGGTCTACCCTTTCGGCTGGCTGGGCCTGCTGTCGGACACGCCGCCCGTGCACGAGGAGCTGATTTATGTGAACAGCCCGCGCGGCTTTGCCCTGTGCTCACAACGCAGCCACACACGTAGTCGCTACTACCTGCAGGTGCCGTTGACAGACAAGATCGAGGACTGGTCCGACGAGGCCTTCTGGCAGGAACTGCGCCTGCGCCTGGATCCCGAAGCCCGCGCCAAACTCATCACCGGCCCCAGCATCGAGAAGAGCATTGCCCCGCTGCGCAGCTTCGTGACCGAGCCGCTGCGCTTCGGTCGCATGTTCCTGGCCGGTGACGCCGGTCACATCGTGCCGCCCACGGGCGCCAAGGGCCTGAACCTGGCCGCCACCGATGTGAAATACCTGTTCAACGGGCTGGTCGAGTATTACCAGGACAAGTCCGAAGCCGGCATTGACCGCTATTCCGAACTGGCGCTCAAGCGCATCTGGCGCGCCGAACGTTTCTCCTGGTGGTTCACCAGCCTGATGCACCGTTTCCCGAACGAAGGCGAGATCGCCCAGAAGTTCCAGGAAGCCGAATTGGACTACCTGATTCACAGCGAGGCCGGCTCGCGCAGCATTGCCGAGAACTACGTGGGCCTGCCGCTGGACTTCGGCCGCTGAGCGAGGCACCGTCGGCCCGGGAGCTCAACTCTCGGCGGTGTTTGTCTTGAAGGTATTGCGCCCGCTCGCCTTGGCGCGGTACATGGCCGCGTCCGCACGACGCATCAGTTCGGCGAGTTCCGTACCGTCGTGCGGGTAGCGGCTGACGCCGATGCTCGCCGTGACCTTGAGCACCTTGTCGTCGAAGACATAGTCGGGTGCCAGCGCGGCCAGCATCTTGTGCGCAATGACGGCCGCATCCTCGGCGCGTTCTTCGCTCTCTACCAAGGCCACGAACTCGTCACCGCCCAGGCGCGCTACCAGGTCACCCTCGCGCAGGCACAGGCGCAAACGCAAGGCCACCTCGCGCAGCAACATATCCCCCAGCCGGTGGCCGTGCGTGTCGTTCACCGCCTTGAAGTCGTCAAGGTCGACAAAAAAGAGCAGGAAAATGCCATTGCGGCGCTCCGCACGGTGCCGCGTGCGGTTGAGAGCGTCCATGAACATGGAGCGGTTGGGCAGGCCGGTCAATTCGTCATGGAAGGCCCGGTGGTGCAATTCCTGCTGCGCACGCTTGCGTTCGTCGATGTTGGTCAACGTGGTCAGAACGCAGTCGCCCCCCGCGAAATCGATGCGCTGGCAGGACACCAGCGCCCAGAAGCGCCCGCCGCTGCTGTCTTGCAGCTCGACCTCCTGATCGCGCAGACCGCCCTTGCGCCAGACGGCGCCAATCAGCTCTTTGCGTTCCTCGGGGCGCACGTAAAAACTGTCCGCCTTGTACACCTGCGCGGCGTTGTCCTCCATTCGGAACTGGGCCTGTGCTCGCTCGTTGGCGAACACAATGGCGGCATCTTCCCGGCGCACGATCAGGATGGGCAGGGGCGCGAGCTGGAGCAGCCCGCGCAGCTGGGTTTCGCTGTCGACCAAGGCGCGCTGGAAGCTCGCGTTCTGCATGACGAGCCGGCGCGAGAACTGGTAGGCCACCGCCAGCAGGATCGAGACCACCACAAACATCAACCCCAACAACACGGTGCTGGTCTTGCGCGCGGCACCTGCCAGGGTAGATGAGAACGCGTCTTCCAGCGGTGTGAGCGCGCGGTCGATATCGTCGAGTTGCTGCAGGTAGGCTCGCGTGATGGCCGGACCGGCTTTCCCTGCCCGCACGCTGGCCCGGATCTGGGTCCCCAGGTCGATCAGCCGGTCGATATGCACATCGGCCTCGGCCCAGATCGTGATGGCCTGGTCGATCTCCGGCACGCGGCGAAAGACCCGGAACAGGTGGATCATGCCCTGGACGTCATCAGGGTGATTGCGCCCTTGCAGAAAGCCCTGGGCGGCCACGCCCAGGTCGGGATCGGGTTTTTCCAGTTCCAGCCGGGCCTGGCGGTCGCCCAGCACCACCGAAAGCGCCGCTTCATAGCGCTGGTAATCGACGGACTGGTGATCCTGCGTGTAACGCAAGAGGGCGTGCACGGCCTGCTTCTGCGCCTTGGACCACATGCCCTCGCCGCCCACATAGGCACGGCCCGCCGACATGAGGCTGATGCTGTAGCTGGCCAGCAGCAGCAGCAGGATGACCACCCCGACGAACACCCAGACGATGGCAATCAGGCCACGGGCCTGATCGGCACGTGCCGCATGGGGGTCTGTTGCAGACAAATCGATCGTCAAGATCACCTCACCCTTCGGGTCTTGTACGGACCCGCATGTCCCAGCGTATCAAAGAAAAACACATCTGTCCAAACACGGTCCGACCGCCGGCTTCATTACACTGGCCGCCATGGCACAGACCTCCAAACCCCTCAAGGGCGTGCGCGTATTCAGCCTCGCGCTGAACCTGCCAGGCCCGGCCGCCCTCATGCGCCTGCATCTCCTGGGGGCCCGCTGCACCAAGCTCGAACCGCCCGCCGGCGATCCCATGCAGGCCTACCAGGCCGCTGCCTATGCGGAACTTCACACGGGCATCCGGGTGCTCCAAGCTGACCTCAAAACCGACACCGGCCGCAAGCTGCTGCAACGCGAACTGGTCCGCGCCGACGTGCTGCTGACTTCCTTCCGCCCCTCTGCGCTCAAGCGTCTGGGCCTGGGTTGGTCTGCGCTGCACCGGGAGTACCCGGCCCTGAACCTCGTGACCATCGTCGGTGCCCCAGGCCCGGCGGCGGAGATCCCGGGGCACGACCTAACCTATATGGCCGAGCAGGACCTGATCAACGGTCTGGCCCTGCCCCCTACACTCTTTGCCGACATGGGCGGCGCCCTGCTGGCCAGCGAAGCCGTGCTGCAGGCCCTGATGCTGCGTCAGAAGCAAGGCCACGGCACGCGGCATGAAGTGGCCCTCTCGGAGGCCGCGGCTTGGCTGGGTCTGCCACGGCGCTGGGGTCTGACCGCTCCGACAAGCGCGGTGGGGGGCGGCCATGCCGGCTACCGTGTGTATGCCTGCAAGGACGGGCGCGTGGCCGTGGCGGCGCTGGAGCCGCATTTTGCGCAGGCGCTGTGCGAGGCAGCGGGTCTGAAGCCGGCGTCGATGATGGGGCCGACCATGCACCAGGCCTTGGCAATCTGGTTCGGGCAGCAAAGCCGACGCACGCTGGATGCACTGGCGCAGCGGCTGGATCTGCCGCTGCACACTCTCAAGAAATAAAGCTCAGCGCGGTTTGCGCGCCGGCTTGGCCTTGGCGCTGCCGGTCTCGCGCGGGGGCAGACCGGTGTGCCGGGTCAGGATGAGACCTTTGACCGGGGTGTTCACGGCGGGCTTGGCGGCCGAAGGCGTGGAGTTCTTGCGCCGCGCGCTCTGGTAGCTGCCGTCGGTCAGCGGCTGGAAGGTCGGGATCAGATGCTGCTTGCCGTTGCCGATCAGGTCGGCACGGCCCATGGTCTTGAGCGCTTCACGCAGCAGCGGCCAGTTGTTGGGGTCGTGGTAACGCAGGAAGGCCTTGTGCAGGCGACGGCGCTTGTCGCCGCGCACGATATCGACCTTTTCGCCCCGCGCGTCGCGGTGGATCCCCTTGAGCGGGTTCAGGCCGCTGTGGTACATGGTCGTGGCCGTGGCCATGGGGCTGGGATAGAAGGTCTGCACCTGATCGGCGCGGAACCCGTTCTTCTTGAGCCACAGCGCCAAGTTCATCATGTCCTCGTCGCTCGTGCCCGGGTGGGCCGCGATGAAGTATGGAATGAGGTATTGCTTCTTGCCAACTTCCGCGCTGAACTTCTCGAACATCTGCTTGAACTTGTCATAGCTGCCGATGCCGGGCTTCATCATCTTGGAGAGCGGCCCGCCTTCGGTGTGCTCGGGCGCGATCTTCAGGTAGCCGCCCACGTGGTGCTGTACCAGTTCCTTGACGTACTCGGGCGACTTCACGGCCAGGTCGTAGCGCAGGCCCGATCCGATCAGGATCTTCTTCACGCCCTTGAGCGCACGCGCGCGCCGGTACATGTGGATCAGCGCGCTGTGGTCGGTGTTCAGGTTCTGGCAGATGCCCGGGTAGACGCAGCTGGGCTTGCGACAGGCGGCCTCGATCTCGGGGCTCTTGCAGCCGATGCGGTACATGTTCGCAGTCGGTCCGCCCAGGTCGGAGATCACGCCAGTAAAACCACTGACCTTGTCGCGGATGTCCTCGATCTCCTGGATCACCGAGTCTTCCGAGCGGCTCTGGATGATGCGGCCCTCGTGCTCGGTGATCGAGCAGAACGTGCAGCCGCCGAAACAGCCGCGCATGATGTTCACGCTGAAGCGGATCATCTCCCAGGCCGGGATCTTGGTGGCACCGTCATGGCTGCCGTTTTCGTCGGCATAGACCGGATGCGGGCTGCGCGCGTAGTGCAGGCCGAAGACATAGTCCATCTCGGCCGTGGTCAGCGGAATCGGAGGCGGGTTGATCCAGACGTCGCGCGCTGTTGTGCCTTCGCCGTGCGCCTGCACCAGGGCCCGCGCATTGCCGGGGTTGGTCTCCAGGTGCAGGACACGGTTGGCGTGGGCATAAAGCACCGGGTCGGACTTGACCTGCTCGAAGCTGGGCAGACGGATCACGCTGCGGTCACGCGGCAGGCGCTTGATGCTGCCCTTGCCCGTGAGCGCCGGGTTGGCCATGAAGGTGATGGGCTGGATGGCCGGCATCACGGCAGGTGCGGTACCGCCCTCTTCCTTGCTGCAGGACTGGCCCTGGGCTGCGGCCTGCTCGGACGTGGTCTGGTAGGGGTTGATGTGCTCTTCGATGTGGCCCGGCGTGTCCACCTCGCTCGAGTCGATCTCGAACCAGCCCTCGGGGCTCTCGCGCTGCACAAAGGCCGTGCCGCGCACATCGGTGATCTGCTGCACGGGTTCGCGCGCGGCGATGCGGTGTGCCACCTCGACCAGGGCGCGCTCGGCATTGCCGTAAAGCAGCAGGTCGCACTTGCTGTCCACCACGATGGACCGGCGCACCTTGTCGCTCCAGTAGTCGTAGTGGGCGATGCGGCGCAGCGAGCCCTCGATGCCGCCCAGCACGATGGGCACGTCCGGATAGGCCTCGCGGCAGCGCTGGCTGTAGACGATGGCTGCGCGGTCCGGCCGCTTGCCGCCCACGTCGCCCGGGGTATAGGCATCGTCGCTGCGGATCTTGCGGTCCGCTGTGTAGCGGTTGATCATGGAATCCATGTTGCCCGCGGTCACACCCCAGAACAGGTTGGGTTTGCCCAGCACCTTGAAGGGGTCGGCGCTCTGCCAATCGGGCTGGGCAATGATGCCCACGCGGAAGCCCTGCGCCTCCAGTACCCGGCCGATCACGGCCATGCCGAAACTCGGGTGGTCCACATAGGCGTCGCCCGTGACCAGGATGATGTCGCAACTGTCCCAGCCCAGCTGCTCCATCTCCTTGCGGCTCATGGGCAGGATGGGGGCCGTGCCAAAGCGCGCGGCCCAGTACTTGCGGTAACTGGTCAGCGGTTTGGCGGCGCGCGGAAAGAGGGAGACGTCGACGGGAGCGTTCATAAGCGGGACAGGCAACCCTGAAGTGTACGTTTTTGGCAATACCAGCGGGGGCCCGGGGGGATCCCTCGCTTGGCAGCACCGTTCCGCGGGCGCAGAATGGTTCCAAGCCATCTGTAACCCACTGTCACATGCCCACCTTCGACACCCTCGCCGCGTTCTGGACCATCCCCATGATCAAGACCAATGTCCTGGTCTTCCTCAACCTTCTGGGCGCCCTGCTGCTGGGCCTGCTGGTCGGGTACGAGCGGTCTTACCATGGCCGGGCGGCCGGCATGCGCACCTACGGCCTGGTCTGCATGGCCTCTGCCGCGCTGACCGTCATCGGCGGCTACTCCGCCTCCTGGTTCGGCGGCAACTTCCTGCTGGGCACGGCCACCGACACCAGCCGCGTGATCCAGGGCATTGTCACCGGCATCGGTTTCCTCTGCGCCGGGGTCATCATGCGCGAGGGGTTCAACATCAGCGGCCTGACCACGGCGGCCTCCCTGTGGTCGGCCTCGGTCATCGGCATCCTGGTCGGCGTGGGCTTCTATGGCGCAGCCATGGCCCTGGCCGGCCTCTCGGCCTTCTCCATGATGTGGATCTCCCGACTCGAAACCTGGTTGCCCTCGCGCCAGGCCGTGGCCATCACTCTGTGCTTCAAACCCGGCTTCAAACCCAGTGAAGCCGCTTTGCAGCAGATGGCCAGCAAGCGCGGTTACGACATTGCGACCGGCACCATTTCCATCGAATGCCGGGAGGATGTCCTGGAATGGTCCTTCGTGGCCGTGGCGCGCAACCGGCAGAGGATGGTCCCCATCGCGGAGCTGGCCAACGAAATCACCCGTTTTGACGGGGTCAACAACTTCCAGCTCAACTACGCGCGCAACTAGGGCCGGCCCGCGCCGGCCACCGTCACGTCCAGGGTGTGGATGGTGCCCGTGCGCAGCTCTCGCGCCTGTTCGGGTGTCACCATGACCTTGCTGGAGAGGATGTAGAGGGTGCGCCGCTGTGGCCCGCCCAGCATGCAGGCCAAGGGCTGTCCTGGCATGGGCAGGCGCTGTGTCACTTCACCCCCCTCCCGCACGCGCAGCACTTCGCGGCTGGCCGGTGAGGCCAGCCAGACCGCGCCCTCGGCGTCCAGACAGATGCCGTCCGGGCTGCTCTTGGGGATCGCTGCCCAGGTACGGCGTCCACTCAGCGCACCATCGGCGCCAATGTCAAAAGCTGTCAGCCGCGCGGCAAAACTCTCGGCCACGATCAGCGTGTGCCCGTCCGGTGTGATGACGCTGCCGTTGGGAAACATCAGGTCTTCGGCCACGACGCGGGCGCGACCGTCGGGTTCCACCAGGATCAGATTCGTGGCCCGCGGCTCGGCCCGCGCCAGCATGTCGAAGCCGAAATTGCCAATGTAGGCGCGCCCCTGGGCATCGACCACCATGTCGTTGCAGTGAAAAGGCGCCAGGGCCGACAAGTCCGCCACTTCGACCAGCGTATCGCCGTCCAGCCGCAACAGGCGCCGCTCCTTCATGGACACCACGAGCAGGCGCCCGTCGGGTAGCCAGCCCAGGCCCGAGGGCTGGCCCGGTACGGTCGCCACGGTCTCGCAGCGCCCGTCCGGCCACAGGCGCATCACCAGCTGCGTGTAGAAGTCGGAAAACCAGAGCGCACCCTCGTGCCAGCGCGGGGATTCGGGAAAGGAAAGCTGGTTCAGGAGGAGCTGCGGTACGGCGTCGGACATGCGGCTGATCTTGGGTACGGCCACGCGGCCCGTCAAGCGTTTGCGGGACAAGAGGCCCGATAATCGGCGCATGGATGACACTTCCCGCAGCGTCGAACGCACGCAACCCCAATCCCTGGCGGATCTCTTCATTTCCTTCACCGTGCTGGCCCTGCAGGGCTTTGGTGGCGTGCTCGCCGTGGCACAGCGCGAACTGGTTGAGCGCAAACGCTGGTTCACGAACGAGGAATTTGTCGAGGAATGGGCCGTGGCCCAGATCATGCCCGGCCCCAACGTGGTGAACCTGGCCGTCATGATCGGCGGGCGCTACTTCGGTGTGCCCGGCGTGCTGGCGGCGCTGGCCGGTATCTTCACCGCACCGATGGTCGTGGTGCTGTCCCTGGCCCTCCTGTACGCCCAGTTCGCCAGCCACCCCGGCGTCATCGGCGCGCTGCGAGGCATGGGGGCGGTGGCCGCGGGCCTGGTGGTGGCCACCGGATTGCGGCTCGCGACCTCCCTCAAGAGCAGCGTCATGGGCATCGCCCTGAACAGCGTGCTGGGCGTGCTGGGCTTCATCGCCGTGGCCCTGTTGCGCTGGCCGCTGATCTATGTGCTGCTGGGCCTGGGCAGTGTGGCCTGCGTGCTCGCCTACCGCCTGCTGGGCCAGGAGGCACGCGCATGAACCCGATGCTGGACCTGGGCTGGGGCGACTGGCTCTATCTCTTCACGCACTTTCTGACCCTCTCCCTGCTGTCCGTGGGCGGTGGCATCACCACAGCGCCGGACATGCACCGCTTTCTGGTGGACCAGCAGGGCTGGCTCACTGATCCCCAGTACACCTCGTCCATCGCCATCGCGCAGGCCGCGCCCGGGCCGAACATCCTGTTCGTGGCCCTTCTGGGCTGGCATGTCGGGCTCAACACCGGGGGACTGGGCTGGGCGCTGTTCGGCGTGCTGGTCTGCATGGTGGGCATCATCATGCCCAGCACCATCCTGGTCTACGTCACCTCGCGCTGGAGCCATGAGAACCGCGACTTGCGCGCCGTGCGCGCCTTCAAGCTGGGCATGGCCCCCATCGTGATCGCCCTGCTGATCGCCACCGGCTGGATCCTGGCCCGGGCCCACGGCGACCCGGCGCGCGACTGGCCACTGTGGCTGATCACCGCGGTGACCGCCCTGATCGTTTGGCGCACCCGCCTGCATCTGCTGTGGTTGCTGGGTATCGGCGGCCTGCTGGGCTGGTTCGGCCTGGTCTGATCCCCGTCATGCCTTTGCCCACGCTCAACCTGATCGGTGCCGGACGCGTAGGCAGGACGCTGGGCCAGCTGTGGCACAGCCGGGGCGTCTTGCAAATGCAGGACGTGCTGACCACCTCGATGGCCAGCGCACGGGCGGCGGTGGACTTCATCGGCACCGGCCACCCAGTCGCATCCCTGGAAACCATGCGTCCCGCCGACTACTGGCTGATCGCCGTGCCCGACCGGCAGATCGCCGCCAGCGCGCAAGCCCTGGCCCGTACGGGCCGACCACCGTCCATCGTCTTCCACGCCAGCGGTGCGCTGGCGGCGGCTGAGCTTGCATCCCTGCAAGGTCTGGGCTGGCAGATCGCCAGCGCGCACTGCATCCTGAGCTTTGCCACACCGGCCGCAGCCGTGCAGCAATTCGCCGGCACACCCTGCGCTCTCGAAGGCGAGGCCAAGGCCATGGCCGCTCTGCAGGCCCTGTTCAGCGCCCTCGGCGCGCGTTGTTTCACCCTGCCCTCGGCCGACAAGCTGCGTTACCACGCCGCAGCGGTCTTCGCCACCAACTTCCTGCCCGTGCTGCAGGCCACGGCCGAAGCGCTCTGGTTGAACAGCGGCGTGCCGTCCGAACTGCTGCCGCAGTTGCGCGCCACCCTGCTGCGCAATGCCGTGGACAACCTGCTGGCCCTGGGACCGGCCGGCGCGCTGACCGGCCCGGCAGCCCGCGGAGACACGGCCCTGGTGCAGCGCCAGTGGCATGCCGTCGCTGAGTGGGATACACAGGCGGGCGCCGCCTACGCAGCGCTGAGTGAGTTGGCCGCCAAACTGGCGCGCGACGGCAAGCTCTGATGCCAACCTGCAGCGGACCCGCTGCGTTATCCTGTCAGCAAGCCTGAGCTGTGAGACCTACGTCATGAACAAAGCCCTCAAAATCTTCCTCGTCGCCCTTGCCGCCATCGTCGTGCTGCTGGTGGCCGTGGTGGCCTTCGTCGTCGCCACCTTCAACCCCAACGACTACAAACCCGAGCTCATCAAGCTGGTCAAGGAAGAGACCGGCCGCACCCTGACCATCCCCGGCGAGATCCGGCTCACGCTGTTCCCGCGCATCGGCGCAGATCTGGGCCAGATTTCCCTGTCCGAAGCGCGCAGCGAGCAGGTCTTCGCGGCCGCCCAGCAGGTCAAGGTCTCGGTGGCACTGTTGCCGCTGTTTTCCAAAAAGGTGGAGGTGGACCGCGTGCTGGTCGACGGACTGAATGTCAAAGTGCAACGTGACCGCCAGGGCCATTTCAACTTCGACGATCTGCTGTCCAGCGGTGACAAGGCCCCTGCCCAGCCGGAGGCCGGCAAGCCGGAGGCGCCTGCCACCCTGCCCCTGCTCCAGGTTGGCGGCATCGCTATCACCAACGCCAGCCTGGACTACCGCGACAACGCCAGCGGCCAGCGCCTGAGCGTCTCCAGGCTGAACTTCAGCACCGGCGCCATCGCCGAGGGCAAAAAGAGTCCCCTGGACTTCGGCGCCGACCTCAAGGGAGAGAACCCGCAATTGGCCTTGCAGCTGAGCGTCAAGGGCGACTTCACGCCCCAGCTTGCGCAGCAAAAGATCCTGTTCGAAAACTTCAAGGCCAGCCTGGGTGGCGCCGCAGCCGGCCAACGCGATCTGCAAATCAAGCTGGGCCTGGCCAGCGTCGAGGCCAGTGCGCAAGCTGTCAAGGTCCCCGCGCTCACGCTGGAGGTCTCGGCCCCCAACCCGGCTGGCGGCACGCTGGCGCTCAAGCTGCAAGGCCCGGTCTCGGTCGACCTGGCCCATGAAGCCGCGCAGCTGGCCCTGGACGGCCAGCTCGACAGTACCAGCCTGGCCATCAAGGCCGGCGTAAAGCGCTTCTCGCAGCCGGCCATCGACTTCGACATTGCCGTGGGCGAACTCGACGCCGACCGTTACCTGCCCAAGAGCGAGAAATCTGCTGCAGCCGCCGGCAGCGGCCCGTCCGGGCCTGAAGCCGTGATCGATCTTGCACCGCTGCGCACGCTGGACGCGCGGGGCGCGCTCAAGATCGCCTCGCTCAAGTTCATGAACCTGCGCGCCGCCAGCATCCGCATGCAGCTCAAGGCCGCGGGCGGTAAGGCCGAGCTCCATCCGCTGACGGCCACGCTCTACGGCGGAGGTGTCAACGGCACCCTCACGGCCAACGCCCAGGCGCCGCAGACCCTGGGCGCCAAGCTGGACCTGCGCGGCATCAACATCGGCCCGCTGATGAAAGATGCGCTGGACCAGCAGCCCATCGACGGGCGCGGCAACGTGGCACTGGACGTCAGCACCGGCGGCAACACCGTGAGCCTGTTCAAGAAGAACCTCAACGGCACGGCTGGCGTGCAGCTCACCGACGGCGCCATCAACGGCCTGGACATCGCAGGCGCCCTGCGCAGCGCCAAGACCAGACTCGGCGGCGGCTCCCAGGAAGGCAAGGCCGGTGCCCAGGAGAAGACCGACTTCACCGAGTTCGGCGCCAGCTTCAAGATCAAACAGGGTGTGGCCCACAACGACGACCTCTCCGCCAAGACCCCGCTGCTGCGTCTGGGCGGCGCTGGCGACATCTTCATTGCCGAGGACAGGCTGGACTACACGGTCAAGGCCACCGTGGTGCCCACCCTGCAGGGCCAGGGCGGCCCCGAGATGGAACAGCTCAAGGGCCTGACCCTGCCCGTGCGCCTGAGCGGACCCTACAAGGCCATCGGCTGGAAGATCGACTTCGGCGCCGGTGCTGGCAACCGCGCCAAGGAGCTCGTCGACCAACGCAAGGCGCAGCTGCAGCAGGAGACACAGCAGCGCCTGGACGAGGAAAAAGCCAAGGCCGCGCAGCGCCTCAAGGAGCAAGCTGAAGACAGGCTCAAGAACCTGCTGCGGCGTTAATCAGTCACAGGCTGACCGAACTTCAGCACGCGCGTGGCCAGCAGGGTCTCGGCGAAGAAGCAGCACAGCGCGGCCATGAAGCAGCTCACGCCGGCCAGGAAGGCGTAGATCGCCAGCCGGTCGATCTGGAAGACTGTGGTCTCCCCCAGGAAGAGCACCACGATGGTCAGCCCGATCATGAAGGCGCAAAGGGTCAGCAGGCCAATGGTGCTGTTGGCCAGCAGGCCACGCTTGCGCAGCATGAGCAACTCGGCCTGCCATTGCGGCGCCAGCAGGGGTTCGACGTCCAGGCGCAGCTTTTCCTCCAGCACGCGACCGCGGTCGATGATGCGCGAAAGCCGTCCGGCCACGGCGCCGATCATCCCGGAGACGGCGGTCAGCAGGAAAACGGGGGCCACAGCCAGCTGGATGCCATGGGTGACGGTGGCGGAATCGACAAAAAGGGCCATGCGCTTGCTCGGTTGGACTCTGTGGTGACTGCGCGCCGATTATGACCATCTCCCACAAACAGGGGAAGACAGGCGTCGCGTTTGTGCCTATAAAGACGCACATCCACAAGCAGCTAGCAGGGGGTCCCATGAGCATCCGCATCCTGTGCATCCACGGCGTCAACACCAATGAGAACGGCGATTGGCTGGCCAAATGGCAGCAGTCCATCCGGACAGCGGCCGCCAGCGCCGGCGTGGCCGCCGACGCCTTCGAGGTCCACGAGCTGCGCTACAACGCGCACTTCGAGGCCGCCAGTGCCGACGCTGCCGTCTATGCCGATGCCGTCAAGCGCCTGTGGAACAGCTACTGGGCGCATCGTCGCGCCATGGGCCGTGGCGCCGAAAAAGGCCTGGGCACGCTGCTCGACAACACCATCGGCATGGTCGCCAAGTGGACCGCTCTGCCTCAGCTGCGCCAGCGGCTGTCCAGCGAGCTGGCGCAAAGCATCAAGAGCGTCAATCCACACGTGATCTGCGCGCACAGCCTGGGTTCGCTCATCACCTACGACACCCTGGCCGCCCAGCAGTCCCTGGCCCAGGACCGTCTTTTCGTCACCCTGGGTTCGCAGATCGGCCACCCGGCCCTGGCCGAAAGCTTCGGGGGCTACCTCAAGCCCCTCACCACCGTGCGCCACTGGTACCACCTCTTCAATTCCGAAGACGCGGTGCTGACCTGCGAGCTGGATTTCCCCGAGGCCCCTTTCACCCAGCTCGACACCTTTTTCGACGAATGGGGCCCGCTGGACCACAGCGCCGAGCAGTACCTCGTGCACGAGGTCACGGCCAGCAATGTCTGGGCCGGCCTGGCCAGCTCCCTGCCACGCAGTGCGAAACCCGCCAAGCCCAGGCCGGCACCGGCCGTGGGCGGCACCTGGTTCAAGGCGCCTACCATCCAGCGCCGCAGCCCGCGCAAGCGCCGCGTTCTGCTGATCGGCATCAACGACTACCCACAGCCGGAGAATCGCCTGAGCGGTTGCGTCAATGACGTGTTCCAGATGAGTGCCATGCTGCAGGAGCGCGGCTACCAGCCCGAGGAAATCCGCGTGGTGCTCGACGCACGGGCCACCACCCGCGGTGTGCAGGAGCGGCTGCAGTGGCTGCTCGAAGACGTGCGCGCCGGCGACGAGCGTGTCCTCTTCTACTCGGGCCACGGCGCCCAGGTGGCCGCCCTGGATACCGACGGTGAACCCGACCACAAGGATGAGGCCCTGGTCACCTACGACTTCGACTGGAGCGGCAACACCGGCATCACCGACGACATGCTGGCCCAGTACTACGCCAACCTGCCCTACGAGGCGCGCTTTTCCATCATCCTGGATTGCTGCCATTCGGGTGGCATCGCACGCGCCGGTGGCGTGGCGGTGCGCGGCATCAACCCGCCCGATGACGTACGCCACCGCGGTATCGAATGGGACGTGGACAAGCAGATGTGGTTCCCACGCAAGAAGCTGGACCTGCGCGGACGCATGAACAAGGCGCCCGCCGATGTGGTGCGTCGTTACCTGGGAATGGATGGCGCCACCCAGAAAATGGGCCGTGCCGTGGGCCGCTGGAGCGACAACCCGGCCGCCTTCAAGGCCGCCACCAGGCGTCTGGGCCACCACGGCCCCTACAACCCCGTGCTGCTGGCGGCTTGCCGGGAAGACCAGTACGCCTATGAATACACGCATGGTTCCGTGCCCTACGGCGCCATGACCTTCATGCTGATCCAGCAGCTGCGTGCGACCGCCGGACGCAAGACACTGGAGGACGTGGTGACGCAGTGCAACAGCGTGCTCAAGAGCAAGCTCGGTTACGAGCAGGAAGTGCAGCTCTACCGCCCGCGCGAACACCAGCAGACGCGTTTTCCCGGCAAGGCACCCGTGGTGAAGAAAAAGGCCTAGGGACCTTTGCGCAGTTGCCGGCGCAACGGCGTGAGCAAGCCGGACAGACCGTTGTGGTCGATCTCATGCATCAGGGCCAGCAGGCGACCCAGGTCTCCGCTGGGAAAACCTTCGCGTGCGAACCAGTTCAGGTAGTTGCCGGGCAGGTCCGCGATCAGGCAGCCCTTGTGTTTGCCGTAGGGCATTTCCACCGTCAGCAGGCGCTGCAGCTGCTCGGCATCGGGGATCATCCGCCGGACCTCTTGGCCGCATAACCCCGGGCCTGCAACAGTGCCAACACCTTGTCAGTATGGTCACCCTGTACCTCGATCACACCGTCCTTGACCGTGCCGCCGGTTCCACAAGCCGCCTTGAGCTGCTTGCCCAGCTGGGTCAGCGCCGTGGCATCCAGCGGAAGGCCCCGCACCACCGTCACGGCCTTGCCGCCGCGACCGCTGGTTTCGCGCGAGACCCGCACCTTGCCGTCCCCCAGCGGCTGGGTGGCCTGCTGTTGTTTGCAGGCGCACTGCGCCTGCGGTCGACGGCAGACCGGGCACATGCGCCCGCCCTCGGTGGAATAAACCAGACCCCCGCCGCTCTTCAAGGTTCGAACCTGGCGTTGAAGGTGGTGACGTCGGCCTCGTTCTCGAAGCTCACGAGCTGCCCCTGTTTGCGGTCGGCCAGGCGGCTGGCGGCGAAGAGGCTGTAACGACCCTTGAGTCCCATGGCCGCCAGATCGATCAGCGCATAGGGAAAGGGCACGAAGACCTGGTGCTCGAACAGGATGCGGTGCGCGTTGCGCGGCGAGGGGTAGAGCTGGTAGTCACCGCTCGTGAAGGATTTGCTGCTTTGCATGGGGCGTTATGTCGAACGCCCGATTATCCCCGGCGCTCAGACCTCGTAGTTGCCACGCGGTGCCCGGCGCCTCTCCAGCTGGTACAGCCGGCGCTCCTCGGTCTCGATGGTGGTGATCTGCTCGCGCGCCATGTGCAGGATTTCGTTGAGCTCGCGCGCCCTGTCGTAGGAGCGGCCATGGGACTCGTTCGCCAGTTTGCGCGCCACGTCCTGCATCACCGACAACAGCTTGGACATCTGGTCGATGTGGTCTGCCCGTTCTTCGAAGTCGAAAACCATGATCCACCCCTGAGTATCTAGTTTGCGCCCGGTATGGCCCACCTGCCTTGTATCGCAGCAGTTCGTGCGAAAGAGCATACTCAATACCCAGGCTTTTGTCACCCCAATCTCGCACAACGATAAACAGGCGCATGAACACCCATCAGAACACCCCGGGCAAGGAAGAAATCGCCCTGCTCGACCCTTTCGAGCGCCTGGGTATGGACCGCATCCGCCTGGTCAGCAGCGTCAAGGAAGCCGAAAAAGCCTGCGCCGAACTGGCCAGTGTTGCCCACCTGGGCTTCGACACCGAATCCAAGCCCACCTTCCAGGTCGGTGAACAGTCCGACGGGCCGCACATCGTGCAACTCGCCACCCCCGAACAGGCCTGGGTCTTTCAATTGCATGAACCCGCCAGCCGTGCGCCGGTGGCCGAGCTGCTGGCGCTGCACAGTGTCACCAAGGCCGGCTTCGGCCTGGGCGACGACCGCAAGCGCATCACGGCCAAGCTGGGCGTGGAGCCGGCCGGTGTGCTGGAGCTCAACGCCGTGTTCCGTGAGCGCGGCTACCGCAAGGACATGGGCGTGAAGGCTGCCGTGGCCATCCTTTTCAACCGCCGTTTCCTCAAATCCAAGAAGGCCGCCACATCTAACTGGGCCAACCCTCGGCTCACGGAGGCCCAGCTGGTCTACGCCGCCAACGACGCCTGGGCCGCCATCCGCGTGTTCCACGCCCTCGGGCTGGGTGCTACGCCGGCTTGAGCTCGTACATCCCGTCACCCATATTGCGCAGCGGGCCAAAAACGGCCGTGATGGCAGCGGTTTCGGCGGCCTGCCATTGCTCGACGATCTCGCGCTCAGCATCGGTCAGCGCGGCAACATCAGGCTGCTCGCCGTAGGCCGCCGCGATGCGCTGGTAGGCCAGGTACACGGGCAGGACCAGGCTGGCATCGCCCAGCGTGTCTTCCAGCGCACGGCGAAAGCGCGACACGGCCTCGCGGTGCCGGGGCTCGGACTCGCCCTCGGCGTCGAACAATTTGACGGTGTAGTTCATCTGCTGGCGAGCATACCCGCTGCCAGTGTGTACAGTGAGGCCTGAAGAACTGACAGGTGCATGGATGGCAAAACAGAGTGAATGGCCGGGCAAGGTGCTCATGCTGATCAAGGGCGGCAACGCGGCTGCGGCCATCGCCCAGATCAAGGTGGCGCCCACGGTGAAAGACCTGCAACAGCTGCAGGCCGCCATGGACAAGGCCCAGCTCAAGGGCCGCTGGCGCAACGTGGACCTGGCCATCGAGGAAAACCTGGCCCTGCTGGCCGCCCCGCGCCTGCACCGTTCGCCGTAAACGACCCATACACAGGAGGGCCCCATGAGCGACATGACCAACATCCCCGAAAAACGCAGCCTCTGGCTTCGTGTGCTTTTCATGCTCCTGATGGGCATGGCCCTGTACCTGGCCCTCAGCGTGCTGGGCGCCCTGGCCCTGGTGCAGCTGCTGCTGTCCATCGTGAGCGATGGTCCCAACGAACGCCTGCAGCACTTCGGTCGCAGCCTGGGGCAGTACCTGCGCCAGATCACCGATTACCTGAGCTTCGCCAGCGAAGAGACGCCCTTCCCCTTCAGCGACTGGCCCTGATCCCGGGCGCTTGCCCCCCGGCCCAGCTTGCTGCCAGAATGGGTGCCCCGCCCTGGCGGGTGCCACCGCAAGGAGTCACGGCCATGAGACCCGCATCGTTCGCTCGCCCTCACGCCCCGCCTGAGGTTCCCGGTCCTCAGCGCCGCCAGGCCCTGGTCGCCTTGCCTGCCCTGGCCCTGGGCCTGTGGGGCGCCCCCGGCAGCGGGCATGCCCAGGCCCTGAACTCACGTCTGCAATCCTGGCCGCTCAACACACCGCGTGCCACCGGCATCCATGACATAGCCCCAGCACCCGACGGCGGGGTCTGGTTCTCCGCGCAACGCAGCGGCCACCTGGGCTGGTTCGACCCGCGCACGGGCAAGACCGAGCTCATCACCCTGGGCAGCGGTTCCTCGCCCCACGGCGTCATCGCCGGTCGCGACGGCGCAGCGTGGCTCACCGATGGCGGACAGAACGCCATCGTGCGCGTGAGCTGGCCCGCGCGCGAGGTGCGCGTCTATCCCCTGCCCGCGGGCACGCCTTACGCCAACCTCAACACCTGCGCCTTCGACGGCAATGGCGACCTCTGGTTCACCGGGCAGAGCGGTTATGTGGGCAAGGTCGCGGTGCGCAGCGGCACCGTCAGCGTGCAGGCCGCGCCGCGCGGGCGTGGGCCCTACGGCATCTGCGCCACGCCCAAGGGCGACATCTGGTGGTGTTCGCTGGCCGGTTCCTACATCGCGCAGATGGACCTCCAGACCGGCGCCTCGCGCATCGTCGAGCCGCCCACACCCAAACAGGGCGCTCGCCGCGTCTGGTCCGACAGCCGGGGCCGCATCTGGGTGGCCGAATGGAACAGCGGCAACCTGTCCATGCACGACCCGGCCCTGGGCTCGGGCGCGGCCAGCTGGCGCACATGGAAGGCGCCCGGCGACAGTCCGCGTGTCTACGCGGTCTACGTGGACGACAAGGACATGGTCTGGGCCTCGGAGTGGGAACACAACGCCATGCTGCGTTTCGATCCGCGCTCGGAAAAGTTCGAGGTGCTGGCCATGCCGCGCGCGGGCGCATCCATACGCCAGATCCTGGGGCGCCCCGGCGAAGTCTGGCTGCCCGAAAGCGGCAACGAGTTCATCTCGGTGATCCGCACCGCTTGAGCCGACGCGGCCCGTCGCACTCAGCGGGCCGTCTGCATGCGCAGCTGCCGCGCCGCCTCTTCAGCCCGCGCATCGTCGATCACCCGGATCACACCCCCCACGTCCACCGTACCCACCGGCTGCTCGAACTTGCCGCTCAGCACCGTCTCGGTATTCAGCACACCGCGCTGGTACAGCTCCCATATCTCGGGCCCGTAGTCGGTCAACAGCAGTTCGGGTGCGAACTGCCCGAAGAAGCCGCGCAGATTGGCCACATCGCGCAGCAGCATGCGGGCGGCATGGTTGTTGCCGGCCGCGTCCACCGCCTGCGGGAGGTCGATGATCACCGGACCGTCCGCCGCCAGCAGGATGTTGAACTCCGACAGGTCGCCGTGCACGACGCCCGCGCACAGCATGCGCACCACCTCGGTCAGCAGCGTGGCGTGGTGCGCTCGCGCTTCTTCGGCGGTGAACATCACGTCATTCAGGCGCGGCGCCGCATCGCCGTGCTCGTCCGTCACCAGCTCCATCAGCAGCACACCTTCGTGGAAGTTGTAGGGCTTGGGCACCCGCACGCCGGCCGCAGCCAGGCGGTAGAGCGCATCCACCTCGGCGCTCTGCCAGGCCGCCTCGATGGCCTGGCGGCCATAACGCGAGCCCTTGGCCATGGCACGGGCCTGGCGTGAGTTCTTGACCTTGCGGTTCTCGGTGTAGTCCACCGCCTGGCGAAAGCTGCGCTGCGTGGCTTCCTTGTAGACCTTGGCGCAACGCGTCTCCTCGCCGCTGCGCACCACGTAGACCAGCGCCTCCTTGCCGCTCATGAGCTGGCGCACCACCGTGTCGATCAGGCCTTCTTCCAACAGGGGTTGCAGTCTTTCGGGTACTTTCATGCCCCCATTCTGCGCCCTGGCCCTTTACAAACGCGCCGCCAGCCGCGCGGCCTGGTCGATGGCGCGCTTGGCATCCAGTTCGCCCGCTTCCAGCGCACCACCAATCAGGTGCACGGGCTTGCCGCCCGCCTGCAGTTCATCGGCAAGCGTGCGCAGCGGCAGCTGGCCCGCGCAGAGCACCACCGTGTCGCAGGCAATCCAGGTGGGGTTCTCGCGCTGCTCGCCATACGTCACCAGCAAGCCTTCGTCACCGATGCGCTCGTAGTTCACGCCGCCGATCATCTTGACCTGCTTCATCTTGAGCGCCGCACGGTGGATCCAACCCGTGGTCTTGCCCAGGCCATCACCCAGCTTGCCGGCCTTGCGCTGTAGCAAAGTCACCTGCCGCTCGGGCGGGCTCACCTGCGGGCCCTCGGCGCTCAGGCCGCCGCGCTGTTGCGCCGGGTCCGTCACGCCCCACTCGGCCAGCCAGGCCGGCAGGTCCACCGTGGTGGAGTGGCCTTCGCTCACCAGGAACTCGGCCACGTCAAAACCGATGCCGCCTGCCCCCACGATGGCCACGCGCCGGCCCACGGGTTTCTTGTGGCGTAGTACATCGATGTAGCTCAGCACCTTGGGGTGGTCCTGCCCCGCGATCTTGGGGTCGCGCGGCGTCACGCCCGTGGCCACGATCACCTCGTCGAAAACCTGCAGGTCTGCCGCCAGCACGGCGCTGTTCAGATGCAGCTGCACGCCCGTGGTCTCCACGCGCCGCGCCAGGTAACGCAGCATCTCGTGGAACTCTTCCTTGCCCGGCACCACCTTGGCCATGTTCAGCTGCCCGCCGATCTCGCTCGCCGCGTCGAACAGATGTACTTCATGCCCGCGCTCGGCGGCCAGGGTCGCCGCCGTCAGGCCAGCCGGGCCGGCGCCCACCACGGCGATGCGTTTGCGCTGTACCGTGGGGCGGTAGACCAGTTCCGTCTCGTGGCAGGCGCGTGGGTTCACCAGGCAGCTCGTGAGCTTGTTCTTGAAGATGTGGTCCAGGCAAGCCTGGTTGCAGGCGATACAGGTGTTGATGTCGTTGGCCCGACCCTGCACCGCCTTCTTCACAAAGTCCGCGTCGGCCAACAAGGGCCGGGCCATGGACACCATGTCGGCGTCGCCCTCGGCCAGCAAGGCTTCAGCCACCTCGGGCGTGTTGATGCGGTTGGAGGTGACCAGCGGTGTCGTGATGCCCGTGGCCGCGAACTCGGCCTTCATCTTCTTCGTCACCCACGCGAAGGCCGCGCGCGGCACGCTGGTGGCAATGGTGGGCACCCGGGCCTCGTGCCAGCCTATGCCGGTGTTGATGATGCTGGCGCCGCCCTGCGCCACGGCCTTGCCCAGGGTCACCACCTCGTCCCAACTGCTGCCGCCAGGCACCAGATCGATCATCGAGAGCCGGTAAATGATGATGAAGTCGCGGCCCACGGCCTCGCGCGTGCGCGCCACGATCTCCAGCGGCAGGCGCATGCGCTGGCTGTAGTCGCCGCCCCACTGGTCATCGCGGTGGTTGGTGTGTTTGGCCAGGAACTGGTTGATGAAATAGCCCTCGGAGCCCATGATCTCCACGCCGTCGTAACCGGCCTCACGTGCTTTCATGGCGCAGTTCACGAAGGCGCGGATCTGCCGCTCCACGCCCCGTGTCGAGAGCTCAAAGGGCTTGAAGGGGGAGATGGGTGACTTGATGGCCGAGGGCGCCACGGCCAGCGGGTGGTAGGCGTAGCGCCCCGTGTGCAGGATCTGCAGCGCGATCTTGCCGCCAGCCTCGTGCACCGCGCGGGTCACCACCTGATGCCGTTTGGCCGCACCCGAAGTGGAGAGCGTGCCCGCAAAAGGCTTGGCCCAGCCCGCGATGTTCGGCGCAAAACCGCCGGTCACCATGAGCCCCACATCGCCCTCGGCCCGCTCGCGGAAATAGGCGGCCAGCTTGCTCAGGTCACGTCCGTCTTCCAGGCCCGTGTGCATGGAGCCCATGAGCACGCGGTTCTTGATCTGCGTGAAACCCAGGTCCAGCGGGGCCAGCAGATGGGGGTAGAGGGACAGACCGGGAAGCGTGGCGTGGGCGGATGCAGACATGGCGGTTTTGGGGTGTGCAGGAGCAATGTTGCCGCCATCATAGGCCCGCACTCCGGGGCGGCAGGGCCACCCCGCCGAATGGGCTAACATTACGGTTTTATCGTTCGTCAGAAGGAGCCCCAGATGGGCAACAAGATCGTTACCGAAGCAGCCCGCAAGGCCACCCCCCGTCCCAAGCCGCTCAACGGCGTGACCCTGCCCACCGGCGGCCGCGGCCAACGCGTCAGCCTGGAGCGTGGCGTCGCCACCCGCAGCAAGAAGAACCCGGGCAAGCGTCCCTCGAAGGGCGGCTGATCCCGCGCTGGCTCCGGCCAGCTTCAGCACCGACAAAGGCCCTCATCGAGGGCCTTTTGTTTTGCAGCGCGCGGGGGGCGACAATGCAGCGATCCCCACCCCGTCCCTCCCAGCCCACGCATGACACGCCTGAAAGTCCTCACCGCCAGCCTGCTCCTGCTGGCCTGCGTACTGCCGGCCGGCGGCGAGACCCTGCGGGTCGGCTCCAAGCGTTTCACCGAGGCCTACATCCTGGCCGAGATCGTCAGGCAAACCGCCCAGACGGCCGGCGAAGCGGAAGTCTCCCACCGGCAGGGGCTGGGCAACACGGCCATCCTGCTGGGCGCCTTGCAGGCCGGCAGCATCGACCTCTATCCCGAATACACCGGCACCATCGCGCGCGAAATCCTGCGCCTGGACCATGTGCCGCCTCTGCGCGAGCTCAACGAGCGGCTCGCCCCCCTGGGCCTGCGGGCCTCGGTACCCCTGGGCTTCAACAACAGCTATGCCCTGGCCATGCGCGAACCCGAGGCCGCCGCGCGCCAGATCACACGCCTGTCGGACCTGAAGAAACACCCCGATCTGCGTTACGGCCTCTCGCAGGAATTCATCGGCCGTGCCGACGGCTGGCCCGGCCTGCAAGCAGCCTACGCCCTGTCGCCGGCCCGGCCTCGCGGACTGGACCACGGCCTGGCCTACGAAGCCCTGGCCCAGGGCCAGGTCGATCTCATCGATATCTACGCCACCGACGCCAAGATCGGCCCCTACCAGCTGCGGGTGCTCGTGGACGACGCGAACTATTTCCCGCGCTATGACGCGGTGCTGCTGCACCAGGCCAAGCTGCCCCAACGCCTGCCCCAAAGCTGGGCGGCCCTGACCCGGCTCGAAGGCCGCATCGACGACAACACCATGCGCCGCCTGAACGCCGGCGCGGAGCTCGAAGGCAAGGCCTTCGAGCGCGTGGCCCGCGAGTTTCTGGCCGGCGGCCTGCCCCTGGCAGAGCGCACCGCCACCCCCGGCTGGCTGGACAAGCTCCTCGGCCCCGACCTGCTGCGCCTCACCCTGGAACACCTGGCCCTGGTCTTTCTCTCGCTGGGCGCGAGCATGGTGGTCGGCATCCCCCTGGGCATCCTGGCGGCCCGCCATCCGCGGGCCCGGGCGCTCATCCTGGGCACCACCGGCGTCCTGCAGACCATCCCCTCGCTCGCCCTGCTCGCCATCTTGATCCCCATCACCGGCAGCATCGGCCTGCTGCCGGCCTTCATCGCCCTGACCGTGTATGCGCTGCTGCCCATCGTGCGCAACACCCACGCCGGGCTCAGCCAGATCCCCGGCGGTTTGAAACAGGCGGCCCAGGCCCTGGGCCTGGGTTCTGCCTCCACCCTGCGCCTGATCGAACTGCCGCTGGCCCGCACCACCATCCTCGCGGGCATCAAGACCTCGGCCGTGATCAACGTCGGCACCGCCACCATCGCGGCCTTCATCGGCGCCGGCGGCTTCGGCGAGCGCATCGTCACCGGCCTGGCCTTGAACGACAACGCCACGCTGCTGGCCGGCGCCATCCCCGTGGCGCTGCTGGCCCTGTTGATCGAAGGCGTTTTCAATCTGGCCGAGCGCGGGCTCTTTCCGCAAGCCTGGCGCCGCACAGCCTAGGTCCGTGATCACCAAGCAGACGACTCACCCGGAGCCAGGAAGAGAAACGACATGCCAAACTACAACTTCGACTTATTTGTGATCGGTGGCGGCTCGGGCGGTGTCCGAGCCGCGCGTGTGGCGGCCGGCCTGGGCGCCAGAGTGGGCATCGCCGAAGGCTTTCGCTACGGCGGCACCTGCGTCATTCGCGGTTGCGTTCCCAAAAAGCTCCTGGTCCAGGCCGCGCATTACTCGGAAGATTTCAAAGACGCCGCCGGGTTCGGCTGGACGGTACCACCCGCATCCTTCTCATGGCCGCAGCTGGTCCGAGCCAAGGAAAAGGAGATCTCGCGCCTGAGCGGCATCTACGAGCAGTTGCTGCACGATGCCGGTGTGCAAACCTTCCAGGCCTATGCCCGTTTTGAAGACCCGCACACCCTGGATGTGCAGGGCCGGCGTATCACCGCGCAGCACGTTCTGATCGCCACCGGCGGCGCACCGCACCTGCCCGACATTCCCGGCATCGAACACGCCATCACCTCCAACGAGGCCTTCGACCTGCCCGCCCTGCCCCACAGGATTCTGGTGGTCGGCGGTGGCTACATCGCAGTGGAATTCGCCGGCATCTTCAGGGGCTTGGGCGCCGACGTCACGCTGGCCCACCGCGGCGAACAGCTGCTGCGCGGTTTCGACGGTGCGGTGGCCGCGCATCTGGAACAGGAAATGGCACTCAAGGGCATCTCCCTGTGCATGAAGACACAGGTGCACGCCCTGCAGCGCGTTGCCGACGGCCAGGTCGAGGCCCGGCTCAGTGGCGGCCTGCGCGGCGCGGCCGTCTTCGACACCGTGCTGTACGCCACCGGCCGCACGCCGAACACCAGCGGCCTGAACCTGGGCGCCGCGGGCCTGACCGTATCGGCGCGCGGCGGCATACCGGTCGATGCCATGGGCCAGACGGCGCTGCCCCACATCCATGCGGTGGGCGATGTCACCGATGGTCCGGCCCTGACCCCGGTGGCGCTGGCCCAAGGCGGCGCCGTCGCCCGCAACCTCTTCGGCCCGCAGCGCAACGCCATCCGGCTTGGGCATGTGGCCTCGGCGGTGTTCAGCCAGCCGCCCATAGGCACCGTGGGCCTGAGTGAAGAAGCGGCACTGCTTCAGTATGGTGACGTCGATGTGTACGAATCGCGTTTCCGCCCGCTGCGCCACACCTTGTCGGGTCGGGCAGAAAAGACCTTGATGAAGCTCGTGGTCGACACGGCCAGTCAACGCGTGCTGGGCGCGCACATGGTCGGTCCGGACGCGCCCGAGATCGTGCAAGGCCTGGCCCTCGCGCTGAACCTGGGCGCGAGCAAGGCCGACTTCGATGCCACGGTGGGCATCCACCCCACCTCGGCAGAGGAGTTCATGACCCTGCGCGACAAACGCACGGTGCGTCGTACGCCCACCTGACAGCCTGCGAGGCTGTAGCTGGAATGTGGCCCAGGAACAAAGGCCCTCGGTGAGGGCCCTTGTTTGGTTGAACTTGGTCGAGTGTTCAGGCTGCCGCGGTCTGCATCTGCCGCCGACGCAACACCAGCAGACCGAACAGCGTGGCCGTGAGGTACATGCTGACCGAGTAGATCGCCGCCGGCAGCGCAAGCTGGAAGTTCTGCAGCACCGACAGTGCCACGAAGATCGCCAGCGTGGAGTTGTGGATGCCGATCTCGAAGCTCACCGCCGTGGCCATGGGCTTGTCCAGGCCGGCCCAGCGCGAAAGGTAATACCCCGCCAGCAGGCTCAGCAGGTTGAAGGCCAGCACCACCGGGCCCAGGCTGGCGAAGGATTCCGTCAGCGCTGTCCATTCCTTGGCGATGGCGATGACCGAGAACACCGCCAGCACCACGGCGCTGAGGATCTTCATGGGCTTTTCCATGCGCGCCGCAAAAGCCGGTCGCTGGCGGCTCACCACCATGCCGATGGCCACCGGCACCAGGATCACGCCCACCACCTCGAACACCTTGCCGAACTGCAGCGGCACCACCTGCCCCGTCTGCGCGAAGGTGGCGATGGCCCAGTTGGTGATCAGCGGCAGGCTCACGATGGACAGCACCGTGTTGATGGCCGTCAGCGAAATGTTCATGGCCACGTTGCCGCCAAACAGATGGCTGAACAGATTGGCCGACACCCCACCCGGCGAAGCCGCCAGCAGCATGAGCCCCACGGCATACACCGGCGCCACGCCCAGACCCACGATGAGCGCCCAGGCCACGGCCGGCAGCAAAAGCATCTGGATGGCCAGGGCCAAGATCACCGCCTTGGGCTGCTGGCGCAGACGCGCGAAGTCACCCAGCGAGAGCGACAGGCCCAGGCCGAACATCACCAGGGCCAGGGCCCCGAGCAGCAGCGCCGGCAGTGCCGCCGTAAAGCTCATGCTGCAGCCACCCGGCGCGCACCGTGCGCACCCTCACCCAGGCGACGCTGGATCTCGGCATGCACGTCCTGGCGCAGGTGCAGGGCAAAAGCTGCCTCGGCGGTCAGGAACAGCGGCCCCACGAGCAGGCCCACCATGTCGTCCACAAAGGCCGGCTTGCGGCCCTCCCAGTAATGCCCCAGGAACTGGATGACCCAGCCCACGACAAACAGGCCGATGCCCCAGCCCAGCCAGACCGCCGTGCTCTGCGCGGCGATCCACTGGCTGATCCACAGGCTCAATACGAGTTGCAGCACCATGGCGATGCCAAAGCGCAGGTCCAGCCGCAGGTAGAAGATGGAAGACAGGATGGCCAGCAACAGCGCCGGCGTGGCCAGCAAGCCACCGATGTCCCAACCCGGGCGCGACAGCAGCGTGGTCACGGCCAGCACGATCATGGGGATGCCCACGAAATGCGTGGCCACGTTGCGCTGGTCCTGGTGGTAGGCCGCGTACTGCGTGAGGTGGTCGGTGAGTGTTTTCATGGGTGTCTCCTCTTCGGTGTCTTTCACATTGACAGATATCAATGATCGACCTACCCTCGGCCACAGTCTGTCAGGTACCCGACACAAGCCCTCGCCCCCGTACAAACCCCATGTCCGATCCGCAACACTACCTGCCCCTGCTCCAGACCGGCCTCTGGTACGCCGGGCTGCCCGCCGATTTCGCCCACGCCCTGCTGCACATGGCCAAGGTGCGCACCCTGCAGACGGGCGAGGCCCTGTTCCTGCGCGACGGCCCGCCCTGCGGCCTTTACGCCGTGGTGTCCGGCGCCATCCGCATCTCGGGCCAGAGCGGCCGCGGCGACGACGCGCGCGAAGCCCTGCTGGTGGTGCTGCCCCCGCCCCAGTGGTTCGGCGAGATCACCGTCTTCGACGGCGCCACCCGTACCCACCACGCGCACGCGGCCGAGCCCACCACGCTGCTGCAGGTGCCCCAGGCCGAACTGCTCGCTTGGTTGAACGAACACCCGCAGCACTGGCGCAACCTGGCCGTGCTCATGGCCGACAAGCTGCGCCTGGCTTTCCTGACGATGGAAGAGCAGACCGTGCTCAGCGCCCCGTTGCGCCTGGCGCGGCGCCTGGTGGGCATGGCCGAGGGTTATGGCGTGCAGACCGGCCGCGGTGGCACGCGACGCGTACTGGCAGTGACGCAACAGGAACTGGCGTTGATGATCGGCGTGTCTCGGCAGACGACGAACCAAATCCTCAAGGAGCTGGAGGCGCAGGGGATCGTGGCTGTGCAACGTGGGGGGGTCGAGATTCTGGATCTTCCTGAACTAAGGGCTTTGTCACGATGACATGTCTGCTTGCGACCCGTTGCGGGCAAGTCGCCAGTTAGCAAAGTGGCCGTTCAACGTACAGATCTATAGTTGATCCGACAGTCGGCTAACTCTTCAAGTGCGCAAAGGTGCGAATAGCCAACAGTGAGTGGATGACCCAGTTCGCGGTGCCGCGATTCAATATCTCTGGGCTAGCCAGCCCGTGAGCGACGCGGTTGCGCAGGTTGAGGCCCTTGGGGTCGGTGTAAAAGGCGCGGAGATGATGGATCAAGGTGGATTGGACCTGTTCTTTGAATGATTCGGCGCGCAGGACATCTCCCATGCCAATCACCTTGAAGCCGCCTGCGCGGCGATCTTCCTCCATCGGCGACTCGCCCAGCGCGCTCAGCCATTCGCGCAGCGCGGCCTCCGCCTGCGGTACCAGCAGATGAACGGCCTTCACATGGTCCTCGGCAAACCACGCGTCAATGCCATCCTTGAGCAAGCCGCTCGAGCTAGAAGGAAACAAGGGGCTCTGACACAGCCAAGCCAGTAGCCCTTCGGCATCCAACGCCCATCGCGTCTTCGCCCGATCCAGAGCCATGTGCAACCACGGAGCCGAATGGCCAATGAGCGTGGCTGCCATGTTCAGCATACGGCCGGGCATGTCGTCTTTGACAGAGCCGATCGTCGCTCGGGTGAAGCCGTTCTCGCCCATGATGCTCATCGGGATGTGCGCCTGCAGCGGAGCGTTGGCTGCGGAGTCCTCAACCATCTGCCGCAGCTTGTCTTCGTCGGTCATCATGTGGACCGCGATACGGCCCAACGACCTTTCCAAGGAGTCCTTAAGCAAGGTATCCAGCCATTGATCCATCTTCTCTTGGGGCACCTCGATCTTGATCTCGTGTCGCGTCATCGAGGTCTCGGCCTCCTCGCTTCGCGCCTTGATCGCGGCATCCACGCGGGCCGCGTCCTCCATCAGCTTCGCATGCCGGTAGCGTGCGCTCAGATCCTGTAGCCATGCGATGGCGGTGAGGGCGTTCGTCTTGGCGGCAATGGCTTCGAAGGCCGCTCCCGCCTTCTTGACCGCAGCGATGCCAAGCTCCGGATGGCCCAGCTTGTCATGCCAGCGCCGCAGCCGGTCCGCAGCCATTTGGGCCTGATGCGGGTCGAAATGCTTCTCGTCTCGAATGTCAGAGTGAATCTCGAGCGCCTCATCGAGCCAGGAGACCAACTCCGCTCGTTCGATCTCCGTCAGCTCCACGCTCTTGGGCTCCCACACCATGTTATCGAGGCGCCACCAATAGCCTGACTCACCCACGGCGCGCTGCCTGCGGCTTTGCTCAAAGGCGGCGCGCTTGGCGCGCTCTACGCGATCGGCGTCGTGGATGTGGAGCGCGAGTTCCAGCGCCCGCTCCAAAAACTCCCATGCTTGATATTCGCTGTGGGACAGCCCCTTGTCTGTGGCCATCAATCGAGCGTCAATCGAGCGCTGGGCAAGCTCACGCGGCAGATCAATGCGCTCGTCGGTGCGATGACCCCTATTCCAGATCCGGCCGATCTCCCATGTAAGGTCCGCGTATCTGGCTCTAAGGACGGGATGGGGCGTCTGCTCCGAGCGCTTCCTCCAATATTCGATGATTTCGGAGCCGACGGCTTTGGCGTCAGGGACGTAAACCATCTCCCCATCTTCTCTCTGGCCAGAGAAGATCGGTCCGAAGTAGCTGTCCCAGGGGCTGCGATCATCGCCCCGAACGGGGACGAACCTCAACCCGAGAATTTCCGCCTGGCAGCCCAGCCGCTCATCGGAGCTGAGCTCGGTAGATCCCACGAGCTGCTCTAACTGGGTCGAGAATTCGTAAGCGTCTATCGGCTCCTGCGAAGCCTCGATCTCCGCGAGCCGAGCTGCGATGGCTGGGAGGATGACGATAGGCATGAGCCATTCTGCATCAGCCTAAGCTGCCCGCCCAGAGGCGACAAGGGCCTCGAATTGAGGCCCTTGTCGGGAATCCGCTCAGCAGACTAAACGAACGACTTGATTCTAGGGCGCTTGCCTAAATGGGAGACATAAAAAAGCGGCCGTGACGGCCGCTCATGTGGTCCCCGGCGGTCTTACCGCAACGCCAGGAAACTCTGCTGTTGTCCACCCGACTGCCCACTGAGCTTGAACACCGCCACGGTCTGCACCAGCTCGTTGGCCTGGCCCTTGAGGCTGGAGGCCGCCGCCGCCATCTCTTCCACCAGGGCCGCGTTCTGCTGCGTGGCCTGGTCCATGTTCGTCACAGCTTCGCCGATCTGGCCGACGCCGGCGCTCTGCTCGGCACTGGCGGCGCTGATCTCGCCCATGATGTCGGTCACACGACGGATCGCGGCCACCACTTCCTGCATGGTGTTGCCGGCCTGGTCCACCAGGGCCGTGCCCTGCCCTACGCGCTCCACGCTGTCGTTGATCAGGGTCTTGATCTCCTTGGCGGCGTCGGCGCTGCGGCCAGCCAGGCTGCGCACCTCGCTGGCGACCACGGCAAAACCGCGACCCTGTTCGCCGGCACGGGCGGCTTCCACAGCGGCATTCAGCGCCAGGATGTTGGTCTGGAAGGCGATGCCGTCGATCACGCTGATGATGTCGGCGATCTTCTTGCTGGAATCATTGATGCCCTTCATGGTGCCCACCACCTGGGCCACCACCTCGCCGCCCTTGACGGCCACCGTGGACGCGTTCTGTGCGAGTTGGTTGGCGGTGCGGGCGTTGTCGGCGTTCTGCTTGACGGTGGAAGAGAGTTCTTCCATGCTGGCGGCGGTCTGTTCCAGGGCGCTGGCCTGGCTTTCCGTGCGCGCGCTCAGGTCCTGGTTGCCCTGGGCGATCTCGGCGCTGGCCGTGGCCACGCTCTCCGAGCCCTGACGCACCTGGGACACCACGCGTGACAGGCTGCCCTGCATGTCCTTAAGGCTGTTGAGCAGCTGGCCCACCTCGTCGGTGCGGCTGTTGTCGATCTGCATGCTCAGGTCACCCTGGGCCACGTCGCGCGCCACCTCGCTGGCCTGTTGCAACGGCTTGGTGATGGAGCCGGACAGCAGCCAGGCGCAGGCCACGCTGAGCAAGAGGCTGACCACACCGAGACCCACCATGAGGTTGCGGCTGGTTTCGTAGTTGGCCTGGATGTCCTGCGCCAGCTTGTCGATGTCCTCGCGCTGGCTGTTGAGCAGCGCTTCGATCTTGGCGATGTAGACCTTGGAGGTGGGCGTGAAGCGCTGGTCGAGGATCTGGTTGGCTTCTTCCAGCTTGCCTTCCTTCTTGAGCGCCACCAGCGCGTCGCGCGCGGCGATGTAGATCTTTCTCTGCTCACCGATCTCTTCGAACAAGGCCTTGTCGCGCGGCTTCACCATGAGACCTTCGATGGTCTTCTGGTATTCGCCGGAGCTTTTGGTGGAGGCCGCCTGGTCTTCGGCGAAGTAGGTGGCCAGAGAAGGGTCGCTGCTCTTGGCAATGGCGGCGGTGCGCCGGATGCCGGTGTGGATGTTGCGGTACCAGTCCCCGATGAGGCGCTCGGTCTTGACCGGCACCGCCATCATGTTGCGCGTGGCCTCCGCCACCGAGGCCAGGCGCGAGATGCTGACCAGGATGGTGATGAGGGACAGCAGCAGGACCAACGCAAACCCCAGACCCAGACGCTTGGCAACCGAGAGGTTCGAAATAAAGGCTGGCATGGAAGGTTCTCTCAAAACAAGTGGATCTGCAGGATTGAAAACGGTGAACGGTCAGGACTAGACGGCTGAGCCCAAGCGTCCCACACCTTCGACGATCTTGTCTACCCCTACCGTCGCGAAACTCAGGCGCAGGGTGGAAACATCGGGGTTGGTTGCGTAAAACGGCGCGCCCGGCACAAAGGCCACGCCCTTTTCAATAGCGCGTTTGGCCAGTTCACCAGCGTCCTTGAGCTTGCCGTTCGCGCCTGTGAGGCGGGCCCAGAAGAACAGGCCGCCACCGGGTTGCGTGAACTGAATGGCGTCGCCGAGTTCACGCTTGAGGCTCTCGCCCATGGTCTTGGCGCGCTCGGCGTAGACCTCGCGCACACGGGCCAGGGTGGCGGGCATGCGGCCGGCCTTGAGGTATTGCGCGGCCGTGGCCTGGGCAAAGGTGCTGGTGTGCGCGTCGCTGAACTGCTTGCACATGGTGGCCTTGGCCAGCAACTCGGCCGGGGCGATCATCCAGCCCACGCGCAGACCGGGGCTGAGCACCTTGCTCAGGGATCCGCAATGGATCAGCCAGTCGCGGCTGCCGTTGACCTGGGCGCTCAGGGCCAGCATGCTGGGCGGCGGGGCCTTGCCGAAATAGAGGTCACCGTAGGGATCGTCCTCGATCACCACTGTTTTCGTTTTCACGGCCAGCTCCAGGATGCGCTTGCGGCGCTCCAGGCTCAGGGTGGCGCCGCTGGGGTTGCCGAAGGTGGGGATGAGGTAGACGAACTTGGGCTTGTGCTCGGCGATCAGTTGCTCCAGCTTGTCGGCCTGAACACCGTCCGCGTCGATGGGCGCACCGATGACGTTGGCGCCGTAGAGGCGGAAGCACTGGATGGTGGCCAGGAAAGTGGGCGCCTCGACGATGACCTTGTCACCGGGGTTGATCAGGGTCTTGCCGATCAGGTCCAGCGCCTGCTGGCTGCCGGTGGTGACGATGAGGCCGTCGGGGTTGACCTGCACACCCTTGCTGCCCATGAAGGCGGCCAGCTGTTCACGCAGGGGGTTGTAGCCCTCGGTGGCGCCGTATTGCAAGGCCCCACCCGGCTCTTCGCTCAGCGCCTTCTGCGAGGCTTCGCGGATGCCGTCCACGTCGAACATGGCGCTGTCGGGGAAACCCCCGGCAAAGGAGATGATGCCGGGCTTGCCCAGCAGCTTGAAGAGTTCGCGGATGGCGGAGGTTTCGACGTTGTTGAGGCGGTCGGCGAATTGCATGAGGCGAGGGAGTGGCGGAGAAAACCCCTATTCTCCGTCAAAGCCCTGCCCCGGCCCGACGCCCTACTTCGTCGGCAGCGGCAGGAGCTTGCCTTCGGAGGCCGCGGGCACGGCCACGCCCAGCCAACCCGCCACCGTGGGGGCGATGTCCACCACCTCCACCCGCGTCTCCACCTTGCCCGGTTTCACCCAGCGCGGGCCCCAGGCCAGGATGGGCACGTTGGTGTCATAGGGGTAAGGCGAGCCGTGCGTGGCGATGCTGCTGCTGGAGCCGAACATCCAGTAGGGTTTGACGACGTACTGCACGTCACCCGAGACATCGGCGTGCCAGGCGCGCTGCGCGGCCGTGAAGAAGGGACCGTCGATGCGGCTGCCCGAGGCCAGCTCGCCGCGCGTGTAGGCCACGGCGATGCCGGGTTCTTCCAGCAGCAGGTCGCGTGCCGCCTCGGCCACCTCGTCGGGGTCCGCGCGGTGCTGGGCGATGAGCTGCTTGTTGAGCAGCAGGGCCGAACCCGAGTAGCTCACCCACTTGCCCGCGCCGAACTCCTGCTCCAACTCGCTGTTGACGCGGGCCAGCAGCTGGCCGCCGTTGATGCGGCCCGAGCGCAGGCCCTGCTGCGCCGTGAACTCGGGCGCGGGCATGAAGCCGTGGTCGGCCGTGAGCGTGGCGATGTAGTTGTCCTTGCCCACCGTGGCGTCCAGGTGCTTGAAGAAGTCCTGCAGCATGCGGTCGAGCTGCAGCAGGTGGTCGTGCGAGAAACGCGACTCGGCGCTGAAGCGGTGGTTGACGTAGTCGTGCCCCGAGAGGCTGATGGCAAGGATGTCGGGCACGTTGTCCTGGCCCAGGCCCTCGCCGGCGATGGCGGCGCGCGCGAAGTCCAGGGTGAGCTGGTCGGCATAGGGGCTGCGCAGCAGCTGGTTGTAATAGGCCGAGTTCGGGGCCTCGTCGGTCGGCGCGCCCATCACCATGGGCAGCGCGGCGGCCTTCTGGCCATACCAGGGCTGGCGGTCGGGAATGGAGCGCGCGTAGGCCTCCTCGGCCAGCACGGGCTTCCACTCCTTCTTGAACCAGCGGTCGGCCGGCTTGGCGGCGTTGAAGGTCGTCACCCAGGCCGGGTGCTGCGGCATATAGAAGGTGCTGCTGGCGAAATAGCCCGTCTGCGTCATGTACATGTAGGCGGTGCCGGTCTGGCCCGCGGGCAGGATGGCGCCGCGGTCCTTGCCCGAAATGCCGATGACCTTGGCGCGCGGGTCCGCACGCCGCAGCACGTCGCCCACGGTTTCCACCTTGAGGTTCTTGGGGCTGGTGCCGTCCAGGGGCTGGGTCTTGTGGCCGATGTAGGTGGCCGTTATGTCACCGGTGCAGTACTCGGGCGCGCCGGTCATGGCGTCGCGCCATTCATTGGCGATGATGCCCGTGCGGTGCGGGTAGGCCCCGGTGAGCACGGTGGCGTGGCCGGCCGCCGTGACGGTGAAGGCGTGGCCGTAATGCGCATCGGAAAACCAGGCACCGCGGTCGAGGAAACGCGCCAGGCCATCGGGGGCCAGCTGGTCGCGGTAGGACAGCACCTGGCGCTGCGGCAGGCCGTCCACCACCAGGAAGACCAACAGGCGCGGCCGGTTGTTGAAGCTCGTTGCTGCGGGCGCGGCCGGCGGCACGGCGGCCGGGCTGGCCACGACCGGGGCCGGCGCGGGCGTGGCGGCCACCGGGGCCCCCGCCTCAGGCAGGCCCTGGCAAGCCGCCAGCAGGGCCATCAACAGGCCGGCCAGGCACAGGTGCAGGACGCGCGGTGGGACACGAAGCTTCATGGTCGGGCGTGATGTTGGACAGCGAGGCGAGGATCATCCCATGAAATCCGCAGCCTGCGCAGAACGGTGCCCCGGACCTGATGGACAATGCTGTAACCGGAGATTTCCGCCCTTGCTGCCGGCCCGAGCTGCCGTCACACTGGCCCCACCCGCGACCCGAGGATGCCCCCATGTCCGATCTTTCCGAATTCTTCCAGTCCGTCAAGCTGCCGGTGATGCCGGAGGTGGCGCACGCGCTGATTCGCACCCTGCACGACGAGGACGTGTCCATCAGCCAGGTGCGCGACCTGATCGCCAAGGACCCGGTGCTCACGGCCAAGGTACTGCGCAGCGCCAACAGCGCCGCCATGGGCATGCGCCGCGAGATCGGCACGCTGGATGCGGCCATCTCCATGGTGGGCCTGTCCCAGGTGCGCACGCTGGCGCTGACCGCCTGCATGAACGTGGCCTTCCCCGTGGTGCCCGGCCTGGACCGCACCGAGTTCTGGCGCAACAGCATGGCCTGTGCCGGTTATGCCCAGTGGCTGGCCGGCGGCATCGGCCTGGACGCACAGCAGTCCTGGCTGACCGGCATGATGCTGCGCCTGGGCGAGCTGCTGATCGTGCAGGCCAAACCCGCCACCCTGGCCGAGCTGGAACGCCAGCCGCAGATCCCCGGCGACCGCTGGTTGCGCGAGCAGCAGTTGCTGGGTTTCACCGAGGCCCAGGTCACGGCCGAGCTGGCACACCGCTGGCATTTCCCGCCGGCCATCGTGCGCGGGCTCAACACGGCGTCGGCCCCGCTGGCCTCGCCGCCGCTGTCGCAGCTCGGTGGTGTGGTGCACCTGGCCAGCCGCCTGGCCGACATGGCCTTCAGCGACCCCGACATCGTGGACGCGTTGCCCAAGGAGGTGGTCGCCGCGCTGGACCTGAACCTGGACTGGATGCGCAAGAAGCTGCCCGAACGCGAGAGCTTCTTCGATATTTCTTCGCTCTGAGACGCTGCCTTTCGTACATGACCCCCGCCGCCATCGAATCTTTCTTCGCCACCCTCCAGGCCGCCAACCCGCAACCCGTCACCGAACTCGAATACACCACGGTCTTCGAACTGCTGACCGCGGTGCTGCTCTCGGCCCAGGCCACCGACGTGGGCGTGAACAAGGCCACACGCAGGCTCTTCCCCGTGGCCCACACGCCGCAGCAGATCCTGGACCTGGGCCTGGAAGGGCTGGAGGGCTACATCAAGACCATCGGCCTGTACCGCAGCAAGGCCAAACACCTGATGGAGACCTGCCGCATCCTGGTGGAACGCCATGGCGGCCAGGTGCCGCGCAGCCGCGAGGCGCTGGAAGCCCTGCCCGGCGTGGGCCGCAAGACCGCCAACGTGGTGCTCAACAGCGCTTTCGGCGAGCCGACCATGGCGGTCGACACGCACATCTTCCGCGTGGGCAACCGCACCGGCCTGGCGCCGGGCAAGAACCCCTATGAAGTGGAGATCAAGCTGCTCAAGCGGGTGCCCGAAAAGTACATGATCGACGCGCACCACTGGCTGATCCTGCACGGTCGCTACGTCTGCCAGGCGCGCAAGCCGCTGTGCTGGCAGTGCAGCGTGTCGGCCTACTGCGACTTCAAGCCGAAGACAGCGGCGCACTGAGCTGCCCCTGGCCCATCGGACCCGCTCGTCAGGGCCCATTCAGGGTGATCGACGACAATGAGACGTCCCTGAATCCCTTCGCGCATGCCATCCCTAGACCCCAGAACACTCATTTTCATCACCGGTTTCATGAGTGGCCTGATGGCGCTGGTCATGTACATGCTCAAGCGCAACTACCCGCCCTCGATCAAGGGCCTGGGTGAATGGGCGGCCGCGCTGCTGGCCATGTTTCTCGGTGGCCTGCTGGTCTGGGGCAAGGGCGTGCTGCCCGATCTGCTCTCGGTCTCCGTCTCCACCCTGCTGCTCTGGTCCGGCCTCTACGTGGCTTATGCGGGCACCCAGCGCTTTCTGGGTATCGTCCCGCGCCCCAGGCGCTGGATGCTGCTGATCGCAGCCGTGCTGCTGGTGCAGATCTGGTTCAACCTGGTGCAACCGGAGTACCGTGCGCGCATCGCCCTGTCCGCGGCCATGGTGGCCCTGCTGACGGGCGTGCATGCCTGGCTGCTGGCGCAGCAGCGCCCTTATACGTACTCGAAGGTCATGGCCATCACCGTGCTGACGGTGCTCACGGCCATCCAGCTTCTGCGCCTGCTGACCGCCCACCAACTGCCGGCCGGCGCCGACTTTTTCGATGCGGGGCTGATCCAGCAGATCTACTTCAACAGCTTTGCGATCTCCATGCTGCTGTATTCCATCAGCGCCGTGCTCATGGCCACCGACCGGCTGCGCACCGAGCTGGAGGAACTGGCTGCGCACGACTCGCTGACTGGCGCCTACACCCGCCGCCACATGAACGAGGCCTGCCTGCAGGAGCTGGAGCGCTGTCGCCGCCACGGCCATGTGATGTCCCTGCTGCTCATGGACCTGGACCACTTCAAGGCCATCAACGACAGCTACGGCCACCAGTGCGGCGACCGGGCGCTGATGGAGTTTGCGAGCCAGGTCAAGACGCTGCTGCGCCGTTCGGACCAGCTGGGGCGTTTTGGTGGCGAGGAGTTCGTGCTGCTGCTGCCCGAGACCCCGCTCGATGTCGCCCTGACGGTGGCCGAACGCATCCGGGCCATGATCGACCAGTCCACCCGCGAGCCGCACTACACCGTCTCCATCGGCGTGACGACCAACCAGCTGGCCCACGACAACCTGGACACCCTGCTGGCCCGGGCCGACTCGGCCCTGTACCGGGCCAAGGCCCAGGGCCGCAACCGGGTCACCGCCGCCTGAGTTGGCCCGGACCGCAGGGCTGGCTCAGAGCGTCAGCTCCTGCCACTCCCCCCAGCCCGCCACGTCCCGGGGCCACAAAGGCGCCTGATCCAGTGTGGTCAGGCCCTGGTCCAGCAGGGCCATGGCGCGCAGCACACCCGCATGCGTGACCCAGGCGGCATCCTGCCCCCCTGCCTGCGCCTCGGCACGCACGGCGGCCACGCGTTGCAGCAGTTCGTTGACGCTTTCGCGGCCGCCGAAACGCGCCTCGCCGAAGTTCGAAGTCCAGTCATCGAAGGCCGCGCGCGGGATGTCGTCCCAGCGCACGCCTTCCCAGCAACCAAAGTCCATCTCGGCCAGGCGCGCATCGAGGCGCAATGTCAGATCAGGTCGCAAGGCCAGCAGCGCCTGCGCGAGCTGGGTACAGCGCTGCAAAGGTGAACTCAACAAGGTGAGGCCAGCCGGCAGCAGCGGCGCGACCAACGCGGCGCAATCCCGGGTGGCCGCGGCATCAGCCGGCATGTCACTGGCGCCGTAGCAGACGCCAGGCTCAACCAGCGGCTGCGCATGGCGCAGCAACCAGAGCTTCATGCGCGCAGTGCCAGGGCCAGGCCGAAATAGGCAGCCACCTCGCAGACCTGCTGCGTGGCGCCCAGGCAGTCGCCGGTGTAACCCTGCAAGCGGCGCACGAAGAGCCGCCACATCCAGACCCAGGCCAGCAGCGCCGCGATACCGCCTCCGATCCACAGCCGCGCATCAGGCAACCACCACAGGGCCAGGGCCACGCCCGCCGCGGTCCAGAGCGCCGCCACCAGCAGGCCGGCGGCGCCGATCTGGTCGGCCAGGGGTTTGGACTTGGAGCGCGCCGTGTCGCCCACATGGGGCAATAGACGGATGAGCCACAGCGGCAGGAAGCGCGAAACCACATGCGCAAAAAACAGCGCCCCGCAGGCCAGGGCTGGATCGGCCTCGCCCAGCATCGCCAGCAGCGCCACCTTGGCCAGCAGGGCCAGCACCAGGGCCAGCGCACCGTAGGCGCCGACACGCGAGTCCTTCATGATGTCCAGCGCGCGTTCGCGCTCGGCGGCACCGCCCAGGCCATCGGCCACGTCGGCCAGGCCGTCTTCGTGAAAAGCGCCGGTTAGCAGCACCGTGAACACCGTGGTCAGCACGGCCAGCACCAGCGGCGCATAACTCGCGTCGGGCAGCAGGCGCAGCAGCCCCGCGTAGAGCAGCGCGGCCAACCCGCCCACGAGCCAGCCCACACCAGGGAAATGCGCAGCAGACTTGCGCAACATCTCGGGGCTGTAGCCCACCCACGCGGCCAGACGGCCCGTGACAGGCACGCGCGTGAAGAACTGCAGGGCGAGGAGGTAGTGACGGATGGGGTTCATGCGCAGAGGATACGACTAAGTCTTTTCAGACACACCGGCCGACTCAAAACTGGCCATCTCGCGCAGCATGGTGCAGGCCGAGACCAGCAGGGGCCAGGCCAGGGCCGCGCCCGAGCCCTCGCCCAGGCGCAGGCCCAGGTCCAGCAGGGGCCGGGCCTGCAGCTGCGCGAGCATCAGCGCATGGCCGCGCTCGCCCGAGCGGTGCGCGTAGACGCAGCGCTGCAGCACCCGCGGCGCCAGGCGGCTGGCGACCAGCACCGCCGAACTGGCGATGAAGCCGTCGACCACGATGACACGCCGCTCGGCCGCGGCCTGCAGCACGGCGCCGACCAGCGTGGCGATCTCGAAACCGCCGAAGGCGGCCAGCGCGGCCAGCGGCTCGCTGGCGTCCGGATGGCGCAGCAACACCTCGCGCAGCACCGTGGTCTTGCGCGCCACGGCGGCATCGTCCAGGCCCGTGCCGGCGCCCGTGCAGTCGGCGATGTCCAGGTTCGCCAGGCGCGCGAGCAGCAGCGAAGCGGCGGAGGTGTTGCCTATGCCCATCTCGCCGAGCAGCAGCGCATTGCCCGGCAGGTCCTGGACGATCTGCGCACCGTTGGCCAGGGCCTGGGCGCGTTGCGTGGCCGTCATGGCCGGGCCCGTGGACGCGTCGGCGGTGCCAGGCGCCACCTTGTAGTTCAGCAGGCCGGGACGCGACGCGAAATCGTGGCGCACACCGCAATCGGCCACACTCAGCGCGATGCCGTGCTGGCGCGCCAGCACGCTGACACAGGCGCCTCCGGCCAGGAAGTTCTCCACCATCTGCCAGGTCACGTCGCTCGGGTAGGCCGAGACACCGCGCGCGGCCAGACCGTGGTCACCCGCGCAGACCAGCATCTGCGGGAACTTCAACTCGGGCGTTTCGCTGCCCAGGATCAAGCCAAGCTGCAATGCCAGCGTTTCGAGCTGGCCCAGCGAGCCCAGGGGTTTGGTCTTCTGGTCGATCTTGTGCTGCAGGCGTTGGGCCAGCGCGGTGTCGTGCAGGTCGGGAATGTTGGGCAGGGTGAAGTTCATACGTTCAATCAGCAGTCAGCGCGTCCAGCACGCCGGGTTCGAAATGTTCATCGATGAAGTCGGCCATGCGTTCAAAAACTGCTTCCAGCGTGGGCACCTGGGCGCCGAAGAGCGCGTGCAGCGCGGCCGGGTCTTCGAACAGACCGTGCAGGTAGAGGCCCAGCACATTGCCGGCTCCGTTCTGCCAGGCCAGGCCGGGAATGGGGACCCGCGCCACATCACCCGCAGCCGCCATGGCCGGATGTTGCGCCGTCTGGCCATGGTGGATCTCGTAACCCGACACGGCCACGCCCGAGAGCGCGGCCCAGGGGCCCGTCACGGCGCCAAAGGCGGCGCGTGTGCGCTGCACGGTCTTGGCCGGCTCGAAAGCCGTCACCAGGGGCAGCAGGCCCAGGCCTGGCGCGTTGCCGTCGATACCGTGCGTGTCGATCAGGGCCTCGCCCAGCATCTGCAGGCCGCCGCAGATGCCCAGCACCGCCCTGCCCTGCGCAGCGTGTGCGGCAATGGCGCGGTCCAGGCCCTGTTCCCTGAGCCAGGCCAGGTCACCGCTGGTGTACTTGGAGCCGGGCAGGATGATCCAGTCCGCGCCCTGCAGCTCGGCCGGGTTGCGCACCCAGCGCAGCTGCACGCCAGGCACATTCTTGAGCGGCTGGAATTCGTCGAGGTTGCTGATGCGCGGATAGGCCACGACGGCGATACGCGTATGGATCTCGCCGTTGCCGGTATGGCGGTCGTCGAAGACACCATCTTCTTCCGGCAGGCCGTGCTGCCACCACATGGGCAGCGTGGCCACGGTGGGCACGCCGGTGAGGTCCTGCAGCTGTTGCGGGCCGGGGGCAAGCAAGCTGGCGTCGCCGCGGAATTTGTTGAGCACGAAGCCGCGGATCAGCCTGCGATCGGCCTCGGGCAGCAAGGCCCAGGTGCCGTAGAGGTGGGCAAAGGCACCGCCGCGGTCGATGTCGGTGACCAGCAGGCAGCGCGCCCCAGTGTGCCGCGCCACGCGCAGGTTCACGATGTCGCTGCCCATGAGGTTGATCTCGGCCGGAGAACCGGCGCCCTCGATCACCACCACGTCGTTTTCGGCCATCAGCGCATCGAGCGCGCGCGCCACGGCGGGCCAGACCTTCTCGCTGCGGCCACGCCAGTCCATGCGCGTGAGGGCCTCGTCCACCTGGCCCAGCAGCACGACCTGGCTGTGCGTGTCGCGCTCGGGCTTGAGCAGCAGGGGGTTCATGCGCACCTCGGGCTCGGCCCTGGCGGCCAGGGCCTGGAAATACTGGGCGCTGCCGATCTCTCCGCCGCCCCCGGCACCGGCCACCACGCGTGCGTTGTTGCTCATGTTCTGCGCCTTGAAGGGCGCCACCTTCAGGCCCATGCGCGCGTAGTGGCGGCACAGGGCCGTGGTCAGCCAGCTCTTGCCCGCGCCGCTGGTCGTGCCCAGCACCATGACGGCCTTGGCTCTCATGCTTGTATTTTCCTGTCGTGGGTGATGCGCAACCAGGCCTCGCGCAAGGCGTCCTGCGCCGCGGGGGGCAAGACACTCAAGCGCGCCCAGCCCGGCAGACCGAAGGACGCGGCATCACGCAACTTGATGCCCTGCGCACGCAGCTGCAACAGGGCCTGGGCGAGCGCTTCGCCCTGCAAGGCGGGCCGCGCACAGAAGTAATTGGCCAGACTGGGTGTGCAAGTCCAGCCCAGAGATTCACACAAGGCGATCTGCCGCGCCTTCCAGCTGCGCAGCGTCTCCAGGCTGTAGCGCAACCAGGTTTGTGTATCGGCTTGAACCCAGACCTTCAGCAGCGCCACACCCTGTGCGCCCAGCGGCCAGGAGGGACACAGGGCTTCAAGTTGCGCCACGGCCTTGTGTGCGCCCAGCGGGGCGATCACGTAGGCGGCGCGTACGCCGGTCAGGCCCAGGGCCTTGTTGGGTGTCCAGAGTTGCCACACGCGCATGAGCTGTTCCTGCGTCAGCGTGGGCGTGCCCTCCAGGCGCAGGGGTTCGTAGGCACGGTCGAGCACACAGACCGATGCAGCCTGCACCAGCGCGGCCAGGCCGTCCTGCGCCCTGCCCTGCGGGCTGGAAGGTTCACAGGCCCAGGCCAGGCCAGCCTGCTGCGCATATTCCACCCGCTGCAGGCCCCAGGCCTGCGCGGCTGCGACGTAGTCGCCATAGTGTTGCGGCGGCAGCCAGACGCTGCGTGTGCCCTGCTGCGCCGCCCAGGCGCTGATGCGGTGGATGAATTCGCTGGCGCTGGCCGCCAGCAGCACCCGCTCGGGAGCCACGCCGTGCCAGGCCGCGAGTTGCGCGCGCAGGTCGGTGTAGGCCGGATCGGGGTAACGCGTGACATCGGCCGAACGCACCGCGGCCAGCGCCGACGGACAGGGGCCGCAACCATGGCTGTTGCTGGAGAAATCGTGCAAGGGCACGCCCAGCGCATCGGGGCCGCCATGCAGTCGTGGGGCGTTCATGCGTGGGCCTCCGCCAGCGCATAGCCCATGCCCAGCAGCGTGGCCCAGGCCAACACGAGCAGCAGCCACAGCACCTGCTCGCCCAGCAGGGCCGCACGCGCCGTGTCTTCGGCCTGCGCCGCGCGGCCGCTTTCGTGCAATACGTAGACGCCGGGCTTGCGCAGCTGCACCCCTAGGGCCAGGGCCATCGCCGCCATGGGCCAGCCGCTGTTGGGCGACGGCGTGCGCCGCGCCTGCTGGCGCAGTGCGCGCAAGGACGGACCACCGCTGTGCACCAGCATCAGCAGCACGGCCGTCAGCCGCGCGGGCAACCAGGACAAAACATCGTCCGCACGCGCGGCCCATTTGCCAGCCCAGGACCAGTCGCGCCCCTGGTAGACACCGCGGTAGCCCCACATGGCATCGGCGGTGTTGGCAAACCGGTAGAGCGCCGCACCGGGCAGGCCCAGCAGCAGGAACCAGAAGATGGGGGCCACCACCGAATCGTTGAGGTTTTCGGCCAGGGACTCGATGGCGCTTTCGCGCACCTCCTCGGCGCTGAGGTTGGTGACATCGCGGCTGACCAGCCAGGACAGGCGCTCACGCCCGGCCTCCAGCGACTTGCCCAGGGCCTGCTCCACGGCCAGTACCTCCCGGCGTAGCATGGACCAGGCCAGCAGCGGCTTGAGCAGCACGCCCAGCAACAGCGCCGTCACCAGCCCATGCCAGTCCAGTGCCCAGGCCTGCAGCAGGGACGCGGCCATGAAGACCACGATGGCGCCCACGCCCCAGGCCAAGGCCCCGAGCCGGAAACGCGACCAGTCGGCATCGCGACCCACCCATTCGCGTTGCGGCGCGATGCGCGCACCGATCCAGCCCAGGTAACGCCCCATCCAAACCACCGGGTGCCACCATGCCGGGGGCTCGCCCAGGTAGCGGTCCACCAGCAAGGCCAGCCACAGGGCGCTGGCCATCAGCAGCAGGACGCCGGGTGCGAGGGGTTCGGGCCAGTGCAGCACGTCAGTCCTCGATGCCACGCTGCGCGGGGATGCCCGCGTTGAAAGCGTGTTTGATCTTGCCCATCTCGGTCACGGTGTCGGCCAGTTCGATGATTTCGGGCGGGCAGCGCCGACCGGTCAGCACCACGTGCACTTCCTTCGGCCTGTCGCGCAAGGTCGCCAGCACATCGTCCAGCGGCAGCCAGCCGTAGATCAGCGGGTAGGTGATCTCGTCGAGGATGACGAGGAACAGCTCGCCGCCGAGGATGCTGGCCTTGGCGCGCTCCCAGCCGTCGCGCGCGAGCTGGGCCGAATGTTCCAGGTCCTGGCTCTTCCAGCTGAAACCGTCGCCCAGCCCTTCGATCGGGATCCCGAGCTGCTCGAACATGCGGTGTTCACCAAAGCGCGCGGACGGCACCTTCATGAACTGGTAGATCTTCACGGCCTTGCCGCGGCCGTGCGCCCGCAGGGCCAGACCGAAGGCGGCCGTGCTCTTGCCCTTGCCGTCGCCGGTGTTGACGATGACCAGGCCGCGGCGTTCGCCTTCGGGCTTCTCATAGGGTTTCACGCTGGGTGGGGTTTCAATCTGCATGATGTTCGGCCTGCTTAAATTTTGGGCAAAGAGATCCATTGCTCTGCAATGCGCTGGACGTGGATGCGGTCATCGAACACCGCTTCGAGCGCACGATGGGTGGCGGCATCGCCGCAGGCCCCGTGGTAGCTGATGCGCCCCTGTGCCATCACCACGAGCTCATCGGCCTGCAGGGACAGCGACAGCTCGTGCAGCACGCTGACCACGGTCTTGCCCTGGCGCACCAGTTCGCGCACCAGCAGCAGCCAGTCCACCTGGTGCGGCGGGTCCAGGTTGGCCAGGGGTTCGTCCATCAGCAGCACCTGGGCCTGCACGGCCAGCGCGCGCGCCAGCAGCACCCGCTGGCGTTCGCCGCCCGAGAGCTGGCCCAGCGGCCGCTCGCGCCAGTCCCAGGCCTGGGTAGCGCGCAGGGCCTGTTCAACGGCCGCGTGGTCGGCCGCGCTCGGTGGCGCCAGCCAGGGCTGGTGCGGCAGGCGGCCCAGCATGGCCACGTCCCACACCAGCAGGTCATCGGCCGAGCTTTCGTTCTGCCCCAGCCAGGCCAGCTGGCGGGCCCGCTGGCGGTCCGGCAAGGCCAACAGGGGCTGGCCCAGCAGGGTGACGCTGCCCTGGTGCGAGAGCACGCCGGCCAGGCACTTGAGCAGGGTGGACTTGCCCGCGCCATTGGGGCCGACGATGCTGGTCCATTGCCCCGCAGCGATGTCCAGCGACACGCCATGCAGCACGGTCTTGCGGCCGGGACCGTGCCCCAGCTGGACACCGATGGCCTCGGCGCGCAGCGCGATGGAAGTCGTTGCCGCGCTCATGCCCGGCTCCCGGTCTGCGCCGTGCCACGGTGCATCAGCCACAGCAGATAACCACCACCCAGCACCGCCGTGAGCACACCCACGGGCAGTTCCTGCGGGGCGATCAGCCAGCGGGCCAGGGTGTCGGCGGCCATCAGCAGCACACCGCCCACCAGGCTGGACAGCAGCATGAGGCGAGCGTGCGTGGTCTTGATGATGGAGCGCACCAGATGCGGTGCTGCCAGGCCCACAAAGGCAATCAGGCCGGTCTGCGCCACCGCGGTACCCGTGGCGAGGGCCAGCACGGCCACCAGCGCGGCCCGCATGGGGGCCACGGGCAGGCCCAGGCTGATGGCCGTGGCGTCGCCCAGGCTCAGGCCGTCGAGCACACGCGCCAGCAACCAGGCCGCCAACACGCACAGGCACCACACGACGGCCATCAGCACACAGGAGGTCCAGCCGACAAAGGCGGTCGAACCCAGCATGAAAGCCTGCATGGCCTGCAGCGAATCGGGCGAGAACAGCAGCAGCAGATGTGTCATGGCCCCCAGCACCACGCCCACGACCACACCGGCCAGCAGCAGGCGCAGCGTGTGGCCCACGCCGCGCGAGAGCACCAGGGTCAACAGCACGGCCAGCACCGCCCCCAAAAAGGCCGCGCCCGTCAGGCCCAGGCGCACCCAGACGCTGCTCGAAAACACACTGACCGCGACACCGCTGTTCATCATGTTGCCGCCGCCGAGCATGCCGGCCCCGCCACCCAGGGCAGCCAGCGCCAGCGCCACCCCCAGGGAGGCGCCGGAGGCACTGCCCAGCAGGTAGGGGTCGGCCAGGGGGTTGCGGAACAGGCCCTGCGCCACAGCACCCGCCAGGCCCAGCAAGGCGCCTGCGGCCCAGGCGCCCAGGGTGCGCGGCAGGCGGATGTCCCAGACGATCTGCTGTGCCATGGCGGTCTGCTCCGGGTTCACAGCGGGATGCAGCAAGGGGCTCAGCAGGTTTTCGACGCCGGTGCTGCCCACGCAGATGCCCAGCGCGGCCAGGGCCCCGGCGGCGACCACGCCGCCCAGGACCAGCCAGAGGACGCGGGGCTGCTTCAAGGCTTGGCTCCTGCGACCCGGGGCGCCTTGTTTTCCAGGCAGCGGGCCATGATGCGCGCCGCTTCGGCCATGCGGGGACCGGGGCGCACCAGCACGTTGGCGTCTTCCGTGGGGAAGATGCACACGCGCTGTTCACGCAGCGCGCGGATGTTCTGCCAGCCGGGCCGCGTCATCAGGCCGTCAGCGCTGCGTTGCCCGATCATGATGAGGTCGGGGTTGGCCCGCACGATGTATTCGGGGTTGAGCTTGGGGAAAGGACCGAGTTTGGCAGGCACGATGTTCTGCACACCCAGGCGGGCCAGGGTCTCGCCGATGAAGGACGATTCACTCGCGGCATAGGGCCCCGGGTTCACCTCGAAATAGACCTTCACGCCCCGGGCGCTGGCCGGCAGCGACTGGGCCGCGGCCGACACGCCGGCGTCGATGGCACGCCAGATCCGGGCGGTATCGGGCACCTCGAGCAACTGGCCCAGCTTGAACATCACGCGTTGCACATCTGCGTGGCTCTTGGGTTCCAGCGCCATCACCTTGAGGCCCAGGGCCTCCAGCCGTTCGCCCGCGCGGGAGGACTTGGCGATCAGCACCACGTCGGGCCGCAGGGCCACGACCATCTCGATGTTCGGGTCCAAGCCACCGCCGACCTGGGGCAGTTTCTGCAGACTGGCCGGGAAGTTGGAATAACGGTCCACACCGACGATGCGATGGCACTGGCCCAGCTCGCAGACGGTCTCACTGAGCGAAGGCAGCAGGCTGACGATGCGCTGCGGCGACTGCGCCAGCGTGATGGACACGCCGCGGTCGTCGGTGATCTGCAGGGCCAGCACCGGCCCCGCGCAGACCAGCAGGCAGAGGGCCGTAAGGCGTTTCATGCTTGTCCTTTCAGGGTCAGCGGCAGGCCGGCGGCCATGAAGGTCACGCGCGCGCAGACCTGAGCAATGGCCTGGTTCAGGCGACCGAGTTCATCGACAAAAGCACGCACCTCGCGCCCCATGGGGATCACGCCCAGGCCGATCTCGTTGCCCACCAGCACTACGGGGCCGGCCGCCTGATCCAGGGCTTGCAGCAAGGCAGGCAACGGTGGCGCACCACCCTCACCTTCCGCCGGCATGAGCCAGTTGGTTAGCCACAGGGTCAGGCAGTCCACCACGAGCAGGGTTTCGGCGCGGCTGTGGGTGGCGAGGGTTTCGGCCAGGTGCAGCGGCTCCTCCACCGTGGCCAGACCCGGCACACGCAGGGCACGGTCGCGTTGGTGCTGCGCGATGCGCGCGCGCATCTCATCGTCGTGACCCTGTCCGGTGGCGATGAGTGTGGCCCGGTGCTGTGGCGCTTGCGCGAGCCAGGCCTGCGCAAGTGTCTCGGCACGGCGCGACTTGCCGCTGCGCTGGCCACCGAGGATGAGTTCGCTGCGGGCGATCGTCAAGGACTCAAGCATGGGCTTTGCTCCAGTCGCTGATGAGGCGGTGCAGTTGCGCCACGCCATCGGTGAGCGCGGCCGGTCCGGGCTGCAGGATGTCGGCTGATTTGATCTCGAAGAGCTGCCGGTTTTTCACGGCGGGCACGTCCTGCCAGCCGGCGCGCGCCGCCACTTTCTCGGGGCGGAATTTCTTGCCGCACCAGGAGCCGATGATGAGATCGGGCGCACGGCGCACGATCTCCGTGCCGTCGGCAATGATGCGTTGCTTGCCCATGGCCTGTTGGGCCAGTTCGGGAAAGCAGTCCTCACCGCCGGCAATACCGATGAGCTCGGACACCCAGCGGATGGCACTGATGTGGGGCTCGTCCCATTCCTCGAAATACACGCGGGGACGGCGCGGCAGCGCCGCCGCCGCCTGCCGGATGCTGTCCAGCCCGGTCTGCATCTGCGCCATCAGGGCCAGGCCGCGTTCGGCCGCGCCCACCATGGCCGCCACCTGGTACATCATGGAAAAGATCTCGGCTACGCTGCGCTGGTTGAAGACCGTGACGGGGATGCCCTTGCGGATCAGCTCGGTGGCGATGCCGGCCTGCAGGTCGGAGAAACCGAAGACGCAATCCGGCCGCAGGGCGACGATCTGGTCGATCTTCGCGCTCAGGAAGGCGCTGATCTTCGGTTTTTCCTCGCGCGCTCGGCGCGGCCGCACGGTGTAACCCGAGATGCCGACGATGCGCCGCTCCTCGCCCAGCAGGTAGAGCCACTCCGTGGTCTCCTCGGTCAGGCAGACGATGCGCTGGGGGCCCAGCGTGGCGGTGGACATCATGCGAAATGTTCCTGCGGCACGGCCTGCAGGCCCTGGCTGAAGAGGCGCGCCACCAGCGCAGGATTGGACGGAAACCAGGCGTGAAAGTAACTCGCGCCCATCGGCCCCTGCAGGTAGAGGGCTTCGCCCTCGCCTGCGGACATCTCCTGTCCCGGCCGCGTGGTGCGGGTGTGGGGCACCAATGGGGTGTCACAGGTGGAATAGTGGAAGGTATGGCCGCGCAGTTGTTCGCCGTCGACCTGCAAGGCCTGCGGCCCCAGGGCGGCCAGCCGCTTCTGCATGGTGACCGTGCCGGGCAGCAGGCCCCACAGGGGGTGGCGTTTGCCCTCCCCGTCGACCAGCTGATCGAACAGAACCATCATGCCGCCGCATTCGGCCCACAGGGGCTTGCGCTGCAGCATGTGGGTGCGCAGGCTTTCACGCAGCGCACAGTTGGCGCCCAGGCGTGCGGCGTACAGCTCGGGATAACCACCGGGCAGCCAGACGGCGTCGCAAGCGGGCAAGGCCGCGTCGGCCAAGGGCGAAAAATAGGCGATGCGCGCACCCAGCTGCTGCAGGCACTCGATGTTGGCGGCGTAGATGAAGCAGAAGGCGGCATCGCTGGCCACCGCCACCGTCTTGCCGCGCAAGGGCATGGGGACCTGGGCAGGCCAGGCGGCCGGTGCCGGGAAGTCCACGGCCCAGGCCTGCAGTTCGGCGCCGGTCATGCGGCCCAGGGGTGTGTCGGCCAGGGCGTCGGCCGCGGCGTCCAGCCGCTGCTGCGCATCGCTGAGCTCGGTGGCGGCGACCAGGCCCAGATGGCGTTCAGGCAGGGTCAGGGCCGGGTTGCGCAACAAGGCGCCCAGCCAGTGCTGTGGCTCGCGCAGGCCCTGGCACAGCATGTCGGCATGGCGCGCGCTGCCCACCCGGTTGGCCAGCACACCGGCCCAGCGCAGGCCAGCGCGGTAATGCTGCAGGCCGTAGGCCAGCGCGCCAAAGGTACCGGCCATGGCCGAGGCGTCGATCACCGCCAGCACGGGCAGGTCGAAGTGCTGGGCGAGGTCGGCCGCGCTGGGCTGGCCGTCGTACAGGCCCATGACCCCCTCGACGATGATGAGGTCGGCCTCCTGCGCCGCCTGCGCCAGGCGTGCGCGGCAATCGGCCTCGCCCGTCATCCACAGGTCCAGCTGGTGCACGGGGGCCCCGCTGGCCAGGGTGTGCCAGAAGGGATCGAGAAAATCCGGGCCGCACTTGAACACGCGCACACGCCGCCCCTGGCGGCTGTGCAGGCGGGCCAGCGCCGCGGTGACCGTGGTCTTGCCCTGGCCCGAGGCCGGAGCGGCAACCAGGATGGCGGGACAGCGCACGGTGTCGGACATGGCGGTCATTGTGCCGCCGCAGGAGCGGCAACTGGCGCTGCCGCCACCGGGCCCGGCGCCCAGGTCAGCGAGACGAAAAGAGCGCGGCCCGCCGTAGCATAGGTATTGGCCAGCTGGTATTGCGCGTCGGTGGCGTTGTCCAGACGCATCAGCACCGACCAGTCACGCGCGACCTGACTACGGGCGTGCAGGTTGAACAGGACATAACCGGGCAATACGGTGGTGTTGGCCGCCGTGTCGTAGCGCATGCCTGAGAGCTGGGATTCGACGCCATAGGTCCAGCGGCCCTGGCGCGTGTCCGCACCCAGGGTGGCGTGCTGGTTGGAGCGTCGGGCCAGCATGAGGCCGGTGCTGCCGTCGCGCGGATCCTGGATGTCCACGGAAGCCCGCAGATTCACGTCCTGAACACGTTGCTGACCGGAGAAGGTCAACCCTCTGTACTCGGCCTGCGCCACGTTACCGTAGCAGCCGTTGGGGCTGTTGGGGCAGCCCGGGTTGCTGTTGGCATAGACGATCAGGTTGTCGACCATGTTGCGGTAGGCCACCACGCCCCAGCTGGTCGTGCCGGCGCTGTAGCGCGCACCCATTTCCACATTGCGACTGCTCTCGGGCTGCAGCGTGGACACGCCGTAAATGCTGAAACGCTGGTACAGCGTGGGCGCACGGAAGGCGGTGCCAGCCGAGGCGGTGAGACGCCATTGCGGCGTGAGGGCATAACCATAACCGACGTTGCCTGTGTTCTGGAGGCCGAACTCGCTGTCCTGGTCCTGACGCGCCTGCAGCTGCAGGGTGTGCTGCTTGCCGCTGAAACCGTACCCGAGCGCAAGGCCGTTCAGCGCGCGGGTGGTCGTCGCGGGTGTGGTGGTGCTGTTGTCCAGCTGGTCCTCGCGCCGTTCCAGCGCGGCCGTGAAGAGCTGGGGGCCGACACGGTATTCGTTCTGGAACAGGTAACCCCGCTGCTGGGTGATGGACTTGGAGACCGACGGTTCCGTCTCGTAGCGATTGCGCGCATCGGTGGCGCTCAGGCGCGTGCTGTAGGCATCGGTCCATTGCGCCAGCCAGTTCAGACCCATGGTCTGCAGCTGGTACAGGCTCTTGTCATCCCTGGCCGAGGTGTCATACGAAGAATTCATATTGCTCGACAGGCCGGTGGCCTCGACGCGCTGGGTCGGTGTGATCTGCCAGCCCAGACGGGCATTGGCGGACTGACGGTTGTAGCCATCGTCGTCACCGTTCTGACCGGCGACGGGCCGGGCATTGAAACCCTTGCTGCTCTCGTCACCAAAGCCCAGGGCATAGTCGAAGCCCTCGTGGCTGCCACTGAAGCCGGCTTCGGTCTTGCGCGTGCTGTAGGTTCCCAGACCTGCGCTGACAAAGGGGGAGAAGCCGCCCTCACCCTTGCGGGTGAAGATCTGGATCACGCCGCTCATGGCGTCCGCTCCGTAGACCGCGCCAGCCGGGCCGCGCAGCACCTCGATGCGGTCGATCAGGGCCAGGGGTATGTTTTCCCAGGGCGCGCCGCCGCTGCCGGACTGGGTGTCCACGCGCACGCCGTCGATGAAAACCGCGGTGTAGCGTGTTTCGCCGCCGCGGATGAACAGGCTGGTCGTGGTACCGGGACCGCCATTGCGTCCCATCTCGATGCCTGGCACACGCGCCAGGATGTCCGGCAAGGTACTGGCGCCGCTGCGCTCGATGTCATCGCGATCGAGCACGCTGACATCAGCCACTAGGTCGCTCAGGGGTTGCGCCGTGCGGTTGGCCGTGACCACGTTTTCGCCCAGGAGAGCCACGGTCTGGGCCTGAGCTGTGAGGGAATGCAATGCGGCGGCCAGCACCAGCCCGGCCGGGCGCGCGTACGAAGAACTGTTTTTCATGATGAACAATGGAACCGAAGCCCTCCCCGGCTTCCCCGCCAGGGCATGGACGTCACGGTTGCGCGCAGGCGCACAACCACCTTATTGGCCGGTATCCGGGCTGGTGGAAACGACCTTCATCGCCTTCCCGGATGCTTGTTCAGGGCATCCAGTGGCTAAGTGATGAAAGCGGTGCCGTGAGACACGTCCACTTACCGTTGCGGGGGCAGCGCAGGTTAGGTTTGCCGGGTTGGCTCACCCTCCTGCTTCCCGTTGAACTGCGGCATGTGAACCACACCGCGAGCACCAACAATCGTGATTTTACTTTCGAAATCTTGCGTAAACCCTACAATTGCAAGACAAATTTGAAGGCCCTATGTCGAATCCGAGCCAAATCGAACAGCTGGTCGAGCGCGTTGAGCGCCTGCTGGTGCGCCATGCGGAGCTGCAGCGCACCAACGAACTGCTCACCGACCAGCTCGACGCGCTGACGGCAGAACGCGATCAGCTCAAGTCGCGCCTGGGTGCGGCGCGCTCCCGCGTGGATGCACTGCTGGAACGCCTGTCCGAGCCGGCCGAGACCGATGTCCCCAAGGACGCCGCATGAAACAACTCGAAGTGCAGATCATGGGCCAGAGTTATCTGCTCGGTTGCCCCGAAGGCGGCGAAACCAGTTTGCTCGAAGCCGTGGAGCGCGTGGACACCGCCATGTGCAAGATCCGTGACGCCGGCAAGGTCAAGGCGCGCGACCGTATCGCCGTGCTGGCTGCGCTGAACCTGGCTTTTGAACTCAGCGACCGCGACGCGCCAGTGGCGGCGGTACCGGCTCCGCGCAGCCCCAGTGCCGTCGCCCAAAGCAACGGCGCCGATGCCGACGCCGTGCTGGGCGCGCTGATCGAACGGGTCGATGCCGCGCTGGGCCAGGACGGCCAGTTGATCTGACGCCCCGATTGCAGCAAGTCACACGGTGGGGGTGCGAAGGCCTACAATGGCTTCGTCTGCAATGCCATCGGGCTTTAAATTCCTTGAACCAATGCTCATTGAGCCCGGGCTTGGAAATTGCCTGGCTAGCGTGATCGTCTCGCGTCAGATGAACCCAAAGCCAACGCTGACCTCGCCCACCTGAACCCCGGTTCAGGATGCGGCCTGGTGGCACTTGCAGACACCTACACTTCGCGCCCCTCAACTCCTTTTCCCCGATGTTTCTTGAACCCCAGTTGATTGTCGAACTGGCCCTGATGGGCGTGTGTGCCGGATTTCTGGCGGGCCTGCTGGGCATCGGCGGGGGCATGATCATGGTGCCCTTCATGACCATCATCCTGGAGGCCAAGAACTTTCCGGCCGAGGTGGTGGTCAAGATGGCGGTGGCCACCTCGCTGGCCACGATCTGCTTCACCTCGCTGTCCTCCGTGCGCGCGCACCACAAACATGGCGCCGTGCTCTGGCCGGTGGCCCGTGTGCTGGCGCCGGGCATCGTGCTGGGCGGCCTGATCGGCGCGCAGATCGCCGCCGCCCTGCCCACCCGCGTCCTGGGCATGGTGTTCTCGCTTTTCATCGCCTACTCCGCCACGCAGATGTTGCTGGACCGCAAACCCAAGCCCACGCGCACGCTGCCCGGTGGTTGGGGGATGTTCGGCATGGGCAATGTGATAGGCCTGCTCTCGTCCGTGGTGGGCGCCGGCGGTGCCTTCGTTTCGGTGCCCTTCATGACCTGGTGCAACGTCAAGATCCACCAGGCCGTGGCCACCTCGGCCGCGCTGGGTTTCCCGATCGCGCTGGCCGGCACCCTGGGCTACATCTGGGCCGGGCGCAGCCTGCCCGACATGCCGCCCGGCGCTTTCGGCTACCTCTACCTGCCCGGCCTGCTGGTGATCGCCACCATGAGCATCCTGACGGCGCCGCTGGGCGCGCGCACCGCGCACCGCATGGACATCCGGCCGCTCAAGCGCGCCTTCGCCGTGGTGCTCTACATGCTGGCAGGCTATTTTTTGATGCGTTGATGTCGCCTGGCTGATAGGTCCGCCCTGTAAGCCACGGATAATCCGGTCTCTATAAGCTCGCCCAGAATTCCGAGGAGACAAAAGAACCATGCGCATAGCCATCATCGGCCAGCAGGATTTCGGCAAGGCCGTGCTCGACGCCTTTCTGGCGCGCGGCGACCAAGTTGCCGGCGTGTTCTGCAAACCCGAGAAACCGGGTGAGAAGCCCGATGCCCTGCGTGCCGCGGCCGAAGCGGCCGGCCTGCCGGTCCTGCAATTCCCCAGCCTCAAAAGCCCCGAGGCCGAACAGGCGCTGCGCGCGCTGGACGTGGACCTGGGCGTGATGGCCTACGTGCTGCAGTTCGCGCCCCAGTCCTTCGTGAGCATCCCGAAACACGGTACCATCCAGTACCACCCCTCGCTGCTGCCGAGATACCGTGGGCCCTCCTCGATCAACTGGCCGATCGCGCGCGGCGACAGCGAGACCGGGCTCAGCATCTTCCGCCCCACCGACGGCCTGGACGAAGGTCCGGTGATCCTGCAGAAGCGCTGCACCATCGGTCCGGACGACACCCTGGGTGAGGTCTACTTCAACCATCTCTTCCCCCTGGGCGTGGCCGCCATGCTGGAGGCAGCCGACCTGGTGCTGGCCGGCAAGCACCGGGAAACCGCACAGGACGAGAGCCAGGCCAGCTACGAGGGCTGGTTCAAGGCCGAGGAGTCGAAGATCAACTGGGCCAACCATGTGGACCAGGTCTACAACCTGATCCGCGCCTGCAACCCGGCCCCGGGCGCCTGGTGCGAACTGGGCGGCACGAAGGTGTCTGTCTACGACTGCCGCAAGCACCCGGTGCGCACCTACGGTGCGGTGCGAGGCAAGCCCGGCGAGATCGCGCAGATCACCGACAAGTCGATCTTCATCAACGCGCAGGGCGGCATGATCGAGGTGCTGCGCCTCAAGCCCGAAGGCGGCAAGAAGATGGAGGCTGCGGACTACGCACGCAGCGCCGGATTGCAGATCGCGGGCAGTTGAGACGATCCGCATCATGAAGAAAAAAGGCAGCTTGGGGCTGCCTTTTTTTTCGCGCTTTTTTTTCATGCAACGCAACTGTCTGCACAAACACGCCTGACCAGAAACTGACTCTGGATGACGTGCAGTGTGCTGAAGATTTTCAAAATTGATCGCGGTCAACAAGTCGATTTTTCACTCGTGAAAGCGCACGCGGAAATTTTTCAAAATTGACCGCAGTCAACGACATCGCGCATCGCTCGCGAAACAATATTCACATCCTCTGATCAGGCGCTGATCACCTCAGTTCAGAGGACTGCAGGATCAGGTCACCTCCCATGCAAACCGAATTCATCGGCTTTACTGCTGAGGGCGTAGCCTCGCATTTCGCAACATACAACATACGGAGATATACGAAATGAACTCGGCCTCTACGGCAACCATCAACCCCGCCGGCGCCACCCACGCCGGCACCAATCGCTGGCTGCAGCTGCTCATGGGCATCATCTGCATGGCCATGATTGCCAACCTGCAATACGGCTGGACTCTGTTCGTCAACCCGATCGCCGACAAGCACGGCTGGAGCAAGGCTGCCATCCAGGTCGCCTTCACCATCTTCGTGATGACCGAAACCTGGCTGGTGCCCATCGAAGGTTATCTGGTGGACCGCTTCGGTCCCCGCCCGGTCGTGCTGCTCGGCGGCGTGCTGTGCGGCGTGGGCTGGGTCCTGAACTCCTACGCCGACTCGCTGACCCTGCTCTACATCGCCGCCGCCATCAGCGGTATCGGCGCCGGCGCCGTGTACGGCACCTGCGTGGGTAACGCACTGAAGTGGTTCCCGGACCGCCGCGGCCTGGCGGCCGGCCTGACCGCCGCCGGTTTCGGCGCGGGCTCCGCCCTGACCATCCTGCCGATCTCGGCCATGATCAAGAACCAGGGCTACGAAGCCGCCTTCCTCTACTTCGGCATCCTGCAAGGCGCGGTGGTCTTCGTGATCGCCCTGTGGCTCAAGCACGCGCCGGAGAATCTGAGCAAGAGCAAGGATATTTCCGCGATCAACGTCCAGCAGGCCCGTCGCGACTACAAGCCCATGGAGCTGCTGAGCCAGCCGGTGTTCTGGGTCATGTACATCATGTTCGTCATGGTCGCGGCCGGTGGCCTGATGGCCACGGCCCAGCTCGGCCCGATCGCCCAGGACTTCAAGATCGGCGATGTGCCCGTGAGCATCATGGGCCTGGCCCTGCCCGCGCTGACCTTCGCTCTGGCCATCGACCGCGTGCTCAACGGCCTGACCCGCCCCTTCTTCGGCTGGGTGTCGGACCAGATCGGCCGCGAGAAGACCATGTTCATCGCCTTCGCCATCGAAGCCGTCGGCATCCTCGCCCTCTATGAGTTCGGCCACAACCCGGTCGCCTTCGTGATCCTGACCGGCATCGTGTTCTTCGCCTGGGGCGAGATCTACAGCCTGTTCCCCTCCACCTGCGCCGACACCTTCGGTAGCAAGTACGCCGCGGCCAACGCCGGCATGCTTTACACCGCCAAGGGAACAGCCTCGCTGGTGGTGCCGCTCTCCAGCCTGCTGACCGCCGCCACCGGCAACTGGCACGCCGTCTTCATCGTCGCCAGCGTGATGAATGCCGCGGCCGCGCTGATGGCCTGGTTCATGCTTCGCCCCATGCGCAAGGCGCACATGGAAAAGAACTGATCTTCCGGCTTCAGCGCCCTTAAAGGGCGAAAGCCTCGATGTCTGCAACGACATCGAGGCTTTTTCTTTTGGGGTTGGCCTGACACCGTCCCAGACCCTGTTTCGAGGCGTGACAAAGGGGCCTGCGCGCCGTTTTTTCTGTCATCATCCGTACGCAATATCCCCACTCGTAGAAACCCTAGGGCCAGTGGAAAATTCCGGAAAGTTGACCGCAATCAAGAGCAAATTCGCGAGAAAATTTCACATTACCTCCAGATCGATTGCCGTCAGGTTGTCGTCAGGCTAACGCAGAGTGGTCCTTATCAGCAAATGTTCATTAAAAGGAGACAAGAGATGAAGAGCTTTCAAGCCAAGTTGAAAACCCGGATGGTGGCTGCGGCCACCGCCGTCATCGCCACGGCCGGGCTGAGCGCCTCGCTGCCGGCCATGGCCTGGGAACCGACCAAGCCGGTCGAGTTCGTGGTGCCGGCCGGTACCGGCGGCGGCGCCGACCAGATGGCCCGCCTGATGCAAGGCATCATCGTCAAGCACAAGCTGATGAGCCAGTCGCTGATCGTCGTGAACAAGTCCGGTGGCGCCGGTGCCGAGGGCTTCCTCTCGGTCAAGGAAGCCAAGGGCGACCCGCACAAGATCATCATCACCCTGTCCAACCTGTTCACCACGCCCCTGGCCACCGGTGTTCCCTTCAACTGGAAGGACATGACCCCCGTCTCCATGATGGCGCTGGACCAGTTCGTGCTGTGGACCAATGCCGAGAAGCCCTACAAGACCGCCAAGGAGTACCTGGACGCCGTGAAGGCCGCTGGCCCGAACAAGTTCAAGATGGGCGGTACGGGTTCCAAGCAGGAAGACCAGATCCTGACCGTGGGCATGGAAAAGGCCACCGGCACCAAGTTCATCTACATCCCCTTCAAGGGCGGTGGTGAGGTGGCCGTGCAGCTCGTCGGCGGCCACGTCGATTCGAGCGTGAACAACCCTGCCGAAGCCGTGGCCCAGTGGCGTGCCGGCAAGCTGCGCGCCTTGTGCGTGTTCGACGACACCCGCATGCCCTACAAGGCCAAGGTGACCGACACCCAGTCCTGGAACGACATCCCGACCTGCAAGGAAGCTGGCGTGCCGGCTGACTACGTCATGCTGCGCGGCATCTTCGCCGCACCGGACATCACGGCTGACCAGCTGAAGTACTACGTGGACCTGCTCAAGAAGGTTCGTGAGACTCCGGACTGGAAGGAGTACATGGAAAAGGGTGCTTTCAACCAGACTTCCATGAGCGGCGCGGAATTCAGCAAGTGGCTCACCGCTGCTGAAGCAACCCACCGCACCCTGATGCAGGAAGCCGGCTTCCTGGCCAAGTAAGCAAGTAAAAAAAACAAGAGCGGGACCGGTCATGTGGCCGGCCCGCCCTCTCTCCCAACCCAAAGCAACTGCGTAGCGGGACGGTAGCCGGTCCAGACTGGCGCTGACCCACGGTATCTGCCGCCCGAAATCTGCTCCTCAGTACATCTTTCGTCATGGAATCGAATATGGAATCACACGAAGGCGAACGCACCGGCGTAGCCACCAACATCATTGATGCGATCGTCGCGGTCCTGGTCATCGTCATGGGCGGCGTCGTCATCTACGGCAGCCGCAAGCTCGGCTCCGAATGGACCAGCGACGGCCCCGGCGCTGGCTATTTCCCCTTCTACATCGGCATCATCCTCATGATCTCCGGCATCGGCGTGCTCTACCAGGCACTGGCCGGCAAGGAGAAAAACACCGAAGTCTTCGTCGACCGCGAATCGCTCGGTCGCGTGCTGTCCGTGTTGCTGCCTGCAGCCGTCTACGTAGGCGCGATCCAGTTGATCGGCATCTACGTGGCCTCGGCCGTCTACATCGCCCTGTTCATGATCATCCTGGGCAAGTACAGCTGGCTCAAGAGCGTGATCATCGCCCTGGTGGTCAACGCGGTGTTCTTCATGATGTTTGAAGTCTGGTTCAAGGTGCCGCTGCACAAGGGCGCCTACGACCTGCTCAGCTTCCTGGGTTATTGAGCACACATCAGGAAATTACGGAGACTTAAAGAAAATGGAAGAACTCAACGCACTGTTCCAGGGCTTCGCCGTCGTGATGACGCCCATGAACTTCCTACTCATGGTGGTGGGCATCGTCCTCGGCGTGCTCATCGGCGTGCTGCCGGGCCTGGGCGGCGCCAATGGCGTGGCCATCCTGCTGCCGCTGACCTTCAGCATGAACCCGACCTCGGCCATCATCATGCTGTCCTGCATCTACTGGGGGGCCCTCTTCGGCGGCGCCATCACATCGGTGCTGTTCAACATCCCCGGTGAACCCTGGTCGGTTGCCACCACGTTCGACGGTTACCCCATGGCGCAAAAAGGCCATGCCGGTGAAGCGCTGACCGGCGCCTTCACCTCGTCCTTCGTGGGTGCCTTCGTCGCCGTGGTGATGATCACCTTCCTGGCGCCCATGGTGGCCAAGTTCGCCCTGAAGTTCGGCCCGCCCGAATTCTTCTCGGTCTACCTGCTGACCTTCTGCAGCTTCGTGGGTATGGGCAAGGGCTCGCCCTTCAAGATCCTGGCCTCGATGACCATCGGCTTCGCCCTGGCCGCTGTGGGCATGGACACCGTGACCGGTCAGTTGCGCCTGACCTTCGGCTTCCACGAACTGATGCGCGGCTTCGACTTCCTGATCGCGGTGATCGGCCTGTTCGGTATCGGTGAAATCCTGCTGTCGATGGAAGAAGGCCTGGCCTTCTCCGGCAAGAGCGCCAAGATCGACCCCAAGGTCGTCTGGCAGACATGGAAGAAGCTGCCCCAGTACTGGGCGACTTCGATCCGCGCCTCGCTGATCGGCATCTGGATGGGTATCACCCCCGGTGGTGCCACCCCGGCCTCCTTCATGAGCTACGGTATTGCCAAGAAGATGTCCAAGAACGGCGCCAAGTTCGGCACCGGCGAACTCGAAGGCGTCGTGGCACCGGAAACCGCGGCCCACGCAGCCGGCACCGCAGCCCTGCTGCCCATGCTGGCCCTCGGCATCCCGGGCTCGCCCACGGCCGCCGTGCTGCTGGGTGGCCTGCTGATCTGGGGTCTGCAACCCGGCCCGCTGCTCTTCGTCGAGCAGAAGGACTTCGTCTGGGGCCTGATCGCCTCCATGTACCTGGGCAACCTGGTCGGCCTGCTGGTCGTGCTGACCACCGTGCCGCTGTTCGCCTCGATCCTGCGCATCCCCTTCTCGATCATCGCCCCAGTGATCATCGTGATCTGCGCGATCGGTGCCTACACCGTGCACAACGCCATGCTCGACATCTGGTTCATGCTGCTGTTCGGTGTGGTCGGCTACGTGTTCAAGAAGCTCGACTACCCGCTTGCGCCGCTGGTGCTGGCCCTGGTGCTGGGTGACAAGGCCGAAGACTCCTTCCGCCAGGCCATGCTGGTCTCGCAGGGTGAGCTCTCGGTCATGTTCTCCAACGGTCTGGTCGGCTCCATCACCACGCTGGCCCTCGTGCTGCTGTTCTGGCCGCTGATCTCCAAGCTGATCGCCCTGGTCAGGCCGCCCAAGCAGGACGAGTTCGCCGCCGAGCGGCCTGTGGATTGAGTCTGCATTCGTGTAGCAAAGGAGCGTAGACATGCCCGTGATTGCAATGACCCAGGAAATGGGTTCCCTGGCCAAGGATGTGGCCCTGGAACTGGCAGCCACGCTGAACCTGTCCGTGATGCGCCACGAGGTGGTGGATCACGTGGCCGGCAAGATGCATGTCTCCACCAGCCTGATCAATCGCCTGCGTGAAGGCAAGGCCGGTCTGATCGAGCGCGCCACCACCGACGCCGAGCGCCTGGCCCTGTACACCGCCGAAGAGGTGTACGAGCTGGCGAACAAGGGCGATGTGGTGCTGCGCGGCTGGGGCGCCACCTGCCTGCTGCGGCCCGTGCCGCACGTGCTCACGGTGCGCATCACACGGTCCTTCAACAAGCGTGTCGAGTGGCTCATGAACCACCTGGAGACCGATGACCGCGACTTCGCGGAAAGCGAGATCCGCCGCAGCGACCACGCACACGCCACCCGCATGCATCACCTCTTCGGCGTGACCTGGGGTGACCCGGTGCTCTACGATCTGGTGCTCAACACCGACCGCCTGAGCGTGCACAGTTGCGTGGAACAGATCCGCCAGCTGAGCCTGCGCCCGGAGTTCCAGGAGTCGGAGGCCTCGCGCCAGCTGCTGGCCAACATGACGCTGGCGGCCCGCGTGCGCTCTGCGCTCAAGGACAACGAGACCACCCAGGAGGTCAACATCACCATCGAAGCCCAGAAGGGCCGCGTGATCCTCAAAGGCATCGTGGTCAACAGCGATGAGCAGGCCGACGTGGAAAAGATAGCTTCCATGGTGTCGGGTGTGGTCGGTGTCGAAAACCGGCTGCGTCTCATGAGTTCCTCCCGCATCTTCACGTACTCGAAAACCTGAGACCCCCTCCTCTCCTTCCCTCAGGGGCAAGGAAACAGGGCCTGCTTCCTCACGGAACAGGCCCTGTTTTTTTGGGTCAGTGAAAAGAATAAGGCTAGATCTTCCCGCGCTGCTTGAGACGGCTCAGCGTCTCGGCCGAGAGGTTCAGGTAGGCCGCGAGCTCCTTCTTGGGAATGCGGTCGAACAGCTCGGGATGCTTGCGCAGGAAGCGGTGCACACGACCCGGTGCATCCAGCAGGTGCAGCGTGATGGTGTGGGCCATGATTTCGCTCATCAGGTTCATCACGCAGTACTCGAACAGGCGTTTTTCCTCGGCGTGGCGCTCCAGAAAGGCGATCCACTCGGGCATGGGCAGCTTGACCACCCGCGCCTTGGTCACCGAGACGATGCTGTAGGGCGTGGGCGTCTTGAGAGACCATGCTGCGTAGCTGGTTTCCATCTCCCGCTCGGCAGCGAAGCGCAGGATCATTTCCTTGCCCTGGGGATTGGCCACCACCCGTTTGAGCACGCCGTCGAGGATGAAGTACTGCTCCATCTCGTGCACCCCCTGGTGCAGCAGGAAGTCGCCCTTGTTGCAGTCCACCACCGTCAGATGCTGCTCCAGCTCCTCGTGCGACGCCGCGCCCATGCCCTTGAGCACGTCGTTCTGTCGGAGTTGAACCCGGATGATGTTCTTTTCGGGGTGATTCTCGATGGATGTCATGGGCCAGGGTCGGGATTGCGTGCTCGCGCCGGTATCGGGCCGATCCCCCTCGGGAACCGGATATTTGTCCCGAAAATTGACCGTGGTCAATGGCGGAAACTGAATCGCTTCCTATCATAACCCGTCGATGCAATTGGCCCCCGCCAGCGCGAGTCGCGCGAGGGCACCACACATCGCGGTTACCCCGATTGCGCGCTCCCGGGGCCAGCCAGATTCGAGGAGCAGCAGGTATTTGCCAGCCGGGTCGCCCGACTTCCAAAGACGTCTAAAACCGAGAGAGACTACACCATGTCCAACGACGCTCAAACCAGAGAACTGACCGACGGTTTCCACCTGGTCATCGATGCCCTGAAACTCAACGGCATCAAAAACATCTACGGCCTGCCGGGCATTCCGATCACCGATCTGACCCGCATGCTGCAGGCCGAAGGCCTGCGCGTGATCTCCTTCCGCCACGAAGCCAACGCCGGCAATGCCGCCGCCATCGCCGGCTTCCTGAACGGCGCCGAGGGTATCCCCGGCGTGTGCCTCACGGTGTCCGCCCCCGGTTTCCTGAACGGTCTGGTCGCGCTGGCCAACGCCACGACCAACTGCTGGCCCATGATCCTGATCTCCGGCTCCTCCGAGCGCGAGATCGTCGACCTGCAACAGGGCGACTACGAGGAAATGGACCAGCTGGCCATCGCCAAGCCCCTGTGCAAGGCCGCCTTCCGCGTGCTCAACGCTGAAGACATCGGCGTGGGCATCGCCCGCGCCATCCGCGCCGCCGTTTCCGGCCGCCCGGGCGGCGTCTACCTGGACCTGCCGGCCAAGCTGTTCTCGCAAGCCATGGACGCCGCAGCCGGCAAGGCTTCGCTGATCAAGGTGGTCGATCCGGTTCCGCGCCAGATCCCCGGCCCCGACGCCGTCAAGCGCGCACTGGACCTGCTCAAGGGCGCCAAGAAGCCCCTGATCCTGCTGGGCAAGGGCGCGGCTTACGCCAAGGCCGACGCCGAGATCAAGGCCCTGGTCGAGAAGACCGGCATCCCCTACCTGCCCATGTCCATGGCCAAGGGCATCCTGCCCGACACGCACGACCAGTCTGCCGCCGCCGCCCGTTCCTACGTGCTGCCCGAAGCCGACGTGGTGCTGCTGATCGGCGCCCGCCTGAACTGGCTGCTCTCGCACGGCAAGGGCAAGACCTGGGGTGGCAAGGACCACAAGGACTGGGGTGCCCAGAAGTTCATCCAGATCGACATCTCCCCGATCGAAGCCGACAGCAACGTGGCCATCGACGCCCCGCTGGTGGGTGACGTCGGCTCCTGCGTCTCTGCCCTGCTTGCCGGCATCGGCAGCAACTGGGCCAAGCCCCCGGTCGAATGGACCGGCGCGATCAACGAGCGCAAGACCAAGAACGTCGCCAAGATGGCCGAGACCCTGGCCAAGGATCCCAAGCCGATGAACTTCCACAGCGCGCTGAACGTGGTGCGCGACATCGTCAAGGCCAACCCCGACGCCATGCTGGTCAACGAAGGCGCCAACGCGCTCGACTTCACCCGTTCCATTGTCGACATGTACAAGCCGCGCAAGCGCCTGGACGTGGGCACCTGGGGCGTGATGGGCATCGGCATGGGTTTTGCCGTGGCCGCCGCCGTCGAATCCGGCCAGCCCGTGATCGCGGTCGAGGGCGACAGCGCCTTCGGTTTCAGCGGCATGGAAGTCGAGACCATCTGCCGCTACAACCTGCCGGTCTGTATCGTCATCATGAACAACAATGGCGTGTACCGCGGTACCGACGTCAACCCGACCGGTGGCGCCGACGTGGCCCCGACCGTGTTCGTCAAGGGCGCGCGCTACGACAAGCTCATGGAAGCCTTCGGCGGTGTCGGCGTCAACGCCACCACCCCGGCTGAGCTGCGCAAGGCGATGGAAGAAGCCATCAAGTCGCGCAAGCCCACCCTGATCAATGCCGTCATCGACGAGACCGCCGGCACCGAGAGCGGCCGCATCACCAGCCTCAACCCGGCCAGTGTTGCGACCAAGAAGCACTGATTTCTAAAAGCGCAACAACCCACAAGGAGAACTGCAACATGTCCAACAAACCCCTCAAGGGCATCAAGATCATCGACTTCACACACGTGCAAGCCGGTCCCGCCTGTACCCAGCTCCTGGCCTGGTTCGGCGCTGACGTGATCAAGGTCGAGCGCCCGGGCGCCGGCGACGTCACCCGCAGCCAGCTGCGCGACATCCCCGATGCCGACGCGCTGTACTTCACCATGCTCAACAGCAACAAGCGTTCGCTGACGCTGGACACCAAGACCGCCGAAGGCAAGGAAGTGCTGGAGAAGCTGATCAAGAAGTCCGACGTCATGGTCGAGAACTTCGGTCCCGGCGCCCTGGACCGCATGGGTTTCACCTGGGAGTACATCCAGAAGCTGAACCCCGGCATGGTCCTGGCTTCGGTCAAGGGCTTCAGCGACGGCCACCACTACGAAGACCTGAAGGTCTACGAAAACGTGGCGCAGTGCGCCGGCGGTTCCGCCTCGACCACCGGCTGGTGGAAGGGCGAGAACTCGCAGCCCACCATCTCCGCCGCCGCGCTCGGTGACTCCAACACCGGCATGCACCTGGCCATCGGTATCCTGACCGCCATCATCGGCCGCCAGCAGACCGGCAAGGGCCAGAAGGTTGCCGTGTCCATGCAGGACGCCGTGCTGAACCTGTGCCGCGTGAAGATGCGCGACCAGCAGCGTCTGGAACGCCTGGGCTACCTGGAAGAATATCCCCAGTACCCCCACGAGATGGAAGCCTTCAAGGACAAGGTCACCCCGCGCGGCGGCAACGCCGGCGGCGGCGGCCAGCCGGGCTGGATCCTGAAGTGCAAGGGCTGGGAGACCGACCCCAACGCCTACATCTATTTCACGGTGCAGGGCCACGCCTGGGAACCTATCTGCGACGCTCTGGGCAAACCCGAGTGGAAGACGGACCCCAAGTACACGACCCCCAAGGCCCGCCAGCCGCACATCATGGACATCTTCGCCACCATCGAAGACTTCATCAAGGACAAGACGAAGTTCGAAGCTGTGGACATCTTCCGCAAGTTCGACATTCCTTGCGCCCCGGTGCTGTCCATGAAGGAACTGCTGGTTGACGAGTCCCTGCGCAAGAGCGGCTCCATCGTTGAAGTGCCCCACCCCGTGCGCGGCAGCTACTTCACTATCGGCAGCCCGATCAAGTTCTCGGACCTCAAGCCCGAAGTCACGGCTTCCCCGCTGCTGGGCGAGCACACCGACCAGGTGCTGGCCGAGCTGGGCTACAGCAAGGAACAGATCACGGCCATGCACAGCAAGAAAGCCGTCTGAGACCCTGCTGCTCGGATATGAAACGGCGCCTTCGGGCGCCGTTTTTTTTGCTCCTGACACACTCACACTGTCGTCGCAACGACCTTTGCCGCCGCCTCCGAAAGCATGTATCAGTGCGGCCCTGCGAGCACATAAAAAACGACAATGTTTCGCCGAAATGAAGCCCCTATAATGTTCAAGTCATATAGAAGACCTGAGCGGTCAACGTATAAGAATTTTTTATCATTAGAACCAGGAGTTCATTCATGACCAAAGCCCTCGAAGGAGTCCGCATCCTCGACTTCACGCATGTGCAGTCGGGACCGACCTGCACCCAGTTGCTGGCGTGGTTCGGCGCGGATGTGATCAAGGTGGAGAAGGCCGGCGAAGGTGACGCCACGCGTGCGCAGCTGCGTGATGTCGAAGGCGCCGACAGCCTGTACTTCACCATGCTCAACCACAACAAGCGTTCCATCACCCTGGACACCAAGAACCCCAAGGGCAAGGAAGTGCTGGTCAAGCTGATCAAGGAATGCGACGTGATGGTCGAGAACTTCGCCCCCGGCGCACTCGACCGCATGGGTTTCCCCTGGGAGAAGATCCAGGAGATCAATCCGCGCATCATCCTGGCTTCGGTCAAGGGTTTCGGCCCTGGCCCCTACGTGGACTGCAAGGTCTACGAGAACGTGGCCCAGTGCACCGGCGGCGCCGCCTCCACCACCGGTGACCCGGATGGCGTGCCCATGGTCACAGGCGCCCAGATCGGCGACAGCGGCACCGGCCTGCACCTGGCCCTGGGCATCGTCACCGCTCTCTACCAGCGCGAAAAAACCGGCCGCGGCCAGAAGGTGCTGGCCGCGATGCAGGACGCCGTGCTCAACCTGTGCCGCGTCAAGCTGCGCGACCAGCAGCGCCTGGAACGCACCGGCGCGCTCAAGGAGTATCCCCAGTACCCCGAGATCGAGTTCGGTGAAGCCGTGCCGCGCGCCGGCAACGCCTCGGGTGGCGGCCAACCGGGCGCTGTGCTCAAGTGCAAGGGCTGGCAGAAAGACCCCAACGCCTACATCTACTTCATCACCCAGTCCAACGCCTGGCAGGCCATCTGCAAGGTGATCGGCGAGGACGACTGGATCACCAACCCGCATTTCGCCACGCCGCAGGCCCGCCTGCCGCACCAGAAGATGATCTTCGCGCGCATCGAGGAATGGACCAAGACCAAGACCAAGTTCGAGGCCATGGACATCCTCAACGAGTTCGACATCCCCTGCGGCCCCATCCTGTCCATGAAGGAAATCGCCGAAGACCAGTCGCTGCGCGAAACCGGCACCATCGTGGAAATCGACCACCCCGTGCGCGGCAAGTACCTCAGCGTGGGCAACCCCATCAAGCTCTCGGACAGCCCGACCGAAGTCACGCGCTCACCGCTGCTGGGCGAGCACACCGTGGAAGTGCTGACACAGATGGGCTACACCCAGGCCCAGCTCGACGAACTGCGCGCCGCCAAGGCGATCTGACCGCGCGACGACGGCCCGCGGGCCGTCGCCCCATGAAAAAAGCCAGGGCGTACCCTGGCTTTTTGCTTGCCGGCGAAGACCGGCTGGCCTCAGGCGTCGGACAGGGGTGCCGGCCCCGAGCTCTCGAAGTAGTAGGCAATGCGCTGGCGCGGGCCCAGGTAGTCCAGCGCGTCGGCCGGCAGGCCTGCCGGCTTGAGGCTGCGGCGGATACCGATGCCCGGCTGGCTTTCCAGGTCCAGGATCAGGGCCTCGTGCTTGGGCACCGTGGGCTCGTGCACGATGACACGCGGCTTGAGCGGTCGCACGGAATTGACCGATACCACCAGGGCGTAACGGCCGTCGATCAGCTGCACCACCGAACCGGGCGGGTACACACCCATCATGCGGATGAAGGCGCTGAGCACGACGTTGTCGAAACGTGCCTTGTGCTGTGCAAATAGCAGGGACAGGGCCTCGTGCGGCGTCAGTGCCGCGACCTGGCGCAACGGATTGCACAGGTTGTCGTAACGGTTGACCAGGGCGAGGATGCGGGCGCCCAGCGTCAGCTCGCTGCCCGGCGGGCGCATGGGGAAACCGGTGCCGTCCATCAGCTCGTGGTGCTGGGCGATGGCCATCAGCGCGCCTTCGGTGAGCTGCATGCGGTTGGCAATGGCCACGCCCTTGCCAACATGCTCCTGGTACTGCTTGAAATCCTCGATGGAAAAGCCATCCTCGAACCAGCGCACACGCTGCGGCAGCTGCAGCTTGCCCACATCGTGCAGGAAGGCCCCCACACCCAGGTCCACCAGGTCCTGCCCGGCCAGGCCCATGGCCTTGCCCAGCAGCACGCTCATCACCGAGACATTGACAGGGTGCATGGCGGCGCGTTCACCCACGCCTTCGGAGAGCAGGCGGATGGCGGCTTCGCCGTCACATTCCATTTCACGGATGGCCGCGGTGATCATGGCCACACAGTCGTCACGCACGGCCTGCGGCTGCTCCAGCACAGATTCCTGCACACGCTTGAACAGCTGCTGGGCCGCGCCGAATTTCTGCTCGCAGAGCTTCAGGCTCTTCTGCTGGGCTTCGATCTGCTGGGCGCGGTGGCGGCGGAACTCGCGCTCCTGGGCCAGGGCCCGTGCGGCCGCGGTCTCGTCCATGGACGGGTGGCTGGACGGCGCGTCCAGCGGCGGATCGCTCTTGGACGGCACGAAGCGCACCTGCTTCAGACCCAGGCCGCGGATGGTCTCGATCTGGCGGTTGGAACTGATCTTGAAACTGCCCGTGGGAAAGGGATGCGACATCCAGCCCAGTTCGAGCTCGACGTACAGGCCGACGCGCAGCTCGTTGATATCTATCAGTTCTGAATCGGAAGACTTCATGGGAATTTCGTGCCAGCCACCACCCTGGAATCCAGGCCGACGCTGCCGATTTTATGCCAAGGAATGGCTCTGTGCAGCGATAAGGCCATGAAGAATCAACAACTTTGCTACAAATCCTGCAGCAGTACCTGAACTTGTAACCGTCGCCACCCCGGCACCGGGCACGGCCGGCCCGGCATGCACCCCGGCCGGGACAAGACGGGATAGGCCGGCCCGTGATCATGGCAATGATTCATGACCAAGATCAAGATATCCATCGCGCTGGCGGCACAAGATCGGAGCCTGAACCCGCCATGGATCCGCGCCACGATATGAACCCGAGCCACGACGCCAGCAACACCGTCTTCACCGCCCGCGCCCTGTGCAAGACCTACCAGATGGGTGAAGTCGAGGTCAAGGCGCTGCAGGACGTGGACCTGGAAATCCGGCGCGGCGAATTCATCGTACTGCTCGGCCCCTCGGGCAGCGGCAAGTCCACCCTGCTCAACATCCTGGGCGGCCTGGACCGGCCCAGCAGCGGCAGCGCCCGCTTTGCCGACCACGAGTTCACCGGCGCCAGCGACGCCGAGCTCACCCGTTACCGGCGCGAGCATGTGGGTTTTGTCTTCCAGTTCTACAACCTCATCCCCAGCCTCACCGTGCGCGAGAACGTCGAGTTGGTCACCGACATCGCCCACGACCCCATGCCGGCCGCCGAAGCCCTGCGCCTGGTCGGCCTGGAAGAGCGCCTCGACCATTTCCCCTCCCAGCTTTCGGGCGGTGAACAGCAGCGTGTGGCCATCGCGCGCGCCATCGTCAAGCGGCCCGAGGTGCTGCTGTGCGACGAGCCCACCGGCGCGCTGGACTATGTGACCGGCAAGCTGGTACTCGAGGTCATCGAGCGCATCAACCGAGAACTCGGCACCACCGCCATCGTCATCACGCACAACGCCGCCATTGCCGGCATGGCCGACCGCGTGCTGCACCTGGGCGGCGGGCGCGTACAGCGCGTGGACGTCAACACGCACAAGATCAGTCCGGCGGAGCTGTCCTGGTGAAAGCACTGGACCGCAAGCTGCTGCGCGACCTGCGGCTCATGTGGAGCCAGGCCATCACCATCGCCCTCGTCGTGGCCAGCGGCGTGGCCGGTTTCATCGCCACCTTCAGCGCCTACGACGCCCTGTCCTGGTCGCGCGAGGTCTATTACACGGAGTCGCGCTTCGCCGACGTCTTCGCCAACCTCAAGCGCGCGCCGCTGGCGCTGGAACGCCAGCTCGCCGCCCTGCCCGGCGCCGCGCACGTGGAGACCTCGCTGAGCGAGATCGTGCAGGTGGACATCCCCAATGTGTCCGACCCCATCATCGGCCGCCTGATCGGCATCGACCCGCAGCGCCCGCCCCAGCTCAACCGCATCCACCTGCGCGACGGCCGCATGGTCACGGCCCGGCGCGACCACACGCTGGAGGTGCTGGTGTCGGAGGGTTTCGCCATCGCGCGCAAGCTGCAACCGGGTGACCGCATCCACGCCCTGGTCAACGGCAAGAAGGAAGACCTGCAGATCGTGGGCATCGCGCTCTCGCCCGAATACGTCTTCGCCGGCATGGGCGGTTCGCCCGACCTGCGCGGCTTCGGTGTGTTCTGGCTGGACCGCGCGGCCCTGGCCGCCGCCTACAACATGGAAGGCGCCTTCAACCAGGTGGCCGTGCGCCTGTCACCCGGGGCCAGCGTTGGGCAGGTGATCGCCGGGCTGGACCGCCTGCTCGCACCCTACGGCGGTGTCCAGGCCTACGGACGCGACGAACAGATGTCGCACCGCATGCTCAGTTCGGAGATCAAGGAGCAGCGCGTCATGGGCACCGTGCTGCCCAGCATCTTCCTGGCCGTGGCAGCCTTCCTGCTCAACGTGGTGCTGAGCCGACAGATCGCCACCCAGCGCGAGCAGATCGCCGCCCTCAAGGCCCTGGGCTACGACAACTGGGCCATCGGGCTGCACTACGTCAAGCTCGTCATGCTCATCGTCACGCTGGGCGTGCTCATCGGCGTGGGCGTAGGCGCCTGGCTGGGCCACTGGTTCTCCGGCCTGTATGCCGACGTGTTCCGTTTTCCCGAACTGCACCATCGTGTGCGGCCCGAACTGGTCCTGGCCGCCACCGCCATCACCCTGCTCGCCGCCCTGGGCGCCACCTGGCATGCCATATCGGCCACCGTGAGTCTGGCACCGGCCGAGGCCATGCGCCCTCCGTCGCCGGGGCGCTTCCGGCCCAGCTTCGTCGAAACCTGGGGCCTGCGCAACTGGTTCAGCCCGGCCGCGCGCATGGTCCTGCGCACCATGCAGCGGCGCCCGCTGCGCACCCTGCTCACCGTCTTCGGCATCGCTGCCTCCATGGCCATCGTCATCAGCGGTACCTTCTGGCGCGACACCATCGACCTGCTGCTGCACACGCAGTTCCGCCTGGTACTGCGCGGCGACGTGGTCGTGAGCCTGGTCGAAGCCACGCCCGCCCGTATCACCTACGAGATGGCCCGCCTGCCCCATGTGGTGGCCGTCGAAGGAACGCGCAGCGTGAACGCGCGCCTGGTGTACGGCCAGCATGACTGGCGCGGCAGCGTCCAGGGTCGCGACGCCGTACCTGAGCTGCAACGCATCGTGGACATCGAACGCCGCAGCTACACCCCACCGCAGGACGGCCTGCTGCTCACCGATCGCCTGGCGCAGCGGCTGGGCATCCGGCCTGGCCAGACCGTGCGCGTCGAACTGCTCGATGGCCGGCGCCAGGTGCTGGAGCTGCCGGTCATGGGCACGGTGCAGGAGATGATGGGCATGGGTGCCTACATCGAGCGCCGCAGCCTGAACCGCCTGCTGCAGGAGGGTGACCTCGTCAACATGGCTTCGCTGCTGGTCGAACCCGGCCATGAACCCGAACTTCTGGAGCGCCTCAAGAACCTGCCGCGCGTCGGCGTGGCCTTCAGCAAGGCGGTGATGCTGCGCAACATCGAGGAAATCACCGCGCGCAACGTGCTGGTCTTCAGCGCCATCCTCACCGTCTTCGCCACCATCATTGCCGTGGGCGTGGTCTACAACCATGCGCGCATCGCGCTGGCCGAACGCGCCTGGGAACTGGCCAGCCTGAGGGTGCTGGGCTTCACGCGCGGCGAGGTCTCCACCTTCCTGCTGGGGGAGCTGGCGCTGGAGATCCTGATCGCCATCCCGCTGGGCCTGGTGGCTGGCTACTGGCTGGCTGCGGGCATCGTGCAGCTGATCAAGACCGACGAATTCTTCTTCCCGCTCATCATCCAGCCACCCACCTACGCCTATGCAGCCATTGTCGTTGTGGCGGCCGGCGTGGCCAGCGCACTGATCGTGCGCCGGCGCATCGACACGCTGGACCTCGTGGGCGTATTGAAGACACGCGAATAGAAACCTCACTCTAGGGACGTCAACCATGAACATCACCAGGAAAAAACTCTGGATCGCCGGTAGCGCAGGGCTGTCCGTTCTGCTGCTGGTCTGGGCCTTCTGGCCCCAGGCCATGGAAGTGGAACTGGGCGCGGTCAGTCGCGGCAGGTTCGAGCGCGCCGTGCAGGAAGACGGCAAGACCCGCCTGCGCGAGCGCTACGTGGTGTCCACCCCGCTCACGGGCCGCGTGCAGCGCTTGGCGCTCAAACAGGGAGATGCCGTGGCACGCGACGCCCTGCTGGCCACACTCTGGCCCGTCATGCCCGGCCTGCTGGACGAACGCGCGCGCCAGGAACAGAACGAGCGCATCGGTGCCATGGAAGCCGCCGTGCGCCGCGCCAGCGCCAACGTGGAACGCGCCAAGGCTGCACTGGACCAGGCCGTGGCCGACCTCAAGCGCAGCGAAACCCTGGCCCAGCAGGGTTTCGTCTCGCCCACGCAGAACGAAACCGGGCGCCTCACCGTGCGCCTGCGCCAGAAGGAACTGGACAGCGCACACCAGGAAGAAGACGCCACCGGTCACGACCTGGCCCAGGCCCGCATCGCCATCCGCACCTTCAGCCAGGGCGGCAGCACCCAACGCAGCTGGGCCATCAAGTCGCCCATCGCGGGCAAGGTGCTCAAGGTCAACCAGCAGAGCGAAAGCCTGGTGCAGGCCGGCACGGCGCTGCTGGAGCTGGGCGACCCCGGCGACCTCGAGGTGGTGGTGGACCTGCTCACCGAAGACGCCGCACAGGTCCAGCCCGGCACGCCGGCCACGCTGGCCAACTGGGGCGGCCCGCAGCTGCTGGCCGCACGCGTGCGCCTGGTGGAGCCGGCCGCCTATACCAAGGTCTCGGCCCTGGGCGTGGAGGAGCAGCGTGTCAACGTGGTGCTGGACATCCTTTCCCCGCGCGAGCAGTGGAGTGCCCTGGGCGATGGCTACAAGGCTGACGTGCGCATCGTGGTGCAGACCGAAAAGGAAGCACTCAAGGTGCCGGTCAGCGCCCTGTTCCCCTCCGGCGCCCGCGCCGCCCTCTACGCCGTGGAGAACGGCCGTGCCCGCCTGCACGAGGTGGAGGTGCTGGCACGCAACGGCAACGAGGCCTGGGTCAAGAGCGAGCTGGCGCCAGAAACGCCGGTGGTGCTGTTTCCACCGAGCAGCCTGCGCGACGGCGAGCGCGTGCAGGCTCTGGGCGGCAAGTGAACGAGCCCGGGATCAGGCTTGGCAGACATCCACCCACAAGCCCGCCGTGAGCTCGGCCAGGCGGGCCGGCGTGATGCGCACCGCGGCGTGGATGTCGCCGGCCGCGGGCAGCACCTCGTCATAGGCTTGCAGCGAGGCGTCCAGGTACACCGGCAGCGGCTGCACCAGGCCGAAAGGGCAGACCCCGCCCACCGGATGGCCGGTGAGTTGCGCCACCTCATCAGGCGGCAGCATGCGACCGCGCCCCAGGGCTTCCTTGAACTTGCGGTTGTCGATGCGCCGGTCGCCACTGCACACCAGCAGCGCCACGTGCCCGTCGCCCAGGCGGAAAGCCAGGGTCTTGGCAATGCGCCCCGCTTCCACACCATGGGCCTGCGCGGCCAGGGCCACGGTGGCCGTGCTCGTCTCGAGCTCGATGACGGGGATGTCCAGCTGGCGGGATCGGAAGAATTCGCGGACGGAATGCAGACTCATGTTCGGGGAAAGATATGCAATCCGTCCACTTTAGCAAGCCTCCTGCCCACGCCGTAAACTCGCCCCATGCATCACCGCACCCATCTCCTGTACGCCTTGTTGCTGCTGCTGGCCGGCTGCTCCACCCAGGCCTGGTACGAAGGCAGCAAAGCCAGCGCCGAGAGCGAATGCCGCAAGCTCCCGCCCGGCGGCTACGAAGACTGCATGAGCCGCGTCAACCGCAAGTCCTATGAGGACTACGAGAAGGAACGCCAGCGCAAATAGGCGCAGGCCCTGATCGGCGATAGGCTTGATCTCCCGCAGGGTTGCTGCATCAAGCGACACAGGCCGTACACAGACGCATGCGAGAATGGTTTTCATGACCGAACGTCCCCAGACCCTGGGCGAGGAAATCGCCAACAGCGTGAGCCACGGCCTGGCCTTGCTGGCCGCCCTCATCGCTGCCCCCATCCTTCTTGTGGCCGTCAGCCCGCTGAGCGCCGCCAACATCGTGGGCGCCGCCGTGTTCGCGACCACCATGGTCCTGCTGTATTTCACCTCCACGCTGTACCACGCGCTGCCCCAGGGCCGCGCCAAGCGTGTGTTCATGAAGCTGGACCACGGCGCCATCTACCTCTTCATTGCCGGCAGCTACACGCCCTTCGCCCTGGGTGTCATGGGTGGTGCCTGGGGCTGGACCCTGTTCGGCCTGGTCTGGGCCATGGCCGCCATCGGCGTCACGCTCAAGGCCTTCGACCGCCTTTCGCACCCCTGGCTGTCCACCGGCCTCTACCTGGCCATGGGCTGGCTGGTGCTGATCGCGGCCGTGCCGCTGGTGGAGCGCGTGCCTTCGACGGGTCTGACCCTGCTGGTGGCGGGCGGCCTGGCCTACACCGTGGGCGTGGTCTTTTTCATGCTGGACTCACGCGTGCGCTATGCCCATGCGGTCTGGCACGGCTTTGTCGCCGCCGGCACGGGCCTGCATTTCTTCGCCGTCCTCGGCTACGCGGCCTGAGCCGCCGACCCTATTCGAGAAACAGCCGCGCCTCCTGGCTGGAGGCCCAGTCCACCGGCGCATGGGCCAGCACCACGCCCACGTCCAGGCCCAGGGCCAGGGCGGTCTTGTCGGGAAAGCTCACCGCAAGCTTGCGTTCCGTGTAGCCCATCTCGTGCGCTCGGCAACGCCAGGAAGCCACATGCAGGATGCCGGCCATGGGCTCGTAACCCTCGCGCTCGAAGGGCGCGTCCTGATGCTCCAGCGTCTCCACCAGCGCCTCGGGCAGGTGCCAGGCGCGCGCAAACGCGGCACCGACCTGGGCATAGCAGTAACCCAGCCGTTCGTGCTCGGCACGCGCCCTCTGGGGGGCGAAGACATCAATGCGCTGGTTGAGCAGCTCCATCTCCTTGGGCATGCCGCGGTGCATGACGAGTTCTCCCAGGGCATGGACCAGACCCACCGTATAGGGCGAGACCTCCACCTTCTTGGCCCGGGTCAGGAGCTGCGTCAGCCGTGCGGTGTCCAGGCTGTAGCGCCAGAACTGCTTCATGTCCACGCCGCCGACCTTGCGAAAGGCGCTGGCCATGGCGGCTTCGATGGTCATGTCGCGAACCGGACGCAGCCCCAGGATGGCCAGGGCTTCATTCACGGTCCCGACGCGGTGGCGCAGCTGGAAACGCGCGGAGTTGGCCGCCATCAGCAGGCGCGCGGTCATCACCGGCTCCACCGCCAGCAAGCTGCTGACACGCAGCGCGTCGGGCTCCGCGGCGTTGAGCTCGGTCAGCGCCAGCGCAATCACCCGGGGAATGCTGGGCAAGGCCACAGGTGAGGCAAGCAGGGACTGGATATCCATGTGAGGTCGTACCTGGCTGGGTCTGCATGTCGCCTCGTATGGCGTCGCGCCGGGGCCGGCGCAACGCTGACAAGGCCTTCTCGAAGCTTATCGCATCGCACCCGGGCACCCAACACGCTGGCCGACTATCATCGGTGCGATCACGCGAAAGCGTGAAAATGTTCTGCATTCCACCCCCCCTGCACGACCCATCCACAGGTTTTCATGACCAACAGCTTCCTGCGCGCCGCCCTCATCCTGGGCCTGCTCTCTGCGATCGGCCCCTTTGCCATCGACATGTACCTGCCCGCCCTGCCCTCCATCGGGCAGAGTCTGGACGCCTCCATCGGCGCCGTGCAGGCCAGCCTCATGGCCTTTTTCATCGCCCTGGGTGTGGGCCAGCTGATCTACGGCCCCGTCTCGGACCAGATCGGTCGCAAGCCGCCGTTGTACTTCGGCCTGGCGCTGTTCGCCGTCGGCAGCGTGGGCTGCGCGCTGGCACCCGACATCCACACACTCGTCGTCATGCGCTTCGTGCAGGGCCTGGGCGCCTGTGTCTGCACCGTGGTGCCGCGCGCTGTGGTGCGCGACCTCTACACGGGTGCCGACGCCCTGCGCCTCATGTCCATGCTCATGCTGGTCTTCAGCGTCTCGCCCATCCTGGCGCCGCTGGCCGGCAGCCTGCTGATCGAATGGCAAGGCTGGCGCAGCGCCTTCTGGTTCATGCTCGCCATCGGCGCCCTGGGCCTGATCCTGACGGCCACCCACATGAGCGAAACGCGGCCGCCTGAACAACGTGTCGGCAGCAGCTGGGGCCAGGCCTTCCGCGGCTACGCCACGCTGCTGCGCGACCGCCATTTCCTGGGCCTGGTCTTCATCGGCTCCTTCGGCATCGCCAGCTTCTTCGCCTACCTGGCCAACTCGTCTTTCGTGCTGATCGACCATTACGGCCTCACGCCGCGCCAGTACAGCATCGTGTTCGCGGCCAACGCGGCCTCCTTCATCGGCATGTCGCAGCTGACCGGCCGCCTGGGCAGGCGCTTTGGCCTCAAGCCCATGGTGCGTGTGGCCAGCCATGGCTACGCCGGGATCATGGCGCTGCTGCTTGCCTTCTTCCTGCTGGGTGGGGAAGCCCTGCCCGTGCTGCTGGCGCTGCTCTTCGTGGGCTACGGCTTCCTCGGGCTCATCATCCCCACCACTGCCATCCTGGCGCTGGAAGACCACGGCCCCATCGCCGGCACCGCCTCGGCCCTCATGGGCACGCTGCAGTTCGCCACGGGGGCCTCGGTCATGGCCGTGGTCGGTCTCTTCGTGGACGGCACAGCCCTGCCCATGGTGGCGGGCATCGCCGGCTCGGCGCTGATGAGCTGGTTGCTGGTGCGGGTAACGCTGGGCCAGGCCCTGCGGCGTCGCTGACTCCCATCGGGTTTCCCGAGGCAAGAAAAACCCACACGCGGCGGGTTGGTCCGGGTCAGCGTGAGCTGGCGCGGCAGGGCAGGTGTTGCGTCGCTTCAAGTACGGCCCGATTCGCCGGCACGCCGTCGGGCCCTGGCGTGCCTATCGTGTTAGCTCACCATGTCTGTTGCAACTGGGCAACTTTGCAGCAGCTCCAACCCCTGTCACTGCCATCCGGTCAGAACTTGCACGCAAAATAACAAGCAGGCTGCCATCGACAGCCCTACCTGACACAGGGAGACTGACTGCAATGAACCTTCACCGATACCTCGGGCTGCTTCTTGGCGCCCTCGTCCTTTCCGGATGCGCATCCATCCATCCGGCCGTCGACAACACCGCCGCACCCGTCGCCACCTCCGGCTATGTCGCAGGCGGCTTCAGCCGAAACAAGAGCAACGGCTTCGCGTTCATCATCCGCAGCCTCGATTCCGACAAGGAATACGGCATGTCCTTGGGCGAGGACTCTGCCCTTCCCTCCGAAGTCGACAACCAGGTCGTGGCGATCGCTTTGCCACCGGGTCGTTATGAAATCGCCCAATGGATGACCTATGCCACCTTGACCAAGGAAAAGATCAAGACGAGCCCGATGACGAACAAGTATCTTGCGGCACCGTTCACCGTCAAGGCCGGATCCGTCGTCTATCTCGGCGATTTTTCGCTCCAGACGACGCGCACCTACAGCTATCCGACCACGTACACCAACTGGTCTATCAGGCCGCAGCAGCTCACCACCTCCCTGGCCCGCAGAAAGTTCTACGCCACCTATCCGAAATTCGATCAGCTGACCGTCGAGTGCCGCCTCTGCCAGGAGACCTTCACCAATCCGGCCGGTCCCTCCAGCCAATGACCTGATTTTCGGCGCCAGCTTGTCCTGGCATGCAAATCACCGCAGCGCGTGACTCAGGCCAGGGCCTGCACCACCCCGCCGCCGGGCAGCTCGCGCATGCGCTTGATGTCGCGCTGCGGCGGCGCGCCGAACTGGCGGCTGTACTCGCGGTTGAACTGCGAGACGCTTTCGTACCCCACACGCACGGCCGTGCTGCTGGCGTCCAGCGCCTGGGTCAGCATGAGCTGGCGAGCCTCCTGCAGGCGCAGTTGCTTCTGGTACTGCAAGGGGCTCATGCCCGTGAGGCTGCGGAAGTGCTGGCGGAAGGTCGACGGGCTCATGTGGGCGCGCTCGGCCAGTTCGTCCATCAGCACGTCCTGGCTGAAGTGGGTCTTGAGCCAGGCGATGGCCTGTGCGACCTGGTGGCCCGGCGTGCCGGTAGCGATCTGCTGCCGCAGATAAGGCCCGTGCGGGCCGGTCAGCAAACGCACCATGATCTCCTGCTGGATCAAGGGCGCCAGCCGCGCGATATGCAGCGGCTCCTGCAGCAGCCGCACCAGGCGGATCACCGCGTCCAGCAGCGGCTCCTCCAGCGGGCCGAGCGACAGGCCCAGCACGGCCTGGTCGCGCGACAGCGGCGGCAGCTCCATGTCCGCAGCCAGTTGCACCAGGGCCCGCGTGTCCAGCTTGAGCAGCATGCCGAGAAAGGGCTGGGCCAAATCGGCCTGGGTAACCTGCGAAACCACGGGCAGGTCCACCGTCACCAGCAGGGACTGGCCGGGCGCGTAGTTCACCACCTGATCGTTCAGGGTCACCCGCTTGCTGCCCTGTGCCACGACCGCCAGGCCCAGCGTGTACATGCAGGCCAGCGGCTCGGTACGGCCGCTGCGCCGGGCCATCAGCAGCTGGGGTATGGCGGTCTGGTAATCGCCGTCATTTCGGGCAATCCGGCCGATTTCCTGGGCCAGGGTGTCTACGGTCATGGTGAAACTTTCAGGGTCTCGGAGGCAAATCGTCATCCCTCTGTCGCAGAGAAATGACGTGCGCACACTGTCGTGCTCCGCACTGTACCTCCCCCGGTTTTTCTTTGCCTGATTGGGGTGGCAGTCGATCAGAAAAGGCAAAAAATAGATTGAAAACGGCAAGCCCGCGACCAGACTAAGACGGACACTTCCGGCACCGATTCCCGAACGACCTTTACCCCAGGAGCATCGTCCCACCATGAGCACCCTCCACGTCAACGGCCGCGAGCATGCGCTCAACACCGACCCCTCAACCCCCATCCTCTGGGCCCTGCGTGACAACCTGGGCATGACCGGCACCAAGTTCGGCTGCGGTGCGGCACTCTGCGGCGCATGCACGGTGCACCTGAACGGCCAGGCCATCCGCTCCTGCGTCACCCCCGTCTCGGCGGCCCAGGGCGCGAGGATCACCACCATCGAAGCCGTCACCGATGGCAAGGACCGCGTCGGCGCCGCCGTGCACGCCGCCTGGGTCAAGCACGACGTCGCGCAATGCGGCTACTGCCAGAGCGGCCAGATCATGAGCGCTACCGCCTTCCTCAAATCCCTGCCACGCGGCAAGCAGCCCACAGCCGCCGAGATCGACAGCGCCATGGCCGGCAACATCTGCCGCTGTGGTACCTATGCCCGCATCCGCGCTGCCGTGGCCGATGCCGCCAAGACCCTCGCCTGAAGGAGCACCCCATGTTGCCCAACACCCTCGCCCAAGAAATGCCGCGCGCCCTGCAACACCTGCTGGCCCGTGACGAACAAAATGACGTTGCCACCCTGCCCCGCCGCAGCTTCCTCAAGCTTGCCGGGGCCGGCGGTCTGGCCCTGGGCCTCTACCCGAGCCTGGCCACCGCGCAGGCACCCGCCGCGGGCGGCCTCAAGCCTTTCGAACAACCCACGGCCTTCGTGCAGATCGCGGCCAACGGTGACGTCACCGTCACCATCAACCGCCTGGAGTTCGGCCAGGGCGTGCAAACCGCCCTGCCCATGATCCTGGCCGAAGAGCTGGACGCCGACTGGTCCAGGGTGCGCAGCCAGCACGGCAGCAACAACCCCGCCTACGCCGACCCGCTGTTCGGCATGCACCTCACCGGCGGCTCCACCGCCATCAAGCACAGCTACACCCAGTACCGTGAACTCGGCGCCCGTGCCCGCGCCATGCTGCTGACCGCCGCCGCCATGCAATGGAGCGTGGACGTGCAGAGCCTGCGCACGCAAGCCGGCTGGGTCCTCGGCCCCGGGGGCCGCAAGGCCAGCTACGGTGAACTGGCCGAAGCCGCCATGGCCCAGGCCGTGCCCGAGAAGGTCACGCTGAAAGACCCCAAGGACTTCCGCATCATCGGCAAGCCCACCGGCCGCCTGGACGCCAAGGCCAAGAGCAGCGGCCGCCAGAATTTCGGCATTGACGTGCGCCTGCCCGGCCAGCTCACGGCCGTGATCGCCCGCCCGCCGGTCTTCGGCGCCAAGATTGCCTCACTCGACGACAGCGCCGCGCGCGCGGTCGCCGGCGTGAAAGCCGTGCTGCGTGTACCGCTGGACCGCGGCGGTGAAGGCGTGGCCGTTGTGGCCGAAGGCTACTGGCCCGCCAAGCAGGGGCGCGACGCGCTCAAGCTGCAGTGGGACACCAGCGGCGTCGAGAAGGTGGACAGCGAAAAGCAGCTCGTTCAGTACCGCGAACTCGCCAAGCAGGACGGCCCACGCCACTTCGACGCAGACATGGCCCCGCTTGCCAACGCCCCGCACACCATCGAGGCCGAGTTCGTCTTCCCCTACCTGGCCCACGCCCCCATGGAGCCGCTGAACTGCACCGTGCAGATCGGTGACAACGGTGCCGAACTCTGGGTCGGTTCGCAGATGCCGGGCCTGGACGGCATGGCCGCCGCGCGCGTGCTGGGCTTCAAGCCCGAGCAGATCAAGGTCCATGTGCAGACCGCCGGTGGCGGTTTCGGCCGCCGTGCCATCCCCAGCAGCGAGTACGTGGTGGAGGCCTGTGCGATCGCCAAGGCCGCGCAAGCCGCCGGCCTCAAGGTGCCCGTGCGCACGCTCTGGAGCCGTGAGGACGACATCAAGGGCGGCTACTACCGCCCCATGCACCTGCACCGCGCTCGCGTCGGCTTCGACGCCCAAGGAAAGGTGCTGGCCTGGGACCACACCCTCGTCGGCCAATCCATCATCAGCGGCACCTTCTTCGAAGGCATGATGGTCAAGAACGGCATCGACGCCACCGCCATCGAAGGCATGCGCGAACCCTACCCCGTTCCGATGCGCCTCACCGTGCACCATCCCAAGCTCAACGTGCCCGTGCTCTGGTGGCGCAGCGTGGGTTCCACCCACACGGCCTATGTCATGGAGACGTTGATCGACGAGATCGCCCGCGCCACCAAGCAGGACCCGGTGGCCTACCGCCTGCAGCTCATCGGCGACAAGCATCCGCGTCACCGCGCCGCGCTGCAGCTGGCCGTGGACAAGAGCGGCTACGGCAAGAAGGCGCTGCCCAAGGGCCGGGCCTGGGGCGTGGCTGTGCATGAATCGTTCAACACCGTGGTCGCTTATGTGGTCGAAGCCTCGGTCAAGGACGGCCAGCCCGTGCTGCACCGCGTGACGGCCGGCGTGCACTGCAACCTGGTCGTGAACCCGCGCACCGTGGAAGCGCAGATCCAGGGCGCCGCCCTCATGGGCCTGGCCACCTGCCTGCCGGGTGCGGCCATCACGCTCAAGGACGGCGAGGTGCAGCAGAGCAACTTCGGCGACTACGCCGTGCCGCGGATCACCGACATGCCGCAGATCGCCGTGCACGTGGTGCCCAGCGCAGACGCGCCCACCGGCATGGGTGAACCCGGCCTGCCCCCGCTGGCCCCGGCCTTTGCCAACGCCATCGCGCGCCTGACGGGCAAGACACCGCGCGAGCTGCCCTTCAAGCTGGCCTGAGCCCATGGAGGATCTCGACACCCTGGTCCTGCGCACGGCGCAGCGCTGGCAGTCCGAGGGGCAGGCCGTGGTGCTCGTCACCGTGGCCCGCACCTGGGGCTCCTCGCCGCGCCCGCCCGGCTCGCTCATGGCCATCAACGGCCGTGGCGAGACCGTGGGCTCGGTCTCGGGCGGCTGCATCGAGGACGACCTGATCCACCGTATCCGCGAAGGCGGCGTGGAAGCGGCCATGGCCAGCACCGCGCCCACCGTGCTGCGCTACGGCATCTCGGCCGACCAGGCGCACCGCTTCGGCCTGCCCTGCGGCGGCACGGTGGAACTGGTGCTGGAGCGCGTGGCCCCGCACAGCCGTCTGGATGAACTCCTGCTCGCCTGCGAACGGCGGCAAAGCACCGAGCGTGTACTGGATATGAAGACCGGCGTGGTCACCCATAGACCCGGCCGACGCGACGGCGTGCCCTTGCTGGACGACACCACGTTGACCACCTACCTCGGCCCGCAAGCCCGCCTCATCCTCATCGGCGCGGGCGACCTCTCACGTTTCATGAGCCAGATGGCGCTGAGCCTGGGCTTCGAAGTCATCGTCTGCGACCCGAGCGAGGAACACCGGGCCAGCTGGGCCATGGACGGCGTGACCCTCACGCACGAGATGCCCGACGACCTGATCCTGCGCCTCAAGCCCGACGCCCGCACCGCCGTGGTCGCCCTCACGCACGACCCCAAGCTGGACGACCTGGCTCTCATCGACGCCCTGCAGTCCCAGGCCTTCTATGTGGGCGCCATCGGCTCGCGCCGCAACAGTGCCACGCGCCGCGAACGACTGCACGTGCATTTCGATATGTCGTATGAGGTACTGGACCGCCTGCACGGCCCGGCCGGGCTCTACATCGGCAGCAAGACACCAGCCGAGATCGCCCTGTCCATCATGGCCGAGGTGGTGGCAGTGAAAAACGGCGTGGCACTGGCCCAGCCCGTGCCCATCACCCAGGGCAAGATGGAGCAGGCCCTGCCCCTGGTCGACGCGGCCCTGGGCGCAGGCTGCGCGATCTGATCACATGAACTTCCACCGCAGCAGCAGGGCAGCCACCGCAGGTACACCAAAGAGCAGCAGGAAGATGGGCAGCTCTTCGGCTACCGCATAACCCGCCCGGGCCACGCCCACCCACATGTTTGCGCCCGTCAGGACGAGCCACAGGGCCAGGAACAGCGCCGTGGCGACGCTGGGGCCGCCCGGGTAGTTCGCGGTGAAGAGCTTGCCCAGGATGAGCGAGCCCGCGAGCAAGAGGAAACCTGCGAGCAGGAATAGACCGGTGCGCATGGGGTGCCTTTCTTTCGGGTGCGAATCAGAGGGGCAACGTTCAAGGCAGGGCGAGTCGCTTCTCCAGAAGCGGCAGCAGGTCCACCGCCCGCTCGATGTGCACGAAATGCTTGGTCACCTCGCCCGTGCGCACGGTGCCGCGGCGGACCATGTCGTCCAGGCGTTCGTAGAAACTCTTCCAGTGCACGTCCTTGTTGCCTATCAGGTAGATGGGCACGGGCTGCAGCTGGTCGCTCTTGGTCATCTCCAGGATCTGGAAGATCTCCCACTCGGTGCCGGTGCCGCCGGGGCCGACCACCACGGCCGCCGAGTGCAGGAACATGGCGTACTCGCGTAGGCCCACGCTCGAAAAGATCAGCCCATCGGTGATCAGATCGCTGCCCTTGTACTTCCAGAACACCTTGGTCGCGTCGCCGCGCGGCGGCGGGTCGTAATAGGTGGTGTAGCCGATGCTCGGGCCGCCGGCCTTCAAGGCCCCGCGGCTGCCGGCCTCCATCAGGCCCGGGCCGGCGCCCGTCATGATGGGGTAACGGCTGCCGTGCTTGCGGGTCCAGGCCTCGGCAAAGGCCATGACGTCGGCGTAGAGCGCATCGTTCTGCTGGGCCAGGGCCGGGTCGGCCAGCTTGTTGCTCTCGGCGATGCGCGAGCTGCCGTAGATGGATACAAATCCATTCGGGTACTTGGCCGCCTTGAAGGCCTGGGCGCAGCGCAGGTCGCGGCTCAGCTCATCCACGCTGAGCTTGTTGTCCACGCCTTTGTAGGGCCCGGTGTAGCTGGCGTTCGGCAACACGCTGGTGCAGGGCATGGTGCTCGCGCACCCGGTCAGGACGATGGCACAGGCCAGCATGGGCAGGCGCCAGAACAGCAGCAGATTCATCAGACACTCCCGTTTCAAGGATGCAGGTGCAACTTGCAACCCGCCGAAAAGGCGAAGCAAGCTCTGTACCCATTTCAGCAGCTCCGACAACGGCGGTCAAGGCGCCGTGCGCAGGTCCGACCCTTAGTATTTCAGCGCCGTGCTCTTGCCCCAGAACACGCGGTAGGCGTACACCGTGTAGCCGATGATGACCGGCAGTACGACCGCCACGCCGTAGAAGATCACCAGCAGCGCTTCCGGCGAACTGGCGGCCTGCCAGACCGTGAGCCGGTCCACCACCAACCAGGGGAAGAGGCTGTAGCCCAGGCCGTAGAACGCCAGCAGGAACACGCCTACCGTACAGGCAAAAGGCACAGCTGCGCCGTACTGGTTGCCTTGTTCCAGGCGCAGAGGCATGCGCTTCAGACTGCGTGCAATCACCACGAACAAGGCCAGAGTCACGGCGGGAATTGGCAACAGCAGCACCACGTTGGGAAAGCTGAACCACTTGTCGAAGATGCGTTCGCTCACCCAGGGGGTAGCCATGGAAATGGCCGCCACCCCCGCCGCGGTCAGCCACAGGCTGCCCTGCGCCCAGCGCACGGCTTTGAGCTGCAGCGCGCCCTCCGTCTTCATGATGAGCCAGCCCGCTCCCAGCAGGCAGTAGGCCGCCACCAGGCACAGACCGATCAGTGCCGCAAACGCGCGGCTGCCCCGGTCGGTCGCAAAACCGGTGACCAGACTGCCCAGCATGAAACCCTGCGACCAGGACGCCAGCAGCGAGCCCGCGTAAAACGCGCGGTCCCATAGGGGCTTGTGCTCGGCACGTGCCTTCACACGGAAGTCAAACGCCACGCCACGCAGTGTCAACGCCACCAGCATCAGCGCCACCGGCAGGTACAGCGACCCCAGGATCACGCCGTGCGCCAACGGAAAACCCACCAGCAGCACCCCCACGCCCAGCACTAGCCAGGTCTCGTTGGCGTCCCAGAAAGGGCCGATGCTCGCGATCATCGTGTCCTTCTGCGCTTCGTCGTCCGCACGCCGCAGCAGCACGCCTACCCCAAGGTCATACCCGTCCAGGATCACATAGGCCAGCATGGCCAGGGCCATCACCAGCGCAAAAACCAAGGGCAACCAGCCCGCGGGCTGGCTCAGGTCGGGCACGGCCAACGCGTTCGTGGCATCAAGCATGGCTCACCTCCATCTCGGTCTTGGCGGCCTTGCGCGCCAGATAGAACACCACGCTCACATACGCCGTCAGCAAGACCGCGTAGAGCATCAGGTACATCGCCAGCGTGAACGCAATGTTGTGCGCCGGAATCTGTGAAGCCGCTTGCGCGGTCTTCAGCACGCCCTGCACCAGCCAGGGCTGGCGCCCGATCTCGGTCACGTACCAGCCTGCGAGCAGCGCAACCCATCCCGAGAAGGTCATGCCCACCAGCACCCGCGCCAGCCAGGGCTGCAGCCCGCGCTGGCGCACCTGCCACGCGCCCAGCCAGCTCACGGCCAGCATCAACAAGCCCACCCCCACCATGGTGCGGAAGGCCCAGAACACCGGCGCCACGGGCGGATGCTCCTGACCGAAGTCCTTGAGCCCCCGGATCTCGCCGTCCCAGTCGTGCTTCAGGTACAGGGAAGCCAGCTTCGGGATGGCCACCTCGTACCTGTTGCTCTGCGTGGCCTGATCCGGCAGGGCAAACAACACGGCAGGCGCGCCCTTCTGCGTCTCCCAGATACCCTCCATGGCCGCCAGCTTGGCCGGCTGATGCTCCAAGGTGTTCAGTCCGTGCATGTCCCCGACCCAGATCTGCACCGGGATCAGCAAGGCCGCGACATACAGGCCCGTGCGCAGGCTGGCCTGCACCGTCGCGCCCTTGTCACCCTTGAGCCAGCGGTAGGCGCTCAGGCCGGCGAGCAGGAAGGCCACGGTAAGACCAGAGGCAATCAGCATGTGCGTCATGCGATAGGGGAAGGACGGGTTGAAGATCACCGCCATCCAGCTCGTCACATGCGCCTTGCCGTCGACCATCTCGAAGCCCGCTGGCGTGTGCATCCAGGAGTTGAGAGCCAGGATCCAGAAGGCCGAGGCCGTGGTCCCCGCAGCCACGAGGAAGGTGGCGATGGTGTGCACCCTTTCGCTCACCCGGCCGCGCCCGAAGAGCATGATGCCCAGCATCGTCGCCTCCAGAAAAAACGCCGTCAGCACCTCATAGGCCAGCAGCGGCCCAGCCACATTGCCCACGGTGTTCATGAAACCCGGCCAGTTGGTGCCAAACTGGAAGCTCATGGTGATGCCGCTGACCACCCCCAGCGCAAAGGTCAAGGCAAAGACCTTGACCCAGAACTGGTAGGCGTCCATCCAGTGCGCCTGGCCTGTGGCGTTGAAGCGTGTCTTGAAGAACAGCAGCACCCAGCCCATGCCGATGCTGACCGTCGGGAAGAGGATGTGGAAGCTGATGTTGGCCGCAAACTGGATGCGCGCCAAAACCACCGGGTCAAGACTGTCCATGCTCAGTCCCTTCGCTCGCCGTCTTGGCCGGACCGAACACGTTTTTCACACGGTCTTTCAGCTCCAGCAGCTTCTGCACCTTGGCCCCCATCTGCATCAGGCTGACCAGGGTGTCGGAGTCCATCTTCTGCACATCGTCGAGCCAGTTCGTCATGAGCTCGATGAAGCTGTGCATCTGTTTCATGCGCTCCTGCGCGTGAATGTCGTCGGCAGTCGCAGGCTGCTCCATCAGCGCATCGCGCAGCATCGACAGCGTCGGGTCGATCTCGCGCTTGCGCCGCTCATTGGCCAGCGTGCGGAAGATGGCCCACACATCCTCGGGTGCCTGGAAGTATTCGCGCCTGTCGTTGGGCCGGTGGATCAGGCGCACCAGGTTCCACGACTGCAACTCCTTGAGCCCCATGCTCACGTTGGAGCGAGAAAAAGCCAAGGCCTCCCCGATCTCGTCCGCGTTCAGCGCCTGAGCCGACACATACAACAGTGCGTAGATCTGCCCCACCGTGCGATTGATGCCCCAGCGGCTGCCCATTTCACCGAAATGCAGTACGAAACGCTGCGTGAGAGGTGGAAGCTTCATGCGTGGCCTTTCTGAGTTTTCAGTATTTTCTGAAATATCAGGAACTCATGAATAGAAGGACCAGAGACCTTGACTTCCATCAAGGGTTATTGCACCCCACGAACGGCGGCGAACTGCGGACGCACACGTACTTATAGATACTCAGAGGCATAATAAAACCCGGTTTTATCCGGAATTCACCATGAACCTGCACCAATTCCGCTTCGTCCAGGAAGCGGCACGGCACAACCTGAACCTGACCGAGGCGGCCAAGGCCCTGCACACCTCGCAGCCGGGCGTGTCCAAGGCCATCATCGAGCTCGAAGAAGAACTGGGCATCGACATCTTCGCCCGCCACGGCAAACGCCTCAAGCGCATCACCGAACCCGGCCAGGCCGTGCTCAAGAGCATCGAGCTCATCATGCGCGAAGTGGGCAACCTGCGCCGCATCGGCGAGCAGTACAGCGCGCAGGACAGCGGCACGCTGTCCATCGCCACCACCCACACCCAGGCGCGTTACGTGCTGCCCGAACCCGTGGCCAAGCTGCGTGCGGCCTGGCCCAAGGTCAACCTCTCGCTGCACCAGGGCAACCCCGACCAGGTGGCCCGCATGCTGATCGACGAGATCGCCGAGATCGGCATCGCCACCGAATCCCTGGCCGACTACGACGAGCTCGTCACCCTGCCCTGCTACGAATGGCAGCACGTGCTGGTGCTGCCGGCCAGCCACCCGCTGGCCGCCAAGGAACGCCTGAGCCTGGAAGACCTGGCCACCGAACCGCTGATCACCTACCACCCCACCTTCACCGGTCGCACCCGCATCGACCAGGCCTTTGCCCAGCGCAAGCTCAACCCGCGCATCGTGCTTGAAGCCATCGACTCCGACGTCATCACCACCTATGTGAAGCTCGGCATGGGTCTGGGCCTGGTGGCCGAGATGGCCGTGCGCAACATGCCCGTGCTGGCCGGCACAGAGGAACTGGTGGTGCGCCCCCTGGGCCACCTCTTCGGCAAGAACGTCACGCGCGTGGCCTTCAAGAAGGGGGCCTACCTGCGCAACTTCGTCTACGAATTCGCCGAGCTGCTCAGCGAACGCCTGCAGCGCGAGCTGGTGGCGCGCGTCATGCGCGGCGAACACACAGACTACGAACTCTGAAACTGCGGCCCCACACCGCCCAACGATCTGCGACGACCATGAGCACACCCCGCACGCCCGCCCTCAAGAGCCGACTGCCCAACGTGGGCACCACCATCTTCACCGTCATGTCCGCCCTGGCCACGGAAAAAGGCGCGGTCAACCTGGGCCAGGGTTTCCCGGACTTTGAGGGCGACCCGCGTCTGGTGGACGCGGTCACCAAGGCCATGCACGATGGCCTGAACCAGTACCCGCCCATGACCGGTGTGCCCGCTCTGCGCGAAGCCATCGCCAAGAAGGTGGAAGCCATCTACGGCCACCGCTACGACGCCAACACCGAGATCACCATCACCGCCGGCGCCACCCAGGCCATCCTGACCGCCATCCTGGCCATCGTGCACCCCGGTGACGAAGTCATCGTGCTCGAGCCCTGCTACGACAGCTATGTGCCCAACATCGAACTGGCCGGCGGCCTGGTGGTGCGCGTACCGCTCACGCCCGGCACCTTCCGCCCGGACTTCAGCAAGATCGCCGCGGCCATCACGCCCAAGACCCGCGCCATCCTCGTCAACAGCCCGCACAACCCCAGCGGCATGGTCTGGACGAAAGAGGAAATGCTGCAGCTGCAGGAGCTGCTGGCCCCCACAAACATCTTCGTCATCAGCGACGAGGTCTACGAACACATGGTGTTCGATGGCAAGCAGCACGAGAGCGCGGCGCGTTTCCCCGGCCTGGCCGCGCGCAGCTTCATCGTCAGCAGCTTCGGCAAGACCTACCACGTCACCGGCTGGAAGGTCGGCTACGTGGCCGCACCCGCGCCGCTGACAGCCGAGTTCCGCAAGGTGCACCAGTTCAACGTCTTCACCGTCAACACCCCGGTGCAACACGGCCTGGCCGCCTACATGGCGGACCCCAAGCCCTATCTGGAACTGCCCGCCTTCTACCAGCGCAAGCGCGACCTGTTTCGCGAGGGGCTGAAGAAGACCAAGTTCCGCATGCTGCCCGGCCAGGGCACCTACTTCCAGTGCGTGGATATCTCGGCCGTGAGCGACCTGAACGAGGCCGAGTTCTGCAAGTGGCTCACCACCGAGATCGGCGTGGCCGCCATTCCCCTCTCGGCCTTCTATGGCAACGGCTTCGACCAGAAGGTCGTGCGCTTCTGCTTCGCCAAGAAGGATGAAACACTGAACACCGCATTGGAGCGGCTGGCCCGGCTCTGAAGGCCGTTCGCTCCGAGTCCGCTCAACGCCAGAGCTTTCCGCACAGCCCGCGGTAGACAAAGGGCTGTGTGGGTGCGCTGGGTTGCGTGCCCAAAGGCTCCAGCGAAACGGCCAGCTCCACCGCCGGGAAAAACACCTGCTCCGCAGTTTCGCTCAGCGTCAGATGGGTCCACTTCCCGTTGGGCATGGCCCCCAGAGCGGCCACCACGCCCGCCTTGTCGATGCGCCACAGGTACAAGGTCTGCCCCTGCGGCACGTCGATCGGCGTGACCTGCTTGATGTCGACCACCTTGCCCCGCCGCAAGCTGGAGATGATCAGGCCCGGCTGTCCCTGCGCGGTCGCCAGCACGCCCACATAACTGTCGGGCAAGGCCATGTCACGCTGGGAGTCGCTGTGGGCCTGCCACATGACCGGCAGTAGGGTGCCCATCAACAGGCCCAGGGCCAAGGCCCCCGCAGGTGCCGGCGCCAACAGGCGGCGCCACCAGGAAGGCGCTGGTGCCGCGGGGGCGGCGTTTGTCGCCCGCACTATCCTCCCCCACAGCGCCGCGCTGGGCGCCTGGGCCGGCAAAGCACGGTGCAGCGGCGCCAGACGCTCCGTCCAGTCGTTCACCGCGGTCACCAGCGCAGGCTGGCGCCGCATCACGGCCTCAAAGCGCTGGCGCGCCCGGCCCCGCAAGGTGCCCGCCACATAGGCCGCGGCCAGCTGTTCAATGGCCGATGGATTCCGGTACCAGTTCATGCCAGTGCCTCCATGCAGCCTTTGAGTCGCATCAGACTGCGCCGTGTCCAGGCCTTGACGGTACCCAGCGGCCGCTGCATGCGCAGGGCAATCTCGGGCTGGGTCAGACCGTCGTAAAAAGCCAGCAGCAACGCCCGCTTGGGCTCGGGTTCCAGGGCATCCATGCAATGCCCAAGTTGCGCACCGTCTTCATGCGCCAGCAGCTGCTCCATGGGTGAGCCACTTTCATCCTGTATATCGTGCGACTGCTCTTCGCCGTTCTCGTCCTGCCAATACAGGGGCTGTTCGGGCTTGCGTTTGCGCAGCAGATCGATGGCCCGGTTGCGGGTCACGACGCACAGCCAGGCCAGCGTCAGGCTCTGCCCGGGCGCCGCTGCGGCGGTTTGGTTCCAGACCGTGACAAACACCTCTTGCAGCACATCCTCGGCCATGGCGCGGTCTTGCGTCACGCGCAGGGCCACCGCCATCAGCCGGCCGACGACCAGCCGGTATAGAGATTCAAACGCCTTGGCATCGCGCAGCGTTATGCGCGCCAGCAGTTGGCGAACTTCATCACGGTCATCCATGGCTGGCGTTCCCCGGGGCGGCATTGTGGCCGGAGCATACCGTACAGGCATGCACCAGCCACGCCCCGCGCCCGCTGCGCTCAATACGCCGACTTGGGGGCGGATTGGGCCACGGGCTTGGCGGAAATCACGTGCCACACGCCGCCTTTGCCATCGCCATTGCGCTCACCGGCCTTGGTGTCTCCCGCAAAGTAATACAGCGGCTTGCCGTTCACCGTCCATTGACGTGTGCCGTTGGCGTCGATCAGGCCGAACTCACCCTTGGCCACCGCGTCGGGCTTGGCGACGAAAACCGGCCACAGCGCCAGGCAGCCAGCACCGCAATTGCTCTTGTTGGCTTCGTCCTTGTCAAAGGTGTAGACCGTGCGGCCTGCCGCGTCCGTCAGCACACCATCACGCATGACCGGCTGCGCCTGCACGGCACCCGCAACCAGCACGGAGAACGCAAAGGCGGCAAAGAGAGAGCTTTTGTTCATGATTCATCTTCCTGAAGGGTTGGTTGGGGGATCGCACCATTGCGTCCCACCTTCAGAACGGAACGAATTGGCGTTTGGATGCAGGGGGTTGAAAAAATACTCCAGATTCCTGCCGCCCGGCCAAACTCCCGGTGGCCCTGCAACGCCCCAGGCTTAAACTGCCTGCCTGGAACGGAAACCCTGAGCACGGCACTGGAATGCCTGGCCCCAAGTGAGATTGAACATGAACGAACGTCAACGCGTATGGCTCGGTTCCGGGCTGGTGCTTTTGCAATTCGGCCTGCTGGCGGTGCTGGCCCTGCTGGCCTGGCCCACCGCAGAGAACGGGGCCATCCCGCTGGAAGCCTGGGCTGCGGCCGCGGCGGCCCTGCTGCTGTTCGGCTGGACCCTGCGCGCCAACCGCCTGGGCAACTTCAACATCCACCCGCGCCCGCGCGTAGGCGGCACCCTGGTCACCACAGGGCCTTACGGCTGGATCCGCCACCCCATGTACACCGCCTTCTTGCTCGGCGCCTGGGCCCTGGCCTGGACCGCCGGCAGCGGCGAAGCCTGGCTGGCCTGGTGGGCCCTCTCGCTGGTGCTGTGGTTCAAGTCCACGCTGGAAGAACGCTGGATGCTGGCACAGCATCCAGGCTATGAGCACTACCGCGAGCAGACCAAGCGCTTCGTTCCCTGGATCTACTGATCTTTGCGCCAAGCGATGCGGCCTTGAGTCCGCTTCCGCTCACCTGGTCGGAAAGCACGGGGAGAAAACAGCTGGGCGACGTTGACGGGGCTGGATTGCGCGTCCAGAATGGCCCATCGTCACCCAAGCCAAGCTGGTGATGAACTCGATGGAGATGCCTGGACCACTCTGGAATAGCGAGTCAAGGGCTCCCGTTCCGGGCTTACAAGGGGCTCTCATGGCTGAAAGCGACAAGGTGTTCGCGGGCTCGATCCCGAAGCTCTACGACACGCTGATGGTCCCCCTGATCTTCGAGGCCTATGCCGCCGACCTCGCGCAGCTGGTAGCCAGCTCTTCGCCCGGCTCGGTACTCGAAACGGCGGCTGGCAGCGGCGTGGTCACCCGCCTGCTTGCGCCCCAGCTCAAGCCCGACACCCGCTACGTGGTGACTGACCTCAACCAGCCCATGCTCGACTACGCCGCCGCCCGGCAGGGGCCGGACAGCCGCATTGAATGGCGGCAGGCGGACGCGCTCGAACTGCCGTTCGAAGACGCCTCGTTCGACATCGTGTTCTGCCAATTCGGTGCCATGTTTTTTCCCAACCGGGTTGCCGGCTACACCGAGGCGCGTCGCGTGCTGAAACCGGGCGGGCGTCTTATCTTCAGTGTCTGGGACCGCATCCAGGAGAACGCCTTTGCCGACGACGTCACCAACGCGGTCGCTTCAGTGTTTCCGCAGGACCCGCCGCGTTTCCTCGCCCGCACGCCGCACGGTTATCACGATACCTCTGTGATCCGCGAGGAAGTGCATCGCGCAGGCTTTACCGACATCACGATCGAGACGCGCGAAAAGGTCAGTCGCGCGGCCTCGGCACGCGCCGCCGCTACTGCCTATTGCCAGGGCACGCCGCTGCGCAACGAAATCGAGGCGCGCGACGCCAGCCTGCTTCAGGTCGCGACGGATCGCGCGGCGGAGGCGATCGCCCGCCGCCATGGCGAGGGACCGGTGGCCGGGAAGATTCAGGCACATGTGATCACGGCGACCACCCAGCATTAGGTGGATAAACAACCACTCAGCACTGAATCGGATTCCTGCAAAACTTTTCCAGCTCCCGCACCGCCGCCTTGCCGGCCACCGCGTTCTTCGCCTTCGGCCCCACGTCCAGGCTCAGCTTGAACTCGTATTTTCGGAAGAAGTCATCGAACAACTCGCCGCCCAGCGTGGCATAGGCCGTCAAGGTATCGGCCTTGGCGTCATGCTCCAGCAGCACGGCACATAAAGGCTGCTCGGCCGGGCCGTTGAGCACGCGGGCACCCTGGGCCGGGTCGTACTGGCTGTGTTCGGCGCAGCAGTGGATCAGGTTGTCGGCCACGCCCTTCTTGGCCTTGCTCTTGCGAAAGCTGATGAAGCTCACCTGCTGCGTGGGGTAGACCAGCTGGTGCGCACAGATGGCGCTGAAGGCAACGATATTGCGCTGCGGCCCCACGCCGCCGGGCCAGACATAGCTGTCTTTGCTTCTTGTGCTCAGCGGCTGGGGCTGCGCAGGTTTGCCCAGGTTGAGCAGGAAAACCGGGGTGGCTTCGAAGGGGTAGTGGAAGACGTAGTTGGTCTGGGCCTGGAGCTGGCTGGCCTTGAGCGGGTCGCCGTACTCGTTGGTGAGCAGTACGCGGGCGTAGGCCTTGGGTTTGGCGTCGGCCGCGAAGGCCGGCAGCGCCAGGCCCGCGCCCAGGCAGGCGACACTGGTGGAACAGGTTTCGACGAACTGGCGACGGTCCATGCGGGCTCCTGTGCGGTCAGGGAGGAACGTCGTCATTTATCCACCGGCCTCAGCCGCTGTCAAGTCGGCACCACAGCGCAGCTTGACACGGTGGGAGCCCTTGGTGAAGATGACCCCGGGAGCACTCATAAAAACACCTACTCCAGCCTGTCTGCCGCATGAAAGTACTCTCGAAAAGTGAAAGTCTGGTCGTCCGGACCCGGTTTTCACAGGCCCTGCTGACCGGGCTGGTGGTGGCGGGCCTGGTGATCACGCTGATCACCGTCCTGTCCATCGTCCATGACCGGCGCGAATCCGAGGCCGTGGCGCGGCAAAACGACCTGAACATCAACGTGGCCGTGCACGTGCAGGCCGAGCTGATCTTCGACCAGGCCTACTACAGCGTCAAGGCAGCTGCGCAGGACCTGGCCGAGACGCGGGACCCGGCCAAGACCCTGCAGTCGCTGCGCGTCGCCATGCGCTACGACCCGGTGTCGCGTTTTCTCTTCGTCAAATCGGGCGACCAGCTGCTGACCGTGGACCGCGAGGGCAAGCCGACCCGCGAAGTCAACGCGCTGCTGGGCAAGGTCCCCACCGTCACCAGCGGGATGACACCCGTGCTGCTGCCCACGCTGACCGATGAACCCACCGGCACGCAATACCTGACCCTGCTGATTTCCTCTGAGCCTAGCAAGCAGCCGCCCCTGACCTTCGGCTCGCTGGTCCCGGTGACCAAGTTCAACGAATACGCGCTGGGCGCCGGCCAGCGCATCACCAGTGGCGAGGGCCTGTTCCTGCTGGACGGCACGGTGATCGTGCGCAGCTCCACGGGCAGCGCCGCGCGCCGTGCACCCCTGGGGCGCAAGACAGCCGCGGGCGAGACCGTGGCCCAGCTGGCGGCCACCCAGTACAACGGCGACTTCACCAGCAAGGGCCTGTCCGGGCAGGACCTCACCGGCACCTTCAGCCGTTCCCGTCGCTACCCCTTCATTGCAGCCAGTGCCCAGAGCACCGACCTCTACCTGGCGCCCTGGCGCGAGCGCAGCTACGGCAAGGCGGCGGCGCTGCTGCTGGCCCTGGCCGCGATGGCGCTCGGCGCGGGCATCCTGTCACGGGCCAATGCCTCGCTGGCGACCAGCGAGCGTCTGTACCGGCGCCTGTTCGACGACGTGGACGAAATGATTGCCGTGTTCCACCCGGACGGCAAGGTGGTCAGCCTCAACGCCAGCGCCATGGCCCGGCTGGGTTTCAAGCGCCCGGAAGAAGCCATCGGCCAGAACGTGATGACCCTGCTGCGGCCCAGCGACGGGGAAGCAGCCGCACGGGCGCGGCTGGACCGCGTGCTGCAGGGCGAGCACCTGCGGTACGAGGTCACCCTCGGCCTGGCCGGCGGTGATCAGCAGGTGGATTGCGTGATGAGCGTGAGCACCTTCACGTTGAACCGCGAGCGGCTGCTGATGGCGGTGGCCCGCGAGATCACGCAGGAGAAGCGGCATCTGCGCCAGCAGGAATACCTGGCCAACCACGACCCGCTGACCGGCCTGCCCAACCGCCACAACCTGCTGCGGGTGCTGGACTGCCAGATCGAGGACCAGGCCAAGACGCCCATCCACCTGGTGCTGATCAACCTGGCCCGCTTCCGCGAGATCAACGAAGGCTTCGGCCCGCGCACGGGGGACGCCGTGCTGGAGATCAGCACGCAACGCCTGTCCAAGGCGCTGGCAGCCCAGGGCTGGACGCTGACGCGGCTGGGCGGCGCCGATTTCGTGGCCTACGCCATCGATGTCCAGGCGCCGGAGCTGGAACTGGTTCGGCAGCTGATCTTCCAGGTCCTGCAGGAGCCCGTGCACATGGAGGGCACCGAGGTGCAACTGCATGCCCGGCTGGGTTTCTCTCGCTACCCGGACGACGCGCTGGACGCCAGCCAGCTGCTGCGTTGCGCCGAACTGGCGGCCACCCACGCCAGGGCCGGCATGACCAACTGGGCCAGCTACGACCGCAACCTGGACAAGTCACCCGGCCACGACCTCAAGATCCGCACCGACCTGGCCAACGCCATACGCGACGACCAGTTGCAGCTCTATTTCCAGCCCAAGGTCTGGCTGCATGACGGCAGCCTGGCCGGTGCCGAGGCGCTGCTGCGCTGGAAGCACCCCAGCCTGGGCTGGATCCCGCCGGTGGAGTTCATCCCCCTGGCCGAATCCACCGAGCTCATCCACGCGCTCACGCGCTGGGTGCTGGGCAAGTCGCTCGACCAGATCCAGCAGTGGCAGCGCACGGGTCGCGCCATCTCGGTCGCCGTGAACATCAGCGCCAACAACCTGCAGGACCCGGATTTCAACGCCTATGTGATGGACCTGCTGCGCCGCAAGGATGTGGACCCTGCCCTGCTCGACCTCGAAGTGACCGAGGGGGCGCTGGTACAGAACCCCGAGATCGTGCTGCGCCGGCTGGAAGAGCTGCGCCAGATCGGCATGGGCCTGTCCATCGACGATTTCGGCACGGGCTTCTCCAGCCTCTCCTATGTGAGCCAGTTCCCCTTCACGTCCATCAAGATCGACCGCAGTTTTGTCGCCTCGCTGCTCAGCAGCGAGAAGGACCGCGAGGTGGCACTGGTGGCCATTTCCCTGGGCAAGAAGCTGCAGCTCAAGACCATCGCCGAAGGCGTGGAAGACGAGGCCACGGCGCGCGAACTGCGCAAGCTCGACTGCGATATCGGGCAGGGTTATCTGTACGGCAAACCCATGCCCATCGATGACTTCAACGCCTGGGTGGAACGCCACGAGGCCGAACGCGTCACGCGCACCCTGCGTGTCGCCTGAGGCCGAGGGTCAACGGCGCGCTTCGCGCCGCGCGATCCACAGCGTGGAGCCCGCGATGATGACCCCGCCGATCAGCGAATGGCTGGTAGGCACATCGGCAAACACCAGCCAGCCCATGAGCGCGGCCCAGACCAGGTCCAGGAACTTCACGGACTGCGTGGCCGAGATGTCGGCCACGGTGTAGGAGCGCATGAGCAGGTAATGCGCGGCGCTGCCCAGCAGGCCGCAGAGCATGTACCCGGCCCACTGCGCCGCCGTGGGGGCCTGCCAGTCGAGCAGGGCCAGGGGCAGGCTCAACAGGGTCACGGTGATGGCCTGCCATAGCACGATGACCCCGGGCGACTCATAACGCGTGAGCGCCTTGCTGATGAGGAAGGAGGCCGCGAACATGGGCGCCGTCGATAGCATGACCAGGTTCCACCAGCCGCCCGCCCCCGTCAGGTTGGGCCCCACGACCATGAGCACGCCCGCAAAGCCGATGCCCGCGGCCAGCCAGCGCTCCCAGCGCATGGGTTCGCGCAGGAAGAGCCAGGCGCCGAGCATGATGAAGATGGGTGTGGTGAAACCCATGGCCGTGGTGTCGGACAGCGAGATGTGCGGGATGGCCGAGAACCAGATGGCCAGGCCCGTGGTGTGCACGAAACCGCGCACGAACTGCCCCTTGATGTTGCGCGGCATCCAGGCCGCCAGCCCGCTGCGCAGCACCAGGGGGGCCAGCACGATGACGCCGCAAAGGTAGCGCAGGAACTGCGATTGCAGCGGCGGGATCTGCGTGGTGAGGTAACGCGTCATGGTGTTGAGCAGCACGAAACACAGGCCCGCCGCCACCGACCACAGCAGGCCCTGCACCGTGGGGTCGAGCCGGCCCGCGCGGTGCCGCGTCAGGTCCATGCGCCGCCGCCAGGGGCTACGGTGTGGTTTGAGTTTGTGTTGCCCCTTGACGCGCATGACCTGAGTTTAGTAGGAATGCTTAGTATTTGCGTCGCGGCTGGGACTGAAGCCTGGGCTTCAACTCGTGATCTGTGCCCAGCTTTTATCCAACCGTTTGATACTGACCGGTTGCGGCGTGCGCAGCTCCTGTGCAAAAAAGCTCACACGCAGCTCTTCGAGCAGCCAACGGAATTCCTGCAGACGGTCGTCCATCACGCCCTTGCGTTCGGCCACAAGGCGCCAGTAACGCTGCTCCTGCGGGCGCAGCTCGGCCAGGCGGGCCGCGTCGCGGGCCGGGTCGGCACGGTACTTGTCCAGGCGGGCCGTGATGGCCTTGAGGTAGCGGGCAAAGTGCTGCAGCTGCGGCCAGGGTGTCTGCGCGATGAAGCGTTTGGGCATGAGACGCTGCAGCTGCTGCGCGCAGTCGGCCGTGGCGTCGGGTGCATTTTTCGTGTCCTTGATCTTGCGCGCCGCGGCGGCGTATTCGATGAGGATCACGCCGGCCAGGCGCGCGACTTCGTTGGCGATCAGGGTCAGGCGGCCCCGGCCCTCCTCCAGCCGCTTCTTGAAATCGAATTCATGGGTGGGCAGCGGATCAAGCAGGAAGGCACGGTCCAGCGCCACGTCGATGATCTGGGCACGCAGCTCTTCCATGGTCCCCAGCGGCATATAGGCCACGGCCATCTTCTGCAGATCGGGGATGTTCTTTTCCAGGTACTTGAGTGCGTCCTTGATCTGCAAGGCGAACAGGCGCCGCAGGCCACCGCGGTGTTTGGCGGCGGCCACCTCGGGTTCGTCGAAGACCTCGATACCCACGGCCTCACCCTGGTCCACCAGGGCCGGGAAACCGATCAGCGTCTGCCCGCCCTTGCGGATCTCCATGAGTTCGGGCAGTTCGCCGAAGGTCCAGGCCGTATAGCGTTGATCGGCCGGCACGGCAGCGGGAGCCGGGACCGGTTTGCCGGCGCGGCTCACCGCGGGCTGGGGCTGGCCGGTTTCAGCCGCCGCCGGTTTGTCCTCGGCGGCCGGGGCCAGCTTGAGCCCGGCCAGCGCCTGGAAGGCGCCGCGCGCCTGGGCGCCGAGCTCGGCCTTGAGCGCACCGAGGTTGCGACCCGTGCCCATCTGGCGGCCATGCTCGTCCACGATACGGAAGTTCATGAACAGGTGCGGGCTCAGCATGTCGAGCTTGAAGTCTGCACGCTTCACATCCAGGCTGGTGATATCACGCACCTGTTTGAGCAGCGCGTCGGTCAGGCCGCCGCGCCCGAAGGCCTCGGGCGCGCCCATCGTCTCAGCCAGCCTGGCCGCCGATTCCGGTAGCGGCACGAAACGGCTGCGCGGGCGTTGCGGCAGGCTCTTGAGCAGGGCCTGGATCTTGTCCTTCAGCATGCCGGGCACCAGCCACTCGCAACGCTCTTCGTTGACCTGGTTCAGCACGAAGAGCGGCACGCTCACGGTGAGGCCGTCTTTGGGATCCCCCGGCTCGTGCAGGTAGGTCGCCGCGCAGTCGATGCCCCCCAGGCGCAGGGTCTTGGGGAAGGCGTTGCTGGTGATGCCCGCGGCCTCGTGCCGCATGAGCTCCTCGCGCGTGAGCTTGAGCAGCTCCGGATTCTTTTTGCTCTCCTCGCGGTACCAGCGCTCGCACTCGAAACCGCTGCAGATGTGGGCCGGCAACTGCTGGTCGTAATAGGCGTAGATGAGCTCGTCGTCGACCAGCACGTCCTGCCGGCGTGACTTGTGCTCCAGCTCCTCGACCTGGCGGATCAGTTTCTCGTTCGCGGCGACGAAAGGCAGCTTGGTCTCCCACTCACCGCCCACGATGCCTTCGCGAATGAAGATCTCGCGCGCGGCCACCGGGTCCACGCGACCGTAGTTCACCCGGCGACCGCTGTAGACCACGATGCCATAGAGCGTGGCGCGCTCCAGCGCCACCACCTCGGCGGCCTTCTTCTCCCAATGTGGGTCCAGCAGCTGCTTCTTGAGCAGGTGGCCGGCCACCTGTTCGATCCAGCCGGGCTCGATGTTGGCGATACCGCGGCCGAACAGGCGCGTAGTCTCCACGAGTTCGGCGACCACGATCCAGCGGCCCGGCTTCTTGCTCAGGTGCGCGCCAGGATGGCGATGGAACTTGATGCCGCGTGCGCCCAGGTATTCACCGGCGCTGGCCTCTTCCTCGAGCTTGCAGCCCACGTTGCCGAGCAAACCGGCCAGCATGGACAGGTGCAGCTGTTCGTAGCTCGCGGGCGCGCTGTTGATCTGCCACTTGTGTTCAGTCACCACGGTCAGCAACTGGCTGTGGATGTCGCGCCATTCGCGCACGCGGCGGATGTTGACGAAGTTCTGACGCAGCAGCTGCTCGTACTGGCGGTTGGACAGCTTGTGTGTGCCCGGCGTACCGGCGGGGTGGGCGTGCTTGTCGCCGCGCGCGTCGTTGATCCACTTCCAGAGCTTGAGGTAACCCGTGAACTCGCTCTTCTCGTCATCGAACTTGGCGTGGGCCTGGTCGGCCTGGGTCTGCATCTCCATGGGGCGATCGCGCACGTCCTGCACGGAAAGCGCCGAGGCGATGATCAGCACCTCCTCCAGCGCACCGCGGGCCTTGGCCTCCAGGATCATGCGGCCCACGCGTGGGTCCAGCGGCAGCTTGGCCAGTTCGCGCCCCATAGGCGTGAGCTCGTTCTGCTCGTCCACAGCGCCCAGTTCGGCCAAGAGCTGGTAGCCGTCGGCGATCGCCCGGCCCGAGGGCATTTCGACGAAGGGGAAATCCTCCACCACGCCGAGGTGCAGGGACTTCATGCGCAGGATGACACCGGCGAGCGAGGAGCGGAGGATTTCGGGGGTGGTGAAACGCTCGCGCCCCGCAAAGTCTTTCTCGTCGTAAAGGCGGATGCAGATGCCGTTGGCCACGCGGCCGCAACGACCGGCACGCTGGTTGGCGGCGGCCTGGCTCACCGGCTCGACCATCAGCTGCTCGACCTTGCTACGGAAACTGTAGCGTTTGACGCGGGCCGTTCCGGCGTCGATCACGTAACGGATGCCGGGCACGGTCAGGGAAGTTTCGGCCACATTGGTGGCCAGCACGATGCGCCGGCCGCTGTGGCTGTCAAAGACACGGTCCTGTTCGGCCTGGCTCAGGCGCGCGAAAAGCGGCAGCACCTCGGCGTTGCGTGTGAGGACGTTGTGGCTCAGGTGCTTGCGCAGGTGGTCGGCGGCCTCGCGGATCTCGCGCTCACCCGGCAGGAAAACCAGGATGTCGCCGGCTGCGTTGCCGGCCCAGAGTTCATCCACCCCGTCCGCGATGGCGTCGTTGAGGTCGTGTTCGCGGCTTTCCTCGAACGGCCGCCAGCGCTGCTCGACGGGAAAGGTGCGGCCCGAGACCATGATGACCGGGGCCGGCCCCTTGCTCGATGCGAAGTGCTGGGCAAAACGGTCAGCGTCGATGGTGGCCGAGGTGACGACGATCTTGAGGTCGGGCCGGCGCGGCAGGATCTGGCGCAGGTAACCGAGCAGGAAGTCGATGTTGAGGCTGCGCTCGTGCGCCTCGTCGATGATGATGGTGTCGTAGGCCTGCAGCAGCGGGTCGGTCTGGGTCTCGGCCAGCAGGATGCCGTCGGTCATGAGCTTGACGGAGGCGTCCTTGGACAGGCGGTCCTGGAACCGCACCTTGTAGCCCACGACCTCACCCAGCGGGGTCTTGAGTTCTTCGGCAATGCGTTTGGCCACCGAGCTCGCGGCGATACGGCGCGGCTGGGTGTGGCCGATCAGCCGGCCGCGCTGGCCCGCCGGGTAGTTGAGCTTGCCCCGCCCCATGGCCAGAGCGATCTTGGGCAGCTGCGTGGTCTTGCCCGAGCCGGTCTCGCCACAGACGATGATGACCTGATGCTGCTGCAACGCGGCCGTGATTTCGTCGCGTTTGGCCGACACCGGCAGCGCTTCGGGGAACTCGATTTTCAGGGGGGAGGAACTCAAGGCACCAACTTCATGGAGAATCGGCGATTATCCCAGTCTCCAACACCCTTTCCGCCCTGCCCCAACCGCCCAGCATGTCCGCCGTCTTCAACTTCACCTTTGTCCCCTGGTTCCGTTCGGTGGCGCCCTACATCCACATGCACCGCGGCAAGACCTTTGTCGTGGGCATCGCGGGTGAGGCCATTGCCGCCGGCAAGCTGCAGCACCTGGCGCAGGACCTGGCGCTGATCCAGAGCATGGGCGTGCGTATCGTGCTGGTGCACGGTTTCCGCCCGCAGGTGAACGAGCAGCTCAAGGCCAAGGGCCATGCGGCCAAATATTCCCACGGCATGCGCATCACCGACGAGGTAGCGCTGGACTGCGCGCAGGAGGCTGCGGGCCAGCTGCGCTACGAGATCGAGGCGGCCTTCAGCCAGGGCTTGCCCAACACACCCATGGCCGGCGCCACGGTGCGCGTGCTCTCGGGCAACTTCATCACGGCGCGCCCGGTGGGCATCGTCGACGGGGTGGACTTCCAGCATTCGGGCCTGGTGCGCAAGGTGGACGTGGCCGGCATCAACCGCACGCTGGACATGGGCGCCATGGTGCTGCTCTCGCCCTTCGGTTTCTCGCCCACGGGCGAGGCCTTCAACCTGACCATGGAAGAGGTGGCCACCTCGGTGGCCATGGCCCTGCATGCCGACAAGCTGATCTTCGTGAGCGAGGTGCCGGGCATCCGCATCCACGCCACCGAACCCGAGAGCGAAGACAACCCCATCGACACCGAGCTGCCGCTGGCCGCTGCCGAGCTGCTGCTCGCCCAGCTGCCCAACCCGGCGCAGCCCACCGACACGGCTTTCTACCTGCAGCACTGCGTGAAGGCCTGCAAGGGCGGCGTGGAGCGCAGCCACATCATCCCCTTCGCGGTGGACGGCGCGCTGCTGCTGGAGGTCTATGTGCACGACGGCATCGGCACCATGGTGGTGGACGAGAAGCTGGAAGAGCTGCGCGAAGCCACCGCCGACGACGTGGGCGGCATCCTGCAGCTGATCGAACCCTTCGAGAAGGACGGCACCCTGGTCAAGCGGGACCGCACCGAGATCGAGCGCGACATCGGCAACTACACCATCGTCGAGCACGACGGCGTGATCTTCGCCTGCGCGGCGCTTTATCCCTACCCCGAGGCCAAGACCGCGGAGATGGCCGCACTGACGGTCTCGCCCGAATCCCAGGGCCAGGGCGATGGCGAGAAGGTCCTGAAGCGCATCGAGCAGCGCGCCAAGTCCATGGGCCTGGACAGCATCTTCGTGCTGACCACACGCACCATGCACTGGTTCATCAAGCGCGGTTTCCAGAACGTGGACCCGGACTGGCTGCCTGAAGCGCGCAAGCGCAAGTACAACTGGGACCGCAAGTCCCAGGTGCTGGTCAAGAAACTCTGAGCCTGAAGGTTCAGGGCAGCAGGCGCTCGAAGCGCTGCTCCATCACTTCGCTGCCCCATTGCTTCCCTGGCTGCTCGTGCACCAGGCGGAAGCCATGTTTCTCGTAGAGATGGCGCGCGGCCTGCAGGCCGGCGAAAGTCCAGAGACTGGTCTTGGGGTAACGGCGTTCATCACAAAATGCCAGCGCGCTGGCCAGCAGGCGGGAGCCTATGCCTGTACCGCGCAACTGGTCCGAGGTGATGAACCAGCGCAGGTGCGCCCCTTCGTTCTGTCCATGCAGGCCGTCGATGGCAATGGCGCCTTCGATCTGGCCATCTGCCAGCGCCAGCCACAGGCCGTCTCGCGTTTCCTCATAGCGCTCGCAGAAGGCCGCCAGTTCGCGTGCAACCCGGCTTTCGAAATACACGCCGAAACCGGACTGCAGGGCGTAGTAGTCCGCATGCAGTTCGGTGATGCGGCCTATGCAGCCCGGCAGATAACCCTGGTGGATGGTGATGTCCAAGGGACGCTCCTCTCAACCCAGTTCGGCCAGGCGCTTGTCCTGCCGCGCAGTCAGGCGGGCGATGTCGGCGATGTCCTGCGCCGACAGCTTCGGCCCCGGCTTGCGCACCGCTTCGCTGCGGATGACGCCGCGCTTCATCAGGATGTGCTTGCGCACGGCCAGACCTATATTGGCCTGCTGCTCGTAACGCGCCAGCGGCAGGTAGGCGTCGAACAGGTCGTGGGCGCGCTCCAGCTGGCCGGCCGCGTGCGCCGCGCACACACCGACCATCATCTCGGGGTAGGCAAAACCGGTCATGGCGCCATCGGCGCCGCGTGTGAGTTCCTCGGGCAGGAACAGGCCGCCGCCATTGCCCGTGAGGACGGAAACACGGCGCAGTTCGCCCTTGTCGCTGGCCGCACGTATGGCCGAGAGCTTGGCCAAGCCCGGGCAGTCTTCGTGCTTGAGCATCACACAGGTGGGCGAGTTCTTGAGGATCTTGAGGATGACGCCGGTGGACATCTGCACGCCCGTGGCCACCGGGTGGTCCTGCAGCACCCAGGGCACGTCGGGACCCAGGGTCTCGTTGACCATGTCGAAATAGGCCGTGATCTGGTCGTCCGTGCGCACGGTGGACGGCGGCGCCACCATGACACCGGCGGCGCCCAGCGCCATCACGCTCTGCGTGAGCTCCTTCATGGGAGCGAAACCCGGCGCCGAGGCGCCCACCACCACGGGCACGCGCCCGGCCACGCGGTCCAGTACCTGCTTGACGTAGGTACGCGACTCTTCCATGGTGAGCTTGGGCGCCTCGCCCATGATGCCCAGCACGGTCAGGCCGGTCACGCCTTTTTCGAGGCAGAAGTCCACCATGCGGTCGGTGCTGGCCAGATCCAGCGCGCCGCTGTCGGTGAACGGGGTCACGGTGATCAGGTAGACGCCCCGGGCGCCGGTGTCGAGTTTGTTTCCCACGTTGGACTCTTTCATTCAAGCTGCCCTGAAAGCATACAGGCTGGAGACGTGAAAACGGCACCCGCAGGTGCCGTCACGGAGAAAGGGAGGGTTCCGTTCAGGCCAGTTTGAACACCGCCACGGTCTGCACCAGCTCGTTGGCCTGTCCCTTGAGGCTGCCGGCCGCGGCCGCCATCTCTTCGACCAGGGCTGCATTCTGCTGCGTGGCCTGGTCCATGCTGGTCACGGCCTCACCAATCTGCGCCACACCCTGGCTCTGCTCGGTGCTGGCCGCGCTGATCTCGCCCATGATGTCGGTCACCCGACGGATGCTGGCCACCACCTCGTTCATGGTGTTGCCGGCCTGGTCCACCAGGGCCGTGCCCTGCCCGACCCGCTCCACGCTGTCGGTGATCAAAGCCTTGATTTCCTTGGCGGCCTCGGCGCTGCGGCCTGCGAGTGAACGCACTTCGGAAGCCACCACGGCAAAACCCCGGCCCTGTTCACCCGCGCGGGCGGCTTCGACCGCCGCGTTCAAGGCCAGGATGTTGGTCTGGAAGGCGATGCCGTCGATCACGCTGATGATGTCGGCGATCTTCTTGGAGCTGTCGTTGATGCCTTTCATGGTGTCCACCACCTGGGCCACGACTTCGCCGCCCTGCACCGCCACGGTGGATGCACTCTGCGCGAGCTGGTTGGCTTGACGCGCGTTGTCGGCGTTCTGCTTGACAGTAGAGGAAAGCTCCTCCATGGAGGCGGCGGTTTCTTCGAGTGCGCTGGCCTGGCTTTCGGTTCGCGCGCTGAGGTCCTGGTTGCCCTGGGCGATCTCGGCGCTGGCCGTGGAGACGGATTCCGAGCCCGAGCGCACGCGGCTCACGATCTGGGCCAGGTTCTGCTGCATGGTGCCCAGGGCCTGAAGCAGCTGGGCGACTTCGTCGCGCCCGGTGGACTGGATGGTCTGGGCCAGGTCACCGTCGGAAATATGCCGTGCGCTGTCCACGGCGGCTTCGATGGGTTTCACGATGGAACGCGCCAGCAGATAGGCCAGCATGGCGCTGAGGAGCAGCGCCAGCACACCGCCAGTGATCAACAGCTGACGCCCCGTGGCGGCGCTCTGCTCGGCGGCCGCCAGGGTGGCATCGAAGATGGCCTGTTGCCGTTTTTCGAGCTGCATGATGGAGTCGATATAGGCTTCGGAGAGCGGACGCAGGTCTTTTTCCAGCGCGGCCTGCACGTCTTCGCCGGCTGCCTTGCGCTTGAGGATGGCCGCGCGCGGCGTGCGGTAGGCTTCACGCGCCGCGTCGATCTTGACGATCAGCGCCTTGCCCTCTTCGGACTGCACCAGCTCGATGATGCGCTTGCGCGCGGCCAGTGTGGTTTCCGAGGTCTTGTCCATCTCGGCCTGCCACATGGGCATGCGGCTGTTGTCCGTGTCCAGCATGGCTGCCTTGGTGCGGACCCAGTTCAGGTCGATGGTCTGGCGCCATTGGACGGCCATCTTGAGTTTCTCGCTGTCCACCGTGCCGAGAGCCCGGGTGGTGGCGGCGAGTTCCTGCAGGCGCCAGTAACCCAGGCCTACGCAGAGGATCAGGATCAGCAGGATGGCGCCGAAGGCGAGGCCCAGGCGGGTGGCGATTTTCAGGTCACGTATGGCTTGCATGGCTGCTTTCTCTTCTGTGGGCGACCGCATCAGCCCGGGGCTGAAACCCGGGTTCATAGGTAGGCATCGGCTCAGAATAGCAGCTTCCCCCACATCCCGCAGGGGAAAAAGCAGGGAATGCGCCCGCTTTTTACCGGCGCTGTGTCGTGCGCCCCAGGGTCAGCCAGAAGCCGAGCAGCGCAAAAGCCACGAACCAGAGGAAGGACCAGTTGGCAATGGAGCCGCCCAGAAAGGTCCAGTCGATGGCCGTGCAGTCACCCGAACCCTTGAAGATCATGGGGATGGCGCGCTGCAGGGGGAAGTTTTCGATCATGCCGTAGAAGTCGCGCCCACAGGTGGCGATCTCGGGGGGGTACCACTGCAGCCAGCTCTGGCGTGCCGCCACGAAGGCCCCGAAGCCTGCCAGCAGCAAGAGCAGGCCACCCAGCCAGCGATGGCTGCGCGGACCCGACAGAGCCGCGCCGACAGCGGCCACCACGGCAATCAGCACCATGGTGTAGCGCTGCACGATGCACATGGGACACGGTTCAAGGCCCACCACGTGTTGCAGGTACAGGCCGAAGCCCAGCAGGGACAGGCACGCCAGGCAGATCAGCGCATGGACGCGACGCGGCCCCAGGTGGGTGATGAATTCAGACAGCTTGGACAAGATCAGGACTTTCTTCCACAAAGACGCGGGCCTTGCGTGGTGTCAGCACCAGCAGTTCGCCCTCCGTCAAACCGAGTTCGCGGTATTGTGACGCAGGAAGCTGCGCCTCGATCACCGCGTTGTCTCCGGATTGAGTCGAGTCTTCGGGAATAAGTTCCAGCCGCGCAGTCGGGCCGACCACAATGGCCCGGCTCAGGCGCGCCGCGATGCCCGTGGCGCCGGGCGCATAACGCTGCACCTCGAAGTCGTGCGGGCGCACATAGGCATAGGCCTTGGCATCCGCCGTGCCCTGATGTTCGGGCGTGTCCAGGCGCAGGCCCTGCTGGCCCGTGCCGATCACCACCTCGCCCTGCTCCACGCGGCCGTGGAAAAGGTTCACGTCACCCAGGAAACCGTAGACGAAGGGGCTGGCCGGCTGGTCCCAGACCTGTTGTGGCGTACCGATCTGCTCGATATGGCCCTGGTTCATGAGCACCACGCGGTCGGCCACCTCCAGCGCCTCTTCCTGGTCATGGGTCACGAAGATGCTGGTGACGTGCAGCTCGTCATGCAGGCGGCGCAGCCAGCGGCGTAGTTCCTTGCGCACCTTGGCGTCCAGCGCACCGAAGGGCTCGTCCAGCAGTAGCACCTTGGGCTCCACCGCCAGGGCGCGGGCCAGGGCGATGCGCTGGCGCTGCCCGCCCGAGAGCTGCGAGGGGTAACGGTCGGCCAGCCAGTCCAGCTGCACGAGCTTGAGCAGTTCCAGCACCTTGGCCTTGATCTGGGCTTCGCTGGGGCGCTCGGCCCGCGGTTTCATGCGCAGGCCGAAAGCCACGTTGTCGAACACGGTCATGTGGCGGAACAGCGCGTAGTGCTGAAACACGAAACCCACATTGCGTTCGCGCACGTGCACCTCGGTCGTGTCCTCGCCACTGAACAGGATGGCGCCCTGGTCCGGTGTTTCCAGACCGGCGATGATGCGCAGCAGCGTGGTCTTGCCGCAGCCCGAGGGGCCGAGCAGGGCCACCAGCTCACCGGACTGGATGTCAAGGTTGACGTTGCGCAGGGCGTGGAAGTCGCCGAACTGCTTGCTGATGTTGCGGATTTCGATGCTCATATTCTGCTTTCAGGGCACTGCAATGGCGGGGGTCAGAGGGGTCGGGCGCTCGGGTGGCAGATCGGCGGCCGCCTTGAGCTCGCGCTCGTGGCGCCATTCGACGACGGACTTGATGACCAGGGTCACCAGCGCCAGCAGGGCCAGCAGCGAGGCCACGGCAAAGGCGGCGACGGACTGGTACTCGTTGTAGAGCACCTCCACGTGCAGCGGCATGGTGTTGGTCTGGCCGCGGATATGGCCCGAAACCACGGACACCGCGCCGAACTCGCCCATGGCGCGCGCGTTGCAAAGAATGACGCCGTAGATCAGGCCCCACTTGATGTTGGGCAGGGTCACGTACCAGAAGGTCTGCCAGCCGGTCGCACCCAGCACGATGGCGGCCTGCTCTTCTTCGTTGCCCTGGGCCTGCATCAACGGGATCAGCTCACGCGCGATGAAGGGGAAAGTCACAAAAACGGTGGCCAGCACGATGCCGGGCACGGCGAAGATGATCTTGATGTCGTGCGCCTGCAACCAGGGGCCGATCCAGCCCTGGGCGCCGAAGACCAGCACGTAGATCAGGCCGGACACCACGGGCGAGACGGAAAACGGCAGGTCCACCAGCGTGGTCAGGAAAGCCTTGCCACGGAACTCGTACTTGGCGATGGCCCAGGCCGCAGCCACGCCGAAGACCAGGTTCAGCGGCACGGCAATGGCCGCGGTGATCAGCGTGAGGCGGATGGCGGCCCATGCGTCGGGCTCCTTGAGCGCTTCCCAGTAGGCATCCCAGCCCTTGCGCAGGGCCTCGGTGAAAACCGCCGCCAGCGGCAGTACCAGGAAGAGGAACATGAAACCCAGCGCGATGGCGATGAGTGTGTAGCGCACCCAGGCCGGCTCGGTGGTGCCGGCGCGGGCCGTGCGTTTGACAGTGTTGCTCATACGGGCGCTCCCGAGCGCTTGCGTTGCCAGGACTGCAGACCGTTGATGAGCAGTAGCAGGACGAAGGAGATGACCAGCATGACCAGGGCCACGGCGGTGGCACCGGCGTAGTCGTACTGCTCCAGCTTGCCGATGATGATGAGCGGCGTGATCTCGGAGACCATGGGCATGTTGCCCGCGATGAAGATGACCGAGCCATACTCACCCACGGCACGCGCGAAGGCCATGGCAAAACCGGTCAGTAGCGCGGGGGCGATGGAGGGGAAGATCACGTAACGGAAGGTCTGCCAGCGCGTGGCGCCCAGGCTGGTGGCGGCCTCTTCGAGTTCTTTCTCCACGTCTTCGAGCACCGGCTGCACCGTGCGCACCACGAAGGGCAGCCCGATGAAGATCAGCGCGACCACCACACCGGCCGGCTTGAAGGCCAGCTGGATGCCGTAGGGCTCCAGCAGCTGGCCGACCCAGCCATTGCCTGCGAGCAGCGCCGTGAGTGCGATGCCGGCCACGGCCGTGGGCAGCGCAAAAGGCAGGTCCACGAGCGCGTCGACGATCTTCTTGCCGGGAAATCTGTAGCGCACCAGCACCCAGGCCACCAGCAGGCCGAAGACGACGTTGACCAGGGCCGCGATCAACGAGGCGCCGAAGGTCAGCCGGTAGGAGGCCAGCACACGGGGTGAGGTCACGGCCACCCAGAACTGCTCCCAGCTCAGCGTGAAGGTCTTGAAGACCAGGGCCGAGAGCGGGACCAGCACGATCAGGCTCAGGTAGAAAACGGTGTAGCCCAGCGTGAGGTTGAAACCGGGCAGCACGCGCCGCGGGGCCCGCTTCTGGGGCGCTGCGGCCGCCGGCAGCGGCAACGAGGAAATGGCAGTACTCATGGTTTCTTTTCGTGAGCCACCGCGGAACCGGCTTGGCCGGGCCGCTGGTGGCGCCCCCTTGAGGGGGAAAGGCCGAAGGCGTTTCGGGGGTGGGTCACTTCACCGTGTAGAGCTGATCGAACTTGCCGCCGTCGTTGAAGTGCACCTTCTGCGCTTCACCCAGCGAGCCGAAATAGTCAGCCACGGTGAAGAACTTGATCGGCTTGAACGAGCTGGCGTACTTCTTGAGCACCGCGTCGTTGCGGGGGCGGATGTTGTGCTTGGCCGCGATTTCCTGCCCTTCGGGGCTGTAGAGGAAGTCGAGGTAGGCCTTGGCCTGAGCGGCCGTACCCTTCTTGGCTACGGTGCGCTCGACGATGGCCACCGGGTTCTCAGCCACGATGGAGGCGCTGGGATGCACCGCATCCACCTTGCCAGCGCCAAACTCGTTGTCCACCGACACGACTTCCGATTCGAAAGTGATCAGCACATCGCCGATATTGCGTTGCAGGAAGACCGCCGTGGCATCACGCCCGCCGCGCGCCAGCACCGGCACGTTCTTGTAGAGCTTGCCCACGAACTCGGCGGCCTGTTCGTCGCTGCCGCCCTTGCTGCGCACATAGCCCCAGGCGGCCAGGTAGGCCATGCGGCCATTGCCGCCGGTCTTGGGGTTGACCACCACGACCTGTACGCCAGGCTTGATGAGGTCGTCCCAGTCCTTGATGGCCTTGGGGTTGCCGTTGCGCACCAGGAAGAGCATGGTGGACGTGGTGGGCGAAGCGCCGTAGGGGAAGCGCTTGGCCCAGTCGGCCGCGACCACACCCTTGTCGGCCAGAAACTGCACATCGGTCGTGGTATTGAAGGTCACCACGTCAGCCTCCAGCCCGTCGGCGACGGCACGCGCCTGCGCGCTGGAGCCGGCGTGCGACTGATCCACCTTGATGTCCTTGCCGGTGGACTTCTTGTAGCTGGCGGCGAATGCGACATTGATGTCCTTGTAGAACTCACGGGCCACGTCATACGAGACATTGAGCAGGGTGGTCTGGGCGCTGGCCAGGGTGCTGGTGCTCAGCATCAGGGCGGCCAGGGTCAGGGTGGCGTAGTGCTTGATCTTCATGGTCATTTCGTTCAGAAAAAAAGCTTTGATATGTATAGAAAGTATTGTGGAGACGCGCGCTTCAAACTCAAACGACAGTTTTGTAGTTAATTCATAACCACCGGTTTGAAAGAAGGCCGCAAACCTGGTTCAGGCCGTCGGGACGGGCTGCGCTTGCGGCGCACTGCGGGCAGTGACACCTGCCCTGGGCAGCAAGCCACCCTCGCCCGCCAGGGACTGCAACAGGGCCACGCCCAGCGGCCATTCGCCGTGCCCCGAATCCACGTTGATGTGACCGGCGTCGGGCACGCGCACGAACTCGCTGCCCCAGTTGCGCGCATAGGCGCCGGCCAAGCGAATGGGACAGAAGGGGTCGTTGCTGCTGGCCACCAGGATGCTGCGGTAGGGCAGCTTGCGGCTGGGCACGGGCGCGAAGTCAGACAGGATGGAACGACGCTCGGGGTCGGCTGGGGCCACCAGGAGCGCGCCCGCGATGCGCGCCTCGGCCTCGGGTGGCAGGTGCGTGATGGCGATGCTGCCCAGGCTGTGGGCCGCAACGACCACCGGCCCGGGCTGTTCCAGGATGGTGCGGCCGATGGACGCGACCCAGGCCGCGCGCGCCGGTGTCAGCCAGTTGTCCTGCTGCACGCGCACCGTGTGCGCATAACGTTCGGCCCACAGCGTCTGCCAGTGGCCGGGACCGGAATCACGCCAGCCCGGCACGATGAGGATGCGCAGCTCATTGGACATCGCGGTTCTCCCTCAGCTTACTCGCGCTTATTTGTTGGGCTGCGGCGTGAGGCGCAGGTAGGGACGCACGGCACGAAAGCCCTTGGGGAAACGCTGGGCGATCTCGGCCGGGTCCTGTAGGCTGGGGACGATGACCACGTCGTCGCCGTCCTTCCAATTGGCGGGGGTGGCAACCTTGTGGCTGTCGGTGAGCTGCAGCGAGTCGATCACGCGCAGGATCTCGTCGAAGTTGCGCCCTGTGCTGGCCGGGTAGGTGAAGGTGGTGCGGATCACCTTCTTCGGGTCGATGATGAAGACGCTGCGCACGGTTGCCGTGGCCGAGGCGTTGGGGTGGATCATGTCGTAGAGCGTGGCCACCTTCTTGTCCGCGTCGGCCAGGATGGGGAAATTCACGGTGGTGTTCTGCGTCTCGTTGATGTCCAGCACCCACTTGCCGTGCGAATCGAGCGGATCGACGCTGACGGCGATGGGCTTGACACCGCGCTTGGCGAATTCGCCCGACAGGGCCGCGGTCTTGCCGAGTTCGGTGGTGCACACCGGCGTGAAGTCGGCCGGGTGGGAGAACAGCACCACCCAGGACGAGCCCGCCCACTCGTGGAAGCGGATGGGGCCGGCGGTGGAATCCTGGGTGAAATCGGGGGCGGTGTCGCCCAGTCGCAGTGTGCTCATGAAAACCTCCTGTCAATGAATGAATTCATTGTCTGGGCGGGTCTTCAAAACTCAAACGAATATATGGCAGTTAGCTAATGGCGGAAAAGATATAAAGATCAAGCCAGATGATGACGGACCCGGATCGCCAGCGCTCGCACAGACGGGTCGGCCTGCACCGGCAAGCGCCCATCAAGCGCGCTTTGCATCAGCTGGGCCAGCACCGCGGGCTGGGGCGTGAGCGGCCCCAGAAAAAGTGCCTGGTCGCCGCGCAGGATCAGCAAGGTGGGGAAGTTCTCGACTTCGATCTCGCCCAATACGTCGCTCTGGTCCTCGATGTCGATCCAGGCCAGGGCTGCCGCATCGGCAAAACGCTCCCGCATGGCGTCGAACACCGGCCTGTAGTCGCGGCAGTTGCCGCACCACTGGGCGCAGAGGCAGACCACGTCCAGCTGCGGAACGGTCAAGGAGCCCGCCGTCATGCGTCCAGGGGCTGAGCGACCGGCTTGCGGCCGCGGCGAGTCTTTTCCTCGGTGCATGCATCGTGCACCACCTCCTCGCCCTTGAGGTGCTCACCGAGAAAGTCGAGGAAGCGTCGCACGGCCGGCACCAGGCCTCGGCGCGAAGGAAACACTGCATGCACAACGCCTGCGGGCGGCGCCCAGTCGGGCAACAGGGCCACCAGACGGCCCTCGCGCAGCTCGTCACGGCACATGTAGTCGGGCAACACACACAGGCCCATGCCCATGAGCACCGCGTATTTGAGGGTCAGCAGGTCATCGGCCACATAACGCGGCCGGTGCACGTACATGAATTCGGCACCGTCGGGCCCCAACAGACGCCAGCTCGTGCGGCCGTCACTGACCGACATGGCCACCGAGTCCAGGCGGGCCAGGTCTTCGGGTGTGCGCGGCGCCGGCTGGCGCGCCAGCAGCTCGGGGCTGGCCACAAGAAGGGTGCGTGTCTGCCCGAGCTGCTTGATCACCAGGCTGCCGCTGGCCTCCAGCGTGGGGCGCACGCGCAGGGCCACGTCCACCCCCTCCTCGACCAGGTCGATCACGCGGTTGGTCACCAGCATCTCCACGCGCACCTCGGGAAACTCGCGCATGAACAGCGGCACCAGCACGGCCACGCTGCTCTGCGCCAGCGTCACCGGGCAGCTCACGCGGATGGTGCCGCGCGGCTCGGTCTGGACCTGGGCCGCCACCTGGGCTGCGGCCTGGGCCGCCTCACGCATGGCCAGGCAGTGCCGCAGATACTGCTCACCCACCTCGGTCAGGGCCAGCTTGCGCGTCGTGCGCTGCAGCAGGCGCACGCCCAGTTGCTCTTCTAGCTCGGCCACGCGGCGTGACAGGCGGGACTTGGGAATGTCCAGTGCCCGGCCAGCCGCCGCAAAGCCACCCCGCTCCACCACCTCGGTGAAGTAGAGCATGTCGTTCAGATCGGTTTTCAGATCCATGGAGGCCATTGGATACCTCTTATTGTCCTAAATTTAGGACAATCTATCGCAATTTGGCTGACTTATCAAACATTCGATCAAAACCCACAATTCTTCCAACGCCACACATCAACCCCGGCGTCCAGAAAGGTTCTGATCATGAAACTGCTGCACATCGACTCCAGCGTCCTGGGCGCGAATTCCGTCTCGCGCGCCCTCACTGCCCGCACCGTTGCCGAATGGCAAGCCACCCACCCCGGCACCACCGTCGACTACCTCGACCTGGCCGTGGACGCCCCCAGCCACTTCTCGGCCGACGCCATGGGCTCGCGCGGCCCGCAAGAAAACGCCACCGAGGCACAACGCCGCGAAAACGCCGTCTCTGAAAAGCTGGTGAGCCAGTTCCTGGCCGCCGACGTCATCGTCGTGGGCGCCCCGCTCTACAACTTCAGCATCCCGAGCCAGCTCAAGGCCTGGGTTGACCGCGTGGCCCAGCCGGGCCGCACCTTCAAGTACACCGAGAAGGGCCCGCAAGGCCTGGCCGGCGGCAAGACGGTGATCGTGGCCTCCACGCGCGGCGGCATCTACTCCACGAGCGACGCCGGCCGCGCCCTGGAACACCAGGAAAGTTATCTGCAGACCGTGTTCGGCTTCTTCGGTATCACCGACGTGCGCTTCGTGCGCGCCGAAGGCGTGTCCATGGGTGACGCCCCCAAGGCCCAGGCCCTGGCTGCCGCCGAGCGCGACATCAAGGTGCACACCGGCACCGCGGCCAACCAGCCGCAAGTGAAGGCCGCTGCCTGAGCCTCGTGCCTCCCGCAAAAAAGCCCGCTGACGCGGGCTTTTTTATTGGGGCGCACCGCCGCAAGGCCCTCGCTGCGGCTGTTCTCGTCGCCACCGCAGGTTTACTTGGCGGCGCCCGGGAAAGCCGGGAGCTTGGCGATGTCGCGCGGATCGTGCTGGATGATGACCGTCGCTTTGATGTTCTTCTCGATCTGCTTCATGCGCTGGATCGAGGCGACGGTCTGGGCGCGGTCGTAGTTGAAGCCCGGCACGCCTTCGTGCTGGTAGTTCTCGTGAAAGTGCACGGCATCACCGCTCAGGAGCACGGGACCCATCTCCTTGAGGCGGACCAGCAGCATGCTGTGCCCTGGCGTGTGGCCAGGGGCGCGCAGCACCATGACGGTACCGTCCCCGAACACGTCCTTGTCGGCACTCAGGGCCTCGACCTTGCGCTTCTCGGCGATCCACTCGGCGAAGCCCTTGACGTTCGCACCGCCCATGGGGGGATTGGCGTTGATGCCGTCCCAGTCGCCTTTGCCGATCAGCAGGGTCGCATTCCTGAGCACCCCCACCTGGCCGGTGTGGTCGGCATGGAAATGGCTGATGCCGACGTACTTCACGTCATCGGGATTGACGTTGATCTGCTTGAGCAGGTCGGCCAGCGGCTTGTTGGTCGCATTGGGGACGGAACCTGGCAGATACCCTGTATCCCAGACCATGAGGTCCGAGCCGTGTCGGATGACATAACAGCTGAAGGTGAAGGGTTTCGTCGTCTCGTTGTAGGCAAAGGCATCACTGAAACGCCGTGGGTCGTTGGTCCCGCTTCCGCAATCAAGCCGTGTCAGCGTGACCTCCTGGGCCGTCGCCGAAAGAGAAAGCAGCGCGCCCATGCCGAGCGCCAACCAGTAGCTTGTCTTCATCTTGTCTCCTTGTAAGCATCCGGCTCGTGGTGGCCGAATCCGGCGAACTGTAGCGGGCCAGGTCCACCCTGTCCAGGAAAGGGTTGGACAAGGTGGAAGCCCAGCCGTACCAACGTCGCTCCTCCCTGTTGCTTGTCGCCTGAAAGCAGCCAGATTTACTTCTTGCTATAGATCTGGTCGAAGGAGCCACTGTCAGCAAAGTGCTCCTTGTCAGCCTTGGTCCAGCCGCCGAAAGCCTGGTCGATGGTGAAGAGCTTGAGCTTGGGGAACTGGTCCGCGTACTTGGCCTGGGCCTTGGCCGAGATCGCCGGGCGGTAGAAGTTCTTGCCGATGATGTCCTGAGCTTCCTCGGTGTAGAGGAACTGCAGATAGGCTTCGGCCAGCTTGCGCGTGCCCTTGCGGTCGGCGTTCTTGTCCACCACGGTCACCGGCGGCTCGGCCAGGATGCTCAGAGACGGCGCCACCACGTCGAACTTGGTGCCGAATTCTTTCTCCAGCAGATAGGCCTCGTTCTCCCAGGCGATCAGCACGTCACCCTGGGCGCGTTGGGCAAAGGTGATGGTGGAGCCGCGCGCGCCGGTGTCCAGCACGGGAACGTTGCCGTAGAGCTTGGCGACAAAGTCCTTGGCCTTGGCGTCGTTGCCGAACTTGCGCTTGGCGAATTCCCAGGCCGCCAGGTAGTTCCAGCGGGCGCCGCCCGAGGTCTTGGGGTTGGGTGTGATGACCTTGATGTCGGGACGGATCAGGTCGTCCCAGTCCTTGATGCCCTTGGGGTTGCCCTGGCGCACCACCAGCACGATGGTCGAGGTGTAAGGCGCAGAGTTGTGCGGCAGGCGCTTTTGCCAGTCGGCCGGGATCCAGCCGCCGTTCTTGTTCAGCGCGTCGATGTCACCGGCCAGGGCCAGCGTCACCACGTCGGCGTCCAGGCCGTCGATCACGGAACGGGCCTGCTTGCCCGAGCCGCCATGCGACTGCTTGATGGTCACGTCCTGCCCGGTCTTGGCCTTCCACTGAGAGGCAAAAGCCTTGTTGATGTCCACATACAGCTCGCGCGTCGGGTCGTAGGACACGTTGAGCAGGGTGGCGGCCGGCTGGGCCCAGGCGCCCAGGGCCGCCCCTGCCAGGGTGAGGGCCAGGGAAAGCTTGATAAAGTCGCGGCGTTGCGTCATGTTTCTTCCTTTTCGTAAACAAATCGGGTTGCGATGAAATGGATTCTGGAGAGACATGCTCAAAACTGGAACCAATAAGATTTCAGTTGCTTATTACTTAAACATCCGAACACTGAAAGAAGCTGCATATGGCACGCATGGTCAACTGCATCAAGCTCGGCAAGGAAGCCGAGGGCCTAGACTTCCCGCCCTACCCGGGCGAGCTGGGCAAACGTCTCTGGGAAAACGTCAGCAAGGAAGCCTGGGCCGCTTGGCTCAAGCACCAGACCATGCTGGTCAACGAGAACCGCCTGAACCTGGCCGATGCCCGCGCCCGCCAGTACCTCGCCCGCCAGATGGAGAACCATTTCTTCGGCGACGGCGCCGACCAGGCCCAGGGTTACGTCCCGCCCAGCGCCTGAGCCTCCTGCGCGCTTCCCCGTGAACGTCGCGGCGCACTCTTTGCTGCCGCCATCCGCGGCCGGTCTGCCGGCCTGGCGCGTGCTCGACACGCGCTTCGAGCCCGCACGCCTGTTTGCACTGTGGCAGCTCTGGCGTGGCGAAACGCAAGCCCCCCACGTGCTGCACCTCGTGGCGTTCACGGCCACAGCGCCTGCTGTCCAGGCTCTGCGCGCAGCTGCCACGCACGCACAAACGACGCTGGTCGATGAACTGACCGCGCAATGGAGCGGCCTGCTGCCTGGCCAACACCGCCTGTCCCTCGCAGCGGGCCGGCTGCAGCTGACACTCTGCATCGGTGAACTGCAGACGCTGTTGCGCGAGCAGCAGTTCGAGGCCGACGCCGTGCTCCTAGACAGTGCACAAGCCTGGGACCGCTGGAACCTCAAGGCCCTGGCACGCTGTTGCCGGCGCGGCACGCAGTTGGCCTTCGATGCGCTAACGCCGGACCTCCACAAACTGCTGCCCGAAAGCGGCTTCGTGCTGGAGTCCGGTCACGCGCGTTACGACCCACCCTGGGAACTCAAGACCAGCCGCGAAACCCTGCGCACCGAGGCAGCCACACCCGGCGGCAGTTGCGTCGTGATCGGCGCCGGCCTGGCCGGTGCCAGCGTGGCGGCGGCCCTGGCTCGGCGCGGCTGGTGGGTCCAGGTGCTGGACGCCGCACCAGAACCCGCCGCTGGCGCCTCGGGCCTGCCGGCTGGCCTGCTGGTGCCTCATGTCTCCGTGGACGACAGCCCCCGTTCGCGTCTCACACGTGCCGGCCTGCGCCTCATGCGCACCGAAGCGCAGCGCCTGCTGCAAGCCGGACAGGACTGGGACGCCAGCGGCGTGCTTGAGCAGCGCATGGACGGCAACCTTGGCCTGCCAGCCGTCTGGCCTGCGGAGGGTCAGCAGATCACGCGCCTGGCCCCCCCAGGGACCGAACTCTGGCGCGCCGGCACGGCAGCCGTGCCCTCGCTATGGCATGGGCAAGCAGCCTGGATCAAGCCCGCGCGCCTGGTACAGGCCTGGCTGAAGCACAGCGGCGTGAGCTTCCGGGGCAACACCAGGGTCGAGCGGCTGCAGCGCGCGGGCAGCGTATGGCAACTGCTGGACCGCGAAGGCCGGCTCCTCGCCAGCGCCAGCCACCTGGTACTGGCCAATGCAGCCGATGCGCAGCGCCTGCTGACCCCGCTGGGCCTGGACGCCACATTGCCGGCCCTGCAGGAAATGCGCGGCGTGATGAGCAGCGGCCTGCGCCAGCCAGGTGATGAAGCCGCCTTGCCGCCTTTCCCCGTCAACGGCCTGGGCAGCCTGATCCCGGCCGTGCCCACCGAAGAGGGCCTGGCCTGGTACGCGGGTGCCACCTATGAAGACGCCACACAGCCCCCCGCAACGGCCAGCGAACATCACCGCACCAATCTCGACAAGCTGCGCACCCTGCTGCCCGCCGCGGCCCAGGCTCTGGCGCCCTCCTTCGCGCCGGATACCGCGCGCGGCTGGGGCGGCACCCGCTGCGTCAGTGCCGACCGCCTGCCCCTGGTGGGCCCGCTCGAAGAGGGCCTTCAGCCCACGCTGTGGATCAGCGCCGCCATGGGCTCACGCGGCCTGAGCTTCGCCATGCTCTGCGCCGAACTGCTGGCCGCCCGCCTGGGCGCCGAGCCCTGGCCCGTGGAGGCTAGCCTGGCGCGGGCGCTGCATGCGCGACGCGTCAGCTGAACTTTGGCCGAGAATCCTGCCATGGCCAGCAAACTCATCCTGGACTGTGACCCCGGCACCGACGATGCACTGGCGCTGTACTTCGCGCTCGCGCATCCCGATCTCGAACTGCTGGCCGTCACCACCACCTTCGGGCACCTCACCGTGGCCCAGGCCACACGCAATGCATTGCTGCTCTGCAGCCTGGCCGGGCGCGCGGATCTGCCGGTCTGCAGTGGCGTGGCCACGCCCACACGCAAGGCGACCTGGTGGCACGACGCCGAGGCTTTTGGTACCGACGGCCTGGGTGACCTGCCGCTGCGCCCACCCGAAGTCCACGGCCCCGACGAACGTTCGGCCGCGCGCTGCATCGTGGAACTGGCCCAGGCCCACCCGGGTCAGCTGAGCCTGGTCTGCGCCGGCCCGCTGGGCAATCTGGCCCAAGCCCTGCGCCTGGAGCCGCACCTGCCCGAACTGCTGGCCCAGGTCGTGGTGACCGGTGGCAGCATTGCCGCGCCCGGTGATGTGTCGCCCGTGGCCGAAGCCAACTTCTGGTGCGACCCGCACGCTGCCGACCTGGCGCTGACATCCGGTTTCAAGCTGACGATGCTGGGCCTGGACGTAAGCCAGGCCGCGCCCCTGCCCTTGGCGCTGATCGAAAAAATCGCTACCCAGCGGCCGCACCCCGCCACCGCAGCCCTGCTGCATGCGATCCGTCAGCATGCGGGCTACCGGGCCCGGCGGGAGCCCGGAACACCGCCGGCCTGCCCTGCCCCTGGCTTGCTGGGCCTGGCCTGGCTGTTGCAACCCGGGCTGTTCAAGACCGAGGCCGGTCGCGTGCGCGTGGTGCCGGATGGCCTGGCTGAGGGCCAGAGCATCATGGACCGGCGCGAAATGCTGGCCTACCCGCAAGCGGGCTGGGAAGTGGACCTTCCGCGTATCCAGGTCGGCCTGCAGGCCGATGCCGCGGCCTGCCTGTCGCTGTTTGAAGGCACGCTCGGGGGCAACTGGCTGGCCTAAGCGCGGTAGACACCGCACAGCGGCGCCTGTATGCTGCTTTGCAGCCCTCGAGGCCGAGCTTGGGGCTGGACGATCCAAGACAACAACTGATTCAGGAGGACCCCATGAACCTTCCCGGAAAATTTCTGTTGACGGCGACACTTATGCTGGCCGCAGCGGCCCAGGCCGCCGGCCCCTCCCAGCCCAAGGTGGAATATTCCGCCGACACCACGCTGGAAACCGCCGAGACCCAGATGAAAGGCCGCATCAACTACACCCCGACGCGGGAGCGCAGGGAGATGGTGGCCGGCAGCGGCGGCGAACGCATGATCATGATCATGCGGCCCGACAAAAAAGTGGCCTGGACGCTGATGCCGGCGGACAAGATGTACATGGAGATGAGCCTGGCCGAGGCCAACGCCCAATCCAAGGACGACATCTCCAAGTACCAGATTGAGCAAACCGTGGTCGGCCCGGAAGTGGTCAATGGCGTAAACACCACCAAAAGCAAGATCATCATGACCGGCCCCAAGGGCGACAAGATGGGCGGCTTCATGTGGATGAGCCCGGACAACATCATGGTCAAGATGGATGCGATTGCCATCGACAAGAATCAGAAAATGCGCTTCAAGACCGAGCTGACCGGTCTCAAGGTCGGCAAGCAGGACCCCAGCCTGTTCGAGGTGCCGGCGGGTTACGACAAGGTGAGCATGCCCAGCCTCGGCGCCATGATGGGCGGCGGCGACAAAGCGCAAGGTGGCAAGCAGAACGCCGGCGAGGCCCAGGAAAAGAAGGGCATGGGGCTGATGGACGCCTTGAAGCTGCTGAAATAAGCCGGGAGTGATGCCATGCAAAAGTCCCTGTGCACGCCTGCGCTGCTGTTGATCGCGGGTCTGATGGGTGCCCTGCAGCCTGCCCATGCCGACGGCTGCAAGACCTCCGATGAGAAAGTGGCCGCCGCCCAGATGAAGGCGGCGGAAGAGACCGAGCGCAGCGGCAAGCTGAAGGAAGCCTATGCAGCCGCCGGCAAGATCGATGCCATGTGCCTGCCCGGCAACGGCTACAAACAACATGAGGCCCTGCGCAAGCGCATCGGCCAGCAACTGGGCCAGCAGGAGGAAGGCGCTGGCCGCCTGGCTACGGCCTTCGATTGGTACAAGGGCTCGGGCAACGGCAGCGAGGCAGACCGGGTCAAGCTGAAACAGGTACAGGCCAGCCCGCGCGACCGCAACCTGGTCTCAGGCGCCATCGACCATTTCAAGTACCAGAACAACAAAGCACGCGAAACCGAACTGCGCCAGCTGGCCGCCAAAAACGCGGAACTTGAACTCGCCAGCGAAGAAAAAGCCTTTGCGACCCGCAAGGAGTCGTTCAAGGAGCTCAGCGAGGCCAAGGACTGGTTCTACTACGTGGGTGACGGCGCCGCGCCGAAAGTTCGTGCCCGGGCCGAGCAACGCGGTGACACCCTGGCCCAGGACGACACTTTCCGTCATATGGAAAACGCCCGGCGTTATTTCGGCATTGCCGAGGCCAAACAGAAAGAAAAACTGTTGAAAGACAAGGCCTTGCGCCTGGCCCAGGCCCACGAGAAAAAAGGCGAAATCTCACAGGCGCGCGATTTTTACAGCCTGGCCGGTGAAGGCAGCAAGGGTGATGCGCTGCAGGAGCGCGCCGAGGCGCAGCACAAGAAAGCGGAAGACACGCGCCAGAAACAGTTCAAAAAGGGCCAGAGCGATCTGGAGAAGGAGCTGGGTCTCTGACCAGTTGCCCCGCTTCGGCAGCAGCGCTTATTACCAGTAGTTATAGGGAAACAAGAAAAATGTAGTTTGGGATCTGAGAGCCCGCTTTTACAGTCTCGTCCATGCATGACGTGGCGTTCATTTTTGCGGGCTTTTTCGTCGGTCTGGTCGTTGGCCTGACCGGCGTGGGCGGCGGCTCGCTCATGACGCCCATCCTGATCTTCTTTTTCGGCGTCAAGCCGCACCTGGCCGTCGGTACCGACCTGCTGTTTGCGGCTTTCACCAAGCTCAGCGGCACTGTGCGCCTGGCCCGCCAGCGTGTGGTGGACTGGCGCATCGTCTTCCACCTCTCGGCCGGCAGCATCCCGGCGGCGCTGATCACCCTCTATTTCCTGCACCGCGTAGGCCCGGCCAACCCGGCCGTCCAGAGTCTGATGACCAGCACCCTGGGCGCGGCCCTGCTGCTGACCGCCGCTGCCACCCTGTACAAGGCCGTGCGCGGCAAGCTGCTGCCGGCCGCCCTGGCCGCTGGCCAGGAAGCCACCGCCGCCCGCCCCCGTCACTGGAGCCTGCCCCTGCTGCTGGGCGCCCTGGTGGGAACCCTGGTCTCGCTGACCTCGGTGGGCGCGGGCGCCATCGGCGTCAGCGTGCTGCTCTTCATCTACCCCCTGCTGCCGCTGCCGCGCATCGTGGCCGCCGACATCGCTTACGCCGTGCCGCTGACCCTGGTCGCCGGCCTGGGCCATGCCTCGCTGGGTTCGGTGGACTGGTCTTTGCTGGCCCTGCTGCTGGCTGGCTCCCTGCCCGGCATCTGGCTGGGCAGCCACCTGATCCACCGCATCAACGAACGCGTGGTGCGCTCCATCCTTTCCCTGCTGCTGGCCTGGGCCGGCCTCAAGCTGATCGCCATCTGAACTGCTATGTACCAATACACCGACTTCGACCGCCAGTTCGTGCGCCTGCGCGCCGAGCAGTACCGCGACCAGCTCGAGCGCCATCTGGCCGGCCAGCTGGGCAGCGAGGAATTCCGCCCCCTGCGCCTGCAGAACGGCTGGTACGTGCAGCGCCATGCCCCCATGCTGCGCGTGGCCGTGCCCTACGGCGAACTCTCCAGCGCCCAGGTACGCGTGCTGGCGAAGATCGCCCGCGAATACGACCAGCCCACGAACGAGATCTTCCAGGGCGCCATCGCGGCGCAGAACAAGCTGGGTGACATCCAGCTGCGCGATGGCAAGGCCATCGGCAGCAAGCTGGTGACAGGCTACGCCCACTTCACCACGCGCCAGAACGTGCAGTTCAACTGGATCCCGCTGGACAAGAGCGCCGACGTCATGGACCTGCTGGCTTCGGTGGGCATGCACGGCATCCAGACCAGCGGCAACTGCATCCGCAACATCACCAGCGACGCGCTGGCCGGCATCGCCGTGGACGAGGTGGCCGACCCCCGCCCCTTCGCCGAGATCCTGCGCCAGTGGAGCACGCTGCATCCCGAGTTCGCCTTCCTGCCGCGCAAGTTCAAGATCGCCATCACCGGCGCGCGCGAAGACCGCGCTGCGATCGCGTGGCACGACGTGGGCCTGCAGCTGCTGCGTAACGAGGCCGGCACCCTGGGCTTCAAGGTGCTGGTGGGCGGCGGCATGGGCCGCACCCCGGTCATCGGTACCACCATCCGTGACTTCCTGCCCTGCGACCAGATCCTCAATTACACGGAAGCCGTGGTGCGGGTCTACAACCGCTGGGGCCGCCGCGACAACAAGTACAAGGCCCGCATCAAGATCCTGGTGAAGGCCGAGGGCCAGCGCTACATCGACGAGGTGGAAGAGGAATACCGCCAGATCATCGAGCGCGACGGTGCCCCGCACACCATCACGGCTGCCGAGTTCGAGCGCATCAGCGCAAACTTCGTACCGCCCACCCTGACCTGCGACCGCAAGAGCGCCGACGCCAAGATCGCCCACATCCTCAAGGCCGCGGCCGAGGATGACGTCGAATTCGGTCGCTGGTTGCAGCGCAACGTCAGCGCGCACAAGAACCCCGACCTGCGCGCCGTCACCCTCTCCTTCAAGCGCCTGGGTCAGTCCCCGGGGGATGCCACCGCCACTCAGCTGGACGCCGTGGCCCAGCTGGCCGATCGCTACAGCGGCGGCGAAGTGCGTGTGACGCACGAACAGAATCTGCTGCTGCCCTGGGTGCGCTGCGACCAGCTCGCCGAACTCTGGCGCGAAGCCCGCCACCTGGGCCTGGCCAAGCCGAACATCGGCCTGCTGACCGACATGATCGCCTGCCCCGGTGGCGACTTCTGCGACCTGGCCAACGCCCGGTCCCTGCCCCTGGCCGAGGCCATCACGGCCCGCTACCAGGACCTGGACGAGCTGGAAGACCTGGGCGAGATCGACCTGCACATCAGCGGCTGCATCAACTCCTGCGGTCACCACCACAGCGGCCACATCGGCATCCTGGGCGTGGACAAGGACGGCAAGGAGTGGTACCAGGTCACCGTGGGCGGTTCTGACGGCAAGCTGCTGTCGGGCGATCCGGTGCCGGGCAAGGTCATCGGCCCCTCCTTCTCTGCGCATGAAGTACCCGACGTGATCGAGGCCCTGCTGGACACCTACCGCGCCCAGCGCAACAGCGGCGAGAACTTCATCGACACGCTGCGCCGCGTCGGCGCCGATCCGTTCAAGCAGGCCGGCCAACAGGCCCGCCACGACACCGCCGCCACGGTCTGAAGGAGTGCACGAGATGAAACTGTTTTCTGCCGACACCGCGCCGACCGAACCCCATGACCTGCAAGTGCTGGTCCTGGCCAATGACGCTGACCCGCGCACCCTGACGCTGGACGGCGTGGCTCGCATCGACCTGCATTTCCCCAGCTTCACCGACGGCCGCGCGCACAGCCAGGCCTTCCTGCTGCGCCGCCGACTGGGTTACCAGGGCGAGATCCGCGCTACCGGCGACGTGCTGGTCGACCAGCTGCCCCTGCTGTCGCGCAACGGCTTCGACGCCGCCGTGCTGCGCGCCGACCAGGACCTGGCCGTGGCCGAGCGCCAGCTGGCCCGCTTCAAGAGCCACTACCAGGGCGACGCCGTGCAGCCGCGCCCGCGTTTCGTGCAGGCCGCCTGAGAAAGCCCCGTGATGAAAGCCACCGAACTCAATGCCCGCGCCAGCGCCGATTTCGCGGCCAAGCTGGCCCGCACACAGGAGCTGCTGCAAGAGGCCGCGCGCGACTTCGCGCCCGTGCTGCCCGGTGGCCCCTCCCTGGTCAGCCTGGCCTGCAGCCTCGGCGCCGAAGACATGGTGCTGGCCCACCTGATCAATACTCAACAGCTCAATATCGGCATCTTCGTGCTCGAGACCGGTCGCCTGCACACCCAGACCCTGGAACTGATGCACCAGCTCAAGGCCACGTCCCGCGCGCCGGTGGAAATCTTTCGGCCGCAGACCGAAGCCGTGGTGCAGTTCGTACAGCGCGAGGGCAAGGACGCCATGTACAAGAGCATCGAGCTGCGCAAGGCCTGCTGCCATATCCGCAAGATGGAGCCCCTGGAACGCGCCCTGGCCGACAAGCGCGCCTGGATCACCGGCCTGCGCCGCGAACAGTCCGACGCGCGCGCCGAAGTGCCCTTCATCGACGACAGCAACGCCCATCGCCTGAAATTCAACCCCTTGGCCGAGTGGACCTGGGGCGACGTCTGGCACTACATCAAGCAGAACAACGTGGCCTACAACCAGCTGCACGACCAGTTCTATCCCAGCATCGGCTGCGAGCCCTGCACCCGCGCCATTTCGCTGGGTGAGGATTTCCGCGCCGGCCGCTGGTGGTGGGAGAACGAAAACGCGAAGGAGTGCGGCCTGCACGTCCAGGAACCATTGAAACAAGGAGCGCAAGCATGAACGCCCGCGCCGAACGAGAACTCGTGAACCAGACCGTGCACCATCTGAGCAATGCCCACCTCGACGCGCTCGAGGAAGAAACCATCTTCATCCTGCGCGAGGTGGCCGCTACATTCGAGCGCCCAACCCTGCTGTTCTCCGGCGGCAAGGACTCGCTGGTCATGCTCAAGTGCGCCGAGAAGGCCTTTGGCATCGGCCGCCTGCCTTACCCGCTGCTGATGATCGACACCGGCCACAACTTCCCCGAAGTGACGGCCTTCCGCGACCAGCGCGCCGCCGAACTGGGTGCCGAACTCATCGTGCGCAGCGTGGAAGACTCCATGAAACGCGGTACCGTGCGCCTGGCCCATCCTGGCGAGAGCCGCAACGTGCACCAGTCGGTCACGCTGCTGGAGGCCATCGAGGAATTCCGCTTCGACGCGCTGATCGGCGGCGCCCGCCGCGACGAGGAGAAAGCCCGCGCCAAGGAGCGTATCTTCTCGCACCGTGACAGCTTCGGCCAATGGCAGCCCAAGGCCCAGCGCCCCGAGCTCTGGACCCTATTCAACACCCGCCTGGCCTCGGGCGAGCACTTCCGCGTGTTCCCCATCAGCAACTGGACCGAGCTGGATGTCTGGCAGTACATCGAGCGCGAAAACATCGCCCTGCCCTCGATCTACTACACGCACAAGCGTGAAGTGGTGGACCGCCGCGGCATGCTGGCTCCCGTGACCGAACTCACGCCGCCGCGTCCCGGTGAACAAGTCATCGTGCGCGACGTGCGCTTTCGCACCGTGGGCGACATCACCTGCACCTGCCCCGTGGCCAGCACAGCCGCCACGGCCGCTGACATCGTGATCGAGACCCTGGCCGCCGAGGTCAGCGAGCGCGGCGCGACCCGCATGGACGACCAGACTTCGGATGCGTCCATGGAGAAACGTAAAAAGGATGGTTATTTCTGATGGAAGCCCTCAAATTCATCACCTGCGGTTCGGTTGACGACGGCAAGAGCACGCTGATCGGACGCCTGCTGGTCGACACCCGCGCCGTGCTGCAAGACCATCTGGCCGGCGTCCAGCGCCAGGGCCAGACGGACCTGGCCCTGCTGACCGACGGCCTCTCGGCCGAGCGCGAGCAGGGCATCACCATCGACGTGGCCTACCGCTATTTCAGCACCGAGACACGCAAGTTCATCATCGGCGACGCGCCCGGCCATGAGCAGTACACCCGCAACATGGTCACGGCGGCATCGAGTGCCGACGCCGCCGTGGTGCTGGTTGACGCCACCAAGCTCGACTGGCAGAACCCGGCCCTGGCCCTGCTGCCGCAGACCCGCCGCCATAGCCTGCTGCTGCAGCTGCTGCGCGTGCCCTCCATCGTCTTCGCCATCAACAAGCTTGACGCGGTGGACGATGCCAAACTGGCCTTCAAACACATCAGCGCCGCCCTGCAGGCTTTCGCCAGCAACGCCGGCCTGGACGTGCGTGCCACCGTGCCCGTCTCAGCCCTGCAGGGCTGGAACGTGGTGGATGCCCCGGAACAGGCCGGCTGGTGCGGTTACGCAGGCCCGACGCTGCTGGACATCCTGGAACAGCTGCCGGTGACGGCCGCCGACACGGCCCTCCCCCTGGCCTTTCCGGTGCAGTGGGTGGAAAAGTTCTCCTCGTCCAGCGACACCTCGCAAGGCCGCCGCGTCTTCTGGGGCCGTGTGGCCGCAGGCGGCGTGCAGGCCGGCGACACCGTGAAGATCTTCCCCAGCGGCCAGACAGCCACCGTGGCCCAGGTGCTCAACCACGTGCGCCAGCCCGGCAGCGTGAGCGCCGGCCACAGCGCCGGCATCGTGCTGGACCGCGAAGTGGACGTCTCGCGCGGCGACTGGCTGCTGGCCGTGGGCCAGGACCAGACCTCGCGCGAATTGCTGGCCACCGTGGCCTGGATGGACGACGAGGCCCTGGTGGCCGGCCGGGTCTACTGGGCCCTGCACGGACACCGCTGGGTCAAGGCCAAGGTCAAACGCATCGTGCACCGCCTGGACATCAACACCCTGGCCGAGGAAGAGGCCACGCAACTGGAGCCCAATGCCATAGGCCACGTCGAACTGGCCCTGCAGGAGGCGATTCCGGCCCTGTCTTTTGGCCGTTCCCGCGGCCTGGGCTCGCTGATCCTGGTGGACACGGCCAGCCACCGGACTTCGGGCGCGGTGCTGGTGAATTGAGCCTGAGGGCTTGATCCAGCGCAACAACCCTCCGCATGGCAAGGGCGAGAATCCCCGGCAAGTGCAAAAGCCAATAAAATCAAGGGTTTCCACCCAGCTTTCAGAACTACAACATGACCCACGTCGTCACCGAATCCTGCATCCGCTGCAAATACACCGACTGTGTTGATGTCTGCCCCGTCGACTGCTTCCGCGAAGGTCCGAACTTCCTGACCATCGATCCGGACGAGTGCATCGACTGCGCGGTCTGCATCCCCGAGTGCCCGGTCAACGCCATCTACGCCGAAGAGGACGTGCCGGCCGACCAGCAGCACATGACCAAGCTCAACGCCGATCTGGCCAAGCTGCCGACCTGGAAAAGCATCACCAAACGCAAGCCCTCTCTTCCCGACGCGGACGATTGGAAAGACAAAACTGGCAAGCTGAAAGAGCTTGTGCGCTAAACCTCTTTTTACCGATGGAACCCAAACTCAGTCCCGCCGTGATCCAAACCGCCCAGGCCCACGAAGGCCCGATCGAAACCGATGCTGTCATCGTCGGTGCCGGCCCCGTCGGCCTGTTCCAGGTCTTCGAACTCGGCCTGCTCGAGATCAAGGCCCATGTAATCGACTCGCTGGCCTATCCCGGCGGTCAGCCCATGGAGTTGTATCCCGACAAGCCCATCTATGACATCCCGGCCGTGCCGGTGTGCACGGGCAAGGAGCTGACGGATTCCCTGCTCAAGCAGATCGAGCCCTTCGGCGCGACCTTCCATCTGGGTCAGGAAGTCACCGTGGTGCAAAAGCAGGACGACGGGCGCTTCTTTGTCGAAACCAGCAAGGGCACCCAGTTCCTGACCAAGACGATCTTCATCGCCGCCGGTGTGGGCGCCTTCCAGCCGCGCACACTCAAGGTGGACGGCCTGGAGAAGTTCGAAGGCACGCAACTGCACTACCGCGTGAAGAACCCGGCCGATTTCGCCGGCAAGAACCTGGTCATCGTGGGCGGCGGCGACTCCGCCCTGGACTGGACGCTGAACTTCGCAGCCGTTGGCCCGAACAAGGCCGAGAGCGTGATCCTGCTGCACCGCCGCGACGGTTTCAAGGCCGCCCCCGCCAGTGTGGCCAAGATGAAGGAACTCTGCGACGCCTACGAGATGCAGTTCATCGTGGGTCAGGTCACGGGCTTTGACGAGACGGACGGCAAGCTCAGCGCGATCAAGGTCACGGGCGGAGACGGTGTCACGCGCGTAGTGCCACTGGACGTGCTGCTGGTCTTCTTTGGCCTGTCCCCCAAGCTCGGCCCGATCGCCGAATGGGGCCTGCAGATCGAACGCAAGCAGCTCGTGGTGGACACCGAGAAGTTCTCCACCAGTGTGCCCGGCATCTTTGCCGTGGGCGACATCAACACCTACCCCGGCAAGAAGAAGCTCATCCTCTCGGGTTTCCATGAATGCGCCCTGGCCGCCTTCGGCGCCATGCCCATCATCTTCCCGGACAAGAAGGTGCATCTGCAGTACACGACCACCAGCCCCAAGCTGCACAAGGTGCTGGGCGTGGAATCGCCGGTTTTCGACTGACCACGGTCAAGAAAAACCAAATCAGAGCAAGCCCACCGTCCGGTGGGCTTTTTCTTTGCCCGCGCCCGGGACTAAAATGGCACCTGCGCTCTTCGGAGTGCATCCGCTAGGGGTGTTGCCGCGGTTCCTGCCGCGTCGACTGAGAAAGTCCCTTTGAACCTGATTGAGGTAATGCTCACGCAGGGAAGCAGGCCCCAACCGGTTTCACCGGCAGCGGCCCCTCCCCCTGCTGCTTTGATATGAAACGCGTGACAGTCTCAGCGTGTGCCCGCCAGGACCCGCATGACCACCGGCGCATGGCCGTGGTTGAGCGGGCCGTGGCCCTGCCCTGTGTGCACCTCCGCCCCCGCGGCGATGGCCCCCAGGATGTAGGCGCGCGCCAGACGCACGGCTTCTTCCAGCGCATACCCCAGAGCCAGATGCGCGGCAATGGCCGAGGACAGGGTGCAGCCCGTGCCATGCACGTTCTGGCTGGCGATGCGCGCCGAGGCGAGACGCACCGAATCATGACCGGGCTGCAGCAGCAGGTCCACCACCTCGTCTCCCTGCAAGTGCCCCCCCTTGAGCAGCACAGCGGGTGCACCCAAGGCGAGCAGTTCGCGCGCGGCCGGCTCCAGCGCCGCGATGCCAGCGATCTTGTGGCCCAGCAGCAACTCGGCCTCGTCCAGATTGGGCGTGATCACGGTGGCCAGCGGGAAGAGTTCCTTGACCAGCACGGACACGGTCTCCTCGGCAATCAGTCGGTCACCGCTGGTGGCCACCATGACCGGGTCCAGCACCACGTGCTGGAGCTTGTATTTGCGGATGGCCTGCGCCACGACACGCACGATCTCGGGCGCGTGCAGCATGCCGATCTTCACGGCGTCGGCGCCGATATCCTCGAGCACGGCGTCAAGCTGCGCCGCCAGGAACTCGGGCGGCACACCGTGGATGCCACGCACGCCCTGCGTGTTCTGCGCTGTCAGCGCCGTGATGGCCGTCATGCCGTAGCAGCCCAGGGCACTGAAGGTCTTGAGGTCGGCCTGGATGCCGGCGCCACCGCCGCTGTCGGAGCCCGCTATAGACAGCACGCGCGGGTAATGTTTGTCGTTCGTCGTGAGATTCATCATGACGAAAATTATCGGGCCTTTTGAATGAACGCCAAGACACCGGGTCCTGTTTCTGTTGTGCTGGGTGCCGGCCTCATGGGTCGGCTGCTGGCCTGGCAGCTGGCGCGCGCCGGTCATCGCGTTACGGTCTACGAGGCTGGCGGCGCCGATGCACAGAGCTCGCCGGCACGTATTGCCGCCGCCATGCTGGCACCGCTGGCCGAATCGGCCATCACCGAGCCCAGTGTGGTTGAGATGGGTCGCCATGCGCTGACGCGCTGGCCCACCCTGCTGGCACAACTGTCGCAGCCTGTGTTTTTCCAGCAGGAAGGCACCCTCATCCTCTGGCACCGCCAGGACGCGGCCGAAGCGCAGCGCTTCGCCGGCCTGCTGCGCAACACCAACGAAAAGCTGCCCGCCTTGCCCAAGGTCCAGACACTGGATGCCGCGGGCGTGAAACGACTGGAGCCCAGCCTTGAGAACCGTTTTGCCCAGGGTCTGTACCTGCCGGGTGAGGGCCAGCTCGACAACCGCCAGCTGCTGGCCGCCCTGCTGCACGAATTGCAGGCCCTGAAGGTTGAGCTGCACTGGAACAGCCCACGTGCACCGCAGGATTTCCAGCCCGGCACCGCCGGCCAGCCCGACTGGCTGTTCGACTGCCGAGGCCTGGGCGCCAATGCGCAATGGAGCCAGTTGCGCGGCGTGCGCGGCGAGGTGGCCCGCATCCACGCGCCCGACGTGCACTTGAGCCGGCCCACCCGGCTGATCCACCCGCGTTACCCGATTTACATCGCGCCCAAGCAGGACCATCTCTTCGTGATCGGCGCCACCGAGATCGAGAGCAACGACCTCTCGCCGCCCAGCGTGCGCTCGACGCTGGAGCTGCTCAGCGCCGCCTATGCCGTGCACCCAGGGTTTGCCGAGGCCCGCATCCTGGAGATCGCCACCCAGTGCCGACCCACCTTGCCTGACAACCTGCCGGCCATCCGCCAGCTGGGGCCCCGCACCCTGCAGATCAACGGTCTGTACCGCCACGGCTTCATGATCTCGCCGGCCCTGTTGGACGTGGCGCTCGAGTACGTGCAGGAGCAGAGCACTAAACTCGCGGGTTCGCTGGACCTGCATCTGGAAACCGTGGTTTGAAGCCATGAAAGTCATCATCAACAAGCAAGAGCGCGAATTGGCCATGGGGGCCACGCTGCTCGATGCCATCACCGCCATCGAGGCCAAACCGCCGTTTGCCGCGGCGGTGAACACCCAATTCGTGCCCAAGACGCAATACGCCCAGCAGTCACTCAAGGACGGGGACCGCGTCGAAATCATCTCTCCCGTCACTGGCGGATAAACCATGTCTAGCAACGATCCCCTCGTCCTCTACGGCGAAACCTTCCATAGCCGCCTGCTGCTGGGCACTTCGCGTTACCCATCGCCGGCTGTGCTCGAAGCCGCGGTGCAGCTGGCCAAGCCGGCCATGCTGACCGCCTCGCTGCGCCGCCAGGGCGCTGTTCCCCATGAGAGCGGCAACCAGTTCTGGGACATGCTAAAGAAGCTCAAGGTGCCGGTGCTACCGAATACCGCCGGTTGCCACAGCGTGCAGGAGGTCATCACCACGGCTCAGATGGCACGCGAGGTCTTCGAAACGCCCTGGATCAAACTGGAACTGATCGGCGATGACTACACGCTGCAGCCCGACACCTTGAACCTGGTGGAAGCCGCCGACTGGCTCATCAAGGCCGGCTTCAAGGTGCTGCCTTACACCACCGAAGACCTGGTGCTGTGCCAGCGCCTGGTCGACGTGGGCTGCCAGGCCGTCATGCCCTGGGCCGCGCCCATAGGCACCGGCAAGGGCCCCGTCAACCCCTACGCCATGCGCATGCTGCGTGAGCGCCTGAATGTGCCCATGATCGTTGACGCCGGCCTGGGCAAGCCTTCGCACGCCTGCACCGTCATGGAGTGGGGTTATGACGGTGTGCTGCTCAACACCGCCGTCGCCCTGGCGCAAGACCCGGTGGCCATGGCCGGCGCTTTCGCCGCCGCCACTCAGGCCGGCCGCGACGCCTGGCGTTCCGGGGCCATGAGCGAGCAGGACGCCGCCCAGCCCTCCACACCCGTACTGGGCACGCCTTTCTGGCACCACGCATGACACAACTGACTTCCGAAGCGCAGGCCATCGTCGCCGCGCACCAGGACCTGGCTCTGCCCCTCGCGAGCGAACCGGCCTTGCACTACAGCTGCGACGACACGGTCTATCGCAATGCCAAGCAGGCCTGTCTGGCCCTGGGTTTCATCGAGATCGACGCCGAATGTGTGGCGCTGGCCTGGCAGGCCCAGGTGCAGCGTACCGGCCGGTTCGACCCCCAGGCCTGGCCCGATGAGCCTGCCGACTTCGGCCTGCGACCCTGGCCGCGCGCGGACGCCTTCCCGCCCTGCCCCAAGGCGCTGGGCCTGTACGCCGTGCTGCCCGATGCCGCCTGGGTGGCGCGCGTGGCACGCGCCGGCGTGCCCACGGTGCAGCTGCGCTTCAAGTCCGAAGATGCCACCGCCATCCGTCGCGAGGTACAGGCCGCGGTCGATGCCGTGCGCGGCACCTCATCGCTGCTCTTCATCAATGACCACTGGCGCGAGGCCATCGCTGCTGGCGCCTATGGCGTGCATCTGGGCCAGGAAGACATGGAGGTGGCCGACTTCGTCGCCATCCGCGCCGCCGGCCTGCGTCTGGGCCTGTCCAGCCACGGTTATGCCGAGATGGTGCGCGCCGACCGGCTCAGCCCGAGCTACATCGCCATGGGCGCGGTCTACCCCACCACGCTCAAGCGCATGGCCACGGCCCCGCAAGGCCCGGGCCGGCTGGCTGCCTATGCCCGCCTGATGCGCAACTACCCGGGCGTGGGCATCGGCGGCATCTCGGCCGCCGAACTGCCCGAAATCAAAGCCACGGGAGTGGGTTCGCTGGCGGTGGTGCGGGCCATCACGGCCGAAGCCGATCCGGAGCAGGCCGCTGCCAGCCTGATGGCGGCTTGGGCAGCCTAGCCCAGGCTAAGTGCTGGCGATACGCTTGCTGACATCCACCATGCGTGAAGCCACGATGGCCCCCAGAGCCATGGCCAGCGAGAGTGCCACCGTCGGATGCTTCTTGCTCAGGGCCTCGAAGTCCTCCGGGCTCATGGACCAGACCTTGCAGCTGCTGTAGGCCACCACCGAGGCGCTGCGTGGCAGGCGCGAGAAAAAACTGCCCTCGCCCACCACGGTGCCGGCGCCCAGGATGGCCAGCTGCATGAGCGCCTTGTCGGTCTTGACATCGACCTTGAGGTTGCCCGACTCCAGGAAATACAGATTCCGATCCTGCGCGCCCTGCGCAATCAGCAGGTGCCCGCGCTCGTACTGGTGCGCATGCAGATGGTCTGCCACGATGTACCAGGACTGCGCGCCCAGGTGCTTGGACAGCACGCCATCCTCGGTATTGCGCGAGATGGCCGTGATCAGGCCGTTGACCGCACTGTTCTGCGCCAGCGGATTGAAGGAATTCATCAAACACCCTTTTCTCGGGCCTGTCGGGCCCGGTCATGTTGTTCTGCAAGGCTCTCGCGGAGTATTGGGTGTCCCCCTGGGGCTGTCAAGCTCGCAAGCCCGACACCCTGGCGCTGCGCATCAAGGCGTCTCGTCGGCCAGCCGGACCCGGTTGCGGCCCGCTTCCTTGGCCTGGTACAGCGCCCGGTCGGCGCGCGAAAGCACGGCGTCGGCCGACAGGTCGTCGGCGAGGATGGCGGCAATCCCGATGCTGACCGTCATGCCGACCTGCTGCCGCCCGAAACTCAGCGGGTGTTCGGCCAGCTTGTCGCAGATGCGCTGGGCAAAGCCCTGGGACGTCTGCGGTCCGCTGCCCGGCAGGATGATGGCGAACTCCTCGCCGCCCATGCGGCCGGCGATGTCGGTGGCGCGCAACTCGTGGCGCAGGATGTTGGAAAAATGGCGCAGGACGCTGTCGCCGGCGGCATGGCCGTACTGGTCGTTGATGCGCTTGAAGTGGTCCAGATCCAGCATCAGCACGCAGGCATCACGCGTGGTGCGGCGGCGCACCCGCTCCAGCTCGTCCTCCAGCCGGCGCAGGAAATACCTGCGGTTGGGCAGGCCCGTGAGCGCGTCGGTGCTGGCCTGCTCGCGCAGATCGACCTCCAGCTTCTTGCGCTCGGTGATATCGATGCGGCTGCCGATGATGTAGCCCCTGGGCGTGCGATGCTCGCTGAACTGCACCCAGCGCCCGTCGGCCAGCTCCATCTCGTGGGGCACGCCGTCGGCGATGCGGTGCTGGCGCAGGCGGCGGGCCAGCCACGCCTCTTCCTGGCCCAGGGCTTCGGCATAGAGCCCACGCTGCAGGCCGGTACGCGAGATCTCCTCGAAGCTCTTGCCAGGCTGGATGACGTCGCGCAGGCTTTCGAACAGCCGCAGATGCGCCTCATTGCACATCACTACGCGGTCCTCGGGATCGTAGATCGTGATGCCTGCGGACAGGCTGTTGATGCCCTCGCTCAGGAGTTGCAAGGCCTGGTCAGCCTCGGCGCGCGCCGACTCTCGCAAGATCTCGATGCGGGCCATGCGCCGCAGGGTCAGGCCCAGCAACAGCCCCAGCAGCAGGATGAGGGCAGCGACGTAGGCCGCGCCCCGGTACCAGTTCTGCAGGGCATCCCTGGCGGAGATACCGATCACGACGTAAAAGGGATACTGGTCGATCTTGCGAAAGCTGTAGCGGCGCTCCTCGCCATCGGTCACGGCCCTGAACTCTGCCCGCCCGGCGATCTCCCCCGCGTCGATGCGGGCCTGGATGGGGTTGCGCACCGGCTTGTTGAACTCGCTCTCAAGCCAGGGATAGCGGATCACCAGCTTGTGCTCCGAACTGCTGCGCACAAAGGCCACGCTGCCCGGGCTCAGCCGCAGGGAAGCGAAGACCTGATCGAAATGACCCAGGTTCAGCGACCCGGCCACCGTGCCCAACATCCGCCCCGACCTGTCATGCACGGGGACGTAGGTCGCCACCGTGAGCTGCCCGGACACGTTGCCGCGCACCAGTTCGGAAAAGGCGATGCTGGCCTCCGGGTGATTCTGCAGGTACTGGAAGGCCGGTCTTTGCGCAATATTCCCGGACCGCGGGAGCGTCGCCGGACGCCTGGTGTCATACAGGATGTTGCCCGCGGCATCGTAGACAAAGATGTCGCGCAACTCCGGAAACTGCGCCTTGTAGGGCATGAGAATGTCCGACACCTCCCGTTCGTGCCGCGCCACATTTGCGGTCTGCATCGTGCTGGTCGAAAGCCGGTTCGCGATCTGGTGCAGCGTGGCATCCATGCGCCGCAGGGCGGACGACAACTGGCCATCGATGGTCTGCGTCAGGTTCTCGGCGTGGTCCGAGGCGCGCGCCAGCGAAGTCTCGTAACTGCCCTTGAGCAGATACGCCAGCATCAGCACCAGCCCCGCAAAGCCCAGCGCCAGCATGCGTGTCTGGGCGCGGGGTGTCACGAGCATGGTGCTGCCTCGGTTCTCAGCCTATCCAGCGCCGCGCATTGCGCCAGATCTGCATCCAGGGGCTGGGCTGGCTCTTGTCCAGCGGCGTCCAGCTCATCTGGATGTTGCGGAACACGCGCTCGGGGTGCGGCATCATGGCCGTGAAGCGACCGTCGGCCGTGGTGACCGCGGTCAGGCCACCAGCGCTGCCGTTCGGGTTGTAGGGGTAGGCCTCGGTGGCCGCACCGCTGTTGTCCACGAAACGCATGGCTGCGATGGCCTCGGCAGCCTTGCCGCGGTAGGCGAAGTTGGCATAACCCTCACCATGCGCCACGGCGATCGGCAGGCGACTGCCCGCCATGCCCTGGAAGAACAGGCTGGGCGATTTCAGAACCTCCACCATGGACAGGCGGGCCTCGAAGCGTTCGCTGCGATTGGTGGTGAAGCGCGGCCAGGCTTGCGCGCCCGGAATGATGTCGGCCAGTTCGGCAAACATCTGGCAGCCGTTGCACACGCCCAGGCCAAACGTGTCCTTGCGGGCAAAAAAGGCCTGGAACTGCTCGGACAGCACGGGGTTGAAGGTGATGGAGCGCGCCCAGCCTATGCCGGCACCCAGCGTATCGCCATAGCTGAAACCGCCGCAGGCGACCACGCCTTTGTAGTCCTGCAGCCTGGCACGGCCGCTTTGCAGATCGGTCATGTGCACATCGTAAGCCTCAAAGCCGGCTTCGGTAAAGGCGTAAGCCATCTCGACATGCGAGTTCACGCCCTGCTCGCGCAGCACGGCCACCCTGGGGCGGCTTTTGAGCAGTGCCGGGGCCAGTTGCTGCGCCGGGTCGAAGCTCAGGTGCACATGCAGGCCGGGATCGTTCGGCGCGCCGGCCGCGGCATGCTCCTGGTCGGCGCAAGCCGTGTTGTCGCGCTGCTGGTTGATTTTCCAGCTCACGCTGTCCCAGACCTGATGCAGATCGGCCAGCTTGGCGCTGAACACCGATTTGGCATCGCGCCAGACCTGCAGCTCGCCCACACCCGCGCTCACGGCACCACCCGCCGGGCGGGTCTTGCCGACGACGTGGCTGAATTTCGAGAGGCCGTGCTCACGCAGAACCGCGAGTACGGCATCGCGATCTTCGCTCTTCACCTGCAGGACCGCGCCCAGTTCCTCGTTGAACAGGGCCTTGAGCGTGAGTTCGTCGCGGCGCGCGCTGACCTGGCTTGCCCAGTTCTTGCTGTCGCCCGCGTCCATACGGCTGTCGGAGATGCCGTCGCCTTCGGTGACCAGCATGTCCACATTGAGCGCCACGCCCACGTGGCCGGCAAAAGCCATCTCGGCCGCGGCCACCAGCAGGCCACCGTCGCTGCGGTCGTGGTAAGCCATCAGCTTGCCCTGCGCGCGCAGGGCGTTGACAGCGTTCACGAGTTTCACGAGGTCCTGCGGGTCGTCGAGGTCCGGCACCCTGTCGCCCGTCTGGTTCAGCGTCTGCGCCAGGATGGAACCCGCCATGCGGTTCTGGCCGCGGCCCAGGTCCACGAGCAACAACGTGGTGTCGGCACTGTTGTCGAGTTGCGGCGTCAGCGTGCCCCGAACATCGCCCAGGGTGACGAAGGCGCTCACGATCAGCGAGACCGGCGAGGTGACCTTCTTCTTGTCGCTTCCGTCCTGCCACTGCGTGCGCATGGACAGGCTGTCTTTGCCCACGGGGATGGAAATGCCCAGGGCCGGGCACAGCTCCATGCCCACGGCCTGCACGGTGGCGTAAAGCGCGGCGTCCTCACCGGGCTCGCCGCAGGCGGCCATCCAGTTGGCCGAGAGCTTGACGCGCGGCAGTTCGATGGGCGCAGCCAGCAGGTTGGTGATGGCCTCGGCCACGGCCATGCGACCGGAGGCCGGGGCGTCCAGCGCGGCCAACGGCGTGCGCTCGCCCACGCTCATGGCCTCGCCCTTGAAGCCGGCGTAGTCGGCCAGGGTCACGGCCACGTCGGCCACGGGCACCTGCCAGGGACCGACCATCTGGTCACGGTGCGTCAGGCCGCCCACGGTGCGGTCGCCGATGGTGATGAGGAAACGCTTGGACGCCACGGTGGGGTGGCTCAGCACGTCGATGACGGCCTTTTGCAACTCGACGCCGCCCAGGTCCAGCGGTTTGAAGCTGCGCGCGATGGTCTTGACATCCCGGTGCATCTTGGGCGGCTTGCCCAGCAGCACGTTCATGGGCATGTCGACCGGGCTTTCATGGCCTGCATCGGCCAGCACCAGCTGGCGCTCTTCGGTGGCCACACCGACCACGGCAAAGGGACAGCGCTCGCGCTCGCAGAAGGCCTTGAAGATCTCCAGCGACTCGGGCGCAATGGCCATCACATAACGTTCCTGGCTTTCATTGCTCCAGATTTCCTTGGGCGCCAGGCCCGATTCTTCCAGCGGCACGGCACGCAAGTCAAAACGCGCGCCGCGGCCCGCGTCGTTGGTCAGCTCCGGAAAGGCATTGGACAGGCCACCCGCGCCCACGTCGTGGATCGCCAGGATGGGGTTCTTCTCGCCCTGGGCCCAGCAATGATTGATGACCTCCTGGGCGCGGCGTTCGATCTCGGGGTTGCCGCGCTGCACGGAATCGAAGTCCAGCTCGGCCGCATTGGCGCCCGTGGCCATGGAACTGGCGGCGCTGCCTCCCATGCCGATGCGCATGCCCGGGCCGCCCAGCTGGATCAGCAGCGTGCCGGCCGGGAACAGGATCTTCTTCGTCTGGTCCGCATCGATGGCACCAACACCGCCGGCGATCATGATGGGCTTGTGATACCCGCGCTGCACGCTGTCGGCACTGCTGGCCACGGTCTGCTCGTACTCGCGGAAATAACCAGCCAGGTTGGGGCGGCCGAACTCGTTGTTGAAGGCCGCACCACCCAGGGGACCCTCGATCATGATCTGCAAGGGGCTGGCGATGTGCTCAGGCTTGCCGCCCTTTTCATCCGACCAGCCGCCCCAGAGCTTGGACACCGTGAAGCCCGTCAGGCCCGCCTTGGGACGCGAACCGCGGCCGGTGGCACCCTCGTCACGGATCTCGCCGCCCGCGCCCGTGGAGGCACCCGGGAAGGGGGAAATGGCCGTGGGGTGGTTGTGCGTCTCGACCTTCATCAGCACGTGGTTCACGGCCTCGGACTTCTGGTAGCCCGGTGCACCGCCCTGCCCCATGCGCGCCACGAAACGCTCGACGGCGCTGCCTTCCATGATGGAGGCGTTGTCCGAATAGGCCACCACCGTGTGCTGAGGGGCGAGCTGGTGGGTGTTGCGGATCATGCCGAACATGCTGCGCTGCTGGCGCACGCCGTCGATGGTGAAGTCGGCGTTGAAGATCTTGTGGCGGCAATGCTCGCTGTTGGCCTGGGCGAACATCATGAGTTCGACGTCGGTCGGGTTGCGCTTCAGGTCCTGGAAAGCCTGGACCAGGTACTCGATCTCGTCTTCGGCCAGGGCCAGGCCGAACTGCACATTGGCTTTTTCCAGCGCGGCGCGGCCACCGCCCAGAATGTCCACATGCTCCATGGGCGCCGGGTGCAGCTCGGTGAACAGGGCACAGGCTTCCTCACGGCTGGCCACGGCGCTTTCCGTCATGCGGTCGTGCAACACGGCGGCCACCAGGCCCAGCTGTTCGGGCGACAGCGCCGCCTTGCCCAGCAGGCCGGACCTGAGCATGAGCCGGTATTCAACCACCCGCTCCACGCGGCGCACGGCCAGGCCGCAGTTGTGGGCGATGTCCGTGGCCTTGGAGGCCCAGGGCGAGACGGTACCCAGGCGCGGCGCCACCACCACCAGCGGGCCTTCCGCCGGGCCGGCGTAGGGGTCGCCGTAGGTCAGCAGGGCGGCCAGCTTTTGCTTGAGCTCGGCCGTGGGCTCGGTATCACAGGCCACCAGATGCACATAGCGCGCGGCGATACCGCTGATCTTGTCGTGGATGCCCTGCAGGCGGGGCAGGATTTGCTGGATGCGAAAGGGGCTGAGGGCGCTGCCGCCTTCGAAAGAGGAGATGTGCAGGGTCACGGGGGTGGCCTTGAGGGGGTGGGGACCGGGGTCCGGGGGAAAGCGGCGATTTTACTTCGCCCCACTCCCGATCAGGGCGCCCCCGGCATGAAAGCGCCGCCGATGGGATAATTACGCCCCATGACGATCACCTACAAAGACGAAGCAGGAATTGCCGGCATGCGCCTGGCCTGCCGGCTGGCGGCCGAAGTGCTGGATTACCTGACCCCCCATGTGCAACCCGGCATCACCACGGGCGAAATCGACCGCCTGGCCGCCGCCTACATGAAGACCCAGGGCACGACCTCCGCCACCCTGGGTTACCAGCCCGCCGGCTACCCGCCCTACCCGGCCTCCCTGTGCACTTCGGTCAACCATGTGGTCTGCCACGGCATCCCCGGTGACAAGGCGCTCAAGAAGGGCGACATCGTCAACATCGACGTCACCGTCATCAAGGACGGCTGGTTCGGCGACACCAGCCGCATGTTCATCGTCGGTGATGCCTCCATCGCCGCCAAACGCCTGTGCTCCTTCACCTACGAAGCCATGTGGCACGGCATCGAGCAGGTCAAACCCGGCGCCCGCCTGGGCGACATCGGCTGGGCCATTCAGAAATTCGCCGAGAGCAACGGCTTTTCCGTGGTGCGCGAATTCTGCGGCCACGGCATCGGACAGGTCTTCCATGAAGAACCACAGGTGCTGCACTACGGCAAACCCGGCACGCTGGAAGAGCTGAAGCCGGGCATGACCTTCACCATCGAGCCCATGATCAACGCCGGCAAGCGTGAGATCAAGGAGCTGGGCGACGGCTGGACCATCGTCACCAAGGACCATTCGCTCTCGGCCCAGTGGGAACACACCGTGCTGGTCACGCCTACCGGCTACGAGGTGCTTACGCTTTCGGCCGGCAGCCCGCCGACGCCGGCTTTCGTGAAGGCCGCAGCCCTGGCTTGATTCCTGCTCGCACCAGCGTCGCCATGACAGCGACCCCTCAAACCCTCCGAGAGCAGTACCGCGCCCGCAAGGCCGATCTGCTGCTGACCGTCAGCAACAGCGGCCCCTCCACACGCGGCGTGCACGCGGCCCTGCGCCAGCTGGCGCGCCTGGCCGACGACACCCTCAAGACCCTCTGGAAACAGGCCGGTTACGGGCCCAGCCCGGCCCTGGTGGCCGTGGGCGGCTTCGGGCGCGGCGAGCTGTTCCCCCATTCGGACATCGACGTCCTGCTGCTGCTGCCCGAGGGCCAGTCCCCAGACACGGACGAGGCCCTGCGCCAGCGCATCGAGACCTTCATCAGCAGTTGCTGGGACGCAGGCCTGGAAATCGGGTCGAGCGTGCGCTCTGTCAACGAATGCCTGGCCGAGGCGGCCAAGGACGTGACGGTGCAGACGGCGCTGCTGGAGTCGCGCCTGATCTGCGGCAATGCGGCCCTGTTCAAGGATTTTCGCTGGCACTTCCGCCGGGCCCTGGACGCGCGCGCCTTCTTCGTCGCCAAGACGCTGGAGATGCAGCAGCGCCACAACAAGTTTGAGGACACCCCCTACGCGCTGGAGCCCAACTGCAAGGAATCTCCGGGCGGCCTGCGCGACCTGCAAATCATCCTCTGGGTGGCGCAGGCGGCCGGTTACGGCAAGTCCTGGGACGAACTGGCCCGCAACGGTCTGGCCACCCCCTTCGAAGTGCGCCAGCTCAAGCGCAACGAGGCCATGCTGGAGCTGATCCGCCTGCGCCTGCACCTGATCGCCGGCCGGCGCGAGGACCGTCTGGTCTTCGACCTGCAGACTGCGGTGGCCAACACCTTCGGCTACAGCTCGGACACGGCCGAGGTCAAGACCAAGGTGCGCGCCAGCGAATCGCTGATGCGCCACTACTACTGGGCCGCCAAGGCCGTGACCCAGCTCAACCAGATCCTGCTGCTGAATATCGAAGAGCGGCTCAACCCGCGCACCCAGGCCCCGCGCGCCATCAACGAAAACTTCCTGGACAAGGGCGGCCTGATCGAAGTTGTCAGCGACGACCTGTACCAGCGCAACCCGCACGCCATCCTCGAGACCTTCCTGGTCTACCAGACCACCGAGGGCGCCAAGGGCCTGTCGGCACGCACCCTGCGCGCCCTTTACAACGCGCGCGGCCTGATGACGGCCAAGTTCCGCAAGGACCCGGTCAACCGGCGCACCTTCATGGCCATCCTGCAGCAGCCGCGCGGCATCACGCACGCCATGCGCCTGATGAACCAGACCTCGGTGCTGGGGCGCTACCTCTGGATCTTCCGCCGCATCGTGGGCCAGATGCAGCACGACCTGTTCCACGTCTACACCGTGGACCAGCACATCCTCATGGTGCTGCGCAATATGCGACGCTTTTTCATGGCTGAGCATGCGCACGAGTACCCCTTCTGCTCGCAGCTGGCGGCCGGCTGGGACGCCCCCTGGATCCTCTATGCGGGAGCCCTCTTCCACGACATCGCCAAGGGCCGCGGCGGCGACCACTCCGACCTGGGCGCTGAGGAGGTGCGGCACTTTGCCAGCCAGCACGGTATCAGCCGCGAGGACGCCAAGCTGATCGAATTCCTGGTCAGGGAACACCTGTCCATGAGCCGCATCGCCCAGAAGTCCGACTTGAGCGACCCCGACGTCATCAACGCCTTCGCCAAGCAGGTCGGCAACGAGCGTTACCTCACAGCCCTGTACCTGCTGACCGTGGCTGACATCCGCGGCACCAGCCCCAAGGTCTGGAACGCCTGGAAGGGCAAGCTGCTCGAAGACCTGTACCGCTACACGCTGCGTGCCCTGGGCGGCCATGCCCCCTCGCCTGACGCCGAGGTCGAGGCGCACAAGCGCGAGGCTCTGGTCCAGCTGGCCCTGCACAGCCTGCCGTTCGAGGCGCACAAGAAGCTCTGGGACACACTGGACGTGGGCTATTTCATGCGCCACGATGCCGACGACATCGCCTGGCACACCCGCCATATCTCCCGCCATGTCGGCACCGACCAGCCCATTGTGCGCGCGCGCCGCTCCTCCGCGGGTGAAGGCCTGCAGGTGCTGGTCTACACCGCCGACCAGCCCGACCTCTTCGCCCGCATTTGCGGTTATTTCGATCAGGGTGGCTTCAGCATCCAGGACGCACGCATCCACACGGCCCGCAACGGCTATGCGCTCGACACTTTCCAGATCGTCACTTCCGGCATGCAGGACCACTACCGCGAGATGACCAGCATGGTCGAGTCCGAATTGGCCCGTGCCATCGCCGAAGCCGCACCCCTGCCCGAACCCAGCCGTGGGCGGCTGTCGCGCCGGGTCAAGAGTTTCCCCATCACGCCGCGCGTGAGCCTCAAGCCCGACGAAAAGGCCCAGCGCTGGCTGCTCAGCATCTCGGCCAGCGACCAGACCGGCCTGCTCTACAAGGTAGCGCGCGTGCTGGCCCGCCACCGCATCAACCTGCAGCTGGCCAAGGTGAACACCCTGGGCGAACGGGTGGATGACGTCTTCCTGATCGATGGCGCCGAGTTGCAGAACAACCGCGCCCAGATCGCCATCGAAACCGAACTGCTGGGCGTACTGGCCTCCTGAAGCCTCTGCCCCCCGCGGGCAGCAAGGCCCCGGGTGCGCACAGACCCTGATTGACAGGACTCCCCCCTGCCGTGCCATAGTGTGCTCGCAGCATCCAGCTGCAGAACAAGACACAACAACTGAGGAGACCGTGATGAAACATGCCTACTCGCGCAGGCTGGCCCTGTGCACCCTGGCCGTGGCCCTGGCCGGCTGCGCCCACTGGCCCGGCTCCGGCTGGGTCACGCTGATCGACGGCGAACAGGGGCTGGACAACTGGAACAGGATAGGTGACGCGAACTGGCGTATCGAGGCCGGCGGCATATCGGCCAACCAGGGCAAGGGCGGCTACCTGGTGTCGAAGAACTCGTACAAGGATTTCGAGATCTACGCCGAGTTCTGGGCCGCCACCGACACCAACAGCGGCATCTTCATCCGCGCCACCGATCCGGCCAAGATCGCAGCCGACAACGCCTACGAGGTCAACATCTGGGACATCCGGCCCGACCCGACCTACGCGACCGGCGCCATCGTCGGTTTTGCAGCCGTACCCGTGCCCACCGTTTACAAGGCCGGCGGCAAGTGGAACACCCTGGAAATCTCCGCCAAGGGCGACGAGCTGACCGTGAAACTCAACGGCGTGCAGACCGCCAACACCCGCAACAACAAATTCCCCAGCGGCCCCTTCGCCCTGCAATTCGGTGCCGGTGTCCAGGGAGCGAACGGCGGCCCGATCAAGTGGCGCAAGGTGCAGATCAAGCCGCTGTGACCACACCATGAAACAGGGTCGGCCGGGTGATCCCGGCCGGCCCTGTGTGTGCAGGCTCAGTGGGCTTTGACAAAAGCCAGCATGGAGTCACCGATGGTCCGGTCATCGCTGTTGACCGAATAGATCTCTGACATGTGGCTGTGGCCGGCAAAACGCGTGAACACCGCCGGGCAGCGGCCGGCAGCGCACAGGGCCTTGTTGATGGCCTCACCCTCGGACACAAAGGCAGGCGGGTCCAGCTCCGCATACCCTATCCACAGCGGCGCCCGGGTCTTGAGCAGGCCGGCACGCGCGGAACGTTCGGCCCACTTGCTCGGGTCCTCCCCGTAATAGGCCTTGTTGATAGGCTCTTGCGCCATCAGTTCCGGCGTCAGGTCGTAAAGCGCCGACAGGATCAGCGCCCCTCGTACACCCGAACCAGGGATGCGATGGAACTGCTCCTGCGCCAGATAGGTCGCCACATGGATGGCACCGGCCGAATGCCCCATCAGAAAGACACGCACCGGATCGCCACCATGGGCCGCGATGTTCTGCTGCACCCAGCGCACAGCCTCGGCCAGATCCTCCACACCCGCCGGCCAGGTGTGCTTGGGCGCCAGGCGGTAGGTCAGGTTGACACCCACCATGCCATTCTTCACCGCCCACAGCATCAGGTTGTCATAGAAGGGCGAATTCGGCGGGCTGCGCCGGTCACCGCGCTGGAAAGCACCCCCGTGCACAAACATGAAGACGGCACGCGGACCGCTGGCTGCCGACTCGGGCACGAAGACGTCGAGCAGATTGCGCTCGTTCGGTCCGTAGACGATATCGCGGCTGATCTTGACGCCGCTGTAAGGCTCCCTGTCCAGCATGCGTGGGACATACAGCGGCACGGTCGCGGGCGGATTGATCACGGGCCCCAGGGCGCGCAGCTTGGCGGCCAACTCCGTATCCATCTGGCCGTGCGCCAGGGTCATGGCCATGCACAGGCCCAAAGCCGTGACGAAGCGGCGCGTGCAGTTTTCAGACATAGGCTCTCCTCCTGATGTGTCATGGAATGCGCACCGAGAATAAGGGCAAGCGTGCTGGGGGGCTCTCGTGGTTAGCCCTAGTCGTCCTGCGTGGCGTCCAGACCGGGAAAGAGAATTTCTGTAAAGCCGAACTGCGTGAAGTCGCGCATCCGCATGGGATAGAGCTTGCCGATCAGGTGGTCACACTCGTGCTGTACCACCCGCGCGTGAAAACCGTCCACCGTGCGGTCCACCGGGTCACCATACTGGTCGAAACCCGTGTAGCGTATACGCTGCCAGCGCGGTACCACGCCGCGCAGACCCGGCACCGAGAGACACCCTTCCCAGCCCAGCTCCTCTTCGTCCCCCAAAGGCGTAATCACCGGGTTGCACAGCACGGTGCGAGGCACCACGGGTGCATCGGGGTAGCGCGGGTTGAACTCTCCGCTGCCGAAGATCACCACCCGCAGGTCCACACCGATTTGCGGCGCGGCCAGGCCGGCGCCATTGGCCGCCGCCATGGTGTCGAGCAGGTCGGTGATCAGCAGGTGCAGGGCATCGCTGTCGAAGTCGGTCACGGGCTGGGCCACGCGCAGCAGGCGCGGGTCGCCCATCTTGAGAATGTCACGAACAGTCATGGCGAAACACGGTTGAGAAGCCGCAAGCATAAGGCCACGGCACAATGGCTGCATGCCCTTGCCACCCCCTCCTGTCCCCCGCCGCCCGCCACTGCTGCGCTGGCTCTACCTAGTCCTGGCCTTGCTGAGTCTGTTGCTGGGCGTGATCGGCATCTTTCTGCCTCTGCTGCCGACCACACCCTTTATCCTGCTCGCAGCCTGGGCGGCGGCCCGCAGCTCGCCACGCCTGCTGGCCTGGCTGGAAAATCACACGGCCTTCGGCCCCATGATCCGCGACTGGCGACGGGGCGGCGTGGTGCGGCGGCGCCCCAAGTGGATCGCAACGATAGTCATGTCGGCTTCAGGTCTGTACCTGCTGTGGAGCCCACATCCGAGCTGGGCGGCCTGGCTGGCCATCGCCTGCATGGCCACCGTCGCCGTCTGGCTTTGGCGGCGGCCTGAGCATTTTACGGATGAGAACGTTGGTTCAGGGTAATTTGGCAGATTCGGCCCGGCTAAGCCCCTCCACCCAACGTATCCCCAGAAAACCGCTACGCTGCCGAATCTCTATGCGTTCGCCGTTCTGCATCATTTGGTAGAAATCACTTGAAACCTGTAGGCGCTCCGTATCGTTGAACGACGTCCAGTCCTGGCCCGTCCATCCGGGTACATGCAGGTAATACCGCGTACCGCCTTTTCTCGATTTACTGATCGTCTTATTCACAACCTTCGCTTCGTAGCGCTGCACGGGCGAGGTGTCGAGTTCCATATTGAAGTCACGGATCTCGGTAAAGGCGGTCAACACTGCTCCGAATGAACCGACCAGGACGATCTCGATCAGCACCAGATGGGTTCGAGCCGTGCGACCGAGCAGAACGATCGCTAAGGTAGTCAGCGCTGCGACGATCGCCACACCGCCGATCGCCGCGTAAATCCATAGCTCGACCGTCTCTATGGTGAAGGCATAAGAGAATGTCAGCTGACGAAAGGCATGCACCAGCCCATTGACCAGCAGGCCGGTGCTAATGGCCAGCACCAGAACGGCCCGCAGAATAAAAGGATCCCTTTTCACTGCCTCATCCGCTGGAGTTTGGGCTCCAAGCTGTCGCGCCATACCCTTGAGCCGTACCGCGACTTTGGGAAAGATCTGACCCAAGCGGATTTGGTTGGATTTGTCGTTGAAAAGACTCCCAACCTTGAACTCCGCCCAGATTCGCCCATTGCGACAGTGGACATGTGTGATGCGGGAGTCGAAATGCTGGATATTGAACAAGGCCTGGATATCCTCGATCATGACCGGATCCCTCATGCACTGATCAAGCAAGTGGTGATCATTTGAGACGATATAAACCAGCCGGTCAACAGAATGGTTTCCGATTTGATGCTCTACCGACAACCCCAAGAACTTACAAAAACGGTCAACGGCGCTCTCCCGTTTGAGCGTGAAGTCGAAATGTTTCGGCGCATCCAGTCCCACCCTCATCTTCTTGATGGCGTCCTTGTTTAGGACAAACTCATACTCGTGACCGGGTTGGTCGTGGACAAAAGCTTGCTCACCCTTCCATCTTGCGCCGTGGCGCTTGACGCCAAAATAGACACTGAAACTGATCAGCGTGATGACGCCTATGGCAAACCACATGTTTCCTCCCTGCTTTTGTTAACTGTCAGCAGACAGGATATCCGCAGTTCGATCGACCGGCACGCGACCCCTGTCGCCGAATGACTCAGCGCGATAGCAAGGCCCGCAATCCTGCTTCATCAAGCACGGTGATGCCGAGCTCGCGCGCCTTGTCCAGCTTGCTGCCGGCTTCTTCGCCTGCGACCACATAGTCGGTCTTCTTGCTGACCGAGCCGGCCACCTTGGCGCCGGCGGCTTCCAGCATCTCCTTGGCGTCGTCGCGGCTCAGCGTCGGCAGGGTGCCCGTGAGCACGAAGGTCTTGCCGGCCAGCGGCAGCTGGGCCGCCGGGCTGGGCGCCCCCTCCTCCCAGCGCAGGCCGCAGGCGCGCAGTTGCTCCACCACCTCACGGTTGTGCGCCTGCTGGAAGAAGGTATGGATGCTCTGCGCCACCACGGGGCCGACGTCGGGCACCTGCAGCAGCTGGTCTTCGGAGGCGTCCAGGATCGCGTCCAGTTTGCCGAAGTGGCGCGCCAGCGCCTTGGCCGTGGCCTCGCCCACATGGCGTATGCCCAGGCCAAAGATGAAGCGCGGCAAAGTGGTCTGTTTGGATTTCTCCAGCGCATCGACGATGTTCTGTGCAGACTTGTCAGCCATGCGGTCCAGGCTGGCCAGGGCCGTGAGGCCCAGGCGGTAAAGGTCCGGCAGGGTCTTGACCACACCGCCATCGACCAGCTGGTCCACCAGCTTTTCGCCCAGGCCCTCGACCTCGACCGCGCGGCGCTGCGCGAAGTGCAGCAGGGCCTGCTTGCGCTGAGCGCTGCAGAACAGACCGCCGGTGCAGCGGTAGTCGGCCTCTTCCTCCTCGCGCACGGCCGCCGAACCACAGACCGGGCAGGTATGCGGCATGGTGAAGATTTCGGCCCCGGGCTGGCGTTTTTCAAGGAGCACGGAAACCACTTCGGGAATCACATCCCCCGCGCGGCGCACGATGACCGTGTCACCCACGCGCACGTCCTTGCGCCGGGCCTCATCCTCGTTGTGCAAGGTGGCGTTGGTCACTGTCACCCCCCCCACAAACACCGGCGCCAGCTTGGCCACCGGCGTGAGCTTGCCAGTGCGCCCCACCTGCACCTCGATGGCCTGTACCGTGGTGAGCATCTCCTGCGCCGGGTATTTGTGGGCCACCGCCCAGCGCGGCTCACGGCTCTTGAAGCCCAGCTGCTGCTGGAGCTGCAGCGAATTGACCTTGTAGACCACGCCGTCGATGTCGAAGGGCAATGCATCACGCTTGGCGCCCATGGCCTGGTGGAATTCGACCAGGCCCGCCGCGCCTCGGGCCACCGCCCGCTCGGCGCAAACTGGCAGGCCCATGGCCTGCAGTGCATCCAGCATCAGCGCGTGCGTGGCCGGCAGTGGCCAGCCCTGCACCTCGCCCAGGCCATAGGCATAAAAGCTCAGCGGACGCTGGGCGACGAGGGCTGGGTCCAGCTGGCGCACGGCACCTGCCGCCGTGTTGCGCGGGTTGATGAAGGTCTTCTCGCCCTTCTCGCGCTGCTTCTCGTTCAGGGCATTGAAGTCATCGCGCCGCATATAGACCTCGCCGCGCACCTCGAGCACCGGCGCCATGCACCCTGATAAACGCAGCGGTATCTGCCCGATCGTGCGCACGTTCTGCGTCACGTCCTCGCCGGTCTCGCCGTCGCCGCGTGTGGCAGCCTGCACCAGCACCCCCTTCTCATAGCGCAGACTCATGGCCAGTCCGTCGAACTTGAGTTCGGCCGCGTAGTCCACGGGCGGATCGCCCTCACCCAGCCCCAGTTCACGGCGCACGCGTGCGTCAAATTTCTGCGCACCTTGCTCCGTCGTATCGGTCTCGGTCTCGATGGAAAGCATGGGCACGGCATGCCGTACCGGCATCAAGCCATCCAGCGCCTTGCCTCCTACGCGCTGTGTAGGCGAGTCCGGTGTGAGCAGTTCGGGATGAGCGGCCTCCAGCGCCTGCAGCTCGCGGAACAGCCTGTCGTACTCGGCGTCCGGAATCTCGGGCGCATCGAGCACGTAGTAGCGGTGGGCATGGTGGTGCAGGAGCTGGTGCAGCTCCTGCACACGTTTCAGATCGGGCGTGCTGCTCATCGGGACATCGACAGGGAAAACTCAGGAAAACAGCCGTCGCGCCAGCGCCGAGCCGGCCGAGAGCTCGCGCTCGTCCAGCCGGTCGTAGAGGTTTTCCAGCTCGGCGCCGATCAGGTCCATGGCGTCGGCGCTCAGGGGCTGGCCGTTGTCATCGGTGATCTGGCCGTCCATGACCTCCGCCAGGCGCGTGGCGGCCACACGCAGGCGCACATAGGGTTGCTCGGACCGCGCCACCTGGGCCACGTCCAGGCCAAGTGTCATCTCGCGGATGGCGGTCTGCGCCGGGTCGGCCGCCTGCGCGGCCTGGGGGTCGTACTGCAGGCCCAGCACCGGCGGCTGGCCGCCCACGCTGGCGGGCAGCACCATGCGCCCCGGCAACACGCCGGCAACAAAACCCAGGCGCGCGGCGTTTTGCTGCACGTAGCCCGCGCTCCAAGCCGTGTGACGCGCACGCAGGGTGACGCTGAGCTGCGCGTCGTGTTCGCTGGCAAAGGCATCGAGCTCGCGGGCGCGCGCCACGGCGTCGATCATGTCGGGGAATTCGGGGGTCCCGCCCAGGGCATCGGCCAGGGCCTGGGTCTTCACGACGAATTCGGAATACTCGATCTCGTTGAGCGGACCGGCACGGTTGGCCAGCTGCACGCCAGCCTGCAGGGCGCTGTAGCGCCGGCCGGGCTGAGGCGGCTCCCAGGCCCCCGTCACCTCGTCCAGGCCTTCAACGGCGTAAGGCTTGCTGCCGACACGGCGCGTGGCCGGCATGTGCTGCAGCACGGCCTCGCCGCTGATCGGGTGTTCGAGCTCGATGGCCGCGCTGACGTCGATCAGCGGGTCCAGCTGGGCCTTGCGGTCTTGCAGGGTCGGCAGGAGCAGCCCCTCCTCGTCGGCTTGGGCGGCTGGCACGGCTGGATCCAGCGAGAGTTCATCCAGGCCATGCGGTTCAACCGGCGGCCCCTCGGGCTCGGCCTGGCGAGGCTGGTTGCGCCGCGAGGTCCAGGCGCCATGGGCCACCAGGGCTGCCAGCAACAGCATCCCGGCGATGGCCAACCCGATTTGCAGTTTGCTCATCGGCACTGGGCTCCGGACCGTCTCAGGCCGCCTCGGCCATGGAAACAGCGGACTCCATGTCCACCGCCACGATGCGCGAAACGCCCTGCTCCTGCATGGTCACGCCGATCAGCTGCTCGGCCATTTCCATGGCGATCTTGTTGTGGCTGATGAAGAGGAACTGGGTGCCCTTGCTCATGCTGCTCACCAGCTTGGCGTAGCGCTCGGTGTTGGCGTCGTCCAGCGGCGCATCCACCTCGTCCAGCAGACAGAAGGGCGCAGGGTTGAGCTGGAAGATGGCGAACACCAGGGCGATGGCGGTCAGCGCCTTCTCGCCACCCGAGAGCAGGTGGATGGTCTGGTTCTTCTTGCCCGGCGGCTGGGCCATGACCTGCACACCGGCGTCCAGGATCTCGTCGCCCGTCATGATCAGGCGCGCCTGGCCGCCGCCGAAGAGCTCGGGGAACATCTTGCCGAAGTGCTCGTTGACGGTCTTGAAGGTGCCTGCCAGCAGTTCGCGCGTCTCGCCGTCGATCTTGCGGATGGCGTCTTCCAGCGTGTTCATGGCGTCGTTCAGGTCGGCCGACTGAGCGTCCAGGAAGTGCTTGCGCTCGCGGGCGCTGGCCAGCTCATCGAGCGCCGCCAGGTTCACGGCGCCCAGGGCGGCGATCTCGCGGTTCAGTCGGTCGATCTCGCCTTGCAGACCTGTGAGGCGCACGTTGCCGTCCGCGATGGACTGGGCGACGGCCTCGAGGTCGGCCTGGGCGTCGGCCAGCAGCTGGGCGTACTGTTCAAAGCCCAGGCGTGCCGCCTGTTCCTTGAGTTGCATGTCCTGGATGCGCAGACGCAGCGGGTCGAGTTCGCGCTCGAGCTTGATGCGACGCTCGTCGCTGGCGCGCAGCTTGTTGGTGAGATCGTCGTATTCGCTGCGCTTGGCCCCCAGGGCCTGCTCACGCTCGAGCTTCAGAGCCAACGCGTTCTGCAGGCCGGCCTGGGCAGCGGCGTCGGTCAGGCGGGCCAGCTCGTCGCGAGCCCGCTGCTCCTCGGAAGTGATGGTGGCGGCCTGCTGGTCGGCCGTCCCGATGGCACGGGCCAGCTCGGCCTTGCGCGCGTCCAGCGTGCGCAGGGAGAAGGTGGCTTCCTGGGCCTGGCGCTCCAGGCTGCGTTGCTGTTCACGGCAGGCGTTGAGCTTGCGCTCAGCCTCCAGCACGCGCTCGTCGAGCTGGGCATGGCGTTCCTGGCTGTCGGCCAGCTGCATGTCGAGCTCTTCGAAACGGCCCTCGGCGGCCACGCGGCGTTCCTGCAGTTCTTCCAACAGGGCATCGACTTCGGCCAGGTCACCGGCGATCTGCTCGCTGCGCGCGCGGGTCTGCTCGGCCAGCTGCGTGAGACGCAGGGTCTCGACCTGCAACTCGTGTGCGCGACTCTGCGTTTCGCTGGCTTCGCGGCGCGCGACCACCAGACGCTGTGACGCGTCGGCGTAGGCAGATTCGGCACGCACCAGCGCACTGCGTGCTTCTTCGTTGATGAGGGACTGGGCGCGCAGCTGCTTTTCCAGGTTCTCGATCTCCTGGGCGCGGGCCAGCAGGCCGGCCTGCTCGGAATCCTGGGCGTAGAAGCTCACGCTGTGCGCGGTGACGGCATGGCCGCTCTTCACATAAAGGGTTTCGCCCGGCTGCAGCTGCGCACGCTGGGCCAGGGCTTCTTCGAAGCTCTGCGCTACGTAGCAGCCTTGCAGCCAGTCGACCAGCACGGCCTTGAGACCGGCGTCGTTCACACGCAGCAAGTCGGCCAGGCGCGGCAGGCCAGCGGCTTTTTCAGGGGCTGCCGCCGAGGGGGCGCTGTAGAAGGCCAGCTTGGCCGGCGGCGCGTCATTGCCGAAGGCCTTGACCATGTCGATGCGGCTGACCTCCAGCGCGCCCATGCGCTCGCGCAGGGCGGCTTCCAGGGCACTTTCCCAGCCCTGCTCGATGTGCAGTTTGGTCCACAGGGCCTGCAGGTCGGCCAGGCCGTGCTTGGCCAGCCAGGGCTGCAACTTGCCGTCGGTCTTGACCTTGTCCTGCAAGGCCTTGAGCGCTTCCATGCGAGCCGACAGGTCGGCCTGGCGGGCCGATTCGGTGTTGACCGTGTCCTGCTGGGTGCGGCGCGCCTCGTCGAGCTGCGGCACGCTGTCCTGCAGCTCATGCAGGTGCGCATCGGCCACGCTGGCGGCCTCGCTGGCCTGGGCCAGCTGAGCCTGCAGGCTCTGCAGGCGCGCCTCGTCGGGGGCGGCCAGGGCCTTGCGATCGGTGTCCAGACGCTCGCGACGCTGGTTCAGCTGGCGGGATTGCTCCTCGATGCTGCGCTGCTCGGCAGCCAGCACCTGGATCTGCTGCTGCACCTGGGTCACGCTGCCACGCTGTTCATTGGCACGGCTCTGGGCCTGGCGCAGGGCCTCTTCCATGTCAGGCAGGGCCTGGGCCTGTTCTTCGAGCTGGGCGGCCAGCTCGGTGGTCTTTTCCTCGCCCACCAGGGCCAGTTCGGCCAGGTTCTCGACCTCGGCCTGGGCGTCCTGCTTGCGCGTGGCCCATTGCGCGGTCTGTTCCTTCAGGGTGATGAGGCGCTCTTCGACACGCTGGCGACCTTCGACCACGAAGCGGATCTCGGCCTCCAGGCGCCCCACCTCGGTGCTGGCCTCGTAGAGCAGGCCCTGGGCCTGGTTGACCTGGTCGCCGGCGGCGTAGTGGGCCTGGCGTATGGTTTCGAGATCGGCCTCGATGTGGCGCAGGTCGGCCACGCGGGATTCGAGCTCGATGACGGCCTTCTCGCCTTCCTGCTTGATCTTGCTCTGGTCGGCCTCGGCCTCGGAGCGCTTGAGGAACCAGAGCTGCTGCTGCTTGAGCGTGACGTCGGACTGCAGGGTGTTGTATTTCTGCGCGACCTCGGCCTGGCGCTCGAGTTTTTCGAGATTGGCGTTGAGTTCGCGCAGGATGTCTTCCACACGGGTCAGGTTCTCGCGCGTGTCGGAGAGGCGGTTCTCGGTCTCGCGACGACGTTCCTTGTACTTGGAGACCCCGGCGGCCTCCTCCAGGAACAGGCGCAGCTCTTCCGGCTTGGATTCGATGATGCGGCTGATCGTGCCCTGGCCGATGATGGCGTAGGCGCGCGGGCCCAGGCCCGTGCCCAGGAACACGTCCTGCACGTCGCGGCGGCGCACGGGCTGGTTGTTGATGTAGTAGCTGCTGGTGCCGTCACGTGTCAACACACGTTTGACGGCGATCTCGGCGTACTGGCTCCACTGGCCACCGGCTCGGTGATCGGCGTTGTCGAACACCAGTTCCACGCTGGAGCGGCTGGCCGGCTTGCGCGTGGTCGTACCGTTGAAGATCACGTCCTGCATGGACTCGCCGCGCAACTCGCTGGCCCGGCTCTCACCCAGAACCCAGCGCACGGCGTCCATGATGTTGGACTTGCCGCAGCCGTTGGGCCCGACCACGCCCACCAGCTGGCCTGGCAGCATGAAGTTGGTCGGCTCAGCGAAGGACTTGAAACCGGAAAGCTTGATGGAGGTGAGACGCACAGTGAGAACAGTCTGATGACGGAGAACAGCCTGAAATCATACCGTCCCGGCCCGGACGAAAATCGTACGCGCCCGTGGGATTTGTGCTACGGGAAAACCCGGAACGTTGCATTTATATACATTGCCATGCCCTGCGTCATGGCGGTGGGCCGGCGGACCGTGTAGATTGGCCGTTTTTGACCTGTCCTTTCATAGAAATCCGCCCATCATGAATCAGGCCACCAGCGAAACTACGCAGAACGTCGAGGTGCAGCAGATCACCCTCAAACAGCTCGGCCTGCGACCTGGCATCGCGCTCCAGGTACGCCGGCTGGTGCAGGGGGCCAGCAAGAAGGAGGGGCAGCTCTTCGGCGCCGTCGAGAACAGGGGTGTGATGGTCGGCCCGCAGGGACCGGAGGGCGAGGACACGGGCCTGACCGAAGGTGATGTCTGTATCGTGCGCGGTTTCACGGGCCAGCACGAGTTCTCTTTCATCAGCAAGGTCCTGCAGACCTACGAAAAACCCTTTGTCTATGCCCTGCTGGCCTACCCGACCCAGGTCGATGCGCGCCAGGTGCGCCAGTCCCTGCGCACCAAGACCAGCTGGCCCGTCACGGCCCAGGCCGGCGAGCTGAGCCAGGCCGGCCAGTTGCTGGACATCAGCCTGCAGGGTGCCATGGTCAGCACCCCGGCGCAGATCGCCGCCGTGGGCAAGGTCATGGCGCTGACCATCCATTGTGTGGTCGAGGGCGAGTCCACCACCCTGGCGCTCAAGGCCTCGGTCTGTCACAGCCACCGGGCTCCAGAGGGCGAGGCGCATTTCACGGGCATGGCCTTCCACGGCCTGAGCCAGCAGGACAAGCTGGTATTGCACTATTTGACCAAGACAAACCAGGGTTGAGCCCGGCGCAAGCTGTGCGATCCTCCACGAAGTGGCGGAGAAATCCGCATGCGCGAGGTACTTGCACCGCAAAGTCACTAGGATCGCGCTGAACTATTTGGAGCAGCCCCCGATGAATCCTGAAGTCGTTTCGAGCTACGACAGCGCGTATGTCCTTTTCTCTTTCCTGATCGCCTTCGTTGGCTCTTTCGTCGCCTTGACGGCGGCCCGTCGCATCGTCGGCCAGGGCGGCAGGATCAACCACTTCGACCTGCTGGCGGCCACGCTCGCCCTGGGTGGCATTGGCGTGTGGACCATGCATTTCATCGGTATGACCGCCCTCAAGCTCGATTTGCGCGTGGGCTACTCCATGACGGAAACCATCGTCTCACTGGTGGTGGTCTGCCTCGCCACCGGCTTCGGCCTGACCTACGTGGCCCGCGATCCCTCCAGCAAGGCCCGCCTGCTGACAGCCGGAGCGGCCCTGGGACTGGGCGTGGGTGTGATGCACTACCTGGGCATGTACGGCATGCGCTTTGGTGGCTACATCAGCTGGTCTTTCCTGCTGGTGGCCGTTTCCATCCTGATCGCCGTTGTCGCAGCCACGGCGGCCCTCTGGCTGGCCTTCAACACCAAGCCCCTGGCGCTGCGACTGCTGGCTGCCGTGATCATGGCGGTGGCCGTCTGTGCCATGCACTACACCGGCATGGCCGCCGCCGATTTCGTCTGCACCACGTTGGAGCGTCAAGTGGTACCCCGCGGCTTCGGCGTCATCAACTCGACCGACCTGCCCGAGGTCGTGATGGTCATGGCCATCGGCATCACCCTGGTGCTGTCCATCGACCTGTTGACACAAAAGGTGCTGGGCGCGCCCAAAAAACGCTGATCGTGCGCGGTGATGGCGTGGCCGTGCCGCGCCCTGCCCTGATGGTGCCGGGGAGTTCCGGGATAATTCCCCCTCATGAACCCCCTGCTCCAACGATTGCAGCCTTACCCTTTCGAGCGGCTGCGACAGCTTTTCGCCGGCGTCACCCCCAATCCGGCCTATCGCCCCATCAGCCTGGGCATCGGCGAGCCCAAGCACGCCACGCCCGACTTCATCAAGCAGGCCCTGACCAAGGCGCTGGACACCGGCTTGACAGGCTACCCCCCCACCGCCGGTGAACCGGCGCTCAGGGAGGCCATGGCGGGCTGGTTGCAGCGTCGTTATGGCGTCACCGTCAACCCGGCGACCCAGGTATTGCCGGTCAACGGCACGCGCGAGGCGCTGTTCGCGCTCACGCAGACCGTGGTGGATGGCAGCCAGGCCGGCGCCGCGGTGCTCTGCCCCAATCCTTTTTATCAAATCTACGAAGGCGCAGCCCTGCTGGCCGGCGCCCAGCCCTATTACGTGCCCAGCGACCCCGCGCGCAACTTTGCCGTGGACTGGGACAGCGTGCCCCCCGAGGTCTGGGCTCGCACCCAGCTTATCTTCGCCTGCTCGCCCGGCAACCCGACGGGCGCCGTGATGCCGCTGGACGAATGGAAGAAGCTCTTCGAGCTCAGTGACCGCTACGGTTTCGTGATCGCCTCGGACGAGTGCTACAGCGAGATCTACTTCCGCGACGAGCCACCTCTGGGCGGGCTGGAAGCCGCCGTCAAACTGGGGCGTAGCGACTTCAAGAACCTGATCGCCCTGACCAGCCTGTCCAAGCGCAGCAATGTACCGGGCATGCGCAGCGGTTTCGTGGCCGGCGACACGGCCATCATGAAGGCCTTCCTGCTGTATCGCACCTACCACGGCAGCGCCATGAGCCACGTGGTGCAGGCCGCCAGCATCGCCGCCTGGAACGACGAACAGCACGTCATCGAGAACCGCAACCAGTACCGCGCCAAGTTCGCCCAGGTCACGCCCATGCTGAGCCCGGTGCTGGACGTGGCCCTGCCCGATGCCGCCTTCTATCTTTGGGCCGGCGTGCAGGGCAGTGACACCGATTTCGCGCGCGATCTCTACGCTCTTTACAATGTCACTGTTTTGCCCGGCAGCTATCTGGCGCGCGAAGCCCGCGGTTTCAACCCCGGCGCCGGGCGCGTACGCATGGCGCTGGTGGCCGAAACCGCTGAATGCGCGGAAGCCGCCGAACGCATCGTCCAGTTTGTCAAATCCAGAACTTGAACCCTTGCGGGACAGACGGCCAGCGCTGTCCCCGACTGATTAGGAAAAGCACAATGAGCCAGCAACTGCAACAGATCATCGACATCGCCTGGGACAACCGCGCGAACATCTCCGTCAAGTCCGCCCCCAAGGAAGTGGTCGAGGCCGTTGAGCACGTCATCTCCGAGCTGAACAAGGGCCGCCTGCGCGTGGCCACCCGCGAAGGCGTGGGCAAGTGGACGGTACACCAGTGGATCAAGAAGGCCGTATTGCTGTCCTTCCGCCTCAAAGACAACGAGGTCATCAAGGCCGGCGACCTGGGTTTCTACGACAAGGTGCAGACCAAGTTCGCCCACCTCTCGGCCGAAGAAATGGCCGCCACCGGCGTGCGCGTGGTGCCCCCGGCCGTGGCCCGCCGCGGCAGCTACGTCGCCAAGGGCGCCATCCTGATGCCCAGCTACGTGAACATCGGCGCCTACGTGGACGAGAACACTATGGTCGACACCTGGGCCACCGTGGGCTCCTGCGCCCAGATCGGCAAGAACGTGCACCTCTCGGGTGGCGTGGGCATCGGCGGCGTGCTGGAGCCTGTGCAGGCCGGCCCGACCATCATCGAGGACAACTGCTTCATCGGCGCGCGCTCCGAGATCGTCGAAGGCGTGGTGGTCGAGGAAAACTCGGTCATCTCCATGGGCGTGTACATCGGTCAGAGCACCAAGATCTATGACCGCGCCACGGGCGAAGTCCATTACGGCCGTGTGCCGGCCGGCTCGGTGGTGGTCTCGGGCAACCTGCCGAGCGCCGACGGCAAGTACAGCCTGTACTGCGCCGTGATCGTCAAGCGCGTGGACGCGCAGACCCGCTCCAAGACCAGCCTCAACGACCTGCTGCGCGACTGATCGCGCACGGCAGGACGAACTCGACACCATACAAGGGAGAGCAGACATGAGCAGCACGATGGGAACGATGGAACGGATCCTGCGACTGATGTCCGAGAAAAAGGCCTCGGACATCTATCTGTCGGCCCACTCGCCTGCGCTCATCCGCATCAACGGGCAATGCGTGCCGATCAACAACCAGGCCCTGCCGCCCGATGCCCCGCGCAACCTGCTGGCCGAGATCATCCCGGAGGAGCGCCTGGCCGAACTTGACGCCTACAGCGAACTCAACATGGGTTTCCCGCTGGCCGGCGTAGGGCGTTTCCGCCTGAGCGCCATGCGCCAGCGGGGCTCGGTGGCAGCCGTGATCCGCTACGTCTCGGGCGAAATCCCCTCGCTGGGCTCGCTCTCGCTGCCCCCCATCCTGGGCGACCTCATCATGGAAAAGCGCGGCCTGATCCTCATGGTGGGTGCCACCGGCATGGGCAAGAGCACCACGCTGGCCGCCATGATCGACTACCGCAACGAGAACGCCTCGGGCCACATCCTGACCATTGAGGACCCGATCGAGTACTTGTTCAAGAACAAGCGCTCGGTGGTCAATCAGCGCGAGATCGGCGCTGATACCAAGAACCTGAGTACGGCCCTGCAGAATGCGCTGCGCCAGGCCCCCGACGTGATCATGATCGGCGAAATCCGGGACCGCGAGACCATGTCTGCAGCCATCGCCTACGCCCAGTCCGGCCACCTCTGCCTGGCCACCATGCACGCCAACAACAGCTACCAGGCGCTCAACCGTATCCTGAGCTTCTACCCGGTCGAAGTGCGCCAGACCATGCTGGGCGACCTGTCCAGCGCGCTCAAGGCCATCGTCTCGCAGCGCCTGCTGCGCACCACCACGGGCAACCGCACCCCGGCGGTGGAAATCATGCTCAACACCAAGCTGATCTCGGATCTGATCGAGAAGGGCGACTTCTCCAGCATCAAGGAAGCCATGGAAAAGGCCATGGCCGAAGGCTCGCAGAACTTCGAGCAGGACATCGCCCGCCTCATCACCGACGGCGTGGTCGATCGCAAGGAAGGCTTGGCCAACTCCGACTCGCCCACCAACCTCATGTGGCGCCTGCAGAACGACTTCAGCAAGCCAGCCCAGGCCGCGGCTGACGATCATGTGGACGACGAGCCGTCCTTCACCGAGATCACGCTGGACGTGAAGCACTGAGCCCCGCATGTCCCGTACCCTGCAACTGACTGAACAGCTGATCGCTCGCCCCTCCGTCACCCCGGATGACGCCGGCTGCCAGGCCCTTCTGGCCGAGCGCCTGCAGCCGCTGGGTTTCACCTGTGAAACCATCGTCAGCGGCCCGGCTGACTTCCGCGTGACCAATCTCTGGGCCAAGCGCGTCGCCCAGCCCGGCGCGCCCTTGCTGGCCTTTGCCGGCCACACCGACGTGGTCCCCACGGGACCGGTCGCGCAATGGAGCCAGGACCCTTTCACGCCCACACACCGCGAAGGCAGGCTCTATGGCCGCGGCAGCAGCGACATGAAGGCCTCGATCGCCGCCTTTGTGGTCGCCGTGGAGGAGTTTCTTGCCACCCGGTCCCAGGCCCCGCTCAACCTCGCCTTGCTGCTCACCAGCGACGAGGAAGGCCCGGCCCTGGACGGCACGGTCAAGGTCTGTGAGGCGCTGACTGCCCGCGGTGAAAAGCTGGACTATTGCATCGTCGGCGAACCGACCTCGCTGCAACGCACCGGCGACATGATCAAGAACGGCCGCCGCGGCACCATGAGCGGCAAGCTCACGGTCAAGGGCGTGCAGGGCCACATCGCGTACCCGCACCTGGCCCGCAACCCGATTCACCAGTTCGCCCCGGTACTGGCCGAACTGACGGCCATCGAATGGGACCGGGGCAACGATTTTTTCCCGCCCACGACCTGGCAGGTCAGCAATATCCACGGCGGCACCGGCGCCAGCAACGTCATTCCCGGCACCGTGGTGGTGGACTTCAATTTCCGCTTCTGCACCGAGTCCACACCGCAAAGCCTGCAACAGCGACTTACTGCCGTACTGAACAAGCACGAGCTGGAGTACGACCTCACGTGGACCATCGGCGGCCTGCCCTTCCTGACCACCCCGGGCACCCTGGTCAACGCCGTGCGCGACGCCATCCGTGCAGAAACCGGCATCGAGACCGAGCTCTCCACCAGCGGTGGCACCAGCGACGGCCGTTTCATCGCCCAGATCTGCCCGCAGGTCATCGAACTGGGGCCGACCAACGCCACCATCCACAAGATTGACGAATACGTGCCGGTGGCCGACATCGAGCCGTTGAAGAACATCTACCGGCGCGTGCTGGAAAAGCTCGCGTCATGAGCCAGCCCACCACGCCGGCACCGACCGTGATCACCCTGATCGAGGCCGGTGCAGAGCAGCTCACCGCCGCCGGCGTGGCCTACGGTCACGGCACCAGCAATGCCTTCGACGAAGCCGCCTGGCTGGTGCTCTGGCAGCTAGGCCTGCCGCTCGATGAACTCGGCGCCGTGGCGGATCGCCCGGTCAGCCCGGAAGAGCAGGCCAAGATCACCGCCCTGCTGCAGGAACGCATCAGCACCCGCAAGCCAGCCGCCTACCTGACCCGCGAGGCCTGGTTGCAGGGCGTGCCCTTCTATGTGGACGAACGCGCCATCGTGCCGCGCAGCTTCATAGCCGAACTGCTGGCCAACGGCAACATCGACGCCTGGCTGGGCGTGCACACGAAACGCGTTCTGGACCTGTGCACCGGCAACGGCAGCCTGGCCGTGCTGGCCGCCATGGCCTGGCCCGAGGTCACGGTGGATGCCGCCGACCTTTCGGACGACGCCCTGGCCGTGGCCCGCATCAATGTCGACAGACACGGTCTGCAGGACCGCATCACCCTGCTGCGGTCCGATGGACTGTCCCAGGTGCAGGGCCCTTACGACCTGATCCTGTGCAACCCGCCCTATGTCAACGCGCAGAGCATGGCGACCCTGCCTGCCGAATACCGTGCCGAACCTGAACTGGCCATGGCTGGCGGTAGCGATGGCATGGATTTCATCCGCCGTCTGCTTGCCGAGGCCCCGGCGCAGATGAGCGAACACGCCGTGCTGGTCCTGGAGATCGGCAATGAGCGCGAGCACTTCGAGGCGGCCTTCCCGCGCCTGGAAGCTGCCTGGCTGGAAACAAGTGCAGGCGACGAACAAGTCCTGCTGATAACGCGCGAAGCGCTGCTGAAAAAATGATCACCTTGAAGAATGTCACCCTGCGCCGCGGCGCCAGGGTGCTGCTGGATGCTGCTTCCGTCACCGTCAATCCCGGTGAGAAAGTCGGCCTGGTCGGCCGTAACGGCGCCGGCAAGTCCACCCTGTTTGCCCTGCTCAATGGCACCCTGCACGAGGACAGCGGCGACTGCAGCATCCCCGCCCAGTGGCGTCTGGCCCAAGTGGCCCAGGACATGCCAGAGACCAGCGAGTCCGCCACGGACTTCGTGATCGCGGGCGACACGCGCCTGGCTGCGGCCCAGGCCGAAGTCGCCGCGGCCGAGGCCACGGACGACGGCGAGCGCATGGGGCACGCCTATATGGAACTGCATGATGCAGGCGCGCACGATGCCTCGTCCCGCGCGCAGGCGCTGATCCTCGGTTTGGGCTTTCGCACCACGGAACTGGACAAGCCCGTGAACAGTTTTTCCGGCGGCTGGCGCATGCGCCTGCAGCTGGCGCGCGCGTTGATGTGCCCCTCCGACCTGCTGCTGCTGGACGAACCCACCAACCACCTGGACCTCGACGCCCTGGTCTGGCTGGAAGCCTGGCTGCAGCGCTACACCGGCACCATGCTGGTCATCAGCCATGACCGCGAGTTTCTCGATGCCGTGACCAACGTCACCGTCCACATCGAGAACGCCAAGCTCAACCGCTACGGTGGCAACTACACCAAGTTCGAGGACATGCGGGCCGAGAAGATGGAGCTGCAGCAGGCTTCCTACGCCAAGCAGCAGGAAAAGATCGCCCACCTCAAGAAATTCATCGACCGCTTCAAGGCCCAGGCCAGCAAGGCCAAACAGGCCCAGAGCCGGGTCAAGGCCCTGGACCGCATGGAAAAGATCGGCCCCCTGCTGGCCGAGGCCGAGTTCACCTTCGAGTTCAAGGAGCCAGCCAACCTGCCCAACCCCATGCTGTCCATGCAGGGCATCGACTTCGGCTACCCGCCGCCCGAAGGTGCGCCAGCCGGCACGCCACCCACGGTGATCGTGAAGAACGTCGGCAAGTCGGTACTGGCCGGCCAGCGCATTGGCATCCTGGGCGCCAACGGCCAGGGCAAGTCCACCGTGGTCAAGACCATCGCGCGCGACCTGGCCCCGCTGGCAGGCGAAATCATCGAGGGCAAGGGGCTGTCCATTGGCTACTTCGCCCAGCAGGAACTCGACGTGCTGCGCCCGCCGGACACGCCGCTGGAGCACATGATCCGTCTGGTCAAGGAGACCACAGCCCGTGGCGCACTCAGCGGCCAGGCCACACGCGAGCAGGACCTGCGCAGCTTCCTGGGCAGCTTCAACTTCACGGGTGACCAGGTCAAGCAGACCGTGGGCACCATGAGCGGCGGCGAGAAGGCACGCCTGGTGCTGTGCATGCTGGTCTGGCAGCGCCCCAACCTGCTGCTGCTCGACGAGCCCACCAATCACCTGGACCTGGCCACACGCGAGGCCCTGGGCATGGCGCTCAACGAATTCGAAGGCACGGTGATGCTGGTCAGCCACGACCGCGCGCTGCTGCGTGCGGTATGCGACGAGTTCTGGCTGGTCTCCCGCGGCGGCATCAGCCCCTTCGACGGCGACCTCGACGATTACCAGCGCTACCTGCTGGACGAAGCCAAGCGCCAGCGCGAAGCCCTCAAGGAGGCCAACGCAGCGGCGGCTGCGGCTGCCAGCGTACCGCCGCCCCCGGCGGTGGTGGCCGAGTCGGCGCGCCCGCGACGCGAGGACAATCGCAGCCGCCAGCTGCGCAAGGAATTCGAACTTTGTGAAGCCCGCATGGCCGAACTGACGCAGGAAAAAGCTGTGTTGGAAGAGCGCCTGTCGGGGCAGCCCGGCATGGACGAGATCAATGAACTCGGGAAACGGCTGGGTGCGCTACAGGATGAACTGGACCAGCTCGAAGAGCGCTGGCTCGAACTGAGCGGCAGCCTGGGCGACTAGTTCACTGGTCGGCTGCGCGCTGCGGGCTTTGCTGCATCTGCTGCATGGATTCGCCGACCTTCTGCTGTACCTGCTCCATGGTCTGCTTGCCCTGCTCGATCTCGAGCTTCTTGGCCGCCCCGACGGTGGCGGCTGTGGTCGCCGTTTCGGCGCCGCAACCCATCAGAACCAGCGCCGATAGCACGATGATGGATGTTCTGAACATATTGGTTTCTCCTGCGTGATGCGGACGAGCAAAAGTGTATTCTGGCCTCAGCCGCGTCTGGAAAATGGCTTCCTTTTATGCCATAATTGAGGTCTGGGTTCTTAGCTCAGTTGGTAGAGCAGCGGACTCTTAATCCGTAGGTCGAGTGTTCGAGTCACTCAGGACCCACCAGATCAAAAGGGATCTGACCGCAAGGTCAGATCCCTTTTTCTTTGCCTCATGAAAAGCACGACGGCAACAAAAAAGGCCTTGCATTGCTGCAAGGCCTTTTGATTTGGCTCCTCGACCTGGGCTCGAACCAGGGACCTACGGATTAACAGTCCGGCGCTCTACCGACTGAGCTATCGAGGAATATTCGGTATTCGAATTGTACTTGGTAGGACGTGCGGGATTCGAACCTGCGACCAACGGATTAAAAGTCCGCTGCTCTACCAACTGAGCTAACGTCCCCCAGACCGGGACGCTTACGCTAACCCCGACAAGCCTTCAATTATAGCGTGATTTCTCTGTGCTCTTCAAACGCGTTTCACGATTTCATTGAGCACCCACCCGGCCGCGCACTGGCCGAAAGTGGCCGTGACGGCCACCAACGAGCCATAGCCGCTGCAGTTGAGCGAGCCGTCGCCCTCGACGGCGCAGGAGGCGTCGGGGCCCTGCACCGCCTCGCGGCTGAAGACGCAGGCCACGCCCATCTTGCGCCCTTCGCGGGCGGCACCATGCTCCTTGCGCAGGCGATAACGCAACTGCGCCAACAACGGATCGTGTGTGACGCGGCCCAGGTCCTCGATATCCACCGCATGGGCCAGGCGCTTGCCACCCGCAGCACCCGCGCTGATGAAGACTGTCTTGTTCTTGAGTGCCCAGGCCGCCATAGCGGTTTTGGCGCGCACCTGGTCGCAAGCATCGATGACGGCATCCACGCCGGCTGGCAAGACACCGGGCCAGTTCGCAGACTCCACGAACTCCTCGATACCATGCACCTGGCAATCCGGGTTGATCTGGGCGATGCGGTCGCGCATGGCCAGCACCTTGGCCTGGCCCAGCGTGGCCTCCAGGGCATGGACCTGGCGGTTGATATTGGATTCGGCCACATGGTCCAGGTCGATCAGCGTGAGCTGCCCCAGCCCGCTGCGCGCCAAGGCTTCCGCAGCCCAGGAGCCGACGCCGCCGACCCCCACCACGGCCACATGAGCGGCACGGATGCGCTGGGCACCAGCCACGCCGTAGAGGCGGGCCAAGCCGCCAAAACGGCGCTCTGCGTCCATGGTGACGGTTGTCACGTCAGGCCATGCGCTCCAGGCGCCACACCTGGTACTTGAAACCCAGAACGGCGCCGGCCACGATGGCCGCAAAGGCCACCAGGCTGTTGAGCCCCAGAGTGGACAGGCCGGTCAGGCCCTGGCCGATGGTGCAGCCCATGGCGGTGACACCACCCACACCCATGAGCAAGCCCCCCACCAAGTGGTTGGCCACGTCCTCGGTGCCGCCGAAACCCTCCCAGCGGAAGCTGCGGTTCCAGAGGGCCGTGAGGGCGGAGCCGACGATGACACCAAAGACGGAGACGATGCCCAGCGTGAGCACCTTGCTCTTGTCGCTATAGAACATCAGCCAGTCCAGTGCGTAGGACACCGGGGCCACGAAGCTCAGGGCTTCGGCGCGACCCGAGTTGGTGGCGAGGAAAACCTCTTCCAGCGTCTGCGGGTGCTCGGCCACATGGCCCATAGACCCGCTGACCCACCACATCGCAACGATGATGCCGCCGATGCCCAGGCCGGCCAGCAGGTTGTCGGTGTTCAGGAACTGCTCGCCACGCAAGGCCCAGACGATCAGGGCTGCGCCCAGACCAAGGCCCAGCACCAGGCCAGCCAGGGCGGGTGTAAGGCCCAGCGATGAAGCCGACAGATAGGACAGATTGGCCGGGCCGGCAAAGTCGACCGTGATGCGGTCCACGGTGGCCACGCGCAACACGGCGGTGATGCCCTTCATGGTGGCAAATCCAGCCAGGCCCATGACCAGCAGGACGACCAGGGACTTGAGGTTGCCCGCACCCACCCGCACCAGGGTCTTGCTGCCACAACCCGAAGCCAGCACCATGCCGAAGCCGAACAGGGCACCACCAACGGCAGCCGAGAGCCAGAGCCAGCGGTTGCCGCCGTGCAGGGTCTTGGCGGGATCGATCAGGCCGGCATAGGCCAGCAGGGCAAAACCCGCCATGGCCACGCCGATGGCCAGGCCCCACTGGCGCATACGCGTCCAGTCGCCCATATTGACCACGTCGCTGACAGCGCCCATGGTGCAGAAATGGGTGCGCTGCGCGATGGCGCCGAAGAGCAGGGAGAGGAAAAAGGAAGCGCTCAACACCAGGGTGTTGAGCGCGGAGATGTCGGGGGTTTGCATCCCCGGATTTTAGGGCACCCGGCCTATTTCAGCTTCGGCAGGCGCTGCTTGGCCGCAGCGGCGGCCTCGGACTGCGGATAGGCCTTGATGAGGTCTTCCAGCGTCTTGCGCGCCGCCTTGATGTCCTTGAGCTCGACCTGGCAGTTGGCGATGGACAGGACCGCCTCGGGGCCACGCATGTGGTCCGGTGCCTGGGTCAGCAGGTTGCGGAAGTTCTGGATGGCCACCTGATAGTCCCGCGTAGCGTACTGGGCATTGCCCAGCCAGAAGAAGGACGACGGCGCGTAACCGCTGTTGGGATAGCGCTTGAGAAACTCGACAAAGGCGGTCTGCGCAGCCGCGAAGTCGCCTTTGCGGAAGATGCCCAATGCGGCTTCGTAATCGCGCTTCTCGGCCTGGTCGGCCAGGAACTCCCGGCCATCCACGGTGACCTTGGCCGGCTCGAACTTGCGCAGGCGCTCGTCGATGCCGACCGCCACATCCTTCTGCTGGCGCTGCAACTCGGCCACGTCACGCGTGAGCTGCTCGTTCTGCCCGACCAGACGGGCCATGTCGGCGCGCAAGGTCTCGATCTGGGTCTGCAACTCCAGCAGGCTGCGGCGCAGCTGGGCGTTTTCTTCGGCGCTACGGGTAGCCTGCTCGGCCGAGCGCTTCTCGGTGTCCTGGCGCACGCTGTCCACGCGCTGACGCAGGTCAAGAATGGCGCGGCGGGCCTCTTCGTCGTCGAAAAGGCCGGCGTGCGCGGCGCCAGAGGCACACAGCAGCAGGGCTGCCAGACGGAGTGTCTTGCTCATCGCAAAGTCACCAGCCTTCGATCAGCGGTAGCTGATCTCGGCACGGCGGTTTTTGGACCAGGCGGCTTCGTCATTGCCCTGCACGGCGGGCTTTTCCTTGCCGAAGCTCACGGCCTCGATCTGGCCATCGGCCACACCCAGCAGCACCAGGGCACGGCGCACGGCTTCGGCACGGCGCTGGCCCAGGGCCAGGTTGTACTCGCGGCCGCCGCGCTCGTCGGTATGGCCTTCGATCACGACCTTGCGCTTGGCATCGGCCTTGATGTAACGGGCATGGGCGTCGATCAGGGTCTGGAACTCGGGCTTGATCACATAGCTGTCGTAGTCGAAAAACACCAGGCGCGAGACATTGGCGATCGCCGCCTGCGAAGACTTGCCGTCGTCGACCGGAACGACCGAGGTCTTGGCCACGACGCTGTCACCGGCATTGGCGCCAGCGCCCGTGCCAGTGGAGCGGTCTTCGACCGGGGGGTTGTCCAGGTTCACGGACGAGCAAGCGGCCAGCACCAAGCTGACGGCACCCAGCAAGACGAGTTTCTTCATCGACATAGTTATTACTCCTGTGGTATCGATCGGTATCAATTGGATGGTTTCTGGAAGGGGCCCCAATCAGGTTCCCGGATGTCTCCGCCCTGCCCGGCCAGCCTGGCCTTGATTTTCCCATCCAGCGTGGTGGTCATCAGGGCTTCGCGTTCCTGCTGCTTGGTCGCATAGAGGAGCAGACGGCTGTTGGGGGCAAAGCTCGGGTTCTCGTCGGCGCTGGTTTCGGTCAGGGCACTGACATTGCCCGTCGACAGCTCCATCACGTGCAGCTTGAAGGCGCCGCTCACCCGGGAAATATACGCCAGCCAGCGGCCATCGGCGCTCAGCGAGGGGGAAATGTTGTAAGTGCCAGTAAACGTCACGCGTTCGGGGTTGCCGCCGGTGGCAGGCATGCGGTAGATCTGCGGGCTGCCTCCACGGTCGCTGACGAAATAGATGAACTTGCCGTCGTGCGAGTAGATCGGCTCGGTGTCGATGCTGGAGGATTGGGTCAGGCGGCGCGGTTCCGCACCGACGGTGGCGACGTCCAGCGTGTAGAGCTGCGAGCCCCCGTCACGGCTCAGCGTCACAGCCAGGCTGCGCCCGTCGGGCGACCAGGCCGGCGCGCTGTTGGAGCCGCGGAAATTGGCCACCAGGCGGCGCTTGCCACTCGCCACGTCGTGGATGTAGACCACCGGCTTGCGCGACTCGAAGGACACGTAGGCCAGTTGCCTGCCGTCGGTCGACCAGCTGGGGGAAATGATGGGTTCGGGGCTGCTCAGCGCAGGCTGGGCGCCCTCGCCATCGGCGTCGGCTACCCAGAGGTTGTAGCGCTGCTCGGCCTTGGTGACATAGGCGATGCGGGTCGAGAACACGCCCTTGTCGCCGGTCAGTTTCTCGTAGACGAAATCGGCGATGCGGTGCGCCGCCAGACGCAGGTCCGCCTGGGAGATGGCATAACTCTGGCCACCGAGGTCACGGCCAGCCACGACGTCCCAAAGGCGGAAACGCACGTCATAACGGCCGTCGGCCAAACGGGAGATGCTGCCGGCCACCAGGGAATCGGCACCGCTCTGGCGCCAGGGCACCAGGTCCGGACGCGCATTCTCGTCCAGCGCGCCGGAACGGGCCGCGACACTGCGGAACTGGCCACTGCGCTCCAGATCGGCCTGCACGATGGCGCTGATCTTCTGGGGCGAGGCGTCCTCGCCCCGGAACGGCGCAAAGGCGATCGGCAGCTGCGTGAGGCCAACGCCGGATACCTCGACCCGGAACTGGGCATATGCCGGCCAGGCGGCCAGCAGCGTCATCAAAATCAACAGGTAGCGTCTCATCATTTTTTGCATTATCCCAGCCTCGTCACCACAACATCGTCATCCGGGCGGGCCTGAGCATAACCCGAGGCCGCACGCACGATACCCGACAGGGCCCGCTCGCGGACCGTGCGGGCATTCTGCGACTCCTGACCACGGGCGGCCTCCTTGTGCCAGAGGTGAAAAACTTCGGTGGCGCAAAAGCCGTTCTTGCGCGCCACACCGGCATGGTGCAGGCGCAGCACGAAATCGGCATCCTCGTGCCCCCAGCCGACGAAAGATTCGTCAAAGCCGTCGATGCGCTCGTAGTCGCTGCGCCAGACGCCCATATTGCAGCTGCGTATGCCCTTCCAGTAGAACTCGCGGCGCACCCGGGCGCGCCCGTCAGGCAGGCGCAGCAGATGGGTGAGTTTGCTGGCCTCACCGCGCAGGCGCCGGTTCAGCCAGTAGAAAGCGCTGCGGCCGCAAATCAGTTCGGTGCCTGCCACCACGCGCTGCGTGAATTCGGGTGAGAGCAGCACGCGGCTGCCATTGACGAAACGGCCGGGTGCGGCCAGCTGCTTGTGACGCGCGATGAAATCCACCTCGGGTACGCAGTCGCCATCCAAAAACACAAGGTAGGAATTGCGGGCGGCCGCCACACCCCGGTTGCGCACTTTGGAAGCGGTAAAGCCGACGTCAGGATGCCAGACATGCGTCAGGTGCAGTTCGCGGGCCACGGGTGACTCAAGAATGGCTCGGCGGTGTTCTTCACGCGAGCCGTCGTCCGCCACGATCACCTCGAAATTCCGGTCGGTCTGCCGCGCCAGCCCCTGCAGCACGGCCAGCAGGGCGTCGCTGCGGTTATAGGTCGTGATGACCACGGAAACGGGCTCGGAGGGGTTCATTTTGAACTAGACTACACGGCTGATACCCGCCTGTGCCATACGGACAGGCCGCCGAATACTACCACCCCTCGATGAGCCAAATCTCCGTCTACATCATCGCCTACAACGAGGCCGAAAAGGTCGCGGCCACCATCGAAAGCGCTAAGTGGGCGGACGAGATCATCGTGGTCGACTCCCACAGCACGGACGGCACACAGGACATCGCCACGCGCCTGGGCGCGCGCGTCGTGCAGGTCGAGTTCAAGGGCTTCGGCGACCTGCGCAACCAGGCCATCGCGGCCTGCACGCACGAGTGGATCTTCAGCATCGATGCCGATGAACGCTGCACGCCCGAGGTGGCGGCCGAGGTGCGCGCCATTGCCAACAACCCGGAGTCCCTGGACGTCTGGCGCGTGCCGCGGCGCAACTACTTCATGGGCCGCTGGATCAGGCACTCCGGCTGGTACCCCAACTTCCGCCAGCCGCAGTTCTTCCGCAAGGGCAAGATGAGCTACGACCTCAAGCCCGTGCACGAAGGTTATGTGCTGCACACCGATCGGCCTTTGGGCACATTGAAAAACGTGATCTGGCAGTTCCCCTTCAAGAACATGGCCGAGGTCATGCACAAGGCCAACCGCTATTCGAGCCTGGGGGCCGAGAAGATCGTGCACAAGCGGATCTCCATGAGCTCGGCCCTGGCGCATGGCATCTGGTCCTTTGTCAAGCACTATGTCTTCAAGCTGGGCTTTCTGGACGGCTGGGCCGGTTTCATGATTGCCCTGGGCAACTTCGAGGGCACCTTCTACCGCTACGTGAAGGCGCTGGAGATGCAGAAGGGCGAAGCTTGGAAGGCCCCAAAGTCGCAGGCCGGCGCTCCTCCCTGATGGCTTCGAACAACCGCTCCCTGTACCTGCGGCTGCTGTCCTACGTGCGGCCGTACTGGAAAGCGTTTGCACTGGCCGTGGTCGGCATGGTGGCCACGGCGGCAGCCGAACCCGTCTTCCCGGCCATCATGAAATACCTGCTGGACAAGGGCTTCCAGACCGACGACCCGCGCATGGTCTGGCTGATCCCGACGGGCATCGTGTTGCTCTTCGTGGTCCGCAGCCTCTTTGTCTACCTCACAGGCTACCTGATGATGTGGATCTCCAGCCGAGTGGTCACCGACCTGCGGCGCGCCATGTTCGCCAGGCTGATCACCCTGCCGACGCAGCATTTTGACCAGCACTCGGCCGGTCAGCTGATCTCGCGACTGGTCTATGACGTCAGCCATGTCTCCGAAGCTGCGACCAGCGCCCTGGTCACGGTGGTCCGCGAATCCCTCACGGCGATCGCCCTCCTGGCCTATCTGCTTTACCTGGACTGGAAGTTGACACTCATCACGCTCGCGATCGGCCCTGTCATTGCCTACACCGTGAAGTCCTTCGGCAAGCGCATGCGCGCAGCCAGCCAGAAGAGCATGCAGTCGATGCGCCTGATCTCCCACACCATCGAAGAGACAGTCAAGGCACAGAAGGTGGTCAAGATCTTCGGCGGGCAAGCCCATCAGGTCGGGCGCTTCGGCGATGCGACCGAGCAGTTTCGCCGCGCCCAGATGCGCGAAGCCATTCCCGCGTCGGCCACCACCCCCATCACCCACATCGCCGCAGCGATCGCGGTCGCCGTCATCACCTACCTTGCGCTGAGCCAGGCCACCGGCCAAGCCGGCGCTTCTGCAGGCGGCTTCGTCTCTTTCATTACGGCCATGTTGCTGCTGATTGCGCCGCTCAAGCAGCTCACGACCGTCAGCACCACCCTGCAAAAAGGGCTGGCGGCTGCGGAAAGCGTCTTTGATCTGCTTGACACGCCACAGGAAGCCGATGGCGGCACACGCGCTTTGGGCCGGGCACGCGGCGACATCACGTTCGAGCAGGTCAGCTTCTCTTATCCCGGGGCCGAGCGCCTTGCGCTGAGAGACATCAGCTTTCATGCAGCGGCAGGACAAAGCGTCGCCCTCGTTGGAGCCTCCGGGGGCGGCAAGACCACCATCAGCGCCCTGATTCCACGCTTCTACCCTGCCAGCGGCGGCAGGATCCTCGTGGATGGCATCGACATCCAGGACCTCACCCTGGTCAGCCTGCGGCAAAACATCGCCCTGGTCAGCCAGGACGTGGTCCTGTTCAACGACACAGTCGAAGCGAATATTGCCTTTGGTACCCTGGGTACGCACAGCCGGGATGACGTAGTCCGGGCGGCACGCGCGGCCTACGCCTGGGAGTTCATCGAGCAACTCCCCGAGGGTCTGGACACCATGATTGGCGAGAACGGCGCCCGTCTTTCGGGCGGCCAGCGCCAGCGCATCGCCATTGCACGAGCCCTGCTGAAGGACGCCCCCATCCTGATCCTGGACGAGGCAACCTCGGCCCTGGACACTGAATCAGAGCGCCAGGTACAGGCCGCCCTGGCGGTGCTGATGAAAGACCGAACCACGCTGGTCATCGCCCACCGCCTGAGCACCATCGAACATGCGGACCGCATCCTTGTGCTGGAACAGGGACGCATCGTGGAAAGCGGCACCCACGCCGAATTGCTGGCCAGTGGTGGTTATTACGCCAACCTCACACGCGTACAGACATGAATATCCCCATCCTTATGTACCACCAGATTGACGTGCCGCCGCCCAGCGGCACGCCATTGCGTGGCTTGGTTGTATCGCCCGGCTCATTTGGTCGTCAGATGCTGCTGCTCAAGCTACTGGGTTACCGCGGCATGTCCATGCGCGACCTCGAGCCCTATCTCAAAGGCGAAAAGCGGGGCAAGGTCGTCGGCATCACCTTTGACGATGGATATCAGAACAATCTGCACAACGCCCTGCCGATACTGAAAAAGTTCGGCTTCACGGCCACCTGCTATGCCGTGAGCAGCATGATAGGTGGCACCAACAGCTGGGATCAGGGCCTTGTCGCCGAAAAGCCATTGATGAGTGAAGCCGACTGGCGGACCTGGCTGGCCGGCGGCATGGATATCGGCTCCCATACGAAGACCCACGCCGACCTGAACCAGTCGAGCGCCGAGCAGGCGCGCGAACAGATTGCCGGATCGAAACGGGAGCTTGAAAAAGTACTTGGCTGCGAGGTGCGGCACTTCTGCTACCCCTATGGCCGCTTCCATGCCGAACACAGCCAGATGGCAGAGGAAGCCGGCTATCTGACAGCGACAACGACACGCCGGGGACGGGTTCATGCGGGCGATAACCTGATGGCCCTGCGACGCGTGCTGGTGGCACAAGCGACGCATCTGCTGCACTTCGCTCTCAAGATCAGTACGACTTACGAAGATCGGCGCGGTTGATCCAGCACGTCATCCGACCCATACCAGCACCGTCATGAGCACCACCACCAATAATCCGTCGCCCGCCAAGGCTGGGACAGTTTGTGAGATTTGCGGCTCCAGCCGACTCTCCGAGTTGTTGCCCATGGAAATGATGCATGGCCGTGATGGCCCTTTCCGGTACGTGCACTGCACGGACTGCGGCTCGACCTATCAGCCCGAAAAACTGGATGACTACGGCAAGTACTACCCGCAGTCCTACTACTCCTTCCAGTACAAGGAGCCAGACACCTTCTCAGCCCGTCTGCGTCAACTCAAACGACGCCTGCGCAACGAGTTCTATTACTTCGGCACAGGCGTGCTGGGCCGCTTGCTGGCTGGGGCCAGGCCTTGCCCCGTCAATCACCTGTCACGTCACACCAGGCTGCGCCGCGACATGTCCATCCTCGAGATCGGCAGCGGTACCGGCGAGCTGCTGCATGAGCTGGCCGATCTGGGAATCCGCAGGGTGGTAGGCATCGACCCCTTCGTCCCGCAGGACATTGCCTATCGCAATGGTGCCCGGGTCTTCAAGGCGTCCATCGGTGAGCTGGAAAGCCGCTTTGCCGGTGAGACCTTCGATCTCATCATGTTCAACCATGCGCTGGAGCACTCGCCTACGCCAGCTGACGATCTGGTCAAGGTTGCCAGGTTTCTGAAGCCCGGTGGAGAAATTCTCGTGCGACTCCCAGTCTCCGGCTCGGCACTCTCCGAGGAATACGGCAAGTACTGGTGGTCACTGGATGCACCCCGTCACATCTACATCTTCAGCGTCCAGTCCATGAAACTGTTCGCCCGGAAATGCGGGATGACCGTCGATCGCGTGCACTTCGAAGGAACCATTGACGACTACCTGGCAAGCGAACAGCACAAGGCCGGCATTGCTCTGCTCGATCCGCGCTCCTATGTCGTCACGCGCGACCTGTCCAGTTTTGGCAGCGAACGTCTCCAGGCCTATGAAACTGCGATCGCAGAACAGAACCGGCTGGGGACGGCGGCACTGGCAGGTTTTATCCTCAAGTTCCCATCTTGATCGACAGCTCACAGACAGCAGGCCCGCGGGAAGCACCATGAAAACCAGCATTGCTTTGTATTGCAAGAGCTTCAGCACCGACGTCAAGCGTACGCGCCGGCTGGCCGAGTCGGTCCAGCGCTTCAATACAGACAGCATCCCTTTCTACGTTTCCTGTCCTCAACGAGACATGCCGCTGTTTCGCGATTTCCTGTCAGGACTTCCGGTGGAACTCGTCGAGGACGAGCAAATCATCGCGAAAAATCCGAAAATTGATAAGGAGAAGCTTGCCGCCTTGCGTGGGGGCTTGTCTCAACAGGTGATCAAGTCGGAATTCTGGCGTCTTGGGGTCAGCGACGCCTACGCCTGCATCGATTCGGACTCGATGTTCATCCGCCCCTTCCACCGGCGTGACTTCGTACTCGAAAACGGCGAGCCCTACACCGTCATCGATGAAGGACATGAGCTGCTGGATCTGGCAATCACAACCGGTCGCTCCCACGTGGTGCGCGATTTCATGCAGGAGGCCGAAAAGTTCATGCGACTGTTCGAGCGGACCGGCCGCTGTTACAGCTTTGGCCCCAATCCGCCGATCTGGCACCGGGACGTATGGGAAAGCCTGGACCGGGAATTCCTGACACCCCGGGGCATGAGTTTTCTGGATGCCATCCTGCTGGAACCCATCGACCTGAACTGGTACGGTGAGGCGCTGCTACGCTACCAGGCTATCCCCCTGGTCCCATGCCAGCCTTTGTTCAAGGTCTATCACTACGCGTGGCAGCTCGACAAGGACCGTCGTGCGGGGGTCAAGGCCGAGGATCTTGCGACCCTGTACAGCGGTGTCATCCACCAATCCGCCTGGGACCGTCAGATGGATTGGCCTCGCGAGGCCGGTTCCCTGGGTTCGCGGATCGCACGCAGGGTGAAACGCCTGCTCGGCCGGATCTAGTCGGCGGTCTTCCGCCCGGCGTTTCCGCTCCACCGGCGCGCCTGCAGCAAGGCGTACGCCAGTAAGAAGCCCTGCATCTCGAACATATGATCTCGGAATACCGAATCGGTCCACGCGCGGAGCGTCCAAAATATGGACAGGGCTATCAGGATCAAGGCCCATTCATTCAGTTCAGAATTGCTCCTTAGATACATAAAACCCTGAATGCAGAAATACACTAACACCCAGAAATAGAGCAGGACACCCGCCCATCCAATGGCAAGTGCCGTGTCGACCCAGCCGTTGTGCGCATGGGCCATGTTGAGGACCGGGGCAGCGCATTCCTGTCGCAACAACTTCTGAAAGGATTGCCTGGACCCGTCCAGGCCCCATGGGTGCTTGTAGGCCAGTTCCAAGCCAGCACGCAGTATCACAACGCGGGCCCCGTCGCCATCTTGCACTGCGGCGATCACGCTCTGCGCGCGCCCCGCAGGACCGTAACGCGCGGCGATCTCGGCCTCGATTGAAGCCGTCCCTTCGCATTCGATAAGGATCGGGTCCCCCAAAAAGCCCGCGGCAAACTTGACGGTCATATCCTGCCAGCGGGGGTCCACCTTGATCGCCACACCGACGACCGCCACCCCGGCAAGCAGCAAGGCAGCCATACCTCCCAGCACATACCGTCTTGTCGCACCGGCCTGGGTCAACACCGCGGCGAGAAAGACTAGCACCCCGCCCAGGATAGCAAATGAGAGTCCAGCACGCGAGTTGGCCAGCGCGGGAGAAATGAGCGCGCAGGCCACGAGGAGCAGCGCCCACCGGCGGTACTTTTCGTGACCAGCAATAAGCGCCGCCGTGAGCAGAATCACGGCCTGTCCGGCGGCATAGCCTAGATCGGCATGATGACTCTCCCGCCCCCAATAACCCCAGGGAATAGCTCCTGTTTGAAGCGTTCTCCAGGCGACAAGTGATAGAAAAACCAGCAGGGTCAAGGTACTTAGCAATCCAAGATGAAAGGCCACGCCCGTAGTCCTGTTGCGTAACACAAGCGCTGTTCCGGCTCCTGCCAACATGGCCAATATGCCGCGACCCCACTGACCCTCCAGGCTGCGCAATGCAACGCTATGGTCGTCGGCAATCAACGGAAAAACCAGCAAGTAGGCCATCCACAGCAGGACCGGTAGGCCCAGACGGAACTCGGAACGTATCTTGGGAAACTGCCAGGCCAAGGATACGAACAGGGCAAATAAGGCTACGTTGCGCAGCGCAATGGTGTCGGCCATTGGCAAGACCGCGAGATAAATCGCTGCAAAAAGACCGGTCCAGATCGCCGGATCGGATAGCTGCGCTTTCACAGCGTGCGTGCGACTTTGTTTTTCCATAACCATCTCTTGAAAAAGCTACGCGGTGCGTCGCCATTGAGGGCACCCAGGCGCAACTGGCGCCTGGACTCGAGCTGGGGACTCCAGAGACCGTCAGCCTCCAACTTTTTGTAGGCCCGCAGCACCGCCAGATTGCCCAGGCGGGTATGTTCAAAGCGCGCCTCCGGGTGCTTGGACTTCAACAGCTTCTTGTTGCGTTTGATCAGCGCCCGCGCCGCGGGGCTGGCCTTGAAGGTTGCACTGCCTACATGCAGGATGAACACGTCTTCCGTGATCATCTGCCGGTAGCCCGCCTTGGCCAGTCGCAGGCTGAAGTCGAAATCCTCGTAATAGCCCAGGCCGAACTCCAGATCGAGGCCACCGAGCCGGTCCCAGGCATCGCGCCGGATGGCGATACAGAAGAAATCGCAGCGGTAGGCCGGCATCAGCTGGTGCGTCGGGTTCTCATTCAGCCACTGGCCGATCTGCAGCCAGTCTTCATGCGTGGCGCCAGGCTTCCATAGGCGCTGCCCGTTGCCAGCTGCATTGGTCACAGGCCCTAGCATGGCCACGTCGGTCGGAACCTCGCGTACCGTGCGCTTCAGCGCGTCCAGCGTGCCCGCCGGAAAGACGGTGTCGTTGTTGACCAGCAGCAACCATTGCCCGCGGGCCTGTGTTACCCCCCAGTTCATGCCGCCAGCGAAACCGCGGTTGGATTCGCTCAGCAGGCATTTCACTCGCGGGTGGGCCGCACACCAGGCAGCGGTTTTTCCGGCTGAATCGTCTGGCGAGCCGTTGTCGACAACCAGGACTTCAATCTCTGCGTCATCAAACCAGGGCACCAACGACTCCAGGCAGGCGCGCGTGGTTACGTCGAAATTGCGAAAACCAAGAACAACCAGGGACAGCAAAGGTGTCGTCACACAGGACTCCTCTTCAAATCAGTCGCCCAGACCAGCAGACGTGCCACGGCAGCCTGGGTGGTGTAGGGACTGGAGAAACCGCTGTCCGGCAGGCCCGCACCGCACCAGCGATCGAACAACTGCACCAGGCCATGGGCCAATTCAGTGGCTGAGGCTGCTGCACCCTGTCCCACTTCGCCCGTCTGCACGACCGTATGGCCAGCACCACGCAACATGCCGGTCATCTGCGGATTGCGGTGCACGGTGGCCAGGATGGGGCGCTGCATCCAAAGGTACTCATAGAATTTGGACGGGATGTACTCCTCGCAGATCGGCTCTTCGCCGTGCAGCAGCAAGAGCACGTCCACGCCGCGCATACGACGCAGGATCTGTTCACGACCGGAGAGTCCCGTGACGGGATCGGCTTCGATGCGCCCCAGATGGCGCACGCAGGCCCGCACCGGAGACTGGGCGAGTTTCGCGCTTGAAACGGCATCGAGCGGGCCACCGGTGACGTGCAGTTCGGTGGCAGCCACCAGGTCCGGGCGGCGTGCCTGCAAAGCCTCGAGAGCTTCGATGAAAGGCACCAGGTTGCGCGTCGCTGAAAGCGAACCGAAATGGCCCACGATAAATTTGTCACCCGGCGCATAGGGTGGCAGGCTCTGAAAGGGCGGGTCGATGCCGGGCAGCAGCATCTTGCCGCGCTGGCCCAGCTCGGGATGCCGTGCCCGGGCGCTGGCCAGGGCCTGTTCGGTAAACCAGATGGCGACATCGGCCTCGCCGCAGATCAACGCCTCCACCCGCGCCTGCATCTTCTGTTGCGCTGTCTGCGGCGTGCTGCCAGGGGTGATAAAGGGGTCGTGCACCTCGGCCAGCCAGGGTGTACCGGTGGCGCGCTTGAGCGCCCCGCCGGCCAGATGGGCCGCAAAGGCACCACCGGTAGAGTAGATCAGGTCAAAAGGCTGGCGACGGGCCAGCGCCCTGCCCTTCAGGTAGGCGCCGAGCCACCAGGACCAGGAGCTCTCTACCGGGCGCAGCAATTTCTCGACGACGAGTCCGGGCAGCAGCACAAGCGAGGCCAGGGTCATCAGGAGGCGGTAGACAAAGCGATTCTCGAAACGCCGGCGCAGTACATGCCGCAATTCGAAACGCAGGCCGGCGGGGCCGGCGGGCCACAGCTGGTGGTGCTCAACCACCTCGTCCTTGCGGCCCGACACACCACTGAGCACCACCAGCTCTATGCCGGCCTGGTGCAGGTGCGGGAGCTTGTCGGTGATGGTCTGGCTGGCGGCCCGGCCGTCCATATTGAAGGCATGGGCCAAGATAAGCCAGCGTTGCCGGATCGGGTCGGTCATCGGGAAGTGGCGGCGGCCTGCTGGTATAGCGCTTCGTATTGTAGGGCGGCGCTTTCCCAGGTATGCGCCCGGGCGAACTCCAGCCCATGGTGGCGCAACTGATCAGCCAGCTCAGGCTGGTCGAGCACGGAACGCAGCATCCCCGCCAGCAGATTGGCATCGCGCGGATCGTGCAGGATCAGCGCCTCGTGGCGGTCCTGCAACTCGCGCGAGATGCCGCAATGCACCGGGCCGCTGACCACAACCGGCAGGCCGTGCGCCATGGCTTCAAGCACCACCATGGCAAAACTGTCTTCCAGTGTGGGATGGGCCAGGCAGTCGGCCGCGCGATAGGCCGGGTCCAGATCATCCAGCGAGCCCAGGAAATGCACCCGATTGGCCACGCCGAGCTTTTCAGCCTGCTGCCGGTAATGTGCGATGGGGGCCGGATCGCCGACCACCGCCAGATGCACTTCGGGCGCCAGCTTCGCCATCGCCTGCAATAGTGCGTCCAGCCCCTTGCGTTTGTAGTCGTTGGCCACAAAGAGCAACAGCGGCACTTCGTGCGGCAGACCCAGTTGCCGACGCGCCATGGCGCGCGTGATGGTGTCCTGCCTCAGATAGGTCCCCGGCGTGATGATCGCCAGACGCTTGCGGCTGGCGGGGTAGGCCTGCTCGCACTCAAGCTTGAGCGTCTTGGACGTCGCCACGATGGCCCGGCCGGGCCTGCGCATGAAGCGCGCACCCTCCAGGAGCATATAGGTGATCAGGCGCGGGCTCAGACACACCTTGAGCCAGCGCAGTGTGCGGTTCAGGCCGCGCCGGCCATGCAGCAGGTTGTGGCGCAAGGGCCGCACATGCACGGTCTGCACCTGGCCGTGCCAGGTGTTTTCGTGGGAGTGCACCACATCAAAGCCCTTGCGGGTCTGCCACCAGGTGGCCATGGCAAACAGCAGCTGATTGACCCAGCGGGGCTTCTTGCTCAGGCAAAAGACCGGGTGGTAGCTCACCCCGTCCACAGGCTGGTTCGTTTCCTGCGCAAAGACATGGATCTCATGCCGGGCAGCAAGCTGTTGTGTGATGGCGACCGAATAGCTTTCAGCGCCGCCAGCGGATCTGGAAAACACACGGTTGATGATGGCGATACGCATGGCTCGAAGATTCCGGTTCAGAGCAGGACGATGTCGTACTGCTCCTGCCCCATGGCCGTCTCGCTTTGCAGAGAGATCGGTTTGCCGATGAAGTCGGAGAGGCCGGCCAGGTGCTGGCTTTCCTCGTCGAGCAGCAGCTCGATGACCTGGGGCGCGGCCACCACGCGGAATTCGCGCGGATTGAACTGGCGCGCCTCGCGCAGGATTTCGCGCAGGATGTCGTAGGCCACGCTGCGCGGGGTCTTGACGATGCCCTTGCCCTCGCAGCTCGGGCACACCTCGCACAGCATGTGCGCCAGCGATTCACGGGTACGCTTGCGTGTCATCTCCAGCAAGCCCAGCTGCGAGAAGCCACCCAACATGGTCTTGACGCGGTCGCGGGCCAGTTGCTTACGGAACTCGGACAGCACCGCCTCGCGGTGGTCCTCACGCGACATGTCGATGAAGTCCGCGATGATGATGCCGCCCAGGTTGCGCAGGCGCAGTTGGCGGGCGATGGCACCTGCGGCTTCCAGATTGGTCTTGAAGATGGTGTCGTCGAAATTGCGGGCACCCACAAAGCCACCGGTGTTGACGTCGATGGTGGTCAGTGCCTCGGTCTGGTCCACGATCAGGTAGCCGCCGGATTTGAGCTCCACACGCCGACCCAGGGCCTTGCCGACCTCCTCGTCGATGCCGAAGAGGTCGAAGATGGGCCGTTCACCCTTGTAGTGCTGCAGCTTGGCCGCCGCAGCCGGCATGAACTCCATGCCGAAGGCGTGCAAAGCCTCGAACTGCTCGCGCGAATCGACCTTGATAGTCACCGTGTGCTCGCTGACCAGATCGCGCAGAACACGCTGCAAGAGATTCAGGTCCAGGTGCAGCAGGGATTTGGGCGGCAGCCGGGTGGAAGCATCCTTGATGCGTGTCCAGGTCTTGCGCAGGTAGGTGATGTCATCGCCCAGCTCGGCGTCACTGGAGTCCTCGCCATTGGTGCGCAGGATGAAACCGCCTCCCTGCTCGCCCACCAGCTTCTGCAAGCGCGTACGCAAATCGTCCCGCTGGGCCAGCGGGATCTTCTGCGACACGCCGATGTGATCGTCCTGTGGCAGAAAGACCAGCAAGCGCCCGGCGATGCTGATCTGGGTGGACAGGCGTGCGCCCTTGGTACCGATCGGATCCTTGATGACCTGCACCATCAGCGCTTGGCCCTCGAACACCTGCTTCTCGATCGGCACCTGCGACTGGGATGCGCGCGAAGCGCTCAGTGATTCGCCCTCGGCGGGCGGATGCCAGACGTCGGCCACGTGCAGGAAGGCCGCGCGCTCCAGCCCGATGTCAATGAAGGCCGACTGCATGCCCGGCAGCACGCGCGACACCTTGCCCAGGTAGATGTTGCCGACCAGACCGCGCTCGCAGGCACGCTCCACGTGCAGCTCCTGTACAGCCGCGTTTTCCACCACGGCCACGCGCGTCTCCTGCGGCGACCAGTTGACCAGGATGTCTTCTTGCATGGCTCTGTTGGTTCTAGATCTTGAAGCCGAAGGTATGCAGCAATTGTGCCGTCTCGTGCATGGGCAGTCCCATGATGCCAGAGTAGCTGCCCGAGATCCGTGAAATAAACACGGCCGCCCGGCCCTGCACGGCATAGGCACCGGCCTTGCCCATGGGCTCGCCGCCGGCCACATAGGCAGCGATCTGCTGGCGGCTCATGGGCACGAAGGTGACACGCGAATCGCTCAGGGCCTGCTGGCGGCGCCGTACGGTGCCGACGGCCACGGCCGTCAGGACCCGGTGCGTCGTGCCCGAGAGCTCGCCCAGCATGCGCCGGGCGTCGGCTGCATCGGCAGGCTTGCCGTAGATCACCCGGCCCAGCGCCACCGTGGTGTCCGAACAGAGCACCGGCGCGGCCGGCAGGCCGCGGCGCTTGAGACGCGCCAGCGCGGCATCGAGCTTGAGCTGGGTCACGCGCTGTACATAGGCGGCGGGCGCCTCGCCCGGTATCACGGCCTCCAGCGCCTCGGCGTCCTCGCCGGCGTCGGGCAGTAGCAGCTCATGGCGCACGCCCATTTGCTCCAGCAACTGGCGGCGACGCGGACTCTGGGAGGCGAGATAGATGAAGTCAGACATGGCAGGACTTGAGCGCCGCCGGGCCGCCCCAAGGCGCGAGGGCCCCCGAGAGGCTGACGCCTGCGGCTTCAAGCCTGCCTGCGCAGGCTTGAACAGGCGGAAGTGGGGCCCC